>NZ_JBDQQQ010000009.1:0-156005 GCF_039888695.1 Flavobacterium sp. CAU 1735 | reverse complement strand
TCTATTTTCGCTAAAAGCATAAGGAGAATTCCATGTATAGTCTCTCTCCAGAGGATCTCTTGCAAAGAACCTTCCTGTTCTCGAATCATGCATTCGGAACGTATAATTCAGGCTATTCCCTTCACCTTTAACTTCATCGTCCTTTTCCTGGTTCTGGAATCCATAACGATATGATTCTGAGGACTCATGACGGTTTGGTACTAGCATCCCAAACGGATAGTAATCATTGTATGAAACTACGTCTGGAATTAACAGTACTCCTCGCCCATATAACCCAGCCAATTTACGGTCGGTAATTACAGAAAGAACGTTACCTAAATGGTTCGATAATTCGTAGTTTTTATCCCCTACAAAACGATAAGCTGTAACCGGTGTTCCAACTGCTGCAGATGTACCCTGACCTTGATCCAATCCTTCACAAACGTCTCCAATACCATCACCATCAGCGTCTTCCTGACCCGGGTTGTAAATCGTTCTACAGTTGTCACAAGCATCACCTCTTCCGTCACCATCCGTGTCAATCTGATTGTAGTTTGGATTGTTGATACAGTTGTCACAAACATCTCCTCTACCATCACCATCTGTATCGGCCTGGTTTGGATTATATGTGTACATACAGTTGTCACAAACATCTCCAACACCATCACCATCCACATCACTCTGATTCGGGTTAAATTTATTCGGACAGTTATCCACTGCATCCGGAATTCCATCACCATCAGAATCTAGTGCTGTTGGTCCACAATACGATTGCGTATACGGAACACCATTTCTTGTCATTGTCAGCAAATTGTTAGTTGCCGTAGGTTGTCCAACCGGTCCTTCATCAAACGGGAAGACATATACCGGAGTATTATCCGATCCCTGACCATTATTTACAGTATACGTAAAATCACACATTTCAACTGGTACTCCCTGGAAAGAATTTCCAAAATAGTTCCCGTCAACATTTCCGTATGTTTTTGCGGTTTTACCTAAAGTATTCGAAACAGGATCCGGTTCCGGGAAGTCTCTTGTATCACCAGATTCCGGTCCGTTTAACTCTTGATTTACATTGGTTATAAAATCTCGCGACGTGTAAACATTTCCGTTAATCGTAAACTGCGGGCTAAAACTATCGCCACTTACCGATACCTTCGCATGGAAGTTCCATTCTGTTTCCGGTATCGCATTTCTCAATTCGTATGTCCAAACGGTTTTATAGTTTCTATAATTCCAACGTCTGTGGAAAACAAAGAACGGTTTATAACGGTGGAATCGTTTCGTATATTTTTCAACTTCTAATGCCGGTACATAAGCGCCACTTGCATTTCTCTTAATCACAATACGCGCAATACTATTATCCCATTGTTTATATTCCGGTCTTCTGGCACCGTCTAAAGTTACTAACGCATGATTTTGATTGACTGACATCGCTGAACCTCCAACAATTTTGAAGTTTGCTCTGATTTCAAATTCCTGTGTTTTTCCACCCTGATCAAAGAAATTAATACTCTTGTCGCCATCGCCCCAAGTAACATTGTTATTTCCACTAAACGATAATCCCCAAATAGAAGACGGATTTGTTAATAATGCCTGCGAAACATTGTCCGCAATTTGTGCTGTAGCTACAAGCGCATCCATTCGTAAAGCAATTCCTCTTCCGGTCTCCGCATTAAGCTCTTTTCTGCTTTTTTCAACTCCAAGACGACTGCTTCCGTAAATTTCCTGTTCAATCAGGTAGTATTTTTCCGGTTGTCCCCATCTCTTGACCATCTCATAGGTGCTCATTGCATTTCCTTGTGCATCACGTTGGTAGAATGTAGTCGTCACATCGCTTCCATTGGTAACGATTTTAGCAATTCTTTTTCCTAAACCATCGTATTCGAAATCAATTACCGTTCCATTGCTTTTATTTATCGATTTCACTTTTCCATCCACTCTCCAGCTAATATTTAAGCCTTCTTTTTCATCACGGATCAACTGACCAATCTCATCGTACTGGTAGTTATTTTTATCCTGATTATCGATATCTAAAGTCGTATCATTCGGATTCGACGGGTCATTAGTAAACGCTCCGTTAGGAACGGCATCCTCAATATGCATCAATTTATTCGTTCCGTCCTGATAATGATATCGCAATTCATCCATTATTTCAGAGTATCCGCTATTTTTATTCCTCGGTGCCGTACGATTTAATGCCAGTATGTTACCATTTCTGTCATACGAATAATTCGATTGATAGGATTCCTCTGTAAACATCCCAAATATATCATTAATACTTAGGGAGTTCATAGCCTTAATTCTGTTTAACTGATCGTATGCATAATAATTATACTGCGATGCTAAATTTACCTGAGACAAATCCATTAAAGAGGTAACCATCTCTTTAATGTTTCCGTTATATAAATTTCTCTCTCTTTCCAGACCGTTTGCTAAACTATAGTTTAATGCCATATTGTCTTTACCATTCGTAACATGATGTCTGGATTGGTAGTCACCTCTAAAGTAATTTAATCCAAATCCGAAAGCATCTTTCGCTGCACTACTAAAAAGATCTCCGTCGCCACCTATGTCATAGTTGGTATAAGCACCTCTAAGTGTTATTGTACCTAAACGTTCTGAGTTCACTCCTTTTAACCAACCTTGAAGCGTATAAAAATAATCCAATCCCTGAACTTGCTTATCTCCAACTACAAGTCGTGCTAAAGGTCCATGCTCATAATAGTCGTATTTCGCTTCTTTTTCCCATACGATTTTATCCTTACTGGTATAAACCTGCGTAATTCGGTTATCGGCATCATACTCATAACGGTGAACAAACTGATCTGCTTTTTTAGGTTGGTACGTTACGCTATTTACGTTTCCGCTCACTAGGTCGTAATCGTAGATCACTTTTTTGATATCCTGATTTAAACTTCTTAAGACCTCTTTATTCGTATGATAAATAAGTTCTTTTACGTTTCCATGGATATCATAATCGTACAAAATGGCATTATCATATTGATCATTCGCGATAATTTTTTGTTCATCAAAGTTTACACCATCCTCCATGATGCTATACGTTAGTATAGCTGTCACTCTTTTGTGGTTATTATTATCGGAATACGATTCAAACCAACCGGTAGTATTTTCAACCGGGGTATCATAAAGCGTTCGCGTTACTTCATAACGTCTATAATTATACGTTTCCAGATCACCTACCGGAGAACCTCCTACGATAACATTTCCTTCCTCGTTAATATAAGCTTGCTGAGGCTCGTATTCTCCAGCTTCCACAATACGTCCCAGACCGTCATAACGTGTATAACTAAATCTTGGTTTTGGCATAGCCGCCTGTTTTGCATTTTGCGAGGCTATAATACGCCCTAATTGATCATAAGCAAATCGTGCTTCACCACCATCCGGTGTTTTTTGCCATACCAACTGATTCAGGGAATTATAACGGTATAGCGTTTTCATCCTGTGATTCGGATCGACAAGAATACCGCCTACTGTCTGTTGCTCTTCTTCTGGTACTGAGGTTCTAATCTCATTGATTAAACCATTGGCATCCGGCGCTAATCGGGAAACTCCCTGAGGAGGAACCGTTTGCACTAGGTTTCCTGCCTGATCATAATAGTATAACGTATACTGGTACTCTTTATCATAAGACACCTTATTCAACGATTCCTGTAATCCGTTGATAGCGGCCTGAATATATTTTTGTTTAAATTCTTCTCGTTTTGCAGCAAAATATTCCTCCATTAATTCCTGCATATAAGTCTGTTGTACCGAGTGTACAAAAATCTCACAAGGGGTAGGAATATCATCTACTTCCAAATTGATGGTCGGAACCATTGGTGCCGGAGGACAAATTTTATTTTCCGTCACATATTGATTTACGAATTCACTCCATTCAATAAACGGATGCGACATCAAATACGTACCATAGGCATTAATAACCATTTGGGTACCATTATAACCATAATTCAAATTAGTTGCTCCGAATTCACTTATCGTTATAAAGGCTGGCATACTAACATCGTAAGCTCCCGTTATATTCAAATAATGTATATAATCCGTAACCAGATAACCCAGGTTGGCTTCACAGAAATATTTCGCATCTTGAGCCAAATGATCCGGCATTTGATACCCTTGTACGATATCCATTATATCGCGGAACTGGAACCATTTATCCACACAAGCCATCGGAGGAACGGTAGACGGTATACAAGATGTACAAGGCACCTGAATTACAGAATTACATTTTCGTGCAGTGATACATTTACTGGTACCGTTGGCAACAATTTGTGCTCCGGTATTCGTTGTAACCGTAGCTGTAAAATTACCCGATTGCGTATTGGTAAATGACAATCCCGAGATATTCGTAACATTTGCAAACGAAACACCTGGTACTGTAAACACTACTTCACATTCCGATTCTTTGGCAAACGTAAATCCAATTTGAGAACTGGCAGTATTTTCTACTTTATAGAAGTTATTGATACTGGCTGACGGAGCAGCTCCAGATAACTGAACGTAGGTATTTAAAGCCGGTAATCCATTAGCAGTAGAACCATCGGCTACTGATTGTTGCTGTATAAGATCCTTTAACACGGATGTCAATGCAGTTGTCACTCCGAACTCCTCTTCACAGAACGTTTGCTGAAGACAGCTTATCGTACCACGAGCTTCCTGGATTCCAGCCGGATAGACCATATTAAATCGACCACTACTAACACTATAAGAACCATGGTGAACAAAAACACTAAAAGCATACGTATTATTACCTAAATTTTCAAGTATTTTAAAATTCGAGAAATGCGTGATCTGTCTAGTATAATTCGTTAAAGTAGAACCTCTTCCCGGATAAGCATAAAGTGGCAACACAAACTGACATTCCTGAGAACCCGAAAAGAAATTAAACTTGATTCCATCATAATTCGATAATCCATCAGACCAGTATGTAGCGTATTGATTTACCGTTGGATTATTTCCAATAATATATGGAGCCACAGCCTGCATCTGTGCCGGGTTATATCCGTCCAAAATACCCGGTAAAAACGGACCGGAATTACCTCCTACACTCCAAAGATGATTCGTCAGGTTTAAGAAGTTTGCTTCTATAGCTTCTGTCTGAGAAACTTCTTCCGTACAGATACAACTATAGTTTAATGGTGTGATACGTCCATATAGGGTAAACACCTGATCTTTCAGATCCAAATAGCTGATCGCTATTTTGTCATCACCACTTGCAACACCATTCACCATATTCTTTTCAATCTTTATTCCCGTTACTCTATAAAAAGAGCCCGGTAGGAAAGATGGATTTCCAAATTCGTTAACCAGATTATAAATTGTAAACGGAGTTGGGCCGTTAACCGTAAAACTGGTACTCGGACTACACGACCAGGTTGAATTTAATGCCAAGTCGCTTAATACCTCCGGCATAACACTGCTTCCATAGGTATATTTATCATTTGGAGCACCATTTAAGGCTACACCAGATGTAAATAATTGTCCCGGAATATTTGGATTTGTTCCTTTTAAAGCATTCATAACGCGTACCAATGCTTTTTCAAAACGCACTCGTTTGTCGCAATTTTCACCTGTTTCTCCAGCTGCATCCCCGAAACTACATTGTCCGATAGCCGCTTTAACAGTTCCTTCCAAAACGATCTCTTCAAGAGCCGGACAACTTGTTCCTGTAAGTCTTTTTAGAACCGCAACAATCTGGAATTTATAGGTATTATTGGCCGCATTAAATGATCCCGGCACATAATAAATATTCTTGAAGTCTACAATCTTAAAGTTTGTATTATAAGCCGTCCATGTAGGAGCCGGTAACGTTTCGTTACAGCCATTCATATAGGAGCCTATAGATAAAGTCTGTGTTAAAATCTTAAGTTCGATTGGTTGTGAAATAACACCGCTCGCGGTATTAAAAGTAAGATTCAAACTCGCTCCCCCATTTACAATATTTCCATTAATGGTAACATTTTGTGGGTTTGCCGCATAAGCAGCGGGATCTAACAATACCGAATTAAATAAATCCGGTGTTAACATCGGCATACTGTAGGCATTAAAGCCGTAAAGCAATAATCCCTGACTTTGGAAAGAAGGATTGATCAATCCTTTTAATAAACTTTCGGTATCCACTAATAATGGACATTTTCCAGTTTGCTGATACGTATGTGCATCGGCATCGGCAGTCGCATTGGCAACGGCCTGTGCTCCCGGAACACCGGAGTTAAAGCCGTAATCAGCTGATATAAATCGTTTTTCTTTGTTTTTATAGTAGGCTACTGTAGTTGTAGAACATGCCAGTACCGTACCAGCAGGCGTTGTTGGAACCGGAGTTGCAAAAGCCTGGTTGATTCGTTGTAACAGGTTACTATAATTACCTGTTGTATTATATTTTTCAAATAGTGTTACAAAAGTATCAACGTTCTGTACGTCGCCAATACAACCGTTATAACCACTATTTCGTAGGGCAAACATATGGGAATATACCGTTCTCGTTTTTTGTTTAAACGCGATATAGTTATTCATAAAGCTCTTCCAAACACGCTCTTTTTCACTCGGATTCAGCGCATTAAGAATCGGAAGCAACTGGTTAAGCGGAGACGTAACCAAACTCTGATAGGTAGAAGCCGGCGCAATTCCATTACCGAAAACAGTTGTATAATACGCCGTTTGTAGCATATTCAATCGGGCATTATTAGCCAATTTAATACCTTCATAATTCGTATTCATTGCTTCTACCAATAAATTCCTTCTCAGGTTAAAATCAGCAGCCGTTTCTATCTCATACGTGATACCCTGTGCAGGCATTGTTGTAATCTGACTGTTATAGAAAGGGTCATTAGCCGTAATATTGACTAAATTTTGTACCATTCCATTTGTTGTAAAGACATTGGTATAATCCAAGGCTTTAAGTTTCTCATCAAAGCTATCCGAGTTATCTCCAGTTGAATTTGTTTTAGCACAAATTGCTTTATTATATTTCAAATACTGGTATTCCGGGTGGTATGGCAATAACGATTCTGCCCAGCTTGCTTGCCAGTTATTTACAAAATCCGTTACATTTCTTAAATATTGCGGACGCACATATTTATTTGATGAAGTAGGATCCAGTGGATCATCTTCGACACTAGCCGAAGGCATTACCTCCGGAATATAGGTGTTATAATTGATTCTTTCTACTTTAACCTTTGCAATATCACCGTTATCGTCCATATATGGCGTTGCCGGTCTTCTCCAGTTATAGTTCGATACATTTTGAGTAACGGTTAATCCGGTATCCAAATCGACATACGTCTGTGTTGAAGAACCACCATATAACAATTGGTTGTCTTCATTAAACAAACTCAAGGTATCATCTACACTAGTTGCAGGTGTTGTTGTTCCACCTGGTTGTGCCGTTGGAAAATCGATTCCTGAAATTGACCCGTATTGTCCATGCGGACTAACATCCGATAACAATATGCTGGTATTGATGTTACAGGTATCTCCCGGCTGTATACACAATTCTCTACAACCATCTAACATTACTCTAAGTTCCTTTTTGAAACGAGTCACATATATATTGATGGTATACTGCGAAATAAGTCCATTCACATCTACATATTGTGTTCCGTTATAAGAAAATGAACTTCCTGCGAAATTAGTGTTCAGATTGTCGATTACATATTTTCGTTCAGCAAGTAAGACATAATACTCTCTTACATTGATGTCTCCCAATACGCTTTCGTCTGTACCAATAGGGAACGTTGTTCTATATGCCGCACATTCCTGTGGTGTCAAATAGGTACAAATCAACGCTTCCTCGCAACTTCTACACGTCACGTGACAGTCTTCTTCGCTAATATCAACTACATAGTTTCCTAAAGTCGGAAAACACGGATTGCTTGTAATTCTTAATTGTGCGATATAATCATCTGCATATTGCTCGACAGCGGCCTGATTTACCCGGATATCTTTACTTAAAGTATACGAACCAATTTTTAACACACCGGACGTTGAACTTCTATTGAATAGAATCGCTGGTGCATTCGGCGTATACGAATTCAGATTTACCGCTCCTAACTGAAAGACCCCGCCCGGAATTTCAAAATCACCATGCTGGTTGACTAACATACCGCTACCGCAATCATCCAAAAGATTCATACTCCAGTCAAATACAAAAGGATAGTGTTTTCCACCCATACAATAGTCGGTATAGGTATTAGTAGCATGTGTCAGACCATAATTAAATGTTAACGCTTCTTCCTTAATAACACCTATCTGCTTATTTAATCGTACTCCATCCAATAGGATTCCATTTTGTCCGGTAGCATACGCATCGTTATTCGACAACACATTAGCAGTTGTCATCTGGTGTAATGCATTATTCGTTTCATCCTCTAACGAGACCATAGGCTCTTTTGGATTATCACCGGCCAACGCTGTAGCAATAGTTCTTCCCTGTGGATCCAGATAATTGATACTAACCTGTTTATTTGGATCGACAACTACATTCTTTTTATAGCGTTTGAAATCCCCTACTTTATATCCAAAAAGTCGGTTTAATTCTTCCTGATCCGGTTGCAGGTATAAATAACTCATTTCATGCCCATTACCCAATTGAAGCTCTTGTCCTACGCCTCCTTTTCTTCGGATTCTTCCCGTGTTATCCGGCGTATATTCAATCTGAGAAAAAGGATATTTATTGGCATTAGGTACAAAATCCTGGTAGTTACCTACAATAGGATTTTCTTCCGAATAATATTTACTAGAACCGGAACTTTTAGACATTCCCGGTGGCACTATAGGTTCGCAGATTAATCCATTAAGTCGATCCCAATCGAAATCATGATGGGTAAAAACCTTCCCGCCATCATTTTTATTTAAGTCACGGTAATAGCGAATACCGGAAGCTTCAATAGGAGTTGGTAATACTTCTATGGCAACACGTCCCTGATTATCATATACCGATTCTCCAACAATTGTTTTATTATTAGTATTTGTTTTCGTAACCGTTTGACGATTACGTAAGGTACCATCGAAATAACTTACAACTTCTTTTTTCTTACCATCTTCGGCAAAAGAAGCCTTATACTGCCAGTTCTTTTTACCAACTTCATGATCGGCATCAATTTCAAGGAAAGTACCCCAGTTAGCTACATTCTGGAAGGCACCGGCTAATCCGGATGACCAGGTTCCATAATAGCTCTTTTTGGTATCGTCAAGGAAGCGTCCAACCGGTCGAACCCGGTATACCAGATAACCTTTGGAAAACACCAATGGAATTCTATATCGTAACTCTTTAGTTTGTACTCGAGTACTATTTAGTTTAAAATCCTGTTCTGTTAAGGCAATCTGATTCGGCATCAATTTGCTTCCGTTTGGCCCAAAGTTATCCACCCAGGTCCATTCCAGTTCATATTCCGTCGCTGGTGCGTCATTATAACGCGTCCAGTTGATTTCCAGTTCTTCGGCACCATCACTTACATTGTTAACCACCATTTCCGACATTCCATTGTATTTAATGAGTCTTTTCGAAACCGGATTAACCGTTGTATTTTTGATATTGTAATAACGATCCGTTTTAAAACGAAGCTGAAGATAGGCCGTAGAATTACTAACTGTAGGAATAATTTGTCCCGACAAATCTCTGTACACTACCTCTTCTACCACTACATCCGCTCTATGAATACCCGGCAACTTATAAACCGCATAATCATCGAATTTCACGCCCTCAGTCAGGTTGTCGTGTACAATTTTCAACTTAACAGCATAACCCGCCACTTGTCCATTTTGGTTATTATAGGGTATAACTCCCAATTTCACCTCGCAAGAATATTGTGCCTGATAAGCCGGCTGATTCGTTACAAGATCCTTGAAACCAAAATGAATATATACCGCAGGATCAATAGATGTAAAAACATTCTGCTGATTCAAAGAGCCATATTTCGGGTCGGTAATGCTTAGCGTTGGCAAACTATGCAACTGGCTACCCGAGGTAATAGCACCCAAAGTTTCTTCCTGTTGCCCGAAAACAAACGCTGTAAATAGTGTAAATACTAAAATAAATAAACGCTTAGGGATATACATATATCTGATTTTTATTTTATATTATTAGAAACAATTCGTTGATCAATTATTTCGTATTTTTTAAACCGTTGAGCCAAAACAATGCTATTCTTGTTAGAGAAAGAAAGATAGTTTTGTGTATTAATAACCGTAGGAGGAATTGCTTTTCTGCTATAATCGCTATAAACCACTTCCAGTCTCGGATAGTTAACATCTGTTCCTTTATAATCCTTGGAAAAATTAATTCCCGTGTTATAGTAAAAGATCTGTTTTTGTATAAAATAGTTCTTTGACACGTTTAAAATGATCTTGGAATAGGTCAATCCGGAATGAGTTTTGGGTTCCAGACTGATTTCCCAATAGGTTTTATAATCTTTAAACGAATTCAGTTTACACAATTCAAATACTTTATTAAAATCGGCTTCACCGAAATAATTGGCAACCGGATTCGAAACCACAATAGCGTTTTCGGAGTGGCTGACTTTTATATTGGTTTTCTTCGTATTAATAATCTCCGTATCGTTGATTTTAATGTAAACCTCGTTCGCCGCATTTTTATAAAAGACTCCTTTATAATTTTCTTCCACCTTAGTCGACTTATGATCTTTGAACAGTTTATAATCGGTTTTATACTGTAGTGGTTCTGCAATACTGTATCCGGCTGTAATTTTTTTCAAAACCTCTCCTACGGTTTGTGCCTGAACCAGACACCCCATAAAAAGGATGGAAACGGATGTGATGATTTTATTTACCATGACTATCCTTTAGTTTTTAATTACACTTCCGGAACGGGTTTCCTGAATGGTTTTCACACCTCTTTCCGTTTCTTTTTTAATACGAACCAGTCCGCCTTCATTGTCATACTCATAAAAAGTAGCGTAGTTATTATCGTCTAATTCCGACATCAACTTAAAGGTTTCCGGATCGTATACAAATGATTTCATACTACCTTTTAAAGGATGCACGCGTATATCATCAAAATAAACCGGAATACTCGGGCTGTTATTCGTTAGCTCAACTCCAATTGAAATCGTATTGTTGATAGCGCTTGTTTCAGAATACGGAATCTTAAACTTGGTAAAGATGCGTTGCCATCCGTCGATAATTTCACCGGAAGGTGTCGCTGTGATTCTTGTTATTTCGTGTTGTGGCAATGCCTGTTTATTGTGATAAAAAATCAGTGTAATCGCAGGGTTTACAAATGTTTTAAGTTGTTCATTTGTCTCTTCTTTTGCCCAGGCACTTAAGATATATTCCTTTCCGGGTTCCGGTTGGAACGAGTAACAATCTTCACAAAAATCTTTTGTAATGGAGATACCACAAGAAATCTGACTGTCGACCAATTTTTCCGAAAGGTAACGATCGTCTGAACCCAGAATATTAAAGTTATCATGACCATAATAATCGGCTGGTTTAAAGTAATCGATACTCGCTACCGGGAATTGATCTGCAGGGTAACCCAATAAGAATTTTAATGACTTTCTAAGACGTGATTCGGCTTGTGTTTGAATTACATCGGTATGTTCAACCGGAGCAACTCGGGCGAAATCGTTAGTTCCCAAAGCAGGTGCTACCAAAGCCGGATTTAAATTAGGATCCTGGTTTTGCGCCATTCGCTGACTTACTACCGTTTCCGAATCCACATAGAAACCGTTTTCGATTCCCAGTACATATAAATGCGGAGCATTTGGATTTAATGAAGTTGTTGGATTCGCCGGATTTCTATAATTATCAAATGATTTCATCGTGTTAACCAAATTCGCAACATTGGACGTCTGACAACCATCGGTGATCATAATAACCCCTTTAGGTTTCATCGAGGTGCTTAATGCTTTGTCCAAAGCACTTTTCCAGTAATCGGAACCATGACTGATACCTGTTTGACCGTATCGGGCACCAAAACTGTTAATCCAGTTATTAAATTGATTTAAAGTCGAACCGTTTGTAATTTTAACCTGCATGATGGCATCAGCTCTGTTGTAGGTATCACTGTCAGACATACCGATCAGGGAAACATAGATATTGGTTCCTAAATTATCATTCGTATCGGCTTGTTGCTGTACAAATGCTTTTAGTTGTTTTCGGATTTTTCGGATTTCGGTATCATCAAGCGATCCGGATTCGTCCACTACGATTGCCACGTGTGACATACAGTACAAATCGTCCGGACATAAATTGATATGCTTAACCTTTCCAACCGTATTATTTGACGAACCGTTACTGAAAGTCGTTTTAAATGTCGCCTGCATATCCGGAGCAACAAAATTATTGAACTCCACATTCGTAATACTTAAATTACTTAGAAGCGGAACCACCACGTCATATTGTGAACCGTGTGGATTAAAGGAGAATGAAATCGAACCTCCTGAATTGGCAAAGTTGTAAATTTTAGGGCTCGGATCCGTAACATAGGGCGCCAAAGCCGTTAACTCCGTACAAGTATATCCATTAGGCACACTCGCAGTAGGAAGTGTTCTTAATTTATTGATCAAATTAAGGAACAAGTTTTTAATTACCGGAGCATTTGGATTTGTTGTCGTACAATATACTGGTGTTGCCGGACAAAAATCGATATGCTTCACCGTATGATTCGGCTCCATCACACCCGTATTATAAAGCACCGGAATTGTCGAAACTAAATTGGGCGATGAATATCCGGCCAAATCGATACCGGTTACAGTGGTATTTGGCGTAAATCGTAGCGATACATCATAATCGGAACCATGATTTGTAAATGAAAAACGGAAATACTCGTTGTGACTTGTAAAATGCGCGTTGTAAATTTTCGGATTCGGATCGGAGATATACGGTACTAATGCACTCAATTGCGGTGGAAAATACCCATCCGGAATCATACCATCGGTTACCATTTTTGTAACCAAATGGTTTATTAAATTAAGATATAAGTATTTTACAATTACGGTATTCGGATTATTGGAAGCACAGAAGTTACTACAATTCTGAACCGTAAACTGCTGTTCAACCGAGAAGACACATCCACTATCATAATTCATAACATCTATATAAATCGTGTAGGTACCCGCTTCCAGCGCATTGATATACACCTCATTGCCGCCGCTATACGTACCGGTATATACGGTAGCGCCACTTGAATTTAGAATCGCGATACTATAATCGGCACTCGCCATAGAAGGGTAGAAAGTCGCCTTAATAAATTGTCCGGCGCATAACGCTTCCAGTCCGGAAGAACTTGACAAAATCATTCGGTTTTTTTCGTTACAAACCGGTAATCTGTCCGGGCAGAAATCGACGTGCATCACTTCAAACCGTTTTAAATAGATTTTATAGCCCGGATAAATCTCAGAATAATCACCTTGTAAATCCAAATAATGTCCTGAATCGGAATAACCACTTAAATCAATATCAAAATTAACATTGGCGATATCCGAAAAACTACCGGAAAGCCAAACATCATGCTCACCGTGATCTCCTGTAAAAGAGAAACGCATTTCCGTTAGGACACTATTCGAAGGATCGAAAGCGGAAACAAAATGTGTAATCTTAGGATTCGGATCCGTAATAAACGGTTTTAGTGCGTTAAATTCCGGTGGGTTACTTCCTTCAATCTGATAATCCGGTACACCACTATTCTTGGCGTTAACCAGGTATTTTATAAACTTCAGGAATATATTTTTTACTATCGGTGAATTTGGATTATCTCTGGTACACGATTCCCAACGTTTTCTTTCGGTTGTTACAGCCGTTGCATTATCCGCAACCGCTACCTTTTCCACCTTTGCATCGGCAACACGCTTAGTCGCTGTTTCTTTTGCCACCTTTGGAGCTTCGTCCATATATTTAGGCAGCTCTCCCAATGGTTCCAATAGATCTTCGGCTAGTTCGCCGGTTACGTTGTTACCATTAATTAAAAAACGAGTCAACGCCTGAAATGCGTCCGGGTCTGCTTTTAATTCCCCTTCAAGATTATTGTCATTTAAAACGATATCGGTAACATGGCCGTCTTTAACGGTAATACCATACCATCCTGTTTTCTTTGCAGCATCCCAGGAAGTCACAACCGATTTAGGATTCGTAACATCCCAACCCTTATTGTTTTTCCATTTCTTACCATTAGTACTGTTATATATATCGATCAGTGCCTGTTTTTCTTCCGGAGTAACCTGAGCCAAAACAGTCATGCCAGACAATAGTAAAAACACTATTAAAACTAAATTTTTCAATTTTATACGAATCATCTCTACTACTATTTTTTAATGACTTTAGCTAATTCTTTTTGTACCGGTTTTACTTTGGCCACTGGACTACTTGGCACATCAATACAGGAAACCACCTGTTTTTTAAGCAGTGCTTTTTTACCGGCTTCAATTTTCAAACTTTTTCTACCGGTATGCGATTGTTTCGACGAAACAGTTACTTCATTTGGTACAAGTAATCCCTGGAAATTAAAGTGCGCTGATGTCAGACAGGTAGAGAAATCATAATCTTCAAATCCGTCAAAAGCCATTTCTTTATATTTTGCATTAGATGCCACCGCGATCGGGAATCGGTTATTATAACCGAAAAACGCCGATGAATAACGATTTAACGCATCTTTGTTTTCTACTTCCTGACCATATGGGTTGAACTGTGTTATTTCTGATGCAAAAGTCCATTTACCAAAGTTGGAATACAGTGCATTCTTCTCCCATCTCCCAGTAAAAGCATTATAAACATAGAACGACTCATAATTGTTGAAGAAACCTGTTTTTCGCAGTGTAGGGTTCAGATCATTCGTATTATCGGTAAAATTTCTTCCGGTTAAATACGCATACGATTTGTTGGCTCTCCAGTTTCCTAAAACATTATACAAATATGGATTGTACGAGTTTGCGGCGATATCATCCGGGTCACTGGTATTATTGTCTTTTTCATATTCAAAAACAAGGTTATGTCCACTGTCATAGGTCATCTTTGGTAAATCACATTCACATTGTGCTGCCCAGATATTACTGTATTCTACTGCCGATGCATTTACGATTCTGTAATCGTTAAATGTTGACGAGTAAAATGGGTTGCTTCCGATGTTTGATTTCATCGATACCATCTGATTATTTCCGTTATACGTGTAAAGCGGATTTTTAGTCGATGTTATTGCTGACATGGAGTCTTCCAACCTGTTTCGATATCCGGATCGGATGATCTTAATACTACCATTAATGATATTATCCCTGGTGATACGCAAACCATTGCGATCAATCATCATAAATTCATTTCCGATTTCTTTATTTTGAACTACCCAGGCGAAAAATGTCTGGTCTTGTTCCGATCGGTTGATTCCATTAACCCACACTTCATCACCATCCATTAAATATTTGGCTGCACTATAACCACCATCCATTTTATATTTATCGGTGTTATTTATATTGGAAATAGCACATTCCATTCCGATATTTTTCGCTACCTGCCCCATTCCTTTATACGACCAGTATGCCGGGAAATTAAAGCTGTAATAATTATCGTTATATTCATTTGTCGTTTCCGTTAACAGTACTTGTCCGGTATCGGCATCCCATGCGCTATTTTTCGTGGACACTTTAGATCCGACATCATACACTACTTTTTCGGATAAAATACCACTACTATGAATCACTTTTGTAGTTACAGCAGTTCGGATCTGATTTTCATGTTTCGAATAACTCGGTAATGGAACCGGTATAACCACAAAAACCAGAAACAACGGAATACCAGCAGTATTAAAGTGAATACCGGCCGTTTGTGTTACCGATTTACTTTCTCTAAAATCGTTGATTACGTCATAATCTACTCCTACCAGTTTTGAACTAATATTTCCGGAACCATCAACGGTAGTAACCACGTTGTTTAGTTTCCCCTGACTTTTAGGTGCATTTGGATTTTCTCTGTATTTATAATCCACTCCGGAGATAAATGCAAGTTGTCCTTCAGCATAGACACGTTGGCTCTTCATCTTACCATCCATATCATTGGTATGGATCGAGTATCCCTGAGACAATGTTAAATGATCTCTAACATTGATTTTTAATAAACTTGCCAGGATATCCGATTTATCATATTTCGATGACATAGGCGTATAGTTAACCACAGTAGGGAAATCGTAAGTCGTATAGAATTCAGTTACCACCTGTCCTGTAGCATGTCGTTTTACCACACCCGGATCCCGAGGCCCTAACGATTTCCCCCTTGGAAGGTTTTTAACC
Source organism: Flavobacterium sp. CAU 1735 (assembly GCF_039888695.1). NCBI lineage: Bacteria > Pseudomonadati > Bacteroidota > Flavobacteriia > Flavobacteriales > Flavobacteriaceae > Flavobacterium > Flavobacterium sp. CAU 1735. Next base: position 139,773 of record NZ_JBDQQQ010000009.1, on the reverse strand, counting down.
GCTACCCTACTATAGGTAATTTTCGGTGACGGGAAAAACGATTCTCCAAAAGGTTTTTCGACATAGTTTTCCGTTTCAGGTCCTAATAATAAACTTTTACTTGTTTTATCATAAAATGGCTCTACAAATGGATTTTCTTTAGAACCAATCGGCTCATAGCTTGCTACTCCCGATGTTTTACCTTGTTCCGTTTTATAGGTATATACCTGACCGTAATATTGTTTATATAATTCATCACTTGGGTTATCGGTCATGATTTGCCATTCGTCATGCATTTTAACTTCTTTCACACGACTACCGCCACCGATTTTTTCACGGTTCGGTTGCATTAAACGAATCCATGATTTTCCGGAGATAAATTTGCTGGCAATTCCTTTTTCTTTTAGTTTCCCGTTTGGACTTTTGAAAATATCCAACAACGTTGGAATCCAACCGATAAGTTCCATCACAACACCTTCAAGATTATTGGTATCCTCTTCATTGTTCATACTATACACCACACGGTTTAGGTTTTGTCTTCCGAAGTACCAACCCGCTTTCGATATCGGGTTCACTTCCGGATTACCACCGTCGCCCTGGTTTACCATTTCAATTTTAATAGACGCATAACTTTCACCGTTACCGTCCTGAATAAAGTTATACGTTTGGTTTTTTACAACGTTTAGATAACCTGTCACATAATCGTATTTGGCATTATCATTTGGCGCCATATTCACTAAAAACCTAAAATAAATCGGATCATTTTGTATCGGTTTGATATAACGCTCATGAAAGTCTTGAAAATTAGAATCATCTAATTTGATATATAAATAACGGGAAAGATTATTTCCATATAGTTTTGTATTGTTTAACTGGCTTAGAGATGTTAGCGGTGCCTCACCGGCTCCCACCACTTTAAACATTTCCATAACATCGCGATCCTGAACATGAGCATAATCATCAGCTTCATAATTCAACTCTATTCTACCACCCGATGGCAAACTAACGTTGTTTAATAACCAGGCAGAAGCATATTGATCTGCAGCAGCCCTGTCTTTTTGATCCACATATCCGAATTCGGCATTAGATAATGCATCGTTTGTTCCGCAACCTACATTCGCCGCAACTGGCTTGTAATTCCCCCATATATCATAGGCCTTCATATCGTAAGAAGGATTATACCCATAATTAAAGGTATACGGTGTGTATTTACCCATATTGGATTTCTTATAGGTAAAATATACTTTTTTAAGTGTTAGTTTTCCTTTTTGACCATCGTAAGCGCCTCCCGACATATTTGCGTTTTCGTGGTTTTCAACTCCCTGACACAAACTATAATCGTATTCAAAATGTGCTACTTTAATAGGTGTAGCCGCTGTAGGATTGGCTAAATATTCCGGTTTCGAATACAATGAAATCTTATCCAGTTTATACGACTTCGAATCCAATCCGATACCTCCGTTTTCACCTTTTACACCGTAAGCGTCTTTACGTGGTGAAATCTCAAAAATAGCAACGTGTGTTTTCGTTTCGATTTTTTTGATATAAAGCATTTCTTTTTCACCGTACTGATAGTTTCCTTTGTTATCCTTTTTACTGGAACGTAAACCTTCATCATAATTGGCTACATTTTCTTTAAACGGAATACGCCATTTATAGGGTTGTGTATTATTATAGGTAAACTTCGTATAAGTCCCTAAATCGTCATCGGTAGGACCGTCATCTTTTAAATCCTGATAATCGGATGACAAAACAGACGTCAATAAATACGTATGTGCATAAGCCGGAGTTGTAACCCTGTTAAAATACTGGTCACCGTCTTTACTGTTATTGGCTGAGTTATCACTACCCGGGTTATAATTTACCAATCCTTTGGAACAGTTTACACCCGGATTACTTCCTACATCAAACGTAGCTTCTCTCTTTATGGAGTTATATGCCGCACGTCCAAAGATATAGCGATCGCCTCCTTCTTGTATAATTCGTACCTCAGAAGTATGATGATCGTGTTTTCCTGCTAACGAGTACGGGCTAAATTGCGTTTTAAAACCAAATTTTTGCGCTTCCGTACGGGTTAACTTTTGGATAACCTGATTTCTGTTTAAACGTCCTTCTCTTTTTACATAGCTGGCGTTCTGTATATAACTACCGTTTCTGGAATAATTCAGAATAGTATTCCTTGAAAACTTAGTACCTCCAATTTCCAGTTTAATCGGATCATAACCTCCTAATTGCGTATTGAATAAGTTTAATTCTTTATCAACATGCTCTCCTCCGATATTTTTGAAGAACACTTTTTCATAATCCACTTTATTACCATTCACCTTCTCTCTAAATCGCGCCAAAGCCGGATTATTACTCATCCACAATCCTGTAGCACTATTACCTTTAGTAATCGTTGCATCGAAACCAAAGTGGACACCTCCACCGGCCCCAAATTCAAGACCTAAACTACCACCGTTGGTATCGTCTTGTATATAACTATCGTACACAAATCCCACCTGCGATTTATACGGACGGTACATTCCTGCTACCCCTTGTCCTTGAACACTATACAAATCGTATGTATTGTTCGTAACCGGTAATGATGTTGTATTTTTATTAAACGTTCTGTCTTTTTCTCTGTTAAAATCTAAGATATCAGCACTTCCGGCATTATAGCTATTTTCAAAACCATATCCTCTTTCTGTTTTATATTTTTCAGAACTTTTAATTCCCTGACTGGTTCGGTATCCGGAAAACTTCATTCCCGGTTCCACACCCCAAAACTCTCCTTCCACATTCATACCAAACATATAGTTGGACGACACCATTCCAACACGTTTTGTAGGTGTAAAAGATACATCCGCAAACGACAAAGAGCCTGATAAATCTTGCTGATTCTTTATATATTTAAGATTATTGTTGTTTTTGGCTGCTTTATATGACATCGTCATTGTCTCCAATCCTTTTCGGCTATTTAAGCTCACCCCAAGACTCCCGGTTAAAGTATTTTCATTTTTATCTTTATCGGTTTTCTTTTTATTGAACGACACACTTGGCGATACCGAAACGCCTTCGGAAGAAGATGATTCCATATTCATCCCTACAGAAAGGTTATCACTGATTTGATAGCTCAAACCACCATTAACCGAGAATCCAAAACCATCGTAATTGTTATACTTCACACCAAGTCCGATACTTGGCATGGCCATTTCGCCAATACCAAATCCGGCAAGAAAGAGGTTTACATTCGACCCGATGGTCACATTGTCTTTCATGTTATTTTCATAGATCATCTCGTCTCCTTTGAAATCATCTGGCAAACCACGCATTTGTCGGTTAATCTGCCCTACGTTCAAATCCCAGCCTAAACCAACCCATGAGGCTTCCTGATCCATGGTAACTCCGGAATTGTATGCCAGATTTAACGGATAACCACCAACATCCATAATCGGGATATTATAGTTAAAATCACCGCTGGCCAGATCGACCATATCGGAAGTATCAATAGGTGTAAACGATTCAAACTCCGGTTGTGAAGGACCCGTGGTTAACGCATACGCTGCCATTGGCTGAACCATTTCTAAAAACAACATCATTGCTAAATAAATAGCAACGACTTTTGTAACCTTACTTGTTCTGATTTTTTGGATCATAATAATATTTCTGTAAATGTGTCTTTAAACTTAAATTTCAATGTTCCTTTGCGGAATAACTGGTCTTTATAAATCAATTGGATTTTTTCATTTGGATCAATTCCGGAAAAGAACAATACTATTTTCTGGAAAGGTGCTATTTTATAATTGCGCTCGTAGGAAACGCCATTACACGGTATTGTATCATTTTTGGAGGTAACCACATAAAAATCGTTATTGATAGCAAACGACATATATTTAACCGCATCGGCATAAGGCAATCCTGTAAATTGATCGGATAAAAGGTCTTTTTCCTGATCCTGACGAAACGTAAATTCAACAACCCGTTCCTGTTTGTTGGCTTCATAAAGCGAATCCACTTTAAACAGATCGGTTGTTCCCTGGTCTTTTAAAATGTAATATTGAATGGGCACTTCGGTAGCCGTAAAATTGATGTCGTCTACTTTTTGAGAATATTCGCGCGACTTCCAGCCGATTTTCTCTAACTGAAAATAACGGGAACGGATTTCTGAGTCATCCCTACCCGTCGCTGTCTTTTCTTTTTTACAGGAGCATAATGAAAAAACAAAAAATATAAAAAGTAGTTTTCTATACACTCGCATATTTTTTGTTTAGCTCAATAGGTGTTTTATTCTCAGCTCTTACCATTTCATTTTTAAATGAAACAATACGTGCTTTTTGAATAGCTTTTTTTGGTAAAATTCGGCGCATGCAATTAAAATATTGTTCTTTTCATTTTTTAATCTTAATCTGACAGCATCATCGTAGATGAAACTCGTATTTCTTAAATAAAATTCTACTTCTTATTCATTAAATCCGATAAAAATGCACCTTCACACCTTCTCTACTAAGACATTAATTACCATAAACCGACCCTATAACCACGTAGTATTACGTAAGATCAATTGTTAAATTTCACACAAATGTAAAATTTTATTTCAAAGAAAAAAGCGTATCATGTAAAAATTATAGGACTATTTGATGTTTTTTCACAAAAAGCATTACAAAAATTATCTTAAAACCCTTGTCAATCCTACAAAAATCAAGATTCACAAAACAAACCATAAAAAATAAAAAAATGCACCAATTGTATCAAAAACCGAAGGCAAACAAAATTTTTCTACTTAAACTCAAATTTCCTATTTTTGAAACATCAAAAAATGTTTAAGGATGAGTGCAACAAGACACAATTGGACCAAAGAAGAAATCATTGCCATATACAATAAACCATTAATGGATCTGCTTTATGAAGCAGCCACAATACACCGAACCAACCACGACCAGAACACGGTACAAGTATCGACCCTATTATCGATCAAAACCGGAGGATGTCCGGAAGATTGCGGATACTGTCCTCAGGCTGCGCGCTACCACACCAATGTCGAAGGTAATGACCTGATGTCGGTACAACAGGTAAAAGCACAGGCGTTACGTGCAAAATCAAGCGGCTCCTCCCGTGTTTGTATGGGAGCAGCGTGGCGAAACGTTAAAGACGGACCGGAATTTGATCAGGTATTGGAAATGGTGCGTACCATCAACAAATTGGATATGGAAGTTTGTTGTACATTGGGAATGCTTACGGAAAATCAGGCGCAACGTTTGGCTGAAGCTGGACTTTATGCCTACAACCACAACCTTGATACTTCGGAAGAATACTACAAAGAGGTTATCTCTACACGAGGATACGAAGACCGTTTGCAAACGATCGAAAACGTACGAAAAACCAATGTAACCGTTTGTAGCGGTGGTATTATCGGAATGGGAGAAAGTGTCGAAGACAGAGCCGGAATGCTGGTAGCCTTATCGACTTTAAACCCACAACCGGAATCGGTGCCAATTAACGCATTGGTAGCCGTAGAAGGAACTCCGATGGAAGAAGAAAAACCGGTTGAAATCTGGGAAATGATCCGTATGGTTGCCACAACCCGTATTGTTATGCCGGAAACTCAAGTACGTTTATCTGCCGGAAGAACACAAATGTCCAGAGAAGGTCAGGCGATGTGTTTCTTTGCAGGAGCCAATTCGATTTTTGCAGGAGATAAACTACTAACCACGCCAAACCCGGATGTAAACGAAGACATGAAGATGTTCCAGGAACTTGGTTTAGCACCGCAAAAACCATTTATTAAATTAATGCAACCGGAAACAGTAGAAGCCGAGGATTCCAAATTCCAGGCCTTGGGTGAAAAACCAAAATGGACACGACCAGGACACTCAATCGAACGAAATCTGGAAGCTTCCATCAAAAACAAAAATCAGGAAACCGTTTAAATTTTAATTTAAAATAATTTCACAAAAAGATAAAGCTTTATTAACTTAGCTCCTGTTTGCAAAAAACAAATTAGGAGCTTTTTTTTTTAAAATAATCTCATTGTATTATGCCTTTACATTTAACCGAAATTGAACGCGTAAAAACCATATCAAAAGAAGATTTTTACAAAAACTATGTAAAAAAGCAGAAACCACTAGTCATCGAACAACTGACAACCGACTGGCCCGCCTACGAAAAATGGAAGCTAAACTATATTAAAGACATCGCCGGCGACAAAACAGTACCACTATACGATGACAGGCCCGTATCCCATAAAGACGGATTCAACGAAGCTCATGCGACGATGAAAATGGCCGATTATATCGATCTGCTACAATCCAAACCAACCAACTACCGTATTTTCCTATACAACCTGATGAAAGAAGTGCCATCCCTGCAAAAGGACTTTAAATGGCCTGATATTGGATTACGACTGGTTAAACAACTTCCGATGCTGTTTTTTGGAGGTGAAAATTCAAGAGTATTCATGCACTTTGATATTGATTATTCCAATATTTTACATTTCCATTTCAATGGAAAAAAACAGTGTATCCTTTTCGAACCAAACCAAACGCCTTATTTATACAAAATTCCACATGCTTTGATTTCGAGAGAAGATATCGATTTCGACAATCCGGATTTTGAAAAATGGCCAGCTTTAAAACACGCAAAAGGGCTTATCTGTAACCTAAATCACGGTGAAATGCTCTATATGCCGGAAGGATACTGGCACTATATGAAATACCTCACTCCCGGATTTTCGATGAGTTTACGGGCGTTTCCAAGAAGCATTTCCAATCTGTCAAAAGCCGCTTATAACGTATTCATCATGCGTCATTTCGACAACTTTATGCGAAGACGAAAAGGACAGCAATGGATCGACCATAAAAACGAGCAGGCGATTATTCAGACACATAAAAAACTAGGTATACAATAACATTTCAAAGCACATTAATTGATGCAGCACAAACACCAATACTACTCAATTGATGACGCCATAAAAAAACTGGAATATTATTGTGGTTATCAGGAGCGATGTCATGCGGAAGTAATTCAGAAACTACAGCAAATGCATATGATTCCGCAGGCTATCGACACAATAGTGGTACACCTGATCGAAAATAACTTTCTAAACGAAGAGCGTTTTGCCCGCAGTTTTGCCCGGGGAAAACACCGTATCAAAAAATGGGGAAAGCTCCGGATTGTTAACGAACTTAAATTCCGGGGCATCTCCAAATACAATATCGACAGTGCGCTAAAAGAATTCACTCCCGAAGAATATTTCGAAACTTTCGACACACTGGCCGATGCGACCTGGAATTCCATTAAAGAATCCAATCTCCTTAAAAAGAAAAAAAAGTTTTGTGATTCCCTACTTCGGAAAGGCTATGAATCCAATCTGATTTTCGAAAAATGCAGTGATTTAAGTGCGGAATAATTTATTTCGACAACAACACACTCACGGCATTACCGCCAAACCCTACAGCGTTGATCAATACTTTACGAATGGTTGCCGGTTTTGAAACCGGATTATCCCGAAATGGGATTCCTATAAATTGCTGATGTTGCAACATCAACACTGCCAGCTCTACACTTAATATTCCGGAGGAACCGAAAGTATGCCCGATTTTCCATTTATTAGTGGTTAGCATCGGCATATGATCGCCAAATACTTTTTCGACGGCATTACGTTCCGATACATCTCCTTTTATCGTTCCCGGCGCATGGAGTACAATAGCGTCAACTTCTGTCGGATCGATCCCATTTAAAGCCATTCGCATGGACTTCTGAAAACATTCCGCATCGGCAGATATCGAAACATTGTGCTGCAGCATTTCCGTAGCATAACCAATTCCCTCAATCCAGGCAAGTGCATTTACATTTTCACCGGTTTCCAAACAGGCCATAGCCGCGCCTTCACCAAGAACCATCGTATTACTTTTTTTATCGAGATCAAATGCTTTACAAGGATAGGAATCTTCTAAGGTTGAATAGATTTTCATTGCTTTTAATTGCGCCAGCGTAAAAGGCGTTAACGGCGCTTCACTTCCTCCGACAAGGAATTTATCAGCCATTCCGGATTGCAGCCAGGCTACACCATTTAAAAGTGCATGCAACGCCGTCGAACAGGTAATCGAATGTGAAATATCCGGGCCGTCGTTATTCAGGTCATTCGCCACCCACGAAGCGATATTCCCCAATGTAGTTGTAGGCGATGCCAATGTAGCCGTTGATCCGGTTTCTAAAAACTCACGGTGGTACTTTTCAAACAATTGCGTCGCGCCTCTGGACGAACCAATATTGATTCCAAAACGACCGTCATTCCAGCCCGCCTGCGCTACCGCTTTACGAGAGGCCGCAATAGCATACAAAACGGAATCATCCAAATTTTTATATTTTACATCCGAAAACCTCAGGGCTTCTATACTTTGTTTCACATCGGTAGCAAGAGCCGCTACCGGAAATACGGAATCACCCACCGGCAAAAACCGGATATAACTTTCCGGATTCCCGTAGGCTTCCCAAATTGTAGTCGGATTATCACCCAAAGGAGAAACGGATGCCAGGCCTGTTATCGCAATCTTGTTTTTCAACGTAAAAGTATTTGGGTGCAAAATTAAAACATATCCAACGCTTCCCCGACAATCTGGTACACTTTTTCAAGTTCGGCTTCCGAAATAATATACGGCGGCAGTATATATACAATATTCCCAACCGGACGTAATATGATTCCTTTTTCGATAAAGAAACGATACAGGGTATTTCTGAAATCTCCGTAATAACTATCCGATGAATCTCTCTTAAATTCCAGCGCGAAGATCACCCCCAAAACACGAGTAGTTTTTACCCGCGGATGATTTTCGACGCGCGCCTGAAAAGCCAGATGTTGCTGATGAATTCTCGCAATACCTTTCTGGATTTCTGCATCGGAAAGCAACTCCAAACTGGCCAATGCCGCCGCACAACCGGTTGGATTTGCTGTAAAAGTATGCCCGTGGAACAAGGCTTTATTCACATCATCGTCATAAAAGCCATCAAACAACTCTTGTGTAAAGGTCGTTAATGCCATTGGAATCGTACCTCCAGTTAGTGCTTTGGAAAGACACATCATATCCGGTTGTTGTGTCAGATAGTCGCAGGCGAAATTTTTCCCGGTTTTTCCAAATCCGGTCATCACTTCGTCGGCAATGGTAAATACACCGTATGCTTTACAGCTTTGGATTAGCGTATCGAGTTGCTCCGGTTCGTACATCACCATACCGGCCGCACCCTGAACCAAAGGCTCAAAAATAAATCCGGCATATTCGTTGGTTTGCAACAAGGCATGCAACGCTTCGAAACTGACCGCTTCATTACCCGGTGTTGGTACCGGAATTCGCGTTACCTGAATCATCGATCCCTGGAAAGCCTCGGTAAAAAAAGAAATACCGCTGGCCGCCATAGCTGCAAACGTATCGCCATGAAAGGCGTTTTCGAAAGCGATGATTTTGATTCGCTTTTCTCCTTTATTAAAATAATACTGCAAAGCGACTTTTAAAGCAACTTCAACCGCCGTAGATCCATTATCGGAAAAGAAAATCTTTTTCTGATTATCCGGTAATATTGGAATCAATTTTTCTGCCAGTGTCACCGCCGGTTCATGCGTAAACCCGCCAAAAAGTACGTGTTCCAGTGTTGTTAGCTGTTTGTAAATCGCATCGGCAATAACAGGATTGGAATGCCCATACGGATTTACCCACCACGAAGCAATAGCATCGATATATTCCTTTCCGTTTTCATCCCATAATAAAGCTCCTTTTCCTTTCGTTATAGCTATATGCGGATGCGCTGTTTTATGTTGGGTATACGGATGCCACAAATGATTTGCGTCGGCTTTTTGCAGTCTGTTATTTTCCACTGTACACTTCTTTTTTTATATTTCGATTCTGTACCGCAAAGATAAAGCGCACTTTCGGATTACTTTTTGAAAACAAAAAAGTTTAACATTAAACCATTTATCGTTTTATTTGTCTAAAAAAAAGAACCTTATCAGAAAAAATTATGAAAACAACTATTAAATTACTAACTCTTACTGCTTTGATGGCTATCTCCTGTAATAGTAACAGTGATAGTTCCGATACCGGTAGTACTCAAGACACCACTGTTGCAACGGATGCCAAAGCGCAAGCTTTTGAAGAAGATGTGGAAGGAATTAAAGAAGAAGTATTGGCCGGCGACGGTTATTACGCTTCTAAAAACATAGACACGCAGCTACCTCCTTCAAGTTGCCGTGTGATCACTCAGGAGACACTAGCCAACGGAGACAAAAAATTTAAAGTTGATTTTGGAACCGGATGCATCGACAACAATGGAGACAACCGCAGCGGAATCATTTATATTGTAGCGCATAGAAATACGACAACCAACGAAATTACTGCCGCCATCACATTCGACAACTATTACATCAACAGTCATAAAATTGAAGGCACCATTAACGTCAGCAGAGTGGTTGTAAACAGCGTTCCAACCTTTACCCGCGACACAAACATCAATATCATTCAGCCTTCCGGTGGCGGAACGATTCACCGAGAAGGAAGCTTTAACATCGAAAAGATCGGAGGTGTATCCACTCCATTGGTTTTCACAGATGATGTTTTCAGCATTAGAGGTAGCGCGTTAACCACCTTACCAAACGGAACCTTATTACATATGGAAATTACCGAACCGTTAATCCGAAACATCGGTTGTCCGGTTATCGTAAAAGGTAAAAAAACAATCACGAAAAATTCGCAAACCTTCACATTGGACTATGGTAACGGAAGTTGCGATGATATTGCAACCCTTACCCTTCCTGGTGGAACTGTAGTAACAATATACCTATAAAAAAAAGTCGCCTGCAAAGGCAACCTTACAATCAAAACCTGTCGGATTACTAAAACTGACAGGTTTTGTTTTTTATAAACCCAACAATGTTTCAGCAAACAAGTCGGCATATTCCTTAACCACGTTTTTATCGAAATAGGGTTCTTCATCGATTCGTCCCAGGAATTGAATCCCGGTACGATTTAAAATGATGGATTCCGAATCCGGGTTTTCTTTTCCGCTAAAAATAATTCCGGCGACAGCCAACCCTCTTGCTTTTAAAACCTCGATTGTCAATAACGTATGATTGATACTCCCCAGATAATGACGCGACACCACAATCACCTTATAATCCGGCTGGATCAGATCGATAATCGAATCCGTATCGTTTAACGGAACCAATACACCGCCGGCACCTTCAATAACCAGGTGATTTTTCGTTTTCGGTTCTTTGATTTTTTTTAAATCGATGACCACATCGTCGATTTTTGCCGCCACATGCGGACTTGCCGGTGTATTTAAAGCATAAGCATTATCGAAAATCCGGGTTTTGGTATTCGATAACTTTTCTTTTATTTTATGACTATCGGAATAATCCAGATCACCCGCCTGAACCGGCTTCCAGTAATCGGCTTCCAAAGCCTCGGTTATAATAGTTGCGGCTACGGTTTTCCCTACATCGGTCCCGATACCTGTTACAAATAGTTTCATATTTTTTTAAATTTAAACTCACAATTATCGCAGACATAGGTATACTTCACATAAAAAGGAAGCACAACCAAAAAAAGCCCGACAATAAAGGAAAATATAGATTTTACATCATTAAGCACAGAAAACATTTGTACTTTCTCCGATCCACACCTAGGACATACAATTGGTTTCCCGTCGCTCGTTAAAGAATACTTATCAATATCCCCCAAAACCTGTAGCCCTTTTTCGTAGTCTATTTCTTTTACATATAACTTCACTCCTCCAATGGCCTGACTAAACAACGGATCTGCATCAACCGTAAAATTATCCCTTATAAAGACCGTAATTCCTTCTGCTTCCAATCTTCCCTTATAAATATAAGCTTCGGCTGAATAATTAAACACAGCTATTTTTTTCAAGTTCAAGTCACTTTTCATCTTATAACAAGCGATTTAAAAGATGCAACACTTCCGATATTTCTGCTGTTGTATTATAACTATGCAAACAAAAACGCAATCGTTCCTGTCCTTCCGGTACCGTTGGCGCCATAATGGGGCGTACATCAAATCCGGATTGTTCCAATTGGCGGGCAATATTTTTCACTTTTTCATTTCCCGGAATCACGGCCGATTGTATGGCCGATTTACTTCGGATAAACAATGGCTTTAATCCCAACAGGTTCTTTTCCCGATTAAAATGAACGATATTTTCTTTTAACCGAATTCGCGCTTCGGCTTCCGTTTCTAAAGCCAAATATCCCGCCTGTATTGTTGCAATCGCATGCGGCGGCAAACCTGTCGTATAAATAAAACTCCGCGCAAAATTGACCAGATATTCCTTGAGTCTTACGTCGCCCAACACCGCAGCTCCATGACAACCTAATCCTTTTCCATAGGTCATAATTCGGGCAAAAACAGCTTCGCGGAGTCCTAACCCATCGATCAATCCTTCTCCTTTTTCGCCAAACACACCTAAAGCATGTGCTTCGTCGACCACAAAAAAACAACCATATCGTTCGGAAAGTACCGCCATTTGTTCCAAATCGGGCGAATCGCCATCCATAGAAAAAACCGTTTCTGTCACGATATAAACGGACCCCTGATCATTTTGAAATCGCTTGATCTGGCGTTCGAGATCTTCCAGATCGTTATGCAGGAATTTATACGACCGTGCATTCGAAAGGCGAATTCCGTCACGGATGGAAGCATGACTTAATTCATCAAACAACACCACATCGTTTCGTTGCGGCACACTACTAAAAAAGCCCAGATTGGCATCGTAGCCCGAATTAAAAATCAAAGCACTTTCCGATTGGTGAAAAGCCGCAATTTTGGTTTCGGTTTCTGCATAAAGATTGTGATTTCCCGATAGCAATCGCGAACCGGTAGCCCCATTATGCGAATTATGCTGTTGCGCCAACAAAGCCGTTGCTTTTTGAAAAAGCGATTCGGATCGGGCAAAACCCAAATAATCGTTCGACGAAAAATCGACGCCATTTTTTTGTTCGGGTAATTGCCGTAACGCATTGGCTACTGTCCGGGATTGTAATTTAGTCGATAGTGATACTGGAAAGCGTTTCATACTGACAAAAGTAAGTATCTTTTTTCGTTCCCAATGTATCACAATTGTATGAAACCCAACACAAAAAGCCCTAATGATTCAAAATTAAAAACAAAAAGCATAATAAATTTTATTATTTTTAGCAACTATTTAACACTTAACCCAAACAAAAATGAAAAAACAATTACAACTAGCGTTTTTGTTACTTTTTTCATTCGCCACAGGCTTTGCCCAAACGCAAAAACTTTGGAAACCGATTGACGAAAGCAGCATCACAACGCAAAAAAAAGTAAACCGAAGTTCCTTTCCCCGGAATTACAATCTGTTCACCCTTGATCTGAGCACTTTAAAAAACAGCTTGTCCAACGCTCCGATACGCGGTCAGTTTGAGGGCAAATCCAATCTAATTATCGAACTTCCCAATGCACAAGGGCAACTGGAACACTTCCGGGTAATGGAAACCCCGATAATGGAACCGGCTTTAGCAGCCAAATATCCAATGATCAAATCGTATGCCGCCCAAGGCGTAGAAGACCCGACAGCTGTAGCCCGTTTTTCGGTTACCCAACTGGGTTTACACAGCATGACGTTATCGAGTGAGGAAAGCACGGTTTTTATTGATCCGTATACCGAAGACCGTCAAAACTATATCGTTTACAACAAAGCTTCGTTGCACCAGCCTTTTTCGGACTTTGCCTGTCTAACCGACGACGGCATCAAACTACCATCGTTAACCGAAGACCGTGTTGGAAATCCTGAAACCGCTTTGAACACCGACGACAAAAAACTGAGAACCTATCGATTGGCACAGTCTTGTACCGCAGAATACGGTAATCTTTTTGCCGGAACCGGAACCGATGCTCAGAAACGAGCCAACATTCAGGCACAAATGGCCATTACCATGACCCGTGTGAACGGTGTTTACGAAAGAGACCTTTCGATTACTATGGTATTTGTTGCGAATAACGACCTGTTGATTTATTTTGGAAGCACTACAGCCGATCCGTGGAGTGGCGAATATAACGTTCGTACCGGTATTACCATTGATGCCGCAATTGGTTTTGCAAACTACGACATCGGACATAACTTCAATACTTCAGGAGGCGGAAATGCCGGCTGTATCGGATGTGTATGCAGCACCAACAGCAATCCGAATGGTGGTTTCCACAAAGGAACCGGAATGACCGGAAGATCCAATCCTACCGGTGATGCCTTCGACATCGATTATGTAGCACACGAAATGGGACATCAGTTTGGCGGTTACCATACGCAGAGTAGCTCTAACTGTCGTTCCGGAAGCGGATTAACCGAAGTAGAACCCGGTTCAGGATCGTCTATCATGGGATATGCCGGGATTTGCCCTGCCAATGTACAGAACAATAGTGACGATTATTTTACCTATGTAAATATTCGCGATATTCTGGCCAATGTAAAATCCGGAGTAAGCTCCAGTTGCGCCCAGATCACTGCTATCACCAATAATCCACCAACTGCCGATGCCGGTAGGGATTATGTTATTCCGAAATCGACTGCTTTTATTTTAACCGGAACCGGAACCGATCCGGATGGTGATGCATTAACTTATACCTGGGAACAAAACGACCCGCAAAACCCGAACTCGGCTGCGGCACCTACAGCAACACGTGTAAACGGCCCGATGTTCCGTACCATTCGCGGTACCACATCACCCACCCGTTATATGCCGGCGCTGGCCACGGTTTTAGCCGGTAATACAGCCAATACCTGGGAAGTATGTCCATCGGTAGCCCGAACTTTAAACTTCTCGTTAACCACAAAAGATAATAAAGCCGGTGGCGGACAAACTGCTTCCGATCTGATGAAAGTAACCGTGAGCGGAACAGCCGGACCATTCCTGGTATCGGTTCCAAATACGAATGTTACCTGGCAAGCCGGTACCAACCAGAACGTAACCTGGGATGTAGCCGGAACAACCGCCAATGGTGTTAACGCTCTATTTGTTGACATTTATCTATCGACTAACGGCGGTACTTCATTTGACACTTTATTAGCGAGCAAAGTTCCGAATGACGGTTCGGAAGTGGTAACCATTCCGAATACACCGGGAGCGCAAAACCGAATTATGGTACGCGGTTACGACAATATCTTTTATGATGTTTCCAATGCCAATTTTACCATTTCTGCACCAGCGGCAACATTTGCTTCGGCCTTTAACGGTGTAGCCGGCGAGCAGAATAAATCAATCTGTACCGGATCGAGCATTTCGTATACCATTGATTATAAAGCACACAACGGT
Organism: Flavobacterium sp. CAU 1735; assembly: GCF_039888695.1. Lineage (NCBI taxonomy): Bacteria > Pseudomonadati > Bacteroidota > Flavobacteriia > Flavobacteriales > Flavobacteriaceae > Flavobacterium > Flavobacterium sp. CAU 1735. The sequence goes on along the minus strand of NZ_JBDQQQ010000009.1, from coordinate 124,478 downwards.
TTTTCCGGAGCCACGACTTTTAGTGCTACCGGAAATCCGGCCGGAACCACTGTTACTTTTTCACCAACAAGTATCAGCGCAAACGGTACGGTTACCATGACGGTAAGCAATACCAATGCCGCTACACCTGGTTTATACACGTTAAATGTTACAGCAACCTCCGGTTCGACGACCAAAAACGCGAATTACTATCTGGATTTACTAAACTCCAACTTCGGAACCATGTCGTTAACCACACCGGCGGATCTTGCCGTAGGTCAGAACACAAGCGTAACCCTAAGCTGGGCAGCAAACAGCAATGCCAACGCTTATGATGTACAGGTAGCCACCGATAATGCCTTTACCAATATTATCAGTTCCGGTTCCTCAGCGACAAATAGTTATACGGTTTCCGGATTATCACAGGCGACCAACTACTTCTGGCGCGTTCAACCTAAGAATGCAGCTTGTATCGGAACCTACAGTAATTCTTTTAAATTTACAACCGGACAGATCAGTTGTGCTTCCAGCGCTTCTGCTAACGTACCTATCACGATCTCCGCATCCGGAACACCGACGATCAACTCGACGTTAAATATTCCATCAGGAGGCGTTATTTCAAGCGTAGCCATCACTATGAATGTCACCCATACATGGATTAACGATATTACTGCTTTTTTAATCAGTCCATCCGGAACACAGGTACAATTATTCGCGCAACCTTGTACCAGCGATGACATCCAGAATATTGTTGCTACGTTCTCCGACAGTGGTACTCCTGTAATTTGCGGTACGAATCCGGGTATTTCCGGAACGGTTTTACCAACTCAGCCATTATCGGCGTTTAACGGCCAGAATTCGACTGGAAACTGGACGTTACGAATTTCAGATGCCTACAATCAGGATGGTGGTGTTTTAAACAGCTGGAGTTTGAATATTTGTACCGTTAGTGCTGCTTTAGGACTAACCGAAACCAAGCTAAACAATTTTATGATCTACCCGAACCCGAACAACGGTTCGTTCCATGTTCAGTTCACACCGGACGCTGCGAATACAACCGAGATCACGGTTTTCGACATTAGCGGACGTCGTATTTACAATCGCAATTTCCAAACGACGACTATTTTCAACGAGTCAATTCAGTTAGAAAATACGCAATCGGGCATTTATCTGGTAACCGTTAAAAACGGCGATCGCCAGGAAACACAGAAAATTGTAATCCGATAACACAATAACACCTGACAGGTGTATAAACCTTACAAAACAGAAAAGCCCACGCTAATACGTGGGCTTTTTTTAACAAACCGATTCCGTTGGAAAACAGAAAACACACAATCGGGTATTTATCTGGTTACCGTTAAAAATGGTGATCATCAAAAAATCTGATGCTATAACACCTGACAGGTTTCAAAAACCTGTCAGGTGTACATATAACCTATACAAAAACAGAAAAGCCCCCGCTAATGCGAGGGCTTTTCTTTATGGGCTATCATTGTATTAGTCAGCTAAAACAATAATTTTATTGTCATTCATTTCTACTGTTCCGGAATTAATCGGCAACCAGTAGGTTTGCTCGTTAACTTTGTTGAATTTGGATGCAAATTCTTTTGCGATCTTCACTCCAGGGCCAACGATTTTCACATTTCCTTGACCTAATAAAGAAACGATTGGCGCGTGGTTATTCAACATCTGAAACTCACCATTTACACCCGGAACGGCTACCGAAGTAACTTCTCCTTTGAATAAAGTGGCTTCCGGTGAAACTATTTCTACAATCATATTTTCTATTAATTGATATTACGCAATTGAGCTTTTCAATTGAACGAATTATGCTTCTGCCAACATTTTTTGTCCGGCTTCGATAGCATCTTCGATAGTACCTTTCAAGTTGAATGCAGCTTCCGGCAGGTGATCTAATTCACCATCAATAATCATGTTGAAACCTTTGATTGTATCTTTAATATCTACCAATACTCCAGGGATACCTGTAAACTGTTCTGCCACGTGGAAAGGTTGTGATAAGAAACGTTGTACACGACGTGCTCTTGATACAGCTAATTTATCTTCTTCAGACAACTCTTCCATACCTAAGATCGCGATGATATCCTGTAATTGTTTGTATTTTTGTAAGATCTCTTTTACTCTTTGAGCACAGTTATAGTGATCATCACCTAAGATTTGTGGTGTAAGGATACGAGAAGTAGAATCCAATGGATCTACTGCAGGATAGATACCTAACTCAGCAATCTTACGAGACAATACAGTAGTTGCATCTAAGTGGGCAAAGGTTGTAGCCGGTGCCGGATCCGTTAAGTCATCCGCAGGTACGTAAACCGCCTGTACTGATGTAATGGAACCATTTTTAGTAGATGTAATACGCTCCTGCATCGCACCCATTTCAGTAGCCAATGTTGGTTGGTAACCTACCGCAGATGGCATACGACCTAAAAGTGCAGACACCTCAGAACCAGCCTGTGTAAAACGGAAGATATTATCTACGAAGAATAATACGTCTTTCCCTTGACCTTCACCAGCTCCATCACGGAAATACTCAGCGATAGAAAGACCTGATAAAGCTACACGTGCACGTGCTCCTGGTGGCTCGTTCATCTGTCCGAATACGAAAGTCGCTTTAGACTCTCTCATACCCGGTTTGTCAACTTTGGATAAATCCCATCCTCCATTTTCCATAGAGTGCATGAAATCGTCACCATATTTAATAATTCCTGACTCTAACATCTCACGAAGTAAGTCATTTCCTTCACGTGTTCTTTCACCTACTCCTGCGAATACAGAAAGACCACCGTGACCTTTTGCAATATTGTTAATCAACTCCTGGATCAATACGGTTTTACCAACACCAGCACCACCAAACAAACCAATTTTTCCTCCTTTTGCATAAGGCTCGATCAAATCGATTACTTTGATTCCGGTAAATAAAACTTCTGACGACGTTGATAAATCTTCAAATTTTGGAGCCAGACGGTGGATCGGCAATCCGTTTTCACCCTCTTTTGGTAAATCTCCAAGACCGTCAATAGCGTCTCCGATTACATTAAATAAACGACCATAAATATCTTTTCCAATTGGCATTTGAATCGGAGCTCCAGAAGCAACAACTTCTTGACCTCTGCTTAATCCATCGGTAGAATCCATGGAGATAGTACGAACTGTATCTTCACCGATGTGAGACTGCACTTCAAGTACTAATTTTGAACCATCATTTTTAGTGATTTCTAATGAATCATAAATCTTTGGAAGTTCGGCATTTTGTGTGTTGAATACTACGTCAACCACAGGTCCGATAATCTGTGCAACTTTTCCTATTCCTTTAGACATTGCTTATGTATTTATTAAACAGCTATTTACGTTTCTTGAAAAAACCTCTTTTTTCAGAGCGCAAAGATAGTTTTTTATATGCTAATTACGCAATTTAATTTTTGAATTTTTATAATAAAAAAGCGAATTCCGAAAAATCCGCTTTTATAATTTACTCTACCGTAACTGATTTTGCCAGGTTCCTTGGCTGATCGACATTACAATTACGCAATACCGCAATATGATACGACAGTAACTGTAATGGGATTGTGGCCAATAACGGCGTTAATGCCTCAGCAGTATCCGGAACTTCAATAACGTGATCGGCCAATTCCTTAACCTGCGTATCTCCTTTCGTTACTACTGCGATGATTTTTCCGCTACGCGCTTTGATTTCCTGGATATTACTCACCACTTTATCATAATGATTTTGTTTTGGCGCAATAACCACCACCGGCATCTGCTCATCGATAAGCGCGATAGGCCCATGTTTCATTTCGGCAGCCGGATATCCTTCTGCATGGATATACGATATCTCTTTTAACTTTAACGCACCTTCCAAAGCTACCGGGAAATTATATCCTCTTCCCAGGTACAAACAGTTTGGTGCATCTTTATAGATTTCGGCAATCGTTTTTGCCATATCATTTGTCGTTAAGGCCTCTTCCACTTTTTCAGGAATCAACTCCAACTCCAACAAATAGCGTTGGTAATCGGAATTATTCATCGTTCCTTTTGCTTTTGCCAAACGCAATGCAATTAGTGTCAGAATAGTAATCTGCGTTGTAAATGCTTTTGTAGAAGCTACTCCGATTTCCGGTCCGGCATGCGTATAAGCTCCGGCATGCGTTTCACGGGAAATAGACGACCCAACCACATTACACACTCCGAAAACAAAAGCACCTTTTTCTTTAGCCAGTTTGATTGCCGCCAACGTATCGGCTGTTTCACCGGATTGCGAGATCGCAATTACCACGTCGTTCGGATAGATGATCGGATTGCGGTAACGGAATTCCGAAGCATATTCTACTTCTACCGGGATTCGCGCAAACTCTTCCAATACATATTCCGCCACAAGACCGGCATGCCATGAGGTTCCACAAGCTACAATCAGAATTCTGTTGGCATTCAGGAATTTTTCAATATTATCCTCAACACCTGCCATCTGGATAATTCCTTTATTTGCCAAAAGACGTCCTCTATACGTATCTTTAATTACGCTAGGCTGCTCATAAATCTCTTTCAACATAAAGTGATCATAACCGCCTTTTTCAATCTGCTCCAGATTCATTTGTAATTCCTGGATATACGGATCCACTAATGAATCGTCTTTAATTTTACGAACCTTCATTGGTTTGTCCAGACGAATAATAGCCATTTCCTCATCTTCCAGATAAATTGCATTACTCGTATATTCGATAAAAGGAGAAGCATCGGAAGCGATAAAATATTCATCCTCCCCAATACCAATTGCCAACGGGCTACCCAAACGGGCTACCACAATCTCATTTGGTTTTTTCTTATCAAAAACAGCAATAGCGTAAGCTCCCACCACTTGGTTAAGCGCTTTTTGAACCGCTTTCCCTAATTTCAGGTTTTCCTGTTTTTGCACGTCTTCAATCAGATTTACCAACACTTCCGTATCGGTATCCGATTTAAAAACATATCCTCTTTTAATTAATTCTTTTTTAAGCGGCTCATAATTCTCAATGATTCCGTTGTGAATAATCACAAGATCACCTGAATTAGAAACATGCGGATGCGAGTTTACATCATTCGGTACACCATGGGTTGCCCAACGGGTATGTCCCATTCCGATTGTACCAGTAGTTGTTATTTCTGCCGCTACACGCGCTTCTAAATCCGTAACCTTACCTTTGGTTTTCGACAGTTTCAAATCTTCACCATCCCACAACACCACACCTGCACTGTCATACCCTCTATATTCCAGTCTTTTAAGACCTTTTATAATCACAGGATAAGCTTCTCTGTGACCCACATAACCTACAATACCACACATAAATTATTCTTTGGGTTTAGTATAATAAATTTCTAATTTTAATCTTTTATCCACATCCGAACTATTCGTTCCGTGCAGTACTGTTCCTAACGGATTAATTACCGAAGCTACAGGAAGGAATTTCACATTATATGAAGTTCCTGCTGGCGACATCGGATCGGACATCATTAACGGATTTTTAAAGTATGCACTTTTCACATTATTGATATCCTCTGTCACTACCAATCCTACCCGTACATTGGAAGAATCTTTTTTGATCAGATTATTCACATACTGCGTTAATCGCAGCTTATATTTGATTGCTTTTTTATCGCCACTCGTTTCCCGTTCCACCAATCCACCGATTACAAGCTTGCTCATTTTCGGATAATAGGAATTGGTTGTCGCATCGTAATTATAATCGATCAGTACTTTATTATTCTTAATATCGTACAAATAAATACGTTGCGGCTCGTAGGTTACGTTCTGCATCGCCGGTTTGTCGACATAAAAAGTAAGATTTGCCTCGTTGATCAACCATTTATTACTCGCCACTTGCGCACGAAGATCTTCCAACTCGGTTTTATTAAATAAATCGATATACGAAAAAGCCCCCTGACCTCCTTTTAAATACAGACGATCATCACCGGATTCTGTCGGCAGCGAGAAGCTGTTTTCTAAAAAGTTAACCGTTGTACCGGTAAGATTCAACACAATCGATTTTCGCACCCGCGTAGTCGACCCCGTAGAAGCATCGGCTTTATAACGAATATTGATTTTCGCTTTCGAGAAATCAAGCATTGCCATACAGGTTTGATCCGAAATACCTTCCACTTGAAAATACAATCCTCTAAAATATTCTTTAAACGCGTTATTATTAAACAACTTATCAGAAGACGCATTTAAGATTTTATTTTGAAAAAATGCTTTATTTAAATCCAGCCACATACCCGGCGTATACCGTTCCAGAATCACTCGATTACCAATATCGTTATTATCAATAATCTGTCCGGCCGAATTCAGATAATTCCCGGCAGCATCCAATTTATATAAAATTGTCTCCAGATCATTCAAGTAAAACGCTTCATTCTGATTTGGAGGCCCATCATTCAACTGCAAGGTACCTCTGTTATTTTCTACCAGATTTTTCTCATCCGAAAAATATTTTTGAGCATCTCCCCCGTTAGCAGGATCAAACGTTCGCAATTGGTATTTTGATTCGTAGACTCTTAATTTAAACTTATTATCTTTTCCGTAAACCGAATCCAACTCGTACAAACGCACGCCATTATCATCCGTTCCGGTTTGTGTCGCAAAATACGGCACATACACCCAAACCGAATCAATTACAGGATTATCTCCGATTGTTGGCGCCACGGAAGCCAATTGCACTTCCGACACGAAATGCGCTTTGGTTTCGCCGAAAGTGGTATTGTTCATTACCCCCAAAAGATTCACCGGCAAGTTGTTTGTCTGCACCCCACCTGTTGCTTTATTATAAGCCTCCAGCGTTTGCCCTATGTACTTCTCCATATTATAATTTTCCTCACCTACCAGATCGGAACCGACAGTATTAAAATCCTTATCGCAGGAGAACAACAAAATCGCCGTTAAAGACAAAAGCAATTTTTGTAATAATGAAATCCTATTCATATTTTTTATCAGATCAAAGAATGATTATATAACTTGATTTTTATAGAAATTAGTATATGCTTCCGCAAAAGCATCTTTGGGCACGAAAGGTAAAAAAGGTTTACCCGATGTTTCTATAAATTTTGTTAAACTTGGAGAGAGCTCCTCAGAAGCTATAATTACTGCATCCGAATGCAGAATACTGGCTTTCATAATATTTTCGTAGTTCGGAATTTCCAGGTCGGTGATCGACGCGTTCGGAACTTCATCAAACGCCACTTTTTTCATCATTTCCGGATCCAGTGTTCCATCAAATGACTGCGCATAAACAGACGTTACAATTTTAGTATCGGCAAAAAGGGCTTCATCTTTATAATAATGTTTCATATAAATCGGAAGCATACCCGCCAACCAGCCATGCACGTGAATAATATCGGGTACCCAGTTTAATTTTTTAACGGTTTCCACCACTCCTTTTGCAAAAAAGATAGAACGCTCGTCATTATCCGGATACAACACTCCATCCTCATCCGAGAAAGTAGCTTTGCGTTTAAAGTATTCATCATTATCGATAAAATAAACCTGAATACGCTCTTTCGGTATAGAAGCCACCTTAATAATTAACGGCATATCCATATCGTTTACCACTAAATTCATCCCAGACAAGCGGATAACCTCATGCAATTGGTGCCTGCGCTCATTGATATTCCCATATCGAGGCATAAAAATTCTGATTTGTCCTCCTTGATCATTGATCATTTTTGGCACGTCGTACGACATTAAAGAAACCTCATTTTCAGCTAAATAAGGCACCACTTCAGATGATACATACAATATCCTCTTATCATTCATTGCATTAAATTTTATTTATTGGATATAAAAAACATGCAAAATTACAAAATTTTATGCAGTTGTTTGACAAAATAGTAATTTTGCACCCAATTTAAATCCAAAGCAAATGTTTGTTTTTGCCAAAAAAGCAGATTTAGCGCAACATTTAGCGCAAATCGGCACATCCAAAAAAACGATTGGGCTTGTTCCTACCATGGGCGCATTACATCAGGGCCATCTTTCCCTGTTACAAAAATCCTGTTCCGAAAATCAGATTACGGTTATCAGCATATTTGTAAACCCAACACAATTTAACAATTCGGAAGACCTTGAAAAATACCCAAGACATATAGACCGTGACATCGAAAAGGTTCGTACGGTATCGGAAGACATCCTGATTTTTGCTCCAACAGTAGACGATATTTACGAAGGCAATACAACAGCTGCCGCATTTGAATACGACGGTTTGGAATTTCAGATGGAAGGCGCACATCGTCCGGGTCATTTTGACGGCGTTGGAACGATTGTAAAAAAACTGTTTGAAATTGTACAGCCAACAAATGCTTATTTTGGCGAAAAGGATTTCCAACAACTACAAATTGTAAAGAAACTGGTTCAAAAATACCATATCCCGGTAAACGTAATCGGATGCCCGATACACCGGGAAGCAAACGGACTGGCCATGAGTTCCCGAAATGAGCGTCTAAGCAGCGAAGCCCGGGAAGAAGCTTCCCTGATTTACAAAACCCTGTTGGAAGCCAAACAAAAATTCAGCACCCAATCGACCAAGGACGTTATTGATTATGTCACCCGTACCTTTGCCAAATATCCCGCCTTTGAACTGGAATATTTTGAAATTGCAGATGAGGCGACCTTATTATCTGCCACTCGCAAAAGCAGCACTAAAAAATACCGCGGCTTTATTGCGGTTTACATAAACAATATCAGATTGATTGACAATATTGCACTAAATTAATTACCTTTGCACCATGCAAATTCAAGTTGTTAAATCCAAAATTCACCGTGTAAAGGTGACTGGAGCCGATCTAAACTACATCGGAAGCATTACGATTGACGTCGCTTTGATGGAAGCTTCCAATATTTTTGAAGGAGAAAAAGTCTCTATTGTAAACATCAACAACGGGGAACGTCTCGAAACCTACGCCATTCCCGGACCACGTAACAGTGGGGAAATTACCCTAAACGGACCCGCTGCACGAAAAGTTCACAAAGGCGATATCATTATTATCATTTCATACGGAATTATCGGTACGGAAGAAGCAAAAGACTTCAAACCGGCTATCATTTTCCCGAACGAAAATGACAATACATTAACCTAGATCATTCTTTTGAAAGAGAAATTAAAAAAAACCATAGGCATCATACTCCCACTCTTGTTGGGAGTTTTTTTAGTGTATTACGCCTACCATAAATTCACACCCGAACAGCTGGACGAAATGAAAAGCTATTTCCGGAATGCGAATTACAACTACATTCTGATTTCGACATTTTTCTCACTGGTGAGCCTTGTAGCAAGAGGGTATCGCTGGCGTTTCAGTTTGGAGCACATGGGTTATTTCTCTCCCTTTAAAACCAATCTGGCCGCGGTTTGCATCGGTTATCTGATGAACCTTACCATTCCGAGATCCGGAGAAGTTTCCCGCGCACTGATTGTTAAAAAATACAAAGATGTTCCTTTCGACAAAGCCTTCGGGTCCATTATTGCCGAACGGGTGATCGACCTGGTTATACTGTTAGCCTTAATGTTCACGGCACTTTTATTACAATTTGACAATCTAAAAACCTTTTTGGAACAGAAAATCCCGGTTCATAAATTAATCCTGCTTGGCGTGAGCGGTGTTGGAATACTTATCGCTGTAACGCTGGTATTTTTGTATTCCAAATGGCGTCCAGTTGTCATCATCAAACAGAAAATATCCGGATTAATCGAAGGTGTTCTAAGCGTATTCCGAATGCCGCACAAATGGGCTTTTCTATTTTATACAGCCGTGATCTGGATCGGTTATGTACTCACCTTTTACTTTGCCATTTTTGCCATTAAAGAAACCAGCACCATCAGTTTTGGCGTAGTGGTTACCGCATTTGTGGTCGGAAGCCTTGCTATCAGTTTTACCAATGGCGGTTTTGGTGCTTTTCCATTATTGATTTCCGAGATTTTAGTCCTGTATTCGGTACCCGAAACAGCCGGTACTACTTTTGGCTGGATCCTTTGGACATCGCAAACCGGACTAATCATTTTGATGGGACTACTTTCCTTTTTGTTATTGCCGCTTTTACATCGAAATAAATAATTTTTGTTATCTTGCTTCTCTATTCCAAAACTACGAGAAACTACTAACAAACATGAAACAAACGCTACTACTCCTGGTAACATTTCTACTGAGTCACGCTCTCTTTTCCCAAAAGACAGTCGAGGCTTTTAATTCCGAAAAACTGAAGGAAATCCGGGAAATTACCATTATTACCCCCGACAATTACGAGAGCAATAAAGACAAAAAATACCCCTTACTACTCGTCCTTGACGGCGAATACCTAACCAATCCTTTTTATGGTGTTTTTTCCTATGGTGCTTATTGGGACGATCTTCCGGAAGTAATCATCGTTGCCATCAATCAGAATAAAAACAACGAAAGAGAATACGATACTTCTTATGACGAAGGTGGATTACCGAATGAAAAAGGGGCTAAATTTTTCGAATTTATCGGTGCGGAATTATTGCCATATGTTGAAAAAAAATACCGTGTAGCGCCATTCCGTATGATTGCCGGATTGGATACCACAGCTGGTTTTTTAAACTTTTTCTTATATAAAGACAACCCGATTTTCAATGCTTATATTTCATTAAGTCCAGAATTTGCTCCGGAAATGGAAAACAGAATTCCGGAACGACTGGCTGCTATTCAAAAACCAATTTTCTACTATCAGGCGACTTCCGATGGTGATCTGAAAAAAATCCAGACCAAGATGAAAGCATTGGACGAAAAAGCAAAAGCCGTTACAAACAGCAATCTAAAATACCGTTTTGATGAATTTAAAGGACTATCGCACTATTCGCTGGTAACTTTTGCCATTCCGAATGCTGCTTATCATATTTTCGATGGCTACCAACCGATTTCAACAGTTGAATTTCAGGAGAAAATTGCCAAATTACCAACCGGTCATACGCAGTATTTGATTGACAAATACACCAACCTGGAAAAGAAATTAGGATATAAACCTACCATCCGTTTAAACGACTTTAAAGCGATTGAAGCCGCTATCCTTAAAAACAAAAATTACGAAGAGCTGTTAACGCTTTCGGACGTAGCCAAAAAGAACTATCCGAAAAGCATGATCAGCGAATACGAAAAAGGCTTGTATTACGAAAATACCAACGATAACAAAAAAGCCTACAAAGCCTATATGAGTGCCTTTAACCTGGAACCTATTGGCGACCTGACCAAAGACGGTATGCTGGAAAGAGCCGATGCCGTAAAATCCAGATAACAATTACAAAAAGAGAATACATCCGAAATGGCGATCAAATTAAAAACAACCTTCTTCTGTCAAAGCTGTGGCACACAATATTCTAAATGGCAAGGCCAATGTAATGCCTGTAAAGAATGGAATACCATAGTCGAAGAAGTCATCCAGAAAGAAGAAAAGGTTGCCTGGAAAGCCAGTTCTACAGAAGTTAAAAAAGCGGCTAAGCCGTTAAAAATAAATGAAATTGATTCTGCCGAGGAAATCCGAATGGACACTACCGACGGCGAACTCAACCGTGTATTGGGCGGCGGACTGGTTCCCGGTTCGCTTACCCTTTTAGGTGGTGAACCCGGTATCGGAAAGAGTACGCTATTGCTGCAAATTTCCCTAAAACTTCCCTATAAAACCTTATACGTTTCCGGAGAAGAAAGTCAGAAGCAGATTAAAATGCGTGCCGAACGAATCACAACCAACAGCGATAATTGTTATATCCTGACGGAGACTAAAACGCAAAACATTTTCAGGCAAATCGAAACCATCGAACCCGAAATTGTGATCATCGATTCCATTCAAACGCTTCATACCGACTATATCGAATCATCGGCCGGAAGCATTTCTCAGATCCGGGAATGCACCGCCGAATTGATCAAATATGCAAAAGAAACCAATGTCCCGGTAATCCTTATCGGGCATATCACCAAAGACGGAAACATTGCCGGTCCGAAGATATTGGAACACATGGTCGACACCGTTTTACAATTTGAAGGCGATCGGAATCACGTATATCGTATTCTGCGTTCGCTAAAAAACCGTTTTGGTTCTACGGCCGAATTGGGCATTTACGAAATGCAAGGCAGCGGACTACGTGAAGTTGCCAATCCGTCGGAAATCCTGATTTCGCATAAGGAAGAAGAATTATCCGGAACTGCTATTGCCACCACACTCGAGGGAATGCGTCCGTTGATGATAGAAATTCAGGCATTAGTCAGCACAGCCGTATACGGAACACCACAACGCAGCACGACTGGTTATAACGCCAAGCGATTAAATATGATTTTAGCCGTATTGGAGAAACGCGCCGGATTCCGATTGGGTGCCAAAGACGTTTTCCTGAATGTAACCGGTGGTATTTCGGTAGACGATCCGGCAATTGATCTGGCCGTTGTAGCGGCTATACTTTCGTCAAACGAAGATATTCCGGTAGGGAAAGATTATTGTTTCGCGGGAGAAGTAGGTCTTTCCGGAGAAATCCGCCCGGTAAACCGTGTGGAACAACGGATACAGGAAGCCGAAAAACTAGGTTTCGGAACCATATTCATATCCAAGTATAATAAAGTAGCGGTTAAAAATACCGCAATCAACGTTAAAATGGTGTCTAAAATTGAAGATGTGGTTAGCGAGTTGTTCGGGTAAAAACTATTATTACGGGCTTATCAGCTGTCTGTTTGTGCTTATCGGCTGTCAGAACGAAAAGCATCAAACAACCTATGGAAAAATCCGGGTTACGGACACTTCCCATTTTGAAGTGGCTAAAACCAGTCCGCTATTCACCATACCGGAAAGCGTCGATAACGACTTCCGTGATTTTGGAAACATACTGATCCTTAAAAAAATAAATCCCAATTGTATTCAAATTAAAAACGTATCCAACGACGGCTATACCGGACAAAGTATCACATTTACCATTGATTCGACACTAACCATTGTTACCGCTAACTATAGTCATTGGACCGATGCTCAGGACGGCTCAAAAGAGTCTTTCACTGTAGATCAACTTACCGCCAAGCTCAGTAAAAATCCATTTAAGGAAGGCATCGAAAAACTGGAAGGCGAATTCGAAGTCAAAGCTACGACTACGCGCTACCCTTCTGAATTTTACAAATTCCCGTTTCAATACAGAAATGATTTTTTCGGACGCTTCCAATCCTAATCAAAAACGATTCGCACTTTTGTTTTTTCCACTAAAAAAATACGAATCGAAACATCACAACCGTAAAATGCTTTTTGTACCGGCAAAAACCTTGCATATTAACATATTCTTCTACTTTATTTTTAGGGATAATACCCTATTTTTGTACAAACCAGAAGAAGTATGAGAACCAGAAAGCAAAAAATCATCCGCTTTTCGATAGCGCTGCTAGTCCTTTTTGCGCTTGCGTTTATCGGTCTTTTTATTTTCCGGGATTCCCTACTTCAAAAAGTGATTACTAAAGCCGAAAACCGTTTTGACGTCGATTACAATTGTACCCTTTCGATCAAAAAAGCGCAATTTGACGGACTGAATGGTGTCACCTTACACAATATTGTTTTAGTTCCCAAACAAGCCGATACCTTGTTGGCCGTTGCCAAAATTAAAACGACGGTTAACCTTTTTCAGTTATTTACCGGTGATATTCAATTACAGGAACTGGAAATGCAAAACGGCTTTATCCAATTCGTAAAAAACGAAAAAGGACGTAATTTCGACGCTTTCCTAAAACGGGAAAAAGAAGACAATCCCGAAAACGAGAAAAAGAATTACGCCAAACTGGCCTATCGCCTACTGACCAAGGCTTTAAATCTGGTGCCAACCAATATGACTCTTCAAAACCTATCGCTCCGGATGGACGATATGGGACGAAAGGTTACCATGCATCTAAATGAACTCGATCTGAAAGGAAAACAGCTACAAACCACGATAAACGTCCGCACCAATACCTTTACCCAAAACTGGAAAATCCGAGGGATGGCCGATCCGAGGAACAAAACAGCCGATCTTCGTTTTTTTAATAGCGATACTTCCAAAATCAAAGTTCCGTATATCGACGAACGTTTTCATCTTTTGTCCAGTTTTGACAGTATTCATGTGAACGTAGCCAAAATAAAAATGGAAGGTAACGAATTGCATGTCGACGGCTATACCTCTATCAGTAACTTCACGATTAATCATCCGAGGATTGCTAAAAAAGATGTGATCATCGAGAAAGCCCGTTTTGATTACCGCTTTCTTTTTGGTGAACATTTTGTCGCTATAGACAGTAGTTCCCGAGCACAGCTCAACGCTATAAAAATACAGCCCTTTGCCGAATACAATACGGAAAAAGACACTTTGTATACCTTACGTGTTGCGCTTCCGAAAATGAAAGCACAGGACTTTATAACGTCCCTTCCGAAAGGTTTGTTCACCCATTTCGAAGGTATGGAAGCCGAAGGTAGTTTTAACTACAAACTCGACTTTCAATTTAACAAAAACAACCCGAATGCCCTTGTTTTTGACAGTAAGCTCCAAAAAGAAGGCCTTAAAATTCTTAAATACGGAGAAGCTGATCTGGACAAATTAAACACTGCGTTTACCTATCGTGCAATCGAAAACGGAGTACCACAGCGCCCGATTGTCGTGGGTCCATCCAATCCGAATTTCACACCATTGGATCAGATAGCGCCCTATTTGCAAAAAAGCGTTTTAACGTCGGAAGATCCGTCGTTTATGTCGCACCGTGGTTTTATCAACGAAGCGTTTAAACAGTCGATCGTTAAAAACATCCGAACCAAAAAATTTGCCCGTGGCGCCAGTACGATCAGTATGCAATTGGTAAAAAATGTATTTCTGACCCGGGAAAAAACATTGTCCCGCAAGCTGGAAGAAATCCTATTGGTATATATACTCGAAAACAACCGTATCGCCAGTAAGCAACGAATGCTTGAAGTTTACTTTAACGTAATCGAATGGGGACCAAATGTATACGGAATCGGAGAAGCCGCACAGTTTTATTTCCAGAAAAAACCCGCCGATCTGACGTTAAAAGAATGTCTTTTCTTAGCGACTATTGTACCGAAACCCAAAAAATTCATGTGGCAGTTCGATAGCACCGGAAGCTTAAAAGGCTATGCCAACGAGCAACAAAACTTCCTGACAAAGCTAATGTTACGCAGAGGTGTTTTAACTCCGGAGGATACGATTGGCTACAAATTACCGTTTACAATTACCGGTCGTTCACGATCCTTACTAAAACTAAAAGCCATGCCGGATAGCATTGCCGTCGATTCTATTTTTATAAAAGAAATGGTGTATTAATTTATTTCAAAACTAAATTATCTGCGACTTACTACATTTCTTTTTGTTCAATATAAAAACATCTGAAACCAATAATACTACACTATATCCGAAATTGTGATATCAGGTTTATTTTATTACCATTGTAATTTAAAATGAGCGTTGCAATGAAGAGGAAAAGACTAAGAATTGAAAAAGGAAAGATTAACGATATAGAGGCATATATAGAAAACAGTTGTTCTAAGTTCGCTAAACAGATTGTCACTCACACGCACAAAACTGTTGTCGAATTATGGGTAGATAAGCACTATATGCTCCGGGTTCAATTTGGTGATGACAATGGACAAAGAGAAGGGATTGCATTAGCATTAGTACAAGAGTTAATTGAAAATTCATTCAAACATCTGGTTTATTATGCTTTAAAACATAAAGACTTTGTTTTTCTAAATTATCCTCCTCCAAAATCACGAAACCTAAGAATGGTACTAATGCAAAAATATCCCGATAAAGCCACATTAAATGTAGTTGTCGAATATCATTTTATTTCTTTAGTATGCGTCGAAGTAACCATAAAAACGGCGATGACACATAGTCATTTTGGACTAAGTGATGGTCAATTTGCAATAGCTATTCAAAACAATACATCAACGCTTTTCCTTTACCGAAAAAACACAAACACACTCATAACAATAGATCAATACTCGGGCTAAGATGCGATCATCATAAAAAACCATATATCAATCAATTAATACTATCTTTAAAAAAACACAATCTAATAAATTTACCGTATATTTGTATTATATAATGAGACAGGATAAAAATCTGGTCAGCCTTATAGGTAGGATAGCAATCTGGTCAGTCTCAAAAAAATAAAGGCGCCTTAGTAAATTACTAAGGCGCTTTTATTTTCTATCCGATTTATTTAAAATTCTTTAAAAATTCTTCTTTATAGGTTGGTGAAATTTCCACTTCCGAGCCATCGAAAAGCGTTACATAACCACCGGCTCCTTTATGATAGGATTTCACAAAATTCACATTGATAATATGGGATTTATGAACCCGTAAAAATGGAAACGGAAGGATTTCCGAAAAATGCTTTAAAAAACGACATACCATTTTTTTACTGCCATCCTGTAAATAGATATCCGTAAAATTACCATTTCCGCGAAGACGAACGATTTCTTCCATTTTGGCCACTTCAAAGCCTTCGAGTGTTGGCAAAATAACTTTTTGACGCTCCGGATTGGTTTCCCGGAAGTTTTCCACTATGATCCGGTTCCGGTTAAAAATATCCTGATTTAACAACTGCAATTGTACTTTATTGACCGCCAAAATCAGTTCTTCGATACTGATTGGTTTTAGCAAATAATAAGCCGCGCTCTGATTTAAGGCTTTTAGCGAATATTCCGAAAAAGCCGTTACAAAGATGGTTTCAAACTGCAAATCCTTACAGGCTTCCAATACATCGAAAGCATTTCCAAAAGGCATTTCCACATCGAGAAAAACCAGTTGAGGTTCCAGTTCATGCAACAAAGGCACGGCTTCTTTTATATGTTGCGCTTCGCCAATTACCTCAACCTGCGGACAATATTTAGAGAGGTAGTTTTTAAGCACTTCTCTTGCCGCCAATTCATCTTCTACGATTACACTTCTTATTTTTTGCATGGTATTCTATTTTTCAATCCGGGAAAAACGCAGGGTTACAATAGTCCCGGTTTCCGGTTCTGTTTTTTCAACAATCTGTAAGGCGATCTCTTTTTTATACAATTCGTTTAACAAACCAATCCGCTCTTTGGTATTGGTAAGTCCTCTCGACTGGTGTACTTTCTGATTTTTGGTTTTCAGTTCCCGACTTTTGGTTAATCCGATTCCATTGTCTTCGATCACAACCAAAACGTTTTCTTTTTCAAGGAGAAAGCGCAATTGCAACAAACCTTTGCCTTCCTTATACCGAAGTCCGTGCCAGATGGCATTTTCCAGTTGTGGCTGAATGATCATATTTGGAATCTGAATGGTTTCCGTATCGAGTTTTTCATCTACTGCAATGGTATATTCAAACTGATCTTCGAAGCGCATATGTTCGAGGTCGAGGTATTTCCGCAATTGTTCGATTTCACTTCCCAAGGCGATAAAATCCTTATTGGAATTTTCCATCATATTCCGCATCAGCTTCGAATAGGACGTTAGGTATTTGTTCGCTTCCAGTTCGCGGTTTTGCGATATAAACTGATTGACGCTATTCAGACTGTTAAAAATAAAATGCGGGTTCATTTCCCGGCGTAACGACTGTAAGGCAATCTCTTTATTCTTTGTTTTGATCGAATACAGTGCTTTTATGATCAATCCGAAAAGCAATAACAGTACAATCATAGAACCGATCAGGAAATAGTTAAAGGTGTTTTTCTTAGCGATCAATTCGTCTTTTAAAACCTTTTCCTTTTCCAGCTGGCGAATCTTTTCTTCCGTTACCTGAAAGGTT
The DNA here is from genome assembly GCF_039888695.1 of Flavobacterium sp. CAU 1735. Lineage (NCBI taxonomy): Bacteria > Pseudomonadati > Bacteroidota > Flavobacteriia > Flavobacteriales > Flavobacteriaceae > Flavobacterium > Flavobacterium sp. CAU 1735. The sequence continues at coordinate 106,721 of NZ_JBDQQQ010000009.1, read as the reverse complement.
AACTGGTCGGCTTGCGCACTGTCTTTTCGGGTTAACTGTTCGTAGTTTTTAAAGAATTGTTCGTATAACTGTGTGCTCTCCTTATAATTTCCGGTTTGTCGGTAATAGTTAAGCAATCTTTCGAGGTTGTTTTTAACGGCTTCGGCTTTCCCATTTTCGGTTGCCAGTTTATAGGCTACTTTTAAGGCGTGTGTGGCTTTTTCCGGCTCTTTCTTTTTAAAATAGATGGTTGCCAGCGATTGCAATTGCGCTATTTCGGTATCAAAATCCTGACGTGCTTTGGCATCGGCCAATAGTTTTTCGGAAATCCCGATTGCTTCGTCAAACTGATTGTCGGCGGTATAGACTTTTGCGATTTCATTTTTTAGTTTGATCACCGCTTCTGGCTTGTCTTTAACAAACGTAATCGCCTGGTTATAGCTTTCAATGGCTTCGGCTTTATTCCTCTTCTTCAGACTCATTTCCGCTTTTTGCACATAAGCATCGGCTACTTCTTCGCTTCGATTTTCCTTTTCCAGCAATTTGATATTGGAATTGACATAATCATACTGTGCCGCCGGATTTTGGGGACTTTGCAAACGCTTGGCATCATTCTGATTGACTTCAATCGCGCTTTTATCGACCGTAATGGCACTCGCGGTCTGATAATTACTTATCGCCGCTTTATATTTATTCTGACTCTCCTGTGTTCGCGCCAGATTTCGCGTTACCCGGGCAATATCCTCTTTCCGTTTTAGTCGGGTAAAACTTTCCAGTGCTTTTTTAAGATATTCTTCTCCTTTCACCGGATCGTCGGCATCGATAAACTCCTGTGCCAGTTTTTCGTAACTCACCGCGATCTTTACCTCATCGTTCGCATCTAAGGATTTGGCCAGTTCCTCTGCTGCTTTACTCAGTTTCCCACTGACACTTTTACTCGCTTTTTCGGCATTGATTTGTTGGGCAATCGCCTGCTGCGGAGTCAAAAGTCCGATACCCAATCCGATCAAGATATACGTTATATACCGCATGCTGTTTTACTTGTTTTTCTGAATGTAAAGTACGTTAAATCCAAAATCCTTTCCTATAGCATTCACCAAGTCGGATTCCCGTTTCACCCGTTCTTCCAAAAGTACGTTTTTTCGATTAATACATTTGCTCCGAACCTTAAAACCTCCGACATGAAAAAAATACTACTCTTTGCAAGCTTATTGACAGTACATTTTGCTATTGCACAAGTTTCCGGGAATATCAACTATAAAAACCAGGTTGTATTTACCGACAATTCGATCAACGTGAATTTCCCTTCCAATGCCGATATCATCGCCAGTGTAAAAGGTCTGGCCAATGTTAAAGCCGATGCCTATGTCGCTATTTTCCAGGTGTCACAAACCGGTGCCACTACGGAAGAAGTCAATGAGATCATCGACAAGCGCATTGGTCAGTCGTTAAAAGAAATCCGATTAAAAAAAGGTGTGGAAACCTTTGTAGATATGATCACTTTTGTTCCGATGTATGACTATACCGTCGAACGAAAACTATTTAGTCGGAAAACCTATAATGAAATCCCGGTTGGTTTTGAATTAAAAAAGAACATTCATATTAAATATACCGATCCGAATCTGTTGGACGATTTTATTAAGATCCTATCCGCCAATGAAATTTACGACCTCGTACGGGTAGATTACTTTTCGAATACTTTGGAAACGGTTAAAAAAGACCTGATGAACAAAGCCCGACTTCTGGTTTTGGAAAAAGCCAAAAATTACGAAATACTGTTGGGTGAAACGTTTACGAATGCCGAGAAAAAAATAGCGGACGGTTACAGTATTACACTTCCGGTTGAAATGTATAAATCGTATGAAGCCTATAGCAGTTCATCGCTTTCGCTTAAAAAATTCGCCAATGTCAACCAGGCTACCAAATCAACAACACTGTATTACCAACCGATTGTAAACAAGGATTTTGATTTTGTGGTTAATCCAACCATACTCGAACCGGTGATTCAAGTGCAATATGAGGTTAAAATTGCCATCACTCGCACCAAAAAGCCAGCGCCAAAAAATGAAAAGGAATATATACTGATAACACCATCCGGTGATCTGAAATCCATACAACTGAGTACGACCAAATAAGTTACTACAATCCTTTCACCAAGTTGAAACCCGCTTTCACCCATTCTACCAAAACCGCATTTACGATACGACTACTTTTGAACTGTAATCTTTAAAAAACCGAAAATCATGAAAACCGAGAATCTTTTACTAGCTTTAACAACTTCGGTAGTGTTGACCGGAGTAATGATCAAAACCGGAAAACCGGAATCGACTGAAACAACCGTACTACACACCCAAAAAGCACCGGAAGAACAACCTTGTGTTTTCATGTCGGTTATGGGCGAACAACCTGTTGCGGAATATGCCCAATATAAAAATGATGCTTCCCTAAAAAGCGTTGTGCAAAAAGGTGAAAAATGGTTGGTTTCCGCACAAAACAACGACGGAGGCTGGGGCGCCGGTTCGCACAGCAATCAGGGCGAAATGAACCCGCATGCCGTACAATCCGATCCGGCTACAACTGCGATGGCTGCGATGGCCTTATACCGTATGGGGTATACCACAACCAAAGGGCCTTATCAGAAACAACTTTCCAATGCGTTGGACTATCTGTTACAACAGATCGAAGCCAATAAAAACAGTGATTATATCACGCAGGTTCGCGGCACACAGATACAACGCAAACTGGGCGAAAATATTGATGCCGCACTAACGCTTCAATTTTTAAATCAGGTAGCCGAAAAAAATCCATCGCAACGGGTGGAAAGAGCGATACAAATCTGCGTTAACAAAATTGAGAAATCCTACGACACCAACGGAAAAGTAAACGGTGCCGGATGGGCCGGTGTATTGCAATCGTCTTTTGCCAGTTCGGGATTGGAACAGGCTAAGAAAAACAAAAACATTACCGTAAACGAAGACAAAATCACCGCTGCCCGTAATTATCAGAAAAGCAATTACAATACCGAAAGCAATACCGCCAAAACCGAGGATGGTGCCGGTATTATGCTTTATGCCGTGAGTAGTTCGGTTCGTGGAAGTGCCTCGGAAGCCAAAGAGGCCGAAGAGCTGTTTACCAAAGCCAAAGCAGAAGGTAAAATCGGTAAAACAGCCGAACTCAACCGCGACAACCTGCAAAAGATTGGTATTTCGAAAGAAAAAGCCGCGTCCTACGATGTTGCATCAAAAGTGTATAAAGCTGCAAAAGTACAGGCAATGGACAATGGTGTGATGAATGGTTTTGGAAATAATGGCGGTGAAGAATTCATGAGCTTTCTTCAGACAGGCGAATCCATGTTGGTTAAAAAAGACAATGACTGGAAAAACTGGTACGACAACGTTAGCGGAAAGCTGATCAACATCCAAAACAACAATGGTAGCTGGAACGGTCACCATTGCATTACCAGTCCGGTTTTTTGCACCGCTACCTGTTTGTTAATCCTGACCATTGAAAATGACATCCACTCTTTCCAAAAATAAAACGAAATGCCAACAGTCTTTATCCTTACCGTATTTTTTATCGGTATCGTCGCCTTTGCCAACGCTACCGGTCGTAAAAGAACCTAAAACAAAACGGTCCTTAAACAATTTGTAAAACATTATATTTACTAAAAAACATGAAAAAGTTTATCACAATACTCCTATTCGCCCTATCCGGAATGGTATTCGCCCAAAAGCCTGTTTTTACGACGGCCAAAGTCAATGCGGTTACCGTTTATTTTAACGCCGCAGAAATAACACAAACGGCTTATTTGAATCTTCCGGCCGGAACACACGAAATCGTTATCAAAAATGTGGCGAATTACCTGAATGAAAACACGGTTCAGATTGGTGCACCTTCGAGCCTTACAGTACTTTCCTCGCAATTCACGAACGATTATATCAGTGAATACGACATTGACGAAAGTTCACCGGCTATTAAAAAAGTACGGGATAGTATCAAAATTGTACAAAAAGAACTGGATCGTTTAAAAAACACCCGAACTTCAGAAATGAAAACCATCGAAATTTTGGATCGAAATCAACAGGTATATGGGGCAAATACCGGTTTGAGTGTAACGGAACTGATGAAAATGGTGGAGTATTACAAAACGAAACGCACCGAGATCAGTAATACAATAGACGTTTTAAACGAACGCGAAAAGAAACTTTCCGATCTTTTAACCAAACTAAACACCAAACTGGAAATCAACAGTACTAAAGAGGAAAAAAATGCTACCGGAAAACTGGTATTACAGGTGATGAACCAAACAGCCGGAGCCGTAACACTGGATGTTTCTTATCTGACAAACAATGCGCGTTGGTCGCCGTTTTATGAGCTTCGTGCCGATAATATTGCCTCACCGATAAACATGTTGTATAAAGCGCAAGTGGTTCAAAACACCGGAGTCGACTGGAGAAAAGTAAAACTAACCCTTTCCAGCGGAATCCCGAACCAGAATAATCAAGCGCCAATAGTCAATCCTTGGTTTTTAGCTTACCAACCGACATATGCCGCCGTACCGCAAGCCAAGGCTAACTATGACCGAATGGAAGAAGTGGTAACCTCAGCAGTCGCGATTCGAGGAAAAGCTTCCGGATTGCAAGCAAGAAGTACGGTTTCGGATTACACTATGATCAACGAAAACCAATTAAATGTTTCGTTTGACATTGATATTCCGTATGACATCCTATCGAATGGTAAAACGCATAGTGTTTCGTTAAAAGAAATCAAATTGCCGGCTACCTATAAATATTATGCTGCTCCTAAACTGGATAAAGAATCCTTTTTATTGGCCGAAATCAGTGATTATGGCAAATACAATCTGTTAAAAGGCGAAGCCAATATCATTTTCGAGGGAATGTATGTCGGCAAAACGCTTGTCAATCCGGGACAAACATCCGACACGTTGAATCTTAGTATGGGACGCGACAAAAAAGTTGTGATCACCCGTGAAAAAGTTGTCGATAAATCCGGCGTTAAATTCCTATCGACTAAAAAAGAACAGACTTTTACGTATGACATTACAGTTCGCAACAACAAAAAAGAGTCGATACTATTAAAACTGGAAGATCAGTATCCGCTAAGTAGCGATAAGGAAATTGAAATCGAATTAAAACAAAAAGATGGTGCCAAGGTTAATTCTGAAACCGGTTTATTAAGCTGGGAACTTAATTTAAAACCAAATGAAACAAAGAAAATTCGCATTAGCTATACCGTTAAATACCCTAAAGATAAGATAATCGGAAATCTTTAGAAAAGTGCGCCTCTCCAATGGAGAGGCGCTTTGTTTTTAAGAACCATACTATGTAACATCTGATTTATTTCAATTGCCATATTTCGATATACTTTATCCCTCCTTTGGGATATAAACTGGCACCGGAAAGGCATTCGCCGTTTGAAATCAGATCTACGTGTCCGGAGAATCCGGCGCGCCGGCTGTTTTTATTCACAACGGTATAAACACCGGTTTTATCTTTTAAGAATGCGGCAATAGTTTCGCGGCAGTTGGCTTTTGTTCCTGTTAAGCGAAACGTCGGCCTTCCAAATGTTTTTTTCATCCAAATATTAAAAGCCTTCGCCGAAACAATATAATAGTTACCATCGGCACCCTGATCCACTTTTTCAGAACCGTTCAGTCCCACATCTATGGGTATTCCGGAGTAATTAAATGCCAGAGAAGCTCGAACCGCACATGCATTTCGGCACTTTGAATTTTCTTCCTGATGCTTGGCAAGGATAGCTCCTCCAACCCTTTTATAAACCGTATCACTCGGCATATGGTATATAATTCCGTCTTCTTCCATTTTAGGAAAGGCATTGGAGAAATCGACATAAGGAGGCAATTTTTTTAACGGATATTTCTGTTCTATGTTTCCCCAAAACCAACTGTCACAATATCCGTCATCCATTTCAACTGGTGTTAAAAACCAATTTACCAAATGCTCCCAGCTAACTTCCGGGTGTTTACACAAATAACCAACAGCCCAGGTCGCAAATTCGTTTATTTCGGTATTTCCCAATCCGGTTTTCGGATCAAAATATTCTTTTAAATACAGAACAACAGCATCGCTCGAAGTGGTTTTCCACCAAAGGCTATTTGGCGCAACAACGGTAATCTCCTGTTTAAACTTCTCTAAAAACGAGGTAAATGCCATGCCTACAACCGGTGTTGTCATAATTTGCAAAACCGGAGCCGACTTACCGTTTAGATCTTGTTCATCGCACTCTTGTTTTTGCAACCATTCTAAAACCGTTACAGCTTCACCTTTATTTGTCCACGTAATCGGGACTTTTGCCAATGTATTATATTTATAGAACTGTTTTTTTTCACCGGAATCGCAATTCCCTTCTTTTTGGATCGCAACAGTCATTTTATTTTCCAGACTTCCGATACGATGTATTTCTAATACCTGCTTTCGGGTCAAAGCATACGTAGTAAAAAACACATTACAGGAACCGTCTTTGGTATAATGCAGTACCAGGTTTTCGATTTTGTTAACAGGATATTGCCTTGTAACGGGAAAAGTATAGGATGTGATTCCCTTTTCCGTTATACAAACAGCTTCTTCTCTGTTTATCAACAAATGGTTTTTCGTATTATATGGATCGGCAGCCAACGTCAACACTATTTCATTTAGTTTTTTTGTGACATTGTTTTTTTTGCGCAGTTCTTCACAGGATAACCTTTTTACGGTTATTTTTTCATTTTTTACAACCTGCTGTTTTGTATTGTAGTCCTGACCACATTTTTTAAAAAATGTGATACAAAACAGACTGAACACAATTATCGAATTTTGTAGCATTTTCTTCATTTCCAGAGAAATTAATTTCACTCCATTTTTACTGGGGCAAATCTTCTGCAATCTCAACAAAGTCAACAATTCTGTCTAAACAACGAACACAAATAGCGGTAAAAAGAGCTTTTTTTACGGTTATGAAACATTAATAGGTAATCACAGGCGTGGTAATGATAACGGTTTCTTCTACTAACGCTCCTTCAGCAGGCATTAGTTCTTCTTTCACAGATTCTTTCTCTATTTCATAAAACGGGTCATCCATGTTATCTTCTGGATTGAGATTGTCTACATTTAAATCAGGATTGTCTATTGTTAATTCCTTACCTTCTTTTATCCAGCTTCCTTTTTTATTAAAATAACCCGATAAAAGCACCGGTGTTTTAACGACATAACGATAAATCTCAGGATTAGATGGCGCTATTTCTTCCTTTCCATCCAATATATTTACCGTGAGTTTCCCCGATAGTTCCATAGCTGTTTTTAGCTTTTCGATAGCCATACAACTAAGATTATACTGTAGCAAATAGACACGGTATGCCTGATCACCATTTGATAATAAAACCAGATTTCTCAGTTGCGCGTCCTGCTTTTTACCTGCAATCGAAAAAGTATAGGAGTGCTCTTTTTCGGATTCAATATAAACAACCCGACTCCGGTTAATTCTAATTTTTTCCCCATTTGGCCCGGTTATATTACTATTGAGTGTTTCCTTTACAGTTTCCTTGTTTTTCAGCTCTCTTAGTGAAGCCTTTTTCACATACATTTTGCAATTACAAGCAGCCTTATTCTTTTTTTCAGGTTTTACTTCTTTTACTTCTTCGTGTTTTCCAATAACTTCTCGCTTAAAAAACAGCACTCCAATTCTCTTAAAAAACAGTTTCATGGCTCCTATTAAAATTATAATTTACTACTATTCCGTTATAACTTCTCAACAAAGGAAGTGTTTCGATTTTTAGGGCATAAACAAAGCTTAGAAAGATACCGATATAGACTTTAACCATTGGAACAACTGCCTAAATTGTCCTTTCAAAGATTCATATTGCACTAAAAATTAAACCGTTACAACTGTACTAAATATTTTTTTACTATTTTTACTACAAACCAACACCAACTATCCTATGAAAAAAATACTACTTGCCCTGGCTTTTATAACAAGCAGCATTGGCTTTTCGCAGACCATTGCTTTGGAAAGTTTTGCCACCGGATTTTCCAATCCGGTCGAAATAGCAAATGCCGGCGACTCCCGTTTATTTGTAGTGGAACGCGGCGGAAACATTAAAATAGTTAATACCAACGGAACCGTTAATCCAACACCATTTCTAACGGTAACCAGCCTAATTAGTTCCGGAGGAGAACGCGGTCTGTTAGGTCTTGCTTTTCATCCGAATTATCAAAGCAATGGCTACTTTTATGTGAACTATACCAATACAGCAGGAAATACGGTAATTGCGCGTTACAGTGTGAATAGCAGCAATCCGAACCTTGCCGATGCCGGAAGTGCTTCTGTTTTACTTACTATCACCCAACCTTTTTCCAATCACAATGGCGGATCTGTAAAATTTGGCCCGGATGGCTATCTGTACATCGGTATGGGCGATGGCGGTAGCGGTGGTGACCCAGGGAACAGAGCACAGAATATCAACGAGTTATTGGGTAAAATGCTACGAATTGATGTTAATTCCGGAGCACCTTATGGCATTCCGGCCAATAACCCATATTTAGGTGTGGCTGGTGCCGATGAAATCTGGGCGATCGGATTGCGTAATCCGTGGAAATTTTCCTTTAACCGAAACAATGGTGACTTATGGATCGCTGATGTAGGACAAGATGCCTTCGAAGAGATTAATAAAGTTGCTTCCACTCAGGCAGGACTCAACTATGGCTGGCGTTGTTATGAAGGAAACAATACGTACAATACCAGTACCGGATGTCCTGCACAATCGACGATGACTTTTCCTTTGGCGGTTACCGCTCATAGTGCCGGAAATTGTTCGATAACCGGTGGTTATGTTTATACCGGATCGCTTTATCCTAATTTCCAGAACAAATATTTCTTTACGGATTATTGCTCGCCCCGAATCGGTATGGTTGACAACACCGGAGCCATAACCTACTCGACGAACTTTAGCGGTAACAGTTTTGTGACTTTTGGAGAAGATATGAATGGCGAATTGTATATCGGTGCGATTAACAACGGAACCATCTATAAGATAAAAGACAGTTCACTGGGTACTGCCGATTTTAACCGAAATACGTTTACCATCTACCCGAATCCGGCTAAAACCGAAATCAACATCAAGGCCAATGGCAACAGCTATCCGGATGCCGTTGCTATTTTCGATACGAACGGCAAACAGGTTCATATTCAGAAAACAAAAAACCTGGAGCTAGTCAACATTAAAACGTCGCATTTAGCTACAGGTTTATATATTCTTCATATTACCGACAGCGAGGGTAGCACTGCTACTCACAAGTTATCTGTAGAATAAAATTAAGGTGCCGGATTTGGAATATGCTCCTGGATACGATTGATTTCACGAATCATCTCCTCTGTTAAAACCACCGAATGGGTTTTAATATTTTCCTCTAGCTGTTCCAAATTCGTCGCTCCAATGATTGTTGCAGCAACAAAGGCTTGTTGTTGTACAAATGCCAAAGCCATTTCGGTTAACGTCAGTCCAAATGAAGTCGCCAATTCCTGATACAATTTCACCGCTTTTTGGGATTGCTCGCCGGAATAACGTGAAAAACGCGGAAACAGGTTAATTCGCGCTTTTGGCAACGGTTCGCCGGTAAGGAACTTTCCGGTAAGTGTTCCGAATCCTAATGGCGAATAGGCCAATAAGCCTACTTTTTCGCGGTAGCAGGTTTCGGACAAACCCACTTCAAAAGTCCGGTTTAACAGCGAATACGGATTTTGAATGGTCGCAATGCGCGGCAGATGGTGCTTTTTGCTTTCTTCCAGAAAACGCATCACGCCCCATGGTGTTTCATTCGACACTCCGATATGACGGATTTTTCCTTCTTTGATCAACGCGTCAAAGGTTTCCAATACGGTTTTAAAATTATCTTCCCAGGCATCGTCCTGAACGGTAAAACCGCGTTGTCCGAACATATTCGATTTTCGTTCCGGCCAGTGCAACTGATACAAATCGATATAATCCGTTTGCAACTGTTGTAAGCTTTTATCGACCGATTCGCGAATCGTTTTATCGGTATAATGCAAATCGTCTCGCAAATATTCCATTCCGCGGTTAGGACCGGCAATTTTAGTCGCCAGTACTACTTTATCGCGGTTTCCGGTTTTATGCAACCAACTTCCAATATAGCGTTCCGTTCGCCCGGAAGTTTCTTCGCGCGCCGCAACCGGATACATTTCGGCGGTATCGATAAAATTAACGCCTTTGTCCAATGCAAAGTCCAACTGACTGTGTGCTTCCGCTTCGGTATTCTGTTCTCCAAACGTCATGGTTCCGAGACATATCGTACTTATTTTGATGTCCGTTCCCGGTAGTATTGTGTATTTCATGCTAATTTTATGCTCCAATTATAAGGTTTCAAAAATACTAAAAACAAAAGGTTCAGCCGTATGGGCTGAACCTTTTTCATTATATAACTGTTTATTAGTTAATATCATTAAGCATTTTCGAGATTTCATCCAATTTAGGGGTCAGAATAATTTCGATTCTTCTGTTTTTTGCTTTTCCTTCTGCAGTATCGTTTGAAGCAATTGGCGCAAACTCTCCTCTACCGGCTGCGGTCAGATTCTTTTTGTCGATTGCTTTGTTTTCACCCAGAATATTTACAATAGCTGTCGCTCTTTTTGTCGACAAATCCCAGTTGTTTTCGATAGCGCCTACAGCACCGGCATATCTATCATTATCAGTATGTCCTTCGATCAGTACCGTAATGTCCGGATTATCGCCCAATACTTTTCCAACCGCTACAACGGCTTTTCTACCTTCGGTTCCGACAGCCCAACTTCCGGTTCCAAACAATAGTTTGTTTTCCATCGAAACGTATACTTTTCCGTTTTTGTGTTCTACCGTTAATCCTTTTCCTTCAAAAGCATTTAACGCTTTGGAAAGGGTTTCTTTCAGACGCTTCATGGAAGCTTCTTTTTCGGCGATCATATTTTCCAGTTCGTTCACACGATCCGAACGGTCTTTCAAATCGTTTTTCAGTTTTTCCAGACGGTCTCTTTCGGCCGCAAGCGCTTTTTCTTTAGCTTCTAACTGCGCCAGCAGCTCCCGGTTTTTGTCCATGTTGCTCTTTAACACATCATCACTGTTTTTCTCGAGTGCGTTATAGGACGACTGCAGGGTTTTCAAACTGTTTTTTGCTGCAGCATAATCGGATGCCAGTTTATCGCGTTCGGCTTTTAGCTTATCCAACTGCGACTGCAAATCTTTAGAAAGCAAATCCAACTGGTTTTTATCTTTAGTCAGTGATGTATTTTCATCTGCCAACTGACGGTTTTCTTTTTTTAAATCGGCGTATTTTGTTTCTAAATCGGTATACAGTTTTTTAGAAACGCATGAAGTGGACAACGCAAGTGCCAACACTCCAATGGACATTTTTTTAATCATTTGCTATATCAGTTTTTTCGAGTTTTCGAGTTTATTCAATTTCAACTAAAATCGGACAATGGTCGGAATGTTTCGCTTCCGGTAGAATCACAGCCCGTTTCATCCGATCGCGCAACGGTTCGCTCACCAGGTTATAATCGATACGCCACCCTTTGTTATTCGCTCTGGCATTAGCGCGGTAACTCCACCAACTGTAGTGGTGCGGTTCTTTGTTAAAATGGCGGAAGCTATCCACAAACCCACTTTTCATAAAACCGTCCAGCCAGGCGCGTTCTTCCGGCAGGAATCCCGATACTTTTGCATTTCGGATCGGATCGTGAATGTCGATTGCTTCGTGACAGATGTTGTAATCGCCACAGATAATCAGGTTTGGAATTTCCTTTTTCAGGTTGTTGATGTAATTCTGAAAATCGGCCATATACATAAACTTATGATCCAGTCGGTCGATATTTGTCCCGGACGGCAAATACAGACTCATTACCGAAAACGTATCAAAATCCACCCGCAGGTTACGACCTTCTTTGTCCATATGCGGAATACCGGTTCCGAAAACCACATTGTTCGGTTTTACTTTCGACAAAATTGCCACGCCGCTGTAGCCTTTCTTTTCAGCCGGAAACCAGTAATGATACGGATATCCAGCCAGTTCTATATCCAGCAACGGGATTTGTTCCTGAGTCGCTTTAATTTCCTGAAGGCAAATCACATCCGGATCGGCACTTTTCAACCAATCCAGAAAACCTTTGGTAATAGCGGCCCGGATTCCGTTTACGTTATAAGAAATAATTTTCATTGTTGCAGTTACATTTTCCCCAAAAATAGACAAAAACCTATAGAATTAAAACAGAAATACAGAAATAGAAACAAAACCTTCACAATCAAATACCTAAATTCTAATGCTATTAAAAATTATGTAATAATAAGATAAAGCCTTTTAGCGTTTCGAGAGAATTAGTATCTTTGTTTTTCGCTCAAAACGAAATTAAATGGGTTTAGTTACCGCTAAAGAAGTTGCAAAAGCAATAAACACTGACAAATACGGTTTCTTAGGAACTTTTTCAGGCTGGTTACTGATGAAGGTGCTGAAGATTTCTACGCTTAATGCTGTATATAACAGAAACAAACATCTTAACGATGTTCCTTTTTTAAACGCAATTCTGGATGAATTCCAGATTAAGTTTGAAATTCCGGAAGAAGATTTAAAACGCTTGCCAAAAGATGGTGCTTACATTACTGTTTCCAACCATCCGCTAGGCGGAATTGATGGTATTTTACTTTTAAAACTAATGTTGGAGCGCGAGCCTAACTTTAAAATTATCGCCAACTTCCTGTTACACCGTATTGAGCCTTTAAAACCGTATGTAATGCCGGTGAATCCGTTTGAGAATCACAAAGATGCCAAATCGAGCGTTGCCGGAATTAAAGAAACGTTACGTCACCTTAGCGAAGGAAAACCATTAGGAATCTTTCCGGCCGGAGAAGTATCGACCTACAAAGACGACGAACTGGTTGTTGACAAACCCTGGGAAGAAGGCGCTATAAAGCTGATTAAAAAAGCTCAGGTTCCTGTCGTTCCGATTTATTTTCACGCAAAAAACAGCCGATTATTTTACCTGCTTTCTAAAATAAGTCCAACGTTACGTACCGCAAAATTACCGTCTGAGTTATTGACACAGAAAAAACGCGTGATCAAGGTACGGATCGGAAAACCGATTTCGGTGAGCGAACAAAACGAATACGAAACCACCGAAGCCTATTCGGAGTTTTTGCGTCGCAAAACTTATATGCTGTCCAACTCATTCGAAAGTACCGAAAGTAAGTTATTATCAGCACCAAGTTTAAAATTACCACTACCAAAAAGCAGTCCGAAGCAAATTGCACATCCTGCGAATTACGAAAAAATCCTACAGGAAGTAACCGAATTACGTAAAGGCGATTACCGTTTGCTTCAAAGTAAAAACTACGAGGTTTTTCTGGTTACTGCCGATAAGATTCCAAATGTATTGCACGAGATCGGGCGTTTACGCGAGATTACCTTCCGCGAAGTAGGCGAAGGAACCAACGAATCGCTGGATTTAGACCAATACGACAAATATTACCACCACATGTTTTTGTGGGATGAAGAAAACAAACAGATCGCCGGTGCCTACCGTATGGGATTGGGCTCGGATATTTATAAAAAATTCGGCATTAACGGATTTTACCTGCACGAATTATTCCGCTTTGAACCGGAATTGTATGATATGATGTCGAAATCCATTGAAATGGGTCGTGCTTTTATCATCAAAGAATACCAACAAAAACCAATGCCGTTGTTCCTGTTATGGAAAGGAATTGTACACACAACCCTACGCCATCCGGAGCATCGTTACCTGATTGGCGGTGTCAGTATCAGTAACCAGTTTTCCGACTTCTCCAAATCGCTAATGATCGAATTTATGAAGTCGCATTATTACGATCCGTATATTGCACAATACATTCACCCTAAAAAGGAATATAAGGTAAAACTAAAAGATGCCGATAAGGATTTTGTATTTAACGAAACGGAAGCCGATCTGAACAAATTCGATAAAATTATCGATGAGGTAGAACCGGGAAGTCTGCGTTTACCGGTTTTGATCAAAAAGTATATCAAACAAAATGCGCGTGTTGTTGCTTTTAACGTCGATCCGCTATTTAACAATGCCGTAGATGGTTTAATGTATATCCGCATTGCCGATTTACCGGAAAGTACCGTAAAGCCCGTAATGGAAGAATTTCAGGCAGAACTGGAACGAAAACTAAACGAAAAAGAATAAGAAAAACATATCGCAATAAACGAAAAGGCCTGGAAAATTTCAGGTCTTTTTTTATTTCCAGATGGACTGTCGCAAGATATCGTCGAAGGTGTTATCCGACACAAAATAAAACAGCCGTATCACATGATAGACCACCAATATCGTCGCCAGAAAATAGGCTACTTTTTTACTATAAAAAAGCGATCGGAAATAGCTTTTGCCGGTGATCAATTCAACCGATAAAACAACAATAGCAGCAATACACAAGGCAAAGACAAACGGCCCGAATAAATGAAAATGAAGACTTCTTAGCAGATCACCTTCGTAGATATAGACTAATGATTTTGTAATGCCGCAACCCGGACAGGGAAATCCGGTGAGCATCTTGAACGGACACAGCGACTGCGCTTCATCGAGATGATTGTGTTCGTTTTGAAACGTAAGCAAAAAAGGGATTATCAGGGTTAATAATGCCCCGATAATCCCATAAATTTTGAGTTGTTTTCTATTTTTATTTGTAAAGCTTGTTGATATCACTCTGAACAATCATTGCAGCTACCATAGGGAAGAAAAACCCTAAAACCAATAATAAAACCGACTGATCTTTGTTCGGCTCTCCAATTTTTTGATATACTTTAGGTAAACCATCTTTACCTGCAATATAGTAGAAATACAAATTAACAGGTAAACAACATCCCGAAAAGATGGCTACCGGTTGTGAAATAATTTGTCTTTCGGCAACAGCGTTTAAAACATCTGCTACTTTAATATTCCAATAAATAAGATACAATCCACAGGTAATAATTCCGAACACCAAAACCATGATCGGATCCACTTTAAATACCGGGATCTGAGGACTATTCCAATCCTCTGAATTTGTGCTTTTTACTTCCATTTTTTGTTTTTGATTAGATAGATTATGTAGCGAATATAGTACTTTTTATATTAAAGCAATATTATTTTGGCTCCCAAAGTTCAATTTTATTTCCCTCTGGATCCAAAACCCAGCCAAACTTACCATAATCGTACTCTTCCATTTCACCCACAACTGTAACGCCTTCTGCTTTAAGCGTCTCAAGCAATTCCACCAGATTTTCCACTCTGAAATTCATCATAAACTGCTTTTCACTCGGCTCAAAATAACGAGTATTTGCCGCAAATGGCGACCATTGTGTCAGTCCGTCGTTTCCTTCTTCATCTTTCCAGGTAAACGACCATCCATAATCGCCAACCGGAATTCCAAGGCGTTCTCGATACCATTGTTTTACCGTATTCGGATCGTCACATTTAAAGAAAAAACCGCCAATTCCGGTTACTCTTTTACTTTCTTTTTTGTCCATAATTTAAGTTTGTTTTTGGTTAGTTATTACAGCACGCAATAATTTTGTCTACGATTACCTGCGCCAATTTTTCCTTACTTTCAAAAGTCCACCCCGCGATATGCGGTGTTAATAGCACATTCTCGGCCTGCAATAAATATTGTAATGCTTCCGGCGTTTTATCGTCTGTAAATAAATTTTCAAAAGAAAGCTTTTCATATTCCAGCACATCCAATCCGGCACCCAATACTTTCCCCTGAATCAGCGCGGTAACCAGATCGGTCGTAACCACGCTATTTCCCCGTGCCGTATTGATAAACCAAAACGGTTTGGAAAACGCTTCGACAAAAGCTGTATTGATCATTTTATCTGTTTCCGGTGTCCAAGGCGTATGCAAACTTAGTACATCGGCTTTTTTCTGCAATTCCAGCAACGATACTTGTCGGGCATTGGCATCACCCACATGATCGAGAATATCATAACACAGCACCTCGACCTCAAAACCGCGTAGTTTTTTCGCAAACGATTTCCCCATATTCCCATAACCTATAATACCAACGGTCTTTCCATCGAGTTCATAGCCGCGATTGGCTTCACGGTTCCAATGACCGCTACGCACTTCACGATCGGCTTTATTCAATTTATTCAATAGTGACAAAAGCATTCCCAAGGTATGTTCTCCAACGGCGTTTCGATTTCCTTCCGGAGCGGCAATCAAATGCACTCCTTTTTCAATGGCATAATCACAGTCGATACTTTCCAGACCTGCGCCCACTCTGGCGATAAACTTTAAGTTTGTCGCTTTATCCAGAAAGGTTTTATCGATTTTAAACCGACTTCTAATCACAATTCCATGGTATTCGTGGATTTTGGCTTCAACGGCTTCTTTAGACGATTTAAAATCCTCATAATTTTCGAAACCGGCCGCCACCAATCTGTCCCATAAAACCGGGTGATTACTGTCGATATGCAGAATTTTTACAGGCTGTTTCATATCCCTTTAATATTGTTTAACGATGTTTTAATTCCTTTGATCAGCGACGAGCTGAATCCCTGATGCTCCATTTCATTCAATCCTGCGATAGTACAGCCTTTAGGCGTCGTTACACGATCGATTAACTGTTCCGGGTGCACTTTTTCCCGCAAAGCCATTTCGGCCGCGCCTTTTACCGTTTGTGATGCAATGGCCAGTGCGGTTTGTGCATCGAAACCAATTTCGATACCGGCCTGCATCGCCGCTCGGATATAGCGCAAAGCATAGGCTGTTCCGCAAGCGCCGAGAACCGTAGCCGCATCCATCATTTTTTCGTCGATAACTACTACCGATCCCAATTTTTCCAACACATTTAAAAAAGGCTTCACCGTAGTCTGATCTTCCTCCCGAACCGTTACACAGGTTGCGGACGATCCGAACTGAATGGCAATATTAGGCATAATCCGGATGGCCAGTGCGGTTTCTTCCAACTGTTCCTGTAGCATTTCCATAGAAAGACCGCTCACTGCCGAGGCGACTATTTTTCCTTTTAAAAACGGTTTTAATTCGGAAATAATTGCAGCGACCTGATAGGGTTTAACCGTCAACACTACCACATCAGCCATTTGAACGGCATTTTTATTATCGGAAGAAAGTAAAATCCCATCCGATTCCAAAAAACGGATCGCTTCCGGATTTCTTCTGGTCACGATCACCTGATTCCCCGTTGTAAAACGGACAATACCCAAAGCGATGGCGGTACCTAAATTACCACCACCTATAACTACAATTTTCATAAGAACCGTTTTATATAATTAGAAGCCTAAGATCATTTTGGCTATGGAAAAGTAAATCAAAATTCCGCAGATATCATTACTGGTTGTAATAAAAGGCCCGGTGGCCAATGCGGGGTCAATACCATACCGGTTTAACGTCATGGGAATAAAGGTTCCCAGTACAGACGCCGTGACAATCACGGAAAGCAGGGCTACCGTAACGGTAATTCCCAGCATAAAGTTTACATTTAAAAGAAAATGGCTGCCAATTAAGAGGATAACACCTAAGATTAATCCGTTTAACAAACTTAGCGAAATCTCTTTTAGCAATCGGTTCCATAACGAACCGCTTAATGTATTATTCGCAAGACCCTGAACAATAATTGCCGATGATTGTACACCGACATTTCCGGCCATTGCGGCGATTAGCGGTGTAAAAAAGAACAACTCCGGATGTTTATCCATCGCGCCGTCGAAAAGACCTAATACGCGTACACTGATAAAACCACCCAACAACGCCAATACCAACCACGGTAAACGCGCACGGGTTAGTTCCAGAATACTGTCATCCGCCTCAACGTCTTGTGAGATACCGGCCGCCAACTGGTAATCCTTGTCGGCTTCTTCTTTGATCACGTCTACGATATCATCGATCGTAATGCGTCCTACCAGTCGTCCCAATTCGTCGATCACCGGAATCGCCTCCAAGTCATACTTTTGCATGATCCGGGCAACTTCCACGTCTTTGGTATCGACTTTTACATAGTCGACTTTTTTAATATATACTTCGCTAATCGGCGTTTTGGTTGATGTCGTCAACAAGTCTTTTAACGACAACCGTCCTTTTAGTCTTTCTTCATCATCCACCACATAAATCGAATGCACTCGGGAAACATTTTCGGCTTGCAAACGCATTTCCTTTACACAAGTGAGCACGTTCCAGTTTTCGTTAACTTTTACCAGCTCTTTCGCCATTAAACCTCCGGCCGTATCTTCGTCATAACGCAACAAGTCGACAATATCCTTGGCGTGTTCGACGTCTTCCAGCTCGGAAATAACTTCTTCTTTTTTCGATTGTGGTAATTCCGCGATAATATCGGCCGCGTCGTCCGTATTCAACTCATCCAGCTCTTCGGCGATCTCTTTTGCCGAAAGGTTTCTTAAGATTTTTTCACGGACTTCCTCATCCAATTCGAGGAGGATTTCCGCTGTTTTTTCACTGTCGAGTATTTTAAAAAGATAGCTTGCCTCATAATCATCGAGTTCTTCCATGATTTCGGCAATATCAGCATAGTGAATCTCCTGGAGCAAATTTTCAAGTTCGTTCCCTTTGTTTTCACTGATTAGTTGCTCAATCTGAGCAATAAAGTCTCTGCTGATTTTAAACTCCATCGGCGGCTATTTTTTGAGTGAGTTCGATAAATTGTTCTACGGATAATTGTTCCGGACGGAGGTCAAAGATACTATCTTCTCTTAAATTATCCGACAACTGGAATGTTTTTAAACTATTTCTTAATGTTTTTCTACGCTGGTTAAATGCGGTTTTTACCACATTGAAAAACATTTTTTCTTCGCATGGCAATTTGTAGTTTTCTTTTCGACGCATCCGCATCACACCCGACTTCACTTTTGGCGGTGGTGTAAATACGTGTTCCGACACGGTAAACAGGTATTCCGTATCGTAAAAAGCCTGTGCCAGAACCGATAATATACCATAGGCTTTACTTCCCTTTTTCTCACAAATCCGTTCGGCTACTTCTTTTTGGAACATTCCCGAAAACTCCGGAATACGATCCCGCATTTCCAGTACGCGGAAAACGATTTGCGTCGAAATATTATACGGGAAATTCCCGATAATCGCCAACGGATCGTCACCAAACGTTTCCGAAAGGTTGTAACGTAAAAAATCTTTCGAGATGATACGATTGGACAACTTCAGATAATGCGTCTGCAGATATTCCACCGATTCGGTATCGATTTCAATCACATAGGTTTCGATTGGTTTTTCCAAAAGATACTTGGTTAGCACTCCCATACCCGGACCGATTTCCAACACTTTCTGATACCCGCTTAAGGTTAGTGTATCGGCAATTTTTTGGGCAATATTTTCATCATTCAGGAAGTGTTGTCCCAAATGTTTTTTAGCTCTTACCTTATCCATACTTCGTTTTTAAAGCTATTAATGATCGCTGATCAATTCTAATTCCGTACGGAACGCCAACATTTTATCTCCGAAAAGCGCAAACCCTTCTGCTCTCAGGCGTGGCGCATCTTCGTCGTAATACCGTTGCAACGTTTCCTTACTGTCGGTTGTATACTGAATGGAATAGGTTACACCGCCCATTTCTTCCTCCACCAGCACTTTTACCATTCGCGCAGTTGTAAACTTTCCGGTAGCCATTACATCTGCTATATGCTTCTCCTGCATCCATTTCATCCACTGGTCATGTACACTCTCGTGTATATTGATCGTCACATTGTAAATAATCATCTTTTAAAACTTAAGTTATTACCCTCCGAACAACTGTCGGTCTGGGTTTTATAAATTGTTATCCCCTCGTAATTTTCTGTAATTATTCCGGGCGTCTACGTAGTAAATACTATCCTGATGGTTAAAAATAACCTTTTCATAAAGGGCTTTGGCTTTTTCGATATCAGGTAAATCCTTTCGATAAATTTCGGCCGAAAAAAACAGGGCTTCGTCTACATAAATCCCTTCGGCATGTTTCTCGATAATCTCCTGATAGACTTTTAACGCTTCGGCATATTCTTTTTTCTCTTCCAGAATACGTCCGATTTTCAATAGCGTTTCATCTTCTACACTTTGTCCTTTGTGCTCTTTTAAAAGCGTACGAAATCCATTTAAAGCTTCGTCTGTTTTATTTTGATACAACAGGAAATCGGCTTTGGCAAATTTCTTTAACGCCACCCGCGTACTGTCCTGTGTTGTATGATCATTGATCAAAAGGAATAATTCCAAGGCGTCGTTGGCAATCAACTGAGACGAAGAGGCTTTTAGCACTTTGAATTGTTGTTGTGCCCAATCGAAATCGCCTTTAAAGTAGCTGGCTTTTGCCATTTTCAGACTGGCTTCGTGTCCGACTTCATCGTTTTTTAAATCGTCTTCAATCTGCGCATAATAGATAATCGCCTGATTGAATTTTTCATCCAGCAACAACACATCAGCAAGTTCCATTTTTACTTCTGCTTTCTGATAATTATTGAGCGGCAATTCCAATGCATTCGTAAGTATCTGGCGCGCCGTTTCAAACTGTTTTAAATAGAAGGCTTCAAAATGCGCTTTTAAAACCTGAAGTCGCAGTGAGTAGGGCGAAATACCGTATTGTTTTAGCAACAGGTTTACTTTTTCCCGGATTAAAGGATATTCTTTTGGCGTTGCTTTTTCGATATCCATCGTCAACAACTGATAATGCGCTTCCATTTGTAAATCCAGATCCTGTGTATTGAGCAGTATAAAATCCAGAATTTCTTTTGCCGTATCGTTTTCCTGTTCCTGAACGGCTAGTTTTGCCAGGTTAATAATCGTAAAAAAATTATCCGGATTTCGTTTAAAAATGGCTTTTTCCTGAACAAAGGCTTTTCCGTATTCTTTTTGTTGTACAAAAAACCAGCTTAGAAACTGGTTCCAGAAAATATCCTGTGTTTTTTGGGTACGAATCAATAATGCTTTTCGAAGATTGGTATTGAACGATTCCTGTGTATCTTCCATCATAAAACGCGCCAACTGACTTTGTACCAATGGAGCGTTTTGCGGATTGCGATAGGCATAATCGAGCAATTTATCCACCATTAATTCCAGATTTCCCAGTTGCCCCTGTAACAAGGCAATCTGATAATCGAAATTAAAGCTTGGATTTCCGGCAACGCCCAGATCGTAGGCTTTTAAGGCTTGCTCCAATAATACTTTCTGTTCGAAAAGGCTTGCAACACCGTAGACATTATTCGGATTTTCTTTGATAACATCCAATGCTTTCTGATAGGCTTTATTGGCTTTATCCATGTCCTTTTGCAACTGGTAATTGTAGCCCAGTTCCACATAAAGGTTATTTTGTTTAAAACGGTCGATCCGGGTTCGGATCATTTCTTCCGCTTTGGCATATTGCTTTAGCTGTTGGTAGCAGGCAACCTGTTTTTGAAAATACTGGTAATTATTCGGTTGCGATTTCAGCAAATCTTCGTAGATCACCATCGCTTTTTCAAACTCTCCCCTATCGAAATAGTTTTGCGCCAGCTGTTCGTTTTGTGCAAAAACAAACACCGAGCATAACAAAGCGATATAGGAAAAAAAGTTTTTCATGATATGGTTATCCTAAAAAAACAATGTACTAATGTAGCCATTTTTCAGCTAATTAGTACATTGTTGTAGTATAAGATTTTATTAATTAATGATATCAAATCCGGTGTATGGACGCAACACTTCCGGAATCACGATTCCTTCCGGAGTCTGATAGTTTTCCAGAATTCCGGCCAGTACTCTTGGCAATGCCAATGAGCTTCCGTTAAGCGTGTGTGCCAAATGGTTTTTCCCGTCTTTATCTCTAAAACGCAACTTCAGACGGTTGGCCTGATAGGTTTCGAAATTCGACACAGAACTGATTTCCAACCAACGATCCTGTGCCGTTGAAAACACTTCAAAATCGTAGGTTAACGCCGATGTGAATCCCATATCGCCACCGCACAAACGCAGGATACGGTAAGGCAATTTCAACTCTTGCAATAAGGTTTTTACATGCTCGACCATTCCTTCCAACGCTTCGTATGATTTTTCCGGATGTTCAATTCGTACGATTTCCACTTTATCAAACTGGTGCAAACGGTTTAATCCGCGAACGTGTGCTCCGTAAGAACCCGCTTCACGACGGAAACACGGCGTATATCCGGTACACATTACCGGCAATTCGCTTTCCTGTAAAATAACATCACGGTACATATTCGTTACCGGCACTTCGGCAGTTGGGATCAAGTACAAATCGTCGATACCCACATGGTACATTTGTCCTTCTTTATCCGGCAACTGTCCGGTTCCGTAACCAGACGCTTCGTTGATTAAGTGTGGCACCTGAAATTCTTTATAACCGGCATCGGTATTTTTATCCAGGAAATACGAGATCAACGCTCGTTGCAAACGCGCTCCTTTTCCTTTATAAACCGGAAAACCGGCACCGGAAATTTTGGTTCCCAGTTCGAAATCGATAATGTCGTATTTTTTAGCCAGTTCCCAATGTGGTATCGCACCTTCGTGTAATACCGGGATAGTCCCTTCTTCAAAAACGGTTTCGTTATCATCGGCTGATTTACCTTCCGGAACCACATCGGCCGGCATGTTCGGTAATTTATACAACTCGTGAATCATCTGATCCGAAACGGTATTTAAAACTTCCGTCAGTTCTTTACTTTTCTCTTTTAAAGAGGTTGTTTTTTCCTTTAGGATTTCTGCTTTGGCTTTTTCACCACTTTTCATCAACTCACCGATGTCTTTCGATAGCTTGTTCGATTCCGCCAAAATATTGTCCAATTCCACTTGCGTTGCGCGGCGCTTTTCATCTAAAGCCACCACTTCTTCAACCATTGCTTTAGCGTCAAAATTTCGTTTTGCCAAAGCTTGGATTACTTTTTCCTGGTTTTCTCTAATAAATGCTATCTGTAACATAGTATAATGATTTTATGGTCAGCAAATTTAAGGAATTGTTTTATATAATAGGGCGGGCAATTTTACAAAGCTAGGACAGAATATGGCCACTTAGGATCAAAACCATATTATTCCAATATTTTAAGCCCATATTTTGTATTATTCCCTAAATTTGGCAAACTTTACTAAAATTTATGAAAAACTATTTCTTAATTTTTGCATTACTGGCAACCGCTTTTTCGTTCGCCCAAACCGAAGAAGCTGATTTTTCCAGAATGGTCGAGGCCGAAATGAAGGCCGCTTCCGGCATGATGCAATTTACTGCCAATGCCAATACCCAGAATTACGACATCACCTACCACAAACTCGAATTCACGGTAGATCCGGCCAGTTATTTTATTTCAGGTGTCGTAACAACCAATTTTACGGCCAAACAAAACACGAACACCATCACCTTTGATCTAACAAATGCGCTAACGGTGAGCAGTGTTAAACAGGGAACCACCAGTCTTATGTTTACTCAAAATGCAAACGACGAATTGGTGATTACCCTTCCCACAACCCTAACATCCGGTGCTTCGAGTTCGGTTGTTATAACCTATTCGGGCGCACCTGCTACCGCGAATAACGCTTTTACAGCAAGCTATCATTCCGGGAATCCGATTATCTGGACACTTTCCGAGCCTTATGGCGCCAAAGATTGGTGGCCGTGTAAACAAGACCTTAATGACAAAGTCAACAGTATTGACGTTTACATTACGGCACCGTCACAATATGTGAGTGTTGCCAACGGACTACAAGTTAGCAGTACTACCAATAGCAACGGAACGAAAACGACACATTTTCACCACAGCTACCCAATCCCAGCCTATCTAATCGCTATAGCTGTAACCAATTACCAGATTTACAATCAGGTTGGCGGTGTGGCTCCCAACACTTTTCCGATAGTTAATTATTTGTATCCGGAAAGCGCTTTTACAAGTCAAACCAGTTTAGCGCCTACACCATCTATCATCAACCTATACGAAACACTCATTGGCCCGTATCCGTTCCGCAATGAAAAATACGGTCATGCACAATGCGGATTCGGTGGCGGAATGGAGCACACAACTGTTTCCTTTATGGGTGGATTTAGCAGAAGTCTTATTGCCCACGAAATGGCACATCAATGGTTTGGCGACAAAGTAACCTGTGGTAGTTGGAAAGACATCTGGCTTAACGAAGGTATCACCGAATTTATGTCGGGAATGGTTGTTAAAAACCTAACCAGCAATGCCTCTTTTATCAGCTGGAAAGACTCAAAAATAAACAACATTACCTCCCAACCGGATGGCAATTTGTATTTAACCGATGCACAACTATCCAATGTTGGCCGAATTTTCAGTAGTCGTATCACCTATGATAAAGGCTCTATGGTAACCAATATGCTACGGTTTAAAATGGGCGACACCAACTTTTTTCAGGCGCTTCGCAATTACCTGAACGACCCGGCACTGGCCTACGGTTATGCCATTACGCCACAACTACAAGCGCATCTTGAAACCGTATCCGGAATGAATCTTACCGAGTTTTTTAATGACTGGATCTACAATCAGGGCTACCCATCCTACAACATCACGGTTCAGAATCTTGGTGCCGGACAAGCCAAAATAAAAGTAACTCAGACCCAATCGCATGCATCGGTAAGTTATTTTGAAATGCCACTTCCGATTCGTTTGAAAAACGGTACCCAAACCCAGGATGTTGTTGTAGACAATACCGTAAACGGACAGGAATTTATTGTTTCGGTTCCTTTTACTGTTACCAGTTTCGAGTTTGATCCGGAAAAAGATATTATTTCCAAAAACAATACTACATCTTTAGACTCCCGTTCGTTTGATATTTCCGACACCATTCTATTGTATCCAAACCCGTCCAGCGACCGTGTTACCATCCAGTTACCGACCCATATCGAATTGGAAAATATCGAAATTTACAATGCTTTGGGACAGTTAGTCAGTACACAAACCAAGTCAGAATTTTCGGTAAGTGCTTTATCCAACGGAATCCATTTCATAAAAATCAATACTTCCGAAGGCGTCTTTCATAAAAATTTTATAAAAAAATAGGCAATCTGTAATTCCATGATAAAAAGTAAGGTGAAAACCTTACTTTTGTCGTTTACAATAAAAAAAGTGTTTTAAAAATGATACAATTAGGGCAAATCCTTTTCATACTTTCTGTATTAGTTATCCTCCACGAATTCGGGCATTATATCACGGCCAGAATGTTTAAAGTCCGCGTAGAAAAATTCTACCTTTTTATGGATGCGGGATTCTCATTATTAAAAAAGAAGATCGGGGAAACAGAATGGGGAATCGGATGGTTGCCAATTGGCGGTTATGTAAAACTAGCCGGGATGGTTGACGAAAGCATGGACATGGAACAGATGAAACAGGAACCACAGCCGTGGGAATTCCGTTCGAAACCGGCCTGGCAACGTCTTATCATTATGTTGGGTGGTATTATTGTAAACATTCTTTTGGCCTGGTTTATCTATACGATGGTATATGTAACCTACGGCCAGAAATATATTGCTACGGAAGCCATTCAGAAAAATGGACTGGCTTTTGGTGAAACCGGTTTAAATGTAGGTTTTAAAAACGGCGATAAGATTTTAGCGGTAGACGGTAAATATCAGGATCGTTTTAACCGTATGACGTTAGACATCCTTTTAGGAGACAAAATAGACATCGAGCGTAACGGCGAAAAGAAAACGATTATCTTAACCGATCCACAAAAAGCGGAAATCATCGGAAAAGAAGGTCGTGATTTTATTCAGCCGCGTCTTTCGAGCGTGGTAGTCGATTCGGTTACGCCGAAATCGGAAGCTTTTAAAGCCGGATTTAAAAAAGGAGATCATTTGGTAGCAATCGACAACAAAGAGTTTAAATTCTTTGACGAATTGCGCGATAACCTTAACGCCCATAAAAACGATTCGGTAAACATTACCGTAATCCGTAACAACGAAAGAGTCAACTTAAAAACTTTAGTAGACAAAGACGGAAAAATTGGCTTTTTACCAACGTTTAAAGACAAAATGGACTTCGAGGTAGTAAACAAATTATCTCTTTTCCAGGCAGTCCCGGAAGCGGTTAAAGAATCCTATGCCTTATTGGTTTACAACGTAAAACAATTTAAACTGATTTTACGTCCAAAAACGGAAGCCTATAAGCATGTAAAAAGCCCGGTTGGAATTGCACGTGCTTTACCGAATCAGTGGAACTGGGAGTTTATCTGGAACTTTACGGCTTTATTTTCGATCGGTTTGGCGTTTATGAATTTACTGCCAATCCCAGGATTAGACGGTGGTCACGCACTATTTACGATCGCTGAAATGATAACCGGGAGAAAATTAAGCGAAAAAGCGATGGGTCATGTACAGACTTTCGGAATGATTATCTTACTGACACTAATGGCCTTAACCTTCGGGAAGGACATCTACCAGCTGATTGCCGACAAATTTTTCTAATTTTTTTAAGCATTTTATTTGCGAGATTAAAATTTCGACTTATATTTGCACCGCAATAAAGGTAACACACCTTCCTCCTTAGCTCAGTTGGTTAGAGCATCTGACTGTTAATCAGAGGGTCCTTGGTTCGAGCCCAAGAGGGGGAGCAAAATAAAAGCCAGTTCAACGCTGGCTTTTTATATCTAACAATAAGTTCTTTTTTTGACAAAAAATTACAGTTTCCTCCTTAGCTCAGTTGGTTAGAGCATCTGACTGTTAATCAGAGGGTCCTTGGTTCGAGCCCAAGAGGGGGAGCAAAAAAAATCCTAATCAGAAATGGTTAGGATTTTTTTATTTTTGCAAAATGGACAATTCCGTTTACACTCTCTACTCAAAAAAGCTAGACAGACATTATATTGGCTTTACAGAAAATCTTACCCAAAGAGTAGAATTTCATTTAAACGATACTCAATCAAGAAAATTCACTTATAAGACCAATGAGGAGTTGATTTTTACAATTGAGTGTGAATCAAAAAATCAAGCTTTGTCCATTAAAAAACATATTAAATCAATGAAGAGTAAAATATATCTCCGGAATTTACTTCAATATCCGGAAATGAAATTCAAATTACTCGAAAAATACAAAGACGCAGCTGACTTTCAATCAGAGTCCCGATAGCCATCGGGATTGGTTCGAGTCCAAGAGGGGGCATTCTATCGAATGGCTTTTTTGTTTTTATACACTTTCAAACATTACCTCTCCTACATTAAGTAACATTAGTTACATCCAAACTCCATTATTTTTCGTAAATTTATAAGAAACAGAATTCTTCCAATAATGAAAACCCTATTTTCAAACTGGCATTTTATGCGGTATTTCCGTTTGGCCATCGCCTTATTTATGTTTTATACCGCCTATGAAAACCGGGAATGGCTATTTGGCGTATTCGGATTATTTTTCCTGCTTCAGGCCATTTTTAATTTCGGATGCAACAATAACCAATGTTCCATTCCTAATAAAACCAGACGATAAATAAATCCCAAAATTACACAATAACAATTATGAGTACTTTTTCCGAAATCATTCAAAAAAAAGAACCCGTTCTGGTCGATTTTTTCGCTACCTGGTGTTAGCCTTGTACCGTATTAGCTCCCGTTTTAAAAGATGTAAAAGACACGTTGGGCGAAGCGGTTCACATCATTAAAATCGACGTAGACAAAAACCAATCTCTTGCCGCAACCTACCAAATCCGAAGCGTTCCTACCATGATGCTGTTTAAAGACGGCCAACAACTCTGGAGGCATTCCGGGTTGATCTCCAAAGAGGAATTAATCACTATCATTCGTGCGCATAAAAATTAATCTTTATCAGTTGTACTATGAGAAAAAATATGGGTAGTATCGACAAAATCATCCGAATTACCATTGCCATCATCTTGTCACTATTGGTATCTACGGAAATTATCACCGGAACAATGGGTTATGTCCTATTGATCATCGGTGCCTTATTATTACTTACCGGTCTTTTTAATTTCTGCCCGGTATATTCCTTTTTTAAATACAACACGAGGATAAGGCGACTAAAATAAACACCTTCGTCGCCGTTATCCGCAATGACATCTTATTTTAACAAACTGTTTTTCTGAAAATAAGTATCTTTACTAGCATAGAAAAAAGTTGATGATGGCTACAAACAACATTCCCGAAAAAATAAACACGGCTGCAGTTGCTTTTCAAATCTGGGAAAAAACAGCTCTAACGGAAAGAATTCGGCATATTGAAAATCTGAAAGTAAAACTTTTAGAAAATAAACAGGAATATGCCGAATTGATCAGCAAGGAAATGGGTAAGCCAATTACACAATCCATAGCCGAAGTAGAAAAATGCGGACTTTTATGTGACTATTATATCCATAATGCACCGGCTTTTTTACAAGGTCGAACCATTACAACCGAAGCCACAGAAAGCTACGTTACCTACGAACCGATTGGTGTTCTTTTGGGTGTTATGCCTTGGAATTTTCCGTTTTGGCAGGTATTCCGTTTTGCAATTCCATCGATTGTAGCCGGAAATACCGTTGTGGTAAAACACGCCAGCAATGTTCCGGAAACGGCACAGATCATCGAAACACTTTGCCGCGACAGTGGTTTACCGGAAGGAATCTACCAAAACCTTCCTATTTCAAGCAAAGCAGTAGCCGATGTTATTGCCAATCCGCACATAAAAGCCGTATCGCTAACCGGAAGTGAAAATGCCGGTATTGCCGTAGCCACCGAAGCCGCAAAACACCTGAAAAAATCCGTTTTGGAACTCGGCGGCAGCAATGCCTTTATCGTTTGTGAAGATGCCAATCTGGAAAAAGCCGTGAGTACTGCCGTAAATGCCCGGATGCAAAATGCCGGTCAGAGTTGTATTGCCGGAAAACGATTCCTGATCCAGGAAAGTATTTTCGATTCGTTTCTGGAAAAATACAAAACCGCTTTAGGTCAGTTAAAAATGGGTGATCCAATGGATCCTACGACACAAATCGGCCCGATGGCTCGGGTGGATCTGGCTCAGGAAGTGGAAAATCAGGTACAACAATCCGTTGCCATGGGCGCCACTATCGCTTTTGGCGGAAAGCGCAACGAGGCCTACTTCGATCCGACCATCATTACCAACGTCACAAAAGAGATGCCTGTTTTTAACGAAGAAGTCTTTGGCCCGGTAGCCGCGTTAGTCGCTTTTAAAAACCTGGACGAAGCCATCGCTATTAGCAACAACTCCCGTTTCGGACTGGGCGTTTCGGTTTTCACACAAAACATTGAAGGAATCAAAACACGAATCTCCGACTTTGAAGAAGGCGCCGTTTTTATCAACGAAATGGTTAAATCCGATCCGCGATTACCTTTTGGCGGTATTAAAAAATCAGGATACGGACGGGAATTATCCGAAGAAGGCATTCACGAATTTGTAAACATAAAAACGGTACTAATACAACACTAATATGCAAAAAACAGTATTACTTTTGGCAACAGCCTCGCTTTTTGCTTCCTGCATGAAACCCAGCGAAGAAGCCATTAAAGAAGAAAAACAGGAAATCAACATGATGCTGGACGAATGGCATCAGGCTGCCGCAGAAGCCGATTATGAGGATTATTTTAATGATCTAACCGACGACGCTACTTATATTGGTACCGATGCCACCGAAAACTGGAATAAAAAAGCTTTTGGCGAATTTGCCAAACCGTATTTCGACAAAGGACAAGCCTGGAGTTTCAAACCCTTACAGCGAAACATTTATTTTAACGAAGACCTTTCGATGGCTTGGTTTGACGAGCTTTTGGACACGCAAATGAAAATCTGTCGTGGTTCGGGTGTTGTGATCAAAAAAGATGGCGAATGGAAAATCAAACATTATGTCCTTTCGATGACCATTCCAAACGATAAAATAAACGATGTGGTAAAAACAAAAAACGATATTGAAAACAAACTGACAAGCGAGTTAAAAAAACAGACACCATAGCTTTTACAGCATTTTGCTCATTTTTAAAAACCGGATCATTGTATCCGGTTTTTTTTATTTCATTATTTCAAAACCAAACCTGCTTTTTCACCGTAAATAAACCTAACAAACATTTAAAACCAAACTATGCCATGAAAATCAACAAAAAAATCAAATGGATTGCAGGTTCTATTTTAGGCATAACGGTGCTTCTTTTTGTAGTTCTCGTTGTTCACATCCTCCTAGTAACACCTAAAAACTATGACAACAACAGCCTACAACTCAGCCGTATCGATTTTAAAGAACCTATCGATTCTGCCAAAGCAAAACGCATCAACGCGCAACTGCGAAGTATAGATGGCGTAAAAAACACTTTTTTCAACATCAAAGACGGCACTTTAGTCTATTCACACGACTTAAATAAAGTTGATGCCGAACAGGCATTTGAAACGCTTCTGCAAAAAGGAAACTATAAAGCCGAACGCTTTGTGGTAACCGATGCGATGAAAAACACCGGATGCCCGATCATGGATCGGAATTCGTTTTCCTATCGTTTTTCAAACGGAATACACAAACTATTTAATTAACTATAAAACCAAATTATTATGAAAAGCAGTTTAAAAATTACTTTCGCAGGACTTTTACTGGTCGGAGCAGCCCTTTTTTATTCCTGTAGCAATGACAACGACGATACTCCGGTGGTCGTAACACCACCTACGCTTTATCAGAAGTTAGGTGGCACAACTATGGTTGCCGATCCGAACAATCCGTCGCAAATGATCGAAAAAGGACGTTTGGGATTACGCTCCGTTGTAGACAGTACTATTTTTGTAATTGCAGCCGATCCGCAGTTACAACCTTATTTTTCGACCTTGCTTTCGGAAGTAGGTTCCGGAAACACAACCAATCTGGCCATACTAAGTAAAAATTTAACCGACTTCTTTTGTGTGGGTACCGGAGCGAAAAACTTCACCTATTCCGGTTTAAATATGGTGGATGCTCATAATCCGGCAACGAATCCCCGAATGGCGATGAAAGCCAACAATGCCGACATGGACAAGTTTATCGGCGATGTGGTAATTGGCGCACAAAAGAACAATGTACCAAACGAGCTGATCGGAGAAGTCGGCACAATATTGGAATCCCTGCGACCGCAGGTTGTACAGCAATAACTCCACTTTATTTAACCTGCATGCAACAAAAAGGGACTGCTTAAAAACAGTCCCTTTTGTTATTATTTTTTAGAAAGATTTTCCAGCATTACTGCGGTCATCTTTTCCAGATCGAAATCGTGTTTCCAACCCCAATCGTTTCTCGCATAACTGTCGTCGATACTTGCCGGCCAGCTATCTGCAATGGCCTGACGGAAATCCGGTTCGTAACCAATAGTAAATTCCGGAATCTGTTTTTTAATAGATGCTGCTATTTCTTTTGGCGTAAAACTCATCGCCGAAAGATTATAGGAGGAACGAATTTTTACGTCCTCGGCTGGCGCCTTCATGATACTAATCGTCGCTTTAATCGCATCATCCATATACATCATTGGCAAAGCCGTTTCTTCCGAAAGGAAACAGGTATATTCTTTATTCTCCAATGCTTTATAATAAATATCCACAGCATAATCGGTTGTTCCGCCGCCAGGAGGTGTTGTCCATGAAATAAGCCCCGGATAACGGATACTTCTCACATCCACACCATATTTCTGGTGGTAATATTCACACCATCTTTCGCCGGTTTGTTTGGAAATTCCATAAACAGTAGACGGTTCCATTACGGTATATTGTGGCGTATCGATTCGTGGTGTTGTTGGTCCGAAAACAGCGATACTGGAAGGCCAGAATACTTTTTTAATTTTTTCAGCTTTTGCCAGATTTAACACGTGGAATAACGAATTCATATTCAGATCCCAGGCAAAAGCCGGATTTTTTTCAGCGGTAGCCGAAAGCAATGCCGCCATAAGATACACTTCGTCTACCTTATATTTTTCAACAACTTCTTCAATCTGGTTAAAATCCATTGCATTGACCACTTCGAAAGGACCTGTTGATACAAATTCCTGAGTTCCTTTTCTGATATCGGAAGCAATCACGTTGTCATTTCCGTAGATCTGGCGCAACTTCACGGTCAGTTCAGAGCCAATCTGACCACAAGCACCAATAATTAAAATTGTTGTATTCATATTTTTAGTAGTAGCTATATTTTTGACAAAGATAGCGATTCGAAGCTATTTACAACTTACTTTAACTTGTGATTATTATAGGACGTACGATTAATTTTAGTTAACTAATTCCCATAAAAAAAGAAGTTTTCAATAACATTTGTAAATTTGTTGATTCATACTAACGACTTTATTAAAAATGAAATATATCGTACCTGTTTTAGCGGTTTTATCCCTTTTTCTTTTTTCATGTAACAACAAAGATGAACGCGAAACAGAATATATAAAATCCTTACAACGACGGGATTCCGTTTTTGCCGTAATCAACGCCAACTGGAAGTTCGATATTCCGGCTGTAAATCCGAAAGTACAAAGCAAAATTCAGAATTGGCAGGAATGGCGTCTGTTTAAACAGGAATTGGGACAAAAACCCAAAAGCACCCTTAACGCATTCAAATTAAAAACGATGAATCTGGTTAAAAAATCCGATTCCCTAACCAATAATATTCCGTTTATTTTTGACACACCTGCCGTTAGAAGCCGTCTTTCGACCCTAAACACGAAAATAAAATCGCTGGAAACTTTTATCTCGCTGGATTACATTCAGACACAAAAAGTGATCACACTGATACATGAAGTTTCGGAAGAGACAATTTCCATACAGGATCAAATGACCGAAATCATTTATAAAATGGAGATTCCAAAAGAGGTTGGCGAAACCGAAATGCTTCAGGCTTTGGATACGGTTCGTCGTGCGCGAGCCGGTTTTACAGAACCGAAACCGTAGTTTCCATTAATCAAAAGTAACATTCATTGAAAAACGATATTTTATCCATATACGAGAAATCGCCTAAAGTAACCCTTTTGGCGGAACAGTTTCAAAAAAGGGAAGAAAAGATCCATTTAAAAGGATTGATCGGTTCGTCCCTTTCGTTTGTCGTTCAATCGCTTTTTCAGAAGAGCGATTTACCGTTTTTACTGCTTTTTCAGGACAAGGAAGAAGCGGCCTATTATCTGAATGATCTTGAAAATCTAATCAACGATCAGGATGTTTTATTTTATCCGGGTTCTTACCGTCGTCCGTATCAAATTGAAGAAACCGACAACGCCAATGTTTTGCTTCGCGCCGAAGTACTAAACCGTATCAACTCGCGTAAAAAGCCATCGATTATTGTTTCGTATGCCGATGCGATTTTCGAAAAAGTGGTTACCCGTAAGGAGCTGGACAAAAACACGCTAAAAGTCGCTACCGGTGATAATATCTCGATCGATTTTATCAACGAGGTGCTTTTTGAATACAATTTCAAGCGGGTGGATTTCGTATCGGAACCGGGCGAATTTTCGGTTCGTGGTGGTATTGTTGACGTTTTCTCCTTTTCCAATGACAATCCATACCGGATCGAGTTTTTTGGAAATGAAGTAGACAGTATCCGTACGTTTGATGTGGAAACCCAGTTATCGGTCGAAAAACAAAAAAAGATTACGATTATTCCGAATGTCGAGAATAAATTTCTAAAAGAAAACCGCGAAAGTTTTCTGGATTATATAAGTCCGCAAACGGTAATTTTTATCCAGAACACCGATTTATTGTTAAGCCGACTGGACAAATTATTCGAAAAAGCCAACGAAGCCTTTCAGAAATTATCATCCGAAATTCAGCATGTATCGCCCGAAAACATGTTCCTAAACCAACAATCCTTTGTAAAAAGATCGTTGGATTTTACTGTGGTGGAACTGGCTTCCAAGCCGATCTACCGAACCCAGAAAACAGTCGAATTTCATACACAACCGCAACCGTCGTTTAACAAACAGTTTGACTTATTATTAAACAACCTGAACGACAACCATTTCAATGGTTTTAAAAATTACCTGTTCTGTTCCAACGAAGGTCAGGCGAAACGTTTTCACGACATTTTCGAATCGTTGGACGAAACGAACCACGAAGACATCCGCAAACAATATAAAACGATCGTCTCTCCTTTATATCAGGGATTTATCGACGACGAAAACCGGATTGCCTGTTATACTGATCACCAGATATTTGAACGGTATCATAAGTTTAACCTGAAAAACGGTTATTCGAAAAAACAGACCATCACCTTAAAAGAACTGACTACCCTATCCGTTGGCGATTATGTTACCCATATTGACCACGGTATTGGTAAATTTGGCGGTTTACAAAAAATTCAGGTTGAAGGCAAAACTCAGGAAGCCATCAAACTGGTCTATGCCGACAACGACATCGTTTATGTGAGCATTCATTCCTTACATAAAATATCCAAATACAACGGAAAAGACGGTGCGCCACCCAAAATATACAAATTAGGATCGAGTGCCTGGAAAACCTTAAAACAAAAAACCAAAGCCCGGGTTAAGCACATTGCGTTTAACCTGATTCAGTTATATGCCAAACGCCGACTGGATAAAGGTTTTGCCTTTGCGCCCGACAGCTACTTACAGGCCGAACTGGAGAGTTCTTTTATTTATGAAGACACCCCGGATCAGTTAAAAGCCACTCAGGATGTAAAGGCCGATATGGAAAACGACCGTCCGATGGATCGTCTGGTTTGTGGTGACGTAGGTTTTGGAAAAACGGAAGTTGCCATCCGCGCGGCCTTTAAAGCCGTAGACAACGGTAAACAGGTTGCGATTCTGGTACCGACTACCATTTTGGCCTTTCAACATTATAAAACCTTCCGCGACCGGTTAAAAGACATGCCGGTGAATGTGAACTATATCAACCGATTCCGTACCGCCAAGCAAAAAACCGAGATCCTGAAAGAACTCGAAGGCGGTAAACTGGACATTATTATCGGAACCCATCAGTTGGTGAATAAAAATGTGGTGTTTAAAAACCTTGGTTTATTGATTATCGACGAAGAACAAAAATTCGGAGTAGCGGTAAAAGACAAACTAAAGACGATCGCGCAGAATGTCGATACGCTTACGTTAACCGCAACACCCATTCCGCGAACCTTACAGTTTTCGTTAATGGCCGCACGAGACTTATCGGTTATTACCACGCCACCTCCCAATCGTTATCCGATCGAAACCCATGTGGTTGGCTTTAACGAAGAAGTGATCCGCGATGCGGTTTCCTATGAAATCGAACGTGGCGGTCAGGTTTATTTTATCAACAACCGAATCGAAAATATCAAGGAAGTAGCCGGAATGATTCAGCGACTCGTGCCCGGTGCCAAAGTTGGCGTAGGCCACGGTCAGATGGACGGAAAAAAACTCGAAGAACTGATGCTTGCTTTTATGGATGGTGAATTTGACGTATTGGTCGCTACCACCATTATCGAAAGCGGATTGGACGTTCCGAATGCGAATACGATTTTTATCAATAATGCCAATAATTTCGGACTATCGGATTTACACCAGATGCGTGGCCGCGTAGGACGAAGCAACAAAAAAGCGTTTTGCTACTTTATCTGTCCGCCGTATTCGGCTATGACGGAAGAAGCCCGCAAACGTATTCAGGCACTGGAACAGTTTAGTGAATTGGGAAGTGGTTTTAACATTGCGATGAAAGACCTTGAAATCCGTGGTGCCGGCGATTTATTAGGTGGTGAACAAAGTGGTTTTATCAACGAAATTGGTTTTGACACCTATCAGAAGATCATGAACGAGGCCATCGAGGAATTAAAAGAAAACGAATTCAAGGATTTATATCCGGAAGACAACGATATCGAAACCAAAGAATACGTAAAAGACATTCAGATCGATACCGATTTTGAGCTTTTATTCCCGGACGAGTACATCAACAATATTTCGGAACGTCTGAATTTGTATAACGAGCTGAGTATTATTAAAACCGATGCCGATTTACAAACCTACGAACAAAAACTGATTGACCGTTTCGGACCTTTACCGAGACAAGCCGTCGCGTTATTGAACAGCATCCGTATTAAGTGGATCGCAACCAGTATGGGTATTGAAAAACTGGTTTTAAAACAAGGTAAGATGGTGGGTTATTTTGTAGCCGATCAGCAATCGGATTTTTACCAATCGAACCGCTTCCATAAAGTACTCCGTTTTGTACAACAACAGGGTAATTTATGTAAGATAAAAGAAAAAGAAACCAAAAATGGCCTTCGTCTGTTACTGACTTTCGAGAATGTAAAATCGATTAAACGGGCTTTGGAGTTAATGGAAATGATGAATCAAAATTAAAAGAGATATGAAAATAGAAATATGGAGTGACATTCGTTGTCCGTTTTGTTATATCGGAAAAACCAAATTCGAAAAAGCTTTAGCACAATTTGAACACCGCGATCAGGTGGAAATAAGCTGGCGTGCGTTTCAGTTGGATCCGGAAGCGGTGACCGACACTACGATATCGGCCGCACAAAGCATGGCCAACCGCAAAGGCATTAGTCTGGAAGAATCGGAAGAAATGCATGCAAATGCAACCGAAATCGCCAGCGAGGTCGGTTTGGATTTCCACTTTGAAAAAGCCGTTCCGGCAAATAGCATGAAAGCACATCAGTTATCGGCACTTGCCAAAACCAAAGGCGTACAGAATGAAATTGAAGATGCTTTATTCCGCGCCTACTTTACCGAAGGCAAAAATATTGATGACATTTCAACACTAATTGCAATTGGAGAAAGCTGTGGATTATTGGCAGCCGACATCCGCGAGGTATACGAAAACGATTTATTTGCCGAAGAAGTAAAAGCCGATCAGCAACTGGCGTATCAATATGGCATTAATTCGGTTCCTTTCTTCGTTTTAAACAACAAATATGCTGTTAAGGGCGCTCAACCTGTTGATCATTTTTTAGCGACCTTAAACGGCGTTTTTCAGGAAATGAATCAATCGTCCGAATCGTAATTGCAAACACAAACAAAACCGCATAAAAAAACCTCCCTTTCAAATCGATTGGGAGGTTTTCTTATTATAACGGATAATTAATTAAAAGTCGTAACGAATGGATACGTTCCAGGTTCTTCCAAATCCGAAGTATACACGGTTTGCATCAGCAATACCTTTGTATGTTCTTCCAGCATCTAAATACGTTGGCGCAGTTGCCGCTGTACCGGTTTTATCGGTAGCATGGATATTGGTTCTGGATTCAGCGATATAGGTTCTATCCAATAAGTTGTCTACGTTAACACGGAAATTAACCGCATTGGATTTATTTTTACCTACTAACATTTTGTAAGACATACCAACATCAACTAAGTTATAAGATGGCAATTGTAAGGAACCTTTGTTGTTTTCGTCTTTGAAAACTACCGGATCGATAGCCGCATATAATTTGTCAACATAACGGAAGTTTCCATCTAATTTTAATCGTTCTACTACTTCGAAAGTAGCACCTGCACTAGCGGTTAATTGTGCCGCATCACCCACTTTTACTTTATCCAGATAAAGTGTCTGATTGCTCGTTCCTACCGGATTGTTACTGGAATCATAGTTGTTGCTGGTAACATTTCCTTTGTAGAACCAGTCACCGTAAGAGAACATACCGTTAAAACGTAGTCTGTCGGTTGCTTTTACTACCACATCCAATTCAGCTCCCATGTGTACTTCTGTCATACCGGAATAATCAAGGTAACCACCCGGATTGCTTGGATTAGCATCATTTGCTCTTTGGAAACGATCTTTCCATGTTGTATGGTATACGTTTACGTTAGCATTTACAATTGACGAACGGAAACCGTAACCGGCTTCGAAACCAGTGATTTTTTCATTCGTCAAAAGTGGATTTACAATGCTGGCATTGTTTGGATATACAGCGTTAAAGAACGGCTGTTTTGAGTAATATCCTGCGTTTACGAATACATTGTGGTTTTCGTTGATGTTATAATTTGCTCCAGCTTTAACGTTACCTCCTAAAATGTTTTCATATGGTGTTGCAGAAAGTGGATCAGAACTTAAATATTTAAAGTAATCCACTCTTTTGAATCCCTGGTTTGAGATTGCTCCCTGAACGAAAGCAGAGAAATTATCTACGTTATATTCTACCTGAGCAAAAGCACCATACCAGTTTACGTCACCGTCATTGTTATAGTTAATTGTATTCTGGTAGCTTGTATCCAGGAATGGATTTCCGTTTGGTTTTGTATTGTACAAGCTGGTTACGATGGCATTCGGGTTGTTTACATCACTTGTTCTGTTGTTAAAAACAGTACCTCCAAGTAGATCGTTTAACACCTGATAGTGAATTCCTTTGTATGTTCTTAAATCCACTCCAAAATCTACAGATAAAGTCTCGGTAAACTTTGTATTCAATTTAATGATACTTCCGTACCAGTTGTGAGAGTTAATCGAAGAAATTTTCGAAATACCATTACTCGCCACGTTACCTGTAGCCGAAGTATTTTCGTATCGACCATTAGCCATCGCTCTTGTATATGGTGTTGTAGAACCGTTCATATAAATCGTCTGACCGGAGTTGTAAGCATAAATTCTATTTACGTCGATCGATCCATCGGCATTACGTAATCGGGCATCGTTATAGTTAACACCCTGAATAGATCCAACTGTTGTTGATCCACCTCCACGTCCCCAAGAACCGTAGAATACAGATGATAATTTCATTTTATCTGAAATTTTCCAATCCCAGTTTAACATCGCTACCGGTTTGTGGTAGTAGTTTGTTCTAAATGAATATTGTTTTCCGTTTAAATACCCCCAATCGGAATTGTATTTCACGTTTGGTTCACCGTCAGCGCCATACTGAATATATTCGGCAACTGTTGGAGCCGTACTACGTTGGTCGTGCCATTGTGGCGCACCTGTAAACGTAAACTGGAAATCGTGTTTATCGTTTAGTTCGTATCCGAAACCGATAAAATAGTTATACCCTTCGTATTTCGTTCCATCTACATAACCATTTCCTGTATTTCTACTGAATAATACGGAAGATGAAAATCCGTTTTTCATTTTCCCAGTCGAATACGATGCCATTAATTTCAGGTTATTGTTGTTTCCAACCATTGTTGAAACGGAACCACCTTCTTTCATATCCGATGGTCTGGTAAGAATATTAATCGTACCTCCTACGGAAGAGATCGCCAGTTTGGAAGAACCCAAACCTCTTTGCACCTGCATCGTTGAGGTTACATCGGCAATACCGGCCCAGTTTGACCAATAAACAGCACTATTCTCCATATCGTTAATCGGCGTACCGTTAACCATTACCGCGATATTTTTTTGATCAAATCCACGGATCGTAATTCTAGAGTCACCAAATCCACCTCCAGATTTTGTTGCATAAACGGATGGTGTGTTATTTAGCATTTCCGGGAATTCTCTGTTTCCAAGTTTTTCCTGAATTTCAGCGGCTTTAATAGTCGAAACCGCTACTGGTGTTTTTCTATCTTTCGCGATATCGGCCACCCCTACTTTTACGACTACATCTTCTAATGTATTCGAATCGGATTGAAGGATGACATTTCCAATGGTAATCGTTTTACCGGCTTCTCCTTTAAAAGAAACAGTCTTTGAAATATATCCGACAAAAGAGATAACTAATTCGCCCGATTTAGCATTGGTTGTTAGTGTAAATTTCCCATCGAAATCGGTTGTAGTACCTTCGCTGGTTCCTTTAACAATAACACTGGCACCCGGAAGCGATCCTTTCAGTTCGCCATCGGTAACGGTTCCTGTAATCTTAGTTTGTGAAAAAGCTACTGTTGACACTAAGGAAAATAGCATTAACAACAACCAATTTTTCAAATTTTTCATCTTGCAGTTGTGTTTTAAAATTTTACCGCAAAGTTTGGTCATTTATTTTCACACCGCGTTAATTTAAAGTTAACAAACGTTAATAATTTGAATAATTATCACATTTTTATCTCCTGAAAGAGAAATATTTATTTTTTAACCATTATTTAACTTAAAGAATAAATAATTCAAAAATTTAACCTTGTAAAAACAACAATTGTTATTTTTAGAATAACGAAAAAAGAAGCAAAATGATCTTTTCTTGTATTTTTTTACTGACTGAACAATCATAAAACACTAAAAGACAAACTATAAGACTATTATTTTTTATATTTCGGCATCGAAAAAATGATTTAGTAAAAAACTAATAAAGTTTAATAATGCGTGTAGTACCATAATCGCAGCTACCGCAAATCCTGTAGTGTATTTTTTAAAAAGCAGGTAATAAAAGGCCAGAGCTGCACCCATAATGGTAGCAAGAACCATATAAATCGTATTGTACCCATGCTCCATCCCAAATATTAATGCCGACAAAATGATCGCAATTTCTTTGTTATACTTAGATCGAATACGCAGACTAAGCGCTATAATACCATACTGAAAAATAAGGGTTTCAACGACAGGCGCCAGAATAACGGTCAGCACAAAAACCCAAAGAGGGTCTTTCCCTTCCAAAAATTTTACAGTCAAAGCATCCTCCTGTAAACAATTCCCTATAATGGAAAGCACCATCGTTAGTGAATACAGAACAAAAAAAGCTGTTACAAACAACCCTGTTTTACTCAATGTGTTGTGAAAGTGGTATATTCTTTTTAGGATTTTAAAATTAAAAAAAGCCCCCATACTATCTTTTGATTTACAAACAAAATAACATCAACAGGAGGAAAAGAAAACAACAAAGAGGAGTAATATTGTTTTAGTGATCACACAAAATATAAAACACCAGTAGTCTAACACTTAAATTTAAGCAAAAAAAATTCTGCCGTAGCAGAATCTTATTTTTATTTTTTAAAGTGTCTTATTTTAAATAATTCCGCAAAAGGAATGCCGTGGAACTGTCATGCGATCCGACTTGATGATCATTAATTTCTTTTAAAATCGTATTGGCAAGTGATTTACCGTACTCCACACCAAACTGATCATAACTAAAGATATTCCAGATGATACCTTGTACAAAAATTTTGTGTTCGTACATCGCAATCAGACTTCCTAATGTTTCCGGGGTTAGTTTCGTAATAAGCAACGTATTTGTAGGTCGGTTACCGTCGAACAATTTAAAAGGAACCAGATCGCTATTTTCATTTGTTTCCCTAATGACTTCCGCTTCGGTTTTACCTTTAAGCAAAGCTTCGGTTTGCGCAAAGAAATTCGACATCAACTTATCGTGATGCTCCGTATTCCCGTGCAAAGATTCCTTAAATCCGATAAAATCGGCTGGAATCAATTTGGTTCCCTGATGAATCAATTGAAAAAAAGCATGTTGTGAATTACTTCCCGGTTCGCCCCAAACAATTGTTCCGGTCTGATAATTGACCGGATAACCGTCACGGTTCACTTGTTTACCGTTACTTTCCATAAAAGCCTGTTGCAAATACGGAACGAGTTTTTTAAGGTAATGGGAATACGGGATAATGGCTTCGGTTTCGGCTTCAAAAAAGTTATTGTACCAGATGCTGATAAACGCCAGAATAGCCGGCATATTACGATCGAAAGCCGCGGTTCTGAAATGCGTATCCATTTCATTGGCTCCTTTTAAAAGGGATTCGAAATTTGCATTCCCAATGGCCAGACTAATCGAAAGTCCGACAGCACTCCACAGCGAAAATCGTCCGCCAACCCAATCCCACATCGGGAAAACATTGTCTTCGGAAATTCCAAATTCGGCTACCTTTTCCAAATTTGTCGAAACGGCAACAAAATGATCCGCAACCGCTTCCTGAGGCGCTGTTTTTAGAAACCATTTTTTAATCGTTTCGGCATTGGTAAGGGTTTCCTGAGTCGTAAAGGTTTTGGAAACAATAATAAACAGTGTGGTTTCCGGATTGAGGTGCTTTAATTTTTCAGTCACATGATCGCCATCGATATTTGAAATAAAATGTGCATTCAGATGGTTACTGTAAAATTGCAAAGCTTCCACGACCATATTTGGCCCAAGATCCGAGCCACCAATACCGATATTTACGATATCGGTAAAATCTTTTCCGGTATAGCCTTTTTTAGCTCCGCTAATCACTGCCTCCGAAAACGATCGGATATGCGCTTTAACGGATTGGATTTCCTGAATTATATTAGTACCATCAACCCATATTGCAGCTTCTTCTGACCGCAAGGCCGTATGAAGGACACTTCGGTCTTCGGTATGATTGATTTTATCTCCTGAGAAATAGTTTTCGATTGCTGCTGTAAGATCAACCTCTTTGGCCAATTCGACAAAAAGGTCCAGCGTTTTTTTTTCAATGCGATTTTTGGAATAATCCAGCAAAAAGTCGTTCCAAAGCAGGTGTAGCTTTTCTGTCCGTTGTGTATCGGCTGCAAAAAGATCCTGCATTTTTACATACTGCATTTCGTTAAAATGCGCACGTAACTTTTGCCAGGCTACGGTTCCTGTAGGATTTGTATTCTCTAACATCTATTCTCCAAACTTTGCAATTGAAACACTGTCTAATTCTTTTTTAAGCGGTTTGATATATTCCATATAACGCGCTTTGTATTTTGCATTCATAGGCTCCGAATTCGGAAGCTTTTGACGTAACGGATCCACCTGAATACCATTTTTCCAGAAACGGTAACATACGTGAGGTCCTGTTGCCAGTCCGGTACTTCCTACTCTTCCGATAACATCGCCCTGTTGTACACGTTGTCCCTGACGAACAAGTATTTTGGACATATGCAGGTATTGCGTAGCATAGGCACCGCTATGTTTTACTTTTACAAAGTTACCATTTCCTGCGGTATATCCGGTGCGCTCTACCACTCCGGACGCAGTTGTCATGATTGGAGTTCCGGTTGGTGCAGCATAATCCGTTCCGTTATGGGCTTTCCATTTTAACTGAACCGGATGAAAACGGCTTTTGGTAAATCGGGAGGTGATGTTTACGAATTTAAGCGGCGCTTTTAAAAACATGTTTTTCAGCACTTTTCCTTCTTCGTCAAAATAATCGACTCTTTTGGAGTTCGGATCCTGTTTAAACGGAAAGGCATACACTTTTTTGCCTTTGTATTCGAAATAGGAAGCATCAATACTTTCAATTCCGGCGTAAATCGTATCACTAATGTATTTTTCGTTGATCGTTACCGCAAATTTATCGCCTTTCTGGATTTTAAAGAAGTCAATCGACCAGGCATAAATACGGGATAATTCCGGAGCCAATGCAGCAGATACTCCTGCATTTTTTAAGGTTTCCGACACCGATCCGTCGATAGCCGCAGCAATCGTACGTCGTTTAATCGTAACGGGACGTTGTTTTTTATGTACTACGATCGAATCTCTAAGATCGACTACATAATACGTCATCCGATCCGGCTGGTAGATAAAAACCTTCAGATCATGT
Organism: Flavobacterium sp. CAU 1735; assembly: GCF_039888695.1. Lineage (NCBI taxonomy): Bacteria > Pseudomonadati > Bacteroidota > Flavobacteriia > Flavobacteriales > Flavobacteriaceae > Flavobacterium > Flavobacterium sp. CAU 1735. The sequence goes on along the minus strand of NZ_JBDQQQ010000009.1, from coordinate 63,461 downwards.
GGTGCGGTTTTATTTTGCAACAAGGTATAGGGTTTGCCAATCCTGATATCGCGAACATTAAAGCTGTCTTTTATTTTTTCGTTAATTTCATGAATCCGGGCAGCGTCAAAGTTTTGCGACCCAAGAATCTTCCCGAAGCTATCGCCTGATTTCACGGTATCGTTAACCACTTTAAAATCGTTAAGAGTAAATCCGTATTCCACCAGGATTTTTTCTTTTTTTACCGCGGGTGCTTTAACTTCCTTTTCTTCTTTTTTATTACAGGCAAATAATGTTGTTAATACTAATATGATGGCAATATATTTCAATTCAAGTAGGTTTAGTGGTTATTCTTTTATTCTCCCCATTTTTCCAATTCTTCATCCGACCATAGTTCCGGGAAGAAAATTCTTCGCTGGTATTTGGGTAACATATATTTTTTCCAATCACTTCCTCCGGTTGCTTCCTGTGTTCCCGGTACACTTTCGATATATTTAACCGCCGCATTATAATGCCCCATAACCCAGGTAATGTTTACGGTTTTGTCGTAATGGCGCATGGCTTGAATCAGGGCTTCGTTTTTCTGATCGTCTTCCGGCAGTTGCTTGAACTTACGCCAAAGGTTTATGGTATTAAATTCTTCCATATGCGCCAGGAAGGATTTTTTATATTTCTTTTCAAATTCTTTGATAAGATACGACTTTTCGCCGGTTCTGTAATCTTTTCCGGCCGCCTGCCAATACAGGTGTTCGAAAGCGTGTTCGTACGGTGTATTTCTGTCGATAGTTGCCCGGAAACGGTGATCTATCAGATTGATCAAATCGGTAGATGCAAACTCGATCAAACGGTATTGCGCACTTTGAAAGCCACTGGCTGGTGTTAATGTATTTCGGAATTTCAGATACTGATCGACCGCCATTCCTTCTTTCATAATATCAAAAGAAGTGGTTAGCATATCGAAATAACGACTGATACGCATCAGTTTTTCCGTAAAAAACGATGTCGACAATTCGTTACAGTGGGCTAGCTGATTGATTTCCCACAATATCATTTTAAAAAGCAATTCGTTTACCTGATGGTACATAATAAACACCATCTCATCCGGAAGTGTTGTTCGTTGTACCTGGAGACTCAAAAGCGGATCCGTCTGTATATAATCCCAATACGTTATGGGCTTTGCCCAAAGCAACCCTTCCAAATGGGTTTCCGTCTTTTGATTTATCGCTTTATATTTTGCATCTATTTCATCAATCTTACTCTGAATCTCTGAGGTAATTTTCATTATGGTTTCACTTTAATTTTGAAAGAGTTCTTCAGTCCCTTGAATTCATCCAAATCGGCTTTCAACGAACCTACCGCCAAACTTGCCTTTATACGTATCGGCAATCTATTCTCATCATCTGATATCCAAACCGTTAGACTCTCCTGTTCTTTAAAAACACGACCAGCCTGCACATACGGACGGAATATCATCGTGGAAATGGTCCCAAATTTAGTTTTTAAATCTTCTCTACCGAGAAACTTTAGCTTAAATTTAAAGGTTTCATCATCAAAAAACATATCGATGACGATCGACTCACCTTCTTTTAACTTGTCGATGTGGGGATGGTTTCGCAAATAATAGAATGAAGATACGATATCTTGTACATTTTCGGGTACGGAAAACGTGTTTTCGGTGTTCTTTTCATAATCTTTCACAAAAACTGTTTTTTTTGTTTGATTAAAGAACCCTTCCTGGTTTTTCTTATACCCTCCTTCGTTTATTTTTCTTACAAACTGATACGGACGCCCGGTTTGCTTGTCGATATAGCTTTGGTAATCGTCTTCCACTTTGAAGAAAAATTTGGTCATACCGGTTGTATAACCGTTACCCAGTATGTGGAATACTTTTTTATTGTTTTTGACTGCTTCCTGAACTTCCAGGGTAGCATAACCCGCATTTACAATCCCATAATGAATACGGAACTTAAACCATTCACCGGCTGTAAACGCAGAATCCTTTTGAGCAAAGGATGTAACTGTTATAATCAGGAGCAAAAATAATAGGGCCGTTTTTTTCATTGGGTCTCAATTTTTAAACATTTGTTATAAGAAGTTACAATTTCTGTTCCAAAAATAAGAAACAAAAAAACTCAGCCAAAAGAATGACTGAGTTTTTATGCTATTAACCAACCAAAAAACTATAAATTATGAAAATTTACTTTACAAATATGAGGCTTATGAGTACCTCATTTTTGCGAGTGCAAATGTAGCTAGTTTTTTTGTTGATTTACAAATGAAATTTCAACTTTAACACAATATTAGCAAAAACAAAGCTGTTTTTGACCTTGTTTTTAAACTATTGTCAGTAAAAATCGATTTTTACAAAGTTCCTCTCAATTCTTGCTCTCTTTCGATCGATTCGAAAAGGGCTTTAAAGTTACCAGCACCGAATCCACGAGCTCCCATACGTTGGATAATTTCGTAAAACAACGTTGGTCGGTCTTCAACCGGCTTGGTAAAGATCTGTAATAAATACCCTTCTTCATCGGCATCAATCATGATCGCCAGTTTTTCCAATTCGGAAATATCTTCTTTCATCATCGCCATGTGATCTCCTAATCTTTCCGGAATAGCTTCGTAATACGCTTTTGGTGGCGCTGATAAAAACTCCACTCCACGAGCCTTTAACTGGGAAACCGTAGAAATGATATCATCGGTAGCAATAGCGATGTGCTGTACACCTGGTCCGTTATAGAAATCCAAATACTCTTCGATCTGCGAACGTTTTGCTCCTTCGGCCGGTTCGTTGATCGGGAATTTGATACGTCCGTTACCGTTAGACATTACTTTACTCATCAAAGCCGAGTATTCTGTATGGATCTGTTTGTCGTCGAAAGAAAGGAAATTCACAAATCCCATCACATCTTCATACCATTTTACCCAGGTATTCATTTCGTTCCATCCTACGTTTCCAACCATATGGTCGATATATTTTAATCCAACCGATTCCGGGTTATAATCGGATTTCCACTCTTTATAACCTGGTAAGAATACCCCATTGTAGTTTTTACGCTCCACAAAAATGTGTACCGTTTCGCCATAGGTATAAATACCGGAACGCACTACTTCACCAAACTCATCTTTTTCGACAGTTGGTTCCATAAACGGACGCGCTCCTCTTTTTGTCGTTTCTTCGAACGATTTTGTCGCATCTTCCACCCATAAAGCCACTACTTTAACACCATCACCGTGTTTTACGATATGCTCGTTGATTGGTGAATCGGCATTTAAAGGTGTTGTCAATACCAAACGGATTTTATCTTGTTTTAACACATAAGATGCTCTGTCGCGTACTCCCGTTTCCAATCCGGCATACGCCAACGACTGGTAACCGAAAGCGGTTTTATAATAATGTGCCGCTTGTTTTGCATTTCCTACATAAAATTCCACATAATCCGTTCCCATAAGCGGAAGGAAATCCTGCGCGCCTTCAAATATTTTTTCTAATCCGTATTCAACTGATTTTACTTCTTTACTCATTGTAGTATTATTTTAGTCAGCCGGAAACATACTCTGATGTCCTGCTTCAATGTTTGTTATTGTTTGTTTTTTTCTAATGATATTAATGCTCCAACCAGGATTGGTAGTATTTCTCATCGGCAATTTTCATAGCCTCTTCGGTAAGCATTAACGGTTTAAAGGTATCGACCATTACAGCCAATTCCTGTGTTTCCGTTTTGCCGATACTTCTCTCAACAGCTCCGGGATGCGGTCCGTGTGGGATTCCGGCCGGGTGTAACGAAATGTGTCCGGCTTCGATATCATTTCGACTCATAAAGTCACCGTCTACATAGTACAACACCTCATCACTGTCGATGTTACTATGGTTATACGGTGCCGGAATAGCCTGCGGATGATAGTCATAAAGTCTCGGAACAAACGAACACACTACAAAGGCATCCGTTTCGAACGTCTGGTGTACCGGTGGCGGTTGGTGAATACGTCCGGTTATCGGTTCAAAGTCGTGAATCGACAAGGCATACGGATAATTGAATCCGTCGTAACCCACTACGTCGAACGGGTGTGTTGCATATACCATTTCGAAAATTTCGTCTTTTTTCTTTACTTTAATTACGAAATCTCCTTTTTCATTATTAGTTTCCAGTTCTTCCGGACGACGGATATCGCGTTCGCAGAAAGGCGAATGCTCCAAAAGTTGACCGAACCAGTTTCGGTACCGTTTTGGCGTATAAATTGGTCGTCTGGATTCTACAATAAACAAACGATTGTCATCGGTATCAAAATCGATTTTATAGATCATCCCTCTCGGTACGATCAGGTAGTCACCGTATTTAAAATCCAGATTACCCAACATGGTTCTTAATTTACCGGTTCCTCTGTGGATAAAGATCATTTCATCCGCATCGGTGTTTTTGTAAAAATAATCACGTGTGGATTCTTTTGGTGCTGCCAGAATAATCGTACAGTCGCTATTTGTTAATACGGCTTTTCGGCTTTCCAGATAATCGTTTTCCGGTGTTACCTGAAAACCTCTTAACCGATACGACTGGATATTGTTTCCCTTCGCGATTTTAGGCGCTACGCTATATTGCTTGCGGATTTCCTTAACCTGCGTTGGTCGGTGTTCGTGATACATATTGGTCGACATTCCGTCGAATCCAACGGTACCAAAAAGCTGTTCGTAATACAAATCACCGTTTGGCTTACGAAAGATGGTATGTCTTTTTGGTGGAATCTGTCCTAATTTATGATAAAATGGCATATTTTTTAATTTTAAAAATTTAAAATGTACAACCCGGATTACTCGCAGTGCTGTTGAAATATTTTAACATAAACAATCCGCTCATTCCGGATTTCTCTTAATGAGGTATTTTAGCAGTCCTAATAAGCCTTCCCAATGTAAACTCATGATCATACAAATATCGGGATTTTATCACATTTCTTTAAAATAAAAATTCCCAAAAAAAGCGATATCGTCATTTTTTTGGGAATTTAAAACTATTTTTTTCTTATTTGTTCTTTTTATAACTCAATGCATAGACTACAGCGTGAATTGCTGCAAAAATCAGTGAGAAATAATACAGGAACGTATCGTCGATTTCAGGGTTCGAATGGTGTACAAAAGCTACTACAACCAGAGCTACTACCATTGCTAATCCGGATAAGCTCACAATTCGGTAGCTTTTCCCATCGAACGTACCTCCGTTTAGGATACTGTGTTTCATTCCGTAGAAAATATACAAGTCGAAACCGATCATCATCCAAACGATCAAACGGATCCATGTATCCAACGGCAGGAACACCATCATAAACAAACATACTCCAACACCTAACATCGGTACCAACGGCACCAATGGTGTTTTAAACGCTCTTGGTGCATCCGGCATTGTTTTTCGCATTACAATTACACCAAGACATACCAGAATAAAGGCAAACAAGGTTCCGATACTGGTCATTTCTCCAACTACTCGAGCCGGAACAAATGCAGCAAACAAGCTCACGATTAACATGAATAACAAGTTGTTTTTAGCCGGTGTTCTATATTTTGGGTGTACTTCCGAGAATACTTTTGGCATCAAACCATCTTTACTCATCGAGAAGAATACACGACTTTGTCCCATTAACATTACTAAAATTACCGAAGCATATCCTGCTAAAATCGCAAGAATAATCGCTTTATTCAACCACGGATAAGCCGGCGTAATCATACCCGATGCATCGGCTACTCCCATATGATCAATCGCAATAGCCACCGGTGCAATTCCATCGGCTCCGGCGAAAGCAGAATAATTTACTACTCCGGTCATTACGTGTGCAAACAAGATATACAGTACTGTACAGATGATCAACGATAACAAAATACCAATTGGCATATCTCTTTTCGGATTTTTCGCTTCCTGAGCAGCAGTCGACACCGCATCAAAACCGATATAGGCAAAGAATACGATCGCCGCAGCACGGATGATTCCTGTAAATCCGAATTCACCAAAAGTTCCGGTGTTTTCCGGAATATATGGGGTATAGTTTTCCGGACGGATATATTGCCATCCCAATGCGATAAACACCAAAACCACTGTTACTTTTAGCAATACGATAATACCGTTTACTAAAGCCGATTCTTTTGTTCCGCGCATTAATACTAATGACATAACCATTACAATAAGCACCGCAGGAATGTTAATCAAACCACCTTCAAAAGGCGAATGCGTCAACTGTTCGCTGAGATGAATACCATAGCCATCTAAAAATTTTGTAAGATAGCGCGACCAACTAATGGAAACGGTTGCCGCACCAACGGCATATTCCAGCACAAGATCCCAACCGATAATCCAGGCAACGAATTCCCCCATAGTGGCAAACGAATAGGTATACGCACTACCTGCAACCGGAATCATGGATGAAAATTCAGCATAACATAAACCGGCAAAAAGACATCCGATAGCCGCTACAATAAAAGAAATGGTAATCGCCGGTCCTGCATTGGTTGCCGCAGCCAAACCGGTAATCGAAAACAATCCCGCTCCAATAATCGCTCCTACACCTAACGCGGTTAATCCCGATGCCGTTAATGTTTTCTTTAATCCTTTTTCTGATTCCGAGGCTTCTTCGATGAGTTGCCCCAGTGGTTTACGTTTCCAAATTGACATAAATATAGTTTTTCGGTTTTTTTAGTTTCCAAAAATATAATTTTTTAAAAACATTCACATATAAAATACAGTTTAATCCGAAAAATGTCGCTTTTAAAACGTTTTTTGTAAGATTAAAACCAAAAACCTACGCTAAACCAGGTATTGCCGTCTTTGGTTTCGGGCGACCAACTGTATTTTACTTCAATTGGCCCGATAAGTGTTTCAAAACCATAACCGAGTGCATATCCGGAATAGTTGGCATTTAAAAACCAATCGGTCGTATTAAAGATTTTCTGACCTACATTGGCATAATTTGCCGTAAAGTTGATATGGTGTTTTTTATAGAATTCATAATCCAGTGTTGCGCTTCCCTTTATATAGCTGTCGCCGGCAATACTCAGGAAATCGTAGCCGTAAAAATGGCGAAAATTGTTAATCATCTGATAACCATAACCACCCAATACAAAATTAAAATACGGCACGCCTTCTTTTCCGATTGTAAATCCGGCTTCCGACTGTACTTTTAGTGAAATCGTTTTGTAAAACGTTTTAACAATACCAGCATCTGCTTTGGCAATAGAAAACTGACTTAAACGATCATGACCGTTTTTTGTATAGGCCGTGGTATGGAAATCACCGGAAAAATACCAACCTCTTTTCGGGAAATATTTCTGATCGAACGAATCGTACTTCAGGTTTCCGAAAATGGAAAAATAATCGTCACTGCTAATCACACCACCGATATTTTCGAGTGTGGAAGAGCGTATTTTAAGATGTTTATGTTCCAATCCGGCGCCAATCAGGAATTTCTGAGCAAAAACGGTTTGCAGGTAAATTTGGTTTGTAAAATCGGAAAAATCAACATTAATCGATTTTAGCCCCAGGTTTGTCAATATTTGTCCGTCGCTAAAATCGGTAGCCACATTTTTATTAAATCGGTTGTAGCGGGAGTTAAATCCAAAACTCCAGTAAAAGCCATTATCGATATAATAATTCAGGTTATATCGGAAATTGTCCCCCAAAATAACATCCAGTGAAACCACGTCGTTTTTTAGCAGGAACTTTTTCTGTGTCAGATTGAGCAACACTGCACTTTTATATAGTTCGTCGTAATGCAATCCGAACTTCAAATACCGGTTCATCGGGTTTTCTTTTAAACTCAGCACCAGATTATCTCCTTTTTCGGCTTCTTCGAAATAATAGGAAATCGAACTAAAGTTTTGTGTGGCATTTAGATTATTGATTCCTTTATCCAGCGCCGCATTTGTGATTTTTGAATTCTGATGAAAGCGCAGTTTTCCCAAAACATAGGCTCTGGTATAGCCTTCAATTCCATTGATTTCAATTTTGGAAATTTGCAGTGTATCGGTAAGCCTTCGCGGTTCGAACAGTACCGATTTACTGGCGATCGCGCCGAGTTTTGCCAGATCTTCATAAACGGAAAAAGCCGCTTCCTCACCTTTTTTGATAATTTCACCACCTTGATCAAACGAAATCACCGAATAGCCTTGTATATTGGGCTTGATATAAATGTCGGTCGCTTTCTTTTTGGCTTCCATCTGCCCGATCATTGAGAAATTCGTGATCTGCAACAGTACTCCCGTAGCACCGCCAATGGTATTCCGATCTTTCAATCCATCCTGTACATCGACACCGATAATAATATCCGCACCCATTTTTTTAATTTCCTCGATTGGGTAATTATCCACTACACCACCGTCAATCAAAATACGACCATCGATTTCCACCGGCGAATATAACGATGGAAAAGCGCCACTCGCCAAAATCGCCTGAGGCAATATTCCTTTGTTCAGGACTACTTTTTGTCCGGTTTCAATATCGGTTGCAATACAAACAAAAGGAATCGGAAGGTCGTTAAAATTGCGTATATGTCGTACGTGATTGGTAAGTCGCGTCAATAGGTTATAATTATACAATCCTTTTGACAAAGCCGTAGGAACACCGATTTTAAATTTATTAAACGGAAGTGATAACGCATATACTTCGTCATTGCGTTTTTCGAAAAAACTTTTGGATGCACGCGGAATATAATCCTGTAGCAAGGCATCCGAATCCACTTCGCGGAATATCGAATCCAACTGTCGCGCCGAATATCCGGAGGCATACAATCCGCCGATAATCGCCCCCATACTGGTTCCTCCGATATAATCAACCTGAACTCCTGCTTCTTCCAGCACTTTTAACACACCAATATGCGCCAGTCCTTTTGCGCCACCACCACTCAATACAACTCCGACTTTAGGCCTTTTATCCTGTGCTTGTATCGCCTGTATCAAACATAGGCTCAAAAGTAGCAGTAGTATTTTTTTCATATCACTTGGTCGAATTGGTTGCCTTGTAAAATTCGGTAATTTTTTTGGCTTTTGAAAGCCCTACGACCTCAGAAATTTCTTTTTCCGATGCCTGAGTGAGTCTTTTTACCGATTTGAAATGCTTTAACAGCGTAATCATGGTTTTTTCGCCGATGCCCGGAATGGATTCTATCGACGTTTGCAAAGCGTTTTTACTTCTTTTATCTCTGTGAAATGTAATCCCGAAACGGTGTGCTTCATTCCGAAGATGCTGAATCGTTTTCAGGGTTTCGGATTTTTTATCGAGATATAACGGAACCGAATCGCCCGGATAGTAGATTTCTTCCAGTCGTTTCGCAATTCCGATAATGGCAATTTTACCGCGCAATCCCAATTCCTCAAGACTTTTTAAAGCGGATGACAATTGTCCTTTACCACCGTCGATAATGATTAGTTGCGGTAAGGATTCGTTTTCGTCAAGCAGGCGTTTATAACGACGGTATACCACCTCTTCCATTGAGGCAAAGTCGTTTGGCCCTTCGACAGTTTTAATATTAAAATGGCGGTAATCCTTTTTACTCGGTTTGCCATCTTTAAACACCACACAGGCCGAAACCGGGTTCGTTCCCTGAATATTGGAGTTATCGAAACATTCGATATGACGCGGTTCGACCGACAAACGCAGGTCTTTTTGCATTTGCGCCATGATTCGGTTGGTATGTCGGTCCGGATCGACAATCTTGATTTGCTTTAGCTGATCCAAACGATAGTATTTGGCATTTCGTTCGGACAAATCCAGAATTTGTTTTTTATCGCCCAGTTTGGGTACGGTAACTTTTATCGTTTCTCCCAAATCCATTTCGAACGGCACTACGATTTCTTTTGAATTGAGATGAAAACGCTCGCGAAGTTCCACTACGGCCAATTCGAGTAACTCCTGATCGGTTTCCTCGAGTTTCTTTTTTAACTCCATCGTATGCGAACGCACAATCGCTCCATGCGAAATCTGAAGAAAATTGATATATGCCATACTTTCGTCCGATACAATCGAAAACACATCGATATTCGAAATTTTCGGATTTAAGATGGTCGACTTGGCCTGGTAGTTTTCCAGCACTTCGATTTTTTCCTTTATTTTTTGTGCTTCTTCAAACCGCATTTCCGAAGCAAGTGTGATCATCAGTTTTTTAAAGTCTTTTAAACTTTCTTTAAAATTACCTTTTAGGATTTCCCGAATCGCATTGACGTGTTTCTGATAGTTTTCGAGTGATTCGTAACCTTCGCAAGGGCCTTTACAATTTCCGATATGGTATTCGAGGCATACTTTAAATTTTCCGCTATCGATATTCGACTTACTCAGATCGTAATTACACGTCCGCAACGGATATAACTCCTTAATCAGTTCCAACAGCGTATTTACCGTTTTAAAACTGGTATACGGTCCGAAATACTCCGATCCGTCTTTTACCATATTACGGGTTGGAAATATCCGGGAAAAGGGTTCTTTTTTAATACAGATCCACGGATAGGTTTTATCGTCTTTTAAAAGGACATTATACCGCGGTTGCAATTTCTTGATCAGGTTGTTTTCCAACAACAGCGCATCCGTTTCCGTTGGAACAACAATATGTTTAATGGATACGATTTTTTTGACCAGAACGTTTGTTTTGGCCGTATCGTGTATTTTATTAAAATAGGAAGCGACCCGCTTTCTGAGGTTTTTGGCTTTTCCGACATATAGTATTTTCCCGTCTTTATCATAATATTGATAAACACCCGGACTATCGGGTAAGGTTTGTATCTGAAGCTCTAAAGAAGGAATACTCATTGTAAGTCTGCTATTTTCGGAATTGCATTCAAATTTACAAATAACATTTCTGATAACCGAAAAACAGCGTCAACTTAGCCGGCTTACCGCAGAAATAGTTACTTTTATCTTTTGATTATATTTATGAGTTACCAGCACAAAGGCATTACGATACTAAAAGAGACTGTATTACCGGGCGAAAGCAAAACCATCAATATGGAAATTGCGAAGCTCCACACGATGACCAAATTAAAAATTCCGATCATTGTAGAACGTTCCAAAATAGCCGGACCAACCGTTTTATTTACGGCCGGATTACACGGCGATGAGATTAACGGGACGGAAATTGTCCGACAACTCATCGTACAGAAAATCAACAAACCCAAAATCGGGACGATTATCTGTATTCCGATCATAAACATTTTTGGATTTGTCAATAAAACGCGTGAATTCCCGGATGGACGGGATTTGAATCGGGTTTTTCCAGGTAGTAAAACCGGTTCTCTGGCCAGTCGGTTTGCCTATTATCTACTAAAAGAAATCATTCCTCACGTGGATTATGCCATCGATTTTCATGCCGGTGGCGCCAGTCGTTTTAACGCGGCACAAATCCGGATCATTCCGGACAACACCGAATTAAAAGCACTGGCCGATGTTTTTCACGCACCGTTTACATTGTTCTCCAAAAATATCAACGGTTCGTTTCGCAGTGCCTGTCATAAACTGGGTGTAAAAATGTTGCTTTTTGAAGGCGGAAAATCCAACGACATCAACAACACCATAACCGAACAAGGTGTAGACGGTGCCAAAAGAGTATTGGATTACCTGCATATGTTAAACGACCGACAAAAAACGAATATGCCGGAAGACAAAATTATTTATATTGAAAAATCGACCTGGGTACGCGCCCGTTTTTCGGGTTTGTTTCACAGCAACACCGAAATTGGTCAATATGTAGAACGCGGTGATTTGCTTGCGGTGGTTTCCGATCCGTATGGCAAAGAAGAACACAAGCTAAAAGCGCCAAATTCCGGTTATATTATCAATGTAAACGAATCACCAATTGTATATCAGGGTGATGCGATTTATCATATTTCAACTACTTTAAGCCATGACAACTAAACGCGAGCTGCGAAAAAAATATAAAGAACTGCGAAAAGCACTTTCGCCGGAAGCGATCGAAACCAAAAGTCTCGAAATCGCCAACCGTTTATTGCAGGTTGCCATCTGGGATCATACCTACTACCATTTGTTTCTTTCGATCACCGAGCAAAATGAAGTCGACACTGAGTTTGTTTTACAAATCCTGGCTGGTAAAGACAAAGAAACGGTTATTTCAAAATCGGATTTTGAAACCGGAAAAATGGTACACTATTTGTTAACCGATAGTACGAAGATCCGGAAAAACGAATACAACATTCCGGAACCGGTAGACGGAATTGAAGTTCCTTCGGCAAAAATCGATGTGGTTTTTGTTCCGCTATTGGCTTTTGACACGAACGGACATCGCGTTGGCTACGGAAAAGGCTTTTACGACCGTTTTCTTTCGGAATGCAAAGAAGATGTGATTAAGGTTGGATTGTCGTTTTTTGAGGCCGAAAATGCGATTGCCGATGTATTTGAGAGCGATATCGCTTTGGATTATTGTATTACCCCAGATAAAATTTATACTTTTTAGCTTATGAAGTCATTTGTCCTACTTTTAGGTTGCAGTTTTGCACTTATCCTTTCCGGTTGCAGCACAACGGTTCACACGACCGGAAACAGCAATTCCGGCAAGCCGCTTCCTCCGGGTCAAGCGAAGAAAATTTACGGAACCAAAAGCGCCAAGCCTTTTGCTCCGGGACAACAGAAATAAAAAAAGCGTCATCTCTGACGCTTTTTTTATTTATCGAAATTGTATTAAAATCTACGAATCGCTCTAACTTTTTTTCCGTAGCTCTTTGTTTCCCATTGGTATATACTTCCATATTGCGTATTATATGATTGTGCCTGGTTCATATCTGTTTCTGTCGATGACCAATATTCTCTGGGCTGAGATGTCGGAAGTGTATAGGCTCCAACAGAACTTACGTAGAAAATTTCCAGCTCTTTAATAGACGGTAAAAACCAATCATTAAGTCCGTTGATCGAATATTCGTCACAAACTCTGGCTGCCGTACCGCTATTCGAACATTGCGACAGGATTCTGGCGGTATTTTCCAATCCTGAACCCACAATCGCCTGCGTTTGTCCGATTACCGTACCGTTACAACCCCATGCCATTACAATAGAACCGTTGAACGTTAAATCATTCGGGGCCGCTTCAAGGTAACGCCATCCGTTTGTTGTTTCCCCTTTATCGTAGAAAACAACACCACCCGAAGCCCCTATGCGTCCTGCGGTTTTAAAGCTTGTTTCATTACCATAAAATACTTCACCGTTAAAATCTTTGCCATAGCTTCTCACATAGTAGGTTGTATTGGGTACTAATCCTGTAACCTCTCTCGAATAATCCCCTATAGCATTAGGATTTCCTATCATTCCTACCATACTAACACTCATTCCGTTTGTTAATGTTGGATTTGATGCCGTACTGTAACAAAAACCTTTTTCAGATATTGTTTGATAATAAAGGTTGTTTGAAATTATTTCTGCGGAAAATGTAGCTTTATTGGTATGTATTTCTTTTACACCTGCTGTAGTAAGCGAATATTTATACGGTGTAGTCATTACAATATTATTCCCATATACCGTTTGCCCTCTCATTGTAATAGCAAAAGCTCTAACATTATAGGTACGACCACCAGTTTCTAATATATCCGTATACGGAGTTGCTTTAAAAAAGTTTCCTGTTCCCGAACCATCAACATAAATATAGTTTGACATATCCATGACTGGGTTTGTATTGTAACCCCAACAAAAACCTCTTTGATAATAACCGTCGCCTAACGACTGTATGCTCCCGTTAAACTGAATTGCTCCGGCAGGAAAAGTAGGAGCTAATGTCACCAATACCGGTGGCACATCTGTTGGACTAGGCGATGGACCTCCCGGATTCGCATCTGATGAATCCGAACTACAGCCAACAAAAATCAAAGAAAACAGCAAGAATAGTACTATTTTTTTCACAATAATTCATTTTAAAATTAAGGTGCCAAAAATAGAAATTTCTCACTAATAAGAAATTAATTTTTCGCTTTTTTTCAGATAGTCCAATTCGATGATTAAATCCGTAAGCGTGGAGCCGAATGCCGGCTCGACTAATTTTAAATCATATTTTACAAATTTTGCTTCCGACATTTTCTTTTATTTTTATACGAATTAACAGATATATACTACGCAAATTAACAAAATAGAACAAAAACAACTAGTAATCAGTCATTTAAAAACGAATTTAAAATTAAACAATTAACACTACTTAAAAAAACATTTTACATATTAAAAAATAATTCAACACAATCTCATCGCTATTTCAATTCAACCTTCGTCATTTCTTTCCTTAAAACAACAAAACCTGATTACATGAATCAGGTTCTTTTTATTGTAACTATTTCGTTATTCAGGCAAACATACTTTTAAATACAACAGCAATAAAAAAAGCGTCAGAGATGACGCTTTTGTTTTTTTATTTTCCGAAGGCTTTTTTGTTGAACACAATCAGCATTCCTACCGCTACGGATATCGCCATATCGGCTACGTTAAAAATCGCATTAAAAAAGGTAAAGTGTTTGCCTCCCCAAAGCGGTAACCATTTTGGCAGGTTCCCTTCCCAGATTGGGAAATACAACATATCGACCACTTTTCCGTGGAACCAGGTTCCGTATGGATTGGAAGCAAATAAAGTTGCCGGTTCATGAATACTGTCATTAAAGATCACGCCATAAAAAACCGAGTCAATAATATTACCAAAAGCACCGGCCAGAATTAATGCCACCGCTACGATCAGGTAGTTGGAACATTTTTTCTTTACCGAATCATATAACCAGTATCCGATTCCGCATACGGCTACAATTCGGAATAAGGTTAAAAACAGTTTACCGTAGGCTCCGGGTATTTCGACACCCCATGCCATTCCTTCATTTTCGATAAAATGAATACGGAACCACTCAAAAACATAGACTTCATCGTTGAGCGCGAAATTGGTTTTGATATAGATTTTAGAAAGCTGATCAACAACAAGGACCAGTATTACTAACAAATAAGCTTTTCGTAAAGACATTTTCAATAATTTGACAGCAAAAATAAAAGAATTATATAATAAAAACGCTCCTTACGGAGCGTTTTCGAGATATTTTGAAAAGATTAACGTTGTAAATTTTTCGCTTCGATACTCATCGTCGCGTGCGGAACGAGTTTTAATCTTTCTTTACTTATTAATTTTCCGGTAACTTTACAGATACCATAGGTTTTGTTTTCAATTCGGATTAATGCATTTTTTAAATCCCTGATAAACTTTTCCTGACGGATCGCCAACTGAGAGTTTGCCTCTTTCGACATGGTCTCGCTTCCTTCCTCAAAGGCTTTGAATGTTGGTGATGTATCATCAGTACCATTATTCAGGTCATTCAGATACGCACTTTTAATCAGATCCAAATCGGCTTTTGCTTTTTCCATTTTCTTTAAGATGATCTCTCTGAACTCGGCTAAATCAGCGTCGGAATATCTTATTTTTTCATCCACCATAATTTCTTTCTATTTTGAAATTAATACTCTAGTTTTAATGTCATCAAACTCAATTTCTATACCATTGTTGAGTTGTTCTTCAAAAATTAAAGTTTCGGTTAACGTTTCTGCTTTGATATAGTCTTCATTGCTACTGACTGCATTTTCCAATTGCAGGTCTTTTTGCAGATGCACTTTAATTTTGTCCGTTACTTCTAATCCCGAATCTTTACGGATATTCTGGATACGGTTTACTAATTCTCTGGCGATACCTTCTTTTCTTAATTCATCGGAAATCGTAATATCCAATGCCACTGTAATCCCACCGGAATTTGCTACCAGCCAACCCTCGATATCCTGAGAAGAAATCTCAACATCTTCAGTTGTTAAATTAACACTTTTTTCTGATATAACAAGTGTTAACGTCCCTTCTTTCTCCAATTGATTGATTTGCTCCTGAGAAAAATTCTGTATCTCCTTAGAAATCAATCCCATATCTTTACCAAATCGCGGCCCTAAAGCTTTGAAGTTTGGCTTGATTTGTTTTACCAATACCCCGGAAGCATCGTCCAACAACTCGACTTCCTTCACGTTTACTTCCGCTTTAATCAGGTCGGAAACCGCTTCGATTTCAGCACGTTGATCATCGTCAAGTACCGGAATCATTACCTTTTGCAACGGTTGACGCACTTTAATCATTTCCTTTTTACGCAGTGATAATACCAGCGATGAAATGGTTTGCGCCTTCTGCATTTTGCTTTCCAACGATTTATTAACAAAGTTTTCAACGTATACCGGAAACTCGGCCAAATGTACACTATCGTAATTTTCCGACTGTGTTGCGTGGGTTAAATCTTTGTAAAGTTTGTCCATAAAGAACGGCGCAATCGGTGCGCTTAATTTGGCTACCGTTAGCAAACAACTGTATAACGTTTGATACGCCGCAATCTTATCTTGCGCATAGTCCCCTTTCCAGAAACGTCTTCTGCAAAGACGCACATACCAGTTACTCAGGTTTTCCTGAACAAAATCGGATATAGCACGCGCCGCTTTCGTCGGTTCGTAATCGGCATAATATTCGTCTACATTTTTAATCAACGTATTTAATTCCGAAAGAATCCACTGATCAATTTCCGGTCTTTCTTCCAACGGCACTTCGGCTTCTGTATAACTAAATCCGTCGATGTTAGCGTATAACGCAAAGAAAGAATACGTATTATATAGTGTTCCGAAGAACTTACGACGTACTTCCGCTACACCTTCGATATCAAATTTCAGGTTATCCCACGGATTTGCGTTTGCAATCATATACCATCGGGTCGCATCCGGTCCGTATTCTTTTAACGTTTCAAACGGATCGACTGCATTCCCTAATCGTTTGGACATTTTTTGTCCGTTTTTGTCTAATACAAGCCCGTTCGAAACTACGTTTTTATAGGCTACTTTATCAAATACCAATGTAGCGATAGCATGTAAGGTGTAGAACCATCCACGTGTCTGATCGACTCCTTCGGCGATAAAATCGGCTGGAAACGCCAACTGATCGTCTACCAATTCTTTATTTTCAAACGGATAATGCCATTGTGCATACGGCATCGCACCACTATCGAACCAAACGTCGATCAGGTCGCTTTCGCGTTTCATCGGTTTACCACTAGCCGATACCAACGTAATGTTATCCACTACGTTTTTATGAAGATCCACCAACTCGTAGTTTGCTTCACTCATATCACCTATCACAAAGCCTTTAAACGGATTTTCATCCTGAACTCCGGCAGCGATGGCTTTTTCAATTTCAGTATATAGTTCTTCAACAGAACCGACAAGCATTTCTTCGGTTTTATCTTCCGTTCTCCAGATTGGCAACGGAATCCCCCAATAACGGGAACGCGATAAATTCCAGTCGTTTGCATTTTTTAACCAGTTTCCGAAACGTCCCTCACCGGTTGCTTTTGGCTTCCAGTTGATCGTTTCGTTTAGGTCGAACATACGGTCTTTTACTTCGGTTACTTTGATAAACCAGGAATCCAACGGATAATACAGGATCGGTTTATCGGTTCTCCAACAGTGTGGATAACTGTGTACATATTTTTCGACTTTAAAGGCTTTGTTTGCTTCTTTTAAGTGGATCGCAATTTCGACATCCACCGAGCGTTCCGGCGCTTCTCCGTCGTTATAATATTCGTTTTTAACGTATTTACCACCCATTTCCGTTCCCATTTGTTTGACAAACTTACCTTGTAAGTCTACCAAAGGAACCGGATTTCCGGCATCGTCCAATACCAACATTGGCGGCACTTCCGGTGTGGCTTCTTTTGCTACCTTGGCATCGTCTGCACCAAATGTAGGCGCCGTATGTACGATTCCGGTACCGTCTTCCGTCGTTACGAAATCACCCGAAATCACGCGGAATGCATTTTCCGGATTCTGATACGGTAACGCGTAGTCCAGCAATTGTTCGTAGCGGGTTCCTACGAGCGTCGCTCCTTTTACTTCGGCTAAAACGGTATACGGTATTTTTTTATCTTCCGCTTTGTAATTCGCAAAGTCTTCTTCGTTTTCAGACAGGAAATATTTCCCGGCAAATTGTTTTGCCAATAGCGGTTTTGCCAATACCACATTGATTGGCTCGAACGTATACTGGTTAAACGTTTTCACCAATACATAATCGATTTTCGGACCAACGGTTAACGCGGTATTCGACGGTAACGTCCATGGTGTGGTTGTCCATGCTAAAAAGTGCACCACTCCGAAACCTTGTAAGGCTTCCGGCAATGTTACATCGATCGCTTTAAACTGCGCCACTATAGTCGTGTCGGTCACATCACGGTAACTTCCCGGCTGATTCACTTCATGCGAGCTCAATCCGGTTCCGGCTTTTGGCGAGTACGGCTGAATGGTGTATCCTTTGTACAACAACTCTTTATTGTAGATCTGTTTTAAAAGCCACCAAACGGTTTCCATATATTTGGATTTGTAGGTGATATACGGATTTTCCATATCCACCCAATATCCCATTTTTTCAGTCAGGTCGTTCCATACATCCGTATAGCGCATCACGGTTCGCTTACACGCTTCGTTGTATTCGGCTACGGTGATTTTGGTTCCGATATCTTCTTTGGTAATTCCCAATTCTTTTTCGGTCCCCAACTCTACCGGCAACCCATGCGTATCCCATCCGGCCTTACGTTTTACCTGGTATCCTTTCTGAGTTTTATAACGACAAAAAATATCTTTAATGGAGCGCGCCATTACGTGGTGAATTCCGGGAAGACCATTTGCCGATGGCGGTCCTTCGAAAAACACAAACGGCTGGTTTCCTTCACGGGAAGTAATACTCTGTTCAAAGATGTTCTGTTTTTTCCAAAATTCAAGCACTTCAGATGCTACTGTTGGCAAATCAAGTCCTTTGTATTCAGTAAATTTCGTACTCATTTTATCGTTTTTTCTAATCAATTTGCGAAAGTAAGGATTTTTGAATAATTCTTAGTTAAGACAATTAGAAAATAGATGGTTTACAAAGACTTTTTGTTGTTTTTTACTGAAAAACTTCTTTGAGTACTTCCAGCGATCGTGGTTTTTTAAATCCGTCGAAATGAAAGGCGTAATAATCGAGTAGTATTTTGAGTAGTATTTGTCGTTCTTTTCCGTTAAAAATCTTTTGATTACTATCAAACTTCAGCTCCTTTAACTTCTTAAACAACAGTGTTTCGTGTTCCGTCAGACAGGTAATTCCGTGAAAAGGCACGAACATCCCTTCGGTCATTTCAAAAAAGGCATGTTCGTCGTTGGAAACATCCGGGTAAAACCCGAGGAATTTGGTGATTTCCATTAAAAGCATCAGGTGAAAATTGGCCACTTCGTCGTGCGTATCCAGCCAAAGCAAAGCGGTTTCCAGAAACGCAAACAGGTTTTCGTTCTGCTCTTCTTCCCGGATACAATTATGCAGCATTTCGGAGATAAAAATCACAATGGTACTTTTCACCACATCGACATTAACCGACGTATAAGGTGTTGCCAGTTTTACTTCTTTAAACCGTTCGAGAGTTCCTTTATTTTTATGACTGGCTTCAATTTCCAGTAAGGTAAGCGGTTGGAAATAGGCAATTTTCTGATTGCTCTTTTTTCCGGAAAAGGCACTTTGTACAAAATAAGATTTTAGGCCATCCGATTGGGTAAAGCATTTTACAATCAGGCTTTTTTCCTGAAATCGAATAGAACTAAGTACAATTGCTTTTGTTTTGACAAGCATCTTAATTATTGGAATTTTCCGATCGGATTAACGAATCACCATTACTTTTTTGACTTTGGTTTCGGAACCGTCTTCTGATGAGATAAAGATCATATAAACCCCGGAAGCTACTTTATATTTTCCGAATGCCCGCGTATCCCATGTAATCGTTCCACCTTGTGACGTTGTTTCGTATACCAGATTTCCTTCGATATCGGTAATTTTCACATTCGCCTTATCGATTAGTCCGCTAATGTTTACATCGCCTTCAAATCCCGGACGTACCGGATTCGGGAATACATATACATTATTCAGATTTTCGTTAGCCTTCGTTGCCGTTCCCTGAAACGAAACCAATCCTTTATCGGTCGCAAAAAACACTTCCCCCGTAACACCATCAATTTCAATATCGTTGATATTATTACTCGGCAAAGGGGAATTCTCCTTCGTAAATTTATGCAATACGCTCTGTCCGTTTGGCGATACCTGAAAGACACCTCCACCGGCAATGGACAACCATTTGTTATTTGATCCGTCGACTGCAATATCCAGGATTACCTGTTGGTAAAAAAGTTCCTGCGCCAAACCGTCTTCCAAGATAATAATCGCATTTGTTGTCAAACTGGTTTCGGTTAAAAAACGATCCACACTCGGTAAAATCCGCAATCCTTTATTCGTTCCGATCCAAAGCTGATTTCGGGTATCAACCGCAACCGTTCTAACATCGTTATCGGCCAGATTTCCGCTATCGGTACCACTCTTGATTGTAATAAACTTATTTCCATAGTTTTCGTTAAACCCGATTAATCCATTACTTACCGACGGAATCCACTTGGTATTGTTTTTATCTACAATCAGCGGTCCGTAGCTATTGGTTTCCGGCTGTACGGTTACATTAGACAAGTCATAAGACACCCATTGATTGTCGGCACGAAGCACTTTGAGTCCTTTTGCCACCAAACTATTGGTCATCCAAAGATTTCCTCTTCGATCAAAAGCAGGACCATTGATACGGATATCATTATTATTAGGCGGCGGCAACGATTCCAGTCCGTTATTACCGGTATTCAGCTGTGTATAAAGTGTAACCAATGCATCATTTTCAATTTTCAAAAGCCCGGAATAATACGAACTCACAAACACCTGATTTTCATTATTCGGATTGAGTGCCACCCTACTGAGTGATTTCGCACCGCTTAACTCTTCATACGGAATCAACGACCAACCACTGCTTTCTTTAAATTTACTGATACCGTAGGCGTCCAATGGATACGGATTATAATACCGGTCGTAATCTCCGTAAAGTGCCCAAAGCGCACTGGGTGCCTTTTTTAGGGAAAAGATTTTATTCCGAACCGGTCCGTCGGGAGTATTATTCTGGAATGTCATACTGTTGGTTGTAGTCGTACTAAACATCCCTTTGTCTTTAGTCCCGATAAAAATATTATTCCCCGTCGCTACGCCACAGGTAAATGTGGTAACGATATCCGGTATTTGAGTGATATGCGCCAGTAAGACCATCGCCGGATCAAACACATAGACATGATTTGCCGATGTATATACCAGTCGGTCGTTAAAACTCTTAAAATCCACAGCTTGTTGCATGGTCGCATACACTTCCTGAATAGCGGCATTCGTATAACTATAAATTCGGTTATTGGCATTGGCTAACAACAGTCGGTTATTGAATGTTACCGCTCCCAACCACGTTCCGGCATCAAATTCCTGCCATTGGGAAAAATCGATCAAATTCGGATTGGCCACACTCGCCCGACGAATTCCGTTATTGCGGGTTACCGCGTAAATCATACCATTATAAACCGTGGTTTGCAACACTTCTACTTCCTGACCTGTAGGTCCAATAAAATAGGTATCTCCGAACTCCATCGTAGCCAGATTGTACACGCAAAGTCCAAAATCACAGGAGATATACAGCTTACCATCGCTTTCGTAAAGATGATTGATTTTTTTCTTGTTCGGTGCTATTGATGGTTTATTTACGATATCCACTACATTAAACACACTTCCGTCTGCCTCGTTAACAACCAGCAATAAACCATTATCATTTCCTACAAACGTCTTATTCTTGGTAACACTAAAATGCATAGCCGTAATGGTTTCTGCTTTAAATCCGTTAATAGACGTTGTGGTTTTTAATTCATTCGTTACCAGGCTTTTTGAAAAAACCGCATTTTCTGAAGTCGCAAAAACCCTTATAGGAGTTGCCGCAATATCCGTTACCTCGGCAAACGAAAAAAAGCCTCTCCAAAGTTGGTTTTGTTGTGCAAAAAAAGGAGTTACAAACAGTAGTGCAAGGATGCTATATAATATTTTTTTCATTAACCGCAGATTGATTTACAAATATAGACTAAAACGCAATTATTTCATTTTTTGTATATCGTATATCTGTCATCATTTTAACTTTTACTGCTATTAAAAAATAAAAATTCCCTTTCATCGATTATATTTTCAATATAACGCTTTTTTTTATCACAATGAAATTATGTTTTTATATATTTGTCAGGAAAAGTTATATCTTTTAGTTAAAAATGCGAAGAAAAATTCTACTACTACTCCTTACCATTGTGCTAGGGAGCAGCACGTCAGTTAAAGCGCAATTCGGATTTTCTCACGAAATAGGAGTTATTGCGGGCCCTGTAGCTTTCCAATCGGATTATGGGGAAAGAGATAACCTGAGCACGGATGCCGGTAATACCGGATACGGGATTGGTATTGTGCATTATCTGAATTTTTCTTACAGATCTGACTGTAGTTGTTATACTCCAGAGACTTACTTTAATGACCATTTCAAATTACGTACTGAATTATCGTACAATAAAACCAAATTAAAACACTTTGGTAAATGGGTTGAAGACAGCCGTCAATCGGTTATGGCGAATCAGCTTAGAGGTATGCGCGGATCGACTGCAGTAACCGATTTAGGAATGCAATTGGAATATTACCCGTTTAGCATTCGTGATTTTTCTGTTACACCGGGCGCCTGGGCACCGTTTGTAAGTTTAGGAGCGCATTTTAATTATTTTACTACCGAAGCTTATTCTACTTTAGGTCCCAATTTAGGAACCAATCCAAATGTAACACCCGAAAAATATATCGGAGCCGTACGTAACGACAGCGGCACAACATGGTCTGTCGTGTCGAGTGTAGGAACCCGATATAAACTAACGGAGTTGTCCGATTTAATGATTGACCTTCGTATGCAATATTATTTCTCCAACTGGGTTGATGGTATGAGTCCGGATCCGACACGCTATCCGGAAAACAAACACAACGACTGGTTGGTTTGGTTAAACGTAGGTTACATCTACTATTTAAACTAGTATAAAATTATTTGATCATAAAATAAAAAACCGGGATTTTAGAATCCCGGTTTTTTATTTATTAGGCTAATGCTTGTTTTAAATCTTCGATCAGATCTTCGATATCTTCTACCCCAACGCTCAATCGAACCAGGTCATCGGAGATACCGATTTCTTTACGTTTGTCTTCCGGAATAGAAGCATGCGTCATTAAAGCCGGGTGATTGGCCAATGACTCCACTCCACCTAATGATTCTGCCAGTGTAAACACTTTTACTTTTTCCAGGAAGTCGATGGCGTCTTCTTTTTTACCGGATTTGAAGGTAAAGGTTACCATTCCGCCGAAACCACCAATCATTTGTTTTTTGGCAATTTCATGAAACGGATGCGACGGTAATCCCGGATAATATACTTTTTCTACTTTCGGGTGATTTAAAAGGAACTCGGCTACTTTTTCACCGTTCTCACAATGTCTTTGCACACGAAGGTGTAAGGTTTTGATTCCACGCAATACCAAAAATGAATCCTGTGGTCCTAAAGTTGCTCCGGTAGCAAACTGCTGGAAATGCAACTGATCGCCCAATTCTTTATCTTTTACGATTAACGCTCCGGCAATAACATCCGAATGTCCGCCAAGGTATTTTGTAGCCGAATGCATTACGATATCTGCGCCCAAATCCAATGGTTTTTGCAAATACGGTGTGGCAAAAGTATTATCCACTGCAAAAAGGATTTTATGTTTTTGCGTGATGGTAGCAATCGCAGCAATATCCGCCAGTTTCATCAACGGGTTTGTTGGTGTTTCCACCCAAACCAATTTCGTATTGGCATTGATAAGTGATTCGAATTTATTCAGATCGTTCATATCCACAAAATGGAAAACGATTCCGGAATCCTTATAAATACGGGTAAACATACGGTAGGTTCCTCCGTATAAATCGTCCATAGCGATCACCTCATCACCGGCTTTTAACGAGCGAAGCACACAATCGGTTGCCGCAAGTCCGGAAGAGAATGCCAAACCTCGGGTTCCGTTTTCAATACTGGCCAAAGCATTTTCCAAAGCCGTTCTTGTCGGGTTTGCTGCGCGACTGTATTCGTATTCATTTAAAGGAACACCCGGGCTGGTTTGCACATAGGTCGATGTCTGATATACCGGTGGCATAACGGCTCCCGTACTCGGGTCGTGATGCTGTCCTCCGTGTATTGCTTTTGTATTAAATTTCATATCTTTTTTCTGATTTTTATCGTATAAACTAAGCAAATTTACTTTTTATTTTCTGTCAACCGCACAGAAAGCCGTACCTTTATATATTATTAACACATTTTTACCATGAAACAGATCGTTTATTTTCTACTTATCGGACTTTTCGTTGTTAGCTGCGAAAAAAAGGAATTGCAATTCGAAAATATCGCTTATGAAAAGCAGAGTAAAAAGCCGTGTGATTCTACGTGCACTCAGGTAAAAATAAATGTTCCGATAGCCGAAAACAGCCCGGTTGTCGAGGACAGTATTAATAATGCGGTATTCAATACCGTTCGTGAAATTGTCTATTTTGGAGAACAACCGTATACGGCTTCCAACTATCAGGAATTGATGGAAAATTTTGTAAAATCGTATAACGATCTGATCGCTCAGTTTCCAAACGACAAGATGCCGGCCTGGGAAGCAACCGTTGAAGGTAAAGTCGTTTACCATTCGGAAAACATTATCAACATTACCTTAAAACATTATACGTTTACCGGAGGTGCCCATGGCTATTCCGGTAAACGTTCGATAGTATTGAATGCCGAAACCGGAAAAACCATCCCTGAAGAAGGCTTTATAAAAGACAAAAAAGGTTTTCAGGCGTATGCCGAAAAGAAATTCCGGGAAAAATTCAATATTCCGGCCGGAAAACCGATTAATGAAAACGGCTTGATGTTCGAAAACGAAGTCTTTCAACTTCCGGAAACCTATATCTTTTCCGAAAAAGGATTGGTTTTATACTATAACACCTATGAAATCGCTCCGTATGTCGATGGTCCGAGAGAATTGCTATTACCGTATGACAGTATAAAACCGTACCTGATTCTTAAATAAATTTTCGGATACCCATCATAATACCGACATGAATTCCTTCGTGATAATGGTTAAATTCAATAGCCTGTTGCGCATTGGTAATCACAAAACCCGACATGGTGGTAAAATCGGTATAGTCACGGAAAATCCCGGCATTATAATCGGCTTCCGTCTGATCGATTGTTGCTGTTAGCAATTGTTTGATTGTTTCAACTTCATCGGCTGTCACATCGGCTTCTGGTTTGGTTCCGCGTTTGTAGGCATCTACCATCGCATCCGAAATCTGCATTGGCAATCCCGACAATTTATAGACCAGCATTTGCTGTACCACTACGATGTGTGCTATATTCCAGATTAGGTTATTACTAAACCCTTCCGGAACTTTATTCAATTGCTCAAGCGTATTATTTTCCAATACATCCAGTAGTTTCCGACGGTTCATTCGGGTGATTTCAAAGCTTGTTTTCATGTTTTGTTTTTTCGCTAATGTAGGCAAAAGTCCTATTCGAAAAACAGCACTGTTCCTTTTTTACCAACTAAAATATAGATGGCTATATCTATTATTTCTTTCGTTTATCGTTACTTTTGCAGTTGTATTATAGTACGGAACATACCATGAGAAAAATATACTATTTAAAAACCTGCGATACCTGTAAACGCATCTTAAAAACAATTCCCAATCTGGATACGTTTGTATTGCAAGACATCAAAGAAAGCCCGATTACAGTAAAACAACTGGAGGAAATTCATGCGCTAACCGGCAGTTACGAAATGCTGTTTAGCAAAAGAGCCAAACTCTATAAAGAAATGGGACTTAAAAACGAAACCTTATCCGAACCGGATTTTAAACGGTATATCCTGGAACACTACACTTTTTTAAACCGTCCGGTTATTTTGGCCGATGGAAAAGCATTTGTAGGCAATAGTCCGAAAGTAGTCGAAGCAGCGATTGCTTTTGTAAGCTAAATGAGCAAACGAACCTATGCATTGATTGCTGCCTGGACGGTAGCTATCATTTATGGTGTGACGTTTACCATTGCCAAAGATGTGATGCCGGCGCATGTCGATGCGTTCGGTTTTATTTTTATGCGCGTTGGCGGTTCGACGGTTTTATTCTGGCTCACCGCACTCGGAATGGCACTTGCCAATCCGTCGCAAAGCCAGAAAATCGACTTAAAAGATTTCCCAAGAATTATCGCTGCGGCATTTTTTGGCGTGGCTTTTAATATGCTGACATTTTTTAAAGGACTGAGTTATACTTCTCCGATTATGGGTGCCGTATTAATGGTTACCACGCCGATGATCGTACTCGTTTTATCGGCTTTTATCATGAAAGAAAAAATGCAGCGTCAAAAGATCTTCGGCATTATCCTCGGATTGGCCGGAACCTTACTTTTGATTTTATACGGTCGATCTATGATCAATGCGCCAAATGCCGCTTTGGGTAACTTTCTGGTCTTTGTCAACGCCGTTTCCTATGGTTTTTATCTGATTCTGGTTAAAAAATTGATGGACAAATACAGTGCTTATGCTTTTGTAAAATGGATTTACCTGTTTGGATTTCTGATGGTAATCCCATTTGGCTGGCAGGAATTTCGTCAAATCGACTGGCCTTCCGTTCCATTTGACATTTACTGGAAAATCGGTTTTGTGATTGTGATCTCAACTTTTTTAACATATCTGTTAAACCTGCTATCCATGCGGGAATTAAAGCCTACTACGGTAGCCGTTTTTATTTACCTACAGCCTTTTTTCGCTTCCGTTTTCGCAATCGGACTTGGGAAAGACGAATTAAGCTGGGTTAAAATCGGCTCGTCTTTACTGATCTTTACCGGGGTTTATCTGGTCACACAGAAAAAAGTAAAACCAACGGAATCAAAAGGCTTTGATTAAGTTTTTTAACAGACTAAACTCTTTTTAGTACATTTGTAGCTATTACATTTTTATATGATACAATCGATGACGGGTTTTGGCAAAGCATCATTGCAATTGCCAACCAAGAAAATTACCATAGAAATCAAATCCTTAAACAGCAAAGGTCTGGATCTTAATGTTCGTATGCCGTCTGTTTTCCGCGAAATGGAACTGGGTCTTCGCAACCAGATTGCACAACAGCTGGAACGCGGTAAAGTAGATTTCTCGATGTATATTGAAGTAACAGGAGAAGAGACTTCTACCAAAGTGAACGCTCCGATTGTAAAAGCGTATATCCATCAGATGCGGGACATTTTACCGGAAGCCGATGCTACGGAATTGATGAAAATGGCCGTACGGATGCCCGATGCTTTAAAAACCGAAAGAGACGAAATTGACGAAAACGAATGGCAACAAATTCAGTCGGTTATTAACGATGCATTGGTAAACATCAATAATTTCAGAAAAGACGAAGGCGCCTCTTTGGAAAAAGAATTCCGTTTGCGAATTGGCAATATCCGTTCGTTTATGGAACAGGCACTGCTATTGGATCCGGAACGAATCCAACTGATTAAAGAGCGTTTGCAAAATGCCATTACCGAATTGCAAGCCAATGTTGACGAAAATCGTTTTGAACAGGAATTAATCTACTATCTGGAAAAACTGGATATCACCGAAGAGAAAGTTCGTTTGGGTAACCATTTGGATTATTTTCTGGAAACCCTTTCCGGAAGTGAAGCCAACGGACGTAAACTTGGTTTTATCACCCAGGAAATGGGACGTGAAATCAACACTATGGGTTCCAAATCCAATCATGCCGGTATGCAGAAACTGGTGGTACAGATGAAAGACGAATTAGAAAAAATTAAAGAACAAGTACTAAACGTTTTATAACTACGGTACCCAACAATACAACAATGAATACAGGAGGGAAATTAATTGTTTTCTCGGCACCATCGGGTTCGGGAAAAACAACCATTGTCAGACATTTATTAGGAAAAGACGATTTAAACCTGGAATTTTCCATATCGGCTACGTCTCGCGCACCGAGAGGTGAAGAGATCGACGGAACCGATTATTACTTTATTTCACTCGAAAATTTTAAAAAACACATCAAGGCCGAAGATTTCCTGGAATGGGAAGAAGTATACCGCGATAATTTTTACGGTACGCTAAAAGCCGAAGTGGAACGTATCTGGGCCAAAGGAAAAAATGTTATTTTCGACATCGATGTAGCCGGCGGATTGCGTATTAAGAAAAAATTTCCGGAGCAAACGTTAGCTGTTTTTGTAAAGCCGCCAAGTATTGACGAGCTTAAAATCCGCCTGAAAAAGCGTTCCACCGAAAGTGAAGACAAAATCAACATGCGTATCGCCAAAGCTTCGGTAGAACTGGCTACGGCACCACAATTTGATCGAATCATTAAAAATTACGATCTCGATACCGCCAAACAGGAGGCCTACGAGCTGGTTCGTGATTTCGTACAATAAGCAACGTAATTCCCATGAAAATAGGGCTTTATTTCGGAACCTTCAACCCCATTCATATCGGACACCTGATCATTGCCAATCATATGGCCGAAAACACCGATATGGATCAGATATGGATGGTTGTAACGCCACATAATCCGCACAAAAAGAAAAATAGTTTGCTGGACGATTACCATCGCCTGCAAATGGTTTTTCTGGCCACCGAAGACTATCCCAAAATAAAGCCTTCCGATATTGAATTCAAGCTGTCCCAACCTAATTATACGGTAAACACGCTCGCACATTTACAGGAAAAGTTTCCAAATCATGAATTTTCCCTGATTATGGGTGAAGACAACCTGAATTCACTTCACAAATGGAAGAACTACGAAGTAATCCTTCAAAACCACACTATTTTTGTTTATCCGCGCATTTCATCCGAAGTAATCTCCGGTGAATTTATCAACCATCCGAAAATCCATAGGGTTGGCGCTCCAGTAATTGAATTGTCTTCCACGTTTATTCGAGACAATATCAAAAACGGTAAAAACATCAAACCAATGTTACCGATTAAAGTATGGGACTATATCGACCATAATCTTTTTTACAAAAAATAGTCTTTTTAATGCTCTTCCTGTAGCGCACAATTGGATTTACAGATACTAAAAAACATCGCCCAGTTACTACCCGGGAAGTTCTCCCCTTTCGCCCAGGCGGTTTCACTTTGACCCGGTCTGGACACTTCGGCATGTGCTGCAATACAAAAGCAATCGCCTAATCCGGACTTAGCAATCGTATACACCACCTGTTGTACTCCCGAAGGGTTATTTGTAGCCAATGGGAATTTCCCCGGAATCGGGTTTCCGGTTTTGGTTTGTGGAATCAGATTACAATCGCCCACATACAAATGCGTTGCCTTTATCTTCCAGTCATTTATCGCATTGTAAATTACATACACATTATTCGCATCCATTTTTACATAAACATTCCCGGCAAGGTAAAATTGACCCGCCATCAGATCGGTAGTATAACAGGCGTTGGAAACATCAAAAACAAGATTTTCTGTTTTGTTCATTTCCGAATCCGGAGTATTGGAAACAACCGGTTCGTTTTCGCAGGCAGCCATTAACAACAAGGCGCTGCAAAATAGCAGTGAGCGTACTATTGTTTTCATCATCAACTATTTAATTGGTTATACACAAATTTACACACAAACATTCAAATACTTAAAAACCAGATCATTATATCGACAACGCTATTAAAACAACCGACAAACGGCAGTTTATTTTATCATTATATTAACGTCATTTGCTAGCACGTTAAATACCTTTGTTAAAAAATATACTATGTTAAACTTCGAATTATATAACCCGACCAACTTAATTTTTGGGAAAGGGCAAACGGAAAAACTAGGTCAGTTGGTTCCGAAAAACAGCAAAATTTTACTGGCTTATGGTGGCGGAAGCATCTTTAAAAATGGTGTTTACGATCAGGTTAAAGCCGCTTTAGAAGGTTTTGAAATCGTAGAATTTGGCGGTATCGAACCGAATCCGCGCTACGAAACCCTGATGAAAGCCGTAACGGTAATCCGCGAACAAAAACTGGATTTTATTCTGGCTGTTGGTGGTGGTTCGGTTATCGACGGTGTAAAATTTATATCGGCTGCCGTACATTTCGACGGAAACCCAATGGAAATCCTTCACAAAAGATTATTGATCAAAGAAAATGCGATGCCGTTTGGAACAGTATTAACCTTACCGGCTACAGGAAGTGAAATGAACTCCGGAGCGGTAATCACGATTAACGAAACACAGGAAAAACTTTCGTTTGGCGGTTCGGCTTTATTTCCTAAATTTTCCATCTGTGACCCTACGGTTATTGCATCCTTACCAAAACGTCAGTTACAAAATGGTGTGGTTGATGCCTTTACCCATGTTATGGAACAATACCTTACCTATCCGCACGACGCTTTATTACAGGATCGTATCGCCGAAGGTATCTTACAAACCTTAGTCGAAATCGGACCGGATGTGGTAGAGAATCCAACCGACTATAAATTGGCAGCCAACTTTATGTGGAGCTGTACGATGGCTTTAAACGGATTAATCCAAAAAGGAGTTCCAACCGATTGGGCAACGCATATGATCGGACATGAATTAACTGCCTTATACGAAATCGATCATGCCCGAACACTGGCTATTATCGGTCCGAACCTATACCGTGTGCTGTTTGAAACCAAAAAAGAAAAATTGGCACAATACGGCGAACGTATCTGGAATGTAAGCGGCGAAACGGTAGAAGAAAAAGCCACTCAGGCAATCGAAAAAACCGTACAATTTTTCCATACGATGGGAATGGATACCAAAATTTCCAATTATACCACCGACTATGAAAAAACAGCCGATTTTATCGTAGACCGTTTTCAGGAAAGAGGATGGAAAGCCATGGGCGAACGTCAGAACATCACCCTTGAAAAAGTACGCGAAATCGTAGAAATGAGTTACTAATCCTTTCCGAATGCTAAAAAACGAAAGGCGCTCCCGAAAAAATCCGGAGCGCCTTTCTTCACCAAAAACAAAAAATAGTAACTTATTTTTAACTTAACTTGAGTTCCTCCTGTTTAACACGCTTTAGTCCGCCTTCTTTAAGGTACTGGATAAATCCTCTTCCCTGAAATTCGTAGGTCGTACCCGAAGCCTGATGAAACAATCGAATTCTACTGTCATTAATAACGGTTAATCGAAACGCTTCATTGCCCCAGAAATCATAATCTAATGTTAAAGTTTTCGCATAGGCATTTCCCGGCACATTATAGATTCCGTAGCCTCCTGTAAAATCCCAATAAATGTTATTTACCGGTGTTCCGGAAGCATCCTGCGACGATCTGAAATTATTTCCACTGGATAGAAACTGAACAAAGTTTTCGTGATCAAAATCGTTTAAAGCACCATACTGACTGGTATAAACTTTTTCCCAGGCTTTGTATTCCTGTAGGAAATAGGTAATGTTATCGTAAAACAAACGGTTGTAATCAAATCCGTTGCGTTGGTAACCGACCAGATAATAGGACGTATTCTGATTTCGGTCGTACAAGCGGATTTCATTCGCACTCAATCGGGTCACTTCCAGATTATATTGTCCGTAGACATTGTGAAAAAAGCGGATGGCATCCGGATAAAAATCATAATAACCCACATTAATCCCATAGCCGTTTCCGGTAGAACCGATTCCGACCAGGTTGTTATTGGCAAAAAGATTTCCGTTGACAAACGAGATCGTAAAAGCCCGTGACAAAAACGGAATATCTCCATTTCCGGTTGTCCGGTCATAATCCACATACCATAATTCATAACGATGCATTAGTTGTGGAAGTGTTTCATTTCCGCCAACATAACCGTCATCATAGTTAATAGAACAAGACGATAACAGTATGGGTGCGATTAGTAAAGCTAAAAGTAATTTTATCGTTTTCATAACTTCGGGGTTTTGTTATAACACGATAACCAATTTGCGTGCCACTTTTCTTTTTCCGGATTTTCGGATCGGATTTTAACAGTGGGAAGCACTTTTGCAGCCTATACTTTGTACTTCCTATGTTTTTAAGTACATTTGGATTCATAAATTAAAATCGATAATGAGTGACCATCCAAAATTTGCAGTAATAGGCGGGGGAAGTTGGGCTACGGCCATTGCAAAGATGTTATGCGTAAACCTTTCGGAGATAGCGTGGTACATGAGAAGTACCTATGCTATCGAACATATCAAACAAAACAGACACAATCCGAATTACCTGAGTTCTGTTGAATTCGATACTACTAAATTACTTTTAACCAACGACATAAACGAGGCGGTTGCTTATGCCGATTATGTGATTTTTGCCATTCCATCGGCTTTTTTAAGTGGTGAACTGGAAAAACTAACGGTTAGCCTTGAAAACAAGATTATTTTTTCGGCGATTAAAGGAATTGTTCCGGAAACCAGTCTGATCGTTGGCGAACATTTCCATAAAACCTATAATATTCCATACGACAATATTGGCGTGATTACCGGTCCGTGTCACGCAGAAGAAGTGGCTTTGGAGCGTTTATCCTATCTGACGATTGCTTGTGGCGATATGAAAACCGCCAAGGTAATGGCTAAAAATTTGAACAGTCACTACATTAAAACCAAAATTTCGGACGACATTGTCGGTACCGAATATGCCGCGATGCTAAAAAACATCTACTCCATTGCCGCCGGAATTGCACACGGTTTGGGCTATGGTGATAACTTTCAGGCTTTATTGATGAGCAATGCCATCCGCGAGATGAAAAAGTTTATCAAGAAAGTACACAAAATGAAGCGCAACATCAACGATTCGGCTTATCTGGGCGACTTACTGGTAACCGGATATTCTGTTTTTTCCCGTAACCGGATGTTTGGAAACATGATTGGAAAAGGCTATACGGTAAAATCGGCGCAAATGGAAATGAGCATGGTTGCCGAGGGTTACTATGCGACTAAAAGTGCCCATAAATTAAACGAAGAATACAAAGCTAAAACGCCAATTATAGATGCCGTTTACGATATATTATACGAAGGAAAAGAACCTAAAAAAGTATTTAAAAAACTGACGGAAAAATTGGATTAAAAAATTTTATTTTTACCCGTTTACGCTAAAAATACCGTTCTCAGAATCCTAAAAAGATTTTAAACTATTGATAATCAATGTTTTAAAATATTTTTAGGATTCTTTTTTATTTGTAAACACCCTCAAAACAAACAACATAACCATTTCAAATACAACGACTTACATTCTTTTCCCTTGGATAAAAAAAGAAGTCTTATTTTCGCAAAAACTAAAAAAAACCAACAATGGATCATTTAATCAATCATCCGGGTATTCTAACCGCTTTTTCCATTATTATTTTTGTCATGTTGCTACTCGATCTTGGTGTTTTTAACAAGAAGAGTCATGTGGTTTCCAACCGCGAGGCACTTATCTGGTCTGTTGTATGGATCTCGCTGGCCATGGGCTTTAGCGGGGTTATTTATTACTTTATGGGATTGGAACAATTCACCCAGTTTCAATCGGCCTACTGGATCGAAAAGGCGCTATCGGTCGACAACCTCTTTGTGTTTATTCTTGTTTTCGGATTTTTTAATGTTCCGAAAGAACTACACCACAAAGTACTTTTTTGGGGAATCATTGGTGCGTTAGTATTCCGGGCGATTTTTATTTTCACCGGTGTGGAATTGATCAACATGACCTACTTACCGGAAATGGATCTTTTTGGTCATGCTGTCCGAATTAATGTAGTGTTGTCTATTTTTGGTATTTTCCTGGTTATTGCCGGTATCAAATCCTGGTTTGCCGAAGATGGTGACGACGGTGACAAAGACTTTACCAAAAGTCCCGGTGCCCGATTAATCCATCGCTTTTTTAAAGTGAGCGAAAACTACGATGGTGATAAGTTTTTCACGATTGAAAACGGGATCAAAATGGCGACACCGCTATTGGTAGTCGTTGCAGTAATCGAATTTACGGATCTTATTTTTGCAGTCGATAGTATTCCGGCGATCTTCGCCATTGCTCCGGACGATCCTTTTATTTTATACACGTCGAATATATTCGCGATTTTAGGCCTTAGAGCGCTTTATTTTCTTTTAGCCAACTTCATGTATATGTTTAGCCGATTAAAGTACGGATTGGCCGTTATTTTGAGTTTTATCGGTATTAAAATGCTTATCTCACCATTCTTTCATATTTCCTCTCCGGTTTCTTTACTAATCGTAGGTAGTATTTTGATTTTATCGGTTGTGGCTTCACTACTTTTCCCGGTAAAGGAGTAAAAAACAAGAATTTCATATATAACACCTGACAGGTTTTTGAAACCTGTCAGGTGTTTTTTATTTAGACAAGTGTTTTTATTTTATCTGAATTTCATCAATAAAAATATAGGCATCACCACCCGCACCCTGATGCCATTCCGGTAATTTCCCATAATTATAGGCTACTATTTTCACATAACGCGCCGTACTATTTTTTAACGCCGCTTTAAACGAACGAATTGCGACATCGGTATTTTTAGCATCGAGCGTATTGGTTACCGTAGCCACCGGTTTAAAGTTTACATTGTCGTCCGAAAGGAAATAATCCACTTTAACCGGCATTAGAATCCAGGCGCGGCTATCCTGTAAAAAACGGGCATCGATTTGCGAAACCGATTGTACTTTTTTCAGATCGATCACAGCTTCAAAATTTTGTCCCTGATAACCTTGCCAATCCCCTTTTCGCCAGTTTTCAGTACCGAGAATCCCGTCTATCAATCCATCCGGTCCACCGGCGTGGTATTGCGGATGGTTTTTGGAAGCAATCGTTACCGTCCAGTCGTTTTCTTTTTTAAAGTAGGACGCTTCTACAGTTGCACTTTTCTTTCCGTTATTTTCGGCATAGGCGCGAATAACCGCCGATTTTCCAATCGTAACCGGTTTGGTATACGGAACAAATTGTTTTTGCGAAGCGGAACTATCCGAATAATACAATTTATCCTCCTTATTTCCGGAGCGAATCGTGATGGTTTGTTTGTCTTTAAACGCTTTGCTTTCAGCTTCAATTACCGGAACCGGCACGATCTTATCCGACGCACTGGTATTCACTACTACAACATCCGCATTCAATCCCAGATTTTTAAGGCTGTCTGCCGTTGTTTTTTTGGTAATGGTTCGTGTGGTTCCATCTTCCAGATGAATCAGTACTTTATCAAAATACGGTGTGGTTGTACTCCATACCGGTAGTCCCGGCGTTACCGCATAAATCCCCATACTACTCAAAACATACCAGGCACTCATTTGTCCGCAATCTTCATTTCCAATTAATCCGTCCGGGGTATTTTTATAAAACGTATCCAGAATGTATTTTACTTTTTCGGCGGTTTTTTCCGGTTTTCCAATCGCATTATACAAATAGGCCATATGATGACTCGGTTCGTTCCCGTGTGCATATTGTCCTATCAATCCGGTAATATCGACCTGTTCCCTACCGGTTGTTTCCGATGGCGCGACAAACATCGCATCGAGTTTTTTCTCAAAAGCATCCTTTCCGCCATAGGCTTCAATCATACCCGGAATATCCTGCGGTACAAAAAAGGAATATTGCCAGCTGTTTCCTTCGGTAAAATTGTTGTTCACTTCCCTTGGATCAAAAGGCTTGTCCCAACCACCGTTTTTCTTCGGGCGCATAAACCCAGTCTGATTGTCAAAAATATTTTTCCAGTTTTGCGAACGCCTGATAAAATAATGATAGTCGTCTACTTTGTTTAACAACATCGCCATTTGCGCGATACACCAGTCATCGTAGGCATATTCCAGCGTTTTGGAAACACTCTCATGTTCGTCGTCAATGCTGATAAAACCATTTTTTTTGTAGGCCTCCAATCCCAGATGATCAAGCATCGCACTATGTTTGGCTGCCTGAAACGCTTTTTCATAATCAAAACCTTTGATTCCTTTTGCCATCGCATCGGCGAGTACCGAAACCGAATGATACCCGATCATACAATCGGTTTCATTGGAGGCCAGTTCCCAAACCGGCAAACGACCGCCCTGCTCGTATTGTTTGATAAACGTATTGCAATAATCGGCGGTTCTTTTTTTATCGATAAGCGTGTACAGCGGATGTGCGCCCCGAAACGTATCCCAAAGCGAAAAGACGGTATAATACTCGAACCCTTCGGTTTTGTGTAATTCGTTGTCACGTCCGCGATACAGCCCATCCACATCCATAGCGATGTTGGGTTGCATCATGGTGTGGTATAATGCGGTATAAAAAATCGTTTTTTTGTCTTTATCGGAAGTCGTAATTTCAATTTTGGATAGTTCTTTATTCCAAAGGGTTTCCGCCTGTTTTTTTACGGCATCGAAATTCCAGTCGGGCATTTCGGCCAGCAGGTTTTTTTTAGCTCCTTCATAACCCGTAGGCGATAACGCTACTTTTACCAGAATCTTTTCCCCTTTTTTTACTTCTTTCGAAAAGCTTATCGCCAGTTGGGATCCGGCAAAAAAAGTATCGGTATTTTTGGGTGGTGCGAATCCATTATTGCGGACATTTGTAATTTGCATCGGCACGCTGAATACCATTCGTGCATACACATATTGATCCCTTGCCCAGGCTTCACTTCTGCGAAGGATTTCAATGGTTTGGTTGTCGATTATCCGAACATCGCCCATTAACAATTTGTCGCGATGGTTCAGATCCAGAATAATATTTGCCTTACCCGATTGATTAAACGTATATTCCTGTAAGCCTACACGAGTAGTAGCGGTTAAGCGGACATCGATATTGTGGTTATCCAGTTTGACGGCATAATAGCCAGCTGATGCTTTTTCATTTTTATGCGAAAAAGGCGAGCTATACTGATCACTATTTAGTTTTGGTTCACCCATAGTAGGCATCAGCATGATATCGCCAAAATCGGAAACTCCGGTACCGTTTAAGTGGGTATGTGAAAAGCCATAGATAACCGAATCGGAATAATGATAACCGCTACATCCGTCCCAACTACCGTCGATACGGGTATCGGGTGAAAGCTGCACCATTCCAAACGGAACCGTTGCTCCGGGAAAGGTATGACCATGACCTCCGGTTCCTATAAAAGGATTTACGAATTGTGCGTAGTTATTTTTTTGCGAAAACAGCGTGGCTGTCTGTAGTAAAAGGAAGCAAAAAAGAATCTTTCTCATGCGGATGGTGCTGTAAATTTTCCATAAAGTTGAAAAAATTTCGCGAACAGACCAATTCCTGCATTAAAATTACTTCCCTAAAATTCCTCTTTTTGTCAACACCGGAAGATCGACTAAAGCTTTATCATTAATCGTATTGGTACGGAAGACATAGGTTTTATCGAATAATTTCCCATCCTGAAAATAGGTTACCATAAACTCATTGTTCAATTGCAGGACATTGTTTTCCAGCAATTCGATTTTAACAGACGAATTGGGCTCCACTTCTTTAAAAGCGTGACGGAAGGTTCCGGTTTTACGGTCTTCTCCGTTTATTTTCCCATAGGCTCTGGAAACCACCAGTGCCATTTCCAATTTTACATCGCTGTCGTTAATCAGGTAGGCATACCATGAATTTTCCATAAAGTCGTCGTTCCACTCCTGAATAGCGGCTACATATACATTTTCAACTTTTGGGATCGTGATATCTTTTTTCATTTTTTAACGGGGTATAATAGTGTAAAAGCGAATAGTGTGACCTATTCGCTTTTTATTTTTTAAATGCTGGATTTGAATTGTTCTAAGAATCGGACGTCATTTTCGTAGAACATACGAATGTCTCCGATTTGGTATAGCAACATGGCAATTCGTTCGATACCCATACCGAACGCAAATCCGTTGTATTTATCGGCGTCGATTCCGCAGTTTTTCAAAACGTTCGGATCGACCATTCCACATCCCATGATTTCCAACCAACCGGTACCTTTGGTGATACGGTAATCGGTTTCGGTTTTTAATCCCCAGTAAATATCCACTTCGGCACTTGGCTCGGTGAATGGGAAGTATGATGGACGCAAACGGATTTTCGATTTTCCGAACATCTCTTTTGTAAAATACAACAAGGTCTGTTTTAAATCGGCAAACGAAACATTCTGATCGATATACAAACCTTCCACCTGATGGAAAATACAGTGTGAACGGGACGATACCGCTTCGTTACGGAACACTCTTCCCGGAGAAATGGTTCGGATTGGCGGTTTATTGTCTTCCATATAACGCACCTGAACGGACGACGTATGCGTACGCAATAAGATATCCGGATTGGTCTGGATAAAGAACGTATCCTGCATATCGCGTGCCGGATGGTATTCCGGTAAATTTAACGCGGTAAAGTTATGCCAGTCGTCTTCGATTTCCGGACCTTCGGAAACGTTGAATCCGATATTGGAAAAAATATCAACAATCTGATTTTTCACAATTGAAATCGGATGGCGTGATCCGATCACCAAGGGTTCGCCCGGACGAGACAAATCGCCGTAAATGCCTTTGGTTTCTTCTTTGCTTTCTAAAGCATCCTGAATGGATTTTACTTTATCTTCCGCGGTTGTTTTCAGCAGGTTAATCACCTGACCGAATTCTTTTTTCTGATCGTTGGGAACATTCTTAAATTCGGCAAACAAGTCTTTAAGAAGGCCTTTGCTTCCTAAGAACTTGATACGGAATGTTTCCAGGGTTTCTTTATTATCTGTAGTAAAAGCCTGCGCTTCGCCAATGTATTCTTTTATCTTATCAATCATCGTTCTATCAATAAAGGGCAAATTTACGGATTTTGGATTCAGCTTCTACAGCTTTTGCCGATTAATTTACCGGTAAATTGTGCCTTTTGTCCATTTTTTGTTTTATTCGATCAATCCTTTTTCGAGGAAATAATTCACAATGGCCTCTTTCATCAACACCGATTGTTCGCCGGCTTTTAAGGGCGGCAATTGTTCTTTTACCGTATAATGCGGCCAACCGTCTTCATCAAAAAAAGAAAATTCATAGTAACCATAAGGCTCCAACAGACGACAGATCGC
Source organism: Flavobacterium sp. CAU 1735 (assembly GCF_039888695.1). Classification (NCBI taxonomy): domain Bacteria; kingdom Pseudomonadati; phylum Bacteroidota; class Flavobacteriia; order Flavobacteriales; family Flavobacteriaceae; genus Flavobacterium; species Flavobacterium sp. CAU 1735. Next base: position 24,535 of record NZ_JBDQQQ010000009.1, on the reverse strand, counting down.
GATATGCATCAGATTGATCTTTTCGTCTTTTTTGAATTTTGTTTTAATTTTTCCCAGTTCCTGAACGCCGATCAGGTAAATGATCGCGTCCAGATCCAACATTTCGCCATCGGCAAAACGTTCGGATAATATCTTGACCAGCGTATCCCAACGCTGTTTTAATTGTTCGTCTCTTGACACTTTTTATTTATTGAATTTTTTTATATTCTATTATCGTTTTAGTAAACTGAGTACTCGTACTTGCAAACGTTTTTATAATCTCCGTTGGAAAGCCCCCTTCATTGTATTGCATTTCATAATAAATCGTCTCGATAGGCTCCGTACTCGTTTCATTTGCATATTGTTCCTCTTTGGTGACACCGTTTTTACTATGCATATCCATGGATCTATAATTTAGCATATATTTTAAATACGGATTCATATCACTCAAAGGATTCTTTTTATCATCGTAGAAATACCTGCTCTTTATTTTATTCGTCTGACCTAAAGCAGAGGTCAGTTTTTCTATCCGATTACCATTTTGATCGAATGTAAGCTCCTGAAGAGAAGTTGCATTACCCGATGTTATTTTTATGGTTTTCAAAACGTCATTTTCATAAGAAAGCGCTGTTATTCTATTTCCTGTGGTGGAATACATATGTACCAGGTTATCCCCGCTATAACCCACTGTTGCACTGCTTCCAAGGCCAAAAACATGATTATCAGCTATATAAAATCGTTCGATTTTATTACCTGCATAGCCAAAACGTCCAACAAGTTTGTCTCCGAAATCTGTTATTTTATCCAACTCCCCAGTATCTTCATCATAACTGAAATATATAATACTCGTATCAAAAATTTGAGAATTATAATATCTGAATTCTGTGATTTTTTTTATTCTGTATTTTGGCGTACCATTACCGGCATTACCATTATCACCACTAGCACTATCATCACTCGAACACCCAATTGCAGCTATACATAAAACTGCTAAAAATATTTTTTTTATCATAATTAAGGTTGTTTTTCGTTTTTTTGCAAACATAACAAATTTATATTAGCCACTATGTCTTTCTTTGATATTCTACTTGCCGCTGTTTTACTCTACGGATTTATCCAAGGCTTTCGCCAGGGATTATTCACCGCTTTTGCCTCGTTGATCTCTTTGATTGTCGGTATTATTCTGGCTATCAAATTTTCACATCTGGTACGTTCGGTTATCGAAAATCATGTTTCCTGGAATCCGAAATATATTGAAGTAACCGCTTTCGGACTTACGTTTGTCCTGGTCGTTGTGGGCATAATCCTGCTGGCCAAATTATTTACCGGAATTGCCAGTTTTGCTCAGATAGGTTGGCTAAATACAATTGCCGGTGGTGTATTCGGGATTTTAAAAATGGCTTTAATCCTGAGTATATTACTGAATCTTTTCCAGAAAATCAACATCAATAATTATTTCCTATCGCAGGAAACGATGGATAATTCGTTGTTTTACAATCCGATTCAGAAAACCTCACAACTGATTTTCCCAAGTGTTCAGGAATGGTATGAGGACTTTAAAACGATCGATGCCAACAAAGAGACTTCATCGGCATCGTAATTTTATTTTAATTCTTTAATAGCATCTTTTTCGATCCAGCCTTCCGTATCGTCGGTCAGTTGGATTTTCCGCCAGTTATCGAGCGATTCCAGAACAAAGACTTTAGCTCCTTCGTGTAATACAAAGGCATCTGAAGCAGTTGCTTTAGGCTCACTTTTTACCGGAACGACCTCAGCAAAAACAATAGCCGGTCGTTCGCTGTTATAATTATCTTTTTCTGCAATAGCCGCCGATACACTGATCAGCATCGATAATAGCACGACAAACATTCCGAAGAAAAAGATTCGCTTTACTACGGTTTGACTGGCAAAATAATAGCCAATAAAACACAATAGGAAAAAAGCAGATGATCCAACGGCAATCCATGCCCATTCTTCATAATGGAATACGTCCAACAGATCGTTAATCATTTTGGAAAAACCTACTTTCGGCACGACTTTAATCTCATCGATGGTCATTTTCTGTGCAAAATGCAGATTTGTCTGCGCGGCATGATCTTTCGGATTTAGCAACAACGCCTTTTCATAATTGTAAATAGCCGGTGCTACTTTATGCAGCTTATAATAGGCATTTCCCAAGTTAAAATACAACTCGGCCGATTGTTTTCCGGATTGAACCACCTGTTCATAACTGGCAGCTGCCTCTTCGTATTTTTCTTTTTTATAGAAATCATTTCCTTTATCAAAAGCAGTCTGTGCCCAAAATACCTGGGAAACTAAAAGGACGATATACAATAGCTTTTTCATAGCGATTAGTTCGTGATTTGTTTTTCCAGTCCGGAAATTACGGTTACAGCTTTATCATAATCCTGTTGCATGGTTCCAACCGAAGCCGGTGTATAGCGTGCAAATTCGCAGCTATCCATCAATCCTAAAAAGTTTTGAACCGTTTCAGGAGTCGCTTTTCTGGATAATAGCAATTCCTGGATATTCTCTTTACTCATCTCCGAAGTCTCAATATTCAATTTTGCTTTTAAGAAATTGTGCAGGGCTTTTTCCATTGCCACATAAAAGGCTTCTTTATTACCCATTTGCTTATTGGCTTCCGACAGGAATCGTTTGGCCAGTTTATTCGACTGACGGATTTTGTTTCCAACCACATCGCCATCGATCGCTTCTTTTTTCTTTCTAGCCAATACAATTATCGGAATGATCAGGAATGGTGCCATCAATAAGGAATAGAACAAACCGGAACCTAGGAATCCTTTTTGATGTATGCTGGTCAGATTGGTTTTTAGTTTGATAAACTGAAACTGATCGTTTGCCACCACATTTTGTTTTCCGGGTACCGAAGCCACCTGGTTATCACCTGAAGTTGGCGACGGTCCGTCCATCACATTGACCATTATTTCCGGCGTATTGATTGTCTTATATTTATTGGCATTCAGATCGAAATAGGAGAAAACCATTGGTTTGATCAGATAGTTTCCTTTGTATTGCGGAATGATTGCATACGTATCCGACACTTCGCCTTGCATACCGGAAAGCGGTGTGGTTACTTTTTCTTTATGCTCCGGATCGTACATTTCGAGCGCACTTGGCACTACCGGTTTTGGAAGGTTAAACAATTTCAGGTTTCCTTTTCCGGAAACACTCACTACCAGATTCAACGATTCGCCTGCTTTTAATGTGGTTTTCGACGGTGTAACTTTAAAATCGAAATCCCCCACGGCACCGGTAAAATCGATTGGTTTTCCGGCTTCCGGCAAGGTGCGTACATTGATCGATTTGGCTCCGGCCGAAACCGTTTTATTACCGCTGGCATATTCCATACGTCCGAAGAAATCACGACGTCCGGTTGGTAAGTCGACCTCAATATCCAGTGAAAGCGGTTCTATTTCGAGTTTTCCGGCTTTTTGCGGGTATAACACGGTTTTGCGCAACACCACATAACGATAGTCTTCACCGTTGTATTTTCCGTTTTCCACAACCAGTTTTTTGATATCGATATTCTGACTCCAGAAATCGTTGTATTTCGGACTGGCCATTTCGCGCCAGTTTCTCACACTGGCCGTATTGCTCACATATAATTTATACACCACCGTTATCGGTTCGTTGATATACGGATTGGTTTTGGAAATTTCGGCTACAAGATGAATTCCTTCGCCGGTTTTTTGTTGTGGATAATATGGATTTACCTCTTCCTGTACCGCATTGGTAACCGTTACTTTTACCGGATTTGTTTTATAAATTTTCCCTTCGATTTCAATAGAAGCCGATTTAATGATCGCCGGTCCTTTTTTTAACGGCATCAGAAAATAGGAAAAGGATTTATTAAATGATTTTTTTCCGTTAATCCACGAATAGCTCACCGCCTGATTCGGGCCACCTACAACCCGGAATCCTTCAAAAGCCGGTGGGCTGAAATTATCCCCGTCTTCGTTCATTGTAAAATCAATACGAAGGCGTTCGTTAATCCCAAGGGTATTCTTACTCACGGTTGCTTCAAACTGCACCTGAGCAAAAAGCCCCTGAAAGCATAATAATAGCAGAAAAATAACTCTATTCATTGTTGTTTTGTGTCACTACTTAGTTTGTCCGACAAGGTATACTTTTTTGTCCGATTACCAATCTTTTTCATTTTTAACAGGACTTCCTTTGACTTCTCTTGCCTTCACTTTGTCCTGAATTTTCTTCTCTTCGTTATTCAAAGCGTCCAACATATTTTCCATTCGTTGTTTGGAAGCGCCACTTGGTTTTGGCTGGGCGTTCTGTTTGTCTTTGTCGCCTTTATCTCCGTTTTTGTCTTTCGGATCGCCTTTATCGTCTTTTTTATCCTGACCTTTATCTTTATTCTGGTCTTTTTTATTGTCGCCTTTATCTTTGTCTTTATCCTTATCTTTCTGATCCTGCTGATCTTTATTCTTATCCTTGTTTTTGTCTTTATTATTATTTTTCGGCGGATTTTCTTTTAACTTCTGTTTGGCCAATGCATAATTATAACGGGTTTCCTCGTCATACGGATTATTCCGCAATGCGTCTTTATAGGCTTCCACCGCTCCCGAATAGTTTTTTTCCAACATAAAAACGTTACCAAGGTTGTGCATTGCTTTGTACTTTTGCTTTTTCCCTTTGGCATTTTCAATCGCCTTCATATACGCAAACTTCGCTTCCCCGGGTTGGTTTTGCCTGTAAATGGCATTCCCGAGATTATAGGATGAAGTCGCTCGTGTTGGCACTTTAGATTGCGAGATACGATAATCCGCTTCGGCTTCCGAATAGTTTTTTTCGCCGAACGCTTCATTGCCGCGCGGCAGGTTCCGGTCTTTGACCTGAGCCGCCATTACCAATGAAAACAACAGAAAATAACAACTAAACCACTTCTTCATTATTCTTTTTCATTAAATAAATTCAACTTTTTAACCCAGGCTGTTTTGCGTTCCAGTAGGAAAACATCCAATAATAATAGTGCAAATGCAATGCCTAAAAACCATTGGTATTGCGATTGAAAATCGGCTATCTGCTGACTTTCGAAGTCGGTTTTTTCCAGATTGTCCAATCCGTTTTTCACGAACTCCACTACTTCTTTGGTGTTTCCGCCATATACATAACCGCCATTAGCGCTTTTCGCTATATTTTTTAAGGTTTCCGGGTATAATTTCGTCACCACGGTTTCCCCTTTGGAATCTTTTTTATAGCCTTCTATTTTGCCCTGATTTCGCAACGGAATCGGCCCGCCTTTTTCGGTTCCGACACCGATGGTCAGGATTTTGATTCGCTTTTCTTTGGCTTCTTCCACCGCATCTTCAAAACCTTCTCCGTGGTCTTCTCCATCAGAAATCAACACGATCAGTTTACTTGTTTGCGGATCATCAAAATAAGAGGTTGCCAGTTTAACCGCTTCCGACAAGGCGGTTCCCTGCGACGACACCATATCGGTATTCATACTTTGCAGGTACATTTTAGCCACGCTATAATCGGTTGTAATCGGCAAAACCGGATAGGCACTTCCGGCATATCCAACAATCCCGATACGATCGCTTCCCAATTGGTTGATGATCTGAGAAACCAACTGTTTACTCTTTTCCAAACGATTGGGTGCAATATCCTCTGCCAGCATACTTTTGGAAATATCCACGGCAAAAACGATATCCACTCCCTGTCGTTTTACGGTTTCCATTTTGGTTCCGATTTTCGGGTTGATCAAAGCCAGGATGATTCCCGCCAATGCCAATAGTAACACCACCAGTTTTAATACCGGTTTAAAAATGGATTTCTCCGGGCTTAATTTTTTAATCAGTTCGAGATCACCGAATTGTTTTTGCTTTTTCCGTTTCCAATAGAGATTGATCAGGAAAAGCAATACCAAAAACGGTATCACGCCCAACAGGTAAAAATATTTTGGTTCTTCAAATTGCCACATAATCAGATAAAACTTCTAAAAATAGTTTTTCGTAATAAAATTTCCAAAACCAGTAAGCCTAAGGCCAGGAATACAAGCGGTCTGTATTTCTCATCATAGTTGAAATAGCGCATTTCTTCTATTTCGGTTTTTTCCAGTTTATTGATTTCGTTATAGATATTTTCCAGGCTCTTATTACTGGTCGCTCTAAAGTATTTCCCATCGGTGGTTGCTGCGATTTCTTTCATCAGCTTTTCATCGATTTCCACCTGCATCATGCGGAACAGGAATTGCCCGTTTGGTGCAATCGCATATGGGAACTCCGCCATTCCGTTCGTTCCGATTCCAATGGTATAGACTTTAATGCCGTATTCTTTGGCGATTTCGGATGCCATTCTCGGATCGATAAACCCGGCATTGTTCACACCATCGGTTAACAGGATTACTACTTTACTTTTGGCTTTACTATCTTTTAATCGGTTTACGGCAGTTGCCAATCCTACGCCAATTCCGGTTCCGTCCTGTAATACGTTGTCGTACTTTACGCCTTTTAAGGCTTCAAGCACCACGGCTTTATCACTCGTTACCGGTGTTTTGGTATAACTTTCGGCCGCATACACCACCAATCCGATCCGGTCGTTCGGACGTTCTTTTACAAACTCGGAAGCCACGCGTTTCAGCGCTTCCATTCGGTTGGGTTTTAAATCTTTGGCCAGCATACTTCCGGAAACGTCAATTGCCATTACAATATCGATTCCACTGGTGGTACGGGTTTTATTGGTCACATCGGTCGACTGCGGACGCGCTAAAGCGACAATCATCGCGCTTAACGCTAGTATGCGCAGTACAAACAACAACGGTTTTAACTTTGGTAAAATCGAGGTTGTTCCTTTAAATCCTTTTACCGAACTGATTTTTAAGGTCGCCGATTGTTTTTTTCTTTTCCAGAAATACCATGCGATTACGACCGGTATTACCAAAAACAGCCAAAAAAACTCGGGATGTAAAAAAGAGATATTCTTCATCATTCGGTTACTTTTCTAAGTTCAATGGATTTCACAATCCTGTCGGCTATTTCTTTTGCATTTTCGTCTCCCTCGCGGTATACCAGTGCAATTTCCTGTATTCCGAATTTTTGGGAGAAGATAATAATCTGGTATTCCATTCGTTCGTCTTCGTTTTTCGCCGGATTAAAGATCGTCATCGTTCCATAACCTCTTTTTCCGGTAAATCCGTCTTTGATTTCAAAATCATCCGTTTTTACGATGATTCCTTTGGCTCCGACTGTTTTTTCAAATCGGGTAATATTCTCATTCAGAATGGCATCGTTATCCGCGCGAAGTGAATCTTTAAACGTGGTTGTATTGATTGCAATACTAAAATTATCGATCAGACTTCCATATAGGAATTTCTGAGTTGACTTAATATTGGCCGGTAAATTCGTCTGAACGCGTTCGTCGCTAAATCGTTTTAACACTTTTGGCGTTTCGATAATCACCGACGGTTCTCCGTATTCGCTTTTTACCCATTCGCCTTTTAAAAGGTCTTTGGTACTGTGACCGATTAGTTTGTCTTTAATAAAATCCAATCCGTCGGTCGACAGGAAGTAGGTAAAGGCGGCAATAAAAAGCACAAGACTTGTCGCTGTCGAAATCAGGATTCGTCGTACTTTTTGTTGTTTTAATAATCGTTCTTGTCGTAATCGTTCGTCAACAATCGCCTGCTCTACTTCTTTCGGGATGGATTTTTCGATGGTAAAGATGATCCCTTCGATATTTTTACGGTCGGAGGCAATTTCGAAATCCAGCGGTTTGGATTTTGCGAATTTTACCAAATCGGCATTTTTAAGGATTTTTTCAAAGGTTTCGAACGTATCCTTTTTGATGCCCATTTTCTTTTTGATCACCGCTTCTTTCAAGGCGGTAAGCAATTCGGCCGTCGTACTTTCCATCGCCGGAACCTGAATGGTTTCCTCGATATAGGTACGCGTGATATCGGTCATTTCGGAATAATAGGATTTTACATCCCCATTTTGCCAAAGCTCTTTTTTCTCCAGATTTTGTAGCAGATTCGTTGCTTTTTCAATGGGTGTCGCATAAATCTCTTCTACTTTTTTGTCTTTGTTCTGATAGCGTTTTAGCAACCAGTTCACCAAAAACCCGGCACCAATTATCAAAGCCAGAATAATACTATATTTCCAAACGTTGCTGATTGGCTTTTTAACCGTGATCACCGGTTTGATATCATACATCTGTTGTTTGGTCGTATCGACCACCACCCCCATAACCTGAATCGCAAGTGAATCGGTCAGGAACTGTTTGTTATTGATGATCACCGGTAATTGCGGTACCGTATATTTTCCGGTATCAAACTGCGTCAGGCCGTATCTTTTGATTAGCTCGTATTGGTTTGCTTTTTTGATGGTATCCACCGGATAGGATTCCAGTACTTCCAGATAGCCAAATGTTTTGCTATCCGGGAAATAGACCTGTGTCGTACTGTCTACTGTTGTTTTTAACGTCAGGTTAAACTGCGATCCTATTTTGATCTTTGTCGAATCTACCGTAGCCTGCACCGGTTTTTGCTGTGCGAAAACCACAGTACCGAGCATTAAAAACAGCAGTATGTAAAACTTATTCTTTATCATTTCTAGGTTCTTGCTTTAAAATAACCCAATAACTTGGTTACATAAGATTCGTCCACACGGGTACTAACCGTTCCGGAACCACAACGGGAAAACGTTTCTTTAAAATATTTTACGTTTTCCAGATAGTGTTTTTCGTATTCTGTCCGAACCGATTTCGAATTGGTATTGACCAATAAGGTTTCGCCGGTTTCGGCATCTTCCATATGTACCATTCCAATGTTTGGCATTTTTTCTTCGCGGACATCGTATACCCTTACTCCGGTTACATCGTGTTTTTTTCCGGCGATTTTCAGCGTTTGCTCGTAATCGGAAGTCATAAAATCCGAAATCACGAATACGATGGCTTTCTTCTTCATAACACCTGACAGGAATTTCAACGCCTGCGAAAAGTCGGTTTTTTTGCTTTTTGGCGTAAACTCGATTAGTTCGCGAATGATGCGCAACACGTGGGATTTCCCTTTTTTAGGCGGAATAAACAATTCGATCTGATCCGAAAACAAGATCAATCCGATTTTGTCGTTGTTTTTTGTCGCCGAAAAAGCTAAGGTTGCCGCGATTTCGGTTACCACATCCTTTTTAAGCTGGTTACGGGTTCCAAAACTTTCCGATCCACTGATGTCGACCAGCAACATCATCGTGAGTTCACGTTCTTCTTCGAAAACCTTGATATACGGTTCGTTATAACGTGCCGTTACATTCCAGTCGATCGCACGAACATCGTCGCCAAACTGATACTGGCGCACTTCCGAAAACGTCATCCCCCGTCCTTTGAAGGACGTATGGTATTCGCCCGAAAAGATATGATCGCTCAGTCTTCGGGTTTTGATTTCTATTTTTCGTACTTTTTTTAAAAGCTCTTTGGTATCCATTCTAAGAGTGATTACAGATTAACGATTCGATCCTATTGTCTGGCAACAGGGTTAAAAATCAGTCATCTATATTCTAAGGCACTTCGATTTCGTTTACAATTTTATTGATGATCTCTACAGAAGTGATGTTTTCGGCCTCTGCTTCGTAGGTAATTCCGATTCTGTGACGCAACACATCGTGAACCACGGCGCGAACGTCTTCCGGGATTACATAACCACGGCGTTTGATAAAGGCATAACATTTAGCCGCCGTAGCCAGGTTGATACTTCCCCTTGGAGAAGCGCCGAAGCTGATTAATGGTTTTAAATCGGCCAGTTTGTATTTTTCCGGATAACGGGTAGCAAAGATGATATCCAGGATATATTTTTCAATTTTCTCGTCCATATAGACTTCGCGAACCGCTTCCTGTGCTCTTCGGATCTGATCCAAAGAAATCACCGCGTTCACTTTTTCGTAGCTTCCTTTCAGGTTTTGACGGATAACCATACGCTCGTCTTCCATTTTAGGATAGTCGATTACCGTTTTTAACATAAAACGATCGACCTGCGCTTCCGGTAACGGATAGGTTCCTTCCTGTTCCACCGGGTTTTGGGTTGCCATTACCAGGAATGGTTTGTCCAATTTAAAGGTTTCGTCGCCAATGGTTACCTGTTTTTCCTGCATGGCTTCCAGTAATGCCGATTGCACTTTTGCCGGAGCACGGTTAATCTCATCCGCTAATACGAAATTGGCGAAGATCGGTCCTTTTTTTATCGAGAAGTCATTTTGTTTGATGTTATAGATCATGGTTCCCACTACGTCCGCCGGTAAAAGATCGGGCGTAAACTGAATTCTGCTGAAAGAACCTTGAACCGCTTGCGACAGGGTATTGATGGCTAATGTTTTTGCCAATCCCGGAACTCCTTCCAAAAGGATATGCCCTTGTCCTAAAAGTCCGATTAATAATCGTTCTACCATGTGCTTCTGACCTACAATCACCTTGTTCATCTCCATTGTCAGCAGATCGATAAAAGCACTTTCTCTCTCTATTTTTTCATTAATTGCTCTAATGTCTAAAGTAGCTGTGGTGTCGTCCATTTTTATGTTTTTTTGAGCCGTGAAATTAAATAAGTTATTTTAACACTGCAAATTGAAAATTTATTTAGTGTTTTGTTGTTAACAATTGGTTAAAAGTCTTGGTAACCGTTTCTTTTTAAGCCTGAATTATGATTTTGTTTTTATATTTTTAAGATCTGAAATTTAATTACCATGAAAACAGTTCTTATCACGGGTGCTACAAGCGGAATCGGAAAAGCGACAGCTGAGCTTTTGGCCCGTCATCAATATCGTCTGATTATCTGTGGACGAAGAAAAGAAATTCTCGAAACATTAGAAAGCGATTTAGCAAAACATACACAAATTACGTCACTTGTCTTTGATGTGAAGGACAAAGATTCGGTCTTCAAAGCCATTTCGTCTCTTCCGGAGGACTTTTCAAAAATCGACATTCTGATCAATAATGCCGGAAATGCCCACGGACTGGATCCAATTCAAACCGGGAACACCGACGACTGGGATGCGATGATCGATATTAACGTAAAAGGTTTGTTGTATGTTTCGAAAGCCATACTGCCGCAGATGACCGAACGCAAATCCGGTCATATTATCAACATCGGATCGACCGCTGCAAAGGAAGTTTATCCCAACGGAAACGTTTATTGCGCGAGCAAACACGCTGTTGATGCAATTACGCAGGGCATGCGGATCGACCTGAATGCTTTCGGAATTAAAGTTGGCGGTATCCATCCGGGCATGGTTCACACGGCTTTTTCGGAAGTGCGTTTTAAAGGCGATACCGTTCGTGCCGACAACGTATACAAAGGTTTCCAGCCTTTACTAGCCGAAGACATCGCGGATATTATCCACTTTGTAATTTCGAGACCGTATCATGTTAACATTGCCGACCTGATGGTCTTATCGACTGCTCAGGCTACGTCTACAATCATAAATAAAAATTTATAAAGTTCGTTTCATTCGATGATTAACAAGCGCCTGCTTATCAAAAACCTATTGGCTCACAACGATGAGAGCAGCTTCTATGACAAAAAACGTCAGCTGAACCTGCATACCAAAGAAGGCAAGGCGAAGTTTTTAAAGCACATTTGTGCGTTATCGAATTCCAACCCTACGAACAATTCCTATATTGTGGTTGGCGTGGAAGATCAGGACAACGAAATTGTGGGCGACGACTTTTTCGACGACAGCCGGATTCAGAATCTGGTCAATGCTTTTTTGGATAATCCACCGCGGATTCAGTACGAAAACGTTCCGTTTCCGCATTTACCAAAAGACAAGGTTGTCGGATTGGTTACGATTCGACCCACGCATAAAATGTCCTCTTTTAAAAAAGCGATTTATACCATACCGGCCAAAGCCATTTTTATGCGACGTGGCAGCAATTCGATCCCGATTGACGAGCCGGATTTTTCACAGGAACCCGCAGCGAGTTCCAATACCGAAACCGTTATCAGTATCGAAAACAACTCCCGTAACAGCATTGAATATACGTTGGAAGGCGTTATCGATTTTATGAACAACCGGCACAAGGACATGAATCCCGAGTATAAGGTTTTCAAGGAATTCTTCATTGTTTGCTGGGCCGGAAACAAAAAGAAAATACGGGACACGACTTTTTTATCCCGGGTTGATATCGAATTAATCAACGAACAGGTCAAACTTTTTTATTCGGCATTAGACGAAGTGACGGTAGATTATTCGGACGATTGTTTTAGGATCACCGAATACCTGCTTTTAGGATTAAACGACAAAACGAGTTATTACCCGTTGGAACAGGTCAGCATCCGGTTTTATGACAATGGTTATTACAAGATCGACAACCAGATGCTTTTCGAGCCACCGGAATTTAACCGGAAAATGTTATTTCATATTTATAACTCCAATTTGGCATTAATCCGTAAATTGCAAAAAGGTTTACCGTTGTCCGAACGCGAGAACAAAGACCTGGAAAACCTGCCTTCGACCCTAATGATCTGTTATCTGAATGGATTTGACGAGGCCAAACAAAAACTTATTGATGCCAAATTGCTCCTTAAGGCGCACGATAATCCTACGGTTTATGTGTCGTTTAAAGAAGCCATGCGCATTTTACGAAAAATGAAATACGGAATGAATAATGAGTAGAACGTTAGTTATTGGAGATATACACGGCGGACTGAAAGCGTTACATCAGATTCTGGAGCGCGCCCAGGTTACTACAAACGATAAATTAGTGTTTTTAGGCGATTATATCGACGGATGGAGTGATTCGCCTCGTGTAATCGATTTTTTAATTGAACTGGACAAAACCCACGATTGTTTTTTTATCCGCGGCAACCATGAAGAAATGGTTTTACGCTGGTTAACGGCTGGCGACGACAATGCCGAATGGCGTATCCACGGTGGACAATCGACTGTAGATGCCTATCAGGATCTCGACATTCACACCAAAGACCGTCACGTAGGTTTTCTGGCGCGTTTAAACGACTATTATATCGACGAACAGAACCGACTGTATGTTCATGCCGGTTTTACGAATCAGAAAGGGGTTTATTACGAGTTTTTCCGCGGGATGTTCTGTTGGGATCGAACGTTATGGGAAACGGCCATGTCGTTAAACCCGGCGCTTTCGAAAGACGATTTGTTTTACCCGAAACGTCTTACGTTATATCAGGAAATTTTTATCGGTCATACGCCGGTAACCCGAATTGGAGAAACCGTTCCGGTAAACAAAGCCAATGTTTGGAATGTCGATACCGGAGCTGCGTTTAAAGGCCGGTTAACCATTATGGATGTGGATACCAAAGCCTTCTGGCAAAGTGATCCGTTACACGAACTTTACGCCAACGAAAAAGGACGTAACTAAGTGTTTCGTCCAATTTTTATACTTTTGTAAAAATTTTGAGACATGAAAAAACACATTATTCTTTTAGGCGTACTATTGAGCGGCCTTTTTGCCAATGCACAATCCAAGAACGAGGTTAAAGTTAATATTTTAAATACGCTCGTACTGGCATCAGTGGAATTAGGCTACGAGCATTTCCTGGACAACAACCAGTCTATCGGGGTTGAATTTCTGATTAACGATCGTTTTTCCTATACTACTGAAAAGAGTGGTGGTGCTAAAGAATTTAAAACCAATAGTATTCTAGCCTCTTATAATTTTTATTTAGGAGCCAATGGCGAAAGCAATTCCGGTTATTATCTATCGCCATTTTTAAAATACCGTTTTGGTGATTTTAACGAAAAAGAAGTCATCGACGATGTGGAAGTAACCCTCACTACCGATATGAACAGTTTTATCATCGGTTTTGGAACCGGATACAAATGGGCTTGGAACAATAAATTTGCGATTGCTCCGTATGCTAATATCGGACGTAACTTTAGCCGTGCGGTAAACGATCGTTTTAGCGCGCTTGAATTTAACGCCGGAGTAAGTATCGGGTATCGTTTTTAAAACGTTAAATGCTACACCTGACAGGTTTTTGAAACCTGTCAGGTGTTAGAAATCTAAATAACATATCTGGTCATCAGGTGTTAAAAATAAAAAAGGGCTGTCTACAAAAATAGACAGCCCTTTTTCTATAAGAGATGTATCGATTAGAAATCAAACTTGATACCTTGTGCCAATGGCAACGCAGTTCCGTAGTTGATGGTATTCGTTTGTCTTCTCATATACGCTTTCCACGCATCAGATCCTGACTCACGTCCTCCTCCGGTTTCTTTTTCACCACCAAAAGCACCACCGATTTCAGCACCAGATGTTCCGATGTTTACGTTTGCGATACCACAATCAGAACCCGCCTGAGAAAGGAATAATTCCATTTCTCTCATGTTGTTGGTAAAGATCGACGAAGATAATCCCTGAGGCACTCCGTTTTGCATAGCGATCGCTTCTTCGATAGTTGAATATTTCATCACATATAAGATCGGCGCGAATGTTTCTTCCTGAACGATATGGAATTCATTTTTCGCTTCGATGATACATGGTTTTACATAGCATCCGCTTTCGTATCCTTCACCTTCTAAAACACCACCTTCAACGATAATGTTTCCACCTTCCTGTTTTGCTTTTTCAATAGCATTCAGGTAATCGTTAACCGCACCTTTGTCGATTAGCGGTCCAACGTGGTTGTTAGAATCCAATGGATTTCCAATTTTTAATTGTCCGTATGCATTTTTCAATACACTGATTGTTTTGTCGTAAACGCTATCGTGAACGATTAAACGTCTTGTAGAGGTACAACGTTGTCCGGCAGTTCCTACCGCTCCGAATACCGCTCCAACCAATACCATGCTGATATCGGCATGTTCTGAAACGATAATGGCGTTGTTTCCTCCTAATTCCAAAATGGTATTTCCGAAACGCTCCGCTACGGTTTTAGATACGTGACGTCCGATTCTTGTAGAACCTGTAAACGATACCAATGGAATACGTTTGTCGTTATTGATTAAATCACCAGACTCATTACCTACTACTAAGCAGCTAACACCTTCCGACACATTGTTGTTGCGCAATACTTCAACAATGATATTCTGACAAGCTACCGCACACAAAGGTGTTTTTGAACTTGGTTTCCAGATACAAACGTCTCCACAAACCCAAGCCAACATTGAGTTCCAGCTCCATACGGCTACCGGGAAGTTAAAAGCAGAGATAACCCCTACTACTCCAAACGGATGCCATTGCTCGTACATTCTGTGCATTGGTCTTTCGGAATGCATGGTTAATCCGTAAAGCTGACGGGATAATCCTACTGCGAAATCACAGATATCAATCATTTCCTGAACTTCACCTAAACCTTCCTGAAGGCTTTTACCCATTTCGTAAGAAACCAGTTTCCCCAGGGGTTCTTTATATTTTCTAAGTGCTTCACCCATTTGGCGCACAATTTCTCCTCTTTTCGGAGCCGGGATCAATCGCCATTCTTTAAAAGCTTCTTCAGCCGTTTTCATGGCTGCTTCATAATCTTCTTTTGTCGATGATTTTACTTTTCCGATTAATTCTCCGGTTGCAGGAGAATACGATTCGATAATTTTACCATTTGAAAACCAGTTTGATCCGGTTGATGTTCCTTCGTTTATTTCTTTAAGCCCTAATTGCTGTAGCGCTTCCTGAATACCGAATTGGTCAATTGCTGTTGCCATTATTCTAAGTTATTTTCGTGTGTTTTTATTTTTCACAAAGTTACTGTTTTTTGTTTAGCATTATAAAGGATTAACTTTTACGCTTATGTTTCCGAAACAATAACCTTTCTATTTTTTTATTTTTTTGCGACAAAACGCGGATCGGATTCCATTACGGTTCCACATTTCTCGCAGGTTCGTAAGGTTTCCGAATTATAAAAATGCTGGAAATGCGGCAGGAAGTCTTTCTCGATATCATTTAATTCGAAATACACTTCGTATAATTTATGGTTACAATTGTCGCAATGCCATAGTAATCCGTCGGTAAACCCTTTTCCGGCTCTTTTCCGTTCGATTACCAATCCGATGGAACCTTCACTTCTCACCGGTGAGTGCGGTATTTTTGCCGGATGCAGGTACATATCGCCGGCTTTGAGCGGCATTTCCTTTCGCACACCTTCTTCCTGAATTACGATTTTAATATCGCCTTCCAGTTGGTAGAAGATTTCTTCCGTTTCATTATAATGATAGTCTTTTCGCGCATTAGGACCGGCCACAATCATTACAATAAAATCGTTAGCGTCTACATATATATTTTTATTGCCAACCGGCGGTTTTAACAAATGCCGGTTCTCATTAATCCACTGATTAAGATTAAAAGGGGGTTGGATTGCCATAGGTTGAATGTTTGTACTAAAGTACAAAAAAGGAAAAAGGCAGGTTAAAAAAACCTGCCTTTATTATTACTTCACTTCTTTAATCAGATAAATGTACACCGGAAAGTGGTCACTAAATCCGACTTCACCATTGGAGTTACGCAGCGGATACCCTTTGTATTGCCCTGAACTCTGGATCAGATATGGTTTATTAAACACGCCTGCTTTCCAGAAACGCAATGATGAATAATCTTTACGGATCAATGGTTCGCTAATGATGATCTGGTCGAATAAATCCCATGCATCACGATAGGCTAATGTACCGATACCGTCTTTAGACATTTGCTCCATTGGGTTAAACATTCCGAATTCTTTAACATCATCTTTTTTCCCTTTGGCACCTAAAGCTTCTTTTACACTCTTATTATAAGGACCATCGTTCAAGTCACCCATAGTAATTACTTTGGCATTCGGGTTGATTCGGTATAGGGAATCGATAATTTTTTTGTTTAAAGCACCGGCAGCTTCACGGAACGGGCTACTTTTTTTCTCACCTCCGGAACGCGATGGCCAGTGATTTACGATAACGCTGATTTCTTCACCGTCTAATAATCCGGTTACCAATAATTGGTCACGAGTATATATTCTTCTGGTTTTGGTATCCAGATTCACATTTACCTCTACCTTGTCATCACCTTCTTCTTTGTCTTTTTTATTCAGACCTTGCTCGTTTTCATATATATATAATGGTATATTTTTATAGCTTAACGGCTTAAAGTGTTTCTTCTGATATAAAAAGCCCACATCAATTCCCCTTTTGTCCGGAGAGTCAAAATGGATCACACCATAATCTTTTTCGATCATTCCCGGTTGCTTTACCAGGTCTTCCAATACCCCTCTGTTTTCAACTTCGGCACATCCTACGATTACCGGAGCATGTGGATTTTCACCGGTTCCAATTTCCGGAATAACACGACTTAAATTAGCCAGTTTTTTCTGATACTTCGCTCTGGTCCAGCGTTGTGTACCGTTAGGCAACCACTCCTCGTCATTGTTCGGCCCATTGATTGTATCAAACAGGTTTTCCAGGTTGTAAAACGCAACAGTGTACACTTTGAATTTTTTGTTTTGCGCGTAAATCCCATTAAATGAGAAACATACAATTAAAAGCGCGATGAAATTTCTAATTTTCATGTAAGGTATATTAAATTAACATCAAGTTTGAGACAAACTCCGGGCCAAAAGTAAATAATATTATTAAAAGATGTACATTTGCAGGCTGTTAAGTTTTTATTAAGACTTGGCAAACAAAAAATTAACTTAATTTTATTTATGAAAAAACTTGTATTTAGTATTTTATTTGTACTGCAAGCCGTTTTTGTTTGGTCACAACATTCCCCAGCACTAAAGGGAAAAGTTGTTGATTCTAAAACGCAAAAACCATTAAGAAATGTTGTTGCGACCATCTTAAGCACTAACCAGTCTGCTTTAACAGATGCAGCGGGTGTTTTCTCTTTTGATGTAGCAACAGAAGGACAACAAAAGTTAACTGTAGGAAGTACAGGGTACACTACCCAGACTTTTACACTTAGCATTGTGAAAGGGCAATCTTTGGATTTGGGTGTGGTTTTCTTAGAAGAAGACATTACATCTGAGCAACAACTAAGCTTGATCACCATCACAGAAAATGATCTTGGAGATGACAACAGTGGTTCCGAGAGTACTGCAGGTTTGCTACAGGCATCCCGCGACACTTACCAACAAGCTGCTGCTTTCAACTGGGGTCAGGCAAGATTCCGAATCAGAGGTTTGGATAACGAGTATGGTACTACTATGATTAATGGTATCGTAATGAACAAACTTTTTGACGGAAGACCACAGTGGAGTAACTGGGGAGGTCTTAATGACGCGACCAGAAACCAGGAGTTCACTATGGGATCTGCTCCTTCCGATTATACCTTTGGTAACATTTTAGGTACACAGGAGATAAACACTAGAGCTTCTTTTTACCGTCCTGGAACACGTGTTTCGTTTTCAGGAACAAACTCAAACTACAGCTGGAGAACTATGGCAACTTATGCTTCCGGAATGAACAAAGACGGATGGGCATTTGTGGTTTCAGGATCCAGAAGATGGGCTAAAGAAGGTTACTTCGAAGGAACAGATTATTCTGCTAATTCCCTTTTCGCAAGTATCGAGAAAAAATTCAATGACAAACACAGTATTAACTTTACTTCTATCTACGCGCAGAACAGCAGAGGTAAAAATTCACCAAACACTCAGGAAGTTACTGACTTAATGGGTACAGAGTACAACTCGTATTGGGGATGGCAAAATGGTAAAAAGAGAAACTCAAGAGACAAAAACGTTGATGAGCCAATCTTAATGTTGAGCCACTACTGGAAAATAAACGAGAAAAACACGTTAAACACGAATGTTTCTTACCAATCAGGAGGAATCGGAAATTCCAGATTAGACTATAACGGAGGAAACAACCCTGATCCAACGTACTATAAAAACTTACCAAGTTATTATTTAAACTTACACAATATTCCAGCTGACGGTTCTTTACCAACGCATACACCAAACTATGCACAGGCTGATATCGCAAGAACGGATTTCATCAACAACAGCCAGATCAACTGGGAAAGAATGTACCATGCAAACGAAATCAACAAACGCAGTATCTATGCTTTGTATGAAGACCGTATGGAAGATGTTACCCTGACTGCCAACTCTATCTTAAACTCTCAATTATCGGATAACATTACTTTAAATGCAGGAATTAACTTCCGTTCATTAAAATCGGAAAACTTCCAGAAAATGTTAGATCCACTTGGAGATTATGGTTTTATTGATACTGATTTATTCTACGAAGGAAACGGTTTTACAGCTGGCCAGTCTCAAAGTGACTTAAACAACCCGAACCGCGTTGTTAACGCTGGTGACCGTTACGGATACAACTACATCATGCGCGCTATCGTTGCGGATGCATTTACACAGTTTAAATTTACATACAACAAATTCGATTTCTATTTAGCACAAACATTCTCTCAGACAAGATACCAGAGAGAAGGTCTTTACAGAAACGGATTATATGCGAACAACTCATTTGGAAAAAGCGACAAGTTAGAATTCAACAACTACGGATTTAAAGGAGGACTTACGTATAAAATCACTGGAAAACACATGTTAAGTGTTAACGCTGCTTATATGACTAAAGCACCTATGTTGCGAAATGCATTCAACAACGCTCGTTTAAACAACAGTATCGTTAGTGGATTAGAAGATGAGAAAATTTCAAGTGTTGATGCAAGTTATATCATCAGAGCACCAAAATTAAAAGCACGTTTAACCGGATTCTACTCTAAAATCGAAGATGCAACTAAAGTTGGTTTCTTCTATGCAGAAGGTTTAGGAGCTATCGAAGATGGTGGTAACGACAGTGAGAATGACTTTGTGGCTGAGATCACAAAAAATATCGACAAACAAAACATCGGTTTAGAGTTAGGTTTAGAGTACCAATTGTCTAAAACAATTAAAGTTACCGGTTCTGCTTCATATGGTCAATACATCTACAGCAACAACCCAACGGTACTTCTTAACATCGATTCACGTCAGGCAGCGGGTCTTAACCCGATTGTTAACTTCGGTGATTCTTACCTTAAAAACTACAGACAAGGTGGTATGCCACAACAGGCTTACTCTCTTGGAATTGAATATAGAGATCCTAAATTCTGGTGGATCGGAGCCAATGCAAACTACTTAGATGACAGTTATGTTGAAGTAGATCCATTAATCCGTACAAACAACTTCTTTATGCAACCTGGAGGTTCTGGAGTATCGTATCCGGAAGTTACAGAAGACAGAGCACGTCAGTTATTAAGCCAGGAGAAATTCGATTCTTTCATGTTGGTTAACCTTACAGGTGGTAAATCATGGAGAATTAGCGGAAATACTTTAGGTTTCTTTGCAAGTGTTAACAACATCTTTGATGTTACTTACAAAACTGGAGGTTTCGAACAAGCTAGAAACGCGAACTACAGAGAGTTAAATATGGATTATGCCAGCGGTACCCGTTCATTCGGATCGAAATATTTCTACGGTTACGGCAGAACGTATTTCGTAAATGTTTACTTAACATTCTAATTTAAACCAGTAAAGAAGAACTCACATGAAAAATTTTAATATAAAAACACTTTGTGTTGCTTTGGTTGCCTTAGGTGCTTTGAGCAGCTGTACTAAAGAAGACGATACTAATTTGCCACCAATTGTTCCGGCTATCTATTTTGAAGATTTCCAGACTGCTGTGGCCAATACGCCATTTGATTTTGAAGGATGGACTAACTTCGCACAGGTAGGTACTAAAAAATGGATTGAAAACGGATATCAGGGTAACGGATATGCCGAGTTTACGCCATTTAACAGCGGACAGGCATCGAATGTTGCCTGGATCGTAACACCGGGAATCAACATCGACGGAGCCATTAAAAAACGTTTAACTTTCGACGTGGCACAACACCACGTAACCGATTTGGTAAACAATAAATTAGAAGTTTTTATTTCTACCGATTATGATGGAACTAACGTAACGGATGCTACCTGGACTCAGGTATCCTTTACGCCACCTTTAGCGGGAAGCACACATAACTACGACTTTTTTAAAGCGGGTGCAATCAATCTTGCTAACTATTCCGGTACAATTTACATCGGATTTAAAGCAACCGGAGGTACTGCTACAGCACTTTCCGGAGCTTATATGATTGACAACGTAAAAATATTCTAAGCTAAAAAATACAACGATGAAAATTTCAATTAAATCCCTTTTATTCGCATCACTTTCAGCTGGAATATTATCAGGCTGTGTGAATGGCGATCATTATCCTAAAGCGGATAGCCCTTGTTATACCTTAACACCGACAAAAACAGTTGCTGATATTTTTACAGTTGCTACCGGTACTCCGACGCAAATTACAGCCGACGATGTTATCGAAGCTTATGTAGTATCGAGCGATGAAGGTGGTACATTTTACAAAACGGTTTCTTTAGAGACACTTGACAAATCAAGAGGTTTCAGCATTCCGGTTGATATGTATAACATCTACACCGAATTCGAACCGGGAAGAAAAGTATACGTAAGCCTAAAAAACCGTTATATCGCGATTGCACACAGTTCATTGGTAATTGGTGATTTATACCAAGGAAATGCCGTAGGACGTTTGGTACCGGAAGAATTCAGAAGAACAGCGAAAGCGTCTTGTGATTTCGTAAACGAAGATGAATTAGTATCACACATGACTATTGCTGAGGCATTAAACAACAACCACATTAACAAACTTATCGAGTTTGACAATGTTCAGTTTAACGATGCTGCAATGGGATCGACTTATTATGATGCTAACAGTACGGCTACCATCGGTGGTGCAACCAACTGGAAACTTACAGACAATACCGGTCATGAAATTATTTTCAGAACAAGTGAGTTCGCTAAGTTTGCGGCTAAAATGGTACCTAACAAAAGTGGAAAAGTTCGTGGTGTATTAACAAAATACAACAGTGATTTCCAATTCCTTGCTCGTACAGAAAGAGATATTATGTTGGAAAACCCAAGATTCTATATCAGTACTGCTCAGGGAGGAACAAACATTCAGTTTAACGGATCTTTCACTGAAGATTTTACAAGTTATGCGGTTAACTTAACAGCTTTCCCTAAATATGTAAACGATCAGACTATTGGAGGAAGATACTGGCAGTTAAAACAGTTCCCGGCTAATACCGGAAACAAATACATCGAAATGACTTCTTTCGGAAGTGGTGGTGTAACAGCTAAAACGTATTTCTTTGTACCAGTTGATTTTACAGCTGCCAATACATTTGCATTCAAAACATTGGCTCGTTTTTATCAGGGTAATGTATTAAAAGTATACTATGTAACTGCTGCTAACTATACTGCTGGTGGACCAATTAACCTGGCTAACTTTGTAGATATTACCTCTTCATTCAGTATTTCTACACCGGCTACAGGACAATCGGCTTCAACATTCCAGTCTAGTGGTACCTATAGCATTCCTGGTAGTTTAACAGGTAACGGTTATTTTGTTTTCGAACATTCGGGAACACCAACTATTACAACTACAATGCAGGTTGATGATATTACAGTAAACTAAAAAATAGAATTATATATTTTTAAAGCAGCCAATTGGCTGCTTTTTTTATTTCCTCTAAATGCTTCACCTCTTCGCCCTATACACCTGACCGGTTTTGGAAACCTGTCGGATGTAGCTATTAATACACGGATTGCAAATCTGCGCCAACGCGAAGCATAATGCACAATTAAAAGCTCTTGCGAAACGAATAGTTGTCAACACATTAGTCGCGCCGTTTTAAACACCCTTTTTAAGCTCTGAGCAACATCATCTCAAACCAGGCAATAAAACCTTTACACAAGACAAAAGAACCTTTCAAAATGGCAAAAATAGAAGCAGCCGATTGGCCGCCTTTATTTTTTTACACCTCTTTCGCTTCTTCATCTTTTACACCTGACAGGTTTTGGAAACCTGTCAGGTGTAGCACAAATAGCACGGATTACAAATCCGCGCCAACGCGAAGATAAATGAGGCTTCTAAAAGTACTGGCAAAACAAAATCTCCACCACATGATCCACACCATTTAAAACACTATTTTTAAGCCTTCTGCCGCATTATTTCACACGCAGTAATAAAATACCTACCAACAACAAAGACACCTCTAAAAAGACAAATAAAAAAGGCGACCGATTGGCCGCCTTTACTTTTTTACACCTGACCGGTTTTTAAAACCAGTCAGGTGTTATATTACTTCTTAACAATCAGGAACTCTGATCGTCTGTTTTTCGCGTATTCTTCTTCGGTACAGTTATCACCACAGTTTACTTTAGGCTCACTTTCTCCGTAACCTTTTCCGGAGATTCTGTCCTTAGCAATTCCTTTGGAGATAATATATTGTACTGTCGATTTTGCACGACGATCAGATAAATTCATATTGTATTTATCGCTACCTCTGCTATCAGTGTGGGATTTAACCATAATCACCATAGCCGCGTTATTTTTCATTACCTGAACTAACTTGTCTAACTCAAAAGCACCTTGTTGGGTAATATTGCTCTTGTCGTATTCAAAGTAGATATCGTTTAAGATAACTTCTGTTTCAGTAACAATAACATCAATTGGCTGTAAGTCGGCGCTGATGTTTACAATACCTCCTTTGGTTTTGCTAACCGGGAAGTTATTGCTTTCATAACCGTCTTTCGCTACCTGAATAGTGTACGCTTTATCACACTCAACAGCATACGATACCGTACCGTCTGCCTCGGTTGTTTTAGTCGAAATGATGTTGTTCTTCTCGTCTAAGATCGCTACACGGGCACCTGATAATTTAGCACCTGTTTTCGCATCTCTAACCAAAGAAACCACTTCCACACCACAAACCGGAATCGCCATATAGATGTTGTCCACACCCGCACGGTTACTCGATACAAATCCGATGTTTTTAGTCGTATTAAAACTAAACGCGAAATCGTCTTTCTCCGAGTTTACCGGTTTTCCAACGTTCGTTGCGTCGGTTCCTTTGTTTAAGTCGATCACATACACATCCATTCCTCCAAATCCCTGACGGGCATCTGATGAGAAATACAATTTGTTGTCATCCGTGATAAAAGGGAAACTTTCATTTCCTTCGGTATTGATCTTTTTACCTAGGTTCTCCGGTGTTCCGTAAGTACCATCCGAGTTGATCGCCACTTTCCAGATATCCACGCCACCAACTGAACCCGGCATGTTGGAGGAGAAATACAATGTTTTACCGTCTTTACTCAAACTTGGGTTACTGGTAGAATAGTCTTTACTGTTAAACGGTAATGAAGTGATATTACTCCAGCTGCTTCCGTTTTTAGTAGCTTTAAACAGGTTTACCTGTCCGAATTTCAATTTCTGCGCTTTGTCTTTTTCAAACACTCCCTCTTTAAAACTCTCACTGGCAAAATACATTGTATTTCCATCGGCACTAATCGTAGCCGGTCCGTCGTGGTATTTCGAGTTGATACTCTCTACCGGTGTCGGCTGACTAAAAGTTCCATCGGAATTATACGTGGCACTGTACAAATCCAAAAACGGTTGTTCGTTCCATCCGTAGGTTTTACGCGAAGTGTTTCGCGCTGAGGCAAAATAAAGGGTGTTATCATTGCTTAAAACCGCTCCAAAATCCGATTTATCACTGTTGATATCCATGTTTTTGATATCAAAG
>NZ_JBDQQQ010000008.1:0-200215 GCF_039888695.1 Flavobacterium sp. CAU 1735 | reverse complement strand
CACCCGTGCGCCGGTCTCAGGTTAGCAAGCTAACCCTACCCCTCGACTTGCATGTGTTAGGCCTGCCGCTAGCGTTCATCCTGAGCCAGGATCAAACTCTTCATCGTATATTTTTAATATTATATCGATAATGTCTAGGTCTAATTTGTTATACTCGAAAAATCTTACTCTCTCTTTGTATGCTGTCAATCCAATATGTCTATGAACTTAATTCTCTTTGTTTCTCACCAACTCGTCTCCTTGTTAGCGGCTGCAAAACTAAAAATTCTTTTTGTTTCTCGCAAGATTTTTTTGAAGTTTTTTTTGAAAAAATTTTCTTCGTTTTTCTTACTCAATAACTCAAGGAACTTCCCTGTTTTGCGGGTGGCAAAGGTAAATCACTTTTTTATTTCTCGCAAATCTTTTTTGACTTTTTTTCTAACCTTAGTCAATCCCAATCTGCTTTACTCTACTCTCAATGAACTCCCTTATTGCGGCTGCAAAACTAGAACCTTTTTCCGGTTTCACAAACTTTATTAAACCTTTTTTTAAATCTTTTTCTTAATGCTCTCATTACAAAGACTTAACAATAATACTTTTTTTTGATGGTCTGGGCGCCTTTGGCGTGATTACGCGGTTTTAGCGGGGTTTTTGCCTTTTTTATTACGCAAAAACAAGACCTGACAGGTTGCAAAAACCTGTCAGGTCATCACAAATTAGTATAGTCACTACTTATATATAGGTGCGTTTTCCGAAAAAACAACGCCCGATAGCTTTTCAAAACCTATCGGGCGTATAAGATATATTCTATTATTTCCTTTTTTAATCGAAACGAATCGCTTTAACCGGCGAAATCTTGGTAATAATATAGGACGGTATCAGCAAAACAAGTAAACAAACAACTATCGTTCCCAGGTTTAGCACCAAAATCGGAAGTACCTCTATTACTACCGGCGCTTCGGTAACATAATAATTCTCCGGATTTAGTTTTACAATTCCAAAATATTTCTGAACCAACAACAATCCAATTCCGATTCCATTCCCCCAAAGCAGTCCTCTTATAATAAGGTATAGTGCATTGTATAAAAATATTTTTCGAATCATCCAGTTATCGGCGCCAATCGATTTTAGAATTCCGATCATTTGTGTACGCTCCAAAATAAGCACCAATAAAGCTACCACCATATTAATTGTCGCTACAACCACCATCACAATTAGTATCACTACTATATTAAAGTCGAACAATTTCAACCATTCAAATATATTATAGTATTTCTCCTGAATCGTTATACTATTATAGGTAGGCGGAATTTCCGCATAAATCGCCTCGCCCTTTTCTTTTATCTTCGAAAAATCTTCAATAAAAACTTCAAACTCGCCCACTTCATCTTTACTCCATTTATTGATACGCTGAACATGTCGGATATCACCTATTATATAGGACGCATCAAATTCCTGAAATCCGGAGTTGTAAATCCCGACAATTTCGAAACGGCGCAGGTTAGGCAGTTTATTTCCTTCCTCTTTCATAAAAAAGGTATTGAACTTATCACCCAACTTTAATTGCAAACGATCCGCCAGGTATTTTGAAATGATCACCTCATTATTAAGCGCTGCTTTTAAATTCGGAATCCGTCCCGCAATGATATACTCTTTAAGGTCATTCCATCGAAAATCTTTACCGACACCTTTAAACACAATTCCTTCGAAAGCAGTCTCCGTGCGGATAATCCCCGCTTTGGATGCCGTAGCCTGTACATGACTGATTCCGTCGATATTTTTAAACTTCGGATAAAACGGCTGATGAATCGAAATAGGTTCCACGCTAACCTCCGATTGATTGTCATCGTAGTTGGTTATAATCACATGCCCGTTAAAAGCTGCGATTTTCTGGCGTATTTTTTGCTGTAATCCAACGCCTGTCGCCACGGAAACAATCATCATAATGATTCCGATGGCAATAGCCGCAATTGCAATTTTTATTATTGGTGCAGATATACTACTTTTATAGTTTTTAGTAGTAATTAGGCGTTTTGCTATAAAATATTCTAATCTCAAAACTTATGGTATCAAATTCCGTTTTCAAAAATACAGTTTTATTCTTGGTTTTAGCGATAGTATCCTGCGGAAATTCTGCGATTAAGCACAAAGACCCGAAAACCAATCCGACAAACGAGGCTACAACTGCCAATCGACCAAAGGAACCGATTCTTACCGGAGCCGATAATTTTGAGAAATACCAGTCACTTCTTAGTGGCAAGAAAATTGGCATTGTAACCAATCCAACCAGTATTGTCAACTACGATGGCGACAAACAAAAGTTAAGTAAGCCTCATCATCTGGTTGACTTTCTACTGAAAAACAAATTGGATGTTATAAAAATATTTGCGCCGGAACACGGTTTCCGCGGAACCGCCGATGCAGGAGAGTTGATCAAAGACGGAAAAGACACACAAACCGGTTTGCCGATCATCTCCTTATATGGTAACAATAAAAAGCCAAAACCGGAACAATTAAAGCAAATTGACGTCATGGTTTTTGACCTGCAAGATGTAGGGGCTCGTTTTTACACCTATATCTCCTCCTTACATTATGTAATGGAAGCCTGTGCCGAAGAAAACATTCCTTTAATTGTCCTGGATCGTCCGAACCCGAACGGTAGTATTATTGATGGTCCGATATTGGAAAAAGAATTTACCAGCTTTGTGGGTATGCATCCGATTCCGGTTTTACACGGGATGACTATTGGGGAATATGCACGAATGATCAATGGCGAAAAATGGCTAAAAAACGGAGTGCAATGTCAGTTGGAAGTTATCGCCTGTACGAACTATAAACGAACTATGCCGTATAGTTTACCGGTAAAGCCTTCGCCCAACCTTCCTAATGATCAATCCATCAACCTATATGCAAGCCTTTGTTTGTTTGAAGGCACCAATGTGAGTATGGGACGTGGCACTGATAAACAATTTCAGATTTACGGTTCTCCATTTCTACCGAAATCCGATTTTAGTTTTACACCTGGTCCCAATGTAGGCGCCAAAGATCCGGTTCACAACGGCAAAGTGTGTTATGGTGAAGACCTGTCGGGCGCTCCAAAAGTGACCAATCTCCAACTAAAATGGCTGATCAAAGCCTATGGTGAAACTTCCGATAAAAAAGTATTCTTTAACAGCTTCTTTTACAAACTAGCCGGAACGCAGAAATTACAGCAGCAAATCGAATCCGGATTGGCCGAAACAGCCATTCGGAAGTCCTGGGAAAAAGGTCTGAATTCCTTTAAAAAAATGCGCACCGCCTACCTTATATATGAAGACTAATTTTTCAGTTGCTTGAAATTCCCGATTAAAAATACCATTTCCCGACGTACTTTCTTAATTACATCGCTTATTGTGATCGTAATTACGACAGTGGCTGTT
Organism: Flavobacterium sp. CAU 1735; assembly: GCF_039888695.1. NCBI lineage: Bacteria > Pseudomonadati > Bacteroidota > Flavobacteriia > Flavobacteriales > Flavobacteriaceae > Flavobacterium > Flavobacterium sp. CAU 1735. The sequence goes on along the minus strand of NZ_JBDQQQ010000008.1, from coordinate 196,817 downwards.
TTTATTTTAAGCAATCTGATTACTCAAATCACCGAAAAATCCAATGAGGAAATTGCCCAGCGTAGTTTCCTAAAAAAATACGAAGTCCTTCAACAGGAATTCGGTCGCTTGCTGGAACAAAAGAAAAACGTACAGGAAGTCCTTAAAATAAGTAATGATCAAAATATAATCAACAACCTTACGGTACTCAATGCGATTCAGCTGAGCAACCCGGTTATATTGTGCAATTGGTTTCAGATTAACAACGGTACGATTTACACCAACGACACCGAAAAAGGTTCTTTCCAAAAACACCTGAATCTTTTGGTTGATCCTTCCGATAAAGACGAAAACTCCAGTATACTATTAAAACAGGGCGATACCTTGATATGGCGCAACTATTTTAAAATTAAAAAAGACGACGCCACGACCATTCGTTATGGTTATGATATTGATTTAAAAAAACTACACGACTATTTTGCATTAATCGACGGAAATGCGCCAAACTATGCGTTTGTTTTCGACCAAAACGGAACCTGTATTTTTCACCCGGAAGCGGAGAAAAACGGTAAAAACATTTTTGATTTTACCAGTCTAAATCCTTCCGATACACTTATCACGAACAAATCCGGATTTAATGAAACCGTAGCTTTGTCGGAATACCTGCAACTGGATGTAATCCGGTTTGTAAAACCTTTAAAACTGGAAGGCATCAACTGGTATGTGTGTATTAACTTCCCGAAAATGATCGCCGATGAAAATGTGAATAAAGTCAAACAACATGCCTCGGCTATATATTTGATCACTACTTTTATTCTGGTTTTTATCTTTTACCTTTTTAATCGTGCCAACCGAAAAGAATATCTGGAAAAAGAAGCCCTGGTTTCCGACAAAAACAATCTTTTACTGGAAAACGAAAAGGTTCATAAAGAAAATGCATTGATCCAGTTGCAACAACTCAAGGAGCAAATCAATCCGCATTTTCTGTTCAATACGCTCAACTCCTTATATATGCTAATTGACGTTGACGCGCCAAAGGCTAAAAAATTCACTTTAAATCTATCGAAAATATACCGTTATCTGATTGACCCGCCACAGGAAAATATTGTCCCGTTGAGCGATGAACTTTCTTTTATCGAACAATACATCTTTTTACAGATGACCCGTTTTAATCAGGAGCTACAATTTTCGATTGAAATTGATGACGATTCGGGTCTGATCAAAAACATTCCGTATTTATCGTTACAAATCTGCATTGAAAATGTGATTAAGCACAATTTGGCCACCATAGAATCGCCTTTAAAATCCCGCATTATTGTTAAAAAAGACGCTGTATTTATTATCAATAATTTACAAAAAAAGACCAGTGTCGAACAAAGTAATAATTTTGGCTTAAAATACTTACAAAGTATATATAATTACTATTCTAAAAAAGACTTCAAAACCTTTGAAGAAAATGGAGAATTCGTCTGTATCCTACCTTTAATTGACTAGAAAAAAGTCATTCACTCCCAAATTAGAGCCACTCACTCCGTTTTGCTTTTATATCGTTTCAGGAACTTCTAAATTTCGAGACAATTATTTAACCAAAACTTAACATAAATGAAAAAAAAGACACTCATATCAAGTACAAAGTATGTATTGGTATTGTTGTTTTTATTGAGTAATGTTACTGCATTTTCCCAGAAAAAGAAACAAAAAGAAACAAAAACAGAAACTACTAAAGACACCATTGCAAAACCCAAAGGTTATGCCGAATTGATTAAAAAAGGTTCCCTTAAAAAAGGACTTTTTAATGTCATTCAGGTTAAGACCGACATTTATTTTGAAATCCCCGACACTTTAATGGGACGGGAATTCCTCGTTGTAAATAAATTGTCACAGGTTCCGATGCAGGTCAATGAAGCCGGATTAAACAAAGGAATGAATTACGAAAACAAAGTAATTTCATTCTATAAAGATCCCGTTGCCAAAAAGGTATGGGTAAAATCGTCACTTCCAAAAGTTTCCTCTCCGGAAACTGATGCCATTACAGCATCGGTAAAGGATAACTTTTCCGAATCGATCATTGAAGTTTTTGATATCGAAACCAAAAACAGTGATTCGACCTCAGTAGTGATTAAAGTAAACAAAGTATTCGACGGAAAACAAAAAAGTTTTAACGATGTATTGAGTAACATCGGATTTGGCGGATCGGTAAAATCGGATCTGTCATATATCGAAGCTGTTAAAACCTTTCCCGGTAATATTGTTGTAAAATCGCAATTAACAACCTCTGTAAGTGAAGGCGGACCAGCTTTATCCGTAACTTTAGGGGTAACTAGCAATATTGTTTTGTTGGATAAAGTCCCGATGAAGCCCCGTTTTTTGGATAAGCGAATCGGGTACTTTACCGAAAAACACTGGTATTTTAATGACAACCAGCATGCGATGGTTGAGAAAGAATTAATTACGCGATGGAGATTGGAGCCGAAAAAAGAAGATGAAGCGCGTTATTTAAAAGGTGAGTTAGTAGAACCTAAAAAACCGATTGTATACTATATCGATCCGTCCACTCCAAAACAGTGGCGTCAATATATTATAGACGGTGTTCACGACTGGCAGGCCGCTTTTGAGAGAGCCGGATTTAAAAATGCTGTAATCGCCAAAGAACCAACGGAAAGCGATACGGATTTTGACATTGATGACGTTCGTTATTCCGTTATCACGTATGCGGCTTCCCCAAAAGCAAATGCCATGGGACCATCGGTTGTGGATCCGAGAAGTGGTGAGATCATCGAAGCCGACATTATCTGGTGGCACAATGTAATGACCTCATTGCACAGCTGGATGCGAATTCAGACGGGTCCAATCGATCCGAAAGCCCGAGGAAACAAATTCAGCGATTCCCATATGGGAGAAGCGATTCGTTTTGTATCCTCGCACGAAGTGGGACACACATTTGGTTTAAAACACAACATGGGTGCTTCATTTGCTTTTGAAGTGGATTCATTGCGTTCGAAAGTCTTTACTGAAAAAATGGGAGGAACTGCTCCGTCGATCATGGATTATGCCCGTTACAACTACGTGGCACAACCGGAAGACGGCGTAACGGCGATCACTCCGAAAATTGGAGAATACGACAAATATGCAATCGAATGGGGGTATCGTTGGTATCCGAATGAATCGGATGAAAAGACAAAGCTAAGTACTTTGATCAGTAAACATCAGAACGATCCGATGTATTTCTATGGAGAACAACAGGATGGCGGTGCGATCATCGATCCGCGATCACAGTCGGAAGATTTAGGAAACGATGCTGTTAAAGCGAGCGAGTATGGATTGAAAAACCTGAAACGCGTTGTAGACAACATTTTAACGTGGACCTATGAAAAAGATGCTTCTTATTATGAAACGGGTAAACTGTATATCGGAACGATCGGTCAATGGCAATTATACAACCGTCATGTTTTAAACAACATTGGAGGGATATACCTGAATACAACCGTTCACGGTGATCACAAATCCAGTTATGTTCCGGTTCCGGCTGCGATGCAACGCAAAGCAACCGATTATTTGCTTCGAAATGTGATTACGATTCCGCAATGGTTGTTTTTTAATCCGATCCTTGACAAAACCAATCCGTTAAAAGATTCTCCGCTAGGGCCGTTTGAATATACACCTTATACCCTTTCAAGAGAATTACAGTACGGAATTTTATACGATTTGTTTAGTGACGACCGTTTACTTCGCATGATCGAAAATGAGCTTTACCAGCGAAATGGCGCAAAAGACAAATTGTTTACCGTTAGTGATCTTTTTAAACGTGTTCATCAACAGGTATTCAGTGGTACAATTCAGAACAAATCGTTGTCAATTTTGGAACGAATGACACAAAAAAATTATGTAGATGTATTGATCGTTTCGACCAATAAATTATTTGAGAAAACAGATGCGAAAAAATTAATGTTTACCAAAACGCTGAACATACCGACGCTTTGCAACCATGTTCATGAAGACCAGATGATTCGAAACATTAATCAGTCCTCACTAAAAAGAGTTACCGAAGTAACCTCTGAAAAGAAAGGAGAATTGAACAAGGTATTGCAACTTTTAAAACTAAAGAAAAACACCGGAAATCAGGAAACCCGAAATCACTATTCGGATTTAATCAATCGAATTGAAAAAGCACTAAACAATCCTCTATAACTAACAAATCAAGAAATGAAAAGACTATTAATTTTAATGACACTCCTCCTCTCCCTTGCAGGATATTCTCAAGAGAGCAGGACGATTACAGGAAAGGTAATCGATGCACAGGACAGGTTACCTATGCCTGGCGTTTCGATTTATGTAGAAAATAAATCGATAGCCACCAAAACCGGTCAAAGCGGAATTATTGAAAGTACCGGTGTCGGTACGGTAACTGACATGGATGGTAATTTTAAACTGGAAATTACTAAAGATGTAAAAAGCCTGCGCGTTAGTTTTATAGGTTATGAATCCTACCTGATCGATTTGACTTCACAAAGCCACTATACTGTTAATCTGAAGTCCGATTTGAATCAATTACAGGAAGTAGTTGTAACCGGTTATCAAAAAATTGAAAAGCGTAAACTAACCTCTGCTTTGGTAAAAGTAGACATGGAAAATATCCAACAAGCCGGTGTTGCCAGCGTCGACCAACTTTTAATAGGTCAGGTTGCGGGTGTGGCTGTAGCACCGGGTAACGGAGCACCGGGAGGCGCTGCAAAAATCCGAATCAGAGGAACGGCTTCACTATCCGGCCCTCAGGATCCGTTATGGGTATTAGACGGACTTCCATTAGAAGGAAATGATGCTCCAAAATTTAATGACAAAGAGAATATTGATCAACTAAATAATTTTTCAATTGCCGGTTTAAATCCGGATGATATTAAAGACATTACGATCCTAAAAGATGCTGCCGCTACCGCTATATATGGAGCGCGAGCTGCTAACGGAGTAATTGTAATTACAACCAAAAAAGGTAGAAAAGGACGTATGGCTGTTAATTTTACTGCCAATACATTCGTAACACAAAAGCCTGATTTTTCAAAGTTAAACCTGATGGATGCCAACCAAAAAGTTGATTTTGAATTAGGTCTGGCTAGTCGTCCGGAATTAACATACCGCGATGATAAAGGTGCTATTTCACGTATCTTGAACACCAGTGGTGAGTTAGGCGCTTATCGTACCGGTGGTTTTTCGGCACTGACACCTGGAACACAGCAGGCGATCAATGCGTTACGTGCAAACCAAACCAACTGGGGTGATTTGTTATACCGTACAGCTGTGAACCAACAATATGGATTGAGCTTGTCTGGTGGTGGTGAAAAATCGGATTACTATTTTTCATTAGGCTATTACGACGAAAAAGGAGCCACTATCGGAACCGGATTCGAACGTTATAACATTACATTAAAAAACAACTATGAAATATCGGACAAATTAAAAGTAGGTGTTGGTCTTTTCGGAACACAGAGTAAAAACACCTCGTATATTTCCGATACGGATGCTTTTACCAATCCGGGAAATTATTCAAGAAATGCCAACCCGTATTTGTCACCATTGGATGCCGAGGGTAATTATGTTTACGACAAAGATATTCAGGGTTATTCGGATCGTTATGTACCGTTTAACTTTTTGGAGGAGCGCAACAACACTTCTTATCAGTTAAAAACCAGAGCCTTAAAAGCGATTTTCGATTTGGAATACAAGGTAACCAACGATTTAAAGTTAACTTCTCAAATCGGTTTGCAAATGGACAATTCCGACACCGAAAAATATGCGGGTAAGGAAACGTATTTCACCCGTAAGGAGCGCGAAAAAACCAGACGTTTTAAAAACGGAGGCTTTTACTATTTCCTTCCGGATGGTGGAATCATCCAGAATTGGGATACCGATTTTTTCCAGTATAACATCAAAACACAATTGACCTATAATAAGATACTTGGTGAGAAACACGAGCTGGATCTTTTGGTAGGTAACGAATTACGAAGAACATACAATACGAGTATCTATTCAAGAGGCTATGGTTACAACCGTCAAACCGGAACAACATCACAAATCCTGTTCCCGGATCAGTCAACAGCGGATGAAGCGCAATACAAAACGTATGGTAGAACTCACAACGAAAATGCCTTTGCATCGTTTTATGCTACGGCATCCTATACCTACGACAGAAAATATACTGTTTTCGGAAGTGTACGTTATGATGGTTCCGACTTATTTGGTGTAGATCCGAAATATAAATATTTACCATTATGGTCTATTTCGGGATCATGGTTGGCTTCGGAAGAAAGCTTCCTGAAAGACAATGTTCCGACGATCAGCAACCTTCGTTTTAGAGGTTCTTATGGTCTACAAGGAAATATCGACAAAAACACCTCGCCATTTGTAGTAGGAAACTACGGAAATGTGAGTATTCTTCCGGGACAAACGGAACAAACTATTGTAGTAACGAGTCCGCCAAACAGTAAATTACGTTGGGAAAAAACCGAAAATGTAAACGTTGGTTTCGATTTAGGCGTCTTGAAAAACCGTATTAGCGTAGCCGCCGATCTGTATGGTCGTAAGAGTACCGACCTTTTAGGAGTACGTGCTTTACCACTTGAAAGCGGTTTCGAATATACCAATATGAACTGGGCTCAGGTTACCAATAAAGGTTATGAGATCTCATTAACCACAAAAAATATTGACAACCAGAATTTCAAATGGACGACCAATTTCAATTTAGCGCACAACAAAAGTAATATCGACCGTATCCAAGTACGTGCCAATAGTTACTTACCATCCGGTGAAGGTTACCCGGTGAATGCCGTATTCGCCTTGAAAACCGCAGGAATCGATGCCAATGGTTATCCTCAGTTTGTAGGTAGCGACGGGCAAGTGGTGAGTGCTGTAGAGTTCTTCCAGTTATACGATCCGTATGCCGATATTATACCAGGTGAATTAGCACAATCCCGTTTAACCGAGAATGCAGATAAATTCAGAAGTTTATTTTCCTATGTGGGTGATCGTGATCCAAAATATACCGGAGGTTTAATCAACACGTTTAAAATTAAAAACTTTGATTTAACGGTTTCGGCGGCATTTAACTTAAAACAAACGGTAGTAAAAACACCTCCATACAACGGAACACAGGTTGACAGAGGCCAGAACTATACTACTGATATCCTGAATGCCTGGTCACCAACCAATACCAGTTCCAATTTACCGGGAATCGTTGGAAAAGGAGATCCGTTTACCGATAACTCCTGGATGGCTTACCAATGGTTTTCAAGCGGTAATCCGGTGAACACGTACGCGTTATTGGATACCTGGGTGGAAGAAATGAGTTATATGCGAATCAGCAGTATCCGTTTGGGGTATTCACTACCAAAAACGGTTACGGATAAAATGAATATTCAGAATATACGTTTTAGTGTAGAAGGAAGAAACCTGTTTGTGATCAGTTCGGACTACAAAGGTTATTTCGATCCGGAAACATTTGGTAACATCTATGCGCAACCTATCCCTAGATCGGTAACATTAGGGTTAAACGTAACTTTTTAAAATTAAGATCATGAAAAAACTATCAAAATATATCATTCTGGCTGTAGCGGCAATCGGAATGACGGGTTGTGATGATTATCTGGATATAAAGCCGGAAGGAAAAGTAATTCCGGAAACACTTCAGGATTTCAGAGCGGTTATGACTCGTGCTTACGGCGTATACCCACAACACAAATCACTCACAACTTTACGTGGTGACGAATTGAGCTTAAACGAGTTTGACGATCAGTTAACGTATATCAAAGATATTTATATCTGGAAAGATGCGAATCCCGATCCGGCTACGACAGGTTTCCAATGGGGACAATTGTATAATGCTGTTTTCTATACCAATGTTGTTATCAACGATGGTAGTTCTAAAATTCCGGCATCCGATGAAAAAAATCAACTATTAGGAGAAGCTCATGCTTTAAGAGCCCTTACCTATTTTGATCTGGTAAACCTTTTTAGCAAACCGTATAATGTAGCCACATCGGGTTCCGATCGCGGCGTTCCGTTGGCATTACAGGTAGACCTTGAACAGGATTTTATTCCGGAAAGCGTAGCAAATATCTACAATCAGATTTTATATGACATTGATCAGGCGAAAGGTTTATTAAATCAGTCGACACAAACTACCGGTTTAAACTATCGTTTTTCGAAAGCGGCTATCTATGCTTTGGAAGCACGCGTGCGTTTGTATCGCAACGAATGGCAAAATGCTTTGGATGCGGCCAATACGGCACTAACTTATAAAAACCAGTTGGTTGATTTGAATACAACCAGCACGTTTCCGAACAAATACAACACGGTTGAATCGGTTATGGCTTTGGAAGATGATTTTATCAACTCGCTAAAAAATGCCTCATTTGCATCAGCCGATTTGATCGGAGCCTTTAATCAAACCGGTGATTTACGTTTCCCGTTATATTTTCAGGCATCAGGCAGTCGTTTCCGATTCCTTAAAGGTGGTGAACAAGAACAGAAATGTACCTTCAGAACCGCAGAACTTTATCTAATCAAAGCGGAAGCACTTGTAAAATCAGGTGATTTGTCACAAGCGAAAGCAACCCTACTGACATTGGCACAGAAACGTTATACACCAGCTGCTTATACGCCATTAGAAACACAGGTTAATGCGATGGCGGCAGATGCTTTTACCAGCTTCCTGTATGAAGAAAGAAGACGGGAATTTACTGTTGAAGGTCACAGATGGTTCGACCTTCGAAGAGTAAACCAAAAACAGATTGTACACCAGCTGGATGGAGAGAATTATACCCTAATTCAAAACGATCCAAGGTATACTATTCCGTATCCGAAAAACGCACAGTTAAATAATCCGAATTTATAATTTCAAGAGGTCCCGGCAATAAACCGGGACTTTTTTTTACTTTTACATAAAAAAGTAAAATGAAGATTGCTATTGTTGAGGATGAACACCTTGCCTCCGGTTATCTGAAAGCCATTTTAGAACGACAGGAGCTCCTTTCGATATCAGACATTACTATTCTCCCCTCCGTAAAAGAGGCCATTGCTTTTTTTAAGGAAAATACCGTTGACCTTGTCTTTATGGATATCCATTTAGGCGACGGTAAAAGTCTTGACATCTTTGAGACGATTTCCATTTCCAGCCCGATCATTTTCGTTACCGCTTATGATGCCTATGCAATCAAAGTGTTTAAACATTTTACGATCGACTATCTCCTTAAACCTTTTGAAGAGGAAGAATTACTGGAAGCGCTTTCCAAATACAAAAAAATAAAAAGTGCTTTCGATATCAACCAAACAGTACAATCGTTGGCAACTATCGAGGATAAAAGTACCGATCCGTATCAAAAACGCTTTCTGGTAAATCACGGTTATCGCTTTATCTCAATCAACGATTCCGATATCAGTTCGTTTATGGGTTCTGGGAAACACCTGTTTATCTTTACAACAAACGGAGCTAGTTTTTTATATGATGATACGATCAAAGATGTTATCGGCAAATTAAATCCGGAGTTTTTCTTTAAAGTAAACCGGAAATATATCTTACACCGTTCGGCGATTAAAGAAGTAATCCGTCATTCCAGTCAAAAAGTGGAAATTGTGGTCGATACGACCATCAAAGACAGTGCTCCGATATTGGTTAGCAAAAACGAAATCAATGCTTTTAAAAAGTGGTTGGATCAATAAAGATGAATCCTACTCCAATTAAAGTACAACCTGGATATTCGGGTTAATTTTCAGTAACTGATTTAGAAAAGCATCTCTTTCCTTTGGTGAAATGATCACACTTTTCTTACCCTGATATTTAATTTCGATACGATCGGTTATCGAATTTGCCGGTGCACTCAGTATACTATCGGTTTTAGATACCGAAACAATATCGGAAATCGCAATTTTTATATGTACCAAAAATCCCGATCGTACCACTAAAGTCGTATCCGTGATGGTATATTTGGTCTGACGCATCAGATAAGCTATAAAAATAGCAACCAGCAAAATTATCAACAAACCGGGCCATGCTCCTTTTGCAATAAAAACCATGCCGGGAATAAGGAGTCCCATACTCAATATCAGTATCACTCCGGAATCTATTTTCGATTGGTAGACGTTCATTTTATAAAGGTAGCTTTTTTTTCATTTCCTCCACTATATTATAAGCAGCCGGACAAATAGCCACATTTTTTAATGTCAGATTGGTGATTTGCTGGAATTTTTTTCGATCCGTATGCGGAAACTCCCGACACGCTTTTGGCCGGACATCATAAATCATACAATAATTCTCGTGATCCAGAAACGTACACGGCACACTTTGCAACACATAATCGTTATCTTCATCAATACGCAGGTACTTTTCGATAAACTGTTGCGGTTTTAATCGAAAGTGTTTGGCAATCCGTTCCACATCAGCCAACGTAAACAAAGGTCCGGTCGTTTTACAGCAATTGGCGCATTTCAGACAATCCGTTTTACGGAATTCGGCATCGTGCAAATCCTGCATCACATAATCCAGATTCTTGGGCGGCTTCTTTTTCAGCTTATCGAAATACTTTTTGTTTTCGTTATGCTTATCTTTGGCAAGCTTAGGTAGATTTTTTATAACATTGTCCATATCGGAGATCATTCACCTGGCAAATAAACAAATAACCGTTATAAGATACAAACTAAATAATGAAAGACCTTATTGGAAAAGCCATCCTGGATTACCAGACAAACAATGCGCCGGAAGATATTATTACCGAAACATCGCTGACAGAAGCCGACAGTATGTCTGTGGCTTATTTATTCCGCGGTTATGAGGACATGCCCGGCATTGAACAAAAAGCACTACAATTGGCCAAAGGAAAAATATTGGATGTAGGTTGTGGTGCCGGAAGTCATAGTTTGTATTTACAGGAAAAAGGATTGGATATTACGGCAATCGACATATCCGAAAATGCGGTGGAAGCTTGTCGGTTGAGAGGCTTACAAAACGTATCGGTACAGGACGTGATGACATTATCGGATACTATCCAATACGACACTATTTTATTATTGATGAACGGTACCGGTTTATGCGGTAAACTCAATCGCGTGGCTGGCTTTTTACAAAAATTAAAGTCGCTTTTAACGCCAAACGGACAAATCCTGATCGATAGTTCCGATATCATTTATATGTTTGACGAAGATGAAGACGGAGGCAAATGGATCCCATCGAACATGGAATATTATGGAGAACTGGTTTTCCAGGTGCGCTATAAAGGCCAACAAGAGGATGCTTTTGACTGGGTTTATATCGATTACAATACCTTGCAAAATGCGGCACATGCCAATGGCTTACAATGCGAACTGGTCAAAGAAGGCGAACATTATGACTATCTCGCCCGATTGACACATCTTAAACTATAACATAAAAAAAAGAGCCCGAATATGGGCTCTTTTTGTTTTATATTGAAATGAAAAATACCGTTATTATTGCATGTATTTCATCATCATACCTTGTAGTGAACTTCCCCACTCCTGACTAGCAGCCATGTTTTTCTCGGCGATTACACCTGCTTTTTCAGTCATTTTTTTACCTACCGGTGTTTCATAGAATTTCAAGATCTGCTTGATATCGTCATGAGAATACTCTTCCATATATACTTTAGCGATTTTATCGTATAAAGACGGTAAAGATGCATCAAACTCAACCAGGAAAGCAGTTTGCTTTTCTTTTGGAATCATTTTCAGAATCTGGTCTTTAGCCAATTTCATCTGACTAGCCGAACCGGTTACTTCAATTACCTTTAATACATCTTTTTTGAAGGCCTCATTAGTCTGTGCCATACCGATTTGCGCTGCAAGTACCAAGGCAAATGTTAAAACTATTTTTTTCATCGTTTTTTAATTAATTATAGAGGATAAATATAATCCTTTTTATGGAATATTCAAATATTTATGCGTCTGCAACGAAACCCTCCATTTTGGATTATTCATAACATAATCGACGATCAAAGGGGTCATTTCTTCCTTTTTACTCCACTCCGGTTGCAGGAATAATATAGCCTTGTCGTTTACTTTGGCAGCCTGCTCTTCGGCGAACAAAAAGTCGTGTTTATTATGAATAATCATCTTTAATTCATGTGCCTGCGCATATACATCCTCCTGAGGCAATTTTGTCTTTTTTGGAGACAAACAAATCCAATCCCAGGTTCCGGATAGCGAATAGGCTCCCGAAGTCTCAATATGGACTCTAAGATCTTGCGCTTTTAATTTTGCCGTTAACGGCTCCATGTTCCAGGTTAACGGTTCCCCACCGGTAATCACAACGGTTTCTGCATATTTTTTGGCATTTGCTACAATCAGATCCGTTTCGGTTGGCGGATGCAATTCGGCATTCCAGCTTTCTTTTACATCGCACCAGTGGCACCCTACGTCACAACCGCCTATTCGGATAAAATAAGCCGCCGTTCCGGTGTGATATCCTTCACCCTGAATGGTGTAAAATTCCTCCATTAAAGGCAACATCTCGCCTTTTTCTACCGCTAATTGAATTTCTTTTTTCAGCATTTTTTTCTAAAATAGTCTGCAAAGATACGGATTTTGCGTTTTTATCGCTCTAAAACATAAAAAGCTTATTCAGAATTAACTAAAGTTTATCAGTTGACCGAAACACAAAATAAAAAGCCGATGAAAATTCATCGGCTTTTACTAGATAACAACGGTTGTTATTACAATTTTTTCAAGGTATCGGTAGCGTATTTGTTACCCGGTTCCAATACTAATAACTCCTTAAGATTTTCTATAGCTTTGGCTTTTTCACCATTGTTGGCATAGTATGCTCCAACATACGTATAGGCTTCGATCAGGTTGTTTTTAGCTTTTTCCGTTTCGCCTTTTTCTTTTACAATTTTAACATATTGCTCGTATGACGAAACCATTACTTTTTTAGATTCCGGCGTATCCATCACACGGTTAACTTTAGCTTTGTATAAGTGCGCATCCTGAGTGGTTGGCGAAGCTGCAATTACATTTGTAAAGGCTGCATCTGCTTTTACCAACTCCTCTTTTGGAGATGTTTTCTCATCATAATCAAAGTATAATGCATATCCTAAATAGAAGTTATCATACAGGAAGTTTTTCGATTTTTGGTTTTTAACAGCCACTTCGAAGATTTTCCCAGCTTCTCTATAGAATTTCTCTTTGAAAAGTTTTAATCCGATTTCGTTTAATTCTGTAGCGATCACAGGGTCTTTTTCAACTCCTTTGTTGATTTCTTCTATCCCTTGGTCGAACATTACTTTTTCGTATTTTCCATCAGCACCTTTAGACAAGGCGATTTTAGCCAAACCTAAATACAGGTAATCTCTTGCGATAATTTTTTTAGCTTCAACTTTAGAAATATATTCATTTAAAGCTTTCACACTTTCCTGGTGATTTCCATTTTCGTGAGCCGAGTATCCTAAATAACGTAAGATTCTTGGGTTTACTTTGTCTAACTGTTGCATTTTTTTGGCTTCAACTTCCAAAGCTTTGTAATCTTTTGCCAAAATCAGGAAGTCAGCGTGACGCATACGAGACTCTAACGAATAATCGGTTAAGCTCATATATTTCTCATAGTACTCCAATGCTTTTTTCACATAAGCATTATAGTTTGACGTTTCGCTTGCACCCCAGTGGTAATACGTTTCCGCTAATTCTCTGTAAACCGGACCGTAATTAGGGTTTGTAGCCACGATTTCGTTGAATGATTTTACCGCTTCCGGGAATGCTTTTGCATTTTTAGTGATAACCGCCAATTTGATTTTAGCCATCAACAAGGTGTTATCATAATCGTATGCATTACGATACGCGCTATACGCTTCGTTTGTGTTACGTTCTCCATAATACGCATCACCCAGACTTAAATAAGCCTGTGCCGATTTTGGATCAACAACCAAAACTTTTTTCAGGTTTTCGACTGCTTTTTTATAATCAGGTCTTTCCGATTTTGTATAGGCTCTACCGATTAATAAAAATTCTTCGGTATCTTTCTTTTTAATATCTTTTGTTGCTTTGGCAAAATTGGCTTCCGCCCCAAAACCATCACCGTTATCCAGGTTAATTTCTCCTAGTCCGATATAGTTGATTGCTCCTTTATCTTTGGCTACGATACCTTTTTCAAAGAAGATTTTTGCCGAGTCGGTCGCTTGTTCGTTAAGATATAAATCTCCAAGATAGAAAAAGTTTCTACCATTATTTGGATCCGACGCTACTAACGATTTTAAGATCTTTTTCGCTTTTTCATACTGCTCTGCATCAACTGCTTTTTTCGCCTGCTCCAAATCCTGTGCAAAAGTGGCTGTACCAATCACAGACAGTAACAAACTAAAAACTTTTACATTCTTCATTTTTATAGTCTTATTTATTATTATTTGGTTTTCTAAATTTAATTACGCACCTGAATTTCCCTTGTTGGCATGATTGCCGGTACCAATCCGGATTTCAGCATAATGCGCTGACCTTTCTGTCCTGCAACAAAAGAGGCAAACCCCATGCCTAAACCGGTTGTTCCCTGAAAATTTAACATATAAAGTTTTCGGGTAATCGGGTAATCTCCAGTTGCAATGTTGTTTTGTGTTGGTTTAAAGAACTTATTATTCTTAAGTTTATTGTTATTTACCCCTAAAACTTTAACATTTAAAACGGCATTTTGTAGTTCCCGTGGCGTTTGTAACAACCAGTTCACTCCAACAACACCAACTGCATCGGTATGAGTTGCAATATAATTGAGCAGTTCTCCATTCGATTTTAGTGAAAAAACGCCGTTTGCAGGCAATTCTTTTGCTCCGGCAAAGTCTTTTAGGGTTCGAACCGTACTGGAATTGGCATTATCGAATACCAGATTTTTGATTTTTGTAGATTTTTTCCCCAACATCACCGACACAATTTCCTCAGTTGTAATAGTCGAATCGGCCTGTTTGGCATTTACGATAAAAGCCACGGCATCGGTTCCGATTTCGGTAATACGGGGGATAATTTGTTTGCTTCTGAAATTTTTCAATTCCAGTGAATCCAATGTTCGGGGTAAAACGACAATCTCGGATTTATTCTGATACACGGATTGTAGTATTTCGGTTTCCGTTTTTTGTTCCAGTGTTAATTTCGCCCGATCGTATTCGTTTTCAAAAAGTATGGCTTCATCATCTATAATGGGGAAAATGGTTTCTTCAACCAGAACGGTTGCTTTACCAGATACCGGAGTTTCTTCGACATCCTCGGTCGCAGCTTCTGATTTTTTACATCCCATCTGAATCGCAAGCAAGCTAATCCCGAAAAGCAATCCCAATCTAAAAATATTCTTTTTCATAAAGAAAATCAACTCAATTTCGAATAAGGTTTAGCTACAAAGTTAGTCCTTTTTTACTAGTATCGAAATTGAAGTTGCTAAATTAAAGTTATAATTTACTTAATTATCATCCTGTTGCAACAACCGGACAAAACGAATCCCGGCATAAACAATCAGTATCACGGCCAATATAACCCTATTCCTGTACGGTAGCTCAACCGGCATCGATTTCCAGATGATCAGTGTTGCAGCCATAAAAAGATATAAACTCAGGAAGACAAGTCCTAAAACAAACAGAAATCGCTGTTTAGGCGATTTCTGTCTAAATTTTTGAAATATATTCATAGAAAATTATTATTCTCCTACTTGAATAGTAATTGGTAAGTTATACGCTACACGAACAGCTCTACCGTTCTGAACTCCCGGTTTCCACTTAGGAGCGTTTTGTAACATACGAATTGCTTCTTTACCCATTCCGTATCCCGGATCTCTCAGAACTTTAATATCGGTTAAGCTACCGTCTTTTTCTACTACGAAACCAACAATAACTCGCAATACTTTCACTCCTTCGTCTACCTCCGGTGATCTAAAGTTTTTCTGAACGTATTTGTTGAATCCGGCCATACCTCCTGGGAATTCCGGCGCCACTTCTACGGCCATATATACTTTGTTCGGGTTTTCTTCTACGATATCAGAACCTTTTGGTCCTTCTCCGGATGGTTTATCGATATTGATATCCCCGGCTTCTTTATCCCCTTTGATATTCTTTTGTCCAGGGTCGGCCGTTTCCAGGTCTTTTACCGTTGGCGGATCTTCATCACGAACCAATTTTTTATCCACAACCTTTGGTGGTGGGAATTTCACCTGATCGTTAATCGATTTCGGTGGTTCCGGCGGTGGTGGTGGTAATACCGGTTCATCTTTTGGTGGTGGTGGTAGCAAAGCCGTCTCGATCACCTTGTCCAGCTTCTCCTCTTTTTTGCTACTAAGTGTATCGGAAAGATATCTTGTAACCAAAGGAGCGCTAACCGCAGAACCGAACAACAAAATTCCGATAGCCAGAGCTCTTGTTGTGGTCTTAGGGTTTTCTGAACGCAACTGATACGCTCCGTAAGCCTTGTTTCGGCCTTCGAAAACCATATCAATCCACCCTTTTTTAAATATGTTTAATCTTGACATAATTTCGTTTTTTAAAATTAGCTCAAAGGAATTAATTCATTCCCTCTTTGTCTAACATTTTAAGTTCTTCAGGTGTAATATCCACAATTGCATAAGTCGGAACCGAAGTAATTGCCATTTCATCCAAAATATCAACCAAGTTTTTATAGTTGGATTTTTCTGTTGGTTTGATTACTACGATCAGACCTTTTTTCGGATCCGCTCCGTAGATTCCTTTAACTTTCTCAATCTGATCTAAAATTACCTTACGAACTCCTTCTTTCCCAAAAGCTACTGCAGTTGGACCTTCAAGAGGAGAACCCGGCTGACCTTTAAACCATAAGATTTTATTGTCTTTTCCAATTAAAATTGTTAACGAACGATCGTCAGGAACTGTTAATTCAACATTATCCTTTTTATCTGGATCTTTATCCGGCATCGCCAAATTCATTGACTGAGGTTTAGACAACGAAGTCGTTAACATAAAGAAAGTAATCAATAAGAATGCCAAATCCACCATCGCTGTCAAATCGACACCGGCGTCTTGTTTTTTACTTCTTACTTTCTTGCCTTTACCGTCACCGCCGCCTGTATTTAATTCTGCCATTTCTACAGTTTCTTTTTAAATTAAAAATCTTCGCTTCTCAAACCGGTAACCAGGAAAAACCTGTTTACTTTTTGTTTCTGTAGAATATCAATTACCCTTTTTACGGTTGGATATTCTTCTTTCGCATCTCCTTTGATAGCAATCTTAAGCTCGGCATTGTTTAACTCTTTTGTAGCTAAACGGGCTGCAAGTAACCACTCTCTTAATTGATTGTCGGTTGAATCATACGGAATACCTGGCTGAAGACCTTCTTTATTACGTTCTTCTCCGGTTAAAGCCAATAATTGCTTTAAACCACCAACTGGTACTCCAAAACCATCTACAAGAGAGAATTGTTTTTTCTCCTTGTCTGAAAATTCTATATTGTATTTCTCACCTATCTTTTCCAAAGTCAGAATTCTGATATCCTTACCAACTACGCCGAAGAATACTTTTTCCTTACCTACGGTGATGGTTGCCAAATCGGAATCCGGCAATTTTGTTTGTACCGTAGAAGCAGGCGTATCTACCGGAAGTGGCTCAGGAAGCTTTGCTGTAGATGTCATTACAAAGAAAGACAAGAGTAGGAACGCCACGTCACACATCGCGGTCATGTCGATCCTAGTGCTCTTCTTTTTCATTTTTGCTTTAGCCATTCTCTATTAGAATTATAATTGCAGTCAAAACAATTGACCTTTTAACTGCAACTGATTATTAAATTAACTCTTTTACTCAATTATGCGTTGTTACGCGCTTTGAAACGTCTGTAAGTTTGCGTAATTGCAAAACCAGCCTCGTCGATAGAGTAAGTTAATTTATCAATCTTAGATGTAAAGATGTTGTAAGAGATAATCGCTAAAGTAGACGTACCGATACCAGTAGCCGTGTTGATAAGTGCTTCAGAGATACCTGTTGCTAATGCCGCCTGATCCGGTGCACCTGCTGCAGCTAATCCAGAGAACGCTTTAATCATACCCGATACCGTTCCTAATAGACCCATTAACGTACCGATAGATACTAAAGTCGCGATAATTGTTAAGTTTTTCTCTAACATTGGCATTTCCAATGAAGTAGCTTCTTCGATTTCTTTTTGAATTGTCTCAGTAGCTTTCTCACTGTCAAATCCTTCTTTTTTAACCTCTTGGTATTTAGTTAAACCAGCTCTAACTACGTTAGCAACTGAACCTTTTTGTGTATCACACTCAGCGATAGCTTCTTCGATTTTACCTTGGTTGATTAACCCTTGTACATTTTTAACGAAAGCTTCAACATTTCCTTTACCAGCTGCTTTAGAGATAACGAAGAAACGCTCGATTGAAAATACTACAGTCATCAAAAACAATCCCATTAACACTGGAACGATATATCCACCTTTGAATACCATTCCTAGATAGTTTCCTGGTAGTGGATGACCATTCGGATCACCGTTAACAAAGTTAGATGGATGACCCATTACGAATTTCCAAATCAAAATTCCGATTACAATACAGATTACAATAGCTAAACCTGCAAATAAACTTGATCCGTTAGAGCTAGCTCCCTTCCCAACATTTTCGTTAGATACTTTTGTCATTTTTTTTTAATTTTTAGTTTTTTGATTTTATTATAACTACCTTCTTACAAAATGAATATTTTCGTCTTATAAGATTCGCAAATTTATGTTTTTAGAGTAAATAAAAAAATAAAAAGCATTTTTTTTAAGCACACACAACAAATTATTTAACAATGAGTATACTTTTCTTTTTAAATTCCCGAACAACTATTAACATAACTTTAAATTAATAACGCTTTATTGTTACTATTATTCTTTTAGTATCGTTATCTTTTGCAGTTTTTTATAATAAAGCCGTAATTTCATCATCATAAAGCCATAAACAGGAACAAAATGGTTTTGTATATTTGTAATAAGTCAATTTCGTAATACTATTGCTACAATCAACATGACAGCTACTAAATTTTCAGAATCCATACGTACAGGATACGACTGTAAAGGAGAACATATTATACTGGGAGGTGCCCTTCTAAACGGTGAAGCCGTTCCGGATACGCTGATAAAAATCCCATTAAAAACCATCAACCGTCACGGATTGATAGCCGGTGCTACCGGTACCGGAAAAACAAAAACCATACAGGTACTTTCCGAACAATTATCCCAAAACGGAATTCCCGTAGTGATGATGGATATCAAAGGCGATTTTAGCGGTGTCGCCATGCCCGGCGAAGCAAAACCGTTTATTACCGAACGCCATGAAAAAATGGGAATCCCCTACGAAACCAAAGCGTTTCCGGTAGAATTGCTAACCTTATCCAAACAAGACGGTGTTCGTTTACGGGCTACGGTTTCCGAATTCGGACCGGTACTATTTTCCCGTATCCTGGATTTAAACGATACCCAAAGCGGTGTGGTTTCCGTTATTTTTAAATATTGTGATGATCATCAGATACCGTTGTTGGATCTGAAAGATTTTAAAAAGTTACTGCAATATGCCACGGAAGAAGGTAAAGCCGAATTCGAAAAAGAATACGGACGGATTTCAACTTCCTCTACGGGTTCCATTCTGCGAAAAATCATCGAATTGGAACAACAAGGTGCCGATATTTTCTTTGGTGAATTATCGTTTGAAATCAACGATCTGATGCGTATCGACAGTAACGGAAACGGCTATATCAACATCATCCGACTTACCGACATACAGGATAAGCCCAAGCTTTTTTCCACTTTTATGCTTTGTTTGTTAGCCGAAATCTACAGTCAGATGCCGGAACAAGGCGATAGCGGACGTCCGGAGCTTGTTATCTTTATAGACGAAGCCCACCTTATATTTGATCAGGCCAGCAAGGCCTTACTGGATCAGATTGAAACCATCGTAAAACTAATCCGTTCCAAAGGAATTGGTATTTACTTTATCACACAAAATCCAACAGATGTTCCGAATGGCGTTTTGGCGCAATTGGGCCTTAAAATACAACATGCGTTGCGTGCTTTTACCGCCAACGACCGAAAAGCGATCAAAATGACCGCTGAAAACTATCCGTTATCCGAGTTTTACAAAACCGATGAAGTAATCACGCAATTGGGAATTGGGGAAGCTTTGGTCACCGCTTTAAACGAAAAAGGAATTCCGACACCTTTGGCCGCCTGTATGATGCGCGCACCGATGAGTCGTATGGACATTCTGACTCAAAGTGAGATCGATACGATCAACAACAATTCGAAGCTGGTTAAAAAATACGAGGAAACTATCGATCGTGAAAGCGCCTACGAAATCCTAAACAAAAAAATCGAAACCGCTCAGGAAGCCGCCGCTCAGGAACAACAACGCAAGACCGAAGCAAAAGAAGCGCAGCGTTCGGAACCGCGTCAAAGTTCGGCCATGAATCCTATTGTAAAAGTACTAACGAGTGCCACTTTTATACGAGGTGCTTTTGGCATCCTATCCAAAATACTCAACAAATAACACATGAAAGGTTATCTAACTATAGGATTATTAATCCTTTCCAATATTTTTATGACACTGGCCTGGTATGGTCATTTAAAATTTAAAGAATTAAAATGGTTTGAAAATGCCGGACTGATCACCATTGTATTGATCAGTTGGGGATTGGCGCTTTTTGAATATATGTTTCAGGTTCCGGCCAACAAAATTGGTTTTCAGGGTAACGGTGGACCGTTTAGTCTGATGCAATTAAAAGTGATTCAGGAAGTCATCACACTTGTTATATTCGTGATTTTCTCCCTACTCTTCTTTAAAAACGAAACGTTCCGCTGGAACCATGCCGTAGGTTTTTGCTTCCTGATTCTGGCCGTATATTTTATCTTTAAAAAATAACCGATTATGAAAAAATATCAAATCCAAAACACACCGTTTATAGTCCCTACGACCGACGGCAAACATATTGAGGAACATCACGGTAAAATCGCCACCGGCAATTCCGAAATTTCGATTGCCCGTATGATCGCCCCGCCACATTGGAGCGAGCCTTTCCAAACACCCGAATTTGACGAATATACCTATATCATTAAAGGCAAAAAACAATTTATCATCGAAGGCGACACGATTGTTCTGGAAGCCGGTCAATCGATCCGAATTGAAAAAAATGCCCGGATCCAATATTCCAATCCGTTTGACGAACCCTGCGAATACCTCTCGGTTTGTTTACCCGCTTTTACTATTGAAGCGGTACATCGCGAAGAATAAAACACCTATAACACGCGACACCTGACAGGTTTTAAAAACCTGTCAGGTGTAACAAATAAAAATGGGTTGCTTTACCAGAGCAACCCTTTTTATATTACGACTGTTGTAACAGTTCTAAAATTTTCTTTTCGACTTCTTCCGTTTCCCATTGGGTATCGATACCCGGAATTTTCATGATCTCTTCCATGATAGCATTCTGATGATTTCCAATCGCCAATGCTTCCGAATACGGTCGGTAGCTAAACGTTACCCGATCGTATAATGGCAACCATTTTTCCGGATGCTTTAACGCAAACCACTTTTCGATTTTCTTTTGTAGCAGGAATTTTTCATCGGCCGTTTTCGTACTCATTTCCATAAAATTACGGTACGACAATTCTGCAATCGCATCGGCATTTGGTTTACGGATTACCTGATATTCTTTAAAAATAGTCTCCCAATCATCACCAAACTGTTCCATCAATCCGGCTAAACAGGTAATATCTTCAAAACCGGCATTCATCCCTTGCCCATAAAAAGGTACAATAGCATGCGCCGCATCTCCGATTAACGCTACCTTATCCTCATATGTCCACGGATAACATCGCATCGTTACCAACGAACTGGTCGGGTTTTTAAAGAAATCATTAACCAACTCCGGGATTACCTGTAAGGTATCCGGAAAATATTGTTGGAAAAATCCTTCTACCGCTTCCCTATCGTGTAACGCTTCAAAGGAATTCTCCCCTTCAAATGGCATAAATAAAGTACAGGTAAAGCTTCCGTCCATATTGGGTAAAGCGATCAGCATAAAAGCACCACGCGGCCATATATGAAACGAATTTTTATCGAGTTTATGTGTCCCGTCCGGATTGGCGGGTATATTAAGTTCTTTATAACCGGTGTCGAGAAAATCCTGAGAATAATCAAAACGGTTTTGGCGTTGCATTCGGTGACGCACTCTCGAAAAAGCACCATCGGCACCGAAAACTTTATCGTATTTCAGTTCTTCCCAGGCTCCTTTTTCGGTTTCACCGATATGAAGTGTCGCATCGGCCAGCGTTACATCCCAGATTTTCTTTTCAAAAAAGAATTCCACGCCTACTTCCTCAGCCAGTGTTAGCATCAAACGGTTTAATCCGCCTCTGGAAATGGAATAAATACTTTCTCCGTCGATTCCGTAAGGTTGATACGCCAGCTCTTTGTCTACTAAGTGTATCGCTCTTTTATCCATCGGAATAGCTACTTCCCGAATCCGATCTCCTATTCCTGCGCCATCCAGTGCTTTCCAACCTCTGTGTGACATCGCCAAATTGATTGATCGGCCGGAAAAGGCTATTTTCCGAACATCCGGACTTCTATCATAAACGTGAACAACATGTCCCGCTTTTCTCAGATATATCCCCAATAATGTTCCTACCAAGCCAGAGCCAACAATGGCTATACGTTGCTGCGTTTGCATGAAATCTGTTGTAAATAATTGGCGTAAAAATACTTAATAAATAAAGAACGACAGCCGTTTTATACTGATTTTATTATAATTTTCACTTTTGCCGGAAGCCCTAATTCCAGCCTTTCTCGAAATCTTTTAAAAAATAACAAGAACCTTAATTTTTTATTAAATTTTAAACATTTCCAAATAAATAGTATTATTTTTAAGATAACAACTTAAAAACTATTTATTATGAAAGATTTAGTCTGGTTAATTGTAGTTATCTTACTACTGGGATGGCTGGTTGGTTATTTCGGTTTCCGGGAAGCTGTTGGCAGTTTCATTCATATTTTATTAATACTGGCCATAATTGGTATTTTATACCGATTGGCAACCGGTAAAAAACTATAAAAACAAAAAATCCCCGAATGGGGATTTTTTTATCGATTGAATTTTATTTTCTGTCCGACGTTTAGTTTTTGCGATTTGGCCAGTACACCACACATGTGGAATAACATTCTTGCCCCAACATTTCCGTCCCAGTCATCGTCGCCCGGAGCTACTTCCACCAGGTCAAACCCTATGATTTCCTTGTTGGTTTCCGCCAATCGGCTTAATAAATAAGCAGCTTGTTCAAACGAGAATCCTCCCGGTACCGGTGTTCCCGTATTCGGGCAATACCATGGATACATTCCGTCGATATCAAAAGAAATACACACTTTTTCCGGTAAGGATGCGATAATATCGTCACATTGTTGCGACCATGTTTTTCCTTCAAACGTTTCCGCTTTCAAGTCCATATCGGTATGTACCAATACGCGGCTTCCTTCTTTTTGAGCCACTTCCACTTCCTGCTCGCAGAAATCGCGGATTCCAACCTGAACAATTTTAGAAACCTGCGGAATTTGCAAGGTGTTATACATAATCGAAGCATGCGAATAGGTAAACCCTTCGTAGGCAATTCGCAAATCCATATGCGCATCCAGGTGTAAAATACCAAAACTTTCGTGTTGTGATGCCAACGCTTCATAGTATCCTAACGGCGTACTGTGATCACCACCAAGTAAGACTACTTTTTTCCCTTGTTTCATCCAATGCAAAACACGGTCTTTCACTTCATTTTTTAAGTCTTTACAAACCTTATTAATCTTATCCAGATCGGATTGTAATGCCGGGAACGTTGCGATATCTTCACCTGCTTCCAACGCTTCGATAATCGGTTGCGCCAGACTTTTATATTTTTCGGAATTCTTCGCCCAGTGTTCCGGGGCTTCATCCATATATATTCCTAATTTCCACAATTCCGGAAACTCCTGATGTTGTAAATCCACCTGAAAAGAAGCATCCAAAATGGCCTCCGGACCTTCTGAAGCACCAGCTCCGTAGCTCACAGTAACTTCCCACGGCACCGGTACAATTATAATCTCACTTTCTTCGGCAGTAAAGGGTAATCCAAATACACTTGCATCGGCCAATCCCGGTTGTGACGGATCAAAACTTTCTATTTTTTGCTGTTTGTTCATTTTACTTTTTATAATGGTACGTTTACAACTAATGTGTACAAAGATAGTAGCATTAGCAGAATTCAGAAAAAATATTCCCAAAAAAAAAGACCGGAAATTTCCGGTCTTTTTAGATTTTATAACTATTTGCTTTTATTCAAAATTCCTTCGCGTAAAATCTGTCCGAATTCATACATATCTTCAAACGAACAATAGAACGGTACCGGAGCCAAACGGATCACATTAGGTTCCCGCCAGTCGGTAATAACACCATTTTTCATCAGATAATCAAAAAGCGCTCTTCCTTCGCCGTGTAAAAACACCGACAACTGACACGCTCTTTGCGTCGGATCAGAAGGTGTGATTACTTCGAATTCACTATCCACTTCTTTATCCACTTCCTGAAGAACAAACTCCAGATAAGCGGTTAACAAATCTCTTTTTTCGATTAGCTTGTCCATTCCCACTTCGGCAAACATTTCTACAGAAGCCAGATAAGGCGCCAGTGACAACACCGGTAAATTACTGATTTGCCATCCATCGGCACCGCGAACCGGGTCGAATTGCGGTTCCATTTTAAAACGACGCTCTTTATTATGTCCCCACCATCCGGCAAAACGTGGCAAGCTGGTATCGTTATGATGCATTTCGTGGATAAAACAACCGGAAGCATTTCCCGGTCCGGAGTTCATATATTTATAACTACACCAAGCCGCAAAATCGACATTCCAATCGTGTAACTGTAATTTAATATTTCCGGCTGCATGCGCCAGATCCCAACCTACATAAGCGCCATATTTATGACCGGCTTCGGTTATCGTTTTCATATCAAAAACCTGTCCGGTATAATAATTCACTCCGCCAATCAACACTAAAGCCAACTCGTCGCCTACCTCATTGATCTTAGCCAACACATCTTCCAAACGGATATTGTGTTCGCCTTCTCTACGTTTGATTTCTACGATAGTATCTTTCGGATCCAGGCCATGAAAATGCACCTGACTTTGGAACATATATTGATCACTTGGAAACGCTTTTTCTTCACAAATGATTTTATATTTTTTGGCTGTTGGTCGGTAAAACGTAACCATCAGCAAATGTAAATTCACCGTTAGGGTATTCATTACCGTTACCTCACTTGGTTTTGCTCCCACCACCGTACTTAAAGGCGCGGCAAAACGCTCGTGGTAATCCCACCAAGGTTTGTCTGCATAAAAATGACCTTCTACCGCCAGATTTCCCCAATCGTTCATGATTTCATCCACATAGGCTTTGGTTCTTTTGGGTTGTAATCCCAAAGAATTACCGGTAAAATAGATTACCTGTTTTCCATTTACCTTTGGAAAAATAAATTCGCTTCGATACTTTGCCAACACATCTTTTTCATCCAGCTGTCTCGCAAATTCACGTGTATTTTGAAATGTCATTGTTTGTTGTTTTGGTTTTGCGTAAAAATAAGAAAAAATAAATTTTTGCGTTTGTTAATACAATACCGATATTTCATACATTTATAACAATTAAATATTTTTTAGTGATGAAAAACAATGTTAATTCTCTTATCATAGGAGTAGCCGTTGTTCTGGCAGCTTTCCTATTTTCCAACGCCTTTAAAAACAGAAACCAAAGCAACGACACGATTAGTGTAACCGGGCTTGGTAAGAAAGATTTTGTATCGGATCTGATTGTATGGAGCAGTTCTTTTTCCAAAAAGAATATGAACCTAAAAGAGGCTTATGCGGCACTCGACAAAGATCGCGAGATCATTAAATCGTATCTGATTTCGAAAGGAATTCCGGAAAATAATATTGTTTTTTCGGCAGTTAACATCAATAAGGATTTCGAATATACTTATGATGGCAACGGCAATACGCGCCAACAGATTTTTACCGGTTTTTCACTTTCCCAAAATGTACAAATCGAAAGTAAGGAAGTGGATAAGGTAGAGGGAATTTCCCGCGAGGTGACCGAATTGATTAATTCCGGGGTGGAATTGTATTCCAATCCACCGGAATATTATTATACCAAACTGGCGGAACTAAAACTGGAAATGATTGCCGAAGCGACCAAAGACGCCAATGCCCGCGCACAGAAGATTGCCGAAAATGCCGATGCCAAACTGGGCAATCTGAAAAAATCGGATATGGGTGTTTTCCAAATCATCGCGCAAAACTCATCGGAAGAATATTCCTGGGGTGGTTCGTTTAATACGGCTTCCAAAAAGAAAACCGCTAACATCACCATGAAATTGGTATATCAGGTTCGATAGTTCCTATAAAGTCATAAAAAAAGCGTTCCGAGGAACGCTTTTTTTATTGTATCACTTACAGGATTAACATCGCATCACCGTAAGAATAGAATTTGTATTTTTCTTTAACCGCCTCTTCGTAGGCTTTTTTCATTAAATCGTGACCACAGAAAGCTGAGATCATCATCAATAATGTTGATTTTGGCGTATGGAAATTGGTGATCATACAATCGGCTACGCTAAAGTCGTAAGGTGGGAAAATAAATTTATTTGTCCATCCTTCGTACGGGTTTAGTGTTTTGGCAGACGAAACCGAACTTTCCATCGCACGCATAGTCGTTGTTCCGACAGCACATACTTTTCTCTTGTTCTGTTTTGCTTTATTTACAATATCACAAGCTTCTTCGGTAATACGCAATTCTTCCGAATCCATTTTGTGTTTGGATAAATCTTCCACCTCAACCGGGTTAAATGTTCCCAAACCTACGTGTAACGTAATTTCAGCAAAATTGATCCCTTTGATTTCCAAACGCTTCATCAAGTGTTTGGAGAAGTGTAATCCGGCAGTTGGCGCTGCTACGGCACCTTCTTCTTTGGCATAGATGGTTTGATAACGCTCCGCATCTTCCGGCGTTACGGCACGGTTGATGTATTTCGGAATCGGCGTTTCACCCAATTCCAACAATTTTGCTCTGAATTCCTCGTAAGAACCGTCGTAAAGAAAACGAAGTGTTCTTCCTCTGGAAGTTGTATTATCGATAACTTCCGCTACTAACGAATCGTCATCACCGAAATATAATTTATTACCAATACGGATTTTACGAGCCGGATCTACCAATACATCCCACAAACGTTGTTCCGCATTTAATTCTCGTAACAAAAACACCTCAATTCTCGCTCCCGTCTTTTCTTTATTTCCATATAGACGAGCCGGAAAAACCTTGGTATTATTCAGCACCATTACATCACCTTCTTCAAAATAATCCAAGATATCTTTAAAAAGTTTATGTTCGATGGTTTGCGTTTTTCTGTTGACAACCATCAAACGCGCTTCGTCTCTGTTTTCGGCAGGAAACTCTGCAAGCAATTCAGCCGGCAAATTGAAATTAAAATGAGATAACTTCATTGTACAAATTTTAAATTGAGTGCAAATATACTATCGCGAAACAGGGGTTGTCAAGTGTTTTAAGTTTTATTTTTTAAAACCCTTATTTTACAGCACTTGTTCCGCTATCCGGAAACCGATTTTGCGAAGATCGTCCCAAAAACCGGGATAGGATTTGGAAACCACTTCGGCTTCATTAATGATCAATGATGTCTTTATTGCCAGTGGTGCAAAAGCCATAGCCATCCGATGATCCTGATAGGTTTGTATTGCTACATCCGACTTTATTACTTCGGAGGCTTCCAAGGTCAGGCTATCGTCGGTTATCGTTATAATGGCTCCGAGTTTGGTCAATTCGTTTTGCAACGCCACAAGACGGTCGGTTTCTTTTATTTTAAGGGTATGCAATCCGGTAAGATGACAGGCTTTATGTAGTCCGAAACAACTCACCGCTATGGTTTGTGCGATATCCGGAGTATTCTTCAAATCGAACGTGACCTGTTCCTGATTGGTTATTGCTATTTTTCGCAGGGTAACGTTATCCTCTTTAAAAATGGATTCCACACCAAAATGGCGGTAAATTGCCACTAAATCACTATCACCCTGAAAACTGTTTTCTTTATAACTGGATAAAGTAATTTCCGTTCCAACCGGCGCCATCGCTACTATGGAATAATAATAGGATGCCGAACTCCAATCGCTTTCCACTGTAATACTTTTTGATTCCATTACAGATTTTGGCCGAACCGTGATACGATTGCCTTCGAAAGTTGTTTCGACTCCAATTTCCTGCAACAATGATAACGTCATTTGGATATACGGAATGGAGGTTAGTTCTCCTTCGAGAATAAGTTCCAAACCATTTTCAAGACGTGGTGCTATTAAAAGTAAGGCCGAAATATACTGACTGCTTACATTGGCTTGCAAGCTTACTTTCGATTCCGTGAGTTTTTTTCCGGAAATCCGAATCGGCGGATATCCTTCATTTTTTTCATATTCAATCACAGCGCCCAATTGCCGTAATGCATCCACCAAAATGGAAATGGGTCTTTCCTGCATACGCGAGGATCCGGTGAGTACGATTTCACGTCCTTCCTGAGTTGCGAAAAAGGCGGTCAGGAAGCGCATAGCGGTACCAGCATGATGAATATCAATCACTGATTCCTCCGACTGTAGCGCTTTTGTCATCATCAAACTGTCATCTGAATTGGACACATTGTTCAATTTCAGATTCGGATACAGTGCCTGAAGCAATAACAAACGATTTGTTTCGCTTTTGGACCCTGTAATAGCAATTTGGGATTTGAGGTTTACGTCAGATAGTTGGAGTTGTAGATCCATAATTTTATAGCGCGCTATAAGGCGTTGTATTTATTTTAATTTTTCGTTGTTGTGATGGCGGTCGTGATCCCTTTTGGTTTTTAGATCCATTTTCTTATCGAACGCCGCTTGCAAATCCACGCCCGTTTGGTTGGCTAGACATAAAACCACAAAAACCACATCGGCCAGTTCTTCGCCCAGGTCTTTGTTTTTATCGCTTTCCTTTTCGGATTGCTCGCCATAACGACGTGCTATAATTCGTGCCACTTCGCCTACTTCTTCGGTTAACTGTGCCATATTGGTCAGTTCGTTAAAATAGCGAACCCCGTGGTTTTTAATCCAGTTATCTACGTCCAGCTGTGCGTTTTTTAAGTCCATTTTTATGCTTTTTTAAGTATTCTTTTCTCTTTATTCTTTATTCTTCGTATCAATAACAATCGTCACCGGTCCGTCATTAAGCAATCGCACTTTCATATCGGCTCCGAATTGACCGGTTTGAACCGGTTTCCCTAATTCCGTTTCCATTTGTTTTACGAATGTTTCGTATAAGGGTATCGCAATATCCGGTTTGGACGCTTTGATATAAGAAGGACGGTTTCCCTTTTTGGTTTGGGCGTGCAGTGTAAACTGACTTACCACGATCATATCACCATTGGTATCTTTTAGCGAAAGGTTCATCACCTCGTTTTCATCGCCAAATATGCGAAGATTGGCAATTTTGGCGGTTAGCCAGTCAATGTCTTCTTTGGTATCGGCATCTTCGATTCCAATCAGAACCAACAGCCCTTTTTCGATTTCGGCTACTATTATTCCGTCAATGGTAACAGACGCTTCCGTTACCCGTTGTATTACTGCTTTCATTCGGTATCCTGTGCTTTTCCTTCACCGTAGATATCGGTTCGGTAATGTTCGTCATCCCCTTCTAAAATCTGGATATAACTTTTATACCGCGACCAGGCGATTTCATCGTTATCCAATGCTTCCTTAACGGCGCAATGCGGTTCTTCTTTATGAAGACAATTATTAAATTTACACTGGTCTTTCAGGGCGAAAAACTCCGGAAAATAATCCCCGATTTCCTGTTTTTCCATATCGACAATTCCAAAACCGCGGATTCCCGGCGTATCGATAATTCGGGCGCCAAACGAAAGATTAAACATCTCGGCAAACGTCGTGGTATGTTGTCCTTGTTGGTGCTGATCGGATATTGCTTTTGTTTTAAGATTTAACGAAGGTTCCAGCGCATTGACCAAGGTCGATTTCCCAACTCCGGAATGTCCCGAAAACATGGATACCTTGTCTTTCATCATAGCCTTTAACTCCTCGATTCCCTTTCCTTCGGCAGCCGAAACGCGCAGGCATTTATATCCGATATTGGAATAAACATACTGCAGATACAACTGTTCGTCCAGTGTCGCTTCATCGTAGGTATCAATTTTATTAAAAATCAGAACCGCTTCAATACCATAGGCTTCGGCCGTAACCAGGAAACGATCGATAAAACTCGTTGTGGTTGGCGGATTGTTAATCGTAACCAAAAGGAATACGATATCGATATTGGAAGCGATAATATGGGTTTGTTTGGACAAATTCACCGATTTGCGAACAATATAGTTTTTACGGTCGTGGATGTTATGAATAATCCCTGCCACTTCGTCTGTGGATTGATCCAATTCAAAATCGACCACATCACCAACGGCAATAGGATTGGTACTCTTAATGCCTTTCATTCGGAATTTTCCTTTTATACGGCATTCAAAAACCTGATTGTCTTCGGTTTTAACACTGTACCAACTTCCTGTAGATTTATAAACGATTCCTGTCATACCGCAAAGATAACTATCTTATTATTACAAAAAAAGGTTGCTTTTTGAGGGCAACCTTTTCTGATTTTAATTATTGTAAAACCATTCGACCTAATTTGTCTTGCGATTTTCGAGACGCATAGATCAGGAATTCCTTTTCATTTTTTCTGTAAAAAATCCCCGGACGGATTACCAATTCGTTTTTGATGGCTTCTTCCGGATCTTTTCGGGTGATCACGCCGCTATCGCTAAATACAAAGATGGTCGGAACCGCATTATTGTAGTTGCCCAACGCTTTAATTTCTTCGATATCGGTTATTCCTTTATTCTTTTTATTATCGTTAAAAAGGATGCTCAACTGACCGTCTTTATAAATCGGAATGGCGCTTAGGTATTCCGGTCCTTTCCCCATAACTCCTAACGGAAATGACAATCCAAGAGCCACGTTAAAGTTTCCGGAACCTCCCAGTCCCGCAAAAATATTAAGCGACGCCACGGTAACGGTTGCCGCTTGTTCTTTTGCTACAACATTACACCAATCCAACGATCCGTCCGGTTTTAGAGCCATCACGATCATCTCGTTTGTGGTGTAGGTAATTGGTTGTACACCTAACGGGCCAATTCCTTGTCGCTGACCTACATAAATAAAACGGTACTCTGAAATAACAATAAGTCCGCCGTCATTTTTCTCGATAATCGAATGAATCATATACAACGGCTTTAAGTCTTTTCCTTTTTTCGCACGACGTTCACCCAATAATTTTACTTTGGTCGCATAGTCGAACTCATTAAATTTAAGGTTTTCGTTAGTATTGTTATTCAGATTAATCGTAGCATTATAAACTCCTTTAAGCTCTTTATTCGCTTTTCCATTATCTCTTACACTCGAATAAAATCCGACCAATTGCACCGTGTTTTTACTGGTAGAAATCATTTTACAGTTAATAATTTCTTTTCCGGTAAAGTTAATATCCACCACTTCTTTTTTATAACCGTTTTGGTTTTTAAACGCGAATACCTGGAATTTCTCTACTTTTTCCTTTTTCTTTTTATCGCGGTAACTTTCGTTGATCACTAAAAACACATCATCTTTTGTATTGATGTCGAAATCGGAAATTGTAAACTCATAATCTTTTTGATCGTCGTTATAGCTTACCTTTTCAATATTCGAGAAAACCGTTTTTAAATTCGGATCAAACATTTTTAGTTCGTATTTCAAAGCATCTTCCTTTTCGTAAAGTGCCGTGTGCATCGCCAACAACATATGCTCGTCTGGTGATACTTTAAAATAGAACCCTCCTCTGTCGGAACTTCTTGCCACTTCAGCTTCGAACATGGTTGTCATGTTCTTACTTAATTTCCCGTCTTCGGAATATTCAATTCCCACCAAAGTAAAGATTTTATCTTTTCTGTGGTATACGCTTCCAATAACATACAACTTACCGTTTAGGATAACGATTTCTTCAAAATCGATATCCTTGTCTTTTAATTCCGGCAACACAATTGGTTTGTTGGAAAGCAGTTTCATTCCGCTTGCATCGAAAATCTTCAGGAAATAATCGCTTTTTCCTTTTAATCCCAATGCATAAATTTTGTTATTGGTTTCGCCAATAATTTTAATAATCTTCCCTTTCTCTTCGGTAATTTCTTCACCATAGGTAATGGAGACATTTTCCATTTTGTATTGTGAAAAAGCCGAAAAAGTTGTCATTAAGGTTACTACAAATAGTAATAGTTTTTTCATATAAGGCTTGTTAAAAAATTTCGCGATATTACGAAATTTTACTAATTAAGCCGTTAACTATTTATTATTTTCTCCTGATGCGCAATACTCTCCTGGTGGATGGCTTTAAACATTTTTAAAATAAACTCTTCACTTAGGCCGCGTTCTTCACCTTCCAGTACCATTTTTCCAAGAATTTCATTCCAACGTTTGTTTTGCAATACCGCTACGTTCCGTTCTTTTTTTAACGCACCGATGCTGTCGGCAATCTTCATACGCTTGTCAAGAATATTTAAAAGTTTGCTGTCGATTTCGTCAATCTGCGTACGCAATCCTTCCAATCGCTGGTTGTAATCGTCGGCTTCATCCGTTATTTTACGGATTCTTAAATCTTTAAAAATCTGTTTTAAGGCCGATGGCGTTACTTGTTGTGCGGCATCGCTCCACGCATTATCCGGATCGATATGCGTTTCAATGATCAGTCCGTCATAATTCAGATCGAGTGCTTGTTGTGACACTTCCAGTATCATATCGCGTTTTCCGGTGATATGCGACGGGTCACAAATTAGCGGCAAATCCGGAAATTTGCTTTGCAACTCGATTGGCAATTGCCACTCCGGATTGTTTCTGTATTTTGTTTTTTCGTAGGTCGAAAATCCTCTGTGGATTACGCCCAATTTTTTAATATTGGCATTGTACAAACGTTCCACTCCTCCAAGCCATAAGGACAAATCGGGATTTACCGGATTTTTAACCAGTACGATTTTATCGGTATCTTTTAAAGCATCGGCAATTTCCTGAACGGCAAACGGATTTACAGTCGTTCGGGCACCAATCCACAATACGTCCACGTCGTGTTCTAAGGCCAATTGCACATGATTCGCATTGGCAACCTCAACGGCCAGTAACAAACCGGTTTCCGCTTTGGCGCGTTGTAACCATTTTAATCCGATGGCTCCTACTCCTTCGAAACCACCCGGACGGGTACGCGGTTTCCAGATACCCGCTCTGAAAACACTTACATCCGAATCTTTTAATTCGTGTGCTATTTTTAATACTTGTTCTTCTGTTTCGGCACTACATGGCCCGGCGATCACCAACGGATGACTTAAATTGAAAGCGTCCAACCATGTTCTCATTGCAGCATTATTCTCCATAACTCAATTCTTTTTTTAAATGTATTCCTTTTAAGATTTCTTTTATCGCATTTGTTTGTTCCATTTCGGAATAAACCGAATCATAATCGCCGGTTTCCAGCAAGGTTTTAAAATGATTCAGGTTTTCAATATATTCGGATAATGATTTCAGTACCATTTCCCGGTTTTGTTTAAAAATGGGCGTCCACATGGCCGGAGAACTTTTCGCTAACCGTACCGTGCTTTCGAATCCACTTCCTGCCATATCAAAAATATCGCGTTCGTTTTGCTCTTCTGCAATCACCGTTTTCCCCAACATAAAGGAACTGATGTGCGACAGATGCGAAACATAAGCAATGTGTTTATCGTGTGCTTTTGGGTCCATATAGCGGATTCGCATCTTTATTTTTTTAAACAATTGCAGGGCTTTTTCCTGAATTCCAAAAGCGGTTTTCTCAATTTCGCAAATGATATTGGTCTTTCCGGCAAACAGTCCTTCGAAGGCTGCCGACGGTCCCGAAAACTCTGTTCCCGCTATCGGATGCGTCGCTATAAAATTACGCCTTTTCGAATGGTTTTCAACAGCTTTACAGATTTGTTCTTTTGTTGATCCTACATCGAGTACGACCGTATTTTCTTGTATCCGATCCAGTACTTCCGGCAAAACAGCAACTGCCTTGTCAACCGGTATCGCCAACACCACCCAATCGGCCTCCGACAATTGTTCCCAGTCGGCCTGGCGATCGATGATGCCGCGTTCCAGCGCTTCTTTAACAT
This sequence comes from Flavobacterium sp. CAU 1735, assembly GCF_039888695.1. NCBI lineage: Bacteria > Pseudomonadati > Bacteroidota > Flavobacteriia > Flavobacteriales > Flavobacteriaceae > Flavobacterium > Flavobacterium sp. CAU 1735. Next base: position 162,564 of record NZ_JBDQQQ010000008.1, on the reverse strand, counting down.
GGCTTTCATTGGTTTCGATCCCAAAGAAAACCGCCCGTTCGTTCTCTTTCCGAAAATCGAGTGCAAAGGAGCCACCAATCAGACCAAGTCCAATTATAAAAACTTTTTCTTCTCCCTTCATTTAGTCAAATCGTTTTAGAATTTCTTTAATTTTTTCTTCCGGAATACATAACGAAAATCGAATGTATCCTTCGCCATTACTTCCGAAAATCGTTCCGGGCGCAATAAACAGGTTTTTATCGTATAACAATTTGTCGACAAAGGCTTCCGCCGATTTTTCTTCCGGTGGTAATTTCGCCCAGACAAACAAGCCGACGCTATTGGTATCGAACGTGCAGTTTAATTTCCGCACCAGTTCAAAAACAAGATTTCGTCTGTTTTGATATATTTCGTTTTGTTTTGCAAACCAGGTCGAATCGCTTTTTAAAGCGGCGATGGCTCCTTTTTGGATACCATAAAACATCCCGCTGTCCATATTACTTTTTACTTTTAGCACCGCCTGAATCAGTTCTCTTTTCCCCATCACCATTCCTACACGCCAACCGGCCATATTAAAGGTTTTACTCAGCGAATTCAGTTCCATCGCCACCTCCATCGCTCCGGGAATACTCAAAATGGATTCCGGATTGTCGTTTAGTATAAAACTATACGGATTGTCATTTACAATCAGTATCCGGTGTTTTTTTGCAAAGGCTATCAGTTTTTCAAACAACGATCGGTTTCCTGTAGCTCCGGTTGGCATATGCGGATAGCTTACCCACATCAGTTTTACCCGTGAAAGGTCTTGTTTTTCCAAAGCTTCAAAATCCGGCTCCCAGTTTCGCTCGGCTGATAAATCATAAAAAATACTTTCAGCACCCACCAGATTGGCAACCGACGCATAGGTTGGGTAACCCGGATTCGGGATCAACACACCATCTCCTTCATTTAGAAAAGCCATAGCAATGTGCAGGATTCCTTCTTTCGATCCCATTAACGGCAATATTTCCGAATCCGGGTTTAGGGCTACTTCAAAATGAGTGGCATAAAAATCGGCCATCGCCTGACGGAGTTCGGGAAGTCCCTGATAACTCTGATATTGGTGTGCGGACGGTTGCGACATGGCTTCGCGTACCGCATCCATAACGGTTGTGGCCGGTGCCAGATCCGGGCTCCCAATTCCCATATTGATAACAGGTTTCCCTTCGGCCTGCAATTCCCGTACTTCCCGCAGTTTTTGCGAAAAGTAGTATTCCTGAACCTGATCTAATCGTTTTGCTGTTGTTATCATACTACTCCTTTTTTATATTCTCCTAAAACCTTAAATTCTTTCGTCATTTCTTCCAGAGTTGCCTTTGCTTTCTCATAATCTTCATACTGTTCAAATGTGATATCGACAAAGAAGGAATATTGCCAGGGCTTTTCGATAATCGGCATTGACTGAATCTTGGTGAGGTTCAATTTGTAATCGTTCATAATATTCAGAATCGTAGCCAGACTTCCCTGCATATCTTCCAACTCAAACTTTAGCGAAACCTTATCAATATCCTGTTTCGGGATAACCGAATTCTGTGCTTTTACGATCACAAAACGAGTTTTATTACTCGTTATCGTATGAATATTTTCGGCCAATACGGGAAGTTCATACATTTCGGAAGCGACCTTACTGGCTACGGCTCCAATTCCGGAGAGCTCTTTTTCTCGGATTCTTCGTGCGGTTTCGGCCGTATCGGCATCTTCTATCAATCGGATATGCGGATAGCGGCTAAAAAACTTTTTACATTGCAATAACGCCATCGGATGGGAATGCACTTCCCGGATATCTTCGATCGTTTGTCCCGGTAAGGCCATCAGATTCATCCGGATATCCAGATAGTGCTCCCCGATGATGTGCAGTTTATTAAAATCAATAAGTGCATAATTCGGTATAATCGACCCGGCGATTGAATTTTCCAAGGCCATAATTCCGAGGTTCCGATCGTCTTCCAGTACACTTTTTACTAATTCATCGAATGACATACATTCGATAAGGGCTTTACTTTCATTGAAGTATTCTTTCGCCACCTGATGATGGAACGACCCTTTGATTCCCTGTATTGCAATTTTCCTTTCCATATGCCAAAAAAAAATCCCGATGGAAAACATCGGGATTGTGTATTATAGTGTTATAATTCTTTCGTATACTTCGATCAAATAACCATATGACAATCCCTTTCTTCTTTCCAGAAAAAATAAAAGAAATTGTTATAATAAAAAGTGTTACTTGAATTCATTGGTTTTTCGCCATTGTATTTGAGTGACAAAATTAGAAAAAAAATATTTCCATCGGTTAATATTTTAAAAAATTTATGATTTTAAAAATAATCAGCATCATTTTCTTCTTATTTTTGCTCCAAATCAGGTATTAGTATGTCTATTGAAGTTTTAAATATATCCAAGAATTACGGGGAGCAAAAAGCGTTGGATTCGGTTACATTTTCGATAAAAAAAGGTGAGATTGTCGGTTTTCTAGGTCCAAATGGTGCCGGAAAATCTACCTTAATGAAAATACTAACCACTTTTCTGGATGCCGATCAGGGTACTGCCAGCGTTAACGGACATGATGTTATAACTTCGGCTAAAGCAGTGCAGCAATCTGTAGGCTACTTACCGGAACATAATCCGCTATACCTTGATTTGTATGTACGCGAATACCTGGCGTTTAATGCCGATGTATACAAAGTCGCCAAATCCCGTATTGACGAAGTAATTGCACTTACCGGCTTAACTCCGGAAAGTCATAAGAAAATCGGAGCGCTTTCCAAAGGATACCGTCAGCGTGTTGGCTTGGCGACGGCTTTATTGCACGATCCGGAAGTATTGATTCTCGACGAACCGACCACAGGACTTGACCCAAACCAGTTGGTTGAGATCCGTGAGTTGATCAAAAATATCGGAAAAAACAAAACCGTATTCCTTTCCACGCATATTATGCAGGAAGTAGAAGCGATTTGTGACCGTGTGATCATCATTAACAATGGTAAAATTGTAACCGATAAAAAACTGGATAGCCTGATGAGCGAAGATAACGAACAGGTTATTGAAGTAGAATTCGACTATCAGATTGAAGCCCAATTAATCGCTAAAATCCCTAACCTGCAATCGCACCGAAATGTTCACGATACGATTTGGGAACTTACTTTTACAACGGAGAAAGACATGCGACCGGTCGTTTTTGATTTTGCTCAGGAAAATGGTTTAAAAACCTTACAGCTAAATCTGAAAAACAAAAATCTGGAAGCCGTATTCCGCGAAATGACGCAGAAAAAATAATTTAATTATAGACCACATGCCCGGTATAATGCTGGGCTATTTCCACTAAAGACGGGTTGTTTTTTAGCACCACATTCCCCGTACTGTAAATATCCCCTTTTATCTCCTGTTGCGGATTTACAATGATATCATTTGTACTTCGCTGAAAAACCCACACCTGTTGCGCCATCAGGTTTTGACCTTCAAAACGTTCGGCTCCGGAATAAAAGGCAATACTCAGATTGGTCACTTTTCCGGAAATACGGTATAACGAAGCCTGATTATCTTCGACAACAAGATTGGTACATTCCAGTTGCAAATCGAATATTCCCGAAGCCGTATCGGAATACATACCCGATCGGATGGCAAAATCCTCAAAATGCAGCACCCCATTTGAGGAGATATTAAATTGGGAAGCCGAATAAATCCCTTTTAAATCCGGTACGGTGACATATACTTTTGTGATGTTTTTATCGCGAAACCAACTGCATCCGTTACCGTTCCGCAAAAACAATTTATCATCCGAAACCGAAACCGAAATACCCTGTAAAAGATTCGCACCGGTTTCTACAAGTATTTTTGTTTCACTTCCTTGTTTTACAATCATTTCAATGCCTTCTCCTACGTCGATCCAGCTAAAATCAGGAGTCGTAATTTCATTGGTAACAATACTCCCGGAAGCCATAAAACAGTCCGGTGCTTTTTCGGAATTACAGGAGAACAACACAAAAAGGATGATCAATAAACAAGAATAATATTTTGTCATTTGTTTCATTTTTACAATCGGATTCCAAGACTACATTCGAGCGCTTCGGCTTTCGCGGCATGTGTTTTTAAACTTATTCCGCCGAAAACGTTACGGGTCACATAAAATTTGAGTCCTAAGCGCTGGTAAAAGGACGCACTTATTTTTGCGGGATCATATACATAATAGCCCAGTTGTGTTTCGAAAGTAAAGCGGTTAACAAAAAGTTCATGACCGATAAAAATTCCGGCTCTTTTATAATCGACATTTGGATCGCTGTTTTTTTCGTAATAAGCAATGGCCATATAGCGGATGTATTCTTTCAGATATAGTGACCAGAAGAAATCGCCTCCGAACTGAATCGCACTTTTTTTACTGATCCGTTTATCGACATATCCTGAAAGCACATAAAACGGATACTGTCCGCTTCCGATAACATCACTTTCATTAACACCACTACGGAAAGCAACAGTATAACGAAGTGGTTCGGCATAACGGGTTGTATCTTTTTCGAAAGTATATTCCGGTTCCTTTTCGCTAAAATTATAATTAAGTCCAACAGTAAAAGCCATCGTATTGGTACTGGTATTTGGCGCTTTGATATTGGCATTCGAATGATGTACCAACAGCAATCCGGTTTGTACTCCAAGGCCTTTCCAGATACGTTGCTTATTATAATTGATCATAAAATATGTAGACGGCATCAGTCGGGTACTATAGGCAAAATTTCTGAAATTACTTTCTTTATCGTATGGATTCGTACTATAAGCAACTCCCTGTCCTACCCTAAACTGAAGGTTACGTTTTAGAAAATAAAAATTATAATGTCCGTATAAACCATATAGGTCGCCTAATGTTTCATTTTTATTTCCCTGGTATTGAAACGACAATCCGTAGTCCGGGAAATTATATTCCGATTGCCAGGCTTCATCGCCATAGGTTTTACGGTTCACACTTAAAAGTATTCCTTCCGGATGTGTGGTAATAAGATGCTTAATCGTATTATTATGTGGCAGGATATTGCCGTAAAAATAATTAGCGTCTACAAAATACTCTTTTCCCTTGCTCTTTTGGGAAAATGCATAACAGGAAAAAAATAGTACTACTAAAAAAAAACAATGTCTCATTTCGTCTTTGGCAAACAGACAAATATAGACAAATATGAATATACTTATCGTCTACCTTAAACTATTCTTATTTTTGTCAGGAAACACCGTTGCAAACCTCTCCTACAAACCACAAAAACACATCCAACCTTACCCGTTATGATCTTATATCCAAATAAGATGATGCTTTGTATTAATTAAAAATTTTGGAAGATGAAAAATTTTTTACTCTGTTTCTTTATTAGTTATTGTTCTTATGCCCAACAACATATTGATATCCATTACTCTCCCACTCGAACATTCATAAGTACATTTGCCGGTCCAATCGAAAGTGGTACGACAGTAACAATAAATTATTACGATTTCCCACCACAGGATTCTTCTTGGTTTTGGTTCGTTGTTTTACCCTATGATAAAAGCAACATCTATAATCCCCGGGCAGGATATGGTCGTCTGGATTATTCCGGTTACATTTATAAAAATGGCAGTTGGTCGACAACTTTTAACAGTGAAGGAAAATATGTGATCCTTATAGTAAAGAATCCATTTAATATTGAATTATTTGCAAAAATTACACTTACGGTAACTAAAAAAAAATTAGCATTGGCTGACATTTCAGAAGTAAAAGAAGCAATCACAATTTTCCCAAATCCAACTAATGGTGTTTTCAAAACAGAAACAGTAGAAACCATTTCCGAAATACAAATTCACGATCAGACGGGAAGATGTATTCTAAAAACCGCTTCCCATTCCGTTGATATTACCGCACAACCCAACGGAATTTATTTTGCAACGATTCAGGATAGCAATGGTGCTGTTTGGAAACGAAAAATCATTAAAAAGTAAAAACACCTGACAGGTTTTGGAAACCTGTAAGGTGTGTTATAAACTATTAAAATACCATTTCGGCAATTTTCCGGATGTTTTCGGAACGTCCCATCGAATAATAGTGTAGTACTGGAATTCCGGCTTGTATTAATTCGCGGCTTTGCGCAATACACCATTCGATTCCGATTTCTTTTACGACATCATTATCGGCTGCTTTAACGATTTCTTTCACCAGTTCGTCAGGTAAATCCACTTTAAAACGATGCGGAATCTGATTGAGCTGTTTTTTCGTAGAAATCGGTTTTAATCCCGGAATAATCGGAACTTCAATTCCTTCTTTTCTGCATTTGGCTACAAAATCGAAAAACTTTTGATTGTCAAAAAACATCTGCGTGATAATATAATCGGCTCCGTTTTTGATTTTTTGTTTCAGAAAATGAATATCGCTATCCAGGCTCGGTGCTTCCATATGCTTTTCCGGATAACCGGCTACACCGATACAAAAGTTGGTTTTATTTGTATTTTGCAAATCCGCATCCAGATAAATTCCATTATTCAGATTGCTGATTTGTGTTACGAGTTCGCTTGCATAATGATTACCTTCTTTTTCCGGTTTAAAGTAGATTTCGCTTTTTACCGCGTCACCGCGTAATGCCACAACGTTATCAATTCCGAGAAAATCCATATCGATCAGGAAATTTTCGGTATCTTCTTTGGTAAAACCGCCGCATAAAATATGCGGAATAGCATCTACCAGATATTTATTCTGGATTGCCGAGCAGATTCCAACCGTACCCGGTCTTTTTTTAACGATCTTTTTTTCGAGCAATCCGTTAGGCAACTCTTTATATTCGTACTCTTCCCGGTGATAGGTTACATCGATAAACGGAGGTTTAAATTCCATCAGCGGTTCGATATTGTCAAATATGCATTGGATATTCTGTCCTTTCAGCGGTGGTAATATTTCGAAAGAGAACAGCGATTTCCCTTTTGCATCAGCTATATGTTGTGTTACTTTCATTTGGATACTATAATTTCGTTTTGTTAATCGGCTATATTCGGATTCAGCCATTTTTCGGCGTATTCATACGGTACCTTACGACGTTGGGCATAATTTCGAACCTGGTCTTCTTTTATTTTTCCCAATCCAAAATATTTACTTTCCGGATTTCCGAAATAATAACCCGATACTGAAGATGCCGGCCACATGGCCAGACTTTCCGTCAGTTTTACTCCGATTTTGTTTTCTACATCGAGTAATGTCCAGATTGTATTTTTTTCGAGATGATCCGGGCAAGCCGGATAACCCGGTGCCGGGCGGATTCCTTTGTACTTTTCGGAAATCAGTTCATCATTGCTCAGAATCTCATCAGAAGCATATCCCCAAATTTCTTTTCGTACTTTTTCGTGTAGGTATTCAGCAAACGCTTCTGCAAATCGATCGCCCAATGCCTTGATCATTATAGCGTTATAATCGTCGTGAGCCGCTTCAAATTCAGCCGCTTTTTCATCCACTCCAAAACCGGTTGTCACACAAAAAGCGCCTATATAATCCTGTTTCTCACTTTCTTTTGGCGCTATAAAATCGGACAAAGCAATATTAGGCGCTCCTTTTGTTTTTTGTGATTGTTGTCGCAGCGTTAAAAACGTCTCCAATACGTTCCCCTTTTCATCATATACTTCGATATCGTCGTCGTTTACCTGATTTGCCGGGAAAACGCCATAAATTCCTTTGGCTTCCAACCAGTTTTCGGTTATCAGCTGGTGCAACATTTTTTGCGCATCCTGAAACAATAGTACCGCCTGTTCTCCTACCACTTCATCTTCTAAAATGTTTGGGTATTTCCCATGTAAGTCCCAGGTTCTGAAAAATGGGGTCCAATCGATATAATCGACCAGCTCTTCCAATCGAACTGTAATTGTATGTACTCCTGTTTTACGCGGCTTTTGAGGTGTAAACTGACCCCAGTCGAGCGTCAGTTTATTGGCGCGTGCTTCGGCTAATGTCAGGAAGTTTTTATCGCGCGAACGGTTTAAAAAACCTTCCCGTAATTCGTCGTATTCCGAACGAATGGCTTTGGCATAATCACTTTTTACATTTTGATTGATCAGATTTCCTGCGACGGTAACCGCACGGGAAGCATCATTCACATGTACTACGGTTTCGGAATATTCCGGTGCGATCTTTACGGCCGTATGCGCACGGGAAGTTGTCGCTCCACCAATCATTAGCGGAATTTTTATATTGAGTTTATCCATCTCTTTGGCCAAATACACCATTTCGTCCAGCGATGGTGTGATCAATCCACTCAGACCGATAATATCTACCTGTTCTTTAATTGCGATTTCGATAATTTTTTCCGGTGGAACCATCACCCCTAAATCGATGATTTCAAAATTATTACACCCCAAAACTACCGAGACAATATTTTTACCGATATCGTGTACATCGCCTTTTACGGTTGCCATCAGTATTTTCCCAGCCGAACGGGACGCTCCGTCTTTGCCCGCTTCGATAAACGGCAACAAATAGGCCACCGCTTTTTTCATCACTCGTGCCGATTTGACCACCTGCGGCAGGAACATTTTTCCACTTCCAAACAAATCACCTACAACGTTCATTCCGGCCATCAGGTTTATTTCGATCACTTCAATCGGTTTCTGTGCCAATTGGCGTGCTTCTTCCACATCGAGTTCTACAAACTCATCGATCCCTTTTACCAATGCATGCGTGAGTCGTTCCTGTACGGTTCCGTTACGCCATTCCTGGTTTTGTTTTTCGATCGTTTTTGCATCACCTTTTACATTTTCGGCAAATGCCAACAGTCGCTCTGTTGCGTCATCCCTACGATCCAGCAATACGTCTTCTACATGTTCCAGTAAATCTTTTGGAATTTCATCGTATACTTCCAGCATTTCCGGATTAACAATTCCCATCGACATTCCGTGCTGAATGGCATGATACAGGAAAGCCGAATGCATCGCTTCGCGCACCCGGTCGTTTCCTCGGAAGGAAAATGACACATTACTCACACCACCACTCACATTAGCATAGGGCAGGTTTTCCCGAATCCATTTTGTAGCGTGGAAAAAGTCAAGTGCATTGCGACGGTGTTCTTCCATTCCGGTTGCTACGGGAAAGATATTGGGGTCAAAAATGATGTCTTCCGCCGGGAATCCCACCTGATCAACCAAAATATCGTAGGAACGCTTACAGATTTCAATCCGGCGTTCGTATGTATCTGCTTGTCCCGCTTCATCAAAAGCCATCACAATCACAGCCGCACCATATCGTTTTATCAGTTTGGCATGATGGATAAATGTCGCTTCGCCTTCTTTTAAACTGATGGAATTCACGACACATTTTCCCTGAACCACTTTTAAACCGGCCTCGATAATTTCCCATTTGGAACTATCAATCATAACCGGCACACGGGAGATATCGGGTTCGGAAGCGACAAGATTCAGGAATCGGGTCATTGCGGCTACACCATCGAGCATTCCTTCATCCATGTTAATATCCACGATTTGCGCGCCACCTTCTACCTGAGCGCGGGCAATATCGAGTGCTTCTTCATATTTTTCTTCTTTTATCAGGCGCAAAAATTTCCGTGATCCGGTCACGTTGGTGCGCTCTCCTACATTCACGAAAATACTTTCCGGAGTGATAATCAACGGTTCTAATCCTGATAATCGCAAGTATTTTTTACAATCTGCTTCAGCCATGCTATCTATTCTAAAATTCTGGGTTGGTATGCTTTCGCCACTTCGGCAATCAGGCGGATATGCTCCGGAGTGGTTCCGCAACAGCCGCCAATAATATTGATCAAATTATCATCGAGATATTCTTTTATCAAGACCTGCATTTCTTCCGGTGTCTGATCGTATTGTCCGAAAGCATTAGGCAATCCGGCATTTGGATGTGCCGATATATTAAAAGAAGTATTGTGTGCCAATCGTTTTAAATATGGTTTTAGCTGATCGGCTCCCAAAGCGCAGTTAAATCCGACACTTAGCAACGGAATATGTGAAATCGAAATCAAAAAAGCCTCAACAGTTTGTCCGGACAATGTCCTACCGGAAGCATCCGTAATTGTACCACTTACCATTACCGGGATATCGAGATTGCGCTCTTCTTTTACCTCATCGATGGCAAACAAAGCGGCTTTGGCATTCAGTGTATCAAAAATGGTTTCCACCAGTAATATATCGCTTCCACCATCAATAAGTGCTTCGACCTGTTGTTTATAGGCGATGCGCAAATCATCGAAAGTAACGGCGCGATACCCGGGATCGTTCACATCGGGTGACATACTGGCCGTACGGTTGGTTGGTCCTATCGAACCGGCGACAAACCTTGGTTTTTCGGGATTTTGAGCCGTAAATGTATCGGCTACTTCCCGGGCAATTTTAGCCGATTCGTAATTGAGTTCGTATACCAGATCTTCCAGGTGATAATCGGCCATACCGATAGTCGTTCCCGAAAACGTATTGGTTTCGACGATATCGGCACCCGCGTCAAAATACTGCGCGTGGATTTCGCGAATCGCCTGTGGTTGTGTAATGGAAAGGAGATCGTTGTTTCCTTTTAGCGGATGCGGAAAATCTTTAAATCGTTCTCCTCTAAAGTCTTCTTCCGAAAAGTTGTATCGCTGTAACATCGTTCCCATTGCTCCGTCGAGAATCAGGATTCTGTTTTGCAGCGCTTCATTAATCTTTGACATTTTTTAGTTTTTTTTAGTTTTGGCCAAAGTCAATACGAAAACAGCGCAGATAGCACTATACCCCTATTGCCTTAGCTTTTTGCCGTTCTGAAAATCAGCGTAAAAAATGTCATCCGTAAAGAGAGAAGGAATACCAGAAAAGTATTCTTTGTTATCTATCCTGAAAACCAATTTGCATTGTTTTCGGGTAGAATGTAGCACCTTCTTTAAAGTGTAAAGGGTTGCTAAGGCTTCATCGGGTCTATTCCCTCTGCCTTTCGTGATAACATTTCAGTCTGTATAAGAACAGTGCAAAATAACGCAATTGTTTTATACCAACCAAATTTCCGTGCTTAAATTGCTATATGAGTGCTTGTTCGAGATCGGCAATGATGTCGTTTACACTTTCCAAACCGGCCGAAATCCGTACTAATCCATCGGTAATACTCACCGCGAGGCGTTCCTGTTCCGTGAGTTTACTATGTGTGGTAGAAGCCGGATGCGTAACGATCGTACGGGTATCGCCTAAATTTGCCGACAACGAACACAGTTTGATTTTGTCCAGAAACTGTCGTCCGGCAGCAATCCCTCCTTTGATTTCGAAGGCAACGATGTTTCCGCCCAATCGCATTTGTTTTTTTGCGATCTCATATTGCGGATGTGACTTTAAAAAAGGATATTTTACGGTTTGTACATTGGGATGCTTCTCTAAAAAGTGAGCGATTTTCCCGGCATTTTCACAATGTTTTTCCACCCGAACCGGTAGTGTTTCCAAACTTTTTGACAAAATCCAGGCGTTAAATGGTGACAATGCCGGCCCGGTATTTCGCGAAAACAGATAAATCTCCCGGATCAGTTCTTCTTTTCCAACCGTCACGCCGCCCAAAACCCGACCTTGTCCGTCGATTAATTTGGTTGCCGAATGGATCACCAAATCGGCTCCAAAGGCAATTGGATTCTGAAGATACGGTGTCGCAAAACAGTTATCTACAATCAGAATCAGGTTGTATTTTTTAGCAATTTTTCCCAGATATTCCAGATCGAGAATGTCCACAGCGGGATTGGTTGGCGATTCGGCAAACAGAATACGAGTGTTCGGTTGGATATAACTTTCGATCGTTTCCGGTTCGGTAATGTTAAAGTAGCTGGTTGTAATATTCCATTTTGGAAAATACTTTGTAAAAAGCGTATGGGTCGATCCGAATACACTACTGGCCGACACGATATGATCACCGGCATTTAACAGCGCCGCAAAGGTCGAATACACTGCCGCCATTCCGGTAGCAAAGGCATAACCCGACTCGGCACCTTCCATTTTGCAGATTTTTTCAACAAATTCACTGGTGTTTGGGTTGGAAAACCGACTGTAAATATTCCGGTCTTTTTCTTCGGCAAAAGAAGCCCGCATGTCTTCGGCATCTTCAAAAATAAAACTGGACGTAAGGTACAACGGTACCGAATGTTCCAAATACTGACTGCGTTCTGTCTGGGTTCGAATGGCCTGCGTTTCGAATCCCAATGCTGAGTTGTTCATGGTTTTGTTTGTTTTAGGATAATTATTTCTTTTCCGATAATCTTAAAATGTCTCCAAAGACACCTCTTGCGGTTACCGAAGCACCGGCACCGGCACCTTGAATTATGATTGGCTGATCACCGTACGAATCGGTATAGATTTCAAAAATCGAATCGGAACCTTTTAATTGTCCCAACGCGGAATTCCCCGGAACGGAGACTAATTTCACATCGAGATTACCTTTATCCTGTTGTAAGTCGCCCGACAATTCGCCGATATAGCGCAATACATATCCCGGTTGCTGCTTTTCTTTTACCGACTGATAAAGTGTGTCCAGTTCGGAAATCCGGTTTAAAAACTCCGAAGCGCTACCTTGCTGTAATTTTTCAGGGATCAGGTTTTCTATTTTAATTTCTTCAAATTCATTTTGCAGGTCGAGTTCCCGAGCGAGGATCAATAATTTACGCGCCACATCGTTTCCACTTAGATCTTCACGCGGATCGGGTTCGGTAAAACCTTTATCAACCGCTTCCTGTAACACCTGACTAAACGGTCTGTTTTCGACTGAAAAATGATTAAATAAATAACTTAATGTCCCGGAAAACACCCCTTTTATTTTGGTGATATTTTCTCCGGAAAGGTGTAATAATTTAATCGTATCAATAAGCGGCAAACCCGCGCCTACGTTGGTTTCGTATAAATAATTTTTCTGATTATCGGCCAGCGTTTTACGGAGTTTTTGATAGAACGCATATCCCACGGTATTGGCTATTTTATTGGACGAAATCAGATCAAAACTTTTTTCGGCCAGCGGAATATAATTTTCGATAAAATCGGCACTGGCGGTATTATCAATGGCAATCAGGTTTTCCAGATGGTGTTCCTCGGCATAATCGATCACGTCATCCACACTGTATAATTTTCCGTTTTGCTGAATTTCTTCCCGCCAATCGGCTGTAATTCCGCCTTTATTTAATAGCACTTTTCTGGAATTTCCAATGGCAAAAATGTTGAGTTTGATTCCCTTTACCTTTTCAATATTCTCTGCGGAAGCCAAAACCTGATCAATTAGCGTTCCGCCAACCAATCCATGTCCGAAAACAGCTATATTGATTTTTTTGGCCACTCCAAAGATCTCTCCGTGAATCACATTCAGCGCCTTATGGGTTTGCGCTTTTTGAACAACCAAACTCACATTTTTACCGGTTACGGTATTATTAAACAATACCGGTACAATTTTATTTCGGATTAAAGCCGTATAGGGTTTGTGGAACGTACTCAGATCCTGACCAATAATTGAAATCACTGCCACATCATCGTTCGCCGTAATTTTACTTACATCCTTATTATAAAAATCATTTTCAAACTCACGTTCCAAACCTACGATTGCTTTGGTCACTTTATCGGCCGCCACTATAATTCCGATTCCCCTTTCGGATGATCCCTGTGAAATAATACTCACACTAATCTCATTATCGGCCATTACACGGAAAATACGGGCATCGATTCCGGTTTTTCCCAAAAGGCCTCTCCCTTCCAGGTTGATCAATGCTACATTGTCCATTACCGAAAGTGTTTTAATTCCTTCGTTATCGGATATAGCCGTGATCAGTGTTCCTTTATTAAGATGATTAAAAGTATTCAGTACCCGTAGCGGGATATTTTTTTCGATAAGCGGGACGATGGTTTTTGCGTGTAGTATTGTCGCTCCGAAGTTGGCCAGCTCGTTGGCTTCGTTAAACGAAAGCCGATCTATTTTTTTAGCGTCTTTTACCAGATCGGGATTGGCGGTATAGATGCCATCCACATGGGTATAATTTTGTAGTTCTTCTGCTTCGAGATAATTGGCAATTAAAGAGGCGGTATAATTGCTACCGTTACGGCCCAAGGTGGTGGTTTCGTCATTGACATTCGATCCGATAAACCCGGTGATGACATTGATCGTGGTGCCGTTATGTTGTTTGAAGTGATTGAGGATGTTCTTTCGTGAAGTCTGTTCCAGCGGTTGTGCATTTCCGAATTTGGTATCGGTCTTGATCAATAAACGCGTATCGGAAAAATGGGCATTCAATCCTTTTTGTTGTAAGGCATCGGTGACTACCTTTGCCGCGATGACTTCGCCCTGAGCCAGTACGTTATCTTTAATTTTCAGACTATAATCACCTAAAAGTGCCACGCCCTCGAACAACTTATCCAGAAGGGAAAACTCATCGGAAAGATCGACGGCCGAGTTCCCTTGTTGCTCCTTTTTAAACGTTTCCAATTGTTCGATATAGGATTTGTTTTTCGAAGCGGCTTCCAGTATTTGTTCCAGTTCGTTGGTCGCATTTCCAATAGCCGAAACCACTACTGCAATCTTTTCCTTATTTTCTACTTTTTCCTGAATAATGCGGAGTACCTTATCAAAGCCGCCATTATAGGCCAGTGACTTCCCTCCAAATTTTAATATCTTCATTGTGCTTTTTGTTTTGTTTTTATAAATATGTTGCGGAGTATTGTATTTAATTGTTCGAACTCAATCAGGAAGGCATCGTGCCCGTGTATGGATTGTATTTCGTGATAGTAAACGTTGGTATTGACTCGTTTCAGAATTTCATAGGTTTCCCGGTTTTGATCGGCTGTAAAGAAATAATCGCTATCAACAGCCACTAAGTGAATGTTGGCATTTGTTTCTTTTCCAAACTGTAAAAAATTGCCGCAATGGGTATCTTCGCCTATGGTTTTTAGTAAGTGATTCATCAGTTTATAGGATGCCAGTTGAAACCTGCTTTTTAATTTTTCACCGTGGTGTAATAACCAGCTTTCCACCTGATACTGTTGTCTTATTCCCTGTTGTTCCCGGTTAAATTTTTTGTTTAACGACAGAGGCGTACGGTACAATAACATGGCATGCAGTCGGGCATCGTGAATCGGGTTTTCGGAATTATTCAGAATTTTATCCTGAACCATTACGTTGGCAATTAGCCAATCGGTCGCCTTCCAATCGGTCGCAACGGGTATCAGGTTTTCGATCTGCTGTGGTTTTAGGAAGGCCATTTCCCATGCAATTCCGCCACCAAGACTTCCACCGATTACCGCAAACAATTTTTGAATTCCGAGGTATTCCAACCCTTCCCAAAAAATTCGGGCAATATCCTTAGTTGTAAAGTCCGTGTAGCTATGAATCAGATTTTCCGTATTTCCGTCATATCCATTACCGGGTATGTTAAAGGCTATTACGGTATAATAATCCGTATCGATAACCGCATCGGGACCAATAAGGCTTTGCCACCATCCGTTTTCTCCGGTTACCTGCGAGTTGCCGGTTAAGGCATGGTTCACCAAAACCACCGGAGCCGTTCCTACGGGTTGTCCGAAATACTGATAATACAATGGAATCCACCTTTTGACAACGCCATTCTCCAATGCAAAATCAAACAGATCTATTTTATATACGCTATTCATTTTCTACTTTTTTTGAAACTGCCTCTAACTTTTGCAGACGTGTTAGAGGCAGTAAAAACAAACAAAACAACTTAATTTTCTTTCCGGTTTCGGGATCGTTATTTAGATTACTTCCGACTGGTTGTATTCTTTTACCAGTGTTAGCAATACTGCAGATGTATTTAACAGACTGTCTCTTAACGGGCATCTTTCTTTTACGATGTCAATCCATTGTTTCAGTACTACCAGGGAAGCATCGGTAGTTGGTTTTACCACTACTTCTATGCATTTCAGTCCTGGTCTGCTATTGGTTTCGATCCCTGCTATTTTACTGGTTTCCAGTTCTCCTGATATTTCTACCTGAAGGGCTTTGAGCTCCAGTTTAAGCTCTCTGGCAACAATGTGTCCTACGGCGTTTATACTTCCGGCTAGTCCTGCCAGTAAAAATTCAACCGGGCTGGGACCATTCTGGTCACCCAGAACTACATTATTACTTATTCTTACTTTGAAATTCTGTGTTTTAACAACAAACTGGTCGCTGTTTTCAACAAATCCTAATACGTTTACTATTTTGTTACTCATGACGTTACTTCTCTTTTTAATTTAACTTTTTCAAATGCTTGTTTTAAGTCGGCTTTCAGGTCTTCCAAATCTTCCAGACCTACCGACAAGCGGACCAAATCTCTGGTCACTCCGGTCGTCAGCTGTTGCGCTTCTGTCAATTGCTGATGGGTTGTACTTGTTGGATGAATAATCAGTGATTTGGAATCTCCGATATTGGCCAACAGTGAAAACAATTCGGTTGCATCGGCCACTTGCCGCGCGGCATCAAATCCGCCTTTTAATCCGAAGGTTACTACTCCGTTTTGTCCTTTTGGCAGGTATTGCTGTGCCAGTTCGTAATAACGACTGGAGGATAATCCCGGATAGTTTACCCAGGCTACCTCATCCTGTTGTTCCAGCCATTGTGCCAATGCCAATGCATTCTCACTGTGTTTTTTCACCCGAATATCCAGTGTTTCCAATCCCTGAATAATCTGAAAAGCATTAAACGGACTTAAAGCAGCACCAAAATCCCGTAGCCCTTCGATTCTCACTTTGGCGATAAAGGCCGCATTTCCTAAAGCTTCGTGGTAAACCAATCCGTGGTAACCTGCAGATGGCTCGGTAAATTCCGGGAATTTCCCGTTGCTCCAGTCAAAAGTTCCGGCATCGATAATCGCTCCTCCTAAAGACGTTCCGTTTCCGGAAATATATTTTGTCAGGGAATGAATTACGATATTGGCACCGTGCTCAATCGGGTTAAGTAAATACGGTGTGGCTACGGTATTGTCTACAATAAACGGCACCTTAAATTGTTGAGCCTGCTTGGAAATAGCCTTGAGATCCAGTACATCCAGTTTTGGATTTCCGAGGCTTTCCGCAAAAAAGGCCCGCGTATTTTCCTGAGCCGCTTTTGTAAAATTCTCCGGATCCGAAGGATCTACAAATGTGGTTGTGATTCCCAATCGCGCTAAGGTTACATTCAATAAGTTATACGTTCCGCCATACAGGCTGTTGGACGCTACAATATGATCTCCCGATCGCAGCAAGACTAGCAAAGTCGTAGCGATAGCTGCTGTTCCCGATGCTGTTACCACCGCTCCGATACCACCTTCCAAAGCCGCCAGGCGTTGTTCCAGTATATCATTCGTCGGGTTATTTAATCGGGTATAGATATATCCTGCTTCGGTTAATCCGAATAGATTAGCAGCGTGTTCGGCATTATTAAAAACATAGGATGTTGTCTGATAAATCGGTACGGCACGTGTTCCTGCGTTATTTTTTACGTTATGTCCAGCGTGCAATGCGTTTGTTGAAAATTTCTGAGTGCTCATGTTTTTATTGATTTTAAAGTTAGATTTTGATTAAAAAAAAAAGTCCTTTTGGCGCTTTACCAAAAGGACTTTACAGTTTGAACTATATAAACTAGACTAAGTCATTCGCTTTTGGCAATAGCAATGGGTTGCGTACATACAAATACACATCATTCGTTTCATCATCATTTTAATTGCTGTTACCTTCATTTTGTTTGGATTCTTATTGTTTAATTTTTAATTGCGATCTATACTTGGATTGTTGTTAAATAAAAAAAGCCCCTGCGTTTTGCAGAGGCTTTGATGCTATATTTTTAAAATGAGACTTTCAAAATTAAGCAAGAGTATCCTCTGCGGAACGTTTCCACATCATAATACACATATATCGCTTAATTGATTTCATTTTGTTATTTCTATTTGATGGAGCAAAATTGAAAACTATTTTTGGAATAACCAAATAAAAAATGCTTTTTTTTAATTTATTTTTTAGGATTATATATTTAAATACTACGTATTTAATTTTTTCCAAAAGGCATTATTTTTTAGCCTAAATCATTTTTCAAACATTTTGCCGGTATCATTTTTAGTTTTTAATAAACTTTGAGGTTCCTTTTCCTTGGCTGGTTTCCACAGCAATAAAATATACACCAGAAGGTAATCCGACCAAATTAACCGCTACTTCTGCTTCCCTTTGCACTAACAATTGTTTTACTACGCTTCCGCTTACATCGGTGAGTTCAATTTTTTTAATTTCGATATTATTTTTAGTGGAAATATTCAGCACATCTTTAGCCGGATTTGGAAAAACGGAAAAGTTATTGGCGAAAAAATCTGCTGTCGATAATGTACTGGTAGTTACTTCAAAATCGTCCATCATAAACAAGTGCATATCTGATGCTACAAAATGAATCCCGATTCGCACGGTTTGATCAGCATAGGCATCCAGATTATAGTGCTTTTGTTCCCATTTCTCGGAAACTGTTAACGGTGTTTCTCCGGAAATAATTGTAAAATCTGCCAGATCAATTGGTTTTTTGGCCTCGATATAAACCCCAACTTTATACGCTTTTACACCTGTAGCTTTACCCAGAGATTTTACCCAAAAATGTAGTTCGTTGGCAGAAACTCCCAAATGTATTGGCGGACTTATCAGCCAGTCGTTATTAGGTCCTTCTCCTCCTTCTTCCGGCAAAAGAGCTGCAAATGCCCCTATAAATTTATTACCGGTTTTAGCATTAAGATCGGCATTTAAAATCCCTATGCTTATGGGATTGAATACAATAAATGCCTGTGGCTCCAATCTATTTTTCCATACGGCACCAAGTCCGACTGTTCTTGATTTGTCCAAATCCAACGTAA
Organism: Flavobacterium sp. CAU 1735; assembly: GCF_039888695.1. NCBI lineage: Bacteria > Pseudomonadati > Bacteroidota > Flavobacteriia > Flavobacteriales > Flavobacteriaceae > Flavobacterium > Flavobacterium sp. CAU 1735. Next base: position 143,761 of record NZ_JBDQQQ010000008.1, on the reverse strand, counting down.
TCCAGTCTCCAATATCTTTAATACTAAAATCTTCATACGTTTCAAAACTATCCTCAAAAAGCATTTTGGTATTCGTCGTTTGCGCCTGTATCGTTATCGAAAAAAGTAAACCAAAAAGTAATTTCTTCATAATACCTTAATTTGAATTCACTCCAATCTCTATATTTCTTTTAACAGATCACTATTTTTAGCTTTTTTATATCAATAAATGAATGATTTTTCCATAAAAAGACCTGTTCTCAATAAGAACAGGTCTTTTACAATGCAAACTTATTATTTTTTAGTTTTTCAAAAACTTAGAAGTAGCGGTACCTTCGTTTGTTCGTACGGAAACAAAATAAACTCCTGTAGTCAGATCAGCGATATTGATTTGTGTTGCTGTTTGTGCCGGAGCAGTTGCCGTTTTTACGATTCTTCCGTTCAAATCTGTAATTTGAACAACCTTAATTTCCATTCCGTTTTTAGCCGCAATGTTTAACACATCCTGAGCCGGGTTCGGGAAAACGGAAAAGTTTTGAGCAAAGAAATCCTGTGTTCCCAAAGTAGCTGTGGTTACTTTAAAATCGTCTATCATAAAAAAGTACTTATTTTTCGAAACATTATGAATCCCGATTCGTACTTTCTGATTGGCAAAAGCATCCAGATTAAACGTTTTCTGCTCCCAATCTGGGGTCGTACTTAATGGTAAGGTATCAGCATCGCTAATGTTAGCAATTAAAGTAAAATCATCTGAACTGGTAGGCGTTGCAGAGCCCGTATAGATCCCTACGGTGTAGTTTTCCAATACACTTCCCGCTTCGATTTTCAATCGATTCTTTAAAGATTTTACCCAAAAACTCACTTCATTTGCCGAAGCGCCCAACTGTATTTGCGGGCTGATCAACCAATCATCATTTCGATTTTTTTCACCTTCTTTCGGTATGATTGCCCCCCATGATCCCATATATTTAGTTCCTTCCTTTGCTGAATAAAAATCTGACACTTTGGTTGCACTAATTGTATTATTAGGATTAAAAACAATAAACGCGTGCGGTTGATATCTATTATTCCAATAAAATTCAGAATCACCCATAGTAGGCGACTCATCAAGGTCAAGTGTTATCCAGCTACCGATATCGGTAATGCTAAAATCAGTATAGGATTCGAAACTATCTTCAAAAAGTGTTGTAGTTCCTTTTTGCGTTTGCGCATTTACCATGATCATCGATAGTAACGCCATAAAAAGTAATTGTATTCTCATTATAATATAAATTTTAGATATTCGAATTTCGAATTTCCTTCAAAATCGGATATGATCATCAACATATGACCTATATTTACATGATAATGAATTATTTAACTTGATTTTACATTACAAACACTATTCCAATTAAGCTTTTATATTTCAGCTATTTACGTTATGATCATTTTACAACCAAGCAAAATTATTTTTCTATCCCTCCTTATTTATCGTAAACATCCGCTGCTATCTGGTATTATTTGTAGTATTGATCAAGACATGTCAGCCTTAAACCGATAATCTTCCAAAACAAAAAAGGCCCACCCGAGTCGGGTAGGCTTGATAAAATAATTATAGCGTATTTATTTAGTTTTTCAAAAACTTAGAAGTAGCGGTACCTTCGTTAGTCTGTACAGAAACGAAATACATTCCAGCTGATAAATCCGCAATGTTGATTTGTGCGTCTGGTTGTGTTTGAACCGCAACCGATTTTACAATTCTTCCATTTAAATCTGTAACCTGAATTCCTTTGATCTCCATTCCGTTTTTAGCAACAATGTTTAATACGTCCTGAGCCGGGTTCGGGAAAACAGAAAAGTTTTTAGCAAAGAAATCTGTTGTTGACAAGGTACCGGTAGTCACTTTAAAGTCGTCGATCATTAAACGGTAATGGGTCTCCGTATGATGAATTCCGATTCGTATGGTTTCTCCGGCATAAGCATCTAGATTAAATATCCTTTCCAACCAGTTACCTTTTAACTCGTCCAGTAAACCTACCATTACAACATTTCCTTCTATTGTTTCAAAATCGGATGAAGCTGTCGGACTTCCAGTCCCTTTATAGACCACAACTTCATACGTTTCTTTTCCTCCTAAAATAGAACGATCCCTCACCCAAAAACGGAGTTCATTTGACAATGCTCCCAGTGTAATTGGCGGGCTAATTAACCAATCATCTTTTGTTCTCAGGCTTTTGATTTTATTACTAAAACTGACAGCACATTTATGGCCTGTTCTTGCCCTTAACAGATCTGTTTTCTCACCGGATAAATCGTAGTGAATATTACCTTTTACTGCGACATCACGATTAAAGACAATAAATGCCTGAGGTTTATCATGGTTTTTCCACCTATTAAAAGACATCGGAATATTCCCATCCAAATCCAACATAGTCCAGCCTCCGACATGATCAATAGCAAAATCCGGATAGGTTTCAAAGCTATCTTCGAAGAGGGTTCTTTGCGCATTTACCGTACCCGATACTAATAAAATAAATAAAAACAATTTCATTTTTATAGTTGTTTAATTTTGACATGGAGGCAATATCCATAATAAGTCCACAGACAATTATAAGAATGAATTATTTCTACTTTAAAAAGAATTAAAATTCCATAATAAATAAAAAAACTACCCCGAGTCAGGTTGGCTTGATAAAATAATTATAGCGTATTTATTTAATTTTTCAAAAACTTAAAAGTAGCGGTACCTTCGTTAGTCTGTACAAAAACGAAATACATTCCAGCTGATAAATCAGCAATGTTGATTTGTGCGTCTGGTTGTGTTTGAACCGCAACCGATTTTACAATTCTTCCATTTAAATCTGTAAACTGAATTCCTTTGATCTCCATTCCGTTTTTAGCAACAATGTTTAATACGTCCTGAGCCGGGTTCGGGAAAACAGAAAAGTTTTTAGCAAAGAAATCTGTTGTTGACAAGGCACCGGTGGTCACTAAAAAATCATCGACTATTAGACAATGCGCGGCAATTGAACTTGAACGATAATGGATTCCGATTCTTATTGTTTCCCCGGCATAGGCATCCAGATTAAATATTCTTTCTTTCCATTTCCCCATAAAATTCTCCGTTCCCAGAGGATTTCCTTCTATTATTTCAAAATCGGAAATGGCTGTTGGATTTCCGACACCCCGATAGATACCAACTTCAGAGTTTTTATAGTCTTCCAACATAAGTGACTTTATCCAAAAACGGAGCTGATTAGAGGAAGCTCCCAATAGCACTGGAGGACTGATCATCCAATCGTTATTTGCTTTATTTTTATTTCTCCAACTGATCGCACATTTATTCCCTGTTCTTGGTCTATAGGTACTCCCTAGCAGAATATATGCATTACCTGCTGCGGCAACAGAGTAGTTAAAAATAGTGAAAGCCTGCGGGTTAGTACTATTCATCAAGTTGCCAGCTGTTGTCTTAGGTATTCCGCCATCCAAATCCAACATAGTCCAGCCTCCAACATGATCAATAGCAAAATCCGGATAGGTTTCAAAGCTATCTTCGAAGAGGGTTCTTTACGCATTTATCGTACCCGATACTAATAAAATAAATAAAAACAATTTCATTTTTATAGTTGTTTAATTTTGACATGGAGGCAATATCCATATAAGTCCATAGACAATTATAAGAATGAATCATTTTTACTTTAAAAAGAAGTAAAACGCCATAATAAATAAAAAACCTATCCAAAAGGGATAGGTTTTGCACTAACTTAATACTATTATTGTTTAGTTTTTCAAAAACTTAGAAGTAGCGATACCTTCGTTTGTTTGTACCGAAATAAAATAAGCTCCGACAGTTAAATCTGAAACATTGATCTGAGCCTCAGCCTGTCTTTGCACTGCTACCGATTTTACAATTCTTCCGTTTAAATCTGTAACCTGAATTCCTTTGATTTCCATTCCGTTTTTAGCTGTAATGTTTAACACATCCTGAGCCGGGTTCGGAAAAACGGAAAAGTTTTTAGCAAAGAAATCTGTTGTTGACAAGGTAGCGGTAGTCACTAAAAAATCATCGACCATTAGACAATGTGCGATTATTGAACTTGAACGATAATGGATCCCGATTCTTATTGTTTCTCCGGCATAGGTATCCAAATTAAATATTCTTTCTCTCCATCCCACCTTCCCCGCTCCAGGAGAATTTCCTTCTATTATTTCAAAATCGGAAGTGGCTGTTGGATTTCCGACACCCCGATAGACTCCAACTTCATAGTCTTCCGTGGCAAATGAATTGATCCAAAAACGGAGCTGATTAGATGAAGCCCCCAATAGCACTGGAGGACTGATCATCCAATCGTTATTAACTGCTTGATTTTTCCAACTGATCGCACATTTATCCCCTGTTCTTGCCCTATAATTATACATTGACAGCATATCATATAAATTAGCTGCTCCGAGAGTGGAGTGGTTAAAAATAATGAAAGCCTGTGGGTTAGTCTTATTCTCCCAGATGCCAGCTGTTACCTTAGGTATTCCGCCATCCAAATCCAGCATGGTCCAGTTTCCAACATGATCAATAGAAAAATCCGAATAGGTTTCAAAGCTATCTTCGAAGAGGGTTCTCTGCGCATTTATCGTACCCGATGCTAATAAAATAAATAAAAACAATTTCATTTTTTATAGTTGTTAAATTTTAGACATGGAGGCAATATCTATATAATTCCAAAGACAATTATATGAATGAATTATTTTTACTTTAAAAAGAATTAAAATTCAATACTAAATAAAAAAACCTACCCGAAGGGGTAGGTTTTGCACTAACTTAATAGCGAGTATTGTTTAGTTTTTCAAGAACTTCGATGTAGCAGTTCCTTCATTCGATTGAACCGAAACAAAATAAGCTCCGGCAGTTAAATCAGAAACATTGATCTGAGCTTCAGCCTGTCCTTGTACTGCTACCGATTTTACAATTCTTCCGTTTAAATCTGTAACCTGAATTCCTTTGATTTCCATTCCGTTTTTAGCAGCAATGTTTAACACATCATTAGCTGGGTTCGGGAATACAGAGAAGTTTTTCGCGAAGAAATCCTGAGTTCCCAATGGTCTGTCAACAGAGAACGTGTCAATTCCGATGATATCAGAGTTTGATCCGTTAGGACCACCATTTGTTACAAAATATCTGAAACCGATTTTTACAGCAGTTGGCCCAGTTAATCCAGTTACTGTATACGAATACTGTGTCCAGTTTGTTGGGAAAGACGTTAAGTTCTGAGTAGGGTTGATTTCTACTAATAAATTGGTAAAATCTCCTACTCCAGTTGGTCCTGTAGATGGGTTTACAGTAGCCGCACCGTTTGTACTCATACGTACCTGTAAATTATCCGCATAAGAAGCTGCATTGGTAGCTGAATATTTCCCTAAACGTGTGTAAAATGAAATCACGTCACCGTTTTGTACCGTAACAACCGGAGAAATTAACCAGTTACTAATGGTCGCACCAGACGTCAAAGTACTTGATGTACTGGTAAAGTTTACCAAAGCAAATGTATTAGGCGTTCCGTCCTGTCCGTTGGGAATTGGACAAGTTTGTCCAGTCGTATAGGCCTGAGTCTGGAATGGAGTTGCCTGTACTGTTGCACTTACTACAACCGGAGTATAGCTCGCTACAGTCCATAATGTTGTAGAAGCAGAAGTACTCTGATTGGTTCTTACCCAACCCGCAGTTGTTAAATCAGCCGTTGTACCAGCAAAACCATAATTGTAAAGATTTTGTGCCTGTCCGAAAAGAGGAAGACAGAATAGTAAAGAAAGTAATTTTTTCTTCATGTGAAAGTTTTTTAAGAGTTATAATGCGACGAATGTAATAATTTAATTACATAGCTTAACAATTTGATAATTGTTAAAATCGTAGTTTTCACATTTTAGATGATTTTCGTTATTTTTTTTTGTTATTTTTCTTTATTTAGAACGAAGTCTTTTATAAATTTGCAAACAAAAAATTTCAAGAGGAAAAATTTGAACTGATTGCAACCTCTTACCGATAGTACTATCGGTATTAAAAAAATGCTAAAGCAGTAGTCACTTCTTTATGCATTTCCTGCAATAATTTTTCCTCGCTTAATCATAAAAATTGAACTTATGGCTTATTTGTTTACGTCAGAATCAGTAAGTGAAGGACATCCGGATAAAATTGCTGATCAGATTTCTGATGCATTAATTGATAACTTTTTAGCTTTCGATCCAGAATCGAAAGTAGCATGTGAAACCCTTGTTACAACCGGACAGGTAATTCTTGCCGGTGAGGTAAAATCGAAAATCTATCTGGATGTGCAACAAATTGCACGTGAGGTGATCAAAAAAATCGGTTATACCAAAAGTGAATATATGTTTGAAGCCAACTCTTGTGGCGTACTTTCGGCTATTCACGAACAATCACAAGACATCAACCAGGGTGTAGACCGTTCCAATAAAGAAGATCAGGGAGCTGGTGACCAGGGAATGATGTTTGGTTATGCAACCAACGAAACCGCAGATTATATGCCATTGGCACTAAATCTTTCTCATAAGTTATTACAGGAGCTTTCCGAATTACGAAGAGAAAATAACGAAATTACGTACTTACGTCCGGATGCTAAATCGCAGGTAACCCTGGAATACGATAACAACAACAAACCGGTACGTATCGACGCTATTGTAATTTCGACGCAACACGATGATTTTGCCGATGAAGCAACCATGCTGGCTAAGATCAAAAAAGATATTATCGAGATTTTAATTCCGCGTATCATTGCGAAAAACCCGCAATATGCACACTTATTTAACGATAAAATCCAGTACCACATTAACCCTACCGGTAAATTCGTTATCGGTGGACCACATGGTGATACCGGATTAACAGGACGAAAAATTATTGTAGATACCTACGGTGGTAAAGGGGCACACGGTGGTGGTGCTTTCTCCGGAAAAGATCCGAGTAAAGTAGACCGAAGTGCGGCGTATGCAACCCGTCATATCGCGAAAAACCTTGTTGCTGCCGGTATTGCCGACGAGATCCTGGTTCAGGTATCGTATGCTATCGGTGTTGCAAAACCAATGGGTATTTATATCAATACCTATGGAACATCGAAAGTAAATCTTACCGATGGTGAAATCGCGAAAAAAGTAGAAAGCATTTTCGATATGCGTCCGTACTTTATCGAACAACGTTTAAAACTAAGAAACCCGATTTACAGTGAAACGGCTGCATACGGTCATATGGGAAGAACTCCGGAAACCGTAACCAAAACGTTTATCGCTCCGGGCGGAAAAGAGAAAACCGTTACCGTAGAATTGTTCACATGGGAAAAATTAGACTATGTAGACGCGGTTAAAGAAGCGTTTGGTTTATAGTTGATCATCATATACAAAAAAAGGGCTGTCTAAAAAATAGACAGCCCTTTTTTATTACTTATAACCGGTTTTCACCGTAATAAAAGCCCTTATAAATTGTATTTTAGGCTAAAGATTATATAACGCGGCTGTACCAGATATTGCGAAAAACTACTCGATCCGCCCAACTGATTAAAACTACTATCGTTTAGTGAGGTCGTATTTAATAAATTCGTTGCCGCCAGTTTGTATTCCCACTTACTATCTTTTTTCTGATACGACAAACTCGCATTCAGGAAATCGTATTCGTTATCGATTGTATTGGCTTTATTGCGGTTGTGATAAAAGGTATAATCCGATGTAAGCGAAAAAGCATCCAGGAAGAAATACTCCAACGTTACCGAAGGACTATCCACAAAGAACGTGTCACTATAGAAATCATTTTTTGTAAATCCGTAGCCCAATTCCAGATTCGGAAGCTTTTTAAAATTCGTGGAAAACTTCACATTATAATTCTGAGTATATGAATCGGTTGTCTGAATTTCCTCTACGCCATTCTGAAACACCCGGATATTGTTGTTTTTACTCCAGTTAAAATTTCCACCGATCGATGCTTTATAATAACGTAGGAACGAACGACCGTAATTCGCATTGGCTGTAAAACTTTCGTCCGCAAAAGCCGATTGCATATTCACCGAAGACGATACCTGATTTACGCCGTCGAAAAGGGCTTTCGATTTTACGCCATCCGTTTGTTTGGTATAGGTAATGTTCGCAAAAATATTTTCGAAATTAAACATGTTGTATTTAAAATAGCGCAGACTGTGTACCTGAGACAACGAATTTTCTAAGGTTCTGTTTCCGCTAAACAAACTGTTATAGTTTGAAAACACATAACCTTCGGCCAGTTTGTTGATATCGGTAAAATTATTCGTCAGGGAAAAATTGTACGTCAGCGTTTCCGATTTTTTGATCTGGTATAGGGCGTAAAAATCCGGTAATACGCGAACAAAATTGTTTTTAAATTCCGATTGTAACTGTTCGTTATTCATCGTATAGCTATGCAAGCTAAAGCCCGGATTAAACGTAAACTTCCCGGTAATAAATTTATAATGTAACCCTAAGAAGACATCGTTAAACGTATAGTCCACGTCATTGTTATTCTGCGGATCGTTTAGATCGTTGGTATTTCCATTGTCCAGAATCTGGAAGATATGTGAGTTAAAATGCTGGTTTGAAAAGGTATTTCCGACTGTCACATTGATATTGCTTTTCGGCGTCAGCATATAGTAATAATCGAACTTCGCATCCAGCTTATTGGTTTTTACCAAACGATTTTGCGTTAGATCGTTCCGATTTTGTCCCACCACATAACCCGGTAACTGGAACGGTTGCAATTGCAGATTGGCATTATAAAACGGATCTTCTTCCTGATACAAATGTTGCATTTCGAACGCAAATACGTTTTTCGCATTGAGCGTATAATAGTAATTCAGGTTCTGACTAATTGAAAATGGTTTTTGTTTTTTATTGGTATAGATATCGTCCAGCAAGCTCGAGTAAACACTGTTTGTTTCTTTTTGATCCGAAACCTTGATAAACGCGTCATAATCAAAATGCACTTTGTCCGACGGTACATAACTGGAACTCAATTTAAACAAGCCCAGATTGGTTTTTTGTCGGGTAAGATCCTGACGATCTTCGGTAACTGTAGCGGTAGTTCCATCCGGCAGATTATCGGTTCGCACCGTTCTCGAATTGGTTTCAAGATCGGTTTTACTGGCTGAAAAAATACCAAATCCGCTTAACGTCCAGGCTTTCGTCGGATTATAGCTAAAATTGGCTGCACCAAATTGTGTATCGATTTCTTTTGCCCGGTTGTTTCGTAGTCCTAAGATCGACAAATCGTTTGACGTCACGTTAAATGAAGTTCCGCCTTTTCGCATCATGTTTTTAAAACCACCCGAAAATTTAAAATAATCCTGCATCGTTAGTGGCAATTCCCCGATATTATTCAGGTTCCCGATCACATTGATACTGTATTTTGGATTGTAATAAAACAATTTCGGATTTACGATATGTCGGTCTTCTTTATGTCCTACACCAATTCCGGCCAACATTTCCCCAAACCAGAAATTTTTCTTTCCTTCTTTCAGTTTGATATTCAACGCTACGTTTTCTTCATTATTTTCCAGTCCTTTCAGATTGGACACTTCGTTATAATTCCGCAATACCTGAATTTTATCCAAAGCATCCGCCGGGATATTTTTGGTCGCGATTTTCGTATCGCCGTCAAAAAAATCTTTCCCTTCCACCATTACCTTTTGCACTTTTTTCCCTTCCACCTCGATCTCACCATCGGCATTCACCTCAACACCCGGAAGTTTTTTCAGGACATCGCCCAGTTTTTTTTCGGTACCGTTTTTAAACGAATCGGCATTATATACAATCGTATCACCTTTGATCGTTACTGGCATTTCTTTTACAATTTGTACGCCCTGCAAATCGATTCCTTCGTGAAGATTTATCGTTTTACTGATATTGGTCGTTCCGGTTTTCAGTTCGGCTTCATAGGCTGAATATCCGATATAACTGGCTTTAATGGTATAGTTGGCATTCGCTTTAAGCGACATTTGAAACTTTCCCGCATCGTTAGTGATCGCATAGGCATCCATGGCTTTGGTATCTTTGTTGATCGCCATAATGTTTGCCATTTCCAACGGTGCGCCCAACGTATCTTTGATCACGCCTTCGTAACGGATATTCTGGGAAAAAGCTGTTAGCGACAGCAGGCAAAATAATAGGTGTAGATATTTCTTCATTACAAGGGTTTTATTTTCTTTTGGAGCATTACATTTCAATAAGACTCCGAAAATTGAATTTGGTTCAATCTTTATAGACGTTTTTTTTTATTTTTTGTTACGAAAATGGTACACTATTTCATTTTCCGATTAACCGCCGATACGGATTACGGTTCGTCCTTTTTCATTTTTATTCATTTCCATATTCTCTTCTGCCTTTTTGCGAAGAGTTTCATCGTATTCTTTTTGCGTCACCACTTTGCCTTTGGTCGGTTCTTTGATCACTGTTTTCTCTTTCGGGTTTAAAACAATTTTAGAGCACAATATCGTGGTGTCGCCATCATTCACTTCCAGAATCAATCCCGGCAATCCCCAATAATTATCCGGCCCCTGACTTACCGGGATATCCGGCGTATACCAGGCCGTAATACGGATTTCTTTTGGTGCGCTTTCGTCGATATTCAACACTGATTTTTTATCTTTTGAAGTCGGCTCCAACGTTCTTTTCCGAATGGCTGTCGCTTTATAACAGGTATAATCGCCAATCATTTTCGTCTCCGATCCCATTTCCCATTTCCAGTCTGGCAATGTATCTTTAATCAGGAATTCTTTTCCGAAGATATCATTTTCTTCCACATAGCGTTTCTCTTTTACGCTCTTATATAAAAGTCCGCCGCTACTCGAAATTCGCACGCGAACACCCGGACCGGATGCCGTCAGCGGATTATCCAGTTTTTGTTCTTCTTTGTACAGCGATGTGGTTTTATCGAAATCCAGCACAAAGGTTTTCTCCATGCTTTTTTTGAATTGCGCCATCAGGTTTTGTTGCATTTCGGGTGTCATGGCATTTCCTTCCACTTTGATTTTCGACATATCCCGTTTTGATTCATACGTTGCTTTCCCGCTAAAGCTTTGTTGGGCGATACTTTCTCCTTTACAAAACAAAAGGAAGAATACCATTACGGCGGTAATACTGTTTTTCATACTGTTATTTTTAGTAATTTCCTGTTACAAATGTATTTTGACGAATCTTAATCGGATTGTAATGAGTGTTAACGAGTGTTAACGCTAAAAAAGCAAACCGAACAGTTACTACTTTTGACAGATGAAATCATTTTTCCGGAACCATATTATCTATTGGGTCACCTTTACGGTACTGATTACCGTTGGGATACAGATCTATTGGAACATCACCAACTACCGGACCAACAAACAACGTTTGATCAATACGATTCAGATCGCCTTCGATAATGGAGTTGACAGCTATTACAGTGACAAAGCCAAATCGAACATCACCTCTCGCGATACAATAAACTTCGCTTCTCCTGCGGATATGCCTACTTCAGATCCCAAAAAAGAGGTACAGGTATACCGGACCGAAATCAAACGCTATACGTCCAAAGACAAAAAAAACAGGCGGTTTATGTTTAAATACACCTCCGACGAAACCAATCCTTCCGTTTCCGAAATTAAAAACATACAGGTACTTGCCCAGAAAATCATCATTGCCGTACGTCAAGATAGTATTGATCTTCCCAAAATGGCGACGTATATCGATCGGGAATTTGCGCGAAAACAACTCGACTTTAAATACGGGCTTTTATACACACGGAACCATCGCACGGTATCCGAATACCAAAACCCGGGTGACAAACAGTATCGTTTTACCACGACATCCAAATCGTCTTACCTGCCACAAGACGGTAAGTTGGAATTATTTTTTCCGGATATCTTTTTTAAAACCTTAAAAGAAGGTCTTGCCGGTATTCTATTGTCGTTGATTTTATCGTTGTGTATCATCTTCTCCCTTTTTTATTTGTTATACATCATCCGCAAACAAAAACAACTGGCCGTCATCAAAAATGATTTTATCAGTAATGTTTCCCACGAACTCAAAACACCGATTGCCGTCGTTACCAGTGCGCTGGAAGGGATCGAAAAATTCAATACGGACAACGAGCCGGAAAAGACCAAAAAATACCTGGCCATTTCCAATCAGCATTTGGCCAAACTGCATCAGATTGTAGAAAAAATACTGGAGACTTCCATTTTGGAAAGTGATCAGTTACAACTGCAAAAAGAAGCTACCGATCTTACGGAACTGATACGCCATAGTATCGAAAAAATACAAATCAACACCGAAAAAACGATAGTGTTTAACCCGCCACAGTCGACGATCATGGCCGCTGTTGACGTATTTCATTTTGAAAATGTGATCAACAATCTAATTGACAACGCGATTAAATATGGCGGTGATCGGATTACAATCGACCTGAATACAACCGATGGAAAAATAATCCTCACCGTTAGTGATACTGGTTCCGGAATTGAAAAATCGCAGCGTCAGAAGATTTTTGATAAATTTTACCGCGTTCCGAATCATAACCGCCATGACGAAAAAGGTTTCGGAATCGGTTTGTATTATGCCCGGACTATTATTATAAAACACGGCGGTACACTGGAACTGATTCCCGATATACAAACCACTTTTAAAATCACCATGCCCTATGAATCCTAAGATCACGATATTATTAGCGGAAGACGAAGCGACACTTGGTTTGATCATCAAAGAAAGTCTGGAAACCCGTGATTTTATAGTCACCCATTGTTTAAACGGAGAGGATGCTTATCAAGCCTTTATAACTGAAAAACCGGATGCGGTGGTATTGGATATTATGATGCCCAAAAAAGATGGTTTTACGTTGGCGCAGGAGATTCGGAAAACCGATAAAACCACGCCACTATTGTTTTTAAGTGCCAAATCGCAGGTACAGGATGTGGTCGACGGGTTTCATTATGGTGGAAACGATTATATCAAAAAGCCGTTTAGCATGGAAGAACTCATCGTACGAATTCATGCTTTACTGGGACGGATTTCCCGTCAGAATGCCGGCGACGAAAATCGTATTGGTGCCTACGATTTTAATTACAACAAGCAAATGTTATCCTACGAAGAGCAGGCTCATTTCCTTACCCATCGGGAAGCATTGGTTTTAAAACTGCTGTTGGAAAACAAAAATGAAATCCTCGACAAATCGGCTGCTTTACTGCGAATCTGGGGAAAAGACGACTTTTTTAACGGTCGGAGTATGGATGTATTTATTTCAAAACTGCGCAAAAAATTAGCCTCCGACCCTTCCATTCAAATCATCAATGTAAGAGGCAGAGGCTATAAACTTATTTGTTAGCAGGAATTAACGTCCGAATCGCATTTGCTGTCCACGACCAGGACCTTGACCGCCATTCATTTCGCGCATTTCTTCCATTTTTTTCACTACGATATCGTCGTATTCTTTTTGTTTTACGACTTTCCCGTTTTTAGGTTCTTTAATTTCCACTTTCTCTTTGGCATTCATCACCACTTTTGAACAGACAATCACCGTACGACCATCGTTCACTTCCAGAATCAGTCCGGGTAAACCCCAATAACTTTCCGGTCCCTGATTTACCGGGATATCCGGCGTATACCAGGCGGTTATCGTGATCTCTTTCGGCATTTCGAAATCGTCCATAAAGTTGGTTGTTTTTTCTTTTTTAGGCTCTTCTTTTTTATCACCTTCTTTTTTTCGTCTGAAATTACGGAAATCCGACTGACTTACCGGTTTTACGGCCGTTGCTTTAAAACAGTTATAATCGCCAATTTTTCGGGTTTCCCCTTCCAGTTTCCAGTTTAATTTTGGCAGCGAGTCATTGATCAAAAACTCTTTTCCCATAAACTCTTTGTCTACGGTATAAGTTTTATCTTTAATGTTTTTATAATAGGTTCCACCGGCGCCCATCATCGAATTCATCATTCGTCCGCCAGGTCCCTGTTGTCCCGGAGCATCAAGCTTTTCTTCTTCTTTATAAATCGAAGCTGATTTGTCGAAATTCATCACAAAGGTTTTTTCCAGCATTTTTTTCATACGCTCCTGAATCATTTTCTGCATCTCCGGCGTAATACCATTCCCTTCCATTTTAAATTCCGGAGCCGTTGTTTTTGACTCATAAACGGCCATACCCTGGAAATTTTGGGCCATAGCCGAGACAGCAAAACCTAAAAATGCTATCCCTGTCAGTATTGTTTTTTTCATCTTGTTGTTTTTGTTTGGCTTTTGAATAAGACTTTTAAAGTCCCGTTTTGTTACAAGTTGTGCTTAATTTTATATAAGACACTTTATATTATAAAAGGTTTATTTGTAATTTGCGGCACGATGCAGAAAATTGTCTTTTTCCTGATTCTTATTACCGGTCTTCAGACTCGTGCTCAAACAAAGGATATCCGTCCGGTATTGCTTTCGTCTGCACCAACGGAAAGTGCCCTTTTTATTGGTAACGATCCGTTTGGAAATACCTATACCATCAAAGACAATGAATTTCGAAAAACCAACCGAAACCAGCAATTTCAGTACCGAAATCTTTCGTTTGGCACTCTCAAACAAGTCGATCTTCAAAACCCATTGCAACTGGTGTTGTATTACAAGACTTTTAATGCTGCGGTTTTACTCGACAACCAGTTAAACGAAATACAAAAGATCAATTTTTCCGAAACCAATCCGGAACTCTTTCCGCAAGCCGTGAGTCTGGCTTCGCAAAATCGTTTGTGGTTATTTGACCTGAATTCGCAAAAACTGGGACTATACGATATTTTTAAAAACACGTTTACTCCGATTTCAACGCCAATTAAAGATGCGATACAACAATACCAATCGGATTACAACTATTTTTACTGGGTTGACATCCGAAATAATTGCTACGCGTCTACCATTTTCGGAAAAATTAGTTTCCTCGGACAGGTTCCGGCATTTGATCAACTGCAATTTATTTCACCAAAGCAGATTCTCTTTCAAAAAGACAACCGCTTGTTTCTTTATGACTTAGAAAATGCGGCTACTATAAATATAGTAATACCCGAAAAAAGCCTTGAAAGTTTTTATTATAAAGAGCAAATTTTAGCTACTTTTACCAATAACGAAATCAGAAATTATAAAATTACTTTACCATAATGCATATAGCTGTAGCAGGAAACATTGGTGCTGGAAAAACGACATTAACCCGACTTTTGGCCAAACATTTCAAATGGGAACCGCATTTTGAAGACGTGGTTGACAATCCCTATCTGGACGATTTTTACCATCAGATGGACCGTTGGTCTTTTAACCTTCAGATTTACTTCCTGAATAGCCGTTTCCGACAAATATTACAGATTCGCGAAAGCGGAAAAAAGATTATTCAGGACAGAACGATTTATGAGGATGCTCATATTTTTGCGCCCAATTTGCATGCAATGGGATTGATGACCAACCGTGACTTTAGTAATTATACGTCGCTTTTCGAGTTGATGGAAGGTTTGGTCGCACCACCGGACTTGTTGATCTATCTGCGTAGCTCGATCCCTAATCTGGTTTCTCAGATTCACAAAAGAGGCCGGGAATATGAAAACACGATTTCCATTGATTATTTAAGTCGACTTAACGAACGTTATGAAGCCTGGATTCAGACGTATACCAAAGGAAAATTACTGATCATCGATGTAGACAATATCAACTTTGTGGACAACCCGGAAGATTTAGGAAATATCATTAACCGTATTGATGCTGAGATCAACGGATTATTTTAAAATAGATAAGGCTACCAAATGGTAGCCTTTATTTTTTATACGGTTCACAGACCTGACAGGTTTTATAGTTTTAGACCTGACAGGTTTTGGAAACCTGTCAGGTCTGATTCTCAAAACAGTAAATTCTTTTTTAAAGCTTTTACCTCATCGATAGCGGCGATTCCACTAGCATCGGTTATCGCTGACGAATGGTAAAATCCGGCATTGGTTCGCGTCGCAATTCTGAAAATATTCGTCGATCGCAATCCGCCTCCGGGCATAATGGCAATGCGTTTTCCGGCATAGGCAACCAATTCCATCAATGTTCGTTCCCCTTCGTCCACATTAGGCTGTCCGCCGGACGTAAGAATAGTCGAAAAACCACAGAACACCAAATCGTCTATTGCCTGTTCCAAATCCGGAATTTCGTCAAACGCGCGGTGAAACGTACATGGCAGCGGACTTGCCAGTTGTACCAGTTCCGTATTATCTTTAATCGCAACGGCATTCTCCTGATCCAACACACCAAAAACAAACCCTTTTACCGGGAGTGTTTTTATCCGTAGGATATCGGCTTTCATCTGTTCCAATTCCTCCGGAGTATACTGAAAATCTCCCCCTCTTGGACGAATCATCACATATATATCGATCTTTATCCGATTACAGGCTTCGCGAAGCATTTCGAAACCAGGTGTCGTACCTCCCAAAAGTTGGTTTTCACATAATTCAATACGATCGGCGCCACCCTGTTCGGCAATTACCGCCGATTCCAGATTAAAGCAGGCTATTTCCAGTTGTTTCATCTTATTTTAAAAAGTAATTGGCATCGAGTAAGTTGTTTCCGGTTTCATCGTATTTCGCATAGTTAAATCCCTTTTGAATACAATAGGCACCGTGTTCGCCTTTTTTATTGAGAGCAATAAATCCCACCTGAATATCGTTTAGATTTTTATTCCGGTATTTTGTGAGTTTGATGATCCGATTTACGGCTTCCTCACAAGCTTTTTGCGGCGATTTCCCCTGTCGCATTAACTCTACCACCAAATGGCAACCCGCAATACGGATAACCTCTTCACCATGACCGGTGGCCGTTGCTGCGCCGATTTCATTATCGACATACAAACCCGCGCCGATTATAGGCGAATCGCCTACTCTACCGTGCATTTTATAGGCCATTCCGCTGGTTGTACAGGCACCGGAGAGATTGCCATTGGCATCCATCGCGATCATCCCGATCGTATCGTGGTTTTCGATATTTACAAGCGGTTTATAATTACTGCTTTCCAGCCATTCCCGCCATTCTTTTTCGGACGTTTCCGTTAGCAGGTTTTCTTTCTCATGTCCTTGTAAAAGTGCAAACTGAAACGCTCCTTCACCAACCAACATCACATGTGGTGTCTTTTCCATTACCGCCCGTGCCACCGAAATCGGATGTTTGATATGCTCCAGACAGGCTACAGATCCGATATTAGAATATTCATCCATAATACAAGCATCGAGCGTTACGCGTCCATCGCGATCCGGTCGACCGCCATAACCGACACTTCGTTCATTAGGATCGCCTTCGGGAACGCGAACACCGGCTTCGACAGCATCGAGTGCGCGACCTTTATTTTTCAGAATTTCCCAGGCGGCTTCATTAGCCGGAATTCCAAAACGCCAGGTCGAAAGTACGATTGGTTTGCGAATCGTCCCTTTGGGAACCAATGTCGTTTCCGTATCCTCTTTTTTTCCGAATGCATTTAACGCCACAGCCACCGAAGCGATCGCTGTTGTTTTGATAAAGTTTCTTCTGTTTGCCATATTTACGATACCGGTTATCTTTAAACAACAAAACACAAACCTGTGTTTCGTTTGTGTTTATAATGCTGTTAAAGTTACTTAAAATCCATAAAAAAAGCCTCATGATACATGAGGCTTTTGATATTATAATTTAATCGAATAGCTGTCTTTTTTTGCCTGATCCAATTCCTGGAAACGTTTTGCACATTCTTCGATCATGGCTTGTGCTTCTTTCACATCGCCCCATCCCTGTACATCAACCTGTTTGTTTTCAAGATCTTTGTACACTTGGAAGAAATGCTCGATTTCTTTGATTGTATGAATATTGATATCGGAGATATCGTTTAATTTATTCATAATCGGATCGGATACCGGTACACAAACGATTTTCTCATCCGGACCTTTATCATCTGCCATTTTAAAAACAGCAATTGGTTTTACCTCAACCAAACATCCCGGAACAGAAGGCTCCGTAAACAATACCAAAACATCAAGCGGATCACCGTCCAAAGCTAAAGTTTCAGGAATAAATCCGTAATCAGCCGGGTAAAACATGGCCGAATATAACATTCTGTCAAAACGGATTCTCTTTTGTTCAAAATCGTATTCGTATTTATTTCTGCTTCCTCTTGGGATTTCGATAAACGCATCGAATGATTCAATAGTAAGTGTACTCATTTTTATACTTTTTGTTCTAAATTAAGCGACTGCAAAGGTATAATAAAATTGATTTTTCACAAGTTTAATTCCATTTAATGCATTGCTTTTGATATGCTTTAGCTTAAATTCTTACAATTCTGCTAGAATTCCGGGATAAAGCCGAAACGCACTCCGAAGCCCGGCGATTGTTTTCCGTTAACGGCAGTAAAATCGTTTCTCCAGATAAAGTCCACCCGGAATGGTCGGAAGTTTCCGTAACCGATATTTTCAAATCCGAATCCATATTCGCTATACACTTTATCCGAAGGCGCCTGATAGGCAATAAACGAACGGTTCATATCGATATTTTTCTGAGAGATACTACCGTAAGCAAATCGGTAAAAAATCAAACTTCTCCATTTTAGTTTTTTGAGCAACGGAATACGGTTCATGATAAGCCCGTTGAAATGATGTTCAAAATGAGCGGCCAGATAGGTATCGGTCACAAAATCATAGTAGTTTAGCAAGGAGAACGAATTCGGCACTACGGAAAACGTCTGGTCGGCAGTAATCGGGTTTAGCAACGGTAACGGAACCGCATCGAACACTTTTCCGAATTCGATATTCGTTTTCAGGGTTCCGAAATTACTTAGGAAGATCGGTTTGTTCACCGACATCTGAATTTTGTTATAGTCAAAATCACCTCCAAAAACACCTTTATTACCGCGGATGTATTTTAAGATGATCGTAGGATATAAGGTTGTTCCCAATTTCTGATCCACACCAAAACCGTATACATATCGGCCCGGCGTATAGATTAGGGATATATTACTAGTATAATCCGTTAGTCCGGTTTGTGTTAATCCGGTTTGCGGATCGGCATAATCAATGGAAAAATGTTCCGGATCGGCTGCTTTGATTTGTTGGCGAACGGAAGAAACATTCATGTGCAAATTATTACTAAATGCAAAATCAAAATTAACCGAAGTTCGTTTTACCCGTGACAGGAAGTAATTTTCCCCACGTCCGATGATCACATTTGTATTCAGGTTTTTCGGCAATAATTCATCCGTTTCGATCAATTTACCCCCCAATTGCAGGTTATCATCCAAATGAGAAGCTCCCACCACGATACGCGGTTTAAAGCTCAACAAATACTTGGCTTCTGCTCCGTATTTAAACTTTTTATCTTTGGTTCCATAGGCACCATAAACCATCGCACGGAAGCGATCGTTATCGGTTTTATAGGTTCGAAAACCGGCTCTGATTCGCAGTCCTTCCACATTATTATTGGTAAAAAGCTGCCATAAATATCCGATCTGAACTCCATCAAACAAGCCCATATAGCCCGAAGACAATACCGTGATAATATCGGTCACACTCCGCACTTTTTTATTCGATTTTAAATCCTGGATTACCTTACGTGTTTCTTCTGTTTTGAGCTCAGATGCCCGTAGCGATTTCCAGTATTGATCTTCTTTATCAAACTGATTGCCTCGGGTCTGGATAATCTTACCGTCGTAGAATGCATCCTCTTTTGGCTGATTGAGGACATAATCACTATAAACGAGATTCTTTTTTACATAGAATCCTTTTTCATCGTCGCTTTTTGTGAACAACGTAAAATCGCCTTCATAATAATCCCGGGTTGGCAAATACATCGTATCGTTAACCGTTTCGAAGTACTTTTCGAAATACAGATTTCGCACCAGACTCAGGTTGATATTTTTATTCGTTCGCATTGAAATTTCGGTCAATGCAAAGTTTTTATCGGTTACTTTAAAACTTCCTTCAAAAACCAGGTCGGCCGATTCTCTTGGAAAGAAATAAATATGGTATGTTTTTTTTCCGCCTTCGACAATACTATCTTTTAACAGGTATTCGTAAACGCCATATCCACGGGTAGAAATCGGACTCACAAACGCTTTGTTCAGAATCACAATATCGTCTTCATATACATCAATCGTCGTAAAAGTATTACTGATCCGATCGAAGATAAATCCGCGCTGATTTAGCCCGGTATTTCGTTCGGCTTCCATATCGATTCGCTCCTTATTGAGTAGGTTGTTACCGTATACATGTTCGTTGGTTTCTTTCATGTATACCGGTACGATAAATTTATTCTGACGACGTTCTTCTTTTACGATTGCCGCCACGGAATCATAGCCGCTTCCTACAATTTTTCGCAGAAAAACACTGTCAAGATTACTTAATCCAAGGCTTACCGAAGAATAACGTTCATAATCATAGGCTTTTGCCAGTTTTACACCATTTTTCTTTTTATTCGCCCAAATCCCCTGTAAGATACGATAGGCCGGATTTTCCTTTTTGGACAAGTGCTTTTTAGGTTTGTTCACAATGAGTACTTCCTGCAACTCCTGTCCTATCGTCAGTTTGACTTTTAAGTTTTCGGTTACGTCATTTTTCAGGACAACCTCCTGATTCGTATACCCTACAAAAGAGGCTACCAATACTTTTTGGGTGGTATCCGATGACAAGGTAAACTTCCCGTTTTCGTTGGTTGTAACACCAATTGTAGTTCCTTTAAAATAGACACTCGCAAACGGCATCGGTTCGTTCATTTCGTCGTAAACCGTACCGGTCACCTTGGTCTGTGCCTGTAATCCAATGGAAAAGATAAAAATTAAATATAGTGCGTAAGATAATTTCCTCATAAGCAAAAAAAAAGCTTCATCTGTTTTACAGATGAAGCTTCAAATATAAATTATATTTTCTTATTTATAGGTAACTTTCTTCACTGCTTTTACAACATCAGCTGCATTAGGCAACCATTCTTTTAAAAGCACAGGAGAATACGGTGCCGGTGTATCGGCTGTAGTAATTCTCTGAATAGGAGCATCCAAATAATCGAATGCTTTTTCCTGAACCATATAGGTAATTTCCGAAGCCACACTACCAAACGGCCATGCTTCTTCCAACACTACCAAACGGTTGGTTTTTTTAACCGATTTCAGGATCGATTCGTAATCCATCGGACGAACGGTTCTTAAATCGATAATCTCACAAGAGATACCTTCTTTAGCCAATTCGTCAGCAGCGATATACGCTTCTTTGATAATTTTACCAAATGAAACAATCGTCACGTCGGTTCCTTCGCGTTTAATTTCAGCCACTCCCAATGGGATAGTATATTCTCCTTCCGGCACTTCACCTTTATCACCGTACATTTGTTCGGATTCCATAAAGATTACCGGATCGTTATCACGGATTGCCGATTTTAATAATCCTTTTGCATCGTATGGATTGGAAGGTACCACTACTTTTAATCCCGGAGTATTGGCAAACCAGTTTTCGAAAGCCTGTGAGTGCGTTGCCGCCAATTGACCGGCAGAAGCTGTAGGACCACGGAATACGATAGGCATTGAGAATTGTCCGGCAGACATCTGACGCATTTTTGCAGCGTTGTTGATGATCTGGTCAATTCCCACCAATGAAAAGTTAAACGTCATGAATTCCACAATCGGGCGGTTACCATTCATCGCAGAACCCACCGCGATTCCGGCAAAACCTAGTTCGGCGATAGGCGTATCGATAACTCGTTTCGGACCAAACTCATCCAACATTCCTTTGGAAGCTTTATAGGCTCCGTTATATTCGGCTACCTCTTCACCCATTAAATATATCGATTCGTCGCGACGCATTTCTTCGCTCATCGCTTCACAAATCGCTTCTCTAAACTGTATCGTTCTCATTTATTTTGTTTTTCCTTGTTTATTCAATTGGCAAAAGTAAAAATTTTAAATCACTTAGCCGCGTTTCACGAACAATTATAACATTCTCTTGTTATAAAGACAAAAAAGTTTTGATTTCGCAAAAAAGCTTTTCTTTTCAGAACCTTTTTAAAATTATTAGGAATTTATCCTTTAGATCGTTGAAAAAAAGGTATTTATTATGCATGCATAGCATTTTATTGAAATAAAATCACTACTTTCGTTGCTCAAAAATTAATCAACTTTAACTTTAATTAAAATGAAAATATTAGTTTGCATCAGTCATGTGCCTGATACTACTTCAAAAATTAACTTTGTTAATGGCGATTCAGAATTTGACACAAACGGTGTACAATTCGTAATTAATCCGAATGATGAGTTTGGTTTAACCAGAGCCATTTGGTTTAAAGAGCAACAAGGAGCAAATGTAACGGTGGTGAATGTTGGCGGACCTGATGCAGAAGCGACCTTACGTAAAGCATTGGCAATTGGTGCCGATGAAGCTATTCGTGTGAACGCTGTTCCTACCGATGGTTTCTTCGTAGCAAAACAATTGGCCGAAGTGGTTAAAAACGGAAACTACGATTTAGTAATTGCCGGAAAAGAATCATTAGACTACAACGGTGGAATGGTACCTGGAATGTTGGCTGCCTTAACCGGATCGGATTTTATCAACTCTTGTATCGGTATTGAAGTAAACGGAACCAGCGTAAAAGCGGTACGTGAAATCGACGGAGGAAAAGAAACCCTTAGCGCCAGCCTACCTTTAGTAGTAGGAGGACAAAAAGGTATCGTTGAAGAGAAAGACCTACGTATTCCGAACATGAGAGGAATTATGACGGCTCGTACAAAAGCGTTGACTATTTTAGAACCTGTTGCAGCAGACAATAATACAAAAGCTGTAAAATTCGAAAAACCAGCTCCGAAAACAGCTGTAAAATTAGTAAGTCCTGATAATCTGGACGAACTGATCAACCTTTTACATAACGAAGCAAAAGTTATCTAATTTTTCATCCTTTAATTTTAAACAAAGAAAATCATGTCAATTTTAATATATGCTGAATCAGCAGAAGGAAAATTTAAAAAAGTAGCTTTCGAGTTGGCTTCTTATGCTAAGAAAGTTGCTGAGAAAATGGGAACGACTGTTACCGCTGTAACGGTAAACACAAGCGATGTTAGCGCTCTTTCCAAATACGGAGTAGACAAAGTATTAAAAGTAAACAACGATAAATTGGCTGCGTTTAACGCAAAGGCTTATGCTGATGTGATCAAACAAGCTGCACAAAAAGAAGGAACGAAAGTAGTTGTTTTATCATCGACTACCGACAGTTTGTATTTAGCGCCATTGGTAGCGGTAGGTTTAAATGCCGGATACGCTTCCAACGTAGTAGCATTACCGGAAAGCACTTCTCCTTTCACTGTAAAAAGAAATGCCTTTTCAAACAAAGCTTTCAACATTACAGAAGTGGCTACCGATGTAAAAGTAATCGGATTAGCGAAAAACTCATTCGGTTTGGTAGAATCGGCTTCCTCTGCGACTGAAGAAGATTTCGCACCATCATTAAACGATGCGGATTTCTCAATCAAAGTTGAAAACGTAGAAAAAGTAACCGGAAAAGTAACCATTGCCGATGCGGAGATTGTAGTTTCTGCAGGACGTGGATTAAAAGGACCTGAAAACTGGGGAATGATCGAAGATCTTGCTACAGTTTTAGGAGCGGCAACGGCTTGTTCGAAACCGGTATCCGATTTAGGATGGAGACCTCATAGCGAACACGTAGGACAAACCGGAAAACCGGTAGCAGCCAACCTGTATATCGCGATTGGTATCTCGGGAGCGATCCAGCACATTGCCGGAATCAACTCATCAAAAGTAAAAGTAGTAATCAACCCGGATGCAGACGCACCATTCTTTAAAGTTGCCGATTACGGAGTAGTTGGTGACGCATTCGATGTTGTACCAAAATTAGTGGAGAAATTAAAAGAATTTAAAGCACACAATTCTTAATTTTCAAACAACCATACCAAACGGGCTTTCTAATCTAAAGATTTAGTATCTTTGTTAGTAAGCCCGTTTTTTTTTATTTTTAAAAGCGAAAATTTTAGGTTTACTTTGCAAACCTTTTTACGACACCCGGAGACCTTTTAAAATCCGTAGCTTCGTAAAAAGACGGCAAAGCCAAAGTACTGCCGTTCAAAAAGAATAATGTAGCAACCTCCAGATGAGCTTAGTAAAATTAACGATAAAAGGAATTTCATACAGTCAGACGCAAAACGGCGCATACGCTTTAATTTTGAACGAGGTAGACGGCGAGCGAAAATTACCGATCGTCATCGGTGCTTTTGAAGCCCAGTCGATCGCCATCGCTTTAGAAAAAGAAATCAAACCACCTCGCCCGTTAACCCATGATTTATTCAAAAATTTTGCCGACCGTTTTGACATTGTCGTAAAACAGGTGATCATCCACAAGCTGGTAGACGGTGTATTCTTTTCGAGTATTATCTGCGAAAGAGACCGCATTGAAGAAATTATCGATGCCCGTACTTCCGATGCAATTGCTCTAGCACTTCGTTTTAACGCTCCTATTTTCACCTATAAAAACATACTCGACAAAGCCGGTATTTATTTAAAAGTCAGCCCGATTGATGAAAACAGTAAAAAAGAAGAAGGCGACGATCCGTTGAGCAGTCCAGAGACATTCGGATTAACCGACGACGAAACTGTTTCCGGAGAAACCTACTCCCAATACAGTCTGGCCGAATTATACGATTTACTGGAAACTGCCGTTCAGAATGAAGATTATGAAAAGGCCGCCAAAATACGCGACGAAATTTCCAAAAAAGAATCCTAATCCCAAGCAATAGCCTACCCATCATGAGACAATATTTAGATTTAGTACAACACGTTTTAGACAACGGAAGTCAGAAAGGCGACCGAACCGGAACCGGAACCAAAAGTGTTTTTGGTTATCAGATGCGTTTTGATCTAAGCGAAGGTTTCCCGTTGGTAACCACCAAAAAAGTACACTTAAAATCTATTATTCACGAATTGCTTTGGTTTTTAAAAGGCGAAACCAATATTGCTTATCTAAAAGAAAACGGCGTTAAAATCTGGGACGAATGGGCCGATGAAAATGGCGATTTAGGTCCGATTTACGGCCATCAGTGGCGTAACTGGAATGACGAAGAAATTGATCAAATAACCGAGCTAATCGATACGCTTAAAAACAATCCGAATAGCCGACGTATGTTGATTTCGGCCTGGAATCCGAGTGTCCTACCCGATACTTCCAAATCGTTTGCCGAAAATGTAGCCAACCACAAAGCGGCTTTACCACCTTGTCATGCTTTTTTCCAGTTTTACGTATCCGACGGTAAATTATCCTGTCAGTTATACCAGCGTAGTGCCGACGTATTCTTAGGCGTACCGTTTAATATTGCTTCCTATGCCTTGTTCACAATGATGATTGCACAGGTATGTGATTTAGCACCGGGTGATTTTATTCACACTTTCGGAGACGTACACATCTACAACAACCATATCGAACAAGTTCAATTACAATTGACGCGCGAGCCGCATGCCTTACCAAAAATGATTCTGAATCCGGCCATTAAAAATATTTTCGATTTTACCTTTGAAGACTTTACTTTAACCGATTACGATCCGCATCCGGCCATTAAAGGAGCTGTTTCTATTTAATTTTTAAAAGAAATTACTTATCTTTATTTCCATAAAACAATTCTATATGGAAATAAACCAACACGAGCTGTATGAATATGCCAGACAACGCTTAAAACAAAAAAAGCGTCTCTATTTTCATTTTGTCCTGTTTTTCCTGGGAAGCATATTCTGTATTATAGCCAATAAGCTATTGAATGTTAAACCGGAAATGGACTGGTACTTATGGGTGATCACCATATGGTTTTTTATTTTTGTACTGCATTTTATCCGTGTGTTTATTACCGATAGTTTTATGAATAAAAAATGGGAACGGGCTCAGATTGACAAACTCATGTTACAACAGGAGCGCAAAATAGAACAACTTCAGAAAGACATCGACAAAAAGAACAACACGCCACAATAAACAACATGATTACGATTATCGCTGCTGCGGCAGAAAACAATGCATTGGGTAAAGACAACCAGATGATCTGGCATTTACCGGATGATTTTAAACGTTTCCGGGCATTAACAACCGGACATTATATCATTATGGGACGCAAGACTTTCGAAAGTCTACCGAAGCTACTTCCCAACCGGACACATGTGATCATTACCCGGCAACAGGATTATCCGGTTCCCGAAGGTTGTATCCGCGTTAATTCCCTGGAAGACGCGATCAAAGCTTGTCCGCAAAACGAAACTATTTTTATTATCGGTGGCGGCGAAATTTACAGACAATCGCTATCCCTTTCCGATACTATCGAACTAACCCGTGTTTTCACCAATCCGGAAGCCGATGCTTATTTCCCGGAAATCCATCCAAGCGAATGGCAACTGGTTTCGGAAGAATTCCATCCAAAAGACGAAAAACACGCTTTTGATTTTAGTTTTCAGACCTTTACAAAAATAAAATAGCACCATTGCTATAACCAAAAAAAATCGCCTACACTTTTAGAGCGATTACAAAATGCGTGAAATTGCGAGATTATTCGATAAGCTCGCAATTTTTATTTTCATAGGTAAACCGCATAAAAAAACATCCTGATGTTACCATCGGGATGTTTTATAAATAAACTAGCTGTATCAAAAGTTATTCGGTTTTATTCGAGTGAAAGTACCTGATAACATAAAATAAAGATTGCCACCGTTAGCAATAATCCGGAGATAAAAATGATAACATTAGCAAACCGTTGAGAATACATCTCAAAAAAGCCTTTAATACCAAATACCACAAAAGTACTAAAGACAAAAAAAACTAAAATTTCCAAAAACAAATTTAACCCAAAGAACGTTTGCGGTACCCCATATTCAGCGGGGTTAAAGTTAAACCCACTGTTGATACTCTCCACCAGAATCAATGTGACGACCAGTACCAATAGCATCCATTTCAATTCCGAAAAAAATAATTTTGATAGCATAGTTCATTACTTTTATACACTGTAAATTTCCCAATAATAACAACACCAGACAATCGCCAAATCTTTGTATTTTTCACCTCACTAAATTTAGTGAACCCTGTCTAACCAAATATTGCCAATAACAAGGCTATTCTTTTCAAATACGGCACTTTTCTATTATCTTTGCTCCAAATTTCTCATAGAATGTCAAAAAATATCACGCCTTATAAAGATTCCGAACTCGGAAAAAAAGAACAAGTAACCCAAATGTTTGATACGATTTCCGGGAAGTACGACAATTTAAATCGTGTTATTTCTTTTGGTATCGATATTAAATGGCGCAATAAGGTTTTAAAAATTGTTTCCGACAAAAAGCCGCAAACCGTTTTGGATATTGCCACCGGAACCGGCGATTTAGCTATTTTGATGACCAAAACCAGTGCGACTAAAATTATCGGATTGGATATTTCGTCCGGAATGCTTGAAGTTGGGAAACAAAAAATTGAACACCTCAACCTTACCGACAAAATCGAAATGGTTTTAGGTGATTCTGAAAACATTCCTTACGGCGACAATTATTTTGATGCGATCACCGTAGCATTTGGTGTACGAAATTTTGAAACATTGGAAAAAGGATTATCCGAGATTTTAAGGGTATTAAAACCGGGCGGTGTTTTTGTGATTTTGGAGACTTCGGTACCTACCCGTTTCCCTTTTAAACAGGGCTATCACTTTTACACCAAAAACATTTTACCGTTAATCGGCAAACTGTTTTCCAAAGACAAAGTAGCCTATTCTTACCTATCCGAATCGGCTTCCGTTTTTCCACATGGCGAAGCGTTAAACAATATTTTGCGAAAAGTTGGGTTTATAGATGTGAAACATGCTCCTCAGACATTCGGAGCGGCAACGATATATTCAGCGTCAAAAAAATAACATGAGAAAATTCATCCTTATTTCCTTATTACTTCTGTCACTAAACAGCTTTTCACAGTCGATGTTTAGTAAAAATCCGGTTATTAACCTGGAAAACTTTGACAAGCAACGCGTACACTGGGGCTATTTTTTAGGATTCAGCAGCTACGATTTTAAGTTTGACTATATCAAACCCGGCGTCGACATTGAAGTAAAAGGAACCACCGGATTTAACGTAGGTCTGGTTGGAAACTTAAGGATAATGGAACACCTCGATCTTCGTTTCGAACCCGGATTGTATTATACGCAACGGGATCTTACTTTCCACGATCCGAGTCTAACCCGACCGGTAGAACAATTACGTGAAGTAAAATCGACCTATATTCATTTCCCGTTATTGCTTAAATTCTCCTCACAGCGCTTTGGAAACGTACGACCGTATGTAGTTGGCGGATTCTCCAAGTCCTTGAATCTGGGCAGTAACCATGACGCAACAGACGATAACTACGCCTACCGTTTTCGTATGACCCGTTGGTCCACCAATTATGAATTGGGATTGGGTGTTGATTTCTATCTGGAATACTTTAAGTTTTCACCATCCATCCGTGGTGTATTCGGAATTAACGACGAGCTAATCCGCGATAACAATCCGAACAGTCCGTGGACCGGAAATGTGGAATCGATGAAAACCCGTGGGATTTTTATCAACTTTACTTTCCACTAAAAAGACCTCTTTTAAATTCGCTAAGGATTATAGCGGTAGCCGTGGCCACATTTAAGCTTTCGGTAACTTGTAAACTCCCAAAACGCGGAATTGCAATCCGTTCTGTAGTACGCTTTTCAATCGATGCCGAAATACCATTGGCTTCATTCCCCATAACAATGATTCCGTTTTCCGGAAGTTTTTGCTCATAAATATTGGCGCCATCCATAAACGTTCCGAAAACCGGTAATTCCGTTTTTTCCAGAAACGCTTCCAGATCGGTATATACTACATTCACCCGTGTAATCGAACCCATTGTTGCCTGTACCACCTTTGGATTGTAAATATCAACGGTTTCGTTCGAACATACCACATGTGAAATCCCAAACCAGTCGCTCAAACGCAAAATCGTTCCGAGATTCCCCGGATCGCGGATATCGTCCAAAGCCAGAATCAATCCGGTTTCGGCAATTGGCTTTTCCTCCGGAATACGAAACAACGCCAAACAGGTATTTGGTGTCGTTAACGCACTGATTTTTTTTAGCTCCGCCTCCGAGATAAGCGTTACTTTATTTTGCGGAAGCGTATCAAAAATAGCATCAACCGAATACAAATGGTAGAGCTCAAAATTGGAATTCAGTAATTCTTGAATTACCTTTATACCTTCAGCAAAAAATAATTCATGTTGTTTTCTATATTTTTTTTGCTGTAAACTCGTTATTAGTTTGATTTGGTTTTTACTAACCATAAAAAAATGTATTTTTGACTTACTATTGTAATCGATTTGAAAAAAAATTTATCAAAAATAGCACTATTTCTCTTATTAGGTGCAATTTTATATTCTTGTTCTCTTGTTAAAAGAGTACCCGAAGGACAGCATCTTTTAATCGAGAACACGGTAATGGTTGACGGTAAGAAAGAAAAAAGCGAGACTATTTTAAATCAGCTTTATCAAAAACCGAATAGTTCCATTCTAGGTTACCGCTTGCGATTACAGATGTATAATCTGGCCCGGAAAAGTCCGGAAGCCGATTATCAGTTATGGCTGGAAAAGAAACCCAAACGCCATAAATTCCTAACCGACCTATTATCTGAAAAACAAGTACAGCGATTGGGGCAATCCTTTTTTGTATCGGGTGCCAGTACGTTCCTAAAAAAAACGGGGGAAGCTCCTGTGATCATCGATTCTACCAAAGTACAGAAATCCAGAAACCGAATGTTGTCTTACTATTTCAACGCCGGTTATTTCAACAATAAAATCACGTATAAAATCGACACCCTACCCAACAAACGCGGCAAGGTGAACTACGAGGTCAAACTGGGCGCGCCCTATATCGTAGACAGTATTACTACTTCGATCAAAACAGCAGCTTTGGATTCGTTATTTGAACGCACCAAAAACCAATCGTTGATCGTAAAAGGCAAACAATACAATTCGCAATATTTTAGTGATGAAAGAAAACGAATTGCTACCCATTTCCGCAACAACGGAGCGTATTATTTCCAGGAAACCAATATCGAATATGATGTTGATACGGTAGCAACCAATCACAAAGCCCATGTCGATATTCTGATCGACGACCGAACCGTTAAAAAAGGAGATTCCCTGATAAAGGTTCCTTTTAAACTGTATACCATTAGCGAGGTCAATATTTTCACTGGAAATACCAATAACAAAAACAAACAAAAAGTAGCTGACAGTACCAGCTATAACAACTTCAACATTTACAGTTCCGATAAACTGAATTACCGTCCGAAAGCGATAACCGATGCGATATTTATCACCAAAGGCAGTAAATTCAGTGACTTTAGAAGACAGTTAACCTCGCGTTCTTTAAGCAACCTGCGTGTGTTTAACTATCCGAATATCGAATATGAAGAAGACAAAAACGATACAACCGGAACGTCACTGATTGCCAACATCATCTTATCGCCGCGTAAAAAATTCAATTTTAATGCTACGGCCGATTTTATGCATTCCAACATTCAGGATTTTGGTATTCTGGGAAGTGCGGCACTTTCAATTCGTAACATTTTTAGAGGTGCCGAGATTCTCGAAATCGCTTTGCGTGGAAATATCGGTTCGTCTCAGGATCTTGCCAATCCGAATAACGTATTTTTTAATATTTCGGAATACGGAGCCGATGTCAAACTTTCGTTTCCACGAATCTTTTTCCCACTAAATACCGATAAGATTATCCCGAAAAACACCCTGCCGACCACACAGATGAGCCTTGGCCTTTCGCGTCAGCAAAACATCGGTTTGGACAAAGAAAGTTTTACCGGGATTCTCAACTATAACTGGAACCCGAAACGAAACACCAATATCCGTTTCGATCTGGTCAATTTACAATACGTTCGCAACGTAAACCCGGGTAATTATTTTAGCGTGTACCACTCGTCATACGACCGTTTGAATGGTCTGGCACAGGTTTACAATACCGATCCAACCAATTTGGACGAAGAAGGTAATCTATCCATTCCGCAGGGAACCACCGGTTTTATCAACGAAGTATTAGGCGGACAAACGAGTCTTACACCAAACGACAACGATTATTACGCCATTCGGAGTATTGAAGAACGAAGATTGCGTCTAACCGAGAACAACCTTATCCTTGCGACCAACATCACCTATACCAAATCCAGTCGTACCAACATTAACGACAACGATTTTTACACCTTTAAAACCAAACTGGAATCGGCCGGAAACGTTCTGAGTCTGATTTCTAAAATCGAAAATCAGGAAGCGGATATTTACGGTCGTAAAAAATTTTTTAACGTCGAATATTCCCAATATATCAAAGGAGAAATCGACTTTATTAAAAACTGGGATTTAGGCGGCAAGCAGGTTATTGCGGCACGCGCTTTTACCGGACTGGCGATTCCGTACGGGAATTCCAATTCGATTCCGTTTTCACGAAGTTACTTTGGCGGTGGATCGAACGACAACCGGGCATGGCAGTCGTATAGTTTAGGTCCGGGGCGAAGTGGTGGTTTAAACGACTTTAACGAGGCCAACTTTAAAATTGCACTGAGTGCCGAATACCGTTTTAATATTTTTAATAAACTAAACGGTGCCTTTTTTGCCGATGCCGGAAACATCTGGAACGTTTTTGATAACGTAACCGATGAAGAAAGCGTTTTCGAAGGCTTCAAATCGTTACAGGATATTGCATTAGGTACCGGAATTGGTTTCCGCTATGATTTAAACTTCTTTGTAATCCGTTTGGATGTTGGTTTTAAAACCTACAACCCGGCCAAAGAAATGAAGGAAAGATGGTTCCGCGATATCGTACCAAATCGCGCCGTCTTAAATATTGGAATTAATTATCCTTTCTAATTTTAGAAATTATTATTTTTGTCAAAATAAATTAAAACAACAACACAATGGCTCATACAATAAAACCAGGTGTAGCAACCGGCGATCAAGTACAGGAAATCTTTCGATATGCAAAAGAAAAAGGCTTTGCCTTACCCGCAGTAAACGTTACGGGATCAAGCACTATCAACGGTGTTCTGGAAACAGCTGCCAAATTAAATGCTCCTGTTATTATCCAGTTTTCTAACGGAGGTGCTTCGTTTAATGCCGGAAAAGGACTTTCCAATGACGGTCAGAAATCGGCTATTTTGGGTGCCATTGCCGGAGCAAAACACATCCATACGCTAGCAGAAGCCTATGGTGCTACCGTGATTTTACACACCGACCATTGTGCTAAAAATTTATTACCGTGGATTGACGGTTTACTGGATGCCAGTGAAGAACACTTTAAGCAAACCGGAAAACCATTATTCAGCTCACACATGATCGATCTTTCCGAAGAGCCGATTGAAGAGAATCTGGAAATTTCCAAAAAATATCTGGAGCGTATGAGCAAAATGGGAATGACACTGGAAATCGAATTGGGAATCACAGGTGGTGAAGAAGATGGTGTAGACAATTCGGATGTAGACAGTTCCAAATTATATACACAACCGGAAGAAGTAGCTTATGCTTATGAGGAATTGATGAAAATCAGCCCTCGTTTTACAGTTGCCGCTGCTTTCGGAAACGTTCACGGTGTTTACAAACCGGGCAACGTAAAACTAACACCAAAAATCCTTAGAAACTCTCAGGAATACGTTCAGAATAAATTCAGCACCGGACACAACCCGGTTGATTTTGTATTCCACGGCGGATCCGGTTCGACATTAGAAGAGATCAGAGAAGCGATTTCATATGGCGTTATCAAAATGAACATTGACACCGACCTTCAGTTTGCTTTTACCGAAGGGGTTCGTGACTATATGGTATCAAAAATTGACTATTTAAGAACACAAATCGGAAATCCGGAAGGAGCCGATGTTCCAAATAAAAAACACTACGATCCTAGAAAATGGGTTCGCGAAGGAGAAATTACGTTTAACACACGTCTGGAACAGGCGTTTAAAGACCTGAATAACGTTAATACATTATAATGTAGTAACATTCAGATTAATTCAAATTTAAAACTATGGCTTGGTTTAAAAGAACAGCAAAAGGGATTCAAACCGCAACTGAAGATAAAAAAGATGTGCCGAAAGGACTTTGGTACAAATCACCGACAGGAAAAATCATTGATGCTGAAGAATTGGCAAAAAATCTTTGGGTAAGCCCGGAAGACGGATACCACGTTCGTATTGGCAGTAAAGAATATTTTGAAATTTTATTCGACAACAACGAATTTAAAGAACTGGATGCCAACATGACTTCTAAGGATCCGCTTAAGTTTGTGGATACTAAAAAGTACAGCGATCGTTTAAAAGACGCTATTGACAAGACCAAATTAAAAGATGCGGTTCGTACAGCGGTAGGAAAATCAAAAGGAAAAGACCTGGTTGTTGCTTCAATGGATTTTGCGTTTATCGGAGGATCAATGGGAGCTGTTGTAGGGGAAAAAATTGCCCGTGCGATCGATTATTCCATCAAGCATAAAGTACCATTTGTAATGATTTCCAAATCGGGTGGTGCCCGTATGATGGAAGCGGCATACTCCTTAATGCAGTTAGCCAAAACATCTGCAAAACTGGCGCAATTGGCCGATGCAAAAATTCCATATATCTCCTTATGTACCGATCCGACAACCGGAGGAACTACAGCATCTTATGCGATGTTAGGTGACATTAATATCGCCGAGCCAGGAGCCTTAATCGGTTTTGCCGGACCACGTGTCGTAAAAGACACCACCGGAAAAGACCTTCCGGAAGGATTCCAAACATCCGAATTCGTTTTAGAACACGGTTTCCTTGACTTTATCACGCCTCGTAAAGAGTTAAAAGACAAAATCAACTTATACCTTGATTTAATTTCAAATCAACCGGTACGATAATAAAAAATCCCGACTATAAGTCGGGATTTTTTATTTTATATACTTCGAACTTTCTGTTCCCATTTCCAGGCAGCGTCCAACGCTTCTTCCAGCGTTAATTCCGCTTTCCAGCCCAATATCTGGTTTGCTCTGTCGGTATTCGCATAGGCTTCAATAATATCCCCTTCACGTCGACCAACGATTTTATAGGGCAACGGTTTTCCACTCACCTTTTCGAAGGTACGGATCACTTCCAATACGGAACTTCCTTTTCCGGTTCCGACATTAAACACCTCAACCTTACTTTCATTTTTATGATCAATTAATCGCCGTAAAGCCACAACATGTGCTTTGGCCAGATCGACTACATGAATATAATCACGGATACAAGTACCATCGGCTGTTGGATAATCATCACCATACACCGACAATTCCTTACGGATACCAATAGCTGTTTGCGTAATAAACGGCACCAGATTTTGTGGTACACCAACGGGAAGCTCTCCTATTTCGGCTGTT
The DNA here is from genome assembly GCF_039888695.1 of Flavobacterium sp. CAU 1735. Taxonomy (NCBI): domain Bacteria; kingdom Pseudomonadati; phylum Bacteroidota; class Flavobacteriia; order Flavobacteriales; family Flavobacteriaceae; genus Flavobacterium; species Flavobacterium sp. CAU 1735. The sequence continues at coordinate 109,388 of NZ_JBDQQQ010000008.1, read as the reverse complement.
TCGTGTGCTCCAATCGGATTAAAATAACGTAGTAGTATCGCATTGATACCGGAAACTTTTGCTACATCGGTAATGATTTCTTCTCCTATTCGTTTGGTATTCCCATAGGGTGACATCGCCGGTTGTACCGAAGCACATTCCGTGATCGGCATATTTTCGGCCTGTCCGTATACGGTACACGAAGAACTGAAAATAAAATACGATTCTTTTTTCTTCTGTAATTCCTGTAACAAATAAACCAACGATGCAATATTATTCTCGTAATACAGCAACGGATTCTCCACACTTTCGCCCACTGCTTTTGAAGCGGCAAAATGAATAACACCGGTAATATCGTTGTGTTTTTCAAAAAAAGCGGTTACAACAGTTTTATCACGCAAATCAATTTGCTCAAACACCGGTTTTGTACCAATTATTTTCTCAATACCTGTCAAAACATCTATAGACGAATTGGACAGATTGTCGATAATAACCACTTCAAAACCCTGACGGTATAATTCTACTACAGTATGGGATCCGATAAAACCTAAACCTCCGGTAACAACTACTTTCATTTATTTTTAAATATAAACACGAATATACGCGAAAAGGTTTATTTTAAAAATTCCAGAATACTATCGGTAATAAATTTAATCTGTTCGTCATCCAATTCGGTATGCATTGGTAATGAAATCACTTCATTCACCAATTGATTGGTCACTGGGAAATCGGCTTCATTATAACGACTATCGGCATATGCTTTCTGACTGTGTAACGGAATCGGGTAATAAATCGCACACGGAATACCTTTATCGATCAGGTGTTGCATCAATGCATTGCGATCGGCATTCAGAATTCGCAAGGTATACTGGTGAAATACATGACTTCCTTTATCGCCTTTTACAACCGGAGTTACAATATTGGCGTATCCTGCAAAAGCCGCATCATATTTTTGAGCCGCCAACTGACGCGCATCGTTATACGTATCCAGCTTTGGCAACTTCGCATTTAAAACCGCCGCCTGTACACTATCTAAACGGGAGTTCACGCCCACTACATCATGATGGTAACGCACATACATTCCATGGTTTACAATTCCGCGTAATTTATAAGCCAATTCATCGTCGTTCGTAAAAATGGCACCACCATCACCATAGCATCCTAAGTTTTTAGATGGGAAAAATGAGGTCGACGCCACATGTCCAATCGTACCTACTTTCTTTTTACTACCATCGGCATATTCATAATCGGCTCCGATTGCCTGTGCATTATCTTCGATCACAAACAGATTGTGTTCGTTTGCAACCGCCATGATGGCTTCCATATTTGCCGCCTGTCCGAACATATGTACCGGAACAATCGCTTTCGTTTTTGGCGTGATTGCTTTTTTAATTGCTTCCACCGAAATATTAAACGTATCCGGATCAACATCTACCAAAACCGGAGTCAGTTGCAACAAAGCAATTACCTCAACCGTTGCCGCAAACGTAAAATCGGCTGTAATCACCTCGTCTCCGGGTTGTAATCCCAATCCCATCATTGCGATCTGAAGTGCATCGGTACCATTCGCACACGGAATAACGTGTTTTACATCCAGATAATCTTCTAATGCCTTTTGAAACTGATGTACTTGCGGACCATTGATAAATGCCGTTGTATCCAGTACTTCCTGGATCGACTGGTTAACCTGCTCTTTTATTTGTTCGTATTGACCCTTAAGATCAACCATTTGTATTTTTTTCATGTGCTTTCTAAATTGCTTTGTAACGATTCGAAATTCCTTTCCCAAAAGGAATTAAAACAAGCAAAAATACTCATTTAATGACGTTACACCAATCAAATTAACGTAAAGAACCGTAATTTAGCGACACAAATTTTCGCCTATGTTTTTTTTATACGATTTACTGGTTCGGATGGCTGGTTTTCTGATCCGTTTTATTGCTATGGTAAGCCCTAAAATCAAGTTGTTTACCGAAGGCCGGAAAAATGTTTTCACCACATTGGAATCCGCAATACAGCCTACGGATAAAACCATCTGGTTTCATGCCGCATCACTGGGCGAATACGAACAAGGACTTCCGGTAATGGAACAAATCAAAACCAATTATCCGTCGCATAAAATTGTACTGACTTTCTTTTCCCCATCGGGTTATGAAGTTCGAAAAAACAATACCGTAGCCGATGTAACCGTATATTTACCGTTGGACACCCGATCGAATGCCACTCGTTTTATCAAAGCCGTGCATCCCGACCTTGTGTTTTTTATCAAATACGAATACTGGCCCAATTACCTGGACGTTTTAAAACAACAACAAATCCCGACGTATCTGGTTTCCGGTATTTTCCGCGAAAAACAATCGTTCTTTAAATGGTACGGTTCGTTTTACCGAAATGCACTAAAAAGCTTCCGTTACTTTTTTGTTCAGAATGAAAAATCAAAACAGCTTTTACAAAGCATCGGATTTCACAATGTAAAAGTGAGCGGTGACACCCGATTTGACCGGGTTTCGGCCATTTTGGAACGCAACAATACCCTTGATTTTATCGAAAACTTTAAAGCCGACACAACCATTATCGTCATTGGCAGTTCGTGGCCAAAAGACGAAACTTTGTTTGTGAATTATATCAACCGTTGCACCGATCCGGTTAAATTTATCATAGCGCCCCATAACATTAAATCCGAACAAATTCAGGAACTCCAAAAAAGCATTTCCCGAAAAACGGTTTTATTTTCCGGGAAAGATTCGATTACCGATTTAAGCGATTACGACGTTTTTATTATCGACACCATTGGCATTCTGACCAAAATATACAGTTATGCCGACATTGCTTATGTAGGCGGCGGTTTTGGCAAACCGGGCGTTCACAATATATTGGAACCGGCCACTTTTGGCGTACCGATTGTAATTGGCCCTAATTTTTCCCATTTTGCCGAAGCCATAGCCTTGGTCAACATGGAAGGCTGTACTTCCATTTCAAACCAAAAAGAACTTGATGAAGCGTTTTCCAACCTGATTCAGAATGAGGATATCCGTTTCGAAAAAGGTCATATTTGCAGCACCTTTGTACAAATGAATCAAAATGCTACCAAAAGCATTGTAAACCATATTAAAAATGAATACGCAGTTTAAACCTTTGGACCATCAGCATATTCCCGACATCATTGCGATGATGCAGGATTTCTATGCCATCGACAACTATCCTATCGATATCCCGACTTCCGAATCGCTTTTTGTAACGTTTCTTGAAAATGAAAATCATGGAAAAGCCTGGCTGATTTATTCGGATGATATTCTGGTAGGCTATGTGATTCTTACTTTTATTTTTAGTTTTGAATACAAAGGTCGTTATGCCTTTTTAGACGAATTATATCTTTCTGAAAAAGCCCGCGGCAAAGGAATCGGCAAGGAAGCCATCCATTTTATCCAGTCGGAAGCTCTTAAATTAAAGTTAAAAGTTCTTTACCTGGAAGTCGAAAACCATAACGAAAAGGCTCAAAAATTGTATCTTGCCCAGAATTTTACCGATCACAACCGTAAAATCATGAAATACAAAGTCGTATAACCAAAATAATCAAATAAAAACAATCCAATGAAACTTTTAAGACTACTTGTCCTATTGTTCGTTTTACCGGTTTCCGCGCAACAGGGCGGAATGTGGATTCCTTCGCTTTTAAAAGGAATGAACGAAAAAGAGATGAAAACCTTAGGAATGAAAATATCGGCAGCCGATATTTATGATGTCAACAAATCCAGTTTAAAAGATGCCGTACCGCACTTTAATGGAGGCTGTACCTCAGAAGTAATTTCTTCCAAAGGTTTATTATTAACCAACCACCACTGTGGATATGGTGAAATTCAGTCCCACTCAACTGTTGATCATGACTATTTGACCAATGGATTCTGGGCAATGAAACAAGAAGACGAACTACCGAACAAAGATCTGGAAGTAACTTTTATTGTAAAAATTGAAGATGTAACCAATAAAGTACTGGAAGGTGTTGCCGCACTGACAAGTGAAGCCGACAAACAAAAGAAAATCCAGGAAAACATCAATACCCTAAGCCGTACCTTACCAAAGGAATCCTGGCAGGAGAACAAAATCCGTACTTTTTATGACGGAAACCAGTATATCCTGTTCCTAACAGAAACCTATACCGATGTTCGTTTGGTTGGTGCTCCGCCATCATCAATCGGAAAATTCGGATCGGATACCGATAACTGGGTTTGGCCACGCCATACCGGGGATTTTTCTTTATTCCGAATCTATGCCGACAAAAACAACCGTCCGGCTGCATATTCCAAAGATAACGTACCGTACAAACCGAAACATTTCTTCCCGGTTTCTATAAAAGGCGTTAAAGAAAACGATTTCACAATGGTAATGGGTTACCCGGGTCGTACTCAGGAATACCTTCCGTCGTATGCTGTAGCGCAAATTGTAAACGATCTGAATCCGGCAAAAATCGAAGTGCGTGATGCCGCTTTAAAAGTTCAGGACGGTTTTATGCGTAAAGACAACGCGATCAAAATCCAATATGCGTCCAAATATGCCAGCATTGCGAACTATTGGAAAAAATGGATTGGCGAGACCAAAGGTTTAAAGAAATCAAACGCCCTGGCGATCAAACAAAAATTTGAGCAGGAATTCCAGGACAAAGTAGCAAAATCCGGGAAACAGGCCGAATACGGCAATTTGTTAGCTGATTTTAAAAAGAACTATACTGAAATCGCTCCGTATGCCCTGAGCCGTGATTATTATACCGAAGTGGTTCTACGAAATACCGAATTATTGAGTTTCGGATACCGTTTATTCCAATTGGAACAGGTTTACAATGCTAAAGGCGAACAAGCTTTTAACGATCGTAAAAACAACCTGATTGCCGGTTTTGAAGATTTATACAAAGATTTTAATGCAAATGTTGACGAAAAAGTTTTCGAACAGCTAATCGCCTTATATGCTACCAAATCGCCAAAACAATTTTTACCGGCTAGTTTGGTAAATGCCGACACTAAAAAACTGACTCAAGAAGTTTACAGCCAGTCCAAACTAACCAGTTATAATGGTTTAAAAGAATTATTGAATGGTGATGCCAAAACGGTAATCGAACGCATCAATAACGATAAAGGATTCCAGTTGGTCAAATCGATGGCCGATAGTTACCTTAAAAACGTAGCGCCAAAATACGACGAGTTGAATCTTAAAAACATCGCTTTACAACGTACGTACATGAAAGCTATTCTGGAGCTATTCCCGAATAACCGTATTTTCCCGGATGCGAACAGTACCTTACGTGTTACCTACGGAAAAGTAAAAGGCTATAGTCCTAGCGATGCGGTGATCTACGAGCCAATGACGTATCTGGATGGTGTGATCGAAAAATACGTACCGGGTGATTATGAATTTGACGTACCTGCCAAATTAATCTCCTTATATAATAATAAAGATTACGGACAGTATGCTGAAAAAGGACGTATGCCGGTATGTTTTATCGGAACAAATCATACAACGGGTGGTAACTCCGGAAGTCCGGCTTTGGATGCAGAAGGAAACCTTATCGGGTTAAATTTCGACCGTGTTTGGGAAGGAACGATGAGCGATATTCACTACGATCCGGCGATTTGCCGCAACATTATGGTCGATATTCGCTATGTTTTGTTCATTATTGACAAATATGCGGGGGCAAAACACCTTGTTGACGAGATGAAAATCGTTCAAAACAAGAAAAAATAATCGCTTTTTTTCAACCGTGCAAAATATTAAAAAACAGTCAGTTACAACAGAAAACCCAGCAAAAAGGGGCATTTTGTAAGTGAGCTGACTGTTTTTTCAAAAAAAAACATAATCCGGGAGCAAAAAATATTTTAGTAAATATTATTACGTATCAAAAATTTTATATCTTTGCTCCGAATTAATAATTAACCTTTATAATTTAGTAAGATGAAAAAAGTTGTTTTAAGCTTAGCATTAGTAGCTATGATGAGTGTTTCTTTCGTTTCTTGTAAAGAAACTAAAACTGAAGAGCCTGTAACTGAAGAAGTTGCTGCTCCTGCTGAAGAGGCTGTAGAAGCTGCTGCTACTACTGTTGACTCTGCTGCTGCTACTACTGAAGCTGCTCCAGCTACTGAGGCTGCTCCAGCTACTGAAGCTGCTGCTCCAGCTGCTGACGCTGCAAAAAAATAATTAGAACTTTCTAAGAATTTTAAAACCTCGCAATTGCGAGGTTTTTTTATGCCGTTTTAGCAGCTTTTCGAGTTACTATATCCGATTTGAATTCTACCTTTTTACTATCGACATCACATCTTCGCGGACCGCACCCTAAGCGCTTGGGACCACAGGAAGCAAAAAGCACTCCTGCCGCTATAAAAACAATCAGTTTTTTCATAATCATTCAATTTGGATATATTGTAACGCTTTCAGTCGATCCAGATACTCCCGACTATTCGACAGTCGCGGAATTTTATGTTGTCCGCCCAGTTTATCCTGTTCCTTTAACCAGTCGTAAAACAGGTTGGTTCGTGCTACATTCAACACTAACGGATTCAGTGTCATATTATTGTATCGTTTTGCCTCATAATCGGAGTTCACCGTTTGTAAGGCTTCGTCCAGTTTTTTACGGAATAGTTCAATATTCTCCGGTTTTCTACGGAATTCAATCATCCATTCGTGCGCTCCTTTTTCGCGGCCTTTCATAAAGATTGGTGCCACCGTATAATCGATCACCTCGGAATTCGTCTCCTGACAAGCCTTAGCGATCGCCTTATCGGTATTTTCAACCATCAACTCCTCCCCGAATACATTGATATGGTGTTTTGTTCTTCCGGTTACTTTAATACGATACGGATTTAATGAGGTAAAACGCACCGTATCCCCTATCAGATAACGCCACAAACCGGAATTGGTTGTAATCACCACCGCATAGTTTTTATTTAACTCCACTTCCGACAAGCGGATCACTTTCTGTTCCGGTGTTCCAAAAGCATCCATCGGGATAAATTCGTAGAAAATCCCGTAGTCCAGCATCAACAACAAATCATTGGAATTATTCAGATCCTGAATCGCAAAAAACCCTTCAGAGGCATTATAAATTTCGTAATAACGGAAATCTTCTTTTGGCAATAATCGTTTGTACTGCTCGCGATACGGCTCAAAACTCACCCCACCATGGAAATACACCTCAACATTAGGCCATAATTCCACCAGGTTGTTTTTTCCGGTCTCTTCCAAAACCCGGTTTAACAATACCAACATCCAGGAAGGCACTCCGGCAAAACTGGTTACATTTTCCATTACCGTTTCCTGTATGATTGCCTGGATTTTGGATTCCCATTCACTCATTAACGACACCTTGTTACTTGGCGTACTGCTGAATTCGGCCCAGAAAGGCATATTATCAATCAGGATCGCCGACAAATCGCCAAAAAACGTATTGTTATCTTCATACAATTGCTTACTTCCTCCCAAGCGGAGACTCTTTCCCGTAAACAACTGCGAATTTTCATTATTATTCAGGTACAAACACAGCAAATCTTTACTGGCCTTATAATGACAATCTTCCAAAGCTTCGCTACTCACCGGGATAAACTTACTTTTTGCATTCGTTGTTCCACTTGACTTTGCAAACCATTTGATAGGGGTATTCCAAAACACATTTTGCTCCCCTTTTCGGGTTCTTTCGATCAACGGCTCCAGTTCTTCATAGGTCGATACCGGAACGCGCTCTGCAAACGTTTTATAGCTTCTGATGGACGAAAATTCATATTTCTGACCAATAATGGTAGGCTCAGCCGTACGCAATAAGCTAAACAGCAGTTCTTCTTGGACTTCATTGGGGTATTTCAGAAACAATTCCATTTGATGAATTCGTTTTTTCAGTATCCAGGAAGCAATCGAGTTAATTATTGTCAGGGCCATATTTTAGTATATTCCGGTTAAAAAGATTTGTTTTGGCATTATTCAAACCAAAGTTTGTACTTTTACATCATTACCAAAAATAAGAAAAAAACAGCAGGAAACACTCGGCTTCACTGCAAATCCTAATACTTAAACCTGAAATTTATAAAATGCAATACGACGGCGTACTGACCAAGATGCAAACGGAAATCGGGAATCCGATACAATATTACCTTGTTTTTGAAAACAGTTTTTTGAATGTCAACCAATTACTAAATAAAGAGTTGGAGATTGCTTTTCAAGGCTATCAATGTCTGAACTGTGGCAAGAAAAAAAAGATTTTCAGACAGGGATTTTGTTATGACTGCTTTATGTCGAGTGCTTCGGCCGGTGACTGGATTATGAAACCGGAACTCAGCACCGCACATCTTGACATTGAAGACCGGGATTTGGAATATGAAAAAAGAGTCCAGTTACAGCCCCATATTGTATACCTGGCCTTGTCCAGCGAAGTCAAAGTAGGCGTTACCCGAAAAACCCAGGTTCCGACGCGTTGGATCGATCAGGGTGCCATTGAAGCCGTTCCAATCGTAGAAGTTCCGAATCGTTATCTGGCCGGAATCGCCGAGGTCGCACTAAAAGATCATTTTTCAGACAAAACCAACTGGCGAAAAATGTTGCAAAACGAAGTTCCTGCGGTGGATATTGTATCCGAACGCAATAAGTTAGAATCGTTGTTACCGGACGAAGTAAAACCGTATTTCGCACCAACACCGGAAAAACTATACCATCTGGACTATCCGGTTCTTCAATATCCGAAGAAAGTCAACAGCTTAAGTTTGGATAAAACGCCGGTTTTTAACGGACGACTAACCGGAATTAAAGGGCAATACCTGATTTTTGAAGACGGTACCGTTTTTAATATCCGAACCTTTGAGGGCTATGTTGTTAAAATTACAATGTAAAATTTAGTTATAACACCTGACAGGTTTCGAAAACCTGTCAGGTGTAAAGTTTAGATGCAAAATAAAGACACAAAAAAGGCTATCCGTTTGGATAGCCTTCTGTTTTATTCTTCTTTTTTCTTTTTCCCGAACAGCCCCTTTATGGCATTGGCTGCCGTATTTTTAATATCATCTTTCGGCTTGGTTTTAGTTGTATCGGCCGTTGTTCCGGTTCCGGTATTCTTTTTACCACCACCTAAAAGATTTTCCAATGCTCCGGTTCCCTGATTGATCAGTTTATCTTTTTGTTGTTGAATTAACTGATTTGAGATATTGGTAACTGCCTGGTTTAAATCGGTTGAAACCTTAGGATTTTTAAAGCTTCCGGTTAAAATTGCATTGACCGGTATATCCTGTAATTTATTCGCATCCGAAGGCGATAACTTCGCTAACAACTTATTCACATCCGATCCCAGGTATTTCGCCGGCACATCGAATTTCAGATTGTAATTCATTGATTGATCAAACCCGTGTTGTCCACCAACCGTCACTTTAATATCCTGATATTTGATATCGAATGGTTTTACGTTTACTTTTCCATTATCGAACGACAAGTGCGCTTTCAGGTTGTTCAGATTTAACTTATCCAAATCGATAAACTTCAGGTTTCCATCCAAAGCATTCAATAAATTCGAATTCTTTGCATTGATCGATGTCGACAATAACTGCCCTAATAAATCCCCGGAAATCGTTTTCAGATCCGGCGTCATCTCTTTGGCATCCAGATTTCCGGACAACTTGATTGTCGAATTCAGTTTTCCATTGATCACACCGGCAATCGGCGCGATCGATTTCAACATATCCAATTGTGTAAACGACTTCGCGATATCCACGGCATTTAGTCCCAGATTCATATCAAACTTCGGCACCGCTCCTTTGGTCGACACCATACCATCTACCCCAATCTGACCGTCGAACATCGATGTTTTTACGTTTTCCAGTTTTACCGCTTCATCCTTAATGATCATTTTTCCAGAAACCGCTTTTAACGTCAAATTATCATATACCACCGTATTGGCTTTGGCTGTAATAGTACAATCCAGGAAAGCCGGGATTTTCACCGCTTCCTTAGGCGCAGCCGTTTTCGTTTGCGCAGCTTCCGGTGCCGATGGCGTCATAAAATCCGACACCAACAACTGATTCGAACTCATATCGAAATTCCCTTTTAGGACCTGTTTTTTAAAGACAAATCCGTAGAAATTATCCAATGTTCCGGTTACTTTAATATCCGATTTACCGGTTACCGCATCCAATTGATTCAATCGGATCTGGTTTGGATTAAAGGCTACTGTCGCCTGTTTGATCTGGATCGGTTTCGCCAATTCCGGACCGGCATAATTAAACCCGGTCAGGCTGATGTTTCCGGAATTTTGTATGTTCTGATACTGGCTTGTTTCCACCGATTTCATATCAAACTTCGTTACCACATTGGCTTTTAAAATTCCAGATAGCGGTTTTTCCAGTTTTACCGGATAGGCTTTGGTTACATTTGCCAGATTGATCACTCCTTTTAATTCGGCATCTACCAACGCATTTTGTGTAATATTTTTGATATTGGCTTTCGCATTAAACACATCCTGATCAATACGGAACGACAATTTATCCAGATTTACATAGGTATCATTCATCAATCCCGTTTCGTTTACAATATGCGTATCGATCACGATATTCTGTACTGATTTCGGTAAGTCCGGATATTGGAACGATGCATTATCGGAGGCAATTTCGATATTGAATTTAGGAACCGTCGTATCGGTAAGCGCTCCTTTAACCGTACCGTTCACTTTAAAATCACCCGTTGTTTTTACCGTATTCAGATTTCCGGCATAGGCTTCCGGCACTAACCCAAGGAAGTTTTTAAACGAAGAAGTAGGCGTTTTAAATTTAAGATCATATTCCTGACCTTTTTCCACCATTTGAATAAAACCATCAAACTCCAGCGGCAACTGGTTGATCAGTGCTTTATTCTCCTTAAAAGTATATTTTTGTTTTTCTAAGTCAATTCCTAAAACCGCATCCAGGTTAAGCGATACGTTTTTCATATACTTCACCTTGTCCATATCCAAAGACAATTTGGCCGATGATTTTGTTATCAGATCCAATTTCTGAGCGGCAAAATTCCCTGTTCCTTCGTGATTCAGGCTATCCACCACCATTTTGATTTTGGACTTCTCGTCACTATACGTAAAACGCAGGTTTTCGATCTCGTATTTTTTCAGATTAAGCGCAAACGGCTTACTTTCGGACGGTTCGTTTTCTTTCTGATCTTTTAACGCAATGTCAAAATTCCCAAGGCCGTCTTTATTAAAGATGATGTTCACGACGCCGTCTTTCGAGTAGAAACCGTCGATTTTCATCGCTTCGCCGTCTTTTTTAAACAACTCCTTAATAGACATTTTCAGGTTTACCTCGCCGGAATAAAAAAGCGTATCCCCTTCGAACGGCGCTTTATTGATCACACTAATCTTATCGATTGTAATGTTCGCATTGGGAAAGCTTTTAAACAAACTGAGATCCACATCTTCAAAAGCGACTTTGGCATCTACATTTTCATTAATGGCTTTGGCAACCAACTCCTTGATTTTGTCTTTAAACATAAACGGAACCGCCGCCAGCGTAATTATCGATAACAGTAAAAAGATACCGAAACCTTTTAGGATTTTCTTTAACATAACTCGAAATATTTATCTTACGAATTTACTACAAAAATTAAACCAACTTATTTACTGATAACAGAAAATAAGTTGGTTTGTTGTAAAAAGCCTTTAAAAGGCTGTATTTATTTTGCTTTCCGGAAACTTTTCACCGGAATTTGTAGCATTTCTCTACAATACGGGATCTTATTGAATCACCAGTTCGAATGGCATCAACGCCTGAACACCTCGTTGTTGTTTGGCTCTTCGGATTTGTTCAATCACCTGATAGCCTTCGTCTCCGATTTGTTCTTTGATCAACGCTTCACGGCTTTGGAACATCGATACACTACCTCCGGTTAAACCGCGAAGCATATCCTGTACCGTTTTGTTGTATTCCGGATAATCTTCCGTTTTGTATTCTTTGATTTTTGCCAATGAAGCCGCATGTTTGATTGCCTGATCCAATCCGCCCATTTTATCGACCAATCCGATTTTAATGGCGTCTTTTCCAGCCCAAACACGTCCCTGAGCGATACTATCCACCTGAGCAAATGTCATTTTTCTTCCAGCAGCCACACGACTTACAAAGGTATTATAGATATGTTCCACACCTTCCAACACTACATTTTTATAGTTTTCATCCAACGGTTCGAAAACACTGTAACCGGATGCATTTTGGTGTGTTTTTACCTGTTCGGCATTGATTCCTATTTTTTTAGCCAACGGACTAAAGTTTGGCAATGTTCCGAAAACCCCGATTGATCCGGTGATCGTATTTGGTTCGGCAAAAATGGTATTGGCATTACAAGCGATATAATAACCACCCGAAGCCGCCAGATTCCCCATAGAAACCACTACCGGTTTTTTCTTTTTGGTTAATTCGATTTCTCTCCAGATTAATTCCGATGTCAGCGCACTACCTCCCGGACTATCAATTCGTAAGACAACTGCTTTTACATTATCGTCGTTACGCGCATCCTCTAACGAACGACGCATTGAACCTTCGCCGATATAGCTTACATCGCCTTCACCGGAAAGAATTTCACCTTGCGCATAAATAATCGCGATGCGATCTTTAGCCGTATAACTATCGTTTGTATTGGCTACGTTACGGGCATAATCCAGAATGTCAACTTTATTGTATTCTTCGTCTTTTTCTACTTTTAAAGCGCGACGGATACCGTTATGATACTCGTCTTCATAACCGATTTTATCGATTAATTTTTTAGCTTTTGCTAATTCCGGTGTTCTGGCACCAAGATTATTGGCAATCGCATTTAGGCTATCTACAGAAATTTTACGGCTTTTGGAAATATCATCCACTACGGTAGACCAGATTGAATTCAATAAAACCGTCATCTGCTCGCGGTTGGCCGGGCTCATTTCATTTTCTAAAAACGGCTCTACGGCACTTTTGTATTTTCCGTGACGAATTACTTCCATTTTTACACCGGTTTTATCCTGAAAATCTTTAAAGAATAAGATTTCGGTAGAAAGACCTTTAAAATCCAGTTCTCCTACCGGATTCACATATAAGGTATCCGCAACGGAATCCAGATAATATTCCCCTTGTGAATAGGCATTGGCGTAGGCTACCACAAACTTTCCTGATTTTTTAAAATCTTCCAGTTTGTCACGAACCGCTTTACGCTGTGCAATACCAATCATTGCCGTATTGTTTACGATCGAAATTCCTTTGATTTTATCATCAGTCTTAGCCGCCTCAATCGCATTTAATACATCGACAACACCGTCGTGTTTGGCTTGGAAATAATTAAAATCGGCAAAATTGAATTTTCCACCGTAATCCTGTTTTACTTCCGATAAATCGAGTTCGATAACCGAATTGTCTTTAATTGCTACTTTATTGTCATCTCCTCCGAAAATTACTTTAATAAGTACAATTCCGAAAAACAACACCATAAAAAACACAAATATCCCCACTATTGTGGCCAGTACGTTTCCTATAAATCTCATTTCTTTTTCGTTTTTATAATAAGTAGGTGTTTTTCCATAATTGTTACAAAACAATTTATCAACACTTCCAACAAATATACTTTAATTCTAAAATTCTTTTAGTTATTTTGCCGTATGCGCAGTCAGAATCAAGTAGTAGTATCATTAGGAAGCAACCAGGGAAACCGTATTGAAAACATTCAAAACGCCATTAACCTGATTCATAAAAACATAGGCACCGTTATTCGTATATCACGACTTTACGAGACGCCATCATGGGGATTTGAAAGCGATGCCTTTTATAACTGCGCACTGGTACTTCACACGCATCGTTCGGTTGAAACCGTACTGGAAAAGATTTTGGCTATCGAAAAAACACTGGGTCGCATCCGCAGCACTCAGGAAGGTTATCAGGCACGTACGATCGATCTGGATATTATCAGCTGTGACGAAATGATCATTGATACTCCGGATTTGCAGGTTCCACATCCGCAAATGCAACACCGTTTGTTTGTGCTACAACCGCTAAACGACCTACGATTGGATTGGATACATCCGGTTTTAAAGAAAAGTATTTCCGAACTGATCGCTATTACTTCCGACAACAGTACGTGTACCGTAGTGGGCAAGCTTGCTTCGCCTCTTGAAAAATTCGAACTGCAACATTTTAACTATATCGCGATAGAAGGAAACATTGGCGCCGGAAAAACAACCCTTGCCACCAAGATTTCGGAAGATTTTAATGCCAAATTAATTCTGGAAGGTTTTGCCGACAATCCGTTTCTTCCAAAATTTTATAAAGATCAGGCGCGCTATGCGTTTCCATTGGAAATGTCGTTTTTGGCCGATCGTTATTTACAACTGTCCGATGACCTGGCGCAATTCGACCTTTTTAAAGACTTTATTGTCGCTGATTACCATATTTTTAAATCGTTGATTTTTGCCAAAGTAACCTTAGGCGAAGATGAATTTCGATTGTACAAAACGATGTTTGACATCATTTATAAAGAAATGCCCAAACCCGGATTGTATGTGTACCTGTATCAGAACACCCCGCGCCTGTTGGAAAACATCCGCAAAAGAGGTCGTTCGTACGAACAGGAAATCCCGGCCGAATATCTGGACAAAATAAACAGAGGTTACCTGGATTATATCAAATCGCAAAGTAACCTCAACGTATTAATTATCGATGTGTCCGATTATGACTTTGTGGAAAACCAGGAAGACTACCTTCAGATTCTGGACATGATTTCCGCAAAAATAAAAGCCTAACCTTCGAACTGCATTTTTCGGAACAGATCCCAAACCACAATTCCGGCACTAACCGAAATATTCAACGAATGTTTGGTTCCCAATTGCGGAATTTCGATCGTACCATCGGCAGCATCGATCGCCTGTTGCGCGACACCTTTTACTTCATTTCCAAAAACCAGCGCGTATTTGGCATCCGCTTCCGGAATAAAATCCTGTAAGAATACCGAATGTTCCACCTGTTCGATTGCAAAAACCGATACTTTTTCCTTTTTCAGATTTTCGATCACTTCCAATACATCTTTTGCATATTCCCAGGCTACCGTATCGGTCGCACCTAAAGCGGTCTTATGAATTTCCTTATTCGGAGGCGTCGCCGTAATGCCGCACAGATAAATCTTTTCGATCAGGAACGCATCCGCCGTTCTAAAAACCGATCCGATATTGTGTAAACTCCGGATATCATCCAGTACAATAATAATCGGTGTTTTATCGGCTTCCTTGAATTCGGATATATTTTTTCGTTCTAATTCGCTATTCGCTAGTTTTCTCATCTTTTTTCAAATACTAAACGGCAAAATTAATCATAAAATCCGATAGTAAACCGGCTTTATGACAAACATTAAGTTCGGATTGTCCCCTTTACTTTTTCTAAAAAATCCTTACTTTCGCTTTTTACAAAACATAAAATCGAAAAGCCTTGTCAACAAAAGAAAAAACACCGAAGGAAACCCCTTTAATGAAGCAATACAATGAGATCAAGCGAAAATATCCCGATGCCTGTTTGTTGTTCCGCGTGGGCGATTTTTACGAAACTTTTGGTGACGATGCCGTTCGTGCCTCTCAAATTTTAGGCATTACCTTAACCAAACGCGGTGCCGGATCGGATTCGGAAACCGCATTAGCCGGATTCCCGCATCATTCGTTAAACACCTATTTACCGAAACTGGTAAAAGCCGGACTACGTGTAGCCATTTGCGATCAGTTGGAAGATCCGAAAATGACCAAAACGATCGTAAAACGCGGTGTTACTGAACTGGTTACTCCCGGAGTTGCTTTAAACGATGAAGTATTACATTCCAAATCAAATAACTTTTTGGCTTCGGTACACTTTGGCAAAAAAACATTAGGTGTTTCCTTTTTGGACGTATCGACCGGTGAATTTTTAACCTCACAGGGAAATGCCGAGTATATCGACAAGCTGCTTCAAAATTTTAGTCCGAGTGAAATTCTGGTGCCTAAAAATCATAAAAATCAGTTTAAAGAAACTTTTGGCGAGCATTTCCATGCTTTTTTTCTGGAAGACTGGATTTACAAGGAAGATTATGCCTTTGAAACGCTTACCAATCATTTTCAGTCCAACTCCCTGAAAGGATTTGGCGTGGACGAACTTCCCGAAGGTTTAATTGCCTCGGGTGCGATTTTATATTACCTATCCGAAACACAACATAACAAAATACAACATATTACCTCTATCCATCGTATAGCCGAAGATGCTTATGTTTGGATGGATCGCTTTACGATTCGCAATCTGGAATTGTATCATAGTACGAATCCAAATGCAGTGACTTTATTAGACGTAATCGACCGGACGCTTTCGCCTATGGGAAGTCGTTTGCTAAAACGCTGGTTGGCGCTTCCGTTAAAAGACGCCGATCGCGTAAAAGAACGTCACAATGTGGTGGCCTATTTTAAAGAAAATCAGGAGGAATTACAAAAAGTACAATACCAGATCAAACAAATCTCCGATCTGGAGCGTCTGATTTCGAAAGTCGCCACCGGAAAAGTAAGTCCGCGTGAGTTGATTTACCTGTGCAATTCTCTGGATGCGATTATTCCGATTAAGACCATCGCTCAGGAAAGCAGCAATCCATCGGTCAAAAACATTGGCGAAAAACTACATTCCTGTGATGTATTACGCGAGAAAATCAAAGTCAACCTAAATCCCGATGCTCCGGTAGCGATCAACAAAGGAAACGCTATTGCGACCGGAATCCACGACGAACTGGATGAACTGCGCCGTATTGCTTTTTCCGGAAAAGAATACCTGGAAGCTTTGGAAACCCGTGAAAGCGAAAAAACCGGTATTCCGTCGTTAAAAGTATCCTTTAACAATGTATTCGGGTATTATATTGAAGTCCGAAACACCCATAAAGATAAGGTTCCCTCCGAATGGATCCGCAAGCAGACCTTAGTGAATGCCGAGCGTTATATTACCGAAGAGCTAAAAGAATATGAAAGTAAGATTTTAGGTGCCGAGGAAAAGATTTACAAACTGGAACTGGAATTGTTTGAGCAACTGGTATTATGGGTATCGACGTATATCAAAGCGGTACAGGTAAACGCCAATCTGGTCGCACAACTGGACTGTTTGACTTCTTTTTCGCAACTGGCGATCGAGAATCATTATATTCAACCGACAATTGACGAAAGTTTTGAACTGGAAATTAAAAACGGTCGTCACCCGGTTATTGAAAAACAGCTACCAATTGGTGTTCCATATATTGCCAACGATGTTTTTCTAGACAACAAAACCCAACAGATCATTATGATTACCGGTCCGAATATGTCCGGTAAATCGGCTATTTTACGTCAGACAGCCTTGATCGTATTGCTAGCTCAAATGGGAAGTTTTGTTCCGGCCGAAAGTGTCCGAATGGGAATTGTCGATAAGATCTTTACCCGTGTCGGCGCGTCGGATAACATTTCGATGGGCGAATCGACTTTTATGGTTGAAATGAACGAAACGGCCTCCATTTTGAACAATATTTCCGATCGAAGTCTGGTATTACTGGACGAAATTGGCCGTGGAACGAGTACATACGACGGTATTTCGATTGCCTGGGCGATTGCAGAATATCTTCACGAACATCCGGCAAAACCAAAGACGCTGTTTGCCACCCACTACCACGAGTTAAACGAAATGGAAGTGATCTTTGACGGTATTCAGAATTTCAACGTTTCGGTAAAGGAATTAAAAGACAACGTCCTTTTTATCCGTAAGCTTGTAAAAGGCGGCAGTGCGCACAGTTTTGGTATTCATGTGGCCAAGATGGCCGGAATGCCGCAAACGGTGATCCAGAAGGCCCAGAAATTGCTTAAAAAGCTAGAGAAGGATCATTCGAGCGAAGCCTTGGCTGGCGTAAAGTCGGATAAAGACGAAATGCAACTGAGTATTTTTAGTCTGGACGATCCGTTATTGGAAGAAATCAAGGAAGAAATTCTAAATACGGATATCAACACGCTAACGCCCGTGGAAGCGCTGATGAAGCTGAACGAGATCAAACGAATGCTGACCAAAAAATAATTCTATAATTAACCTAAAGGTTATCAATACATTAAAAAAAGATTTTATTTTTTTTCAGGAAAAGACTTGTATAATTAGATTTATGTACTAAATTTGCATCCGCAATACAGAACAAGTATAGCGACGTTCTAAGAAAAAAATAAAATGCGAAAATAGCTCAGTTGGTAGAGCGCAACCTTGCCAAGGTTGAGGTCGCGGGTTCGAACCCCGTTTTTCGCTCAACTACCTTATTAATGCTCGAGTGGTGGAATTGGTAGACACGCTGGACTTAAAATCCAGTGAACAGTAATGTTCGTGCGGGTTCAAGTCCCGCCTTGAGTACAAAAGCTTCAAACTATGTTTGGAGCTTTTTTGTTTTATAATAATTTGAATATCAATTATTTACAAAATAAATCTAATTTCAATTCCTCGTTTTCTTCAAAATTGTGTTTTTACCCTATCGAACCAATTCAACAAAACACAAACAGCTAAAAATCAAAATATTACAACCTAAAAATCAGGTTTCTCAATCCATTTTAAGTTAGTTTCCCAGCATGTTGGTTGACAGGACATGAACCACTACAACAAACTGATTTACAAGCAAAAATGAAATCAAAAAAATCATTTTTACCCTCTAATGATCAACAAGGTTATTTTCTTTAGGAAAACGACGATATTTTTAAGATTTGTAGGTTGAACCATTTTCTTTTCCGTGAAGTAATCTTGAATGAAGATTAAATACTTTTCATCCATTACCTGGAAAGAACCTGATTCATTATTTTGATCGTCTTGTTTTGGATTTGAATTCTTGATATTAAAAACTATCCTTGTGGGCTCATTCACCATTTCATCAAAACCTTCTTTTAACAAAGTCGCTTTTTCAGGCAACATATAGCTAATAAGCTCTCTTTTGACATCTAACGAAGCTTCTGTATAAAAATCATACAGTTTATCCAAAACACAAGAAATCCCTTTAGAAGATCCATTTTTAGACAGTATGGCCAACTGCTGTACTTCTTCAACATATGTTTTGATTTGTCTTTTACAATTGGATTGTATTAAGAGATAATCATCATAATCGATATCTCCTTTTACAAACAAATCATGCGCATTAACCATTTTATCCGAAAACCGCTCTACCATGGAGGCCTTTTGAGCTCTTTCTGATTCAGTTTTTCGATCGGATGCAGTTTTGAGATTATCCTGAATCATTTCTACTAAAGTAGCATAGGGTTCATTTGCTTTTAGATTCTTTAGAAATTCAACAAACAGATGGTTTACCTCATCCGCTCTTATACGGAAATTGCACCCCGGATGACAATGATAATAATGATACTTTTTAGACCGTCCTTTTGAAGCACTTCCTGTTAGGCTTTTACCACATTCCGGACAAGACAAAAAGCCTCTTAATATAAGCTCTTCGTACAATACTTTTCTTTTTGATGTTTTTCGCTTGCGCTTATCAATCACCGTCTGAACTTTTTCAAATAGTACAGATGAAATAAGCGGTTCATGCGCACCGTCAATATCATACTCTTTTCCGGTATTCGAATCGAAAACTCGAATCTTTCCGCAATAAATCGGGTTCTTTAATAATCTAAAAAAATTGCTTCTACTACATTGCAATCCTTCCGAAATCATTTGATTATAAACATCCCCTACACTAAATATGTTTTTTGCTACTTCCTCAAAAGCTTTTTTCAACAATTTAGCCTCCGGTTCTTTTAATGCTATATATTTCATTCCATTACTGGTCTGCCTGTTTTGATAACCTAACGGAGCCTTACCGATCCACTTCCCTTCTTGCTTTGCTTTTAATATTCCTCGCTTAACCCTTTCACTCAACCTAGCATTTTCTGCTTCTGATTCAACAAAACTTATCGCTAGTCGGTATTGAGATTCCATAGTACTAAAATCAACCGGATGATCTACTGTTTGGACACTCACACCAAGTCTTTTTAGTTTTTCAATCATTGTGTACGAATCGATAATACTTCTACTAAAGCGATCCCAACTGGTAAACAACAGCATATCCACACCAGTCTTTTTAGTTTTTAGGAAGCTAAAAAGCTTTTTCCATTCTGGTCTATTGAACGATTTTGCAGAACAATCTTCATAAACCGTATCATATATTTTGACATTATTATCCCTGCAATACTTCTCCAGTCTATCCAACTGACTTCTTTGTGAATACCCTCTAGCCGCTTGCGCTCCCGTACTTACCCTGATATATAAAATTGCTGTCGGCATATAATATGTTTTACATAATGAAACAAAAACAATATCATCGCAAAAGCAGGCCGCTCTTACAACGTTATTGAGTGATGAAGACTAGCTCTTTTTATGCCTTAAAAACTAAAAGAGCATAAAGAGCCTATCGATATTTTTTAGGGGATCGTTTTTTACAAAGATAGAATTGTAAAGATATTATTTTTTATCCAGAATACCTTGAACGTTTATTTTTAATACCTTAGACAAAAGACAATAACTACAAAACATTATACCAAAAGAGTAACATGAGTTTACCGTTTTCCGAAAAGCTACCTATCTCGAAATTAGCATCTGCTTTTAATAATACTTCAGCAACATACAAATTTTACTGGCTCATTGCTATTGTTGAAGCAATAGAGGAAGATCGATTGAATTTAGACAAAAAAGCACTGTTTGCCAGAATGATCAGCAATGCATGATATACCGTAAATTACTTTCATATTTCTTTTGGACAACAGGACATTATACAACAAGCAGTAAACACAATTATCATCACAGAAAAAATCGCAATAGACACTGCAAAAAACAACATTTTAAAGCAACTTTGTGAGAGTCAAAATTCTATTACTGTAAAATCATTAAACCATTTCAACAAAAACGTACCTCATTGGTTCTTATCACCTTGGTTTCCCAGAATCAATAATGAAAATGATTCTCAATATCGAAAAAGGATTTATTCCGAATCAAAAACATTTGCGAATCACTCGTTATACGCTATTTTTGATGATCAAATAAAAATAAATCCGGAATGGGTGTCTTACATCAAACAAAATGGCAGGATACTAAAAGATTTTTGCCATTGGAATTTGTCTTTATTCCTTCAGACACGTAATCCAAACGTTCCTAACATACAAGGTAAATTGATAAAGCCCGCAATACGTGGTTCTCTGATCAAACAGCGGAAAAATTATTGGGATATTATTTTTAACGAATTAGGCACGATTGACTGTATCTATACAAATAAAAAACTATACATCGATAAATATGCCCTGGATCATTTTGTCCCATATGCTTTCGTCACACATGATCTAATATGGAATCTTGTTCCGATAGATACACAATATAATTCTTTTAAAAGCGATAAACTTCCTGAATTAGAAAAACACTATGATCGTTTTTTCAAGATTCAGAAAATAGGTCAATCCTTTCGTGTGGCTTTTTTATTTCACACATTTTACTTTTGTAGCTTCGTCGTATATTTTTAATATTTTTGTTTTCAGAACATTTGGCTAACAAAAATAAACCACAAGCGAATAGTTCGCACAAAGCCGGGAGGCTTTGCGCAACGGGTAATATTACAAAACTATATAGAAATATTTTAAAATAATAATAAAAATGGAAAGACCCAAAATTTATACACTTAACTGTGATCACAATATTGGAAGGATTGGGGCTGGTTCTTTTAGGGTTCAGCAACCAATTTGTCCAGAATGTAACCGCACATTGGTCAAAGAGATAAAATATTCAGAACTTGAATTTGAGTTTGATGAATATAATGGTGAAGATATGTTTTTTTCTATGGGTTGTCTAATAGTTTCCCAGAGATTATTTGATGTGCTTGAAGAAAAAAATGTCAAAGGCTATGCTCCTATAAAAGTCAAAAATAAAAAGTCAAAATATTTTGAAGGCAATTTTAAAGAAATTGGTTTATTTATATATCTGGCAATCTTTCCACCACAAGTTAAGAATATTCCGATTGCATATAAATTTGGAGAAATGTGTAACGAATGTGGTTTGATGAAGGTTGATTCTGATACCATAGATATGGATTTAATGCTTAGGGAAAATAGTAATAATCAGGATTCATTAAGAGTTTATTTCGATTCTTGGAATGGAAATGATATTTTCAATTTCTTAGATCATACTGAAATAGGAGTAACTCAAAAGTTCCTTGATGTCATCAAAGACTTTAATTGCCCAGAAAATATTGTTATTCCTGCCGAGTGGATATAATAATTTCCCCCCGTTACCACACAAAAAGAGCCTATCGATATTTTTTAGGGGATAGTTTTTTACAAAGATAGAATTGTAAAGATACTTTTTAAAAAAATTAAAACCAACTTGAATATCTAGTCAATCTCATAATATCTTACCTCAGTAACCACATAAAAAAGTCCGGGATAAATTTATCCCGGACTTTTTTAAACACCATTTTTTCGAACAAATAATAGTGTTTTTTTACTTTATCACCTCGGAACTTGACAGTACATCGAACACCTCTTCCCCACCTTCAACCAGAATATTGACCCAAAGTGACTCCATTTGTCCAAGATCTGCTTCGAATCGGTTCGAGATTTGTACCACAGTGGGTACAAAAGCTTCAAACTATGTTTGGAGCTTTTTTGTTTTATATCTATTTGCATTTTCACACTTCTTTCCGGCAATACAATTCTAGCTCTATATTAAAAGAACAAACGCAAAATCAAGCCAACCTCAACCATCAAACAAAACATTCGGGAATAAACCTTAAATAAGCCGACAAACACCTTATTTATTCTTTTACATTTATTCTAAAAACCACAACTTTTAGATCTGTACTTTTATTTGATCACACAAATTACAGAACCGGATCGCGCGGATTTGCAATCCGTGCCTAAAATAAAAGAAACAAACTCTAGAACTTTATCTATTCTCTTACATTTATTCTAAAAACAAAACTACAACTTTATGACCTATACTTTTATTTGATCATACAAATTATAGCTCCAAGATAGCCATTGACTAACCATTGACTCACGCTCTTTTTAATAAAAAAGCCCTAACCATAACGTTAGGGCTTTTACTTTATTTATTGTATGCACGGATTACAAATCCGCGCGATCGGGATTATCAGGATTACTATGTTTTAAGTATTAAAAAAAGAAAACATAATTCTAAAAAACTTACAATCAAATAAAATGTTTTCAACTTTATTTTCGTGTTAATAATAAAAGAGAATGGATTAACCAATCCTTCAAATCTTTTAATTACATAATTTTCTAATATAGAATTATAT
This sequence comes from Flavobacterium sp. CAU 1735, assembly GCF_039888695.1. NCBI lineage: Bacteria > Pseudomonadati > Bacteroidota > Flavobacteriia > Flavobacteriales > Flavobacteriaceae > Flavobacterium > Flavobacterium sp. CAU 1735. Next base: position 86,117 of record NZ_JBDQQQ010000008.1, on the reverse strand, counting down.
AATTTAAAAACATACACAAATAGTATCAAAAAAAAGTCCATACATACAATTATAGGAATCACTTCCTCAATTTCATCATTATCCCAAAAACTATTGACATAAAAAAAAGAAACTAACAATATAAAATTAACCAACAGAAATCGAATCTTGTATAGGCTACTATCTTTTTTATAAAGATTGAATGAAAAAAAATTCTTTACTAGAACTAATGTAATATAAAATAAAAGTCTCATTTTTTATTTAAATAAATCAATATAGATACCATAATCAAACTTAATATTAACTTCACCCTTTAAGCCAAGAATCCAACCAAGATTCGCATCGATTTGTGCATCAACCTCTCTTTTCTTTGTACTTAAAAGTATATGACCTCCGTAACCAGCATGTGCACTCTCAGCTGTACCACTTATTCCCCCTCCAAAGGAAAAACCTAAGGCTCTTATCCCCAAGTTTCCGCCACCTTCTAGGACATGCGCACCTATATTCATGCCTTGTTTATAACCGTAAACACCATCCTCTCCTAATAAGAATCCTGCTTTTGCATTAGCTACCGCTTTAAAAACACTTCCATTAAGACCTCCTTGAAAACCTATCCAATTTTTATATCCAATAGAGGCATTTATTTCTCCCTCAACTCCAGATATTTCTGCTCCAACATCATATGCTGCCGGAGAAGATTGATTATAAAGATTAACATTAAAAGCCTTAACCTCTCCTTTTATACTACTAAAATCATTCCCAAATCTAACTCCTCCCGTTCCTCCTGATATTTGAAAGGTATTTTCATCGATTGTATTTTCAAAAGGTTTACCATAAAAACCACTTTTTTGAGCACTTGCTGCAACAGTAACTTCGCCTAATTGAACGGCAGGTTTTGGATTACCATTAGGCAAACCATCTTTCCCTAAATACTCAACAAAACCACTATTCGTTCCTGAATCTGCTTTAGAAGGAGCCCATTCCAACCCTTCTAATTCAACTCCATCAATAACTCTATTTTCACTAAATGCATAAGGACTATTCCAAGGGTATTTCTTTTCCAACGGATCCACAGCAAAAAACCTACCTACTCTAGGGTCATGCATTCTAAAGGTATAGTTTAGAGAATTCCCTTCACCTTTAATTTCATCATCCATTTCCTGACCCTGGAATCCATAACGATAATTCGCTTTGGAACCATGACGGGCATCCTGAAGCATTCCAAACGGATAATAATCGGAATAACTAAGAACGTCGGCATTAAAGGCTACTAAACCACTACTTGGAGTATCTACTTTTTCAAACTCCGGTATCTTTTTGTCGTTGATCACTACCAAGACATTACCCAAATGATTGGATAGCTCGTAACGTTTGTCACCGGTCAAATTTACATATTTTTTATAGGCGATCAGTCCGTTATGCGGATAATTTCCATTGGTCTTGTCTAAATAATCCGGAATTCCGTCACCATCGGTATCAATGGCATCGGATGGATTGTGATCTCCGTTCGGATCGGCTCCTTCAATAGCTTCCCAGGTTGCATAACCGTCGCCATCGTCGTCCAGATCCAGATAGTTTGGAATACCATCACCGTCGGTATCATCGTTGGCCAGGTTGTTATCGTTGTTTACATCTTCATAGATATCATACAATCCGTCGCCATCGGTATCCATCAAACACGGCCCTAACACCCGAACCGTACCCGGCGTAACCGTCATCGTAATATTTCCAAATGTGGAAACCGGCGGATTGTTTAATCCCGCACCTACGTTATTGTTAAAATCAAACTCACGAGTTAAGGCATTTACAGGACTTCCAAAATTATAGTTTACCCCACAAATGTCATATGCTCCGGGCTCCAGTTTAGAATACGGTCTTTCCTGTATATACGCACCCGATGAAACAACCGGGCTTACCGTAAACGGATAAGGCGTACCATTAAGTGTTAGCATACCCGTTAAACTAGTATCACTACCTAAAAGCTGTGTTATCTGTCCACTATAGTCAATTTCCATCCCTTTTTCGGTCATCTCCTGAGGTGTGATGATCGCATTTGGAAGATTTAGCACTTTATACTCTTTTCGGGAATTCGTTCCGTTTAGGAATACTTCCTTCGCTAATAACACCTTAGGACTGAATTTGTTGTTTGCATAGTCCGCATAGAATTTAAGTCCGGTTTTTACATCGCCCTCCTTAATTTGTTGCGGCATCACATAGTTCACCACTTTCAGGTTGTAGATACTCGAATTCAGATCTGCCATTGTAAAACCTACTAACATTGGCTGACCGGCATTTGCAGCGGGCTCATTCAATGTATGTAGTAGAATACCATTATTATAGAATTTAATTTTACCATTTAGACGTTCAATTCTAAACACATCTCCTACTTTAAACATAATAGTCTCCGCTGGAAATGATGCCGATAGCTGTTGAAGGTTACCATTTTCATACGCCCGAAGTTTACCATCCGAATGACTAAACAGGGCATAATTAATAGTACTATAGCTTACAATATTCGTACTAGGCTGATACGACAATCCTAACATCACCTTATAATTCGAATCCAGCGTCCCGCCAATCGTTCGCTCTACATAACCATTAGCTACCAGCATTTTTGCAGTTTCGGCTCCCGTATCCCAGACCTGTGGATTAGCTTTGCTAATCGTACCATTTGCATCAACGCTTACATTCTGCGAAGCCGTTAATGGTGGTTTGGTAATCGCATATTGATTATTCGATTGTGGTACGGCATCGTAATTAACCACTTTTAGATTATAAATACTCGTATTCTGGAAACACATCAGGAAGTCCGCCACCATTGGTTTACCGGCATTCGGTCCGTCTTCGGTATAGGTATGTAAAATCATCCCATTTTTATAGAAACGGATTTTACCGTTCATCCGCTCAATTCGAACCACATCTCCAACAGCATAACGATCGGCTGCCGAAGGATAATAACCTGTAAACGGATTGTTGACACCGTCTTTATAGCCCAATAGTCTACCATCGTTATACGAGTATATCGCATATTTAATCGTATTGATGGATCCTGCCCCTGTTGCACCCGGGGTATCGGTATACGATAGTCCCAGGAATACATTATAATTCGAATCCAGCGTTCCACCGATAGTTCGCTCTACATAACCGTTACCGGTTAGAATATTGGCCGTTGCTCCAATAGCATCCCATGTAGGCGCACTGGTTTTGGTAATTTTTCCGGCAGCATCCACCGTAATGTTTTGCGTATTGTATAACTGCGGTTTTACAATTTCTTCATTTGTATTTACATATGGCTTGCCATTGTATTGTCCTACTTTTAAATCGTAGATTTTAGTCTGACTTCTATACATCGCAAAGTCAACCAACATCGGTTGCCCCGGTTCCAATTCTGTAACTTCTCTTACTAAAACATTGTTATTTAAATACCTGATTTTTCCATTTAAACGTTCTACACGTAAAACATCGCCTACTTTATACGTATTCGCGCTTACCGGTAAATCATAACGCAATCCTTTTTCATACGCATACAATATATTCCCCGCAGCAGTATAAAAAGCATAGCCGATTTTATCAAAATTCACGCTCGGATCGGTATACGACAATCCTAACATCACATAATCATTAGAAGCAGCGGTACCTTTTATCGTTCGTTCTACATAACCATTGCCGGTTACCAGATACGGCGTCGCTCCACCAACAGTTCCCCAACCATCGCCTGCTAATGTTCGGACAATCGCTCCATTACTATCGACCGCAATATTTTGGGCATTCACAATTTCCGGATTCTTTATAATGGTAGTCGATTTGTTGTATTGTACTACTTTTAATCCATAGATTTTACTTTGGCTTCTGTACATCGCAAAGTCGACCAACATTGGTTGCCCAGGATTTGTCTCGGCAACTTCATACAATAATGTTGTATTCTTATAGTATCTGATTTTACCATTTAATCGCTCCACGCGTAATACATCGCCAATGCTATATGTATTGGTTCCGGTTGGTAACGTCATAGACGTACCATTAACCCATGCCTGTAAATTATTCGAGTTGAATGTATACAGTAAATAATTAATCGTATTGTAATGTACATTTACATCGTTATAGGAAAGTCCTAACATGATATACTCATTGGAAGCGATAGTTCCGCTTATGGTTCTTTCTACATAACCGTCGCCTGTTAAAAGATAGGGTGACGAACCACCTACATCTCCCCAACTATCGCCAGCTAAAGTTCGGGTAATCGTTCCATCGGCTTCAATGTTAAGGTTTGGCATCACATTTAACGGTGGTCGGACAATCGTTTTGTTATCATCGATATACGTACCCTGTCCCATTACCTCAACCTGACCGATTAACGTGGAAGGCGCTGGTGTTGTAGTTTGATCAACTTTGAATTTAGTTTTGAAATTAAATTCATTAAAATTAGGATTAACCCCATATAAATACGGTTCGTTCCATGTAGCATTAGTTGTTGGCGTTACCCGTAAGGAATAAATCTTTAAATCGGACACACTCAACGGTACACTCGGTATGCTGGTTGTAGCCGCCATGGCACTAGCCTGAGCTGTCATTCCCAACGGCCCTCCACCAATTTCCGGTTTTTTGTATTTATACAAGCCAACCAATTTATCTTCCAATCCCAATCGGCTGCTACCAAAAATATGGTGTTCTTTTATAGAATAATTTCTGTTATAACCATTTCTGTTTGAAATCTGGACATCTTTATACACGGCCAATACATTCCCCTGCGCATCTCTGGAATAGTAATCGGAGTTGGTAATCGGATCGCCAAATGAGCCGTCATAAACACTTTTCGAAATTCGGTTTCCTAAACCGTCATATTCGAAATAGATAATCGTTTGTGCATTATTTTTAAACTTTTCAATTCTTTTAACCTTACCATCGGCACGCCAGTCAATTTTTAACCCTTCGGTTTTATCTTCAACAAGTTGGCCAATCTGATCATAAATATAATTATGCGTACTCAGGTTATTGATGTTATACGTAATTCCTAAAGCAGCCAATTGCTGTATCTGATCACCCAGTTCGTTAGTTGCCAATCCGGAGAAACCTGCTTTATCTTCCACTAAGCGAAGCTTGTTATCACCCGGTAAATAATGGTATACTAATTCATCCATTTTTCGGAAAGCACCATTCTGATCCGGAGCAGTTCTAAGAAGCGTTTTCAGGTTTCCGTTTCGATCGTACGTATAGCTGGAACTATAACTTTCGTTATTCACATCGGCTACTCCAAGAGCATCCGGTTTTATCGCAGCAGATGTCATCCCGGTAATACGGTTTAACTGATCATAGGTATAGCTATTCTTCTGCACATCCAATAAAGCTTCTCTATTCGTACGAATAGCCGTAGTCATCTGTTTGATATTTCCATTGTACAGATTTCGGTTATTGGCAGCAAGATTTCCATTACGGCTAAACATCAACGGTTTGAAATTTTCGTCTCCTGTATCGTCTGTTGTAATGGCTTTATAGTCGCCGTCAAAATAGTTAAGCGAATAACCAAACGCATCTTTATTGGTATTCAATCGGGCTGCCATTCCATCCTGTCCCATATCATTTTCCGGTGTCGTCAGATTTTCTCCGTTTACCGCTTTTAACCATCCCTGTAAGGTGTAGGCATAATCGATACCTTGTACTTTTTTATCCCCTAACTCCACACGTGCCAACGGACCATGCGCATAGTATTGATAGTTGGCATCATTCTCCCAAACGATACCATCCGGTGATGTTTTAACATTAACAATACGATTATCGGCATCGTATTCGTATTTATGGATAAACTGATCGGTTTTATTTGGCTGATGCGTAACCGTGTTTACATTACCACTGATCAGATCGTAATCGTAGATCACACGTTTAATATGTAATTCACAGTCGTTTTTAAGGGCTAAATTCGTATCGGCGATTACATTTGGATCACAGCTGTAATCTCGCAATGCCTTTACATACGTCACCATTTCTTTTACATTACCGTGTATGTCGTAGTTATATGCAATTGCATTAATAAATTCCTGTTCATCTCCATCTGTATATTCATTATACGTAAATATCCCGGTAACCCGATTTCGGCTGGTTTGCGGGTTATAATCGGAATAGAAAAAATCGGAAGCTGGTCTTGGTCCCGGATTTATTTCCAGTAGCGGATCCTGATCATAAACCGTTCGCGTCACATCCATCTTCATAATTCCAATATTCACAAAAGCATTGACCTCCTCATTTGTTACAACACTATTAGTAAGGGTAGAACGCATTAATCGTCCTTCGTCTGAAATAAAATAGTAGTTCCCATATTGATTCATCTGAGCGCTAGCCCAAATCTGTCCCGCTTCAATGATACGTCCTAAATCGTCATAAGCCGTATAACTAAAAGCCCTGATTTCCGGATAAAGCTCCAGTTGTTTTTTATTTTGCGATGCGATTATTCGTCCTAAATCATCGTATGCAAAACGCGTCTCACCACCATCCGGTGTTTTTTGCCAAACCAATTGGTTTAACGTATTGTAACGATACTGCGTTTTAAATGTATGCTGTGGCTGTAAAGCCGTATTTTCAGGGGCTGGTGTTAATGGATCAAAGCTGTTTCTATACGTATTGATCGACGCATTTTTGGTATTGATCTCGCTCGGTGTAAATCGTTTTACGCCTTCCGGAGCTACGGTTTGCGTTAAGTTCCCGGCCTGATCATAATAGTATAAGGTATATTGATATTCTTTATCAAAATAGTTCATATCAAATTTCTCCTGAACCGTTGCCATTGCTTTTGTAATGTATTCTTTTATGAATTTTTTACGCAACGATTCCAGATAATTCTCATAGGCTTCCTGCTGATAGGTCTCATTTAAATTTTTGATTAAATGCGTACAGGTACCGTCAGTATCAACCGGCACATTTGGAGAAACGACACTCATCGTCACCGGAGGACATATCCCCGGATTGGCAGCACGATAATCCGTATTTACCCAGTTGTTCCAGTTTAAACGATCGGGGTTACTGGCATTATTACCATAATACACTTTATAAGCATCAATAACCCTAAAGATATTATGAACCTCATCCACGTTATACCCGTAATGCAAATAGGTATTTCCGAACTCTGCAATTGTTCTGAAATTATAGTCATACGATGACGTAACCGCCAACTGATTACAGTAATATATATAGCTATCAACAAGATACTGTAAATTGCTTGTACAGAAATTGTCAAACTCACCAACTTCAATGGTATACCCCGTAATACGCGGACCATTATTGGGTCCTCCGTGAAGTATAAAGTCTAAGAAATCGGCTTTTTTAGCATCACAGGCAACCGGAGTAACCGTTTGTGGAATACATACGGTACAGTCCCTGTCAATATAATTAAGGTTCGGTTTTGCCCGTGCCGTTATTTTCCCAATAGATCCTGATGTTGTTGGATAGTGAAAGGTAAAAATATCGATGGAACCATTTCCTACAATCGTAACATTACTAAATGGAAACAAACCACTTACTGTAGAAAGATTTACCGTTTGATCTAAAGAAAATATCGTTTCTCCTCCGCGAGACATACCATATCCATATTGTCCACTAATCCACGTTGTCTGAATCGGCGAATTGGTTGGCTCATTAAAGAAAGTAGCCAGATATGAATTTTTATACGACGGTATGTTTTCTAAGCTAACAGGCGTTGTACTTTGCAACTCTTGTGATTGTTTTAACGCATTGATAAAAACAACAAAAGCCTGACGGAATTTGTTTCTTACGCTACAATTATGCCCACTTCCGGGTGCTGCGTCATTAGGATCCAGTACCTGACCAACCTGATTATTCTGATCGGTACTACACGCTCCAATAGCCGCACAGGTGGTTCCGTAAAGGATCACTTCTTTTGTGGCACCATTTACTAAAATTTCCGCCACTGCTCTATAAGCAAACACTTTATTTTCCGGTACGGAAGCTATTTGATCGTAATAGAATTGTTTGATCTTCGTGATTTTCCAGGTGGTATTGTAATTCGCCCAGGTGTATGTCGATGACTCTACTTTAACCGTAGTCCCGCAAAACGGTTGCGACGGACTAGCGCTAAAGTTAATTGTAAGTGTGTTACTTGCCGTTGCCGTACTAATGTTTAATGAATTTAACGGCACAGTTGTCGATCCTAAGGCTTTAATTAAATCAGGGGTTACATACTGTCCTGTAAAAGGTCGGCTGGACATTGCTGTAATATTCACACTGCTAAATGCGGCATCTTTAAAGAAACCGTTTAAGAAATAATCAAAATCAAAAAGTAACGGACAATTTCCGGTTTGTGCATAATATTCGTAATCGTTTTGTGCCTGTAACTGATTTAAGGCTGTCAACGGATCCACGCCCGAATCATATCCAAAATCTACCGGAATAAAACGTTTTGCTTTTTCTTTATATAAAATACCGCTAGTGCTACCGCAAAGTGACGTTACCGCTATACTATTGATATAATTAAACAAACTGGTTTTCTGAGAGAAATTATCCGTTAGTACATTCGTAACCGAATAATTCAATACACCACCAATACAACCGTTATACGTACCTTTTTCGATCGCATAAATATTACTAAAAACGTGCTTTATTTTTGATTTTAAACCTAAATAAAGACTTCTGTATGTTTTCCAAAACTGATCTTTTTGATCTTGTGTTAAGGCAGAAATAGACGTTGGAGGGGTACACTGCACCAATGGATTACAGTAAACCATCTGTAAAGCGGCCTCATATAATTTCACGACTGTCGCTGGGTCGTCATGTACCATATAATCAGAATTGATCGCTTCCTGCATAATGCCGATTCGGTAACCGTATAGCGTCGCACTTTCAAAATTGGCTGGCAATTGTTGAAAATACGGATCTAATGTATAAATACCGCTATTCGCTGCAAGCGTACTTCCAATTAAACCTTTAGTCACGGCATCATTAAACGTGGTTACGCTTTGCAGATAACTATCGTAGGCATCCGAATTTAATGAAGTTGTCCCGTTGCTTTTAGTAAGATTACAAATCTCCTTGTTGTACACCAGGTAATTGTATTCCGGGTGGTAGGCAATTAATGACTTTGCCCAACCGGGACCAAAAGCCTCAACGAAGTCGTTATAATTAACCAACTGTTGCGGTCGTACTCTACGAACGTTCTCACCGTTAATGGTTGCCGAAAGCACTTGTCCTGTGGATGCTGGCGTAGTCGTTCCGTTTGCATTTACTACAACATTAACAAAAGCATCATTGCCATCGATATCTTTATAAGGCGTCGTTGGATTTTTCCAGTGATGCCCCGTTACGGTTCCATTAGCATATAATTTACTCGATGGGTTAAAAACACTTAGTTCAAAATCCGGATTGGGCACTTGCTGTCCAGCTTCATTGGTAATGGTTCCATTTGGATTTCCGTATTGTCCCAAAGGACTAACATCACTCAATAAGGTTTGCTCATTAACCGTACAACTGGAATCATAAAGCGCTTCCGGCGTACACAATTGCACACACTCCTGTTTTAATAATTGCCATTCTCTGAAAAAACGATTGGCAAGACCATTGGCCTGACTCTGATCGATACCCGAATTACCGGTAATCGTTACCACAATCGGCGGTGTAAGTGTTGACGGTAAACTAAACGTACTTACCGGAACACTGAAAAACGTACTTAACGCATTCAGAATATAATTGGATTGTGTGCCCAATGCTGCCGTACAGCTGGTACAATCCATATTACACATATCCAATGAAATGTTCGGAGAGAACTGATTCGGATTGATGTAACAAGGATCGTCTTTATCCTTTAACTTTTTGATATATTCCGTTGCATACGTATTGAGTTGTTCCGCATTGACTTTCAGTTCTTTTGAAAGCGCATAAGAACCCGAAGCCAGTGCCTGATTAAAATCACTTGGATTCGACTGATATGGGAAAGCACTTCCGCTACCACCCAATTTGATTTTTTCAACATTGATCTTATCGACCTGACATTGGTCTTTTAGTTTGATTACCAAATCGTATACAAAAGGATAGGTTGGTAGGGTACACGTTAACGGACTGGATGGTGTGAATTGCTGCGTTTGCTTGACATTATAATCAAATTCATAAGCAATATTATCACCTCCAACAGCCAGTTGTTTCGAAACGATATAGCGGTCGTCGTTCCCCGGAAAATTACCAGTTGACTCCAGTCGGTTCTGACTTAGCAGATTATCGTTCATCATACCGTGTACTGGATTATCGTTTGCCGCATCGGTTAATTTGTCCAGGTTGTCCTTCGGATCATTGGATAATCCCGTTGCAATTGTTCTTCCCTGCGGGTCGATATAACTCACCGATACCTGACCATTCGGATCAATCACGATGTTCTTTTTATAATGTGATACATCACCAACACTATAACCAAACAAACGGTTTAGTTCTTTATCGGTTGGAACCGTATACAAATACCGCATCTCATGTCCCGATCCTAACTGATGGTTAACCCCAACGCCTCCTTTTCGGGCAATACGCCCGGTATTATCCGGCGTGTATTCTACCTGTGAAAAAGGATGATTTTCGGCATCCGGAACGTATTTCTGATTGATACTATTCGGAAAATCGATCAGTCCATTGGCCGAATAATATCGTGCCGCACCCGATCCCAAATCCATTTTATTGATCTGTATATTACAATTTGTCGGATCGGAACTATCATCGAAGTCAAAATCCCGGAACGAATACGGCGTACCGGTTTGCGCCATATTGTAGTTTTTAAAATAACGAATACTATTCTCATTCGTCGGAGTTGGCAATACCTCAACAGCAGGTCTTCCCTGTGCATCGTATACTACTTCCCCAACAATTGCATTTTTATCGGTATTGATTTTCGTAACCGTTTGTCGGTTACGCAAGGATCCGTCGAAATAGCTGATCACTTCTTTCTTTTTCCCGTTTTCGGCATAACTAACCTGTAATTGCCAGTTTTTGCTTTTTTCGTGTTCGGATAACTCAGCGACATGAGTCCAGTCGGAAACCTTGGTTTTAGCCCCCCCCGTTTCGGAACTCCATTTACCGTAATACTTCCCTTTAAAAACGGTAGGATGCAAACCAACAGCTCTAACGCGATAAATTAAATACCCTTTGGCATATAGTAAGGGGATTTCGTAGGAACTCGATTTGGTACTAATTCGGGTATTGTTTAATTCAAAATCACGATCGCTAAAATTGATTGTATTTTTTGCCAGATTAGCAGTCAAATTGGTTGCGGCATACGAATCCACCCAGGTCCATTCCAATTCATATTCGAGTGCCCCTGAAATTTTTTGCCATTCTATTTTAATCGATCCCGGAACCATTGCTCCGGTTGACGAATCCAACTGATTCGTTATGGTTGCCATCGGAATAGGTAACTGATCGGAAACCGTATAATAGCGTTTTACCTTTAGCCCTAAATCTAAAAATATATTTTCAGGGATATAATTTGACGTGGTATTGTTGACCATGTCTTTATATTCAACAGAACCCGGAATCAGGCTGATTTTGATTCCAAATCGGTTTTTAACCTGTAAAAAGTTAACGTCTGTAAACAATGTATTCACAACAGACGCACCATGCGGACTATAGGAAACCGCCAGCGTTTCTTCTCTTGGCGTAACCGATTCGTCTATAGAACCATCCGGCATAAGCGGCGTAACCGTAAACTTTGCCTTAAATTCATACCATTGGTACGGCGCCATCGTATTGTCTACGCGTAAGCGAGCATAGCAATACGGGTCTTTATTGTGCTGATTGGCCCATCCGGCTTCGGGATCCAATACCGTAGCCAGCTGTGTAAAGCCGTTTAGTTGAATCGGAGCCAAAGGATAGTCCTTTTCCTCAACCTGTGCCGTCGCAAAAATGGAGAAAAAGAGGGTAATACTAATCAATAACCTGCCTAATACTGTATTCATATTATTTATAATGTTATAGCCTTATAATTTTTTAATTTACCGGTAACGATAAACTTTTTGTCTTTAATCGTGAAAAAATCCTGTTGTTTGATGTCAGGGCATTTCGGATGCTTACCGTAGCGTACTTCCAGTTTTGGGTTTTTTATTTTTGTCTTCTTATTCTTGACTGTAAACTCTTTTTCGCCAACAAAATAAAACTCCTGTTTCGCCAGACTGTAATCGGCTTTATTGATATAGATGATCAATCGGTCCATAGCCACCTGAGAATACTTTCCTGATTTTAGCTCACAGATATAATAGGTTTTATCCTGCTTTAGTGAGTAATCCGGAAACAGTTTCAGAAACGATTGCAAGGCAATGGGCGAATTGTTGTTTTCCACTTTACCGATTTGCAGTATTTTCTCCTGATGGTTGATCATAATGTTATTCGCTCCGAAACTGGCAAACTCATTATCTTTAATTTGCTGGTAGTTGATCGTATTATTTTTATAGATCGTTCCGGTATAGGTCTCAATCGGTTTGGTAGCTGTTGCCGTGCTATAAAAATTATAGATGGACTGATAACAATAACTTTTTTCGGATTTATATTTTTTTTCAACCTTATCAAACAGCTCTTCCACCGCTTTTTTTCCCTGCGAAAAAGAAGGAAGTGCTATAAAGAACAGTAAATAGAATAGTAGCGTCTTTTTCATGAGCATTTAATTTTGTTTAATACTGTTACTTCTTGTTTCCTGTATGGTAAACACTCCTTTTTCGGTTTCTTTTTTAACCCGGATTAAACCGCCTTCCAGATCGTATTCGTAAAAGGTAGCGTAATTGTTTTCATCCAATTCGGCCATCAAACGTTGGGTTTGTTCATCGTATACAAAACTTTTCATCGATCCGTTATATGGGTGAAAACGGATGTCGTCGAAATAACATTCGGTAGCAGTATCCGAGCAAACCAGTTCTATTTCGAGTCTCGGAACGGTCGCGGGTTCAAGAAAAACGATATCCACCTCACCGGCAATAAGCTGCCAGCCATCGATGATTTCGCCAACCGGATGTAGGGTTGCCATCAACGGCGCCGACGTATTGGTCAGACTTATTTTAATCGATCCTGTATAGGTCAATTGTTGCGTGGGATGAATTTCTTTGATCCATCCGCTTACCACATATTTACCCGGAGTGGGTTGAAACGAGTTGGTCTGGTCGGAATATTGTGCATTACTTTTTACACTTATCAATAGCACAAAGAATAAAATATATCGTATCATCTGAATGTAATTTAAAAGTTAGTGCAAGTATCTGCTGCTATATTATAGATTGATCCTCCACTATTATGACAGTGAAGACGTACACAACAAGTCGTATTCCCCATACTCACCGTTAACTCTTTATAGCTCCCTAATGAGTTCGATGGAGGTTGCTGACCAATCTGAGGTGGCCCACTAGGAAATGATCCTGACACACAGATATATACTATTCGATTATTATTCGGGTCTACTGTAATATTTGTAAAGTTTATCGGATCGGAGTAGGGAGCCGTATAACTGGCCACTATATCGGTAGCCGTAATAGCTGCCGGGAATGTTAGTTTTACTCTTCTTATGTTTTCTCCTAAACAACTTCCTTCAGATCCTACTATTTCAAATGTATAGGCACAATTTGCCGGATCCGTACTAGGCGGCGGCGGACAAGTTTCCTGACGAACAGAAGCCGGAGCGGTAATCATTTCCCGTACTAATTTAACCGACTGACCCGTGGCTACTTTGATACTTCTCTTTCCGGTGTGCGAATGATTTGTCGAATAGTTTGTATTAGTCCCATTAAAACTAAAATGCGGTGGATTTATACTACTTGTTCGGCGTGTTTCTTCGAAACCATCAAACCCCATTTCCGAATATTTTGAATTCGAAGCCACTGCCATTGGCAACGTATAATTATAGCCATATTGCGCGGCGCTATATCGTTTTAAAGCATCTTTATTTTCCAGTTCGGTTCCATACGGGCTATATAAGGTGATACTACTCGCACTTTTCCAATTGGTCGTATTGGCCGTCCATACACCATTGGCAAGTATATAAAAAGGTACAAACTTCGCAAAGAAACCTTCATTTCTTGGATTGTTTACCGAAGTCGTTGCGGCATTTCTACTCGTTAAATAGGCATACGATTCCTGAGCTCTCCAATCGCCTTTAATATTCCACAAGTACGGATTTACCCGTACCGCATAAGGGTATTTCGGGTTCCCTTGCCCATCAACAGCTGCACTTTTCGTAGGATCCGGATAATACGGTAAATTATGTTCCGACTGCGGTTTCCAGTAATCGTTATACACCACGGCACTGGCATTTAGTATTCTCGGGTTCGTACCTGACGCGCCATCATACTGTAAAACACTCTGATCCAGAAATCCGATCTGATTCCCAGCATCTGTAATCGTAATCGGATTCTTCATCAATGTTATCGATGCCATCGAAGCCGCCTGTAAGTTTCGATACCCGGAACGCATAATTTTAAACGGAATACTACTATAGGCCGAGCATTTGTTAAAATAATTCCCATCTTTATCCATTAAAAGAATCCCTCTGTTAGTGGGACTAAAACCAACTACCCAAAGTCGGTTGACAAATAATGGTGTCGATGGAACAGCGGCGAGTGCCTGCATATCACCTTCGACAGGCTCTAATGTTGTTGCGTTTTTAAGATATAACTCATCACCCAAATGGAAATATTGGCTTAAATCGGTATCTATACCAATCCTGAAATACGGTTTGTCTGTTGGTGCGCTTGAGCCACCACCCACATTATTAACCTGCTCATTACTAAGACTTAAAGATCCCTCAATACCGATATTGGTACTGGCCAATCCCATACCGTCGTATTTCCAGTAGGCCGGATAGGTAAAGGCATAGTATTGGTCGTTATATTCATTTGTGGTTTGCGTCAGGATCACCTCTCCGGAACTCGCATCCCACGCCAGGTTTTTGGTTGAAACGCTTGATCCCAGATCATAGGCAATTTTCTCCACCAGTATTCCGGTTTTATGAACGTGTTTTGTGGTGACAGCCGTTCGCAATAAATTTTCATTATACGAATATTTAGGAAGTATTGTCGGTACAAATCCCGGGAACAATGTGAATAAAAAGGCTCCGAGATTTCCGTCGAAACCAGCTAATTCCGATTCGGAACGGCTTTCATTAAAATCATTGATCATGTCATAATCCACGCCGAGTAATTGTTTTCTTACCTCTCCATTTTTATTAATGGTCTGTAGGTTATTATCCAGATTACCGTTTGCATCGACGTTATATTTATAAACAACTTTTGAAATCGGTTTATCGTTTCCTTCGGCATATACCTCCTGCGATTTTACTTTACCATTCATATCGTTGGTTTCGACCGAATAGCCTTGAGACATCGTCAAATGGCTGCGCATCATAAAGCTGACCAATTGCGTAACAAAGCCCATAAGTTGATTCGGACTCGGGATATCACTCTTGACATCCGGATCGGTAAAATCAACTTTTGTAGGGAAATCATACGAGGTATAATGTCGGGTGACTACTTTTCCGGTGGCATGTCTTTTAACCTCTTTATTGCCCTCTTCTCGCGGCAGGTTTTGTACCGTTACCTTCGAATAGGTAACCCGTGGTGCCGGGAAGAAGTTTTCTCCAAATGGTTTTTCCACATAATTATTTTCTCTTGGTGCCGATATGTTTTGCGCATAACTACCGCTTTTAGGATATAATGGTTCTAAAAGGGCATTTTCGGCACTTCCGTTGGGTTCGTACGTCGCTACTCCACTTGATTTTTTATTATTCCCTTTACTATCACCATCATCATCATACGAATAGGTCTGACCATATTCCATACTAGACAAGTCGGTTCCTCCGGATTGGGTTGAACTCAGCATCGAACCCCATTCGTCGCTCAAACGGATGGATTTCACCCGCAGACCACCACCCAGTTTTCTTCCCTTACTGTTTTCAAGTCGGATCCAGGATTTATCGGTTTTAAAAATTCGGGCACAACCTTTTCTTTCCAGTTCTTTGTTCGGTCCATCGAAAATTTTGCTAATGGATTCAATACTACCCAACAGGTCGTTTACGATAGAAACAAAATTGGTATTACTATTATCGCCACCGATACTGTATACAATTCGGTTTAAATAGGTTCTACCAAAGCCCCAACCGGTTTTAGCAATTGGATTTACATTCTCAGGGCCACTTGAACCATCCCGGTTTAATAATTTTAGCGGAATGGCAACTATCTTTCCATAATCCTGAACATTATTAATCACATTTATTTTTTGAGTATCCGTTTCTCCTATTTCAAAATATCCGGAAACATATTCGTATTGCGAATCATTAGCCGTCATGTTCATCAGAAAACGGAACTGAATCGCTTTGTCTAAATTTTCCCGTAAATAATTATTTATAAAATCCTCGCGTGAATTGATCCCGCTGGCATCATCAAGCTTTATATAAAGATATTTTTTGTGACCATTTTCATTATATAAGGTATTCGTGATATCTCCGGATCCTGGATTCTTCGTACTTCCGGCACCAGCAATCTTAAACATCTGCATCGCTCTTTTATTTTGAACGTACTGATAATCGTCGCTTTCCGTTTCGATAGCAATTACACCTCCCGATGGTAGCTGAACCGATTTTAGCGTCCAGGCTCCGGTATTGTTATCCGCTGTTTGTTGATTACCCTGATCCACAAAAGGATATTCGGTATTGGACAATGCTGAATTAAGATTCCCACTTCCGGCCGGATTTTCTTTATAATTCCCCCAAATATCAAAACCTTTCGGATCGTAGTCCGGGTTGTTAACAGCATCATTCGTAATGGTATAATTATTCGGTTTGTTTTTTGATTTTTCCAATCCGTAATTGAACACATAAGGCGTATATCTTCCCATGTTGGAATCGCGGTAGGTAAAAAACACCCGTTTCAACGTTAGCTTTCCTTTTGCCGGAGCCAATGAGTTTGGCGTGTTTTTACACAACGAATAGTCATAGTCAAAATGGGCTGTTTTAATCGGCTTGATAGCGCTGTTAATCCCCGGATCGACAATAACACCCGATGCATTGGTTACTTCCGGTCTGGAATACAATCGGATGGATTTGATTCGTTTCATTCGTCCGGAACCGGCACCGCCCTGTTCTCCGGCAACACCTACAGCATCATCTCGGTTTTCCAGATCAAAGAAAGCCACATGTGTTTTGGTACTGATTTTATCCAGATAGGTCAATTCTTTAATTCCGTAGAGATACGTTCCTTTTTGATCGTCCTTATGTGAAATCAGTCCTTCGTTATACGTAGCCGTATTCGCCTGGAAAGGAATTCGCCATTTATAATCACGAACCGTGGTATAATCAAATTTTGTAAACGTTCCCAAATCGTTAAGACTAGGGCCATCGTCATCCACATCTTCATAATCGGCCGATAAAACCGAAGTGATCAAATAACTATGCGCATACGGCGGCGTTGTAATTTTATTCAGAAATTTATCACTACGACTGGTATTATTCCCTGAGGTTGTACCGTTATAGGGCACCAATCCGTTTGTGTTATTTCCGGTTTGACCGGAAACATCAAAAGTGGCTTCCACTTTTCTCATGTTATAGGCTGTTCTTCCATATACATAAGTAGAACCATCGGTTTGCAGCACCTTAATTCCAGCGGTATGGTGTACTTTGGCACTGTCGTTTTTTATAACAAAAGGATCCCCAGCCGTTTCTTCGGCGGTTACTTTATGTACCAGCTGATTTCTCAGGTAACGTTTGGTTCTTTTAATTTTCGAATCGATAACATGAGAAACGCCATTATAACCTTCATAATACTTATTGGTTGTCATCCGGTTTTTGGTTCCACCGTCTAATCCGATTCGCAAGGCTTTTTCCTTATGGATTTTATTAAGATAGATACTCTGCTCCGGATCCACAACGGTGCTTCCCACCAGTTTGTAGGTTACCGGTTCATATTCCATTTTTTTTGTATCCGTACTGCTTTCATTAAAATACTGCAGTACGTTATTATTGCTTACCCATCCGCCTGTAGTACTTGTTGAAGGCGCCACTTTAAAGTCGACACCTGCGTGCGCTATATTTCCAACTCCAAATTCAGCTCCAAGGCTTGCTCCTTCGCCATAATCCGTAACCTTATCATTATACAGATAACTCACCTGAGAACGGTATGGGCGAAACATTCCCGACACACCTTGTCCGTCAATATTATAGATATCGTAAGTATAGTTGGTAACCGGTAAAGCCGTTGTATTTTCGGTAACGGTTCTTTCGTTTTCGCGGTTAAAGTCCAAAACACCTGCCTGAGCTTTTTTGTATTCCGTATTTTCATAACCGAAAGCTTTCTCTTTTCGATTACGGTATTTTGAGGCCACTTTCTGATAGGATCCATAACCCGATATTTGTCCCTGGAACTCCGTTAAAAAGAATTCACTACCAAAAGCCCCGTTAAAGGTAAAATTTGTATTTTCGAAACCTACCCGTTTACTCGGCGTATAACTCATATCATTAAAAGAAACACTCCCGCCTAAAGCTCCTGCTGCCTTTGTTTTAGAGCTTACCGTCGTTTCTCCTTTTTCCGTTTTCGAATATAGATTACTCATACGTTGTACACTAGCAGACAGGTTTAGATTTTCCACCCCTTTTCTGCTACTGAATCCCAAACCTATCGTTCCGGTACCCTTTAAACTTTCGGAAGTTGTGTTCGTATCAAACTTTTCTTTTAATTTCGCCGAGATACTAACCGAAGGATTCACACTGGCTCCTTCTGTAGCGGAACCGGTAAAATTTAAGCCCACAGCTACATTTTCACTTAGCTGGAAGCTAAGTCCGAAGGATGGTTTAAAAGTAATTCCTTCATAATTGTTATATTGCACCCCAAGTCCCACTCCAGGTTTAAAGGCATCGTAACCGGCATAGGCCGCATTAAACCCAAAATAAGTTCCAACGGTAATATTATCTCGTAAATCATTTTCATAGCGAACCTCATCACCTCTAAAATCATCGGGTAATCCACGTACCTGTCGTTCGATTTGTCCAACGTTTAAATTCCATCCAAGACCTACCCACGAGGCTTCCTGATCGGTTGTGATTCCGGCATTATAGGATAAGTTTAGCGGATATCCCCCTACGTCCATAATCGGGATGTTATAATTAAAATCGCCACTGGCCAGATCCACCATATCCGAAGTTCCTATAGGAGTAAAGGAATTAAACTCGGGTTGTGTCGGACCACTGGTTAAAGCGTACATATGGATGGGTTGTGTGATTTCGACAAAAATCATCAACGCTAAATACCATGCGACAACTTTAGTAAACTTGCTGTTTCGGATTTGCTTTATCATAAGGCTATTTCTGTAAATGGATCTTTAAACTGGAATTTCAGGGTACCTTTTTTAAAAAGGTTATCTTTATAAATAAGTTGAATTTTGGCATTGGGATCAATGTTCGAAAAGAACAGCATCACTTTCTGATAGGGAGTGATTTTATAACTTCTTTCGAATAAGGCTGCCGAACAGGGAATGGTATCTTTCTGATTGACCACGACCATAAAATCCCTTTCAATCGAAAACGACATGTATTTCACGCCATCTTCATAGGAGATACCGGTATTTTCCGAATCTAAAATATCTTTTTCGTTTTCCTGCTGGAAGGTAAATTCGATAACCCGTTCGCGTTTGTTCTGTTCATAGAGGGAATCGACAAGAATTAAATTCTCATTTCCTTTGTCTTTTAACAGGTAATACTGAATAGGTACTTCGGTTGCGGTAAAGTCGATTTTATCAACTTTTTGATTGTAGACTTTGGATTTCCAACCTATTTTTTCAAGGTTAAAATAACGTTCCCGGATTTCGGAATCGTCAATGCCTTCCTTTTTATCTTTAGCACAAGATAAGAGCAGTAGTAAAGAGAAAGCAATAAAAAATGATTTAACTATTTTCAAGGCTTTAATTTATAACCAAACAATTACAATTTACTTGTAGGCTTAAAAATTGACCTTTCACTGGGCGCTGAAATGATCAAACGGCGGCAAAAGTATTATTTTTTATATAAAGAATGTTTCTATATTATAATGAAAAGCTTATTTTTTTATCAATATCAACTAAAATTATGATTTATAGCACTTTATAAAAATTACTTTAAAGTGATTATTTAAACAACAGATACGGTTTTACAACGAAAACCATTCGACTTGTTATACCGCTGTTTTTTCTTTAAAAAAAACGCGGATTGCCTTATTTTTTATAAGCCATATCAAAAGGTTGAGATAAATATTTCATTTCGTAATAATTTTCTGAATTTATTTGTTCTGAATTTTAAAAATAAAATTTATATGCAAAAGCATACAATAAAATTCAAAAAAGCTTTTTTATATCCAAAAACATATAATTAAACTATTTTCAGTATCTTTATATTCAAAAGCATATAAAATGGAGTCAATCGCTGATTTTGTAAAAAAAAGACGTAAACAGGCCGGACTTACGCAGGAGGAGTTTTCATTGCGAGCTGGTGTTGCTTTAACGGTGGTTCGAAAAATAGAACAAGGCAAGGATAATTTAAGTCTATCGAAGGTCAATCAGGTTTTAAAAATGTTTGGGCATGTAGTAGGCCCAATTCAGGAGAAATAGTATGAGAGAAGGAATTGTAAAATACAACAACATCGTAGCCGGTTTATTACAGGAGCTTGACAATGGGGAATATGAATTTAAGTATGACGACACTTACATCAAAACATTTCCCGATGCTTTTCTCTGTTTTACGATGCCGGTGCGTAAAAATCCGTACCGAAGTAAAACACTGTTTCCTTTTTTTGATGGTTTGATTCCCGAAGGATGGCTGTTAAACATTGCTTCTGAAAGTTGGAAAATCAACAAAAATGACCGTATGGGACTCCTGTTAGCCTGTTGCCAAAATGCTATTGGAGCTGTAAGTGTTCACCCAATAAATCCAGATAAAAATGCGTAGATGTCTTTATTGTTATCAGGAATTAGACTCTCTGGAAGGTGATTATCATGCCAAATGTAACAAAGCCTTTTTTGGATCAAACGAAGCTCCAATACTTCCTTACCGACTGGAAGACATGGCAAAACTGGCCAAAGAAGCCATTGAACAATCGGTAACCGTTCCCGGAGTTCAACCTAAATTATCGTTAGGCTACATTCAATCAGAATTAGGAAAAGGACATAGCGGACGTTTAACCATCCTGGACGCGCTGGAAGGAAACTACATTCTAAAACCTCAAAATCCGGATTACAAACAGATGCCTGAAAACGAACATGTATCGATGAAACTGGCTGAATTGTTTAAAATTGACTGTGTTCCCTCCAACATGATTCGCCTGGCTTCCGGTGAGTTATGCTATATCACAAAACGCATAGACCGACCGGTACCCAATACTAAAATTCATATGATTGATTTCCTACAGATTTTAGAATTGGAAGACAAATACAAAGGAACAATGGAACGGGTTGGAAAGACTGTTGGTGAACTCTCGGCGAATACCTTATTAGACAAAGTACGTTTTTTCGAACTGGCTTTATTCAACTTTATCATTGGGAATAACGACATGCATCTAAAAAACTTTTCGATGTTTTTGTCGGACATTGGATGGGTATTGTCGCCAGCTTATGATTTACTCAATGTAAAAATGATTTTACCAAAAGACGAAGAAGACACCGCGTTATTTTTAGGTGGTAAAAAGAAGAACTTCACTATCGTTTATTTTAACCGGTTCGGAGCCGCTTTAGGATTAAACGAAAAGCAGATTCGTTCTATTTACAAACGATTGGAAAAATGGCTACCGGAAGCCTTACAGCTAATTGAAATCTCTTTTTTAAGCAAGGATAAAAAAGTAAAATATATCGATTTGATTATAACTCGTACCGGTTTGTTTTTGAGTTAAAAATATAAAAAAAGCGAAGCCTCGAGAAGCTTCGCTTTTTTATCATTTTGTTAAAAATATCCGTTTATCCTCTTTTAGAGAGACGCAAACTTTCAAACTTAGCAATAAAATTTTCCCAAGTCCAGTCTGGGAATATTTTTGGCATTTCGGTTTTAAACGTCTCCGTTTCTTCCCCACCTTTACCACTCATGTAATTTAATAAAACAAGTTGCCAGTAATAAAACACACGTGACTCAAGAGCCATTTGTGTATAACCATCAAAATCCAAATCCAGATTTCTCAAAGCATTATCACTTACACTCATATAATAAACTGACTTGTAAATCGTATCAGGTTTTATAATAAAACCAACATACGATTCCGGAGTAGGAAAATCTAATGGATGAAAATATTGAAGATCACTGCCTTCTTGCGTTTCATCAAAATAAATACCATTCCCTTTTGGACCAGCAAATAAGTGTTTAGTTTCTGCTAATTGTATATTACCTCCTATAGGTCCGCTATTATCTCTTTTCCAGTTTAACTCAAAACCATTAGTTGTCTCTTTATAAAATTCTTGTATTCCATTATGTATCATATCTAGTTTTGTGAGTTCTGGCAAATCTTCTTTTAAAGTTGAGTCATAACGATATTTTACTTCTAGAATTGTTTTATGATCTTCTTCAGCAATTAAAAGATTTTCAATTAAATTTTCATTAAAGGTTTCCAACATATAATTTTTTATTTTAAAGTTACACTCTTAGATTTTTTTAACGTTTCATAGTCTCTCAATATCTCTCTACTTTTATTCGAAATATTATCTAAAATCTGCGAGTATTCCTTTAATCCAATCACTTCTTTTGCAGCGTCTTGAATAATTTTTGCAGATTTTTCAGAAATACCTGCAGACTTAGACAATTGCTCTACAGTTGCCTGCAATATACTAACTTTTTCTTTTTTAGTTTTATTAATATAATAACTTTTTAAGTCAAAATCTACTGGATTTAACACCGATCTCTCAGACACCAAAACCTTATCTTTCACGTATTTGTCACCTTCCTTTTTAAGATAATTCGAGCGTAATGTTAGTGCTTTAGGAACAGACTTCTCCGCTTCTCTAATTTTACGTATTTTTTCTTTATCCTCACTACTTTCAAAACCTGCTGCATCCAATTGGGCATCACTTACATCAGGTATATTCTGACCGTATTTCACATATAAAATATAATCTACGATAGCACCACCTTCTACTGCAATCTTTATCGGTTCTTCAGCAGAACGCAAGTGATTAGCATTACCATCTTTTGACAATGGTGTCATGTTGGTCAAGATACCTTCACCATGTAAATGTTCATTAAGTAAATGTCCTCTAACATAGTAACTCGCTCCACCATTTTTTCTATACAACAAATCATCATATATCGCATTCGATTGTTTAGGAGGACTACCTTTAATTCCCTTACGGGTAAGTATCTCAGCACGCATAGCTGTTCCCATAACACCACCGTTTATTGTATCAGAAATATGTTTGATCTGAGACTCCGGTAAACCGCCTTGTTGATCGATACCAAAAAGTATACCTACAAATTTTGACAAAGCTTTAGTCATACTTTCAATATCACGTTCTTTCTTATCTTCCCTGTCTTTATCTCCACCAGTTGGATCATTTTTACGTTTATCAATATCGGCTGCTATTTGTATAGCTCTTTCTTTTGCTTTTTTAGTACGCTCATCAGCTGCTTCCGGTTTTATATCGGCAATAAAATCGCTAAATGTTTTTGGCGTACTTGCTACAATTAAAACAGTCTTACCTCCTCTACCTTCAAAATACAAAGTATGATCATGATTATCCACTGCTTTAAATGGCACTCTAACATCATCCCAGCCATGCGTATCTTTTTCACCTTCTTTTTTCTCCTTTTTCTCTTTTTTACCTTCCTTATCTTTTTTATCTCCAAGACCAACTTTACTCAATAATCCTTTTCCTTTCTCTTTTACAAAGTTCCAGAACTTGGTAATTCCGTTTACAATACGCTGGCGGATTTTATGAATCACACCCAACACTTTGTCGGCTAGTCCGCTGATACCTAAAATTGAGGCTAGTAATCCGATTAATACCGGGATGGCTTTGGCCAATGCATTTTCGATCGATTTGGCTACAGCGCCCACTTTACCGCTGGCAATAGCCGAAATACTATCCATAAACGCACTGATCAATTCGGCAATCTGTGCGGCACGTTGTACGAAGAATTTCACCACATCGATAATCGCCATAATGGCTTTTACAAACGCTCCTACCGGCGATAACAATCCTAAGATCCACTTGATACCCGCCTGGATAACCTGACTCTGGATGATATCCATAATGGCATCCATTACCGTTGCTTTAATATCCTGGAACTGGTCTTTTAGGTATTCCCAAAGTCCTGCGATACCGTCTTTACGTACCACCTGTACAATCTCAACTCCGGTTTCCAATACTTTCATCAACGGTTCACCCACTACTGTTGCTCCAATAGAACGAATTCCGCTCCAGGTTAGATTCAGTACCTGCATTGTAATCGAGAAAATACCTTTTAACGAGAAGATATCTTCCGGCATCGTAATCGTAACGCCTTTGGCAGCTCCGGTTAACCAGGCAAAGAATCCGGTTTGAAGGTGCGTCCAGATGTTTGCTGTAAAGTTGGAGAATCCTTGTCCGACACCCGCAATAAGGTTTCCAAAGAATCCGATTGGGTCCATGATAATAGCACCTACAACCTCAACCACTTTTGCCAATAGGTTTGTCAGTGTATTTTTTACCTCAATAATAAAAGCAAAAACACCACTTAAGGCACTTAAGGCCATACCTACCAAGCCTTTATTCATGGCTTTTAAGTTTTCAATTCGAGCATCGATTGCTTCAATGTTTTCCACATATTTTTTAGCCAATACATCAATAAGGGCATCTTTTTTATTGTCGACATCTTTTTCAAGCGCATTGAATTTACCCTGAATTTCGCTAATCGCAGCCGCTCCAAGTTTCTTTAAACTTGGCGATAAGGTGTTGACATAATTCTGAACCTCTTTCTTACCGGTCGCGATTCTTCTTTTTGCTGCATTTAACTGATTGGCAACCACATTGGCGATATCGTCAATATAGGTATCCATTGTTGAAACATACTTTTCTTTTCCGGTCACAAAGTATTGTTCTACTTCTTTCGGAAGCCCTACCATAGCATCTTTGACACGCTTTAGGTTTCTCCAATCCAGCCACGAATCACCATAGCGTCTCTTTTTATAGGCTTTCATTTCCTTGTCTACGTGCCTTTCAAAAGCAATTTTTGCGGCTATACTTCCCGCTGCGAATTTTTTAGCAACCGTATCATCAAGACCGTCTAAAATACCTTTAACATCCCCTTTGGCATCGTTATAGATTTTGTTGATGTTATCGGCAATTTTTTTACGTTCAGCGGTGTCTTTAGAGGCTGTTTCTTTCTGATTTCCAAGTACTTTATCCAGTCCGCCTTTACGGGAACCATGCATTCCGGCAATTTGCTTCGCGGCTTGTGCCTGTGCTTCGTTCTGGGTTTTGTTTAGTTTCTGACCTTCGTCTATTCTAAATTGGTTGGTCGCGGCCTTACTTTGCTCTTTTGCTTTGTTTTTCTCGTCTAATGCGCCTTTGAATGACGGCTCGTTAGAGTTGGCAAGCATTTGATCTGTAACACCATGCTCTTTCATTTGGCTGTCGATGCTATCCGTTTCCGATTGAATTGGTTTTTCAATATTGGTAGCCTCTCTTTTTGTTGGCATTGCCTTAGCCGCATTAACGCTACCCGGTGCTTTACCGTGTTCCGGTACCGGCATTTTAGCAACATTTCGAACCGGTTGTTTTGCCGTATCCGGTTTTTCCGATGTGGTATTCTGGATACTTCCCGAAGCGGCATTTTTCTCTTTTTTGACAGAGCCCATTGCTTTGTCATTGACCTCCTTGATGTTGTTATTTTTCTCGAACTTATCGGCATCTTCCTCATTTGTAGGAAGCTTTACGCCATCAATTTTCTTTTTCAGTTCGGCTTTAAAAGCGGCAGCACTAAACAATCCCGGTTCTTGAGCGCTCATTTTATTTACCTGACCGGCTTGTGCCATACTTTGGCGTTCATTCGACGGTGAAGGTGCAGCAGCCTGGGCGTCTTGCGATGCCTTACCTGCCGGTCCGTGTTTTCGCTGTGCTTTTGCTGTTTCGGTAACCTGTCCCTGCATTTCCATAAAAACAGGATTGGCAGTAGCCGTTTTTGGTGTTGTATCCGCTACTTCTTCTGTTGCCGCTTTATCTTCGATGGCTTCTTTTTCTCCAGCCTTTATATCTGATTTATCAGCTGCTTTTATAGCAGGAGCCGATTCCGACGAAGCGCCGGAATCACCAGAGCTTTTTGCATTCGAAACGTCAACCAGCTTTTCATCGGTAGTTTTTTGCGCCGTTTCGGCCGACTTCGGATCAGTCGATTTGGCACCCGGTAGTTTTGTATCCGCCGGCTTCGCTTCTGCTGTTGGTTTTGCATCCGCAGCTTTTGCATCCGCAGCTATAGCGTCGGTTGGTTTTGTTTCCTCCGATTTTGCCTCTGCAGCTTTGGTATCGTGATACTCTCTCAATTCATTAATTCCCAGCGTACTTCGATATTCCATTTCTTTCTGCTTGGTATCGGGATGATCCAACTCTCCTGTCGTTCCCATACTAGCCTGAAGCTGTTGGTATTTTTGTTCGGAACCATCGGAATACGCAGGACTGGAGCCGTGAACAGCCGGAATACTTGCGTTTTCGGACTGTGGGCTACTTTTTTCTGCACCGGTTTGTTCATTTTGAGCAACCGATTCCTGCGTTTGAAGATTGGCATTCTCCGTTTCGCGCAGAGAAAAAGGCGAATTCGCTGCCTGTTTCTCATCTCTCTTTTGCGCTGCTTTCTGCGGATTACTCTCTTTCTCTGCGTTCATTGTTTACTAATTATATTGTTTCCTTTATTTTATGATATAGTCAATGCCATACAAAGTGTAACCCTTACGATTACACTCCATATAACATTTTATTCCCGGAAAAAATCGGTTGGTTCTGATTTGTTTCCGGACCACTTTTTACGTTGTTTGGGAAGTTTAGCTGAATATTTTGTCTTCTTTTAAATATTCCTTTTGAATACTTTCCAATAGTATGTTCTGACTCACTTTATAATCAGGTGATTTTGCAGCAATCGTTTTTAAACTGATATCCTGGATTACATTCATGATATTTGATCCTGTTAATTCATAACGTCCGGCTATGGCTTCCAGGTCGATGTCTTCCATGTTTAATTGTTTGGGCAAATTGTGTTTCCAGATGCGCAAACGTTCTTCCTGTCTTGGATTGTTAAATCGGATGCAACTATGAAAACGTCGCGTAAAGGCTTTGTCCATATTATTTTTATAGTTGGATGCAAGAATGATCAATCCTGAAAAGGTTTCGATACGCTGTAACAAATAGGACACTTCCTGATTGGCATATTTATCCTGTGCATCACGAACGTTGGTCCGTTTTCCAAAAATGGAATCGGCTTCGTCAAAAAACAAAATCCAGTTTTTATTTTCGGCTCTGTCGAAGAGTTTTGCCAGTTGCTTTTCCGTTTCACCAATGTATTTGGAAACCAACATGGAAACATCCACTCTAAAAACAGGGCGGTTTGTATATTTCCCCAAAAGGCTGGCTGCCAGTGTTTTTCCTGTTCCCGGATCGCCATAAAACAACACCCGGAAGCCTGGTTTTAGCGTTTTTTGCATATCCCATTCTTCCATGAGAATATGACTGCTATTATACCAGGCTTCAATACTTTGAAGTTCGTTTA
This sequence comes from Flavobacterium sp. CAU 1735, assembly GCF_039888695.1. Classification (NCBI taxonomy): domain Bacteria; kingdom Pseudomonadati; phylum Bacteroidota; class Flavobacteriia; order Flavobacteriales; family Flavobacteriaceae; genus Flavobacterium; species Flavobacterium sp. CAU 1735. The sequence continues at coordinate 58,459 of NZ_JBDQQQ010000008.1, read as the reverse complement.
ACGTGGATTGGGGAAGTATAAGGTCGCTCCACGATCTACGGGTGTTTAATTGTTCTGCCGGAAAATCATTACTCATTTTCGGCAATAATTCGATTCCAAACAGGATACGGTTAAAGGCTTCCTGAGTGATATCTATTTTATTGTGTACTGCGTTTTCATTCTGATTTGATACTTTCAGAATGTTGTCTTTTAGCAATATGCTGGAGTCATCAAAATAGTGCAATACCTGTAATCTTCCTGCGATACAGCTACCGCCTAAAATAAACTGTAAGGCTTCAACTGTTGGTAAAAAAAGCCTGCCGCTATCATTAGTTGAACATAAATCAAATAATACGCTATTGGGTACCTCTAAATAAATGCGTCTTAATAACGCCGGGTCCAATTTTGGCATCAGTGCCATTAAGAGAATGACAACTTCATGACGGGCAAGCTCTTTCTCCGAGATATAGTCGCCTAGTGGAAAGCCTTCATGGTCACTAGTACTAAATCCAGGTGATTCTATATTGAAATCCTGGGAAGGATTGTTAATTCGCCAGACAATTACTTCTTCCAGGTATGTAAATAATTGCTGTATTTTTTTCGAATCCATTGTATTTTGGGTGTTTGTTTTTGTATATGTTTGAAATTCAAAATTCACTATTTTTTTTGGCAAAAAGTAGTTTTTCGGGCGTTCGATTCAGTAGTTGCAGTAAGTCGTAAAATGCATTATTTTTAAAAAATAAAGCACTAAAAACCAACCGAATACAAACAGGCGTATGCGAATCAAAGAAACCCAATCCGGAATGTTTTACAGGATTATTGCAACGACCGCTTAACGACGTTATTTAGAGTAAAAAACCTCACAACGTTTTGCAACTATTTGTGAGGTTTTGATTAAAATTCAATCGTGTTATTTTATATAATTGACTACGGCATAACTCTGTTCTTCCATCTGGAAAGCGACAAAGCCTTCTTTGTTATAGAATTCGTAGTTATGGGGTTCCAGGATATGCGGTGAGAAATATTTTCCATCCGAACTTCTGAAGTACATTATGTATTTGATTCTTGCATTTATCAGATCATAATCCTGATACTTCCCTTCCGGGTTAAAATAAAACGTAAGTACTTTTAAAAATCCTTTTTCGTTTGGATCGTCCGCAGCCCTATTCATTTGCCCTAAAGTCAACACATGATTCGGTTCTGTCCCCGGAGCAGCCGTTACTTGACCCGAAAAAATACCTTCTCCCGCAACGTCTAATCGCGCTTTTGGTGACGATGTACCGATTCCGACATTACCGCCCTGACGTTGCAGACTGATATCGCGATTGTTTTTCAGATTATAATCTGCGCCCTGAATATTCGGAATATCGACTTTAGATGTTTCAATTCGCAATGACTTATTCTCCGATTTATCTTTGGCCGCAAGAATACCTTCGATCCCCAGATTTCCGAATTTGGTTTCATTACCTGATTTAAGTAGGTAGTCTCCACCACCACTGCCATTACCACCCAATAAATTCCAAGGCGACCACTCGCCGTTATAAAATGACCGATTATAAACTTTATTAGACATTCCATAAGTGTAATACGTCTGATATGACATCACTTCGTCTGTAAAATTTTGAATTACGGTTAGCATCCCAGCCATAAACTCCGGATAATTTTTACCTTCTCTGGCATACTCATCTGAATTTTGCGAGAAAATACCTGTTTGTCGGTAATCATTCAAATCATCACCAGGTCGCAACTCTCCTTTTAAATTTAAAGTACGGTATGCATCTGCCTTATTAGCCAAGCCTTCGTACATAGACCCAAACTTGGCATCTACTTCGTTAGTATTGGCTTTTTGACCTAATTGCGCATACACCTCATTGGCATTGGCTTTTGCATCCAATTTACCGCTTAGGTCGGATAGTTTCACATTAACATCATTGGTATTGGCTTTTACGGCCAATCCTGCATTTACATCAGCTACATTAGCTTTTCCGTTTAATCCGGCATTCAGGTCATTTATTTTACCATACACCTCATCGGCATTGGCTTTTGCAGTCATCAAATGCGTGACCTCTGTAAATTTTATATCCATGTCACTTGCACTTGCTTTTAGTGCAAGTCCGGCACTTAAATCGGCCTTACTAGCCTTTAACACCAAGCCTTCCTGGATAACCGTTGCCGTTTCGTCAAACCTTGTATTAACATCTGCGATATTGGCCTTAGCAGCCAGATCGGACAGATTTGCTTTTCCGGATAATTTTGTATTGACATCCGTGATGTTTTCTTTTAACGCTAATCCAGCATTCAAATCGGTTACATTAGCTTTTGCAGCCAGATCCGTTGCATTGGCTTTTGCGGCTAAACCGTCCTGTAATTGCGTAGCACTAACTTTATCCGCTAATCCTGTATTAACATAGGTTGTATCCGCTTTTAAGGCTAAGCCTGCATTCAGATCCGTGATATTCGCTTTTGCAGCCAGATCCGCTAAATTTGCTTTTCCGGATAATTTTGTATTGACATCCGTGATGTTTTCTTTTAACGCTAAACCGGCATTCAAATCGGTGATATTCGCTTTTGCGGCCAGATCTGTTGCGTTTGCTTTCGCGGACAAACCGGAATTTAAATCCTCTTTGCTTGCTTTTAACGCCAGACCATCTTCAAAGGCCACAGCACTAACTTTATCTGCTAATCCTGTGTTAACATAGGTGGTATCCGCTTTTAAAGCTAAGCCCGCATTTAGATCCGTAATATTGGCTTTTGCAGCCAGATCCGTTGCGTTTGCTTTCGTTGCTAAACCGGAATTTACATCAATGATGTTCGCTTTATCAGCAAGACCTTCTTCAAATTCAACAGCACTAATCTTTTCCGCTAGTCTTGCATTAACATCTACAGTGTTTGCTTTTAAGGCTAAACCGGCGTTTAGATCCGTAACATTTGCCTTCGAAGCTAAGTCAGTTAGGTTTGCTTTTGCAGCCAAATCACTTAAACTCGCTTTTTCGGCCAAACCTTCTTCAAATTGAACGGCACTTACTTTATTCGCTAATCCTGTATTAACATAGGTTGTATCTGCTTTTAAGGCTAAGCCCGCATTCAGATCTGTTATATTGGCTTTAGCCTGAAGATCCGCCAGATTTGCCTTCCCGGATAATTTTGTATTGACATCCGTGATGTTTTCTTTTAACGCTAAACTGTAACTTACATCAATGATGTTTGCTTTATCAGCAAGGCCTTCTTCAAATTCAACAGCACTAACTTTCTCCGCTAGTCTTGCATTGACATCGACAGTATTGGCTTTTAACGCTAAACCTTCTGTCAATTGCGTATTAACACCGACAATAGTTGCTTTTGTATCCAGACTTTGCTGAATTTCAACAGCTTTGGCATCAACGTCACTTTTATTCGCTTTTAAAGCTAAATCCGAAACATTTGCTTTATCAGCCAATCTCGTATTAACATCTGTAATATTGGCCTTTACCGCTAAATCGCTTAAACTCGCTTTTTCAGCCAAACCTTCTTCAAATTCAACGGCACTAATTTTTTCCGCTAGTCTTGCATTGACATCGACTGTATTTGCTTTTAACGCTAAACCTTCTGTCAATTGCGTAGTACTGGCTTTAGTCGCTAACCTCGCATCGACATTAAGAAGATCTGCTTTTTCATCCAGTTCCGCCGCAACATTATCAAATCGGAAAAGCATATCACTTCTATCCGCTTTGGATGCCAGATCCGTGACATTGGCTTTATCTGCCAATTTCGTATTAACATCCGTGATATTGGCCTTTACTGCTAAATCGCTTAAGCTCGCTTTGTCTGCTAAACCTTCCTCAAATTCAACGGCGCTAATTTTCTCCGCTAGTTTTGCGTTGACATCGACCGTATTGGCTTTTAAGGCTAAACCAGAATTTAGATCTGTAACATTGGCTTTAGCGGCTAAATCCGTTGCATTGGCTTTCACAGCTAAACCAGAATTTAAATCTTCTTTGCTTGCTTTTAAGGCTAAACCGGAATTCAAATCCGTGATATTGGCTTTTACCGCTAAATCGCTTAAACTCGCTTTTTCAGCCAAGCCTTCTTCAAATTCAACCGTACTAATTTTCTCCGCTAGTTTTGCGTTGACATCGACCGTATTTGCTTTTAAGGCTAAACCGGAATTCAAATCCGTGATATTCGCTTTAACCGCTAAATCGCTTAAACTCGCTTTTTCAGCCAAACCTTCCTCAAATTCAACCGTACTAATTTTCTCCGCTAGTTTTGCGTTGACATCTACAGTATTCGCTTTTAAAGCTAAACCAGCATTCAAATCGGTTACATTGGCTTTGGACACCAGATCCGTTATATTCGCTTTATCTGCTAGTTTGGTATTAACATCGACAATAGTTGCTTTTGTATCCAGACTTTGCTGAATTTCAACAGCTTTCGCATCAACGTCACTTTTATTCGCTTTTAAAGCTAAATCCGAAACATTCGCTTTATCAGCCAATCTCGTATTAACATCCGTGATATTAGCCTTTACCGCTAAATCGCTTAAACTTGCTTTTTCGGCCAAGCCTTCTTCAAATTCAACAGTACTAATTTTTTCGGCTAGTCTTGCATTAACATCGACTGTATTTGCTTTTAAGGCTAAACCGGAATTCAAATCTGTTGTGTTTGCTTTTGTTGCTAAGCCAGAGTTTAAATCTGTGATATTCGCTTTTACTGCTAAATCACTTAGGCTCGCTTTTTCAGCCAAACCTTCCTCAAATTGAACGGTACTAATTTTCTCCGCTAATTTGATGTTGACATCGGTAATATTTGCTTTAGCTTCAAGATCGGTTACGTTGGCTTTTATAGCTAAACCGGAACTTAAATCTTCTTTGCTTGCTTTTAAGGCTAACCCGGAATTTAAATCCGTGATATTGGCCTTTACCGCTAAATCACTTAAACTCGCTTTTTCAGCCAAACCTTCCTCAAATTGAACGGCACTAATTTTCTCCGCTAGTTTGATATTGACATCGGTAATATTGGCTTTGGCTTCAAGATCCGTTACGTTGGCTTTTGTTGCCAAATCGGTAACATTTGCTTTTACAGCTAAACCGGAACTTAAATCTTCTTTGCTTGCTTTTAAATTCAAATCCGTGATATTGGCTTTTACTGCTAAATCGCTTAAACTCGCTTTTTCAGCCAAACCTTCTTCAAATTCAACAACACTAATTTTCTCCGCTAGTTTTGCGTTGACATCGACCGTATTTGCTTTTAAAGCTAAACCAGCATTTAGATCTGTAACATTGGCTTTAGCGGCTAAATCCGTTGCGTTGGCTTTCACAGCTAAACCGGAATTTAAATCTTCTTTACTTGCTTTTAAATTCAAATCCGTGATATTCGCTTTTACCGCTAAATCGCTTAGACTCGCTTTTTCAGCCAAACCTTCTTCAAATTGAACGGTACTAATTTTTTCCGCTAATTTGATGTTGACATCGGTAATATTTGCTTTGGCATCAAGATCCGTTACGTTGGCTTTTGTCGCCAGGTCGGTAACATTTGCTTTTATAGCTAAACCGGAACTTAAATCTTCTTTACTTGCTTTTAAATTCAAATCCGTGATATTCGCTTTTACCGCTAAATCGCTTAGGCTCGCTTTTTCGGCTAGGCCTTCTTCAAATTGAACAGCACTAATTTTCTCCGCTAATTTGATATCCACATCTGCGATGTTGGCTTTAGATGCCAAATCCGACAGACTCGCTTTTAAAGCTAACCCGGAATTCAGATCCGTAACATTTGCTTTAACAGCCAGTTTGGTATTAACATCGATAATGGTTGCTTTTTCATCCAGGCTTTGCTGAATTTCAACAGCTTTAGCATCAACGTCGCTTTTATTCGCTTTTACAGCTAATCCAGCATTCAGATCCGTAATATTGGCTTTTGTTGCCAAATCCGTGATATTTGCCTTTACTGCTAAGTCGCTTAAACTCGCTTTTTCGGCTAAACCTTCTTCAAATCGAACCGTACCTATTTTTTCAGCTAATTTGATATCCACATCTGCGATGTTGGCTTTGGATGCCAAATCCGACAGACTCGCTTTTAAGGCTAAGCCGGAATTCAGATCCGTAACATTCGCTTTAATAGCCAGTTTGGTATTAACATCTGTAATATCGGCCTTGGCATCAAGATCAATCAGGTTCGCTTTTTCCGCCAAGCCTTCTTCAAATCGAACCGTACCTATTTTTTCAGCTAATTTGATATCCATATCCGCGATGTTGGCTTTGGATGCCAAATCTGACAGACTCGCTTTTAAGGCTAAGCCGGAATTCAGATCCGTAATATTAGCTTTAACAGCCAGTTTCGTATTAACATCCGTGATATTTGCTTTGGCATCAAGATCCGTTACATTGGCTTTTGTTGCCAAATCGCTTAGACTCGCTTTTACAGCCAGGCCTTCTTCAAATTGAATGGTACTAATTTTATCCGCTAATTTGATGTTGACATCGGCAATGTTGGCCTTGGTATCAAGATCGATTAAATTGGCTTTCGTGGCCAATCCGCTATTCAATTCTGCAATACTGATTTTATCGGCTAATTTGATGTTGACATCAATGGTATTGGCTTTTAAATCCAATCCTGCATTTACAGCGGCTGTATTTGCCTTTAAAGCGAGCGCATCTGCCACACCGGCACTGGAAACGGCATTATTACTTCCGGCAGTTGGCGTGCCATCCACATCAACAGCTTTTGGAACACGTCCCCAAACCGTACCATTGGAGATAACCCAATCGCCTATTTTATAATTTTCGCCCTGTTGCGTTCCCGCTACATTTACCACCCAATATTTTCCTTTATTAGCCGATGCAACCGGTAAGGCCGGAGTATTTGTTGTGGCATTATAAATTCCCTGATAATTAACCGACCCAACAAGCGCGTCGTTAATTTGAGAAAGTGGTATTTTTCCGTCGACAAGATCCGCTTTATTTGGAAGACCAGCCGTTATATAATCGACCGCGTCTTTTAGTTGTTGATCAAAACCCAGAGCAGTCCATTCAATTCCATTATGTCCTTCGAATTTCCCGGTTTCCGGGTTAAAACGAATACGTCTTTTCAGCTCTACTTCCGGTAATATATGAGTCTCGGAATCCTCAGGAACCTGCATAACAGCTGTAGCACTCACACCACCGCGAAACTCCGTAATTATTACGTCGTCTCCTGTCTTAATTGTTTTACCTTGTTCGTTGATTTTCATATTATCGTTTTGTATAAAGTATTATATATTGTGTATTTGCTCTAAAATCCCAATTCGATAAAGTCCCGGTTATCGGGTCCAGTTGAATCACATCCATATCGATTTGCCCCATATACATCACGGCATTCAACGTGGTATTTTTAAGTGCCTCAACCTGTAATTCAGACGTATCTGCAGTTGGGAAAACCGGTAAAAACCGATACGGGGTCGCAACTTTAGCAAATAGATCGGCATGAGCATTCGTATCCGTCATATGAATGCCGATAGCTGCTTTGTCTGCTTTATTATCAAGATCGGTTCTAAGATTCTGAATTTGAGACTGTGGAATAACATCGTCTTTATGCCAATAGCTTTCCATCCATTCCCAAAACTGAGATTGTGTTGGAAACAACCCCGTTTTAAACCAATTTTTTAAAATATTCTTATTTGCCATAATTCTCCTTTAAATTCAATAAATAGTACTATTTTTAAGGGTTTGACCTCCATTCGTTTTAGTACCGGATTTCGTTATCCGACCTCAATGTCTGAATACAGACCGACAGTTGTTTTTTCAAACCCTATTGTTCGTGTCAAAATGCCGGACGGCTTTCTATATCCGGCTTCGACAGCTACCTATCTACACCATTGGTGCCGATTCGTTATTCGTTTGTTTTACCGGTGGTTCCTGTAATCGTAATTTAAGTGCTCCGCAAACGGCCACAAAGATTCTTAAGACAGAACCCACCCATTCCGGTGCATTGATCTGTTTTAAAAACACAGGCATGATGTCTGTTGTCTGATCGATTACAGCCAAAATGATTACTACCGTGAACAAAGTCCAGCTTTTCAATTTTTCCATAATTTGTTGTATTTATTTGGTTATTATTCTAATCCCATCTTCCTCCCGAAATAAAGGGTATTCGTATCCAGTTATTCGTACTCGTACAGAGGTATAAATAGGACGTTCCTAATCGTATTTCGCCTTTTTCACCAGGGTCAATCTGAGATGTCGGGGCAGGTTTATCGAGACTGTTGGCAATGTATTTTTTTACGCCTCCAGCCGTTACGTAATTCAAATCGTTATCAAACTCGCTATCGGAATGATCGGTTACATTGCGTAGTCCGTAGTTATAGGCGTTTACCTGAATTCCATTCCCGTCGCCATCCATCGCTCCCATTCGCAAGAATGTTTCGAATCCGAAATAATCGCGGACATACAATTCGGCATTTGTATTGACTCCGGAATCGTGTAAATCGAGTTTTGCACTTCCATAGGCCAGTCCGGGTTCTATTTGATCATTACTTTTGGATTCCATGCGTACCAAACCTCTTTTTGACGCGACCGAATTCACCGTCATAACTTCCTGCAATCCTGGTGTTGGCGGAACAACCGGAATCTGATCTGTAGTTGCCAGCGTTCCGTTTCTTTCCGGCAGGTTTATGTTGTATGTTGCCGCATTGCTGCTTGATGTCGGGAAATTCAGATTTACGTTACCAGAAGCGGCATTTTGAACACTGATTCCATCTCTTTTATAAAACGTTTCGGCCAGGTTATCAGTTGTCGATTTCACCATCATTCCACCCGGATCGAACGTATACGGAAGCGGATTTATGACCGTTAGATCTTTCGTATTATTTAGTGTAATACTTTGAAACGGAGCATTCGAATTGGTCGTTAGCACCGCATTTAACCCGGGAGCGGATGCATTCATTTTATAAAGGTTCCCGTCATCATCAGTTATAACGTTTTTGAAATACTCCATATTCGTTTCCTGTAAATCCATTACTACCGATACCGGCCTGGTAAATGGTTGTCGGTACCATATCGGTGTTATATTGGTTCCGATTATTGCGTCATAAGCAAAAATCCGATCCTCACCTATGTTCATTAATCGAAACGGATAATCCCCTAACGTCCCTTCGACTTCCAATCGTACCAACACCTCATCTCCAATTTTTTCAAACTGGTCATAATCGATGTTTAAGCGCAAAAAGGTATAGTGGTCAAAATCGGGATTTCCGGTTTCATTTTCCCGGATTTCGATATTAGCATATTCTCCAAAATTCTGATACCATATATAGTCGTACACTTCTTGTCCTCTTACTTCCAGCCTAGACAAATCCTTTAAAACAAGTGCTTCTGAGGACTGACTAATCTTACCACTTTCGTTCATTAACATGACTCTTTGGGTTCTTGCTCCCGGTTCTCCAGAATCGGAAGGAACTTGCATTCTAACATCGGCATAGTTTTGTATCCGGTATCGGTAGTTTCCGGTCGGTTCGATGGAAACAGTGAAACCTTCTTCCCATAGCTGGTCGTCGGAATGATATCGCGTTCCACCTTCTCCGTGATTTACCCCGATAAATGTGTAATAATCGGTGTAAACAACGCCTTCGCTTTCCGTTATCGTCAATTCAAAATCAATTTTCTTGCTATTTGCTATCGGGCTACCCCATTCATTTCGTATAACCGTGCGGTTTAACAATTCATAGAATAAACTTCCTATAGGCTCTAATCTAAGCTCGTTATTGGTTTCATTTATTTCCACTTCATTTCCCAGCAAAGCAAAACTGCCCACGCTACTATAGGTAAACGAATTATTCGCCATATCCACCCATCGGTCGTCATCCATCGTAGCATCGCCAACACCGAATTTGCTTCCATTAACCAGATCAACTAAATCGGATTGTGTTCCGATGTCACCGCCAATCGATCCCCAGGTAGACGATGCGGATCCACCACCACCGTCGATTGTGATATTCCCTTCTTTATCCGCGGCTTTCCCGTTTACGGTAATCGGAATGATATACGGATTGGAACCGGGTTCATTTCGCCTTGGACTTGCTGGCCATACATAGAAATGTCTGCCTTTAAAGGCCGAGCCCATTTCGTGTTGTAATCCGATATAGACATCGAATTTGGGTTCTCTGCTATAACCGCCATACATTCTGTAACCGGAGAGATGGTATTCGGCATAATTATCGTCCTCACCGGCTGTTCCGGATTGCGATACGATTAAACTTTTCTTACTGACATTGTTGTTTTTTGTAACGTCGTTTAAGGTCGTTACCGGTAATACATCGGCAATTGAAGTCTTTCGCAACCTGTCGCCTTCTACAACCACAACTTCCGATCCCATTCCATCACCCATAACCGGTGGAATTCCGGCAATGATATCGGCATATTTTTCACCTACATATCCCTGGTATTTAAAAGTCCCGCCGGATAAGAAGTGCGACGTATAAGTCCAGCTTCCAGTATTGGAATCATAATTAGCATAGAAGCCATTCTCGGTATAGGGTTCTCCGTTTTCTGACAATAACAGATACATATACCCTCTATCAGGTGTATAGCCAATACTACTTCCATCGGCTCTGTAAATGGTACACGTCCACGATTCTTCATCGTTTTCTAAAATAACCAGCCCTTCATCCTGAGCGGTACGTTCTTCTATATATCCATATGGGATGTAGTTGTTAATTCTGAAATCGCCAACATGATCAAACACCATGTTTTTTTGGTTCATATCAATCGTTCTGCTATTGATATCGTCCGGTGTATTTCTGTCTTCAATACCAAATCGGCTTCCACTGCCTTTTTCGGCTTTATTATCCAGATCGATTATAAGATTCTGGATTTTGGATTGCGGAATCATTTCGTCTTTATGCCAAAACGATTCCCATACTGCCCAAAATTGTATTTGTGTTGGCTTTAAACCGGTTTTAAACCAGTTTTTTATTTCTGCTAAACTTACCATATCAATAGCTGTATTTTTTTGTAATTCATTCTATAAAACCCTTTGGATCGTTTTGAGACTATTGCTTTTTATCCTACAATAGTCCATCCTTTGTTGGTTGCGATCGCTCTTTCGTCGACCGTTAGTAATTGTGATCCCCAGTTGTTTGTAATCGTAATTGTTTTAGACACGACTCCGGAGGCTAAATTTTTGAATATCTCGACCAATGCTGGTTGTGAGAATTTACAGGACGAATAATCGATTTTATTTTTAGTCCCTAAAAAGGCTGCTTTGCGCAGGGAACCACAATTGGCAAACATGTCGCTAAAACCAACGCCTTCGGAAGTGTTAAACAAGGGAACCGTTTCCAGTACACTGCACGAATGGAACATCGCTCTAAACTCGGTACCTTTTCTTGTATCCAACAAAGGGACCGTTCGCAATAGCGTACAGGATGAAAACATTCCGATAAACTCAATTCCATTTTCGGTGTTTAATAACGGAATGGTTTTTAATGCCTTACATTCTAAAAACATACTGGTAAACTCCGTTCCGCTTACAGTGTCCAATAACGGAACCGTTTTCAAAGCCGTACATCCTAAAAACATGCCGTTAAAACTTCTTCCCTTAGCGGTATTCAACAGTGGAACGGTTTTCAATGCCGTACTTGAGGCAAACATGCTGCTAAAACTTATTCCGTTTGAAGTATCCAGTAAGGGTACTTTTTTCAGGGAAGTACAGGATTGGAACATGTATCCGAAATCCATTCCTTTAGACGTGTCGAATAAAGGCACTTTCTCCAGTGTCGAACACGATGTGAACATATAGCCAAAATCGGTGGCATTCGAAGTATCGTTTATCACAACCGATTGTAACAGATTGCAGGCAGAGAAACACCTGCGAAAACTGGTAATCGCATTGCGACCGATAAAGCAAAATGCTTCCAGATAACCATGATAAAGCGTTGATCCACCAATAGTAAGACTGGTCATGTTTTCACCACTCATTCGAATATCCATCCATCCGGTACTATAATACGTAAGGGAAGGTTGTCGGTGTCTTCGCTGTAAATTAATACTTGTCAGCGTCTGGCCAGATTGAGGCGTAACGGTAACTATTGCTTGTCGGAAACCACCAGAAGTATCGGTTCCTTTAAAAGAATCGAACGCATAAACATGGGACGCCAATGCACCGGATGTGAAATTTTCGATATTCCCATCGCCCCAGTCCACTGTATAGTCGGCAGTAGCAGAAAGCGCTATAAAATTGCTATCTTCAAATATGGCATGCAATCCTACAAACTTCTGTTCGCCTTCCACTACCCGGTGTTCTATTGGCAACCAATCTTTAGGACGTACCCAATCCGGTGGATCCGTTTCTCCTCCATCGGTGGTTATTTCACGGATCTTCCCGGCATAGTCCCGAAAGGTCGTTTCCTCAGAAACCGTCACGCCTTTCGAAATAATGGCATCCCGTATTTCGGTTTTTGTTAGCCCCAGATGTATTAATTTATCTGCGATTGTTCCCATTCTTTTATATTATTTGTCCATTAATGGCATCCAGCGCATTTGTTATCGCTCCGATAGCACCATTCACCGCATCGACGGTTGGAAATTTTGTTCCGGTAGTGTCCGGAGCCAGACTGTTTTGTTTGTTTCCGTTATTTTCTCTGGATGCCAACAAAGCAGCATGTGCCTGTGCGTCGGTAAGATGCTCCGCAAATTGCGTTTTCGTCACCATTTGATCCAGTTCCATATTAAAACCTTCGACTTTATTCGCCGGAATGGTTTCTTCCTTATGCCAGAACGACCGGAATGTTGCGTCAAATTGTGATTGTGTCGGTTTTTTACCTTGTAAAAACCATTGCAATATTTGATCAAGTGATGTTGCCATATTGTGTTATATTTTAAATTACTAGCCTACCCCTAATTTATTATAGCAAGAGACCGTCCGCTTCCTGTTACGGATGCCGAATTCGTCCTCTATCTGAAGATGGTTTGATTATTTTATTTTAGACTTTATGGTAAGTGTCAGGGCTTTTTTATTGTTATCTCAAACCTTCTGATGCTGCATTTTGACCCGATGTTAAAGGATCTTTAACTCGCGGCCGGATATGATTCTATGTACTAGCGCTCTTGTCTTTAATAAATTCTGAAATAGAATCTGTTTTCTTTGTCACTTCCGATGATCTCCGCCCATCCGTTTGCCGGTATGGTTACCGAAGTATTCGATAGGCCTGCGATCCAAAATGTGGTTGCACCCGACCGGTTAATGGTTATAGTGTTTCCGGTGTTATTGATGATGGTGTACCGGTAACTGGCTGTATTTTCTACCGGAATGCCCCAAGTTGCATTCCCGGCACCGTTATATACCAAAGTGGTGTGTAACGCTCTGTTATCGCCACCACTAGTATCTAATGGCGAAATTAAGGTTAGCAATTGCGAATCGGTTAATCTGGGTGCCGTAGTCGCAATCGTCCGGTGTCCTAAGTCCGGTAATTCGGATTTAACGGGTACGTGACCGCTTTTTTTCGGCAGTATTACATCTACCCGGTCTACATTCCCCTGTGTTCTATTTGGAGTAACCGACACCGCATATTGGGCTACCGGATTATTAAAATGCGATTCAAAACGCATTCCATCCAGTTTATAGGAAGCATAGCGGTCGTTATCCGATCTGTTATTCGCGGTATACCCGATTACAACACCTTCGCCGTTTATCGCGTTTCTGTTACGATTATCGTTTGTTCTAAATTCGATCGTGTTTTGTATCGTGTTATCGCTTGCTGTAAGTACGGTATCGATCGTCGGAACTACCGGTGCTACTGCTTTTAAGGTTCCGTTGGGTTGTACCTGAACGACATTATCATATAGGAATTTTCCTTTCTGATCGGTATCCGCCGGCAGGTTTAATCGAACCGAACTGGATGCACTTTTATTTATAATTGCTCCGTCTAAATAAATATCGGTATAATTTGTCAGGGCCGGCATTGTCCACATAGGACCATAACCGGTTAACGCATTAAAGCGTTCATTTTTTGTAAAAACATAGTTTTTCGAAACACCGTCGACCGATAATCGTACAGGAATCATTTCGTTTTGTATGTTGATATCAAAACTGTCCGGCGCTATGGTAAAAAAGAACAATCTGTTAAACTCGGGATATTCCGAAAAAAGATTTTCCTTTTCAAAATACATGTTTGCGTTGTCCGGATCACCGAAATCTGAGAACCATTCAAAGTCCGACGTTATCGTTCCTTTTATAGCCAGATTGCCTTCTATAATTTGCTTTCCTGTAAAGGTATTTCCACCGTTTAGGCTTGCTTTATGTGCCAGATCGGTTTCCAGATCCTGGATATTCGCCTGTGGAATAGACGCTTCTTTATGCCAAAATGAGTCCCATGCCAACCAAAATTGTATTTGTGATGGTTTTGTACTGGTTTTAAACCAACTGCTGATTTCTGCTAAACTTGTCATACTAAAATTTTGTTTTTTATCCCACAATAGTCCATCCCTTTTTTATGGCTATATCCCGATCCTCTGATGTCAATAATAGAGCTCCCCAATTATTGGTAATCGTTATTGTTTTTGATTGCACTCCCGATGCCAGATTACTAAAGATGCTTACCAAAGCCGCTCGTGAAAGCCTGCAGTTTTGATAGGAAATTGAATTTTTGGTTCCCAAAAATGTTGCTTTAATCAAAGTCGTACAATTGCCAAACATGTTGTCAAAACTCAGCCCGTTTGAAGTATTGAACATCGGAACAGTTTGCAATGCCCTACAGTTTGCGAACATATTCATAAAGTCAATTCCATTTGAAGTATCCAATAATGGCGTAACCTTTAAAAAAACAGTTGATGAAAACATTCCATTGAAGCCTATACCTTTTGAAGTATTTAATGCCGGAATAGTCTCTAAGGAAACACATCCTTCAAACATATTGTTGAAATTCGTGCCGTTTGCTGTATTTAACAACGGAACACTTTCCAGTAAATAGTTTGATACAAACATCCATCCAAAATTAGTCCCGTTGACCGTATTCAATAACGGAATAGTTCTTAACGTTCTACAGTTCATAAACATCCCGCTAAAATCCTTTCCGTTTACCGTATTTAATAATGGTATCGTTTGAAGAGAACTACAAAAAGCAAACATATACTGAAAATAAATTCCGTTTGCCGTATTCAACAAAGGTACCTTTCGCAACATACTACAGCTATCAAACATAAAATCAAAATTCCTTCCGGAGGAAGTATTCAGTAGCGGTATTGTTTCCAAAGAACCACAACCGGAAAACATATATCTAAAACTAACTCCGCCTGAAGTGTCTAATTCCAAAATAGTTTTTAAGGAATTACATCCCTGAAACATATAGTTAAAATTGCCCCCTTTTGCTGTACTTGGCAATGAAACGGTTTTCAAAGCATAACAAGCAGAAAA
Source organism: Flavobacterium sp. CAU 1735 (assembly GCF_039888695.1). Taxonomy (NCBI): domain Bacteria; kingdom Pseudomonadati; phylum Bacteroidota; class Flavobacteriia; order Flavobacteriales; family Flavobacteriaceae; genus Flavobacterium; species Flavobacterium sp. CAU 1735. The sequence goes on along the minus strand of NZ_JBDQQQ010000008.1, from coordinate 43,120 downwards.
CATAAAACTAAAGTCCTCTCCATTCGAGGTATTCGGCATTAAAACAGATTGCAAAATTCTGCAATTCGCAAAAAGATTGTAGTAACTTGTAATTATGTTGTCTCCTAAAAAACAAAATGCTTCCAAAGCTCCTTGATATACCGTTGTCCCGCCCACAATAAGATTACCAATATATTGACCGCTCAACCTGATATCCAGCCATCCGGTACTATAATAAAGATTCAGTCCAGCCTGATTGTGTTTTTGCTGTAAATTGACGCTCATCAAATTCTGTCCGGGCTGCGGTGTAACGGTCACAATCGCCTGTCGGTAACCGCGAACACTTTCCGTTCCTTCAAAGTCTGCATACGAATAGGTGTGATAGGCGACAGTCGCACCGGTAAAATTTTCGATTTTTCCATCACCCCAATCAACCGTATAGTTTCCGGTAGCTGAAAGCGCCACAAAATTGCTGTCTTCAAAAATCGCATGTAATCCGACGAATTTCTGATCGCCGGCCACTACCCGATCTTCAATAGGTAACCAATCGTCCGGGCGTTTCCATTCTTCCTCCGGATTTATGCCGCCATTATCCGCTGTAATTTCACGGATCTTACCGGCATAGTCCCGAAAGGTTGTTTCTACAGGAACCGCTACTCCTTTCGAAAGGATCGCATCCCGAATTTCGGCTTTCGTTTGCCCTAAATGCGTTAATTTGTCTGCAACTGTTCCCATAACTTCTATTATTTATCCGTTACTAATAGTCCTATCCTGTTATTGCGCTATCGATAATGGGATACTTCTTTATCCGACAATATCCCATCCTTTTTTTCTGGCAACATCCCGATCTTCGGCAGATAGTAATGAAGTACCCCAATTATAGGAAATGGTGATCGTTGGATGATCCTCACCTGTTCCCAAATGCTTAAAAATATCGGCCAGGGCGTTTCTCGACAGCTTACAGCTACTATAATCGATTGGTTTACTGATTTCTGCCAATGAAGCTTTACTCAGACTATAGCAATTGTTAAACATGCCGTTAAAACCATTGCCCTTTGGCACTTTCAATACCGGAATCGATTCCAAAGCCGTACAACCATAAAACATACCGTTAAAATCCACACCATTTGAAGTATCAAGGGCCGGAATATTCCGGAGTGATTGACATCCACCGAACATATTCGCAAAATTGCTTCCATTGGAAGTATTCAATAGTGGAATCGTTTTTAAGGCACTACACCCACCAAACATCGAAAAGAAATTATTCCCTTTGGAAGTATTTAATTGCGGAATGCCTTTCAATAACATACAGGAGCCAAACATGGCATAAAAATTTTCACCACTTGAGGTATCCAATAACGGAATGGTTTCCAATTGGTAACAGGAGCCAAACATATAGGTAAAATCAATTCCACTGGAGGTATCCAATAACGGGACATCTTTTAAAGCTACGCAAGACAAAAACATATAACCGAAATCGGTTCCTCTTCTGGTATCTAATGGCGGAACAACTTTTAAAGCAACACACGATATAAACATCTTGAAAAAAGTTCTTCCTGAGGAGGTATTCAGCAAGGGTATTCTTTTTAAAGAAAGACAGTTCAGGAACATATTGCTAAAATCGATTCCCCGTGACGTATTCAATATTGCAATCGTCTCCAGGCTGGAACAATGACCAAACATGGTATTAAAGTCTATTCCACTCGCCGTGTTAAACTCCGGTACGGTTTTTAAGGTAGAACAACCATAAAACATCAGACTAAAATTTTCTCCTTTGGCCGTACTATCCGCTAATGAAACCGACTGTAAAGCGGTACATTCTGAAAAAAACGCTGTATAATCGGTTATGGAACTATCCCCTACAAAAGAAAAAGACTCCAGATATTTGTGTGATACCGTTCCGCCACCAATTATAAATTCAGAAATACTTTCACCGCTCACCCGGATATCCAGCCATCCGGTACTATACGAATTCAGCCCTTCATGAGGATGCTGCTCCCGCAAACTAATCGTTGTTAACTCCTTTTCTTTCTGAGGCGTTACAGTAACAATCGTCTGACGATACCCAAGAGAGCCTTCCGTTTTTTCAAATTGTTCGTACGAATAGCTATGATAAGCCAAATCTCCGGAAGCAAAATTTTCGATCTTGCCATCGCCCCAATCAACCGTATAATCGCCGGTAGCCGAAAGTGTAATAAAATTACTGTCTTCAAATATCGCGTGTAGTCCTACAAACTTTTGTTCGCCGGCTTCCACCCGATCATCGATACGCAACCAATCGTCCGGGCGTCTCCATTCGGTCGGATTTTCTTCGCCGCCATCTGTGGATATTTCGCGGATTTTTCCGGCATATTCCCGAAAAGTCGTTTTCTCCGGAATCGTTACTCCTTTTGCGATAATCGCATCCCGAATTTCAGCTTTCGTTTGTCCTAAATATGTTAATTTGTCTGCAATTGTTCCCATTATACTACTTGTTGTTTATTAGTGGTTGCTGATTCGTCCATTTTTAGCGGTAACCGATACAATGCTGTCCGATACGGATACGTTATCGAAAACAGTCTATGATTCCATAATGATCTCTTGTACCGGTTGTCTTTCGATCCAATCGCTTAAATCGGTACCGATAGGCGCTGTAACTCTGTTTGCGGTTTGCTCTCCGTTATATAATTCCATTCCTTCTTCGGCAATTATTTCAATAAAAAATTCGGTTGTATTTGTTATCATAATTTTATTTGTTTTATCCTACAATAGTCCATCCTTTACCGGTCGCAATCGTTTTATCGCTCGCGGTTAACAATGGTGATCCCCAGTTATTTGAAATCGTTATCGTTTTTGAGGTTACCCCCGATGCCAGGTTACTAAACACCTCAACCAAAGCCGCCTTAGAAAGTTTACAACCCGCATAGGAGATTGTATTTTTGGCTCCTGATAATGCAGCTCTGTTTAATGAAGCACAATTGGTGAACATGCTTCCGAACGCTGTTCCACCAGATGTTTTAAACATAGGAATCGTTTGTAATCCCGTACATCCGTAAAACATATTACTGAAATCCGTTCCTTTTCCTGTATCAAATAAAGGCACGGTTTGTAAGGACGGACATCCCTGAAACATATAACTAAAATCGGTTCCTTTTGACGTATTGAGTAGTGGAATGGTTCTCAAAGACGCACACGATTCGAACATACTAATGAATACAGTTCCATTGATCGTATTTAATGCCGGTACGTTTTGAAGCATCGTACAGAAGGAAAACATGATACTAAAATCCAATCCTTTGGCTGTATCGAATGCCGGAACACTTTGTAGCGATGGACATCCGTAGAACATACCGCTAAAATTTGCTCCGTTTGCCGTATCGAATAACGGAACGGTTTTTAAAAAGGTACAGGATTCAAACATCGAGCTAAAATCGCTACCCTTTGCCGTATCCGAGAATGCTACGGATTGTAATTGTGAACATCCATAAAAAAAGCGATTGTAACTAGCTATCGAACTTCCTCCTACATAATTAAACGCTTCCAAATAGGCATTCGTCACTACCGATCCGCCAATACTCATACTGGACATCGATGATCCACTCACCCGGATATCCAACCATCCGGTACTGTATACATTCAAACCGGCCTGTTTGTGTTTTCTTTGTAAATTTACATTGGTCAGATTTTGTCCGGTTTGAGGTGTCACCGTAACAATAGCCTGACGATAACCGCGCGTACTTTCCGTTCCAGGGAACGAACTATACGAATAAATATGATAGGCCTGAACGCCTGAAGCATAATTTTCGGTTACGCCATCGCCCCAATCGACCGTGTAGTTACCCGTGGCCGAAAGCGATACAAAATTACTATCTTCAAATATGGCGTGTAACCCTACAAATTTCTGATTGCCGGCAACTACCTTGTCTTCGATACGCAACCAATCGGCCGGACGTCTCCATTGCAACGGGTTTTCTCCGGTTTCCGTTTTAATTTCCAGAATCTTTCCGGCATAATCTCTAAAAGGTGCTTCCTCCGAAATGGTTACTCCTTTAGCTGCCATGGCATTTCGTATTTCTGTTTTTGTTTGTCCTAAATAAATTAGTTTATCTGCAATTGTACCCATTATACTATATGTCCATTTATTATATCAATCGCACTTGCAATATTCCCAATAGCTCCGTTTACCGCATCAACGGTCGGAAATTTTGTTCCCGTGTTGTCTGGTGTCAGACTGTTTTGTTTGTTTCCGATATTTTCTTTGATCGCAAGCAAAGCGGCATGTGCCTGTTGATCAGCAAGGTGTGCTGTAAATTCTGTTTTCGCCACCATCTGACTCGTATCAAGACCTGCGATTTTGTTTGCCGGAATGATCTCGTCTTTGTGCCAGAAAGACCGGAATGTTTCGTCAAAATTTGACTGCGTTGGTTTTTTACCTTGTAAGAACCACTGTAATATGTCATTAAGAGGTGTAGGTGTCGCCATATACTTGTATTTATAAAATTTATTATTCTAACGTTGATGTACTAAAAAGGTATTTTTAGTGGAATTGTGATTGCAACCGTTTCTAAAAACGACGGCCATAGGAATGCGTTGCGACTTTTAAATGGTCATTTAGATTCGCCCTTTGTCGGCATAAAATCAGTGTAAAACACACCATTTCGCCTGTAACGAACCAATAAGTACCCGGATAATAAAGCAAAATTTACAAGCTGTTATTCCTTGTAAATTTTCGAGCCTGTATTGTTAAGTATATAACCCTGCCAGAAGGACGTCCTCAAACCAATCACCTTATGATTTTTCCGGAGTCATTCCCGGGAAGAATCCCGTGAAGTAGCAGATTAATGTGCTCCAAATCAAAGATGACTCTCAAAAAAACGGAACGTCCTACCGGGCAAGATCTATATATTTTGTTTTTGGGTTTCAAAAAAACCAAAGGGTTGTTCACGCAAGGATCGTCTCATGGGTTTCCCCAAGAATCGTTCGCTGCTAGCATCCCAAGAGCGAGCTCAAGGGTTGCTCCCGAAGGAACGTCCCTCTGGATGCATTCTATATTTTAAATTTGTTTTGGGTTTCGAAAAAAACCAAAGGGTTGTTCACGCAAGGATCGTCTCATGGGTTTCCCCAAGAATCGTTCTCTGCTAGCATCCCAAGAGCGAACTCAAGGGTTGCTCCCGAAGGAACGTCCCTCTGGATACATTTATATTTTAAATTCGTTTGGGTTTCAAAAAAACCAAAGGGTTGTTCTCGCATGGATCGTCTCAAGGGTCTCCCCAAGAGTCGTTCGCTGCTAGCATCCCAAGAGCGAACTCAAGGGTTGCTCCCGAAGGAACGTCCCTCTGGATACATTATATATTTTAAATTCGTTTTGGGTTTCAAAAAAAACCAAAGGGTTGTTCTCGCATGGATCGTCTCAAGGGTCTCCCCAAGAGTCGTTCGCTGCTAGCATCCCAAGAGCGAGCTCAAGGGTTGCTCCCGAAGGAACGTCCCTCTGGATGCATTCTATATTTTAAATTCGTTTTGGGTTTCAAAAAAAACCAAAGGGTTGTTCACGCAAGGATCGTCTCAAGGGTTTCCCCAAAAGTCGTTCGCTGCTAGCATCCCAAGAGCGAGCTCAAGGGTTGCTCCCGAAGGAACGTCCCTCTGGATACATTTTATTCTGTGTATTAACCAATACTATAATTGATGGCATCTTCCAATCCGGATGATCCTAAAACAATTTTAAAGGCTACCGGCTGCGATCGGTACGGTCTTCCGTTGATCATTATTTCTAACAAAACTTGACAAGGCACAAAAGGCTTTCCATGTTTTGTAAACTTAAAATCGCCTGGTTTAAAGAGACTTCCCGAAGGTGAAAATTCTTTGTATCCTCCTTCAAAATTAGGTCTGAAGTAATGGATGGGTTCCATATCAAGAACCGATTCTTTTTCCTCTATGACATAAACCGATTTTCGATTCCATTGTTTGGCATCCATTTCTCTTTCTTCAGCAAAATGGGCCTTTCTCATATTACCGTTCCTCATTTTCTTTTTCTGCTTATAGCGTTTTATAATTACCTTTGGCTGATACATCATGATATCGTCTGTACCTTCCAGAGTGATATGCATTTTTTTGTATCCCACTACTCGTCCCATAATATGCCTATACTCCTCGAGATACTCCGGTTCTCTGCCTTCTACCGATTCGATAATCAAATGTCCTACCGGAGAATCCGGAAGCCTTTCTGATCTATAAAAATCATAGTACTTGTAGAATGTTTCTGCAGAAGGTCTCAGTGTTAATCCGAAATTAAGTTCCTTTAAGTGAACATAACTATCAATCAGTTCTGAAAACTCTCCCTCCGTAGGACGGTCGCCCGTTTCAAAATACGTTTTAAGTTCCTGTCTTGTCGTAATATTTTTCATAATTCATGTGCAAATGTTTTTGATATGCCATTGTCATATGGAAACATTTATTTGTATTTTTTGGTTGTTTTTATTAGCAAAAGCTATTTTGTTTTTGAATTTAATTTGAAAGAATTTTACTACTTATTTACACTTACAAAATTCAACTATTTTATTTCAATCCGGGGTAATTTTTTGTTTTGAATTCTGTAGTTGCAGTAGGTATTACTTATACCATTTTCGGTATTACTTGGTTATTAGCATTACAAAATTGAACTATTTTTATTTTGTTTTGAACTTTTTTGCCCGCTCAATTCTGTAGTTGCAACTTTTCTTTTTTGTTGTTTTAGTGCACCAGTAGTACACCTACAACCAGGCCAATAGCCAGGCCGCCCAAACCATACAAAAAACCGTTACCAGTAGTGCTTTTCGCGGTCTTAAATTGTTCCTCTTTGATCTTTAACTGCTTCTCCGTTAGCTGTAACGAACTTTCCATAAGCTTGTTTTGCTGCGTCATAAAATTGATCAACACATCTTTTTCTTTTTGGATTTCGATGCATTTTTCGAGGTTTTCTTCGACTTTATTTTCCCTAAGTCGATCGTAATCGGCCAGGTCAATGAGTACCTTCCGGGCGATCTCTTTCGCGATCACGACACTATCTTTCTTCGTAGCGTTTTGTGAGCTGGCGTGCCAGGCTGTCAGCATCATCAGTATTCCTAATGTTTTTTTTAATTTGTTCATAACGCATATTATTTTCTTTTGCCCAGGCAATCTCCTCATAAAGTGATTTTTCGTTTTCAGCGATTAGTGCTAACTGCCTTTTTTTCAGCAGTTCGATACTATCCAATTTCGTTACATTCTGTTCTTTCAGTAGTTCGAGTTCGTCAATCTGTTGTTGGAGTACGACATTGAGGTCTTTTTTTAAAAAATACATTCGAATGTTTAATCCAAGGATGATCAAAATCAGAATACCAAAAGCATAGAACAACACCTTATCTCTCATTTTCTTTGTTTTTATATCGCGTTTTCAATTTTTTATGCCAATGATTTCAACATATCTATAAGTTCTTTCTGCGGATGCACATCTGATTTATCCGGCCTGAAAGAAACATGTGCCCAAATTCCGCTTTCGCCACTCAGCGCTCTTTTGTTGTATTCGAACATAATTTCTCCTTTATAACTTAACGGAATCGCGTAACGTTCTCCCCAATATTCCAATAGTTCTTTTAAGGATGCGAGCTGAGCCGTTGTATATTTTTCAAAATACTGGTAACCGCGGAATGGTTTTTCATAAAACGTCACGTTTTCTTTTTTTACCTCCTGACCGGAGAACGAATAAAACTTGCCATTTTTAGTGGTCAATCCGCCCCAGCTATCGAGTTCAATCCCGATAAATTCTTTATTGCGCTGGGTGTTTAACGCCGGAAGCTCGAATCGTTTAAAGTGTTCCTGTTTTATTCCTAAATGATGGGCCCAATATTGTGAGGAATACAACTGATGGATACCGCCATCTCTAGCGATGATTATAGGTGTTGCAACACGTTCCGCAGTGGATTTCCACCATTCGATATCGCCCAAGACCGAGTCGCCAGAGACGGTATGATGCAGCACAATTCCTTTTTTTTTTGTGACTTCCCTGTAATATTGGTCTTCAGGAAAATCATGACTAATTATTTTCATCTTTTGTCCTTTTTTAAACTATTTCACATCGTCATTATCTTCTTTCTCATTTGAGTTTTTGTCTGTATTGACTCCGTATGTTTTTTCTATATAAGCTTTTACCGCTTTGTCGATCCAACTTGGAAGATTAGTGGTAATCATTTTCAGAAATTTATCATACCCATAACCCAGAACAAAAAGCATCCCTGTGGAGTACCACTTGTCGTTTACATTCGCTTTATGCATGACATAACTCATTGTAAAGCCTACGATTACCACAATCAACAATGTTACAATGTGTTCCCAGGGCTGCTTTTTTTCTTTATTCTGGATTGAAATCAACACGCGCAATAGTCCACCTGAAAAAGCTACTGCTGTCCCTATAAATAGGATTTTGAAATTTTCCAAATTCATTCTTCCTTATTTATCAGGTACATATTATCTAAAAAGCTTTTGCTTTTTTTAATGTTCTGACGCTCATCCAAATAGGCGATATCATCAATAATATCGTCAATATCTTTTTCCTGCTCATCAAACACTCCTTTCTTTCCTTTAGTTGCTTTCTTTTTTCTTTTCATAGTTTAGGGTTTTCATTTGTATTTATAGTTCTTGTAAGCTTTAATCTAAAAGGAGTATCGTTTCAAAAAGCACAAAAAAGTCCTCTGTTCTCCAAGCCAATGCTTAAAAAACCTATTCTTTTTTCGCTTTATTTTTTTAGTATCTGTAAGGCGCCACGAAACAATAGTCATTGATTCAGGTCTCTTTAAACCGGCTTACAGGCCTGTTTTTCAGAAACCAAAGAGGCGTTACCCTTTTTTAGAAATGTACTTAACTGCTTGCTACATCCGGCACGGCACCGTTTGTTATTCTTTTATAATGGCAGTTCCATTTTAAACAGCCTTTTACTGCAGTTTCCGGCTTTATACACAACCGAACCAAAGGAATCCGGTTCTTTGTTATCCTGGCAGAACCAGAAGAGGTTCCATCCTTTATCGAGACGTACAATTTCAGTAATCATTTTGATCGTCTGTAAGGATGTTGTAAATAGTACGCTCTGATAAAAACAACATCTCTGTCAATTCATTGACAATTACCTTCATTTGCTTGCTTTGATTATCCGTCACATAGTTCGTAACGAATTCTTTTCGTTTTTCAATTAACTCTCGGTTTCTTTTCATGGTTGATAAATAATTTGGTTGTTTAAAGAAATTGATTAAAATAAATTTTATATTTAGTATAGTTTTTACGCAAATAGTTCCACAAAAAAATTTAAACGCGCACGATTACGCACTATGTTCGTGTTTTTACATTTTACACCTACAACCCAATGAAACAAAATAAAACACTGTATTCTAAGAGCCTCACCTAATTACACTGATATAAATGACACTGTTAAATGTTGCATATATTTCGTATATTTGCATCAATCTTAAATGCTACACGACAAATATGCGAATTTTGTTCGTGTTTACAAAACAAAAAAGAGTACAATTTGCGTTTTATTTTGTTTAATTTTTACAAAAATCTCATTATGAACTATTTAGAATTCAAAGAAATCAGAAAAAACTTGAACATGAAGCAGTCTGAGCTATCAAAATCGATTGGCGTCGGTATTAGAGCGATACAGTACTGGGAAAAAGGCGAACGAAAAATCCCCGAGACGACCGCATTTTTCATGAAAAGCCTGTTAGCCAAAAAACAAAAGGCGACTAACGAGAACGGTTCACCTGTAATTTTTTCCGATTTAAAGATTATGAACGTGCCGCTTGTAAATCAATACGCGCAAGCTGGTTACCTGAATGGCTTTGCCGACGAAGAATTCACCGAAAGCCTTCCTACTATTCCATTTACTGACGACGTCGAGCATCGTGGCGAATACATGTGCTTTGAAGTCAAAGGCGACAGTATGGATAACGGGTCCTATGAAAGTTACCTTGAAGGTGACATTTTATTATGCAGAAATATCAGACAGGATTTCTGGATGAGCAAACTGCATTATAACAAATGGGACTTTGTAATTATCCATAAGGAAAAAGGCATTCTGGTAAAACGTATCATCAACCACGATGTTGAAAACGGCATTATTACGCTACATTCTTTAAATGATTATTACAACGATTTTGAAATACACCTGAAAGATGTAGCCAAACTGTTTAACATTATAAGTACAAGACGCAAAAACAACCGGCGATAGTAAAATATCACCACCCAACCATTAACGTGGTTTCTTTAAATTCTCAAAAAATCAAACAAACAGAAACGTCGGGCCTTTCGGCCCTTCGTTTACCTGTCATGAAACAACCTCAACCTGCTCATTACCTCAATTAATTTAACCTACTAAGTCCAACAACTACACTGGTGGCAGTTGTTCGATCTCACTATAAACCCAATAGCCATTCGCAAAATAGTCTCTTGTTCCGCCTACTTCGAGATTATACACTCTATACAGTCCCGTTATAAAATCGGCATATTGTAGCGGATAATGTTTCGTATCTTCTTTATAAAGCAAATTGTCTACTTGCAATAAGCTTACCGGAACAGACGTAACAAACTGTTCTGTTTTTTCAGGTTCAAACGATTTCCATCCCTGATTGGTACCAACCGGATGTGCTCCGGTTATAAAATGGTTTTGATCATTCAATCGGTACAACCTTACTTCGTCCATATAATTCACCGTCTTCAGAACCGTAACAATCCCTGTTTTGGATTTTAATCGATCACCCACTACAATCTCCTGAATTTTCTTTTTATTTCCATCATACATCGTAATCAGGGTGTTTCCCAGGAACGATGTTCCGCCTCGCATTTCAGCCTCCTGAACATTAACTTCAGCTGTACTTCCCAAATGTGAATGATAACCACCTGTACTGCTGCTCAAAAACACATCAATCCGTCTCTGGCCCACAGGAAGCTGCCCAAAATTCAAAATATTTGTGGATGTGCGTTCCTTTAATACACCGTCCAAACTCCATTCATATTCTAATCCCTGAATATTACTTGGATTACTCGTAACCGCCCGAACAGTAATCTGATCATTGGTTGTTGGCGCTGATGGGCTCACAACTAAACTCGTAATAGTAGCCAGTGCTTTCACATCAAACTGAAGCGAAGCAGACCCTTGTAAATTATTCGAATCTTTAACCGTTAATGTAATCGTAAAGACTCCGGCTTGAGTGAATGCAACCCCTATCGGGTTAGAATCTACATAGAGAATCACACTAGGATCACTAGCGGTCCATATATAACTTGAATCTGTGATAAGACCGGTTCCAGGTGTTACTACTTTAGAAATCTTTACCGAGTTTCCTTCGGGTACAGACACGTTCGTATGGGAAGGCGTAAGGCTTACCGTAGGCGGTGTTCCGGTTTGTGGTTGTTCCGGCACGTACCAATTTGGAAGCGTTACCACCTGAGAACAGCCACTAGCTGTTGAAACCAGTACATTTATCGGGTTTCTTCGAGCGGTATTAAAGAATATATTTTTAACATTACCTAAAGTATCCGGTTTGATAGTTACATAGCTTCCATTACCCAGAAAATCCCATTGATACTCATATGCTACTCCATTCGTATTTGAAACGTTAAACGTTACAACAGTTCGCGTCGAATCGCCTTCCGGATATTCAAATTTGACCGGACTGATTGTTACGGCAGGTACCGGTAACAGTTTAACCTTACAATTGGTTGCTTTTCCGTTTACTGTAAAACTGATTTCCTGATTCTGTAATCCTGGTTCAACCAGACTCGGATCAAACATATATTGTCCGTTGACCTTTGTAACACCGCCAAGAAGTCCATTGCTGGCAACTGCCTTTACTACGCCATTTGACGGCGTTACGGTAAAGACCATCGGTTTTCCGTTTTTACAAACCGTCGGCGACGGAAGGCTTAACGTAATCGGTGTTTTTGGCGTACAACAGATATAAGGCAAGACAAAATCGGCGATAACCTGCGGTTCTTCTTCCGATTTATAAACCAAGACAAAAGTACTGCCGCTAAAAGCGCCTCCTCTATGTTCCAATCCTGGGTTTTTCCCTACATAATCGACAAAATCAGCTTTATAAAAATCTTTATTATCAACTAGTTGCGCGAGTGACACACTCATAATTTCGAAGCCCAACTGCTTCGTATCTTTTAACATCTGAATCACGTCAACCGCCTCACGATAGTCACCTCCCTGATGTCCTTCAATACGATAATAAGGCATCTTGTCGATATTGTAATCGAGCGGCATTTGTACGTTATATGCTAACGAAAGATTCGTTTTATCATAATTTAAATTCGTGTCGAAATCCCTGTTACTTGTTTTATCAAAATTCCAAAGGCGTAAAAACTCATCGGAAATGTTATAATAAAACGGAATGGCTCGATCTCCTAACGCACTTTTATGCTTTGATGGCGTAATAACAATTTCAGTACCAATTTGGGTCGGATTTCGGAACGAAAGGATCATGACATTAAAGCGTTCGATTAATGTTCTAACTCGTAATGCCTTTTTTTCGCTGTCCAAAACCGGCGAATTATAAAACTGATGTCTGGTATAATCGTATCCGGCTGTTGGAATCATTTTCCCTAGTATGACATGATTTGGAAAAGAGGCTACATCGGGCAACGATCTCGTAAATGAATTTGGCAATAATTTGACAATTTCGGCATACGTTTCCGCTAAGTCTTTAAGAACATCATAAGCATATTGGAAATTATTACTTTGATCGGCAAGCTGGTTTAGCGTACTCACAAAGCCAGATCGGTTGATCAACGGAATGTTCATTTTTCCAGAAATAAAATCAATATTCGAAAACATCCATCCATAATCGTTTTCTGTCATATTATTTTTATACGCCTCTCTTAATTTATCCGGTACTACCATTTCTGGTGTTGCAAAAACACGTTTTAATTTTCTAGCTGTTGTTGTGCTTCCGGAAATCATGCGTTCCGGAAAAACATGATCCTTACTCAGAATTTTATCCACACCACTTTGTGTGGTAACCAATACTTTTAGGTTTCGAATTTGTTGGATTCCATGATTATCACAATCAACACCACGACATGGTTTTACTTCTTTTTCATAGCTTTCAAGATAAAGCAGTAAGTACTTGTTCGCGAAATCGCCAAGCGTTGCCAACGGCTGAAAATTTTTTGTAGCTTCTTCGGCTGTTGCCAATTCCCAAAGCTCAACTTCCTGTTCTTCTAAATTGTTATGAAAAGGCGGATACATGGCTTTACTATTGTCATAAACTCTCCAATGCGTATAGTCTCTATCGTATATGTTTATGTCTTTTAGTTCGCCCATATAGAGGTCGCCACTTAAATCCTGGGTTTTGCTTTTTTTGTTTAGCGTAAGCAAATCGCCATCTGTAGTGACCGCAACACCTTGTGAAAGATTTATAGTGGTTAGCTGGTTATTTTCGTAAATCGGTTGTGGTTCTAAACCACAAACAATTCCTACGCCTTCCATCATAACCCGAGACAAACGATCCTGATCTTCGAAAAAATCCAGGAACTCGTTAAATTGTAGATCTTCTACTCTTTGCCCTTTACTAAATTTTCGGTATTGGGTTGCTATCTTATTTAATTGATAATTGTAATTCATTTTTAATAATTTAAATGGTTTAGCAGCTTCCCTTAGGACGATAAACTGCGGTTATTTTGACGATCATTACGGTGTTCTTATAACCGCAGTATCGGTCCTAATCTTTCTAAAGCATTACGCGTTTATAACTATTTTAAAGATGTCATTACTTACAACTTTTGCACCCACAACCCGTATCTGCATGAGCTGTTTTTTTCTCCAACGTTCCTAAATAGCTGTTGTATTTTGCTATAAAAGCATCGGCAGATTGCGTCATAATAACCCTATCTTCTACGGTATCAAAACAAAAAAGAACCTCTTCATTATTCATTACCATAATTTGTTTTATATCGATAACGCCATCGCTTGTGGTAAGCAAACTATTTGCCTCAATGACGATTCCGTCTTTTTCATATTGTTCGATCAGTCTCATATTATTTCTTTATTTCTCCTGTACAAGGGTTAATAGTTAAGAAGTTATTTTTCGGACAACCGTTATAAATTACCGCACCATCTAATTTCAATGTAGTCCAAGCTACACCGCTATGGCAAGAACTGTCTGCACAAACCAATGAGAACGAAATGAATCCGTCGTTAGGTTGGTTTGCCGCAACAATGGCCTGTGCTTCCGCAGCCGAAATGCTATAAACCCATTTACGTGATCTTCCGGAAGTTTCTCCATCAGCATATAACTGTCCAGGCTGAAGCGCTGCGCTACCATTATTTAAGTTCACAATGTTACTACCATTGGCCGCATTACCAAGTTGTATTGAGTTCGCTAATAACTTGAATCGAGCCGAGTTACAAGCGTGTCCACCCGGACAAGGTCCTTTGGTATCGTGATACTGAATCGTGACTTCTAAACCGGATAAACATTTCACAGTGGTTTGTCCTGTGATTACAATCGGTTTAAGATCATATTTTTTACCACAATTGTTGGTGTTCGAAATGGTAATCGTTGGTCTGAAAGTATCTTCCTGACCGGCAACAAGTTTGTATATGTTTGTGATTTTACCATCTAATGGCACTGAACCTGACGATTTTTTACCATCGCCAAAATCCATCACATACGTCAGACCGGCACGCGGTTCGCTAACCGTAAATACTACCGTTGCATCCGGATGATCTGGAACTTCTCCATGAATTGGTTCCGAAACGGTTACCGTTACATTTGGCAATGCATGTACTATCATTTTGGCTTCCACAGGATCTTCGTTAACGGTAAAGGTGATTGTTTTACCTAAATCGGCGGCGGCCACAAGACTTGGATCGAAGAAGTTCTGACCCGCGGTTTTACTAACCACTTTCACTTCCTTAGTTCCAACAAACGCTTTGATGTCGCCATCCAAAGGAATAATCGTAAACGGAATCTTCGCATCATTCTGACATAATTTAGCAGAAGGCAATGCCATAAACACCGGATCTTTTTTCGAACAACACAGATAAGGCAATGCAAAATCAGCCAAAACGGTATTATGTTCTTCCGATCTGTAAACCAGATATAAAGTACCGCCAATCGGCACACCACAACCATGTTCCAATCCTGATTTCAGGTCAAGGAAATCGCCTAAAAATTCGGTATCTACTTTTTCTTCTTTTGCCGTTTGTGTCACAATCGAAATTCCGGAATCGATTGCTTTAAAATCGATCGTATTCAACAATTTTAATTGCGTATCCAAACCGGATATTGTTCGTAAAGTCTGTTGCAAATTGACCTGATTACTGATATCACTGGAGATAGAACCCAATTGCGCTCTTAGCTCTTTGATTGATATCGTCGTTAACTCCGGCGCAGGAGGTAAAACTGGTGTGTCTGGCACAGTCGATCCATCACTTGGTACAGCGGCAGTAATATTTGAAGCATCAGCCTGAGCAGCTGTAGCATTATCTAAGGCACTCATCCGAGCGGTTACTGCGCCAGTGGTTGCAGCAGTGGCAACAGTAGCTGTCGCGGCAGTAGCCGTTGTAACAGTTGCATTGAGCGATCTGCTAGTGCTTTTTTCCAATGATAATCCGGAAACCTTAAATGCCAATCCATATTTATCCCTAAGGGCATTAATATTTTGCATGGCAATCGTATACGGCATTCCAACAGCACCTTCAACTCTATAATAATCGTTGTGATCCATATTGTACAACAACGGATTTCGAATAAAATCGTCGGTTGCCAAATTGGTTTTATGGTAACTCAGATTATACTTCTCTTTATAATTTTTCGTTTTTTTGAAATCCCATTTCTCCAACAGATCCTGATTTATATTATAATAAAACGGGATGGCCTTTTCGCCTAATTCAACATAGGTGTTAGACGGCGTAATAACGATTGGCCCTCGGAACGATTGGAAATTTTTAAGTTTTAATGTAAAACGGTTTGCCAATGAAAGTAATTTTTCTTTGTTTTCGTCTTCATTGGTATTGATTGGCGCATTATAAAAATCGTGACGGTAAAGCGTATGATCCCCCTGATTTAAAGGAGCCCCAAGAGGTCCTAACAAAAGGTGTTTTTGAAATGCGGTCATATCCGGACAACATTCAGACTTAAGGTGTAATACTAATCCTTTGATTTCGTTGTACGTATCCACTAAATCTTTTAACAAGTCATAGCGATACTGATAATCGTATAAACTCGTATTTAATGCCTGATCCAGTTTATCTCTCAAGCTTAACCCGCCAAAATCCATTTCAATATCAAACATTTCTGCGATGAGATTAAAACTAGCATCCAAATCGGTAATAAGCGTACTACTCTGAATAGCATTCTGGAATTTTGTGCGTAAAGCCAATTCCGTTGTAACATTTCTATCCAGAATTACTCTTGGCACTTCAATGTTTTTTAACTGCTCATAAAGTAACTGGTAGTTATTGTACTGTTGATAAATACTGTCGTATCCATTACTGTTTAGCGCATAGAAATCCATGTCGCTTCTGTTTGCCAAAAGCACTTTAAGATCGGCCACCTGTTCGGCACCGTTATTGTCGCAATCGACATTCTCGCAAGGTCTTTCTTCATTCGAATAGCTTTCCAGATATAGGATTACGATTTTATTTCGTACTTGCTGTTGTAATCCGGATACCGGATGAAAGGTACTGGCCGTGGCTCCTTTTAGGATCAAAGCCTGATAGTCTTCCTCGGTAAACAATTCCAATAGCGACATTTGTGTGTTTCCGCTATAGAAATGCGGATATTTGTAGGTATCCAAATACGGTCTATAATAAGCATATTTGAATTTTGTATCACCTATTTTAACCTCTTTCGTTTTAGAATTAGGAATATTTTTACGCAACGTGATCAGATCACCATCGGTGGTAACACCTACCCCTTGCGAAATTGTGATAAATCGAAATTGCTCTTGCTGTTGCGGTTGCGCCGGATTTACAACCGAGATTCGTCCCGCAATATCCGTCTGAAAGCCGGTTTCAAAACCACAACCGATCCCAACACCATTTAATCTGGTTCTTGACAAACGATCCTGATCTTCAAAATAATCAATAAATTCATTCAATTGCCCCTCGGTTAACGCCTGGTTGACGTTGAACTTTCTATACTGGGTCGTGATATTATCTAATTTAGTGTTCATTCTTTTTCTGTTTTATATGTTTGATTGTCCTAGTATGATTTTTCCATCCAGACTGTCGTTATCGTCCACGGCACAGTCTAACAGCCTTCCCGGCTTATAGATATTGTTCAGGTTGGTTAGTGCATCCAATAATTCTTTGGTACTATTCCCCAAACTGCTAACATTATTTCGTGCTTTATCGAGAAGGAATTTTTTATAGGTCCTTTCGAAATCCGACAGATCACTCATCGCGGTTTCGATCTCACCCTGTCTGTCGCCAACCCAACAAATTTTTGCTAAAACGTGTGCCGGAAGTTCTTGTCGGATAACCGTTTCGGCATAACGTCTAAAATCATAATCCGCAAAACGATAGGCATATCCTGAAAGCACTACGCTGACACGGTAGGAATACGGATCAAAAATATTGTCAGCTTCCTCACAACCCTCTTCGCAGGTGGTCATAAATGCATTCGGATCGGCAGCTCCAGAGCCACCATCACCGTCATACATCACGATAAAGGTGTCTTCAATCGACATACAACCGATACCGCCCATCAAATCATAATTTTTAACCGATGGTTTTAATAACATGTGTTCTACCAGGAACATTCCTTCTTCGGTAAAACGATATTTGAAATAATCAACCAGGTTGCGAATTCCGTCTTTTAAGGTAATCTGAGTCGTATACGGGTTTGTTTTCTTATGACATGCAATAACTACTGGCACTTCGGAATCGTCTACAATTTCCAGATAGAAATTTTCCATTTCCGATTTACGGACGATGATGTTTCCAATACGTTCGCCTCCATCAAAAGTAACGTCCAGCTTGTTTTCAAGATCTTCCTGATCAATCTGAATGGCTTGATAAACCGCTTCGTTTAGCGCATGCGTAGCACCATACTCAATCTTATAGCTTTTAACACCGCTTAAAATAACGGTATTGTCGGCAGTATCCTTAATACGCCATTTAAAGGCCGGAGCACCGTTTTCTGTAACTTCGATAATCTGAACCGGCGAATTGGACACATTTCGGTGCTTGTAATCTTTCATTCCCAACAATCGCGCAATTCTTTTTTGTACTCCTGAAACATTAGTGGTGTTCCATAAATCGTCGTCGGCTGTCAGGGTATAATTATGCCCCAATCCTCTATCGGCACTCAATGTGCTGTATTCGCCCAGGAAAACTTCTTTGTTTCGCAATACAATTTCATCCGTAGATGCACCGTAAAGTGTTTTCATCAGGAAGGTATAATCGCTAAATGTTTCTGCAAAACGGGAAATCAAGTGATCCAGAATCATGTTTCTTCGTTCTACACTATTGTCCAGTTCTTCATATAAAGAATCGGTAAGCTTATCGTCGTCGTTGGTTACATAATTCTTTACCAGCGTTTCAAAACCATTAATTCCTTTCAGTGCCTGTGTAAAATAGGTTCTTTTCAATGTCCCGTTAACACTCAGTATTTCTTTTACTTTTTCAAGATGTTTGAAATAACTGGCCAGTACTTTATCGAAAAACAGCAAATACCCTTGTAATTGTTTGGCAAGTACTTCTCTTTCTACACCCGGATTTCCAATAATTCCTGATTTTCCTACACCGTAGGTGTCCGGGAATTCATTCAAAATAGATGCATAATTACCCAAGTCATAGGCTGTTCCCGTAGGTATTTCTAATGTTTTGTTTAATCGGGCATCTTCCCGAAGTGCTTCCTGCTCCAATCGGAATGTTTCCAGGTAGGCGTCTACTTTTTTACGATTGATGTTTAACGGAAGCGATCCTTTGGAATAGCTAAACGAACTTAGGTCACATAGCACCGGTTTTTTCCCTTCTCCGATACAAATCACCCATTCATCACTTTGTTGTAAAGAACCATCACATCCGGCGATCGAAATTTCTTTAATTTCCTGAACGCCTTCAACTTTCATAATCTCACTGATGATATCGGACAGCCGTACTTCTTTTCTTAGCTGGCTGTTTTTAAGTTCTTCGGTATCGATAAAACCATTATCCAAAAGTGGTCCGTCAAAAATCTGATCGGTCGTATATCCTTTGTCAAGCATTTGCTTTAAGGAATAGAAATGCACTTCCGGCGACAGGTAATTGTTGATGCTTCGCAACACTTTTGCGTGTACTAGCTCTTCATCGGCTTTGTTTGTAACGCCAATCCGGGCACAAACTGCGATACTTTGCGTTTCAACTTCCTTGATATCGACTAAATCCTCACAAAGGCTTCTGTTGGCGTGATAACGCTCCAGAATTTTGATTCGGGTGTTCGATCTGTCGCATACGTCGGTTGGCGCTTCTCCATCAAGGTCTTCTCCATATTCAACATAAAGATCATAAAGCCCTTTTGCCGGGAAGCTTTTTGTTTTTTCTACGCCTAAATCGTTCGGATTTAACGCCAATCTTGTGGAGTCACAATCGGCATAAATCAATTCTGTCCGCGGACGCAACCAACAGTTACTTACGGCTCTGCTACTTCCCGATTTTAAACCAATATCGATAAATAATTTTCTGTAATCCAGCTCATTCAATGGTCTTGAAGGCAGAATTTCGGCTGCTTTAATAAATTGATTATCAATATTTTTACCCGCCTCTTTAGACGACAAAATATCTTCCATATTAAGGTTCATACGCATGCCCAGATCGGTAATGGCATAACTTAACACTTCCAAAGTAGTGATCCCGGGATCATGAGAATTATAATCGGTCCAAAGTTTACTCCCCAGTTCTTCTATGTATTGAATACCTGTCTTTCGTAGGAACTGAAAATCTAACTGGTCTTCGGTTTCTACTTTTTTAGGTATACTAATATGACTATTTTCTGACATAATTATCTATTTTTTATCTATTTGTTTTGTTTAAATACATACCTGTTTTGCAATAACCACTTCATGTTGTTTTGCGGATACTAATATGGATTTTGGATCTACTTCAATTAAATATTTTGTCTGTATTTCACCATTAACCGTTACCTGTATACTGTCGATATAATCAACATAATAAAGTTGCTCCAAATAATTAATCAACTGATTTACATTGAGTTTCATATTAAAAGAAACTACATCAGAATCTCCGAAAGCCCAAGGCGATATAAATTTTTTAATATCTTCGTCCAATTGCTTGCTGTAAAATGCCTCATCATATTCGTTATAGAATTTTGCTTCTATTTTTACGGTAGCTTCCTGATAATTTGGATTGATCACATGAGTTTTAACATGCATTGAATTTAATTCGTTCACATAGTTTTGAATCTTGTTCAAACTGGCACGACTCACTCGTGGCTGATAGATGTCGAAAGCATTTTTATTTTTTGTATTCGGAATCACAACCAGTGTTACATTACCGGGCGCCATAAATGATTTTTCGGAAGTATGGTTCAAACATTTCACCATAAAAACCTCTGGAAATTCCTGCAAAACAAGGTGCTCATAATCCCATTGTGTGATCGCTCTGTTTTTGTGTCGTAATCGTTCGCTAACACGTCTGTAGAAAGCCGCGTCGGTTTCCTTATATTTTCCGTCGAACGAATTATAAGGCTGACTAACCGATTTAATCTGCGGTACTCTTGTGATTAGTTTTGTGATGGTTCCTGCTTCCAATCCGTGATCCAGGTGTGTCAAATCGTTGTCCTGATTCTGGAAAGTAGCCCGAACCGCTTGTGTATAAATCCCCTGAATTTTACATACGGCGTCATAGCTTGTTTTTGTTGTAGCTCTGATCCATGTCCCTTTTTTCTCAAATAAGGTTGTGTTTATATCAATATCCTTTGGAATCTTAAATTTCAGAATTCCGGATTCCAGGAATCGTTTCGTCTCGTTTGTTAGGATATTGTCCTTAAGACTTCTCCATGTATTTTTAGAAAGAATATGCCATTCAATATTTTCATTGTCTGCGAAAGTATCTGCCAACGTGTTTTCACTTCCTTCCAAAGCCTGGATTAACAAGGATACTGTTTCACTTGGATTAGCATCCAGGCAGATAAACAATTCGCCTCCTGGCTTGTGAATCGGTACAATATTTAGCTGTGTCATTTCTTTTTCAGTCTGACCAAATGCATCTTCATAAAACAAGGTTACTTCTTTGTTTTTTGATGATTTTTTAGTGTTAGCCAGAATACTTCGACTCGTAACAGCACTATCCAAAACCGAATTACTCAGTTCGAGTTTTTTGGATGATTTTAATAAACTCGATGACTTTATTAAGCTGGATGATTTTATTAAAGCTGGTGATGCTATTAAATTGTTTGCTAAAATTTTCCCACCTGTATACGCACTTTCTGAAGCCGAATAGTTCAATTCGATGCTTTGAGTCAATGGAATATACGGTTCATTTGGGATCAGGATGCTTGTTTCGCCACTGGTTAATGCCAGTGTATATAATTTTGGATAGACATCCTGTAATGCCGATTGTTTTAAGGTTAATCGGATCGACTCGGAAGTTCCCGCAAGTGCACCTGCGTTTTGGATCGTAAAATTCGTTTGGTAGCCCGTTTCCGTTTTTTGGTACAACTGGATATCTGTCCCTTTTATAGCCCATCCTTCTTTTCCTAAAAGAAAAGCATTTGCTTTAAAATGATCGTCTTGAACCACAACGGAACTCTTCGTTTTAGCAGCGCTAAACGAATTTTTCGAAACAACAATATTGGGTTTAATCGTATAGCCTTGATAAAGATCTCGTATCGATTCCGGCGTGTTTTTCCAATCGATTGTAATCGATGCTTTATCCCATTTTTTAGCAAACATCTCCGGATATTTGATAAAAAAATTAGATCCTGTTACCGGTTGTGCGGTAAATGGGAAACAATCTTTTTCCGGATTTAGCGTACTGTTATCGTTTTCAATCAAAACGGATTTTACCCC
Organism: Flavobacterium sp. CAU 1735; assembly: GCF_039888695.1. NCBI lineage: Bacteria > Pseudomonadati > Bacteroidota > Flavobacteriia > Flavobacteriales > Flavobacteriaceae > Flavobacterium > Flavobacterium sp. CAU 1735. Next base: position 21,133 of record NZ_JBDQQQ010000008.1, on the reverse strand, counting down.
TTTTACATCAACGGCAATATCAACGTTTTGGATTTCTTTCTCAGCCAGTGCTTCATACAATTCATAATACTTATTGCCCTCGATCATAAATCGCGCAATAGCAAAATTGGTCAGGAATGTTCCACCCAATACTTCTTTATTGTAGCTCACTACGGCCGGGAAGTTTTTCGTTAACGTAAAGGATAACTGTAGACTTGTAGCATCGTTTGTAATACATCTTATTGCGCTACCGGACACCCATTCTTTTTCACCACTGTAAAGCAATTTGATATTGTTTTCAATTTCAGTAAGCGTTAACCCTCCTAATCTTGAAGTTCCGTTATCTTTAAAGCTAATCGTAACCGTTACGGTACGTTCCCCTTCTTTTAAATTTAGCAATGAGGAAGCGATTGAAAAACCCAGTTTGGCGTTTTCAAGTTCTTTAAAGTCCGAGTTCTCCTTTTTGGATTCCACCGAATTGTATCCAAAAGGCCACCAGTAATTGCTGGTTTCCGTTAATTTTTCGGCAATTCCGTCTAAGGTATTTACCGCACGGGCTATTTTTAATTCTTTTTTTGTTTTATCGTTTAAAAAACTTTTAAGTTCAACCACTTTTGCCTGACTGGCAATAAGTTCTTTATCGGTTTTAAAAACACGTTTTTTACCTGTTGCATCTTTTTTGGCATCAAGCAAGGTACCTTCCGGCACTCTTTCCTGGATTGCTTTTTTGGCTAATTCGAAAATCACATAGACTTTATCCGATTGGGCATCTTGTTTTTCGATCTGAAGGATTTCATTGTAATAGAAATCCAAATGTCTTTTGGTAAGATTATTAAGTGCCTTTTTCGAAAAATCCATCAACTTAATAAAGCAGATAAATAACGTCATGTGAGGCGTAAGACTTCCGTCTTTCTCAAATTGAGCGACAAGTTCTGTAACCTCTTTTTTCAGGCTTTTGTAAGCAACACTTTCCCTACGCGGAATGGAATAATCATCGGCACCTAAAAAAAAGCCTTCCCAGGTTCCGTTTGGTGTTGTTGCATCATTTTTATCAAAATAATTTACATGAGTGGCAAAATTGTTTGCAAAGAGTAGCCAATCAAACAAATCGAAATCGTGCAATTCAAGATTACTGGGATCAAGTTCTGTTAAAAAGCGTTGCATTTGTGATTTTCCGTCACGATAATGCGAAAATGTATCTATTTTTTTCATTTGTTTATATTTAATTTTCTATGGTCAGATGCACTACTTGATGTAAACTATTCTGGCAAAATCGAATTGGGTTACAGTAATTACAAGTCGTTTAGATTGCTGTGGCTTCTCCTTTATAGAAAGGGAAAACAACATTGCTTCTCGTATTGGTATTTCTTACTTCATAATCGATATGTATCAACACCTGTCCTTCCAGTTCTTCTGTAGTATCAATTTCAATACTGATAATATTGATTCGGGGCTCGTGGTACAAGATGGCGCGTTCAATAATACCTTTCATTTGTGTGATTAGTGTTAGTTCCAGGGGCTTAAAAAGCATTTCCTGTAAATCACAGCCATAGTTTGGAAACATAACACGTTCTCCTGGTCGCGTAGACAAAAGGATTATTAAACTGTTATTGATATCTTCAACATCAGTAGTCATCGTCACGCCTCCTTCTGCTTTATTAAACTCAGGCGGAAAGCTCCAACCTATTCCTAAAAAATCTGTATTTATTTTCATACTGTTCTTTATATATTTTTTTATTGTAATAGTTTATCGGTAATCTGATGCCTTTGTTTACCGCGGTGTGGTTATAGCTGTTTCAGTTTTCAGGCAGGCCGAATGCGGTAGCCCTTACTGAGTTTAAATAGCATTATGCAGCATTATCCCCCAATTAACACAGTGGGCAGACCGGCCGCTATAACACCTCCATGTGCTGTAGTATCGCCTTGTCTTGCTGCCGGTTTTCCGCCTATTAAAACGGTCGATGATCCGGCTGCTATCGTGTCGGGTGGACCGGTACAGACTGCTTTGTCGCCTACTCTTGCTGCGGGCATTCCGCCAATTAATACTGTCGGTTCGCCGGCCGGCAATATAGGTCCGCCTACGTGAGGTACATTTCCTGTAACCATCGGGCAGGTATGCATATCTGTGATTCGTGCTGCTGGTTTCATATATTGTTCGTTATAATTTTTTCAGTTCGTAAGACATCGCTTCCGCTGCATCACTTCTCCGTCATCGCGATCCTTATCGCTTTTTAGTTGATTTTTACCTGCGATCCTTTGACTACAGTTACCGCTCCTGAGGATACTTCCGAACCGGAACTTCCTTCGGCTTTAAACTGTGCACTGGCTTTCAGTTTTACATTGGTTCCTTCGATGCTTACATCTCCGGAGGCTTTAATTTTAATATCTCCTGCACTTTCCATCGTAATACCATCACTCTTAAAGGTGAGTACGTTCGAATGTTCATCTTCAATCTTTATAATATCGGCATCTTCGTCTAAAATCACTTTCTTACCAGCCGGTGTTTCAAGCGTATAGGAGATTTTATCATCATTGAAAATCATTTTCATTTCACTTCGGGTCACGAATCCTTTTTCATGATTGTCGTCGGTGGCTGTTATCGGTGCCGGTTTGGCACTACTGTGCAACATTCCCAGGACTACAGCATCGTTCGGATCGTCGTTTATAAAACCAATAATAACCTCATCCCCAATTTCCGGTCGGAAAAAAGAGCCTCTGTTTTCTCCGGCATCAAGTGTTGCTACACGACACCAGATTCCTTCTTCTTCATTGTTAATAATTGGTATTTGCACCAGAATTCGGTCATCTCCATCCGGATCCGATTCCAATTGTGACACTACTCCAACATGTAAACCGCTAATGGCTGGCATAATTCCGGATCCCGGCATTTCGCTCACGTCATAGGTTTCTGAAAACCATGTTGGTGTTAGTCCAAATTGTGCGGTTACCAACCAGTTTCCTTCTGCAACTTCATGGCGTACGCCTGTAACATAAATGGTACCGTTAAATCGGGTTCCTAAACCTTCTAATTTTAATAAGACGCCTGGTTTTACTTTCGAAATCCCTTGAAACTTTACCGTTCCGCGTGTTTTTGCTAATTGCTGAAAAACAGCTTTGGCATCGCTCCAGTCTTGTAATTCTTCCTGAGTGATCTTACCTCCGTGTCGCAATTGCAGGTCTTCGATTCCGAAAACACCAGCCAGATCACTTGGCGATAAGTCACCATTGAGTGCAATGGCAGGATCCTGCGCTTCTGCTTCTACGATTTCCTGATCGGCATAACTCCACGAAGTAGCGGTGATCTTACTAAACTGATCTCTGGCGTCGATTTCTCCTTCAAATTCATGAATAGAAGAACCAAAGACTACGGTTTCTACCGCTTCGCCGCTCACTTTGGGTTTGGCTACTTTAACGGTTCCGTCGTCTACAAAACAAAGTTTACCATTGGCCTGTGCGCGGGTTACCATAAAATCCCAATCGGAAGCACGGTATTGTACCAATTCCTTATGCGTTTTTGCTGTCGCTTCGACATCTGCACTGGCGCCACTATTTCCAATCAGTTCTTCGATAATATCGCTGTCTTTACTTTCGTAGAAATACTTACTTTTTCTTCCCAAAGTCATCTTGACCGCTTTGTCTTTACACTCTACAATCAGGTAGGTCGATCCGTTTTTAACTTTTAAGTTATGTTTGACCACAACACCTTTAAAAATGGTTTCTTCTTTGGAATGGTATCCGACCGTAATTTCAATTTCCTTTCCCGGGATTAGTAAGTTTTCACTACTTAGTTTAAAGTCCTGATCCGGAGCACTTCCATCTAAAATAACAATGCGGGCATGTGGAATCCTATTCACTTCTTTTTCTACCACAATACTTTTTACGCCGTATTGAACGGGCAGTTCTGTGTCTCCAGACATCACTTTATAGGTTATCAGGTCGGGAGTTTTTGCTGTTTGTATGTAGCCGCTATTATTCATCTTAAGATATTTTTGCTATAGGTGGAAAGAATAATTCTTGTCCGGGAATTAATTGCCTGAAATCGATAATACCGTTTACTTTGGCAACTTCTAAATAGTATTTGGAGTCTCCATAAATTCTTTCGGTCATCAAAGGCAGTGTATCACCATCTACTACCGTTCGTTTATGGGTAAGATCGGGCGAGTTTAGTTTATCTGATTTTGCAGCGAGTTCCGGGCTAATGGATTCTGAGAATTTTGCTTTTCCGATGGCTCGTAACGGCCTTCCTTCATTGTTGAATAATTTATATTCGATGGTAAACTCCGACAGAATTCCCAGAAATTCAAAATCACCCCAGTTTATAATAACATTATAGGGTTTATGAATCGATCCTTCAAGTTGTCCTGTAGCCTTATAAAAATCTTTTATCTGTTTTGCCACTGCAGCCGCTGCGAATGCTGATCCTTGTCCCGCTTTTTGAGCGGCACTACTCAGTGCTTTATTTACGGCATTTGCCTCTGATACCCCTGTTCCATCAAAAAGAAAATCTAATTGTAGATCAGACGGAAGCGAATTGGCGTATTTCAAACTCGCTTTGGAATTACCCTGTGCCTGTTCTGAAGAAAAATTTGATTTATAGGTCATGGAAAAACCTGCAGGATTGATAAAAGCTTTAAAAGCGCCCATCAAGATTCTGGTTTCATAGTTTGAATCTTTATAGGTTCCAATAGTTAATTTTTGAATTGATCCTCCCATTATCTTTCTTTTTTACGTTGTTCAATAGTTACTATTTGTTCTACGCTTTCGCTGATTGCCCGCATGATTCCTTCCTTATCTGCTGATGTGGCAGTTGTGGTACCGGATGCATTTTCGTCCACATTTATCTTAATATGGAGTTCTTTTATTTCTATTGGCATTTCGTTTGCTTTTAATGGATTAGTAAACGCTTTAAACACTGACAATAAGCACTTTAAAGCGCTATTTATTAAAAAACCAAACACATAAAGCGTCCATTCAGGTTGATTTTAACAATCAAACTGTTGCCTTTTTTTTAAAAAAGATTTAGTTAAGATTTTACCTTTAACTAATACACTTTATGTGTTTAGTTTTGCTATTCAAATTACAAGCTTAGGTCGCTTGCTTAAGGTATTGTGTAATATCTATATTTGAGTTCTATCGTTTCAATAGCCAGCTTACTTTCTTCAGCGTTAAACTCGGACACATCCCATTTTACCGGATACGCGCCTACAACATTCCAAGACATGGATGGTGCTGTTGAATCAGCTCCACCAGAAAGTGTGATGACTAAATCTTTGGGGGCGAACTCGAATCGTTCCATGGCAGCTCTACACCATTCAATCAATCCGGAGTCTTCTACAAGCCCACGCTTTAAAACTAAATTAGGATATTTTGGACGCAGTGGAAGTTGATGAACAAATCGGTTCTCACCTCCTTCTGCATACTCCTCAGTTCCAATTTCTGTAGATAATCCAGATACAGATTGAAATCTGGAGTCAATACCCTCTGATGCTACTCCGCTAACTGTAAACGAAAAGCTTGTTGGAGGATATAAGCCTGCCATGACTAGTTATTTTCAATAGTTAATCCTTCGTGAGCAATCTCTAACGTTTCGATAGCAACTTCACTTGCGTCCGCTTTCAAATCGGTAGCCTGTAATTTAACAGGGAATGCGTTTTTCACTTTCCATGTAATGGCCGGTGCTCCGGTTTCGTCTAAAAGAGAAATCGTAACCGAACGACGCTCAACTGTATTCAAGTTGATGGTGTTCAACCAAGTAAAATACTCGTTATCGCTTTTGAAAGAACCACGTTTTAATGTGATGTTCGAGAATTTTCTAAGTCCTGGCATTTTGATTTTACTGAAGTCCGGGCTCGCTCCGTGTCTGTATTCCGTAACGTCAGTTTCAATCTGCATTCCGGTAACTTCCGTGAAACCTAATTTCGTTCCACCCCAATCAACTTCGAAGGAAAACTTTGCTAATGGATATTCATTCATAATTTTTTGTATTTAATTGTTATCTAATTTTTATGCTTCTTGTAATTTGTGTGAAAAGCGTAACACGATAAATTCTGCAGGACGAACAGCCGCCATACCGATTTCAACGATCATTCTACCTTCTAAAATATCCTGAGCCGACATCGTTTCGTTTAAACCAACGCTCACGTAGTAAGCTTGTTCCGGAGTTGATCCCGCTAAAGCACCACTCATCCATTGTTGGTTAAGGAAATTTTCGATCATTGCTTTTACACGTGTCCATGTTTTAGCATCGTTAGCATCAAATACAAAACGTTCTGTTGCGTTTTTAACTGATTCTTCAACCATGTTAAAGAAACGACGTACCGATACATATCTCCATTCGTTGCTGTTTCCGTCAAATGTTCTTGCACCCCAAACTAAAGTACCTCTACCGTTGAATGTACGGATTGCATTGATTGATTTTCCAGCTTTAGAGTCAACGTTTAAGCTTTCCTGTTGTTTATGTGAAATTTTCTCAACCGGAGCCACTACATAGTTAAGACCAATGTTTGCCGGTGCTTTCCATACTCCAGAAGTGCTATCCACTTTTGCATATACTCCAGCGATTGATGAAGATGGAGCTAAAACAACGCGTTGTGCAGCAATTGCTTTTTTAGCCTGGTTGTATAAAGCAGAGTTATTTCCTTTTAATGCACTAAGAAATCCCGGTGCATCCGCTACAGCCTGTGTTGTTCCGTTTGGAAGTGTCTTTTTATAAGTTGAAATTACAACATCTTCGTCTTTATAGTTGTAACTTAAAACCGTTTCTAATTTTGGATGGTAAGCAGCTCCGTATTTTAAACCAGTTGTTTCAACTCCTGTTCTGAAAAGTTCATGATCACCAATTACATCCATAATCACAAAACGGTCACCCATTTTTTCGGCATGGTTTAATGCACTGATGTATAAAGTATAAACCTCGCTTTGTAATAAAGCTTCCGCTTCCGTGAACATTACTAATGTTGGTTCATCCTCTTTTTCCAATAGATTTAATCCAGCTATCAATTCACTATGTTTCACTTCATTTACTGCAGTACCTGTTTTATAATGATTTACAGCAACGATATAACAAGGACCACCGCCATTTGCAAAATACATTTGCAAAGCATAGTACAATTTAAAATCACTTAAACTAGCTGCAGTTACAGTTGCTGTAGCTACTTCATCAAGGACGTCTAATGTGATTGCTGTTTTTTCAAATTCTGCACCTCCAAAAAGTGCAGTATACTCCATTAAGGAAGAAATTCTTGTTGGGTCGTTTTTTGGTCCTTTTTCAGTATATCCAATAAAAGCAGGAATAGCTGTTTCTACTTGCGCCACTGATGGTGGGAATTTTGCAATTTCCTCTACGTAAACCCCTGGTGTTTTGTAATTCATGTGTTTTAATTTAAAAGTTATTTATTAATTGTTTTCGATTGTTAATCCTTCGTGAGCGATCTCTAACGTTTCGATAGCCACTTCACTTGCATCCGCTTTTAAGTCAGTCGCCTGTAATTTAACAGGGAATGCGTTTTTCACTTTCCAAGTAATTGCCGGTGCTCCGGTTTCGTCTAAAAGAGAAATGGTAACCGAACGACGTTCAACTGTATTTAAGTTGATCGTGTTTAACCAAGTAAAGTACTCGTTATCGCTTTTGAAAGAACCACGTTTTAACGTGATGTTCGAGAACTTTCTAAGTCCTGGCATTTTGATTTTACTGAAGTCCGGGCTGGCTCCGTGTCTGTATTCCGTAACGTCAGTTTCAATCTGCATTCCGGTAACCTCCGTGAAACCTAATTTTGTTCCACCCCAATCAACTTCGAAGGAAAACTTCGCTAATGGATATTCATTCATAATTTGCTGTATTTAATTGTTTATCTAATTTTTATGCTTCTTGTAATTTGTGTGAGAAGTTCAACACAATAAATTCTGCAGGGCGAACGGCTGCCATACCGATTTCAATGTTCATTCTACCTTCCAAAACGTCCTGAGCTGATGTAGTTTCTTTACCAACGATAACGTAGTAGGCTTGTTTCGGAGTTGATCCCGCTAAGGCACCACTCATCCATAACTGGTTTAGGTAGTTTTCGATCATGGCTTTTGCTTTTACCCAGGTATTGGCGTCATTGGTTTCGAAAACGAATCGCTGCATTGCATTTTCAACTGATTTTTCAACCATATCAAAAAGACGACGAACCGAGATATATTTCCATTCCGTGTCTTCTGAATCGAAAGTTCTTGCACCCCAAACCAGGTTTCCTTTTCCGATGAATGTACGGATCGCATTAATCGATTTTCCGTTTGGTTCTACGTTTAAGCTTTCCTGTTCTTTGTTTGAAATCTTTTCGGTTGGCGCGATTACGTAATTAAGTCCTAAATTCGCCGGTGATTTCCATACTCCTTGTGTACCATCAACTTTAGCATATACTCCAGCCATTGTTGCCGACGGCGGTAATACCACATTTAGTCCACTGATTACTTTTTTAATCTGATTGTATAAAGTGGAATTTGTAGTTTTTAACGCCTCCAGTTTTAATCCGTGTGCATCTCCTTTTTTGTCCTGTGCTAGACTTACTGCATTTTTTAAAGTGGTAATATATCCAGTAATATCAGCTACATCACGATCTTCGTCTTCATTCTGAAGATCTTGTAAATACGATTGAACATCCACTAACGAAATTTTACCATCAGCAGTAACATTCACTTCTTCTACGATAGCAATAACACTCTTCGCAATATCGATAAGTATTTTTGTATCTGCAGGCTCCTCTTCTGTTACTCCGGTCAATTCCTCAGTAGCAAGAAGACTTAACGCGTTCAAATCGGCCACAGAAGCTGCGAAGAAACCACCTGTAGCATTGGCTGGCTGCAATCCGGCATGATCGATTGCTACGTCTTCATCGAAGCTGTAATTTAATACGGTCTTCAAATGCGGGAAATACGCTGCAGCATGCATTGTTCGTGCGATTCTGTTTCGAAGAAATTCAACCGTATTAAAACCAGTTTCCTCATCTTCACTTTTTGATTCACCAAGGAAAGTATCCATGATTAGGAATCTGTTTTTTAAGTCGTCTGCCTGTGCAATTGCATCCTGGTAAAGGGCATAAAATTCTTCCTGATCGGTTAATGATACCGCATCTGGGAAAACAACAATTGTCGATTCTTCCTGCAAAGCAGAAGCTTCCAGACCCAACTTCAAATCACTTTTGTCTACGTTGTCGTCGTCATAACCGCCTACAGACACGATATAACACGGACCACCACCATTTGCAAAATACATTTGCAAAGAATAGTACATTAGGAACTTCACATTCGGTTTTACTAAGGTCAAGCCTTGATCTACAGTATCTTGCAATTTGATACTTTCTTGTTTGGCTTTTCCAAAGTACGTTTCATAGTCCATCAAAGAGCTGATCTTTGTCGGCACCATTTTCAAGGGTTTGTTTTTGTCAAGCGCTATTTCAGTATAGCCGATAAATGACGGTACTGCCGTTTCTACCTGAGCTACAGAAGGCGGAAATTTTGGGATTTCCTCTATAAAAACGCCCGGAGTTTTAAATTCTGACATGTTTTAAAAATTTAGGTTAATAATAATTTTCTTAGATTTTTTTTTCTCTTCTTAGGATATCGATATCCTCGATTATTTCCGGATAGGTTTCTCCTTTTTTCTGGATTTTCACAATGCTTATTTTGTATAAAGCAGACGGAATTACTTTACCTCCAAGCAATCCCCATACATAACTTAACTGATCAAAAGGAAGCGGATGCAGTTGTAATTTTATACTGAATCCCTGTGTTTCATTAACAAAGGTTTTTTCAGTATGAAAGGTTCGAATAACTTTAGAAATATTCTGAAGTGCGATTTCATAGTTATCACGGTTTGCAGCAACCATTACATACAAGTTCAGATAAGCTGTCGGATTCTTTTTCTTATATCCTCTAGGCACAGTAGACCCTTCTGGATAAATCGGTTCGTACCTTGATGCATTTTTTAATGCCGATTCCTCTTCTGCACTCAACAATGTAATCACTACCTTATTGCTAATCGCTGTCGCATCATTATCTTCTTTTGCTATACTATCAATCACCACATCTACCGGTTCCTGAACCGGGCACTCCGGATCCGGAAGATTTAGTTCATGATCAAGCTTGTCGCTTAATGCTTTTAATACTTTATAAATCATAATTTTCTATTGTTGATTATCACGATGCAAACATACAATCAGAGCTTCCGAAAAAACGAATATTTTGCCCCCGTAAAACTGTCTTTGCAGTAAGTCGTTTTTACGGACATTTCTTGCGGTTAACAAAAAACAAATTATAACACATTGATATAGTGCTTTTTAAAAACAGTACTGTTCTCTAAAATCGCATCCCCCTTTTAGGCCGCAATCCCGCATAAACCCAAGCACTCAAGAGGCAATTCGCACCACTAAAAATTTAAAAAACTCTTTTTGTCATATTTTAAAATTGAAAACAAGGCAATATTAATAGTGCAACTACAGCAAAACCGCTAATAAAATCCACAAACGAACCATTTCACAAGAACCTCATCGCACTTACATCAAAAAAAACGGTCGAATGTCTGTTCCTTTTAACAAAAAACAGAACCGCAAAACCGACGGTTATTGTTTCTTATCGCATCCCCATATATTGCAAAGGATTGCGCCCTTTTTTACCCCTTTTTTCAAATGGCTATCTACTGCAAAGACAGAATCCAGCCGGTTAATAACTAGTCTGATGCGATCACTTCTAATAATTTTGGCGGTATAATTTTAATACTAAACCCGATGAATTTTAAAAATCTTTTCCACAAACGCAATGAGATTGCGGATGGTCATTTTAATGAGTTTCGTTCTAAAATCGGATTCACAAATGAAAGCGACGAGCACATTTTTGCCAAAAGGGAAAGCATCTGTAATGCCTGTCCTTTAAAAAATGGTAACAGTTGCGACACGCAACGATGGATCGAGCCATTGACATTAGAAGTTTCGAAAATGCCAAAAGAAGGCTTTATAAGAGGTTGTGGCTGTAGGCTTAGTGCCAAGCAAAAGTCAAAATACAGTAGTTGCCCGGCTGGTTTTTGGGGAGGAGAATTCGAATAATTAGAAGTAGCTGATTTATAAAACAAATTTACTGTGGAACACACCCATATTATACATAAAGTTGTCATTGAAGTTTCGGTTAACAACAGGAAAAAAGCGTATGCGATAAAAGACGATATCAGCAGCTTTTTGACGATGGATGTTTTTCCAAAACTTGAAAAGCATCTTACTACGGTACAAGCTCAGATACCGGCTCACACGTTGCAGATTTCACGATTGGTTGTCGACATCAATCATCGTGAATCGTCATTGAATACCACATTAAAAAACGACATTATAACATCGTTCCGGAAGGAACTTGCCGAAATCATAAAAAACGGATCTGGTCAGCATCTGAATCCGTATCTGAGTCAGCGGCGAAATCAAAGTTTAAATCAGCGTTACAACCCAAAACAAAGTAAAGAGCAGCAGTACGATCAAAATCAGAATCAAAGCAATGATCAAAATCCGTTTGGCGATCCAAATCAAGGTTACGAACAAAATTGGAGTGATTCACAAAGTCTGAATGACGGGCAAATTCAAAGTCAAAATCAAAGTCATAGACAAAAACAAAATCACGGGCAAAATCCGAACCCGAATCTAAACTATGATCAAGGTTTACCTGGTGGACAAAGTCAAAGTCGCGGACAAAATCAGAACCAAAGCCAAAGTCGTAACCAAGATCAGGGGCAAAACCAGAACCAGAATCAGAATCAACGTCAAAACCAGAATCAGGGACAAAACCAGGGAGGTCATAATCAAAAGTCGCGTAATGGACAAAATCAGCATCCGAGCCAAAATCCGCGCTACGGACAAAGTCATAACGAAAATCCGCGTTATGGTGATGAGCATGACTACAATTCAAATCAATATTATGATGCTACCGAAAATCCCGAAATCCATTTTTTGGGCGAAACCGAAAAATTGCTCCGCACCTTTATTCATTTTATAGAAGAAGGCACTATGCCCTGGTGGAATACGAATGAAACATCGGCTGCTATTTTTGAATCCGTTTCGTTCAAAAAAATCATTTCCGAAAAAGCTTTTGTTCCTAAAATTGTAGCAAGCCTACAAAAACCAAAAGTGCGGGAACGTATTATCAACCAGTTTACCGATGCTCAGATCGCACAAATCTGTTTGGCTGTGATACAATCTAAAGGATTGAAAATCGCACTGAAAAGTGCTGTTATAAAACAACTTTCCGGGTCTTCTTTTGCCGATCGAAAAGTGCTATGGTCCTTAATTTTACAGACCATTTCCATACTCGCGTCAAACAAAGTTGCCAATCCGGAAACACATACAATTGAGCAAATTATCAAAACAATACCGCTCTTAAAAGCGGCCAAAAATCAGGAAACCGAAGAACAGATCTGGAATGAAATAAACGCTATTTTTCCTTTTATCGAACAAGGCGTTCCCTATAGTACATTCCGCGAGACAAACAACAAAACGTCCAACAAGACCGCCAAAAGCGACAAAAAGAGTCCGGATAAAGAGGAATCCCAAAAAACGGATCGAAATAAAATCACTCCTGAGTTATTTCAAACTATACAGCAGGAAACCCCGTTTGCCGATGAGGTATCAAATGATCATCAGGTACAAAATGCAGGCCTTGTGCTTATCCATCCTTTTATTGCTAATCTTTTTAAACATTGCAATCTGATGGATCCCAAAACGAATACGCTAACCGATCCGGAAACCGGTATTCATCTGTTGCATTATATTGCTACCGGAAAAACCAATCAGCCCGAAAGTGCAATGCTTTTCGAAAAGTATTTGTGTAATATTCCGTTGCATCAAAGTATTAACCGACATGTCAAGCTTACGCGGAAGCAGAAAACCGAAGCGGCAAAAGTGATCGGAGCCGTACAACAAAACTGGAGTGCTATGAAAACGGCATCGGTAGGATTGTTACAACACGAATTTTTTCAGCGTCCCGGAAAATTAACCGTAGACAGCCTGACACTTACAGTCGAGCGCAAAACGCAGGATATTTTAATGGACAAACTATCCTGGGGAATCAGTATGATACGACTCCCCTGGCAAACCCAGTTTACGTATGTCAATTGGTAATCGTTTATTTTAAAAGGCAATAACACACAAAAGTCGCAACCTCTGTTGTCGCTTTTATGTGTTATGATCACAATTATTCCCACCAGGGTTTTGGTACCAAACTGTAAAATGCTTTATAGAGTTTTGAAGGATTAAAAAACGAAATCACACCTTGATCATCAATTTCCAAAAACTGATACTCCGACCGTTGTTCCAATGGTTTCGGATAGATATACCATGACCTGCCACGATCGAAGGAAAAATAGGTAAAGCCATTGGTGTTATCCAACAGGTAAATCTGATTGTCTTTTTCGAGAACAACCACCCCGGAATTCCACGGATGATCGGCAATTTGATTTTTTAATCGTAAGGTTCCGGAGTCATTTTTAAACAGCAGTTCTTTTTTGTTGATCAAGAGAAAATTATGATATCCTATAAAAATATCTTCGTTCCTCTTTACAGAACCGAAGAACGGAGAACGAGAATCTTGTATTTCTTCTACTCTAAATTGCCAGTCGTTCTGATTTTTGAAAAGGACAATCTGAAAGTGCGTTTTTTTGGAATCTCCGCTAAAATTATAATTCCAGATTCCTAACACCATGGCGTCTTTCACCGCAAACCAACTGTGATTATGGCGTTCCAGATAATTAATAGCCTCATAGAAATCGTTTGCCATTTGTATTGAGTCGACTGCTTTTCCATTTTTTAAAAGGTAATAGGTTACCCGGTTAATGGTGTATTTTCTTGTTTTATGTTGCACCTCTTTTCGTCCGTAACCAACTGCAAAATCGGTATCCAGAAATTCAATATGCTCCAGATCGTGTTTCACAAAAGTTTTGGTCATTTCTGGGCTTTCATTCCATGTCTGTCCTTCGTCATCCGATTGATACACTAGTCGTTTGGGCGGAATATAGCCTTTTTGGGTTGTCTGCTGTTTATCCGTGCGCCATACTTCCTGATAAATGATCCCATCAAATGGATTTTTATACAAATAGCCGCTGCTAAACAAGTGGATATCTTTTACCGGAAACCAATGCCGAATGGAATTCTCCCGTTTGTTATAAAGTGAAAACACATATTTCCAATTACTTTCATTGAGCGAATCTTTGCTATAGCGTATCCGTCCGAAAAAAACATCCTTATCGCTTGTCGGATTAAGTGCATCGTCCCAATAGGGTTCTTTAAAAGGTAAAGCCGGATTGTAGAATCGTGTCGGTTCGATTCGTTTTTCAAGCAAAAAATAACCCTGTATAAAATTCTGTACTACACAATCATCGGCGCGCTTCGTTATCCGATCGCGGATTGTATGGTCTACTTTCCGTAATGCCAGCGAATCGTATAACGTTTTAGGAATACAAAAATGACGTTGTTCAAAATTTTCCAGTGTTACTTTTCCGATAAAATCAGGTTTGTTGTCCCATAAGGTTTTCGCCCAGTTCGGAAAATAATAGCGTCCACCTATAAACTGTAAGGTATAATCCGAAGCCGGTTTTGTGTCTTCGCTATCTTTTTGTCCATTAATCCGCAATCGTTCCGAAAACCCGCTTCCCATTCCGGTCGTTTGGTTGAGGTACATCGTGTCCTTTTGGTGGATGATTTTAATTTCCAGAGGAACATACCTATTGTATTTCCCCTGAGGTATCCGAAGTGAAAAGTCATTTATCCGGATATAATTATCAAATCCCTCCCGTTGATAGGGTTTAACCGGCCGAAGTGAATCGTTTGGAATAGCTGGCGACCGGTACTGCACACTGTCGATGATGATATGATAGGATTTGTTTTTCACAAACGAAATTTCATTGCCTTCCCGATCTAAAATCGTATAATAATAACGCGTTGTAAAATCCCGCCATCCCGGTTGTGCTTTGGCAATCGGGGATAGTATAAAAAAGGAGAAAAACAAAAAGTAGCGGTGGAACATAATGAATCTTTTTATTGTACAGCGACTAAATTAAGCCCTCCCGCTTTTCTTTTTTTTAAGACTTGGTCAATCATTCGTTTGGCTTGGTGTATTGGATCTGCTTCCCTATCGGGATTTTATAAAAACACAAAACCGTATCGTTTTTCCAACATTTATCACGGAACACAAATAAAACGCCACCCCTTGAAAAAACAGGTCTTTTCAATTATAATACTTAAAAATCGACTGCAAAGACTAAAAAAACAACACTTTTATTTTTTTGTAACAAAACATACATAAAAAACAATATTTTGTTATTTTTAACATTAGCGTAATTTTTTAATCAAATTTGCTTTACATTTAAAAAATATTAATACCAAAATTCACAATAAATTAAATTATGAAAAAAATTACACTACTAATTTTTATGTCATTATTGAGTTTTGTGGGTTTCTCCCAAGTATTTCCTGAAGGATTTGAAGGCACTGCTTTCCCACCATCAGGCCCCGGAGGAACCTGGGTTATATCTCATAACGGCATAGGAATGGGACCCGCCAATGCAAACCTGTGGATTCGAACCCCATTGAATTCCACAACTTCGCCACCACACACCGGGAACTATGGAGCCATGGTCGAACGGGTCAACATCGGAAATGGCAATACCGAAGAAGACTGGCTGATTTCACCATTAGTTACCGCCCCCGCTAATGGACAATTACGTTTTTATGCACAACATGGTCGCGCCGGCGATCAGGGATCCAAACTACAGATCCGAGTTTCTACAACTTCTCAAACGGACTTATCTACATTTACAACACAAATCATCGAACTATCGGAAACAGCGATATCGCCTACACCGGGTACTTATGTAGAACAAGTAGTAAACTTTAACAATTTAGTTCCGGCCAATCAACAGGTCTATATCGCCTTTGTGAGAGTGCACACCCAAAACGGTGCCTCAGCAGATGGTGATCGTTTTCTAATTGATGATATCAATCTGGTACAACAATGTCTGGATCCTGCAAACGGTATTACCGGTACGGTTACTACCGATACGGCAGTACTTTCGTGGGACAATCCAAGCGGATCGACCCAATGGGAAATTGAAGTAATCCCTTCTACAGGCGGTTTTACCGGAACAGGAACAATCATTAATTCCAATCCGTATACCGCACAAAATCTAACGCCAGGAACGGTATACCAATATCGAGTGCGCTCTATTTGTACCGGTGGTATTCCAAGTAACTGGGCCGGACCGTTCTATTTTACAACCGTATCTTTAGGACAAACTTGTGCGGCACCAATAATGATCAACTCATTACCGTATTCCACTACTGATGATACGACGAATTATGGAAATCATATTTCAGGAGATCAGGGTACTACGGGTTGTGGCGCAACCGGCAACTACCTGACCGGTAACGATGTTGTTTATGCTTACACGGCAACATTCACCGGTATGATCGATATTTCAATGACACCAACGGCTACCTATTCGGGTATTTTCGTATATGACAACTGTGCTAATATTGGTACCAGCTGTTTGGCCGGTGTGGGGAATTCAACCTCCAATATCCGAAATATACCGAACTTCCCGGTTACCACAGGTACGACCTACTATTTCCTAATTTCTACAAATGCATCTCCGCAAACAACAGCGTATACGTTGGTTATTCAACAGGTAACCTGTCCTCCACCAACGGCATTAGCGGTAGGAACATTAAATATGACCTCTGCCGATTTAACCTGGGGTAACCCAAGCGGTGCTACCGAATGGCAGGTTGTTGTACAAGCACCGGGAGCAGGCGTTCCAGCCGGAGCCGGAACAACCGTAACGGCTTTACCGTTTAATGCAACCACAACTTTTGCCGGTGCTGCTTTAACAGCCGGTACAAACTATGAATATTATGTACGGGCAAAATGTCCGGATGGCTCCTATAGCCAATGGTCAGGGCCTAAACCATTTCAATTACCGTTATGTAACAATGCCTGTAACTTCTCTTTTGTAATGAGGGATTCTTACGGTGACGGATGGAATGGCAATACGATCGACATCCGTCAAAACGGTGTTGTAATTGCGACATTAACCGGACCGGCTGCAACAGACGGAACCAATCCGGTAACCGTACAGGTGCCATTATGTTCTGGTATTCCTTATGAAGTTTACTGGAATCCGGATGGTAGCTATCCGACCGAAGTAGGTCTTACCGTAATCACTCCTTTTGGCGTAACGGCCTATACCAAACCTCCGGGAACAGGATCTCAGGATTCGCTATTATTTACCGGCCCAACCGACTGTGTACCGCCAACGTGTCCACAGCCTACGGCTTTAACGGCTTCAGGAGCTACTGCCAACTCGATTCAGGTAGCATGGACAGAAGCAGGAACCGCTACAACATGGGAAGTAATCGCACTTCCGGCTGGTTCGCCTTCTCCAAACACAACGCCTCCAACATCAGGCATTATAACCGTAACAACCAATCCTAGTCATGTAATTGGTTCGTTATCATCGGATACTAACTATGATATTTATGTAAGAGCTGTTTGTAGCCCTACCGATTCCAGTTACTGGACCGGACCTGCAACGCAAAGAACCTTACCGGATTATTGTGCCGGGGATCATTTTTATGATAGCGGAGGTGCAACTGGCAACTACAGTAACAACTCGAACATCACTACTACAATTTGCCCGGCGAATCCAGGCGATATTGTTACTATTGAGTTCAATGAATTCAACATTGAAAATCAATTCGATTTCCTTACTGTTTATGATGGCAGCAGCGCAACCGGAACACCAATAGGTGTTTTTACAGGGAACTTAAGCGGTAACCTTCCGGGACCATTTGAATCTTCGGTTCCAGGTGGCTGTATTACTTTTGTATTCGAATCAGACGGGATTGTAACCGCTCCGGGTTGGGATGCAACCGTTACCTGTGGACCACCACCAACCTGTCCGCGACCTACGGCTGTAACCATTACCAACATCACCCAAACCGGTGCGATGATTGACTGGACCGAAGTGGGAACTGCAACACAATGGGAAATCGTGATTATTCCGGCTGGAGATCCGGCACCGGGAGCGAATCCACCGGGTGTAATTACAACTTCGGTAAAACCATACACAATTCCAGAAGGAACATTAACGCCATCGACCTCTTATGACGTATTTGTCCGAGCTATTTGTAGTCCGACAGATAAGAGTAACTGGTCCTTCCGTAAAAAATTCACAACCAAACCGGTTAACGACGAATGTAGTACTGCTACTCAGGCACCGGTAAACGACACACAAGTATGTACCCTAACCACTCCGGGTACTGTAGTTGGCGCAACAGCTTCGACGCAACCAAACACTTGTGGTGGAACGGCCGATGACGATGTATGGTATCAATTTACCGCTACCAACACGCGTCATTCCATCAAGCTTTTAAATCTAGGCGGAAGCACCGGTGATATGTACCATGCGGTTTATTCCGGTACTTGTGGCAACTTAACACAATTGTACTGTAGCGATCCGGAAACGAGTATTGCAGAAAACTTAGTGGTAGGTCAGACCTATTATATCCGTGTGTACACTTATACTTCCACACCGGGACAGACCAGTACTTTTGACTTATGTGTTGCGACACCACCACCACCAATTGCAACCAACAATACACAGTATACAGTTCCACAACTGGTACAGGATGTATTGATCGGCTCTACCTGTGCGCAGATCAGCAACATTACCTGGTCTACCGGAACAAACTTCGGAAACCCGAATGGTATCGCTTACTTTACCCGTAACGGATCCAACTTCCCATTAGAAAGCGGAATTATCCTATCAACAGGTGATGCTTTAAAAGCCAAAGGTCCAAATACAAGTACCCTGAATGATGGTACAAATTCCTGGCCGGGTGATACACAATTACTCAACTATATCATGAATCTTGGATTTGACCAGGATTTATATATCTATCGCAATGCGACAATTCTGGAATTTGATTTCGTACCGATTACCAACCAGTTAAGTTTCGACTTCCTGTTTGCATCGGAAGAATATGGAATGTATCAATGTGATTTCTCCGATGCATTTGCGTTTTTCCTAACCGATTCCAACGGAACGACTACGAACCTGGCTATCGTACCGGGAACAAACGATCCGATTTCGGTAACGCGAATCAGGGATCAGGCCTACAATGCGGGCTGTGCTTCGGTAAATGCACAATATTTCGGAGCCTATAACGGCGAACCGTACGAAGAAGATGCTTCGATCAACTTTAATGGTCAAACTGTAGTGATGACAGCTCAATCGGTTGTAACACCAAACACGACGTATCATATCAAATTGGTTATTGCCGATAGAAACGATACCCAATTCGACTCTGCCGTATTCTTAAAAGCGGGAAGTTTCAACATTGGTACTGTTGATCTTGGAGATGATTTACTAATTGCAGACGGAACAGCGGTTTGTTATGGCGACAGCTATACTATTGACACCGGATTAAACCCTGCCGATTTCACATTCACATGGTCGACAGCAGCAGGTGGTGTAATTCCAGGTGCTACCGGACCATCATTAACCGTGACGCAGACAGGAAATTATACGGTTAGTGCCTTATACAACGGAACAACCTGTTCGCAATCGGATACCCTTTCGGTAGAATTTTATGATCAAATCGCAGCAAATACACCGGCTAACATGACCGTATGTGACGCTTCCGGATTTGCAACATTCGATCTTACCACAAACAATAGTGCGATCTTAGGTACTCTGAATCCGGCGGATTATACCATTACATTCCATAATTCGCAAGCAGATGCTGAAGGCGATGTTAACCCAATTACAGCGCCAACAACCTATACCAATACCACACAGTATCAGGAGACGATCTATGTTCGGGTAGAAAACAACGCTACCGGATGTCATACGATTGTAACATTTAACCTAATTGTTCAGGATCTTACACCTCAGTTTACGATTACTCCGGATTTCACATTATGTTCCGGTCAAAGTGGTCAGATTGTAGTAACTCCAACCAATTACAATCCTGCTGATGTCGTATATTCCTGGACACACGATACTAACGGTCCACTACCGGATACAACCGGAACGATCACGGTATCACAATCGGGAGCCTATACCGTAACCATCAACCACAACGGATGTAGCGCAACAGCAACGGTAAATGTTACTGTTAACCCGGGTGTTCAACCAAGCTTTAACCAGATTGCGCCATTCTGCGAAGGCAGTACCGCACCAAGTTTACCAACAACGTCTATCGAAGGCGTAGCCGGAACCTGGTCACCGGCAACAGTGAGCAATACCGCAACGGGAACGTATACCTTTACACCTACAACAGGACAATGTGGCGGCCCGGTAACCATGACCATCACGGTTATTCCTTCACCGGAACCAAGTTTTGCAGCGGTACCTACGATCTGTTCAGGTGGTGTAGCACCGGTATTACCAACGACATCAATCGATGGATACACCGGAACGTGGTCACCAGCAACGGTGAGCAATACCGCAACAGGAACCTATACCTTTACACCGGATGCCGGACAATGTGCTAAAACGACTACATTGACCGTAACCGTACAAGAGCCATTCACGTTTACTATTTTTGGAGACTGTATTGCGAATCAATTTGTATTGACGGTACAAACGTCGGATACCAATCTTGATCTGAGTAGTGCGCATTTCCAATGGACGAATAGTAACGGAACGACAGTAGGAAACGACAGTCCGACATTTAACGTATCGGAATACTTTACTTCAAATACACCGAATCTTCCGGCTATATTCAGAGTAAAAGTAACAACGGCTTCGGGATGTACTTTAGAACAACCATACACTGTTGAACAGGTATACTGTCAGATCCAAAAAGGTATTTCGCCAAACAATGACGGATTAAACGATACTTTTGATTTAACCGGATTTAACGTAGAAAAGCTAGGTATCTTTAACCGATACGGCGCTGAGGTTTACACTTTCGGAACCGGCTATACCAACCAATGGTTTGGTCAGTCCAAAGGTGGTAGTGAACTACCAGACGGAACGTATTTCTATGTTATCGAGTTAAAAGGAGGTGATACTAAAACCGGATGGGTTTATATCAGCAGAGAGAAATAAGCAGTAACACTATATAAAGACCTGCCTGAGCAA
>NZ_JBDQQQ010000007.1:0-220646 GCF_039888695.1 Flavobacterium sp. CAU 1735 | reverse complement strand
CCATAACGATATGATTCTGAGGACTCATGACGGTTTGGTACTAGCATCCCAAACGGATAGTAATTTTATTTATGTAACTATCATGTTTATAATAACTTGAATTATATTTCTAACTCGATAAAAATACTAATTCCGGTAAAAAAGCCTCTTTTTTTTAACTAAAAAAATAGGATTTAACGACTCAAATTAACGTGTTTTTAGAAATAATATCGGTATAAAAAGGTTTTTTCTCAGGTTAAGGAAAAAATATTATCTTGCGTCGGTTAAAAATATAATTGAATCCCTTGAAAACAAAGACTTTATTTCGTTTTTTTTACATACCATTAGTAGTACTATTCCTTTCTTTTACGGATCCGTACCTGATAAAACGAATTTCTGATAGTAGCTTTCGTTACGAATTCTATACAACCGATAAAAGTATAAGTCCTAAATCCGGAAAAACCTATTATTGGTTTAAAGGTGGCGCTATCCATAACGCACAGGGTGGTGTTGCCGGTCAATTGCTACACGACGGTTATACCAAAATGTACCACAGTAACCAACTCGCAGAACAAGGGAAGTTTGACGAAGGACTAAAAACCGGCTGGTGGAAAACCTGGTATACTAACGGAACGCTAGAAACAACCCAATACTGGAACAACGGTTTAAAAACCGGAGCATTTAACCATTTTAATGACAAAGGAGAGTTAATCGAAAAAGGTTATTTTAAAAATGATCAAAGACATGGTAAATGGATCGATCTGGTAAAAAAAGATACGGTAGTCTATAAAGGCGGAGTTGTTTTTGTTGCCAAACCAAAGCTTACAAAAGAAGAAAAGGCCAAATTAAAAGAAGATCAAAAAGCAGCAAAAGCAGCTAAAAAAGCACAGGAGAAACTGGATGCAGAGAAAAAAGCGCGCGATAAAGAAAATAAAAAACAACAAAAGGAACGCGAAAAAGAACAGAAAAACCTGAATCAGCAACAACAGCCTCAGGAAAAGGAAAGTTTCTTTAAACGATTGTTCCGCAAAAAAGAACCAAAAGTAAATACCAATGGTAAAGGCGCATAGTCTGTTATACGCAGTCTATATCTGTCTGATTGTATCCATCATTTGCGGAGCATTGTTGTATTTCTCCGGTTTGTACAATCAGTTGAATTTATATTACAATTTACAAGAGGAATTATACATTCACAATCAGTCGGTGGTGAATTATGCCTTAGGGAATAAACTGGCGGGTGAGGAGCTTCCGGTAGACGAAGAATCCGGAGTGGAAGGAAGTTATGAAGCAAAACCGTATGGCTTATTGCACGTGCTGCTCGCCAAAACAATGCTTAGAAACGATACGGTTGTCTCGGCACACATCGTAGGAAGTTATTCCAAAGATAAAACCGCCATTCATTTGGCGAATCTATCGAAGTCGCTTCGGTATTCGGGAACGGTTCGGTTAAATGGTGATAATCAATTGCCGTCAACATTTATAGAAACATCGTATCTCACCAATAAAGCGAGTCAGCTTACGGTTACCGGACAAAATACGGTATCCGAAATTAAGCTTCCGGAGATCAATGCAAGTTTTAAAAAGATCTTTGAAGGAATCAAAACGGAAAAGGTGGCCTTGTCTGATTTTGAAAAAGAAAAAGGGATGCCCTATTTTAATTCGTTTCTAAAGGATACCAAAGAAATTGAGGTGGGCGTAAACACGCTTTCCGGTTTGAATGTGAAGGGAAATTTTGTGTTGCGAGCGAAAGATTCCATCGTGGTAAGTAAAAATGCCGTATTGGAAGATGTGATACTGATCGCACCGAAGATAACATTTGAAGAAGGTTTCAAAGGCACGGTTCAGGCGTTTGCTACCAAAGGAATTGAATTACAGGAAAAAGTGACTTTAAAATATCCGTCTGTGGTTTGTGTGTATAACGATACCGATGGGGAAAGTAAACTTAAAATCAAAAAGGAATGTAAAATTGAAGGCGCCATAGTGTTGTTTGGAAATACAATTCTGACGATTAATAAGAATCTCATGGTGATTGACGAAAAGAGTAAAATACTTGGAGATATCTATTGTACCGGAAAACTGGATTTGAAAAGCGACGTACAAGGTTCGGTTTATACCAATTATTTTTTCCATAAAAACGGCTCTTCCGTCAACGATAATATGATTGTGGATATTGAAATCGATCCGCAGAAGCGACCGGAATATTTTATGGCGATTCCGCTATTTGAGGCGAAAAAAAATAAATATGGCATTATTAAAAAAGTATTGTAAAATCCCGGCAAATTCCATTTTGGAATCTGTAATCGCGCTGACGATCATTTCGATCTGTCTCTATATCGCGATTTCGGTGTATGCAGCCGTATTTACACCACGTACTTCGGCGAAGTTTTACAATACGCAGAATAAAGTCAATGAAATGTTTTATCTGATGCAATTGCAAGGCGATTCGTTGCAATATGAGGGTGAAGATCCGAATCTGGAAATAGAAGAAGAAACCGTGAATCCCGGAGTGAAAAAAATATCCGTACACTATAAAGACAGTACCAATTTCAAGTTTGAAAAGAATTTTTACATACAAGGTAACGGCGAATAATACGCAGCTAAAAGCCTTTTCAATGATTGAGGCAATTGTGAGCATGGCGATTACGGCCATTATCATGAGCCTGATTTTTGCGGTGTTTTCGATTATTAGCGAAAGATTACTGGATTTTAAAAACCAGAATCAGCCGGTGAACGATCTGAATCGGTTTACGTATTCGGTGAATAAAGACATTTTTGAAAATGAAAAAATAAAGCTTCAGGAAGAAGCACTCCTGTTTACCGGATATGCCGGCGAACAGGTTTTTTATACAGTAGAGAATGACTATCTGTTGCGAACAAAAGGGGAGTTTGTCGACACCTTTAGAATTCAGATAAAAGAAATACAATTGGATTCGGTTTACAGTCGTTCCAAACAACTGGCTTTCCGAAAACTAAATGTAAAGCTCGATGTGAATGAAAAAGAAATGGGATTGCATTTTTATAAACAGATTTATGCCAGTGAATTAGTACAGGCAATACAGGAACCATGAGTTTTGATTTAAGTACCTATAAAAAGGAAGCCCCGGAAAAAAAAGAGTTTAAACTCGATACCGGACAATTTCAGTTCTCGAAAAAACTATCCGATAAAAAGAAGGAAGTTTTTTATCGCGAATTGGGAATGCTGCTAAAATCGGGTGTGGATTTTAAAAAAGCGCTGGAAATATTAAGTAACCAGTCGGCCAATAAACTGGAAAAGGAAATCATTCTCCGGATTAAAGAACGGGTGGTCGAAGGAAGAAGTATTTACGAATCGATGCGGGAAACCAATCAGTTTTCGCCCTACGAATATTACAGTATTCAGATTGGGGAAGAAACCCGAAAGCTGGAAGAAGTACTAACCGAGTTGCAAAAATATTTTAACCGTAAAATCCAGATGCAACGACAAATTGTTTCGGTGTTAACCTATCCGACGATTGTCATGTTGGTGACGATATTGGTACTGTATTTTATGTTGAATAAAGTGGTGCCGATGTTTAGCTCCGTTTTTAAACAATTCGGAAGTGAGCTACCAAAAAGTACGCAGGTGATTCTGAAAATTTCAAACCATTCGGGAACTATTTTTACGATGGTTGCCATTGTGATTTTTGGTCTGATTGCGGTTCATTTTCTGCTAAAAGGGAAAAACAGTTATCGGGCTTTTACAACCGGTTTGTTACTTCGGATTCCGTATTTCGGAAACCTGGTTCGAAAGATTTATATCTCCCGGTTTTGTCAGGCGATGAATTTATTGATCACATCAAAAACAACCTTGATCAATGCGCTTACGCTCACGTCCAAGATGATCGGTTTTTACCCGATTGAAGTCGCGATCGAAGCAATTAAGGAAGATATTACCCGCGGTGTTTCGTTAAGCGATAGCTTAAAAAAGCATACTGTTTTTGAAAATAAAATGGTTTCGATGGTCGAAGTGGCCGAACAGGTAAATCAGTTGGATACCATGTTCGAAAGACTTTCGGAGCAATACAATGAAGAAATCAGCCACCAAACCAAAATGATTGGTGTGGTTTTAGAACCGATGATCATCATTGTAATTGGCGTCATTGTCGGTGTTATCATGGTATCGATGTATGCACCAATGTTCGATTTAAGTAAAATAATTAGGAACTAATACACGTGTCATTAATGTTTGTATTTTAGCGCGCGTTTATAATTAACACTTTTTTAATAAATAAAATAATATAAAGATGTTTAACACTACTAAAAAATATCTTCAAAAAATAAAGAAAGCTGCTGTTAAAGCCTATTCCCTAACGGAGATTCTTATCGTTTTATGTATCATCGGAATTCTATTACTGATGGTATTACCCAATCAGACGTCGGTAATTAGTCAGGCCAAAGCCATCGAAGCGCAGGCGATGCTGAACCAGGTATACGGTTTGCAGAAAAGTTACTTTTACCGCCATTCCAAATATTCCAACAGTTTGGAAGAATTGGGTTTTGAACAGGAAAAAACGGTTCAGGAAGGCGGACAGGCGGTTTATAAAGTGGAAATTATCGAAGCGTCAAACGATTCGTTTATGGCTAGAGCCACTTCGGTTTCCGATTTGGACGGCGACGGAAATTTTAATACCTGGGAAATCGATAATAAAAAAGTACTGACAGAGGTTACGAAAGAATAATATGCTACTCGCGGTACTCCTTTTTTGTTTACTACTAATGGTTTTTCAGGACTGGAAAAACAGGATGATCCATGTGGCATTGCCCGTGGTGGTTTTTGTGCTATCCCTGTTGCAGGTAAAACAGGATTATGGCGCTACGGTCTGGACCATTACGGCTTATAATGTCGCCTTCTTCGGGATAACATTCGTAGGACTAATCGGCTATATGAGTTGGAAAAACAAAGGCTTTCTAAATCCGTTTGAACATTATTTCGGATTGGGTGATTTGTTGTTCTATCTGTCCATAACACCGTTGTTTTTGCTTAAAAATTATGTGGTTTATTTTATCGGATCGATGCTTGTTTCCATACTGTTACAGTTAACGCTAAAAAAGCGTATGAAGCATCAAACCGTACCATTGGCAGGGTTTGCATCGCTTTTATTAGTGGTGCTTATTCTTAAAGATCTCTTTTTAAATGTTTATAAAATTACATTGATCAACAAGATATGAATATAATGATCAATCAAGATATACAGCATATTATTTCCAGTGACATGGCGAACCATTACCGGGTTTTGCCAAAAGCAGTCACTGAAACGACGATTGAGTTGTATAGCGATGGCTCCGGCGATCGTAACGACTTGAAAGATGAATTGGAATTGTTGCTTGGAAAGCAGGTGGTGTTTGAATTGTGTGATGCGGTGGAAATAGAAAAAGCACTTTCCATTCATTATCGAAAAGAACGGGAAACCGGTAGTAAGAAATCGCTGAATATCGAAAAAGGGGATTTCCTGGAAAACCTGCTGGAAGAGGCGAAGTCACTTAAAAGTAGTGATATCCATTTTGAAGTATACGAAGAATCGGCGCGAATCCGTTTCCGAATCGACGGTCAGCTTATTGAGCGGTATAAAATCGAAAAGGAGAATTATCTGGAGTTGGTCAATAAGGTTAAGATTCGTTCGAAACTGAATATTACCGAAAAACGATTGCCGCAGGACGGACGGATTACCAACGAAACGTTCGATATCCGGGTTTCGATTTTGCCGACCTTATTTGGAGAGAAAATCGTAATGCGTTTATTGGGTCAGGATGCCTCCAATATCGATCTGAATACGCTTGGATTGGAAAAAGAGGAACTGAGAAGTTATCTGGAAGCGGTAAAAAAACCAAACGGAATTATATTGATCAGTGGTCCTACGGGTTCCGGTAAAACGACGACACTGTATGCGACCCTACGCTTGCTTAACGATTCCAAACGGAATATTGTAACCGTAGAGGATCCGATCGAGTATACGCTTAAAGGGATCAATCAGGTACAATTAAAAGAAGATATCGGACTAACGTTTGCCTCGGCTTTAAAATCGTTCCTGCGTCAGGATCCGGACGTGATCATGTTGGGGGAGATTCGGGATTCCGAAACGGCTTTAATGGCGATTCGGGCGTCCTTAACGGGTCACCTGGTATTGTCGACGATTCACACCAATTCGGCAATCGGAACCATTTCCCGATTGGTAGATATGGGCGTGCCATCCTATCTGATCGCAGAAACACTAAATCTTTCCGTAGCGCAACGATTGGTGCGAAAGCTGTGTAACGATTGTAAAAAAGAAACCGTTTGCAATAAAGAGGACTTTCCGTCGCATTTTGATTTTCCGTTTGAAATCGAAACCTATTTTAAACCGGTTGGTTGTAATAAATGCTACCATAGCGGTTACAAAGGACGACGTGCCATTTATGAGGTGCTAAACATCAATCATACGGTATCGGAATCCATAAAAAATAATACCATCGCGCAAACGATGGGGAATGATAAAAAACACCAGTCATTGTCCGAAAAAGCCTTTGCTATTTTGGCCGAAGGAGAAACCTCGCTGGAAGAAATATACTCTATTTTAATTAACGCATAAATAATGTTGAAACAAACTGTTTTTTTAATTATAAGTCTTCTGATTACGGGTCTGGCATCAGCACAGGATGCGGATCTGCAGCAAAAACTGGATGAATTTGCCAAACAGAAAAAAGGACTGAATGAAGTGATCAAAATTGATGTCTCCGGATTGACATTACATGATTTTATCCTTTCCATTGCCGAAGAGCATCAGTTAAACGTAAGTCCGGATGCCGATTTAACACAGTCGGTGGTGAATAACTTTTTCGATGTTACGGTAAAGGATGTATTTGTATTCCTGGCCCAAAAATACGATCTGGAGATCGGTTTTGTAAGTAATATCATCACCTTTAAAAAGCGAAAAGAGGTGAAAATTATCGAAAAGAAGCAACCTAAATTCGTCGATGTCACTTATAACCCGCAAAACGACTTCCTGTCGGTAAAATTGGAAAACGATTCCCTTCCGGCTGTAGCCAAAGCGATTATCGATAAATCGAGTAAAAACTTAATTCTGGCACCGGATATTAAAGGAATGAAGGTGTCGTCGTATATCCTGAACCGACCGTTTGATCAGGTTATCGATATGATGGCAAAATCGAACGATTTGATTGCGACCAAAGACGAAAACGGATTCTTTTATCTTGAAAAAAATAAAGAGGTAAGCGTAAATACAGGAAACGGTAGTATGTCCGGAAGTGGTAGCCGTAACAAGCAGGCCAAAGCGTCGGTAGGTGTGCCGGGTTATTATGAAGTGGATCTGAATAAAGCCGGTTATCTATCGGTAAAAGCGTATGTTGCCGATGTTTCGGATTTGATTACCGAAGCCGCCGAAAAATTACACATCAACTATTTCTTATACAACAAACCTGAAAATGAGAAAACGACTTTGGCAGCTGATAATATTACATTCGACGACTTGCTGGAACACGTTTTTAAAGGGAAAAAATATATTTTTAGAAAACAGGATAATCTATATCTGATTGGCGAACACATTACAGAAGGATTGCGGGCTACCGAATTGATCGCATTGGAAAATCGTTCAATCGAATCCGTACTGTCGTCATTGCCAAAAATATTTTCCGAAAAATTGGAAATCAAGGAGTTTGTAGAGCTTAACGGATTGGTGGTGTCGGGTTCTAAATTGACCATTGAAGAGCTTCGGGTGTATATGAAGCAGATCGATAAAGTGGTTCCTTTGGTACAAATCGAAGTGATCATCGCACAGTACAATAAATCCTACGATATCCAGTCGGGAATTAAAGCGGGTATTGATAAAAGTAATATCCCGAAAACAAGTGGCGGTTTATTTCCATCCGCGGATATGACCTTAAACGGTTCGTCTGTGAATAGTTTGATCAACGCATTCAATGGCTTCGGACTATTTAAACTTGGAAAAGTGACCGAGGCGTTCTATCTGAATCTGAAATTGCTGGAAAACAACTCGATAGTGAAAATCGAATCGACACCTAAAATTGCGACGATTAGCGGTCACGAGGCCAAACTGGCAATCGGAGAAACCAGTTATTATTTCGAACAAAACAACCGATTACTAACGAATAGTATCGGAAATGATATTTTACAATCCGGTACCTGGAAGTCGACCGATGCCAACCTGAGTGTGTCGATCAAACCGTATGTGTCGGCAGACGAAAACGTAACACTGAATATTGCAGTGGAAAAAAGTTCCTTCCTGGGAAGAGCGGGAGATACCGCGCCTCCGGGGAAAGCAACGCAAAAGTTTGAATCGCTGGTACGGGTGAAAAACAACGAAATGATTTTATTAGGCGGATTGGATGAATTGAAAAAGGAAAACTCCGGTTCGGGGGTTCCGTTAATTTCCCGTATTCCGATTATTAAGTGGTTTTTCAGTAGCCGTAAAAAAGCGAAAAACGATTCGAAATTGCACATTTTTATTAAACCTACCGTTGTTTACTAATGCTGACTTTTCTGTCTAAAATAATAAAGATCAACACGGTCAATATCGTTGGGGTTTCCAGAGATGAAAATACGGAAACCTATAATCTGCTTACGGTAAAACGCAAGGGGAATACGATTGATATTGTCGAAACGGCCACCTACGATTCGTTCGAAAATCTAAAGAAAAAGATCGATCTCAAATTACCGGTCATTATTGCGCTCGATGGTAAAGGCGTACTGAATAAAAAGATCGATTTTAATAATGAAGCCGACGTAAACTGGCAAAAGAATGTCGATTATAATTCGATTTACTTTACGGCCTATAAAGCGGGAACGGCCAATTATATGAGTTTTTGCCGGAAAAATGCCGTAACGGAAGTACTGCAAAAATTCACCGCCGAAAAATTTCAGGTAATCGATGTGTATGTCGGTGCTTTTCTGGCGGCTTTATTGCAAACGGCTATCGGGGAACCAAAAATCCTGGCGAGCGATCTGATGCTGGAATTTGACGATACCGGACTTTCGGGTTTTGAAAAACAATTCGCCGAAATCCCGATGAAGTTGAAATACAAAATAAACGACGATATAATCAACAGCGATTTTATCCCGCTTTATGGTGTACTGGTGCATTTCTTTTTACAACCGAAAGCCGTTACCAAAACGGAAAGCGGTATGCTTAATGTAGAGGAGATCATTTATAAAAAAGCATTTACGCTGTTCGGAACGGTGATGTTGGTGGGCTTTTTACTGAGTTTGCTCACGAGTTATCTGCTAATCCACTATTACGGGAGTAAAAATGCCGAACTCAATCTTCAGAATGTGTATTCCAATCAGTCGTATCAATTGGTACTGGATATGGAAAAACAAAAGGAGAAAAAAGAAAATATACTAAAAGAATCCGGTTTTGGTTCGTCGCGTTTCCTTTCGTTCTATTCCTACGAATTGATCAAAATGACACCGGGCGATATCGTACTGAATGAATTAAACGTTGTACCGTTGGCCAAAGAGGTAAAAGCGACCGAAAGGGTATTGCTCGATCCGGGAACGATTGTGTTAAAAGGAGAAACCTATAACGAAGCGTCTTTTAATAACTGGATGGGCAATCTGAAGAACAACAAATGGATCAGAAAGTTTGAGATTACACAGTTAAAAAAGGATAAAAAGAATAAAACCCAGTTTGAAGTAAAAATCACGATTAAAGATGTTTGAGAATTATTCCTATAAACAGAAATGCGGTGCGCTGGTGGTGGTTTTTATCATGCTGTCGGTTACTGCCTATAAAAGGTCTTTTTCGTCCCTGTTTCAGGTGGTAAAAGAGTACCGGGAGCTTTCATCGCGCGTGGAGGATATTAACAAGAAAGCCAAAAATGCCGACGAATTGCGAAAAGAGATTGCCTATCTCGATGCCATGCTGGGGAAAGAAGGCGTAACAAAAGAAATGGTACAGCAGGGAATGGTCGATTTTGCTACGCGGTCACAACCCGGAGTGTCGATCCACGAATTGGCGCCAATTCACAGTTTTACGGACGAGAATTATACGGTTTTTACGAACCAGCTGGATGTGGTCGGAAATACCAATCAGTTGTTGAAAATGGCCTATGATTTCGAAAAACAATACGACTATTCGCGAATGGTCGGAATCAAATTGTTTACAGCAAAAAAGAATAATAAAGAAGAAGTTTTACATTTAAAAATGATATTTCAAAACTATGAGAACAATAAGTAAGATTGCCCTTTTTCTGGTAGCGGTTTTTATGTCTTCCTGTGAAGATATTTTGGAAAAGGATATTTCCAATAGTACGGTTCAGGCGACTTATCCGTTAAATGCGGCAGTTGTTCAGAGCAATGTGGTGAATTTCCAGTGGAATAAAATGGACGGTGCCAAAACCTACAGAGTTCAGGTTTATGATAACCATCAGTCGCTGATTGCCGAAAAAGAAACGGAAGATTTGCATTTGGAACAAGAATTGCCATCCGGTCAGTACCAATGGCGTGTACGCGGGGAAAACTTTGCGTATCAATCGCAATATACATTCCCGATTTCGTTTTCCACACAAATCACTGAAGATCTAACCAATCAGTTGGTTGTATTATCCAGTCCGGATTCCGATATTTATACCAATCTGGCTACGATGACCTTAAGCTGGCAAAGTCTGCAGGCGGCGACAAATTATAGTGCCGAAGTAGTGAATACCAGTACGGGTCAGTCGGTATATTCCAATACCAACCTAACGGCAACTTCTATTTCGTTGGATAATGTGGCCTTGACATCAGATGGCGTTTACCAGTGGAAAGTTCAGGCGATGAACAGTAACAATAGTACACAAACGCAATTCAGTACCCGTAAGTTTAATATCGATCGTGTAAATCCGAATCAGCCGCAAAATACGGCACCGGCGAATAATGCTACGTTGAGTCTCAACCAGCAGATTACTTTTTCCTGGACGATTTCGCAGGATTCCGGAACGGTACAATCGCCAATAAGCTATGTTTTACAGTTTTCAGATAACCAGAGCTTTTCAAGTATCTCTCAGCAATTTGATGTAACGTCAACTTCTTTCCAGCAAACATTCACGACGGCTGGAACGTATTACTGGCGTGTAAAAGCTAAAGATAAAGCGGGTAATGAAGGAACGTATAGCGCAGGCTTTAAAATTGTTTTAAACTAAAATACTATGGCAAAAAAGAAAATAAATATTGTATTGATCCTGGCCGTTTTGGGGTTATGGGGAACCGTGGTCTATAAAGCCGTGTCTCAATATTTTTTTTCGGAAGAGGTAAAAACTGCTGCCGTTGCATCCGATTATAATTTTAAAGCCAGAAAGATCGAAAGGGATACGTTTACACTTGAAAAAATAAACCGGGATCCTTTTCTGAACAAGGCATTGCTACGCGCCGAAAGTAATCCTACTGTCGTGCCAAGAGCGGCTGTTTCGGGAGCGAAAAGGACTATGCCGGTAAAAACGGTTGACGATAAGCCTAAAGCGGCAAAATACTGGCCAATAGTGTCGTATTACGGTTATATCAAAAGTGGTGATAAAAACGAATTGGTGATGCTTAAAATCGGAAATAAAATTCATCGCCTTCATAAAGGCCAGGAAGTGGAAGGTTTGATGCTGAATAAAGTTTTTAAAGATTCCGTTGAGGTACGTTTTAATAAAGAAAACAAAATCGTCCGAAAAGGATAAGATAATAAGAAATGCCCTGTTTGTCAGGGTATTTTTTTTGTGATTACGATTCCTAAAGTAGCGATGGTTTTAAGGATAGCATCCACTGTGGTATAATTATCGAACCGATTCGAAGCCAATCAGGATCAAATGGAAGCACTTTGGGATAATAGTAAAACGATGGTGTAGATGAATTTGTAAAAGTTAAGGCAATAGGTAATTAACCGTAATATGTCAAATCTCCTATCGGTGTAGAAACGTATTTCTAAAGTTATGAGCAAAGTGAAGAAAGACTTATTGGTTTAAATTACTATATTTACAAGATCACTTTAAATTCGCTTCATCTAGGGAGCTACTGTAAAAAGTGATCCTTTTAAATGAGTAGTAAAATTATTGGTGTCGGTAATTACATTCCTTCACAAACCATTACTAATCTATTTTTTGATAAACATCACTTTTTAGACCAGGCAGGTTCCGTATTAAAACAAGATAATGCTACAATAGCGAGTAAGCTTAAAGAAATAACAGGTATTGAAGAAAGGCGTTATGCGAATTCGGATCAGGTGACTTCCGATCTGGGTTTTTTAGCGGCGCAATCTGCTATAACTGATTCCGGGATTGATCCGGAAACGTTAGACTATATTATTTTTGCGCATAATTTTGGAGATGTTCAGGTAGGGACAATACAGTCCGATATGGTTCCAAGTCTTGCCTCCCGGGTTAAGCATCTTTTAAAAATCAAAAACAATTTTTGTGTAGCTTATGATGTTTTGTTCGGATGCCCGGGATGGGTCGAAGGTATGATACAGGCTAATGCTTTTATAAAATCCGGAATAGCCAAAAGATGTCTTGTTATAGGAGCGGAAACACTTTCCCGTGTGGTCGATATTCATGACAGAGACAGTATGATTTATGCTGATGGAGCCGGTGCCGCTATTTTGGAACTATCGAATGATGAATCCGGAATAAAATCGCATATATCCGGTTCATTTACCTTAAATGAAAAGGATTATTTACATTTTGGAAAATCGTACAACAATGAAAATTGTCCAAGTATACGTTATCTGAAAATGGATGGTAAAAAAATTTATGAGTTTGCCCTTTTAAACGTACCGGGAGCCATGCAAAAATGTCTGGACGAAAGTGGTTATTCGATTAATGATCTTACTAAAATAATCATCCATCAGGCAAACGAAAAAATGGATGAGGCAATCGTTAAACGATTTTATAAAATCTATAAGACAGAAGTGCCCGAAAATATAATGCCAATGGTTATTCAAAAACTGGGAAATAGTAGTGTGGCTACCATTCCATCGCTATTAAAAATGATCATGAAAGGTGAGCTGCCCGAGCATTCTGTCAAAAAAAATGATATCGTTCTTTTTGCATCCGTGGGAGCGGGAATGAATATTAATGCATTTGTATATCGGTTTTAAAATAAAAAAAGGCGTGTATAAAATTTATACACACCTTTTTACAAACAGAACAGGCATTTATTTTCTTTTGACATTGATTGCCGTTAGTCCTTTTCTACCTTTTTCTACGTCAAATACAACTTTGTCATTTTCTTTAATATTGTCTAATAGTCCCGTGCTGTGGACGAAAATATCGGTATTATTACTTTCCTGAAAAATAAATCCAAACCCTTTGGATTCATTAAAAAATTTTACGGTGCCTTCTTGCATCTCTTGTTTATTTAATTTGTTATTATATTACTTTTTTTTAATAGTTGTGGCCTGATAGCCTTTTGGTGTTTGCTCCTTTTTAAAGTGAACCAAATCGCCCTTGCTGACAGGTTCGTTTAATTGGCCGTAGTGGAAAAACACGTTTTCGTTGGTGTTATCTTCCGTGATAAACCCATATCCTTTCTCGCTCATATAAGACACTATGCCTGAAAAATCAGAGTCGAGCATATCTGCCTGAGCCTTTTTAGCCCGTTTTGCTTTTGCAAAATCCTCTTCCTTATTCTGAAGATGAGGAGGTAATGTGGTAAAGTTTCCATTGACATCGATATAAATGATCATATCGTCAAGGCTTTTTCCTTTATTGTTGTTTGTTTTCCGTTCTTCCCTGCGGGATATTTTATCTTGTTGCTTTTTTTGCTTCTTTTTATTGTTCTCTTTTTTTGAAAACGAATCTGCCATATTTATTGATTTCTTTTAAATTAAACGGGAATGGAGTAGCTTTTTTTGGGATGTAGGACCATTGTGCTAGGACCAATTAGTTTCTGAATGCTTTTCAATTCTTTTTTCTCTTCATCATCACAAAATGAAATAGCAATACCTTGCATTCCGGCACGTCCTGTTCTTCCTATTCTGTGAACGTAGGTTTCCGGTACATTGGGCAATTCGTAATTGACAACATGTGGTAATTCATCTATGTCGATTCCTCTTGCTGCAATGTCGGTTGCAATTAAAACGCGAATACGATTGTTTTTAAAATCATTTAATGCTTTTTGTCGGGCATTTTGGGACTTATTGCCATGTATTGCGGCGGCATAGATTCCTGTTTTAGCCAGCCTTTTCGCTAACTTGTCGGCTCCATATTTTGTACGGGCGAAAACTAAGGATCTCTCGATCGAAGAATCATCCAGAATATTCATAAGTAAGTCAAACTTTTCATTTTTATCTACAAAATACACCGACTGTTTTACAGTTTGTGCGGTAGATGAAACGGGAGTCACATTGATTTCTATAGGGTTGTGTACCATAGTATGTGCCAGTTTCCGTATTTCGGGAGGCATTGTTGCCGAAAAAAACAGGGTTTGTCTTTTTGGCGGAAGCTTTGCCACTATTTTTTTGACATCCTTTACGAATCCCATATCTAACATACGATCGGCTTCGTCAAGTACCAGTATTTCGATAGCGGATAGGTTGACATGGCCACTTGCCAGTAGGTCTAATAATCTACCCGGGGTGGCAATCAGAATCTCAATATTTTTTTTAAGAGCCTTTATTTGGGGTTCTTGGGGTACGCCTCCAAAAATCACCAAATGATTTGATGCGAGTTTTTTGCTATACATTTTGAAATTTTCATCAATTTGTATTGCTAATTCTCTTGTGGGAGCCAATACTAAGGTTCGGATACGTTTTTTAGCAGTAGGATTCTGGTGTAATAATTGCAAAACAGGTATCGCAAATGAGGCCGTTTTTCCGGTTCCCGTTTGCGCACAACCGATTACGTCCTTACCTTCTAAAATAGGAGGAATCGCCTGATGCTGAATTTCGGTCGCCTCTTTATATCCGGCCAGATTTATGGCTTCTATAATAGGCGGTATTATATTTAAATTTTTAAAGTTCATTATAGGAGTGTCGGAATACCGATGTTTTTAGTATGTAAAATAGACTTATAAAACCATCTAAAAAGAAATATCTTTTGAGATGATTGCTGTTTTCCTTTTACGATTTAAATGATGGGAGATTTTTAAATCGTAAAGAATATGTATTAGAAAAGGGAACTATTGCTTATTACTACTAGTAGTTTTTTTTCTTAAAGGGAGTGTTGTTTTCTTGCGGTAGCGCTTCTTTTACTACCATCATACGGGAATCCAGTTCGGAATTGTTCAAATTGGTTATCGCATTTTCTGCTTCTGCTAATTCTGTCATTTCTACAAAAGCAAACCCTCTTGAATGTCCGGAAAATTTGTCTGTGATGATTTTAACCGAAGTAACTTTTCCAAACGTAGCAAATGCGTTTAACAATTGTTCTTCAGAGGTTTTAAAGTTCAGGTTGCCAACAAAAATATTCATAAGTAAATAAATTAAGATTAAAAAATGGCACCTGAAAAAAGCAAAAACTGAGAGAGAGAAAAAGAATGTTTTAAACTATTCCAGAGAAGTCAACAGAAACCTGTTTGTATTTTATTAGGACAAATGTAGTCAAAAATAATTGATAATCAGTAAAATATAAAATATATTTTGAAATAGAACGGTCGCTTTTAATTAATGCAGTAACAAAAGCCCATTTTTTGTATTGCGTTTTTGCGACTATAATCATTACAATTTCGCTAAATCAAACAACGGCGTTCATTTGCTTCGTGAAAAAAAGAAGTTCGCTAAAGCAATAAAAGGGATAATGAATATCCCTCGAAAAAAGGGCATTACCTGTTTGGTAAAATATGAAATGAAAAACTTGTGCAGAGGGCAATTAAAAAGCCCTTTCGCGTATAATTAGATTATGTGCTTACTCCGCCATTTTGTAATGCCCTTGTTGACTGTAGTTGTTTAACGGTTGTAATCTGTTACAGCTAAACTTTTAGGAATGGGATTGTTAAGTACCCATTTTACACCTAATTCACTCATTACATATATGTTTTCAGTATTTTTAGCTTTTACTTCATTTGTAATAATTGCCAGTTCTTCTATTTCTTCTTTGGAAAGTTGATTTTCTTGCTGAATATATTTGAAATAACCGTCTACCATTTTTTTATATTCAATGTCCCAATTGCCACCTCCATTGTCTAGTAATTCCCGGGCTACTTTTCCTGTGATACGAATAACTTCTCCCTGTACGGTTTGGGCAGCACCACGTCCGGGAACCAAAAGCGCCCATAATTCTTCGTGTTGCTTCTGCCAGGTTGTAGCTGTGACGGTAATAGGCGATTTGCCGTCATATACGATCCGTCTTGGAACAGGATCAACCTCGAAGATACTGTAAAGTTCATCTAAAGCATTGCTTGTTTGTTCCGTTTCTTCATTATAAAAATTCGGTCGGTGTTGTTCAAACCTTTTTCCGATTTCAGTAACGAATTCTTTCATTTTTTCTGTTTTCTCAGTACCGGCGTTTAGTAATATTTTGGAAATTTCAAGGGTATCTTCTATGTCGATATTGTTACAACTCCTCAAAGCCGACTCCAATGGGGTGTAGTCGCCATAACCGTCCGAAACCAAAGCCTTAATGTCGGCTCCGTGTTCAAGCAGTATTTTTATGTTCTCAGTATTATGGTTTTTTGCGGCACAATGTAATGCTGTTCCTTGACGGGTGTTTGTATTTACATTTGCGCCCAATTCTAATAAACTCCTTATGTTGCTCGAAAAACGTTGCTTAGAGCGCTCCTGAAGTGGCGTATAGCTATAGTCATTAAGCGCTTCTATATCGGCGCTCTGTTCAACCAGCCATTTGGCTAATTCGTGTGGGCATTCTGCAAACGACAACGCTGTTCCTTTGCTGTAGCCACCACGAGCTTCTATCTCGCATTTGTCGAATAGTTGAATAAGTTCTTGAATGTCTCCTTTCTTAAGAAGTTCCTTAAAGTCTTTCGGTAATGTTTTCTTTTTTGCCATATTGTTTTTTAATTGTAGCTAATGGTTCGGCAGCTTGGTGAAGTGGCGGATAAATTAGATGGAAAGTTCAATTTAGCAGAAATGTAAACAATGCAGCGAGCCGTTGACTAAAATAATAAAAAAGCCAATACGGAATAGTATTAGTAGTGAAAAAAATGTGCGAAATTTCAATCATTATCAAATCCCGATGGTGTGGATGTGTCTCGGGATGAGGTTTGCATTTGTTCTTTAAATACCCAAGCGAAGAGAAGGTGTGGTAGCATAAAGGATATAAAAACAAAAAAGCTCCAAACAACGTTTGGAGCTTTTGTACTCAAGGCGGGACTTGAACCCGCACGAACATTACTGTTCACTGGATTTTAAGTCCAGCGTGTCTACCAATTCCACCACTCGAGCATTTCTTGGTATCGGCTGCAAAGGTAGTATTATATTTTAATTCTGCAAGCTTTATTTGTAATTGAATGCCTTTAAACTACAGGGTTTTTCGAATGATGCTGAAAATAAGCACTGTTAGCGATTCAAAAAATGTGAAAAAGTGCTTTTAAAAGAAAACGTCAACGCTAAAATCCAGTACTTCGGCTATTTCGACATTGCGCTGAATCTCTTCAATTCCCTTGGCAATCCGTAATTCGGTTGTAAACTTCCGACTGGTGGCATAAATATGATCCTGAATGACCACACGGAAAAAATACTTTCCACCCGGGGTTTTAAACTTTAAAAACAAAGTGTCGGCATGGTAGAGCTTTAGCATCTGTATATCCCGTACGCAACCCACTTTCTGATTATGACTCGCGCCGGTAAGGATGATCTTTCCTTTCCGGGAAGTATAATTAAAGCGGTATTGTCCGTTTTCTCTTTTGGTGATTACAAATGCCCCCATCTAAATGTATGCTGTTTTTAAAGGACGGCAAAACTAACAAAAAAGTCCCTTATTAGGGACTTTTTACTATGCTTCTTTTTGCATTTCTTTCTTTTTTGTCACGTCATTTTTTACATAACTTGATTTGCAATTCCAACCGCTTGAGCATGATGCGGATAAAACAGATACAGTAATAATACCTGCAATGAATAATTTTTTCATGGCGTTTGTTTAAGTGTAATTATAGTGGTTTATTTTTTTATGATAAATTCAACTCGGCGGTTCTGGCTTTCCTGTTCTTCAGTACAATTGCCGTTGCATTTAAGTTTTGATTTTCCGTAACCTTTGTAAATTAAACGGTCTTTGGAAATACCATTGCTGGTTAAATATTTAAAAGCCGATTGTGCGCGTTTTTCAGACAATGCCATATTGTATTCCGGCTTACCTTTGGAATCGGTATGGGCATTGATGCTGATCTTCATTTCCGGGTTGTCGTTCAATACCTCGATGATTTTGTTTAACGATAATTCGGATTCCTTTTTAAGGGTTGCTTTGTTGAAATCGAAATAAATGTTCTCAATCTCAATAGCGCTATCGGTTACTTTTGCTTTTAACTGACTTAAGTCGATTTTACCGCTATAGGCAACACTATTTCCGTTTGGTTTAAAATAGTGAGTGTTCGGCTCGTAACCTTCTTTGGATGTTTCGATAGTGTAATCCACTAATGGATCCATTTTAAGACCGAATTTACCGTGGTCGTCAGATTTAAGGGTTTTGATGATGTCACCAAATTCGTTTTTAACAACAACGGTAGCATTTGGTAGTGCTGTTTTGGTTTTGTTTTCTTCTACTACACCGTTGAAATTCTGTTCCAATACAACCAATTCGAATTTGTAAATATCAAAATCGGATTTGTCGGCTTTTCGGTTGGATGAAATATAACCTTTGTTCTGATAGCTGAATGTAAAAGCGATCTCGTCGTTGTTGGAGTTGATCGTTTCACCCAGGTTCGAACGGTTGATAAAATCACCGTTTACCGATGAAACACGGAAAACATCATATCCGCCAAACGTTTCGTGTCCGTTAGACGAATAATACAGGTAACGGTTATCACCGGTTACATACGGATATTTTTCGTCTTTGGCGGAGTTAACCGTTGGTCCAAGATTGGTAACGTTGGTTAAAGTTCCGTCGGTCATTACATCGGCACTATATATATCGTAACCGCCAAAACCACCTTTCATATCTGATGAAAAGTATATTTTCTGACCGTTTGGTCCCATAAATGGGGTTTCGATAGAGTAGTTTCCATTAATAGCCAAAGGTTGGATGTCTTTCCAGAATCCTTTTGCTTCTAAATCAAGCGTAGCTTTATACAATGAAAATTGTTTGCTGTTTTCTTCTTTCGAACGAGTTAAGTAAATGGTCTTTTGATCGGCCGAAAAGGTTACGCCACCTTCATTACCATCGCTATCCAATAATTTGGAAAAAATTACCGGACGCGACAGGTTTCCCTGTTTGTCGAATTCAACACAGAACAAATTGTTGTTTGGCGTATTTGTTTTCGGATCGATTGAAACATTCGAAAACCCTCTTTTCTTATTGGATAAGATCAGGTACTTATTCATAAAGAAGGCGGTGCCAATTTCCGATAGTTCACTATTTACACCTGCGTCATAGGTAGTGAAACTAAAACCGTTACTTTGCGGTATTTTTATGTTTTTAGTAAAACTGCTTTGTCCTTGTGCAAATAATTGAATGGAAAAAAGCAGCGAAAAAACAAAAAGATTGGGAGATTTCATTTTTGTTATATTGTCAAAGTTTATACTGTATTATTCTGATACTGTCACGAATATATACTTGATTATTATGATTGCGTTAATAAATCTTTAAACAGACGTAAAAAATCGATAAAATGCACGGATGTAAAATTAGGATTACATTATGCGGATTTTACGCCTTTTTAAGAAATAACAATAGAAGATGGAAATGTGAAATTTAATTGCCGTTATTTCAGTAGTTTGTTTGTTGATTATGTGGTGGTTAGATTTTATTTTTGTATAGGGAGGTTGATCGTTTTGTAGTTGTTATGGTTCGTCCGTTTATGAAGAAAAAATTAAATTTTGACGAAATATTTGCGGTTTTTAAAAATGCGCATATGGGACGTTTTTTTTGCCCGACTTTTAGGAAGGGTTTTCTTAAAATATTTATTTTCACACTATTGTGAAAAATGTATAAACGCAAAATGTACTAACCCTAATCGGAATTAAGGAGTGTTTTTCTTTTGAAAAGAGGTGATGATTTGGATTTTGTAGATGAATAAGGTTGTTATAAAAATATTATTCGAAGTGTAAAGCTTCAATTGGGTCGAGTTTTGAAGCTTTTAAAGCGGGATAATAACCGAAAAAAATACCGGTTATGGCACAAACCAAAAACGAAAGAATAACCGAAGATTCTGAAATCAAAGTTGGCCACTGTAGGAATATTTGGATCAGTTTTGAGGCGATAATGCCTAATAGGATCCCGATAAGTCCGCCGGTTAAACTGATCAATATTGCTTCTACCAGGAATTGTAGTAAAATATCACGTCCGTTAGCGCCTATCGACATGCGTAAACCAATTTCTTTGGTGCGTTCCGTAACCGATACATACATGATATTCATAATGCCAATACCGCCAATTAATAAGGAAATGCCGGATATGGCCGTTAACAACACGGTTAGCAACTGACTAGTGGAGCTAAAGGTATTGATCAATTCGGCTTGGGTTCGCACCGAAAAATCATCGTCATCTTTCGCTTTTAATCGATGGGAAGTCCGCATGATTTGTTCGATTTCGGCTGTTGCCAAAGCGGTTTGGCTTTCATCGGCCGTGGCGGCATAAATATTTTGCAGGTAGATGGAGTTGGTAATTCGTTTCTGAACGGTACTATAAGGAGCAATAATCACGTCATCCTGATCTTGTCCGAATGCATTTTCGCCTTTGATTTCCAAAATACCGATAATTCGAAATGGGATTTTATTAAACCGGATGGTCTGTCCGATCGGATCGGTACCCGGGGGGAAAATATTGTCGGCTACCGTTTGTCCTATAAGGCAGACTTTATTGGCCACATGGATGTCCGATTCCCGAAAAGCAATACCTTCTTTTAACGGCCAGTTGCGAATCTTTAAATAATCCACATCAACACCCTGCATCGATGTTGGCCAGTTTAGCGAACCGTTGATGGCTTGTCCTTTTGACGATACGGCCGGTGATACAGCATTCAGATAGGTTGCTTCTTTTTTTAGCGCGTCCACATCGGCAAGTGTTAAAGTCTGTACGCTGGATATGTCTAAGCGCGCTCCGGCAGTAACATTACTGTTAGGGCGTATTGTAATCATATTGGAACCCATGCTCGATAACTGATCCTGTATGCTTTGTTTGGATCCTTGTCCGATGGCAACCATGGCAATAACCGATGCCACACCTATAATAATACCGAGCATGGTTAATAATGCCCGGAGCTTATTGCGGCGTAATGCCTTTAATGCGATTAAAAAAAGATTAGCTATTTTCATATTTGTAATCGTCATCGACATTAAAATCGGACAGCATCTGCTTCGCCGATTTTATGTTTTGGTTGTAAAAATCTTTCGTGATTTTGCCATCTCGCAGGGTTATCGTCCGACTGCTAAAAGCGGCGATGTCGGGTTCGTGGGTTACAAAGATGATCGTTTTTCCCTGAGCGTTTAATTCCTGAATCAACGCCATGATTTCGTAGGATGTCCGGGTGTCGAGATTACCGGTGGCTTCATCGGCAAGAATCATCACGGGATCGTTTACCAAAGCGCGTGCAATCGCAACCCGCTGTTGTTGTCCGCCCGAAAGTTGGTTAGGGAAGTGATCCAGGCGATCGGCCAGTTTTACGGCTTCCAGGGCTTTAATGGCTCTTTCCTTTCGTTCTTTTGTTGATACTTTGGAATTATAGAGTAGTGGCAATTCTACATTTTCTATAGCCGAAGTACGCGCCAATAGGTTATACGACTGAAATATAAATCCGATTTTGGTGTTGCGCAACGCTGCCAGTTCGTTTTTGGATAAGGATTTTACATTTACATCATCCAATAAATAATTCCCTTCCGATGGTTTGTCCAGGCAACCTAAAATGTTGAGCAGTGTGGTTTTTCCCGAGCCGCTGCTACCCATTATAGTCATGAATTCGCCTTCCATAACGTCAAAAGAAACGCCTTTTAAAGCCCGAACGGTTTCGGAGCCCATGACGAATTCTCTTTTCATATCCTGTATTTCCAGAATTTTTTTACCCATTGCGATTCATTTTAGGCTAAAATTAATTTCTACCGCCACCGCCGCCCGGACGTTTAGGAATAAACGGACTTGAATTGTTTGCTTTATTGTTTTTGGATTGCCGTGGTACGTTAATCCCGGTTGCAATCTCATTTTTGTCGGTTATACCTTTAATCACCTGAACATCTATATCGTTGTCTAATCCGATTTCGATTTGTTTCGGAACGAGTGTCATTCCTTCTTTTATCCATACGGTCGCCTTTTTGGGGATAATACTGTCGGTTTGATGAACGTTGCTTTTTGATGCCTTTCTGCCTGTCCTGTTGTGAGTG
The DNA here is from genome assembly GCF_039888695.1 of Flavobacterium sp. CAU 1735. Lineage (NCBI taxonomy): Bacteria > Pseudomonadati > Bacteroidota > Flavobacteriia > Flavobacteriales > Flavobacteriaceae > Flavobacterium > Flavobacterium sp. CAU 1735. Next base: position 198,258 of record NZ_JBDQQQ010000007.1, on the reverse strand, counting down.
GGGGCTTTCCCGATTTTGTACTGTTTTGTCAAGGTCGAATCGGGTTGAAAAGCGATGGCTTTGGCGGATACTAATAAGGTGTTTTTGATTTCTTTGGTATAGATCACAATGTTGGCTGTCATACCCGGCTTGAGTTTTAGGTCGTCATTCGGAGCATTGATAATAGTGGTATAGGTTACTACATTGGACGAAATTGTTGGTTGCAGGCGTACTTCTATTACGGTACCTGTAAATACATCGTCCGGGAAGGCGTCTACGGTAAAACTGGCGCGTTCTCCAACTTTTACATTTCCAACATCGGCTTCGTCTACCGATGCCTGAACCTGCATTTTGGTAAGATCTTTAGCAATGCTAAATAAGGTAGGCGTGTTTAAGCTCGCAGCAACGGTTTGTCCTTCGCTAACTTTTCGGGATAAAACGGTGCCGTCTATCGGTGAGGCTATAGTGGTAAAAGAAAGGCTTTTTTGTATCGATCGCAATTGCGCCGATACACTATTTACATTGTCTCGGGCGACTTCATATTGGTTTTTTGCTGCTTCAAAGTCGGCTTTACTGATCCCTCCGGCATTATATAATTGTGTTTGTCGGGTAAAGTTGGATTGCTGGTAGCTATAATTGCTTTTTGCTTGTTGCAGGTTGGCGGTAATTTGTTGAACCTGGGCTAATAATAACGACTGATCAATCTGAGCGAGCAATTGTCCTTTTTTAACAACCGAATTAAAATCGACAAATACTTTTTGTATCGTGCCCGATACCTGAGTGCCGACAGCTACCGTATCGACCGGTTGTATCTTTCCTGTGGCCGATACGCTGGTCGAAATAGCGCCATAATGCGGTTTTTCGGTGGTTAACTGTATTATGTTTTCTTCTTTGTTAAATATAAAATATGCTATACCTCCTATAAGTAATAAGCCAATGATGATGCCAATGATTAATCTGCTTTTTTTCATGGTGCTTTTTTTAGAGTTTGATCGGTTCTCCTTTATAGAAGTCGTATATTTTTAAGCTCACTACGGCATTGAATTTTGCCTGTATAAAATTTTGGAAGGCCTGCACATACAGGTTTTTTTGTAATAAGTAATCGACGGTACTGATGCCGCCCAACCGCAATTGTTCGTTTGCAATTCGATAGTTTTCTTTGTTAGCATCCATCTGTTCTTTGGCGGCCGAATACTGGGATTGAGCATTGAGTGCACTGATATAGGCTTGTTCGACCTGTTGCGATAGTATTGTTTCAGTATTGGTCAGATTTAATTTGGACTGGTCAATCGCAATCTTGGATTTTTCAACATTGGTCTTTGCAATTCGGTTGTTAAAAATCGGGATGGAAAGCGAAAGCCCTAATCGTTGGTAAAAATTATTGTCCAATTGCGTCGCGTAGGCAATTTGCTGGTTGTCGGAATACCCGGAAGCCAGGGTTCCGCTTGCGCTTAGAGTGGGTTGAAAACCGGCTTTTGATTTTTGTAAATCCAATGCGGCACTTTCGGTAGCCAGCTGACTACTTTTTACTTCGGGCCGTTGTTCTAAGGCTATTTTTTGTGCTTCCGCTAAAGCAACCACGGGTAAAATTGTGATCAATGTATCGGGTTTCTGAATAACCAAATTATAGCCCGATGGAAGTTGTAGTAGTTGTTTTAGGGTTAATGTGTTTTGTTTTTCACTATTTTGAGAGTTGATGAGGTTGTAGTTGTCGGTGGCTAATTGTGCTTTTAACTGTACCAGATCTTTTTTGGCAATGCTTCCCGCGTTATATTTTAACTCGCCTAATTTTAGTTGCGCTTCGGAGGTGGTTGCAATTTCGCTTAAATAGGTGCTGTTTTCTTTTGTCAGTAAAACGGTCAGATAGGCTTGGGTAATTTGTAATGCAATCTCATTTTCGGCTGCTTGGGCATTGTATTTTGCGGTTTCGATTAATAGCTTTTTTTGTTTGACATCATTGTTTAGATAACCACCGTTATACAATGTCACCGATGAACCAAGGGAATAATTTCCGGCAAAAGTGGCTTGTGTTTGAAAACCGCCTACAACTAAATCGGCATTTTTAGCATTGGTATAGCTTTGTGAGGCGCTACCGGAAAGGCTTGGGAATTTTGCCGCTTTGGCTTGTAGTAAATCCTGTTCGGTGGATTTTTCGGTCAGTCGCAACGTGTTTATTTGTATGTTGTTTTCTTTGGAATAGGAAATGCATTGTTCCAGATTCCAGACCGAAGGGAGTTGCTCTTTTTGTATATTCTGAGCTTGAATATGAAACGTATGACAAATCGAAATTACAGTAAAACTGTTAATGATAAATGATTTCATACATGTACTCTAATTTAAATTCTGAAAAAATAAATTAAGTCTGGATTAGCTTATTATCAATCAATAGAGGTTCTTTTTAAATCGGAAAATCTTGTTTGAGAAATAAGGTATATCAAATATAATCAATATTTTAACTGTATTACTGATTTAACAATGTTTTAATTGTTAATTTGTTAGTCTATTCAGGTTGAAGTGCGTAAGAAAAGTGGCTGTTTGTATTTTGTAGCAAAAGGTCGGAGCTGGGTTTTGTGACTTGGTATGGATGCTAAATAAAAAAGCTCCAAACATCGTTTGGAGCTTTTTGTACCTAGGGTGGGAATCGAACCCACACACCGAAGTACACGAGTTTGAGTCGTGCGCGTCTACCAATTCCGCCACCTAGGCTTGTGGACAACTGGTTGTCAATTGTGGGTGCAAATGTAAATAAAAAAATTAGAAATAATCAAAAAAATAAAGGAAAATATTCTTTAAGTGTGGAATTTAATTTCTAAATTTGCACCTCGTTTAAACACGACAACACTAACTAACTACTAAACAACGAATTAAAATGTCACATATAGAACCGGAAGCAAAGATATTTGCATGTTCTCAAAGTGAATATCTTGCTGAACAGATAGCAAAACACTATGGTGTGGCGCTGGGTAAAGTTACAATTTCAAAATACAGCGATGGAGAATTCCAGCCGTCTTTTGAAGAGTCAATACGCGGATTACGTGTGTTTTTAGTTTGCTCGACATTTCCGAGTTCCGACAATCTGATGGAGCTTTTATTGATGATCGATGCGGCTAAAAGAGCTTCGGCGCGACACATTACAGCAGTAATTCCATATTTCGGATGGGCACGTCAGGATCGGAAAGATAAACCAAGAGTGCCGATAGGGGCAAAATTGGTGGCAAAACTGATCGAAGCGGCGGGAGCTACCCGAATTATGACGATGGATTTACATGCCGATCAGATTCAGGGCTTTTTTGAAAAGCCGGTTGACCATTTGTTTGCGTCGACTATTTTCTTGCCATATGTAAGAAGTCTGAACCTGGATAAATTAACAATTGCTTCGCCGGATATGGGTGGATCGAAACGTGCTTATGCATACTCGAAATTCCTGGAGTCGGATGTGGTAATTTGTTACAAACAAAGAAAACAGGCTAACGTGATCGATACTATGGAATTGATCGGAGATGTTACCGGAAGAAATGTGATTCTGGTGGACGATATGATTGATACCGGAGGAACGCTTGCAAAAGCAGCTGATATGATGATGGAAAGAGGTGCCCTGAGTGTTCGTGCAATCTGTACGCATGCTATTTTATCAGGTGACGCTTACCAGAAAATAGAGAACTCAAAAATTGAGGAATTGATTGTTACGGATTCCATACCGTTGAAAAAATCAAGCCCGAAAATCAGAGTGGTGAGCTGTGCCGAATTATTTGCCGATGTAATGCATATGGTACACAATAATAATTCGATCAGCAGCAAATTTATTGTTTAAGAATTTTTTATTAATTTAATTATATTTCAAAATGAAATCAATTACGATCAAAGGATCTGAAAGAGAAAGCGTGGGCAAATCGGCAACGAAAGCGGCACGTAATGCTGGAATGGTTCCTTGCGTGTTATACGGAGGAGAACAACCAGTACATTTTAACGCAGAAGAAAAAGCGTTTAAAAGTTTAGTTTACACTCCAAACGTACACACTGTTGTAGTTGAATTGGAAAATGGTAAATCATTCAACGCTATTTTACAAGATATCCAGGTTCACCCGGTATCTGATAAAATTTTACACATCGATTTCTATCAGTTACACGAAGACAGAGAAATCACTATGGAAGTTCCTGTGAAAATCGTTGGTAACTCTAAAGGTGTTATGGCCGGAGGTGTTTTACGTTTAAACCAACGTAAACTTAAAGTAAGAGCTTTACCTGCTAACCTACCTGATTTCGTTGAAGCAGATATCACTGAATTAGAAATGGGTAACAAATTGTATGTAACTAAATTACCTACAAACAACTACCGTTTATTACACCCGGACAATACAGTAGTATGTCAGGTGAGAATTTCACGTGCTGCTATGAAAGCTGCTCAGGAAGCTGCAAAAGCTGCAAAAGCACCAGCAAAAGGAAAGAAAAAATAATTTTATTTTTCAAATACTTGAAAAGCACCGGAATCCCCGGTGCTTTTTTTATGCCTATAGCCGGGTAGTCAGGGTGTGATTGCGTTTGGAAATAGTTTACTTTTGCAACATGAAAATAATTGACTGGTTATTCCGGAAAAAAGAAATAGAAGAAAATACAGATCCGATGAAAAAGTTTTTAATTGTGGGCTTGGGAAATATAGGAGCAGAATATGTCAATACACGTCATAATATTGGGTTTAAGGTTTTGGATCACCTGGCAAAAAAGGAAGGTCTTTCGTTCGAAACCGTAAAACTGGGTACTATGGCGGAATATAAAATAAAAGGACGTACCTTGCTGTTACTCAAACCGAATACCTATATGAACCTTAGCGGTAAAGCCGTTCAATACTGGATGGATAAGGAAAAAATCGCTAAAGAAAATATATTTGTGATTACCGACGATCTTAACCTGTCGTTTGGGACAATCCGTATCAAAGCCAAAGGGAGCGATGGCGGTCATAACGGACTTAAAAATATTCAGTTGTTGCTCAATTCAGTTGAATATCCGCGTTTCCGGTTTGGTATTAGTGATCAGTTTAAAAAAGGACAACAGGTCGATTATGTCTTGGGAGAATGGAGCGAAGAAGAAAAGAGTAAACTTCCGGAGCGACTGGATGTTGCAGTGGAGTCAATCCGTTCTTTTGCCTTGTCAGGTTTGGACATCACCATGAATACTTTTAATGGGAAATAATACTTTTAGTATATTTGCTTGATCATTAAATATTTAACGTATGAAAAAATTATTGCTTATTCCGGTATTGTTAACCATGTCGTTTTGCGATACCGCTAATCCAAATAAAAGTAATATGACAACTATAATCGCCTCCGAATGTCCTAGTGATGGTAAATGTACCATCCAATTGCTTAAAAATAAAGGTATGGATAAAAAAATTGATGGTATTGGTAAGTTGTATTATCAGCTGGTGGATAACGATAATAAATCCGTTATTATTTATGAATACAATCGAAATACGGAAGAAGGATTGGAGGATGGACAACACAAGGAAGAGATTGTCTTTGAAGTTGATAATGGTGTTTTTGATCTTAAATTAAAAGATGTTCAATTGGAAAATGTAAAGATGTTGTTTGGAAGGCATTGTTTTTGCCGTGGTCAGGCCGGTTACTTTGCTGTTGGCAAAGGGACTCTGGATTTATCACAAAAAGAAAATTACATAGCCTTTGATCTCGATTTTAAAGTGGATGAGGTGCCGCAACTGTATACAAAAGTAAAAGCTACCCTAGCAAAATAAAAAGAGCCCCAAATAGGGCTCTTTTTTTGTTTGTATTGAATGTTGTCTTATTCGATAACAATCTTTCTTACTTCTTTACGATCTCCGTCAAGAACAGAAACGATATAGATACCAGACTGAACATTGTTTAACTGAATATCCTGGTTGAATAAACCTGCATTTTGATACGATTGGTTAAAAATTTCACGACCTCTGATGTCATGTAATACCACTTTAATCTCATTGCTTGAATTCGAGTTAAATGAAACTTTGAAGTTTCCGTTGTTCGGGTTCGGGTAGATGTTGAAATCTTGTAATCCGAAGCTTTCGCTACCTAATGTTACCGTTCTGGAACAGATGTTAACACCAAAACTGTTTAAAGTTCCGCTGTTTGCTACTGTTAAATCGGCAATAACAAGTCTCCATGCTCCTAAAGAACTTTGTCCGTTAAAGATGTCTAACGTGTTAAGTGGTTTGTAAGCATTACCAGCGGTATTAATACCAGAACAGTTTAAGTTTAATCCTGCATCATCGAAAGTAGTATTCATGTTGCTAAACAATGTAGAACAACCTTGTTGGTATACGATACGGATTTCACCTACTGTTGTAGCTCCCGGTTTTAATAAACCGATATATAAATCGTTAATTCTTGTGTGTGTGATGTTCACGTTTAAGTTAAGATCAGAAATCGTTACGTTATCCGGAACGTTTACACTACCTTGAATTGCCCATGACGGTTGCGCAGAACCTGCAATAGCTGTATTAGGGTTTGCAGTATACGTGTTGCAAGTTGTAGTTACAGTATAACCAACCGCAATGTTTGGAGATAACGCATAGAAAATGTTTCCTACTGCTTCGATCATAATTCTACAGTTTGGAGAAGCAACGTTAGGAACGGTAATAGCTTGAGAACCGTCATTTGGAGTGTTGGCTACCAAAGTAGTAAATGTAGCTCCGTTATCGCTGGAGAATAAAATGTTTACGTTAGCAGTGTTGATTCCGTTTGCTGTAGTTCCGGCTACGTTCCAGGTAACTGTTTGTGTTGATCCCTGAGTCCAGGTAACGTCTGCTGTAGCAGGAGAAGTAACGCGGAAAGGTCCTGTGTTTGCAAAAGTTACTACCATGTTTCCACGGTTTGTTTGTCCTCCGTTTGGCGCTTTGTTATCACGTACAGTTAAAGCGAAATTCATCGTTCTGGCTGCATTTGGAACAACTTCCCATGTTGGTGTAAGGTTACCAGCCAATACGTCCTCGAAACGAGGCATATAACGGTTTGGTGACGTTGTTGGAGGGAAAGAACGGAAATTAGGTCCTGATGTAGACGTTGCTACCGGTGGTTGTGTCGAAATCTGAGTATCGGTTTGTTCCCAACAGTATGTTAGTACTTCTCCGGCTGTATCGGTTGCACTTCCTTTAAGAATAAAAGCTGTTCCGTATGGAATAGTGTAGTTGGCTCCAGCGTTTACTACCGGTGCTGCGTTACCATTGTTTGTTGTAACTGAACAGGTTCCTGTTGTAGTTACAAATGTTTGCATCTGAGCAATACTCACAGCGTGGAAATGTGCATCAGAGTTGTTCTGAACGTCAACTCCAGGACAGATACCAGCGTATCCCATAATCGTGTTACCACTACCTGGTTCTACAGCTGTTCCGGCGCTACGGGTTGAAGTAGTACAGTTACCACCAAGTCCGTTAAAGGTATGTGTTGCTCCAAACTGGTGACCCATTTCGTGAGCTACATAATCAATATCGTACGGATCTCCAACCGGCGAAGGAGAACCTGTGATTCCTCTTGCTTTGTTAGCAGTACATGGAGAGTTTAACTGTGCTAAACCACCACCACCTGTACTTACAGTGTGTCCGATATCGTAATTAGATGAACCGATGTTCGCGTCAATTACAGTCTGACTTTCGTTGATTAATGTATTCGCGTTATCGTTACTGAAGTTATCCGAATCGATAAAAATAATTACGTCATTGTTGGCTACAAGGTTCATGTGTATGGCCATGTCTCTTTCGTAAAGACCGTTAACACGTGCCATTGTAACGTTCATTGCAGCTAATACAGCTGCTTTTTTCTGTGCAGTTGTACCACCGCCTAATCCGGCTGCATTTACGTGGAAAGCTGCATATTCAATTGTACAAGCCATAGCAAGACGGTATACTCTGTATTTTCCGTCGTTAGCTAAAGCAGTTGTATTATCGTTCATTACTCGTCCGGCTACTTCCTCAGCGTCGTCTTCAGTCATACAGCTAAAAGAACGGTTCGTAGTTAGTTCGTTTCTTGAGTAAACGATATAGTTGTTCAAGTCTTTGGTATACGTGTCGATATACGAAGTGCCGTTTGTCCCGGATAATGTCATCGTGTGAAGACCAAAAAGGGTAACACTAAAGTTAATAGTCGCACTTGGATCGTCAATACCTTGACCAACATAGGTCTTAATACCAGGATATTTGGCCGCTAGTTCAGCTTCCATTACCGGAGATTCGAAAATACGGTAGTTTTCCAATTTTCCTTGTGGGTTAGGGAAGGCTAAAACAACATCGGAGTTGCCATTGGAAACATCGCGTAAAGGAGCATTTTGCAACTTGGCTTTCATCGCTTGAAGGTCAAGTGAAAACACTTCAAACTTCAGTGGTTGAGAAGCACGCTCCATCTTTTCGTACATCTGGATTCGCTCTTCTTTGACCTTCGTCCAGAGAGAACCCTGTGCATAGCCCGATGCCGCAAGACATAAGGCTGATACTACGAATAGTAATCTTCTTTTCATTAGTTATTTGATTTATAGTTAATAATTATAAGGTTCGAATCATATGATTTTGTGTAGAAATGCTATAAATAGAAAAGCCCCAGAAGTGTTTTTCTGAGGCTTTTTATTAAGTCGAATTATTCTATAACAATCTTTCTAACTTCTTTTCTGTCGCCATCCTGAACAGTTACCAGGTAAATTCCCGATTGTGCATTATTTAACTGTAAGTTTTGGTTAAATAAGCCTGAGTTCTGGTACGATTTGTTGAAGATTTCTCTACCTCTGATATCGTGAACAACCACTTTGATTTCGTTGTTTGAATTCGATTTGAACTCAACATTGAAGTTTCCGGTGTTCGGGTTCGGGTAGATGTTGAAATCTTGTAAATTAAAGCTTTCAGATCCAAGAGTTATCGAAGTTTCTGTTTTACAGAACTGGAATGTGATGCTGTTTAATGTTGCCGATCTTGACGCATTTGCTTTTTTAGCAGCTAACATCCATTGTCCGGCAGAGTTCATTCCTTCGTAAACGCTTAACGGTGAACTTGGTTTGTACGTCTGGTTGGTTCCTGTTGCAGCACAACTGAAGTTGGCTCCGTCATCATCGAAAGTAGCTTTTAAGTTACCAATTGATGCCAAACAGTTTCCTCCTGTAAAGAATAAAGAGTTAATTGTTGAAGAGTTTGGTAAGGCAATACCTAAACTTAAATCACTAGTTCTTTGACTGTTGATGTCTACTTTGATGTTGAAATCAGAGATAGTATAGTTGTCCGGAACTGGAATAGCATATCCTGTATAACCTGTTGGTAATTCAAGTGCACTAAATGTTCTGGTGTAATCCGTACAGATTTTTTGTACCGTTACAGTATATCCTACAGAGATGTTTTTAGATAGAGCGTAGAAAATATTTCCTACAGATTCTACTTTAATTCTACAGTAAGGAGCCGCTACGTTAGGAACGGTGATTGCCTGTGAACCGTCGTTTGGAGTATTTGCTACTAAAGTAGTAAATGTTGCTCCGTTGTCGCTTGAGAATAAGATGTTAACATTAGCCGTGTTGATGTTGTTAGCAGTTGTACCGGCAACATCCCATGTAATCGTTTGTGTAGAACCTTGTGTCCATGAAGCGTTGTCGTTTGCAGGAGAAGTTACTTTAAATGGACCTGCAGAAGCGTTAACAGTTACAGCCATTGAAGACGTGTTTGTTTGTCCTACGTTGGCAACGTTATCTCTTCCCGTAAGGGTAAAGTTAAGTGTTCTGGCTACATCGGATACCGATTCCCATGTAGTAGATAATTTGTTTTGTAATACAGTAGCAAAATCAGGCATATAACGAACCGGAGATGTAGACGGTGCTACAGAACGGAAAGTTGGACCAGTTGCTTTTGTTGGCGTTGCCACACTGTTTGCTCCTGTGTTACCCGAAACGGCAGTGTCGTTTTGTTCCCAGTTGTAAGTAAGTGGGTTTCCGTCCGGATCAGTTCCTGTACCTCTCAATACGAAAGCTGTTCCTTTTGGAATTGTATAGTTTGATCCAGCACTAATAACCGGAGCCTGGTTTCCTGTTGGAGTGGTTACCGGACAAGATTTACCAGCCATATTCGTTTGAATCTGTAAGATACTTCTGTAAGTGAAATAGTCATCAGAATGTGCCTGAACGTTATAGTCAGTAATTCCGGCATATCCCATGATAGAGGATCCTGAACCTGGCTCAACATTCACACCTGTTCCTTCGATATTGTGAGAGAACGTGTGGTTAGCTCCTAATTGGTGACCTAATTCGTGTGCCACATAGTCAATATCAAAAGTGTCTCCCATTGGAACATCATCAGCAGGCGATGTATAACCGCTACCTTTGCTGTTGTCTACGCAAACACAACCAATACATCCTGCATTACCACCACCTCCGGAAGCACCAAATAAGTGTCCGATATCGTATGCGGCATTCCCAAGAACACTGGTTAAGTTGTTTTGTAATTCGGCATTCCAGGCACCATTGGCACCAGCAGCTGCGTCAGAATAAGGATCTGTTGCGGCATTGGTGTAAATTACCAATGAGTTGTTGGCAATGATGTTTAAGTGAATGGCAAGGTCTTTTTCAAATACACCGTTTACACGCGCCATTGTTGCATTCATAGCGGCTAAAGCTCCGGCAACTGTACCACCGTGGAAAGTAGTGTATTCTCCTGTACAGGATAATGCCAAACGCATCGTTTTTAACTGTCCCGTGTTGGAAAGTTGTTGCGATGGGTTGATTTTATGTAATAATTCATCGTTTAATGCTTCTTCGTGCGGTGTAGAACAGTTAAAAGGAAGTTTTCCTTTTTCTCTTGCCGAAGTATAGAAAGCATAGGTTTTGCCATCTGCTGAATAAGGCTCCATGAATTCCGCTTTTTTACCAGCTCTGAATACCATAGTCTGAATACCTTCCGGAGCGATACTTATACGCAATTGTGCATATTGATCATCAATTCCGATTCCGATATAAGAACGAATATCCGGGAATTGTAATTGCAATTCCGGAGCAAAGTTAGAAGCTTCGTAAATTCTGAATTTCTCTATTTTTCCGTCTGCATTAGGGATGGAAATAATAACATCCGAATTGTTGGAAAAACGACTTGGAGCTTTGGAAAGTTCTGCTTTTAAGCTACTGAAGTCTAAATTATAAAGAGAATAGTTAGTAGGGAAAGATTCTCTCTGTGCTTTTTTTGAAATAACTACTCTTTCTTGTTTTGCAGGGGTCCATAATCGGCCATTTTGGGCATAGCCAACGGACATAGCAAATACTGATGCGAAAGACAAAAGTATTTTTCTTTTCATCTGAGGGATTTTAGGTTGTTAAACAGTTAAGTTTTGTAAAAGTACACCATTTATATAAAAAAAAAAGATTTTTCCTTTTTTTAACAAAAAACAGCACACTAAAAGCATTGATACTGTATATTATAGTCAAATTTATCAATAGTAAGTAAAGACTTTTTGGTGTTTTAAAATGTAAAATAAAAATCTGTAATGTTAAAATAAAACATTATTAAATGATTTTTATGTGATTTAATTGTTTTTAGTGTGTCTTTTTGTGGGATTTGAGGTGTTTTGTGCGAAAAAAAATACTTAAATTCTTGGGTTAAATAATTCTTATCAGAATATTATATAAAAACTACAGTATTACAATGTTAAGGTGGGGCTTATTTCGATGTTAATCCAAATTTACCGGCTTTAAACAAATAGAACCGGACGCTGCCAGATAACAATTGGTATCAGTTTACTTTTTTCGATGATTATAACGATAGTTTAGTTGCGACTATGGTGATAGATAGTATCGTATGGCAATACCTGCAGGGACAATTGCTGTCTAAGGTGGACAATTTGATAAGTAAGGAACAAACAATTTTATACGACTCCATGCACTGTCGGTTTGTTTAGACCCGGCAAAAGAAATTTTAAATGGCGTTGTGCTGAAAGGAGTTGATTTTACCGATAGCGGTGTAGTTTATAGTTATCTTGGTCAAGCTGTAGTACGACGAAATACTGAGGGCTACTGCGGCTCTGGCGATTAATATTGATGATTTAGATAACGGAGTGTCTTTTATAATGCTTGGTGAAACAGGTGGTTTTAAAATGATCAAATTTATTAAAGGCTAAATGGAAATAGACTGTTTTTTATAGAAGAGCTGTGTGGGTTTACGCACAGCTTTTTTTGTATAATAGGATTTTTTGAAGTTGATCACTAAAGTTTTATATATCAAAATAAATTTACTATTTGTTATATTTGAAACAATAAGTATATGTTTTAAAACAAAGAAATGTGAAGAGGATAGTCAGAAAACTATTTTTTTGGATTTTACTGTTTCTGATTTTAGATGGTAAGGCTCAGGAAATAAAACAGCAGAACCAAAAAGAATATACGAGATGTTATACTGTGGAAAATGAATTTTTTTTGCAGGAAGAAGAAACCGGAAGAGCAACGATCAACGAATTTGAAACCTGGTTGGCTCCATTGGTAGAACAAGTCAAAGAGGGAGGTGGAGATGGACAAAATAGTAGGATGAGTAGTGTAATCAGAATACCGGTAGTGGTTCATGTAATTCATAACGGACAAGAGGTTGGGGTAGGTTCCAATATTGCAGACGAACAGGTGTTGTCGCAAATTGAAGTGCTCAATCAGGATTTTAGAAAGAAAGTCAATACACCCGGATATAATGAGAATCCGGTTGGCGTAGATACCGAAATTGAATTCTGTCTGGCGCAACGAACACCAGATGGTAATCCGACTAATGGAATCGACAGGGTAAATACAGGTGTGTCCGGCTATACATCGCGACAACAAGTAGAGAATGTGTTAAAGCCAGCTACAGTATGGGACTCGGAACGCTATCTAAATATTTGGGTGATCAATATTGAGGGAACCGGAGAATGGTCGAAACGGCTGGGGTATGCCCAACCTCCTTCAGCTTCTAGATTAACCGGACTTAGAGGACCAAATGGAATGACATATAGTGATGGTGTCGTAATAAAATATAAGGCATTTGGTTCCAGAAGTATTTATCCGGATGGAACATACCAATTGTTATACGATCATGGCCGAACAGCCACCCATGAAATTGGACATTGGTTGGGATTGCGCCATATATGGGGAGATGGCGGTTGCGATGTCGATGATTTTTGCGCCGATACGCCCTTGGCAGCAAGACCTAACGAATTGTATTGTAAAGATCAGGGAGTAGATTCCTGTCCGGATTCGCCTGGTCGTGATATGGTCGAAAATTATATGGACTATACAAGAGATATTTGCATGAATGTATTTACCCGGGATCAAAAATATAGAATGCAGGCTGTTTTGTACCATGCACCCCGGCGTTCGGCATTGCGCTTTTCAAATGCCTGCGTGCCCTTACATCTTCAAACAGAAGCAGCCATTAGCATGAAGGAGTTGGCGATGCTAAAATGTGAAAATACCGTTGTGCCTTCTGTCGTTTTGAAAAATAATGGAAGTGAAACAATCACAAGTGCAAGCATAGCCTTTGGAATAGACGAAACAGACGAACAGCGTTATAACTGGACCGGAACATTGGGTAGTAATGCTTCCGTTACCATAAATCTTCCGGAACAAAATAGCATCCCGGGTATACATACGTTTTATGCGAGTCTGAAAACGGTAAATGACAAAACAGATGAGTATAGCGGAAATAATGATATAGGGAAAACGTTTGCAACCAGTTATACTGCCGATGAACTGATATTTACACTCCAAACAGATTATTTTGGAGCGGATACAACCTGGGCATTGACCGATAGTGCTGGAACCGTATTGTATTCGGGTGGGCCTTACAGGAATACGCCTAGATGGATTGGCTTTAAACCAAATCCACTTGATCCTCCAATTGTAGAAAACTGGAAACTGCAGGAAAGCGGTTGTTATACCTTTAGGATATATGATCTCGGTGATGACGGAATTAACAACAGAACAGACGGGGCAGGCTATTATAGTATAGAAACGGCAAATCATATCCCTATAGTAAGAGGGGGCGTTTTTGAAACGGAAGACGAACATAGTTTTAAAATCGATAAGTTGAATGCTGGGCTTGATGATTCCGATGAAGCAGGAACAATTAGTCTTTACCCGAATCCATCGAACGAAAAAATAACAATTTCACTTCCTGCCGCAATCGGATTGCCGGAGTACATGTGCTTGTTTAATAGCTTGGGACAGGAATTATTGCGGGTTGTCGTTCGAACGGATAGCGACTTAACGATGGGTGTTTCCGGATTGAGTACCGGTATTTATTTTGTTGAACTGAATAAATCAGGGCGCTTAAAAATGATGAAGTTTGTCAAAAAATAAAAGAAATAGCCTAATTATTGAATCAAAGAGGATTGTTTTATTGCAATCCTCTTTTTTTATATAAATGGGAACACGTAAATTTGCCAATCAAAATCAATCCATTGAAAGTATTTTCATCAATTCAGGAATTTAAAACAAATACCAGAACCGTAGTAACGCTGGGAACGTTTGATGGTGTTCATTTGGGGCACAGAAGTATATTGGAAAAAGTAATGGCCAGTAGTAAAAAAATGCAGGCCGAAAGCCTTTTGCTAACCTTTTTTCCACATCCGAGGATGGTATTACAGCAGGATTCGGATATCAAATTACTGAATACAATCGATGAAAAAATCATTTTACTACGCGAATTCGGAATCGAAAATCTGATTATTCATCCATTTGATCAGTCATTTTCAAGATTGACAGCGGAAGAGTTTGTAAAAAACATACTCGTGGATCAGTTTAATATCTGTAAAATAATTATCGGATATGATCATCGATTCGGACGAAACAGAACAGCGACAATCGACGATCTGATTCGTTTTGGAAAAGAATACGGTTTTGAAGTAGAACAGATTTCGGCTCAGGAAATCGACGACGTGTCCATCAGTTCCACCAAAATACGAAATGCATTGGCCGAAGGAAATGTGGCGCTGGCCAATTCGTACCTCGGATACCATTACTTTTTTACCGGAACGGTGGTAAAAGGAAATCAACTGGGACGAACCATTAATTTTCCAACTGCCAATTTTAAAATTGAAGAAGACTACAAGCTGATTCCGCAAAATGGTGTCTATATTGTGTCGTCTGTAATTGATGGTCAGTTTGTGCCGGGCATGATGAATATCGGAGTGCGTCCAACCGTAGATGGCGTGGCGTTAACCGTAGAAGTAAATTACCTGGACTTCGACGGTGATTTATACGGACAAAAACTGAGTGTTTCCATTTATGAAAAAATCAGGGACGAACAAAAATTCCCTTCCCTCGACGATCTGAAAAAGCAATTGGCGTTGGATAAGCAAACAGCCAAAAACTATTTTTTAGAAAGAGAAAACAAGTCACTTTAACGATTAATCTGCCAAATTAAAATAATCAGGCTTAAAATTTTGTAAATTTGATAAGTGCTTGAGGCTGAAACCATTCGTTTTTTAGCTTCGAAGACAAAATCCATGTCTCACTTTAAAATTTACGATTATGTTTAAGTCAAGAGAATTTAAAAACGGGATGGTTATTTTTATCGGAATTGCACTGTATTTCCTCATCATGGAACTACTAGGGTTAACCGATAAATTGTATTTGCGATTGTTTAATGCGGTAATTGTACTCTATGGTGCCAACAGAACCATCAAAGAAAACTTCAGAGATGGCAATACCGAATACCTGAACAATATGCTTTCAAGTTTTAAAACCTGTGTAATCGGTATCGTGGTCAGTGTGGTCGCGCTTATTGTTTATGTGCATATACGAGGCGGCGAACCGTATCTGGCGCGTCTTTCGGATGGCTTCCTGTTTGTAGGTGGAAAACCAAAAGTAAACGAATATTGTATCGGACTACTATTTGAAGGAATTGCATCCTCTGTAGTAGGTTGTATCTTATTAATGCAATATTGGCATGGTAAAGTCCTAAAACCAAGACCGCATCATCATTGATCGGTGAATTTTTTCAGTTCGAAAGTGGCTCCGTCAAAAATACCGTAGGTAAAATAATGAATCCAGTCACCAAGATTGAAATATTTGGCCGTCTCGGAAAGCGTAATTTCGAGCGGTAAATGCCTGTGCCCAAAAACGAAATAGTCATATCGTTTCGATTGCAGTTTCATTTTGGAATACTGTACCAGCCATTCGTTTTCTTCGCCCAGGTATTTTACATCTTCGGCGCCCGAAATCAGTTTGTTTTTTACCGAAAGGTATTGCGCCAGACGTACGCCCAAATCCGGATGTAACCAACGGAACAACCATTTCGAAAACGGATTGGTAAAGACTTTTTTCATCCTTTTGTAGCCTTTGTCGCCAGGACCTAAGCCATCGCCGTGACCAATCAGGAACAATTTGTTGTTGAAAGTGAATTCCTGTGGCGTATGATATACCGGAATGTTTAATTCCCGTTCAAAATAATCGTACATCCACAAGTCGTGGTTACCTACAAAAAAATAAATCTGAATACCGCTATCGCGCAATTCGGCCAGCTTACCCAAAACCCGGATAAATCCTTTTGGGACGACTGTTTTGTACTCAAACCAGAAATCAAAAAGATCGCCAAGTAGGAAAAGTACTTCAGCATCTTTTTTGATCATATCCAGCCAGGCTACGAATTTCTGTTCCCGTGGAAAGCTTTTTTCCGCAGTTGGTGCACCAAAATGCTGGTCGGAGGCAAAATATATTTTTTTGTTTAACGGAATGTTCATAAGCCTACAGATTATCCGATTGATACCATTCTGCAAATGAGGTTTCCGTTTCCTGTAATCGTAGGGAATGCAATTGAATGCCTTTTGGAAGTCGGTTTTTGATTTTTGCAGCAAAATCGATAACCATATTTTCGCTCGTTGGTTGATAATCGACCAAAATTACATGATGACCACGGTTTTTTAATTCGTTCGCCAGTTCAAGATGTGGCGTATTCTGGTTGAAAACCGTAGCATGATCAAAAACATCCACAATCTCTTCTTTTACGATATGCTTTAAATCGCCAAAATCGATGACCATACCAAACTTTACATTCGAATGGTCCGTTATCGGAGTGCCAATTACCGTTACCGATAACTTATAACTGTGTCCGTGTACGTTTTTGCATTTGCCGTCGTAGCCATATAGCGCATGACCGGTTTCAAAAGTAAATTGTTTGGTGATTCTGATGTTACTCATCCTGTAGAAATTAGATTGCAAATTTAGTAAATAAATTTAAGCGATCGAATTTCACTTTTGTCATATATTTGTTGCTACTTTATAACAGGGTATGAGCGATTTCCAATTGAATCCACTATACGAACAAATCATCGACGATTTGTTAAACCAACAATTCAGCATTGCTGACCATTTCTTTTCGGACAATGAGGTCGTTGCCTTACGCGAAAGTTTACTTTATAAATACGAAGAAGATCAGTTTAAAAAATCCGCTATCGGAAACCAAACTAACGAACAGGTTATGACAGCCGTTCGCGGGGATTTTATTTTCTGGCTGAATGAAGCCGAAAGTAATCCGGCCGAAAAAGCCTATTTCGATAAGATTAATGATTTTATAGAATACCTGAATCGGACGTGTTTTATGGGAATCCGCGATAAGGAGTTTCATTATGCCTATTATCCGGAAGGGACTTTTTATAAAAGACATCTGGATACGTTTCAGAATGACGACCGACGAAAATTGTCAATCGTATGTTATCTGAACGAACAGGACTGGCAACCGGAATATGGTGGTGAACTGGCGATTTATATCAATAAAGAGGATGGAGAAGTGACCGAAACGATTTACCCGGTAAAAGGGCGTATGGTTATTTTTGAAAGTCAGGTGCTGGAACACGAGGTAAAACCCGTAAAACAACCCCGGTTAAGTATTACCGGTTGGTTGCGAACCCGATAATTAAAAACACCTATATAGTACACCTGACAGGTTTTCGAAACCTGTCAGGTGTTTTTAGTTAGGAGTTGCTTTTATTCCTTTTTTTCGCGCGGTAATACATCAGATAGGCAATACAGGCGAGTACTACAAACGGAACCAACGAGCCAATAAAGACACCGATTTCATAATTTTTATCGGGTGCATTCTGGATTTTCTCTTCAATATTAACTTGTAGTAGTAGGAATAAGGCCCTCATTTTATTTCTTTTTAAATTGATTCAGTGCGTTTACGGTAAAATCGGATAAAACCAGTTTTCCGGAAATCCCGGCGCGTTCGTATAGTAACGTATCCCAGTTTTCGGTTCCTTCCCACAACACCTTTTTCATTTCGGATAATGCTTCCGGATTGTAGCTGGCCAACTTCGATACAAATAGATCCAGTTCTTTATCCAGATCGGAAACGTTTTCGAGTACTTTGGCATACAATCCTTTTTCCTGAGCCCAATAGGCATTTTTCCATTCGTGTGCAGCTAACGTCATTTCAGCCAATGCTGCTTTTCCGATTTTACGGGAAACAGCCGGTTCGATTACAAAAGGCCCGATTCCGATCGCTAATTCCGAAAGTTTGATCGCGCTTTGTTCGGTAGCCAGTGCATAATCGCAGGCTGCCGCTAATCCAACACCACCACCAACGGCTTTTCCGTGAATACGGCCGATGATTAGTTTGGAGCAGTTGCGCATCGCATTGATCACATTTGCAAAGCCTGAAAAGAATTTCGCACCGTCTTCCAGATTGGATACGGCAAGTAGTTCGTCAAACGAAGCACCGGCACAAAAAGCACCGTCGCCTTCACTTTTTAATACAATTACCGAAACCTCAGAATTGGTGCTGAGTCCGTTCAATTCGTCGGTAAGGCGTTGTAATAATTCGCCGGGAAAAGAATTGCTGGCCGGATGACCGAATTCCACAAAGGCGATTTTATTTTCAATTCGGGTATATAAAGAACCGTTTTGTCTGTCTGTTGTCATGCGTAAAAATAATTTGCCTTAAAAATACACTTTTTGCCACAAAGTATTGGTAGGTTCCCCGAAAAAGCTATATTTGTACCCGAATTCAAACGGGGATGTAGCTCAGATGGCTAGAGCGTTTGGCTGGCAGCCAAAAGGTCGTGGGTTCGAGCCCCATCTTCTCCACTTGAAAATAAAAACCTGTACTGAAAAGTGCAGGTTTTTTTGTTTGTTATAGAATAAAACTTTCCGATTGAGATTATAAATTGATTTTTTCTAAACAATTAAATTAAGCTTTATTTTGAGATGTATTTTACAAGTACTAATGCTAAAATGCAAAGAACCGTCAGTATTCTCCAAACCCAATGTAGAATTATATCAATTCTTACCGCTTTACGATCATCCTTAGTTGTTCCGTGTAACCTGCATTCTCCTCGCTCATAAAAAAAAGGAGAATTCTTTTTAATTTTTTCCATCTCATTAGGTTTTAAGATTTAACAACCCATTTTCGAGAGCATAAACTACAAGGCCTACTCTATTTTTTAAGTTAAGGTTGCGTATCATACTAGTAGTATGTGCTTCTAGAGTCCTGATATTAATAGACAATTTTTCAGCTATTTCTAAAGATGTATATTGTAAAGCTATTAGTTTGATGATTTCCAATTCTCGGGCACTTAAAGGTTCTTGTTTATCTTTCGCTAAAATTGCTTTGTGTAAAATCTCAGAAACCGATTCAGTATAATAATATCCTTTTTCTTTTATTGAACTAATAGCTCCCATGAGTTCTTCTGTAGTATGACTTTTATTAATAAATGCATTTGCACCTAATCGAAATACTAATGAAATTACTTCAGGAGTGTTATATTGGGTAAGAACAATAATACGAATTTCGGGATGATTTTCTTTTAACCATTTAATTGTTTCATATCCATCCATTTCGGGCATTCTTATATCGGTAATAATAGCCTCGGGATAGTTGTTTGTATTGCAATTTTGCAATTTTGTAATCATGTCTCTTCCATCATGAGCTTTAAAGACGATATCTATATTAGAATTGGATAATTTTAAAAAGTTTGACAAAGATTCCAAAAATAAGATGTGATCATCAACAAGACCTAAATTCATAGCTTTTATTTTGGACAAATATATAAATAAATGTTGATTGTACTATTTTTTGTATAGTATTTTTACTATTTTTAAAATAGTGTTTATACTTGATGTGGTCAAAGTTATTTTTTAGATAAAAAATTAGCCATAGTACATGGTTTGTTATCTTAATATTTGACACTTGAAAAAAATAAAAATTAAGATTAAAATGTGGGTTCGAGCCCCATCTTCTCCACTTGAAAATAAAAACCTGTACTGAAAAGTGCAGGTTTTTTTGTTTGAAATCAATGCATAAAAAAAGTCGGAAGATTTTTCTTCCGACTCCGACTGCTCCAATAGAGACATTTTATCTTTTTAAAATTCAAAAAAAGTAACCTTATAATAATTGCTGTTATCGGATTCGATTAGCCAGACCCCTTTTTCGGATACATCACTATTAACGGATATTTCTTTTTTTGATGATTTATTTAATTCGATCAGGTAATCCTGAACTTTTTTGTTACTACCGTTAAAATACAATGTTGTAAAATCAAACTTTAATTTTTTGTATTCCTTTAATGTGAAAAAAGCTAAAACCTGAGTATTGCGAAGTTCAGCTTGCCACATTTTATCAACACTGAATGGAATTTTAGACGAATTTATCATATTTCCCGATGCTAAATCGATCTGGCTATAGTAATAAAATTTTCTGGAGAAGTGTTGGTAAAAGGTAAGACGCCCTTGATTGTTCACTATTGAAAAATCAA
The DNA here is from genome assembly GCF_039888695.1 of Flavobacterium sp. CAU 1735. Classification (NCBI taxonomy): domain Bacteria; kingdom Pseudomonadati; phylum Bacteroidota; class Flavobacteriia; order Flavobacteriales; family Flavobacteriaceae; genus Flavobacterium; species Flavobacterium sp. CAU 1735. The sequence continues at coordinate 177,571 of NZ_JBDQQQ010000007.1, read as the reverse complement.
GATTGATTCGTGTTTTAGAAGCATCATGCGTTAGGTCGTCATCTGAAAATTCCTCCGTTTTTTGCCATAGCAGTTTTCCTTCGGCATCAAACTTAACAACATAATATCCGCCTACGTCAGTATTGTATAACCTTTTGTCTTTTTTTCCATACAATCCATAAATGTATAGCTCATTTGTGTCTTTATCTATGAGATAATTATTAATAGATAATTGATCAACAAATTTCAAGGCGTTTGATGATACATGAGCACTCACATCCATTTTGCCACCTCCATTATTCGAAAATATAAGTGGTTTTCCAATATTTACATTGTACGTTATGGTTTTAATGTTCTTTCCGTTAAGATCAAAAATAGCTCTGTGAAGGACAAAAGACTTAATGTCTTTATTGATATATTTAGTAGCGATCTCAAAAGAGTTTTTATGAAAGCGTGTTGTATAAGCAAGGTCATCTAAATCATAGTAGTCTTTTTTATTTACGTTATTAAAAAAAGAAGGTTTCTCTAATTTGATAACCTGCGTTTTCTTTAGCTTGTTGTCGTATTTATGCCAAAATAAATCATGCTTTTCAATATTATCAACTATTTTGTTTTTTTCACTTCCTAGACCGTAGGAAAAGTCTTTTGAAAAAAGAAAGAGTCTCTTGTCACCATCTACTGTAGCGATTACTTTATTTCCGTCGTAAATTTTAGTGTCAGTCTGCCAACCTACAGTGTTAAATCCATCACCGGAATAGATGTTGTCGTCAAATGGTGACGGTATAAAACGTAAGAATTTCTCATCTTTAACCAATTCCATTGGTTCGGGATTGTCAAGGCTATATAGTTCTACTTTGTTAATTCCTCGGATAGTACCATACGATTTTCCTTTTTTGACAAGCAACTTGTTTTGTTTGGATAAGACTTCAAAGTCCATCGGGTTGTTGTCTTTTTCTATTTTTTCATTGATAATAGTGGTTTGCGCCGATGAAAGAAGAGATGAAAGTAAAGCAATGCTAAAAAATAGTCTTCGCATAAATTTTTATTTTTTTAAATCGGCGGCAAAAATAGAATAATTTATAATGTAAAATGCCTTTCAATCCCAGTGAACACGTACAAAAGGATAATTTATAATGTTTCTTTTTAGTGTCTGTTTTATGGCTTTGAAAGTCAAAATGATAATCGATTTAGTCTGATGTTTGATGTAAAAACAGTACTATGGGTAATCGAAGTTTTTTGTTTTTATTCGGACTGAATTTTAAAAATAAGCCCGTAATTGGATATTTCCGGTATGAATCGTTTGACTCGTTTCGCTTTTACGTCCTTGGTAGTTCAGATTAACGTCCAGGTATTGCGTCAGGTTTTTTTGTAAAAGTAAACGCCAGGTTAGGTTTTCACCGGCCTGTAATCCTTCCAACATCTGATAGGCCACTGGCGATAGTTCGTTTCCGGTAAATTTATTCTGGTAGTACGACAACTCTCCGTTTATCGTAAAACGTTTGTCGGAGGCATAGCTAAACGACGTTCCAATCCGTTGTTGGTTAAGCGTTTCAAAATCGGATATTTTATTCTCTTTTAACTGGTATTCGTAGAAAACATCCCAACTGGCATTTTTGGAGAATAAATAGGATACTTTGGGTGCCAGTTGATAGCCTTTTAATTCGAAGTTCCGACTCGCATAGTTTTCGGAATAGGTGTTGGATTGAATGGTTTTTCCGTTAAATCCAAACAACCAGATCTTCTGAACCAAATGTGCATACTGGATTTGATGGGACGAATTGGTGTTTTCCTGCGATCCTACCGATAGTAAGTTTTTCGAACGGTTGGTTAAAAAAGTATAGGTCACGGAATGATCCTGCTTTCCGCGGTTGTAAAACAAACTGTTTCGAAAACTGGAATTCAGTCCGAGTAGGTCGTCGTCTTTTCCAAAAAATGGATTCAAGTCGAAGTTGTCGCTCTTACGAATAATTTTCCGATCGATGATAAAAGACGTCTGGTTATAAAAATAGGATAATAGTTTTCGAAACCCGGTTTCGTTTTGCCATTGGTTCGGATTTAAGGTTACCGATTGCGAAAATTTGTTCTGATGGGTTTTGATAAAAATCTGGTTCGGTAAAAACACGCGGACATATTTTGTCTGATCCGGGAATTGCGCAATCTCAAATTCTTCGAGTTCCTGAATGCCGTTTCCGTTATAATCGTTCCACATATAAATCCCTTGTCCGGCTTCGACCTGTAAGTAGGTAAATTCCTGCTGGGCAATGCGCCCGGAAGTGGTTTCGTAGGCAGTTGTTACCTGAATCAATTGATTAAAATAACGATCGTTATATAATAAACGGGAGTTTAAAGAAGGTTCGCTACCCCGTGCCGGATCTTCGTATTTCAAGTTTCGATAATTGACAAATAGCGATAAATCACTTTTTTCGGTTTGTAGCAAACGCGATTTCAAATAATAAGAACGGGACGTATTGACTTTGGTCAGCAGACCGTTTTGTAAACTGTCGTTTGTACGTTGTAAATACCCGAATTCCATATAAACTTTTGTACTGTCACCACGACCTACAAAAGCGCCAAATTCTTTAAACCGCTGACTTAAGGCGGTGAATTGGTTGGTTTCTTTTATTTTTTCTTCGTTGTTTTCCATACGTACGCTACCGCCAACCCAGTTTTTACCAATATGATATTTTGCCTGAGTGTTGCTTCGGATAAATTTAGAAGTGGAATACGTACTACTACTATTTAGGAAGCTGTTATTGTTGCGAATCGACCATTTGTCCAGTTGAAACTGACCTTCGACTACATGTCGTGTTCCGGAAAAGCTTTCGGAAAAATCGAGTTTCTCCAATTGATAACGCGCAAAACCATTATTGCGGGATTGAGTTGTTTGTGGTAAACGGAAATTTAATCCCGAAACCAATAAGCTTTGATCGCCAAGCGGATTCGTAAGGTTCCAGTCGCGGTCAAATTCGATACTGAAAAGACGTTCGATGGTTTTGAATTTCTGCTGTACAAACTGATAGTTCGCAAAACCGTCTATTTCCCAACGTTTGGACCATAGTCGTTGTTTAACGTTAAAACGTCCGGCCAATCCCTGGTTGTCCTGATCATCGATCGTCGAAAATAAGTTTTTGTCGTTATTGCTCAAACCAATTTCAAAGTCAACGAGTGTTTTTTCACTGGGATTAAATTTTCCGAGGAAGGTTGCAATCTGAATACTCGTTGGTGCAACCAGTCGCACAATCGGTTCGTAGTTTCCTTGTGGAGCGCCGTTTAACGGAGCGATATATTCATAGATACGTCCAACGGCCTGATTGTTGGCCAGAATATAATTTCCCTGGTTATTGCCAACCAAGGTAAAGCGTACATTGTACAATTCGTCCTGCGGATTGTTGGAATAGACATAGGTGGTCACGCCGTTAACGATGACTTTTTTATATAGAATTTTGTTTTCGGAATAGCTGTCCGGATAGGCCGAAGGCGCGTTCATCAGGTTGGGATCGTTCCCCGCTTCGCTCAAAATCTGAATTTGTTCGGCCGAAAGGTTTTGTTGTAACGGCTGACTTTTAATATCGCTTTCGGAATACAAAAATCCACCTACGCTCCAGGTGTCGCGTTCGTGGGTTACGCCGCCATAAGCTACATATCGGGTGTAATTTCGATCGGTATATTGGTATTCGATGTTGATCCGCATTTCGGAAGTGATCGGAAATAACGACGTAAAACGGATCTCACCGGCATTGTAGTCAATGATATAATCGTTGCTTTCGCCGCGTTTCAACAGGATTCCGTTTACATAAACGCGTTCGGATCCGGAGATAACCAACACATATAATTCGCCATTCGGACCTTTTAATTTATAGGGTCCCTGATTACCTTCCTGTCCCACAAAGGTACTGCGGGTATATTGTCCGCGAACCAAGGCTCCGGCTGCAAAAACATCGGTTTTGCCACCCGTGTCGCCAAAGGTAAAATGGGTGGAGAGTCCCTGTACTTTTTTGTTGAAATTCAGAAAACGGGATTGTCGGTTTTCTAAAAATAAGTCACCGGCACGGACATTCCATTTGTCGGAAAACAATTCGATAAAAATCTGATCGAATTCGTCCAGTTTCTGCGAATAACCGCCTTCCTGTAACGGAATATTGCTATCCTGAATCGACGCGCGAAGGCTTACTTTGTCGGAAATCTTTCCGGTGATTTGTAAGTCAAGATTGGAATTTAAAACCGTGTTCTGATTGTTTCCGATCGTGATACCACGGGTGATGCTTCCGGAAGTGTTTAATCCGTCGAACGGTTTAAAGTTGTTAACCGGTTCTCTTTTGATGGTATATAATTGTTGACCGTTTCCGTTGCTCACCACGCGCGACGGATCGTAAATCGTATATTTTTTGGTAAGGTATTCCGGGAATTTTAAATAACGGACGGTTAGTGTGTCGTTACTTTGGAAATTATTTTTGAAATGCAATTTGCCTTTCTGGAAATCGACGGCATAATAGGTCGTGTCAATTTCATTTCCGGCCTTATCCAATACTTTAAAAAAAGCTTTGTTGATGCTAACGTTGTCAATCGCAATGGTGTCTTGGGTTACCTGGATTTTTTTGGATTTATAGGGCGTTTCAATTTCCTGGGCATAAAGGCCGGAAATACAAAACAATACCAGAATCAAAATCCATTTTTTCAGCATACAGATATAACTCCAAAATGCCAAAAGTAGTGTAATTTCAATAGAAATTTTAAAAAGCGGGAAGTGTAAGCGGAAAAAACCGGTAAAAAGAACCCTTCTTTGACTGTTCCTTTTACCGGTTTGCGGTTTTATTTATTCTTTGGTGATGATTTGCATCGTCTCACGGCTCATTTGTTTTACCAGTACCGTTTTGTCTTTTTCGACCATTTGTACCGCTTTGTCTGTGAAATGACGAATTGTGTACAAGGAGACATTTTCGTTATAGGTCACTTTGAATTTTTTAGAGAGTGCCGCTTTTAGTTCGTTGAAATGATTAAACTTGTCTTCAATGCAAACGGAAAAACTAATCGCCGTATTCTGGATCAGGCTCACCTTTATTTTGTACTGGTGGAATAATCCGAAAATTGCACTGATGTTTTCTTCCATGATAAACGAAAAATCAATTGATGACAGGGAAATCAACATCTGGTTTTTCTTAACGATAAAGCAGGAAGTCTGTGGTTCCAGATCGGCTCCTTTGGAAACACTGGTTCCCGGTAATAATGGGTTGACAAACGACTTTACATATAACGGAATTTCCTTTTTTTGTAGTGGTTGTAAGGTTTTCGGGTGAATTACCGAAGCACCGTAAAACGCCAGTTCAATTGCCTCGCGATAGGAAATCTGATTTAACAGGACTGCGTTTTCAAAATACCGCGGATCGGCATTTAAAACACCCGGTACATCTTTCCAGATGGTCACGCTTTCGGCATTCAGACAATACGCAAAAATAGCCGCCGTATAATCGGAACCTTCCCGTCCTAAAGTAGTTGTAAAGTTGTTTTCGTCCGATCCTAAAAATCCCTGAGTGATGTTCAGAACGTTCTTTTTGATGTTTTTGGAAATGGTTTTCTGTGTTAATTCCCAGTCGACAATCGCATCACGATACGTATTATCTGTTTTTATCAAATTACGTACATCCACCCATTGGTTTCGGATACCGCTATGATTAAAGTAATAACTCAGAATCGTAGTTGATACAATTTCGCCATAACCTACAATCTGATCGTATACAAAGTTATAGTTGGGCGATTTGTTGATGTCCAGAAAATGCTCCATATCGGTAAAATGCCGGTTTACAGCTGCAAATACCTCGTGCTTTTCGTCTTCAAACAAATCCAGTAAAATCTGATTGTGGTATTTCTTGACTTCCTGAATGGAAGCCTTGAGCTCCGCCGATTTATCAAAATAGTTCTTTATAACCACTTCCAAAGCATTTGTGGTTTTTCCCATTGCCGAAACAACCAGAAGAACATCGTCAAAACCTACTTGCTGCAAAACGTCGTATACGTTTTTAATACTATCGGCATCTTTTACAGAGGCGCCACCAAATTTGAATACTCTCATTGTTTAAAAATTAGACCTATATAATAGTATGATTACACTCGCTTTAACGCGGTTGTAAGCTGTTTGTAAAATTGCTTATTCCGGCTTCGTCCATTTGTACGACATACCAGTCTTTTAAAACTTTTGCACCCGATTTTTCGTAAAAGTCAATCGCATTTTGGTTCCAGTCCAGTACAGCCCATTCGATACGGCGAACATTGTCTTTTTCGCCTTGTTTGATTACTTCGGCATATAAAGCATGTCCCAATCCGGTACCGCGCATTTTTTCGCTTACAATCAAATCTTCCAGATGAATCGTTTTGCCTTTCCAGGTCGAATAACGATAATAGAATAAAGCCATACCGACAATCTCATGGTCGACTTCGGCGATAAAGGTTTTAAAAAGCGGGTTTTCACCAAAACCGTCGCGCACCAGTTCCTCGGCGGTAACCACTACGGCATCGGGTTCTCTTTCAAATAGCGCCAATTCACGGATCAGTCCGAGTACGGCTGGCATATCTTCTTTTTGTCCTTTTCGGATGTTCATTTTACGGAAATTAAGTGTTTTATTATTGCCGGAATAAAATCTATTGGCATTGCACAAAAATAGCGATATTTGTACTCGAAAACACAACAACAACTCTAATAAATAATGAAAGATCGCAATATAACGTTAGGTGAGTTTATCATTGAAAAACAGGAAGAATTCAAGTACTCATCCGGGGAATTGTCCCGAATTATCAATTCCATCCGTCTGGCGGCAAAAGTGGTGAGCCACAAAGTAAATAAAGCCGGATTGGTCGATATCGTAGGAGCGGCCGGTGAACAAAATATTCAGGGCGAAGACCAGCAAAAGCTGGATGTATATGCCAATGAGGTTTTTATTCAGACGTTGATCAATCGTGAGATTGTTTGCGGAATTGCGTCCGAAGAAAACGACGATTTTATTACCGTTCAGGGAAAAGATGCCAGTCACAATAACAAATATGTAGTGTTAATGGATCCGTTGGACGGCTCGTCCAATATCGATGTAAACGTATCGGTAGGAACGATTTTCTCGGTTTATCGTAGAATTACGCCGATGGGAACACCGGTAACACTGGAAGATTTTTTACAACCGGGCGTAAATCAGGTGGCAGCAGGTTATGTAATTTATGGTACGTCGACCATGTTGGTGTATACGACCGGTCACGGGGTAAACGGTTTTACGTTAAACCCGGCTATCGGTACGTTCTATCTGTCGCACCCGAATATGAAATATGCACCCGACGGAAAAATCTATTCGATTAACGAAGGAAATTATATTCATTTCCCACAAGGGGTTAAAGATTATATCAAATATTGTCAGTTGGAAGAAGGTGATCGTCCGTATACGTCCCGTTATATCGGAAGTTTGGTATCCGATTTTCATAGAAACATGATCAAAGGCGGAGTTTATATTTATCCGACCAGTTCCAAAGCGCCAAAAGGAAAACTACGTTTGTTATACGAATGCAATCCAATGGCTTTTATCGCTGAGCAGGCCGGAGGAAAAGCGTCCGATGGTTTTGATCGTATCCTGGAAATTAAGCCGACCGAATTGCACCAACGCGTACCGTTTTTCTGCGGAAGCCGAAACATGGTGCAAAAAGCAGAGGAATTTATGGCTAATGCCGCTCAATAATAGAAAGACCTGTCAGGTTTTACAAAATCTGACAGGTCTATAAAACAAAAAAGTCCTGAGAATTCAGGACTTTTTTTATTCGGTATAACCGGATTATTTGTTCATGTTTTGCATTTCGTAAATAAACGTATCCAGATCTACATTTAAAACCAATAACGAAAACGCTTTGTCTACAATATAAGAAGCGTTACTTGGTGTAAAGCCTAACGCTAGTACAAAACGGATTAGGATTTCTTTTTGTTTTGGCCCTAGAATATGATCCGCATAAACCATACGGGATAAATCATACAAACGCTCTAAACGTTGTGTGTATAAATAAGGAGGATTAACCGGATATTTTAAAGGATTCTCCAGGATTTCTTCATATTCCTCTTTTGAAATTTCCAACTGAATGGCCAACTTATCTAAGAAGTTTCTTTCCTCCTGAGTCAGGTCGCCGTCTGCAATGGCAACGCGTACGATAGCCGAAAAATGACCCTTGTTTCGGGACTTGAATTCGCTATCAAATAAATCTGAAAATGACATAACTTTTACAATTAAATGGTGTTGTGCAGGTACAAATATACTTTATTTCCCATCCTGTTAAAACAAAATGGTAGCTTTTGTTGACGGAGTATATAAATATCAAAAATAATTGTAAGTTTGGATTCCCAAGTCAATTTAAAAGAAATACTATGTCAGAATTTTGGATATACTTTAATATCGGTTTGCGTCATGTGCTCGATATCAATGCTTATGATCATGTTTTGTTCCTGATCGCTTTGGTGGTTCCCTATGCGTTTAAAGACTGGAAACGGGTGTTGTTACTCGTAACGCTTTTTACTCTGGGACATACTTTGTCACTCATGCTTTCGGTTTATGGAATCGTATATATCAAAGCCAATCTGGTCGAATTTCTAATTCCGATTACCATTTTGGTTACGGCATTGTTTCATTTGTTTACCGCTGGAAAGTCATCCAAAAACGAAAGTGTCAGTTTTGTGGCTTTCGTGACGCTTTTCTTCGGAATTATTCATGGATTGGGCTTTTCCAATTACTTTAAAACCATATTGCCGGGCGCCGCATCCGATAAATTACTGCCGTTACTCGAATTTGCACTCGGTATCGAAACAGCCCAAATTATTGTAGTACTGGTAGTATTAATCCTTTCCTATATTATCCAGACTTTTTTCCGCTTTTCCAAACGCGACTGGACACTGGTTATGTCGGCTTTTGTGATCGGTGTGGTATTGCCAATGATCATTAGTAGCGAAATTTGGAACCGCTAAAAAAAATGCTTATCTTTTCAGTATCAGTAGCGAAACGTTTGCGTATTTTTGTATTCCGTATTCCTGCTGTCCGCTATATCGTGTTGGTGTAACAAGGATGTCGCTTCCATCAGGGCTATAGGGATAGGCCATTACCTTTTGTGGTGGTTTACAAGTAACTAATACATTTAATGAAAGAACAAAAACGGAATAAGTACGATAAGGCCTATCTGAGAATTGCAAAAGAATGGAGTCTGTTGTCGTATTGTAAAAGAAAACAGGTTGGTGCAATCATTGTAAAAGACCGTATGATTATTTCCGACGGTTATAACGGAACACCATCCGGATTTGAGAATTGCTGCGAAGACGACGAAGGATACACCAAATGGTATGTGTTGCACGCCGAGGCGAATGCAATCTCGAAAGTGGCACGATCAACACAATCCTGTGAAGGCGCAACCTTATATATTACCCTATCGCCTTGTAAGGATTGTAGTAAACTGATTCATCAGTCCGGTATTAAACGGGTTGTTTATTATCAGGGATATAAAGATGAAGAAGGACTTGATTTTTTGAGAAAAGCAGGTGTAGAGGTAGAGCATATTGCTGATTTGGATTGATATGAAAATTAAAAAAATATACTTGCCGGTAATCATCACTACGGCACTCGCTGTGGGTGTGCTTATTGGGGGCTATCTTAACTTTTCTGCCCCAACGGCGAATTTTTCCTCAAACGCCAGTAAAAATAAACTCAATAAACTACTGGATTTTATCAATAACGAATATGTCGATGAGGTCAATACCGATTCGATTGTGGATATTACTGTAAACGGTATTCTAGAAAAACTGGATCCGCATTCGGTTTATATTGCTAAAAACGAGTTTGAATCGGTGGCGCAAAGTATGAAAGGTGACTTTGTGGGAATTGGAGTCAATTTTTATACCTATAAAGATTCGGTGGCGGTTATCAAACCGATTGCCGGCGGACCTTCGGAAAGAGCCGGAATCCGTGCGGGCGATCGTATTTTGTTTGCCGGTAACACAAAGTTGTTCGGAAAGAAAATATCCAACGACACGCTTTTTTCAAAACTCAAAGGCGAAAGAGGATCCAAAGTGGAGCTGACCATTTTTAGAAAAACGGAAAACAAAAAGTTTAAAGTCAATGTAACCCGCGATTTAGTGCCAATCAAAAGTGTGGACGTGGCTTTAATGCTCGATAATAAAACGGGATATATTAAAATCAATCGTTTTGCCGAGACCACTTTTAAAGAATTCCATCAGGGATTGTTAAAGTTAAAAGCGGCCGGAGTAAAAGAACTCATTGTCGATGTTCGGAATAATGGCGGAGGCTATATGGAACGCGCGGTGGAAATCGCAGACGAATTCCTGAAAGATAAAGAACAGATCGTTAAAATCAAAAACCGAAAAGGAGTGGAGGACGTGAGTAATGCTACTTCGAAAGGAAGTTTTGAAAACGGGAAACTATACATTCTGATCGATGAAAACAGTGCCTCGGCAAGTGAAATTCTAGCCGGAGCAATTCAGGATAACGATCGCGGACTTATAGTTGGAAGACGATCGTTTGGAAAAGGCCTCGTACAACGGGAAATGCCTTTAGGTGACGGATCTGCGGTTCGTCTAACGGTGGCACGTTATTATACGCCTTCGGGACGATCCATCCAAAAACCGTATAACAAAGGCTTGGAAGAATATTACGGTGATTTTGAAAAGCGTTTCGAGAACGGCGAATTATACGCATTTGATAGTATCAAAGTTGCGGATAGTTTGAAGTTTAAAACCAAAAAAGGAAAAACGGTTTACGGTGGCGGTGGTATCATTCCGGATATTTTTGTCCCGATGGAAGGAAAACATGGCGATGAAGCATTGAATATGATTATGCAATCCGGAATCGTGAGTTATTTTGTTTTTGAAGAACTGGATCACGAAAGAATGCAATTTCAGAAGTTAAGCATTCCGGAAGTGGAAAATAAAGTGATCAAGACCGACTTTTATTATGATGGTTTCCGTAAGCATTTGTCAAAAAGCGGACTGATTTTTAATCTGGATAAGCATAAAGATAAAGTGAAACAATATCTGGCTGCCGAATTTGTGCGTCAGTTGTTTGATGAACAACATTATTATCAGTTGATTCTAAAAGAGGATCCGATGATTAAAGCGGTATTGGAAGCGGCTAAAAAATAGAGTAAAAGAAAAGGGAGCTTAGCTCCCTTTTTTATTTTCGTATACTGTCGTGCGAATGGGTTTCGATACCGTTGTTCCACAATGTAAGAAGGTCTGTCGCTACCGATGCACCACTTCCGGCGGCTATCGCAAGCTGACTTCTCCATCCGGCCAAAGTTCCGGCTACATAAATACCGTCGGCAACAAGATGATCATTGTTTTTAAGTTGAATGCGATTCTTCTCCGGTAAAGCTTTACGGTGCGGTTCAATGTAATGTTCCAGTCCTTCTATTCCAAAAAGGTTGGAGGAACCGATGGCAACTACAATCGCACGGGTTTTATAGGATGCTTTGTTAGTCGTTACAGTAAAGTCGCCCGATGTTCCTTCGACTTTGATTACTTTTTCGTCTGGAATTTGTACGATATGAGGGTAGGTTTGCGCCAGATGATCCGTACTTTCGGTTAGAATTTCCGAACCCAGTTTTCCTGCCGGAATACCATAGGCGTTATTAAATAGCGCGTCTTGTAACGACGACGCCTTCTGGTGGGTGATAATGCCTATTTTTTTGTCGGTTACAAAACTCTTTTTATGAGCCGACCCTAATATAAGGGCACACGAAACCCCGGCTACACCGCCACCAATTAGCAACACATCAAACATGTCTTAGTTTCCTTTTGTTTTTTCTTCGATGGCTTTCGACATCTTGAAGATTAATAAAATACAAACAGCGCATAATGAGGCCACAATGCCGATTAACGCCACTAAACTGTTGCCTTCAAAAAGATTCGAAAAATCCAATAACGTTACGTTAAACACAATTAACCCCAACGCGGCAGCGATTAGTATGTATGAGAAAATTTTCATTGTAAATAAAAAAAGAACTACGAGTAGTTAAATTATGGCGGTGAAATTAGTAAAAATCTACTTAAACAAATAGACCTTTAACATTCGCTGCGAATAATTTAACAGCGATGGCTAAAAGAACAACGCCAAACACCTTACGGATAACACCCAGTCCGTTTTTACCCAATGTTTTTTCGATTCGGGATGATGATTTTAAAACAAGGTATACGATTAGAATGTTGGCCAGAATACCAAAAATGATGTTGATTGTCTGGTATTCCGAACGCAATGATAATAAAGTAGTCATCGTTCCGGCTCCGGCAATTAACGGAAAGGCGATGGGTACGATGGATGCCGTATTGGGGGCATCATCTTTATAAAGTGTGATCCCTAAGATCATTTCCAATGCCAGGAAAAACAATACAAACGAACCGGCTACGGCAAACGAGTTGACATCGATTCCGATCAGTTTTAAAATTTCATCTCCTACAAAAAGAAAGGAAATCATAATAACAGCCGCTACTATAGAGGCTTTTTCAGATTGTATATGGCCTACTTTGTTGCGTAAATCAACAATAATCGGGATGCTTCCGAAAATATCGATCACCGCAAATAAAACCATTCCTACCGTAAAAATTTCTTTCCAATCGAATCCCATACCTATTATTTTTTTAAGACTGCAAAATTATATAAATTTATAACAAAAAATCTAAAAACAAGGTTAATATTTAACATAAAAATAAAATTGACCTCGAAATGTCTTTGTTTATTGCTTATTTCGTAATGAAAGAGGGTGTTTTGCCCCGTGTTAAAGTCCGTATTAATTTGTACCTTTGTCGGCTAATTAATGAATTCCGAGTATAATGTTTCAGTTAGGGAAAACCATCGTGTCTGAGGAAATTCTTGAAAAAGAATTTGTGTGTAATCTGTCGGCTTGTAAAGGGGCTTGTTGTGTGGATGGTGATGCCGGTGCGCCACTTGATCAAAGTGAAGTGGCAATTCTGGAGAAAATTTATCCCATCGTAAAACCGTTTTTACGTCCCGAAGGTGTCGCTGCAATCGAAGCGCAGGGAACTTCAATCGTAGGTTCGGATGGCGAACTGGAAACACCGTTAATTAACGGGGCGGATTGTGCGTATGTTATTTTTGATGGGCCAACGGCGCTTTGTGGTATTGAACAGGCGTACAACCAAGGTTTGGTCGATTGGAAAAAACCGGTTTCCTGTCATTTGTACCCGATACGGGTTAAAGACTTTTCCGATTTCGCTGCGGTGAATTATCACAAATGGCATATCTGCGACGATGCGTGTTCGCTTGGAAAAGAGTTGGAAGTTCCGGTGTATAAATTCGTAAAAGAAGCATTGGTTCGTAAGTTCGGGCCGGAATGGTATAGCGAACTTGAAAAGGTGGCCGAAGAACTTAAAAAGTAGGCTGGCTGTTTTCTTTCGGAAAGGCTTTAATCTGGTGTGTTTGCACGGAAAGTGTTTCTTTTTTTAACTTTACGTTATTTTGTAATGTATTGTTTTTCAAAAATATAGGTTTTTAAACGCGGCTTGAAAGAATTTTCTTCGCTTGTTAAAAACTCGTCTTAATTGTGAATAAGTTTGACTCGATTTGTCTTTCTTTTTCCGTTTCAAATACCAATCTTTGTAGTGTGTTTTTCTTTAGAAAAACATAAAATTAATCTTTTAAAAGTCAATGTACTATGTCGGTGATAGAACCAATTTTGCAAGAGAATAAAGACCGTTTTGTTATTTTTCCAATCAAACACCACGATATCTGGGATTGGTATAAAAAAATGGAGGCTAGCTTTTGGACGGCAGAGGAAATTGACTTACATCAGGATTTGACCGACTGGAATACCAAGTTAAACGACGACGAGAAATATTTTATCAAACATATTTTGGCATTCTTCGCGGCTTCCGATGGTATCGTAAATGAAAACCTTGCGGAAAACTTTGTAAACGAAGTGCAATATCCGGAAGCGAAGTTTTTCTACGGATTCCAGATCATGATGGAAAACATTCATAGTGAGACCTATTCTCTTTTGATTGATACCTATGTAAAAGACGAGGCTGAAAAAAATGAATTGTTCCATGCTCTAGATGTTTTTCCTGCCATTCGCAAAAAAGCAGATTGGGCATTACGCTGGATTGAATCCGATTCGTTTGCCGAAAGATTAATTGCTTTTGCGGCCGTAGAAGGAATCTTTTTCTCCGGAGCTTTCTGTTCGATTTTCTGGTTGAAAAAACGCGGTTTGATGCCGGGACTTACTTTTTCGAATGAGTTAATCTCAAGAGACGAAGGGGTACATTGCGATTTTGCGGTTCACTTACACAACCACCATTTGGTAAACAAAGTACCGAAAGAGAGAATTGTGGAAATCATCACCGATGCCTTAACTATCGAAAGAGAATTTATTACCGAATCATTACCGGTGAGTTTAATCGGAATGAATGCAACACTAATGACACAATACCTGGAGTTTGTAGCCGACAGATTGTTGGTGGAACTGGGTTGTGAAAAAGTATATAACGCGAGCAATCCTTTTGACTTTATGGATATGATCTCGTTACAAGGGAAAACCAATTTCTTCGAAAAAAGGGTATCCGAATACCAGAAAGCGGGTGTATTAAATAAAGATACCGACTCGCAAAAAATTAGCTTCGACGCTGATTTTTAAAGAACTGTAATCGGCCATGCTAAATGGCGATTGGGGCGAAAACCAATGTGTTTTCTATAAAATTATTTGTATCAATTCATAAATTTTCAATACGATGTATGTAGTAAAAAGAGACGGACGACGTGAGCCTGTAATGTTTGATAAGATTACAGACAGAGTTAGAATTCTATGCTATGGGTTAAACGATTTGGTTGATCCTGTAAAAGTAGCTATGCGAGTTATTGAAGGTTTATACGATGGTGTAACCACATCAGAACTGGATAACCTGGCTGCCGAAACAGCAGCGTCAATGACGGTTTCTCACCCGGATTTTGCACAGTTGGCGGCGCGAATTGCCGTGTCGAACCTGCACAAAAACACCAAAAAATCATTCTCGGAAACCATGACGGATATGTATCAGTACGTAAATCCGAGAACCAACCAGGAATCACCGTTGATTTCGGATGAGGTTTATGAAGTGATCATGGCCAATGCCGAACGATTGGATTCCACAATTATCTATAACCGGGATTTTAACTACGATTATTTCGGATTTAAAACTCTGGAGCGTTCTTATTTGTTGCGTATCAACGGACAAATCGTAGAACGTCCGCAACATATGTTAATGCGTGTTTCCGTAGGGATTCACCTTAATGATATCGAATCGGCTATCGAGACCTACGAGTTGATGTCGAAAAAGTTCTTTACGCATGCAACGCCAACGTTGTTTAATGCCGGAACACCAAAACCACAAATGTCGTCTTGTTTCCTGTTGACCATGCAGGATGATAGTATCGACGGAATTTACGATACCTTAAAACATACGGCTAAGATTTCACAATCGGCCGGAGGAATCGGTTTGTCAATCCACAATGTACGCGCTACCGGTTCGTATATCAGAGGAACAAACGGAACATCCAACGGTATTGTACCGATGTTGCGTGTGTTTAACGATACCGCACGATATGTTGATCAAGGTGGTGGAAAACGTAAAGGTAGTTTTGCAATTTATGTAGAGCCATGGCATGCCGATATCTTCGATTTCCTGGATTTACGTAAAAACCACGGAAAAGAAGAAATGCGTGCACGTGATCTTTTCTATGCGATGTGGATGAACGATTTGTTTATGAAACGCGTTCAGGAAGATGCACAATGGACCTTAATGTGTCCGAACGAATGTCCGGGATTATATGATGTATATGGCGACGAATTTGACGCGATGTATGTCGCTTATGAAAATGCCGGAAAAGGTAGAAAAACCATAAAAGCCCGTGAGCTTTGGGAGAAAATCCTGGAATCACAAATCGAAACCGGTACGCCATACATGCTTTATAAGGATGCGGCCAACCGTAAATCAAACCAGAAAAACCTGGGAACGATTCGTTCTTCGAATCTTTGTACCGAAATTCTGGAGTATACTTCAGCCGACGAAATTGCGGTTTGTAATCTGGCTTCCATATCACTTCCGATGTTTGTGGAAAACGGAGAATTCAATCATACACTACTTTACGATGTTACCAAACGCGTAACCCGTAACCTGAATAAAGTAATCGACAGGAATTACTATCCTGTTAAAGAAGCCGAAAATTCCAATATGCGCCACCGTCCGGTAGGATTGGGTGTACAAGGTCTGGCCGATGCTTTTATCTTATTGCGTATGCCGTTTACCGGTGATGCTGCTAAAAAATTAAATCAGGAAATTTTCGAAACCATGTATTTTGCGGCTCTGACTTCGTCTATGGAAATGGCAAAAGAAGAGGGACCGTATTCGACTTTCGAGGGTTCTCCGATTTCAAAAGGAGAATTCCAGTACAATCTTTGGGGATTGAACGATGGTGATTTAAGCGGTCGTTGGGATTGGGCAAGCCTGCGAAAAGAAGTGATGCAAAACGGAGTGCGTAACTCCTTGTTGATGGCGCCGATGCCTACCGCTTCGACATCACAAATCTTAGGAAACAACGAAGCTTTCGAACCATATACATCCAATATTTATACCCGTCGTGTATTATCCGGTGAGTTTATCGTGGTAAACAAACACCTGTTACAGGATTTGGTAAATCTGGGCTTGTGGAACGAAAACCTGAAACAGGAAATCATGCGTGCCAACGGATCGATTCAGAATATCGATATCATTCCTCAGGAGATCAAAGAACTGTATAAAACAGTTTGGGAAATGAGTATGAAAGATATTATCGATATGTCCCGTCAGCGTGGTTACTTTATCGATCAGTCGCAATCGTTAAACCTTTTTATGGAAGGTGCGACTTTTGCAAAATTAACATCAATGCACTTCTACGCATGGCAGTCCGGATTAAAAACGGGAATGTACTATCTGAGAACGAAGAGTGCTGTCGATGCGATCAAGTTTACATTAAACAACGAGGTGAAGCAGGAAACACCAGCAAAAGAGGAAGAAATCGCTGTAGATGAATTCCGCGCGATGTTGGAGCGTTCCAGAAATGCAGAACCGGACGATTGCGAAATGTGTGGTTCATAATCTGAAAAAACAATGATATAAAACAGCTGTCTTTTGAGATGGCTGTTTCCTTTTTAAGCCAAATTGTATTTGTACATTTGTTCACAACTTAACTAAAATCGTATCGCTTGAGTACTTTATATTTTACCGACAGGAGTAATGTGAATCTGGAAGATGTTGTTTTTAATGAAGCCGTTTCAGGACAGATCAACCAGTTTTTAAAAGAATATCATTTCCGCGAAGTATTGGAACGCTATGAATTGCCGGTGGTGAATAAAATGCTGCTCTACGGAAAAACGGGTTGCGGAAAAACGATGACTGCCAAGGCGATTGCCAAAAAGCTGGATAAAAAGATTATTATCGTAAATCTGGCGAGTATTGTTTCGTCCAAATTGGGGGAAACGGCCAAAAACATCGAGGGCTTGTTTAAAGAAGTGCTGTATGAAAGTGCTGTATTGTTTTTCGACGAATTCGATTCGTTGGGACAAATACGCGATTATGATAATAAGGACAGTAGCGAAATGAAACGCGTGGTGAATGCCATCTTACAGCTGATCGATAATTTTCCAAAAAAATCGATACTCATCGCGGCAACCAACCAGATTCAGATGATTGACGAGGCTTTGGTACGGAGATTCGAATTAAAACTGGAGTTTACACTTCCGTCGCGCGACGTACTCGATACGTATTACAACAACCTGTTGTCAAAATATCCGGCCGAATTTTGTAAGTTGGAACGGATTTACGAGGTGTCGTTTGCCGAAGCGAAAAATCATGTATTTACAGCGGTAAAAAATAATATTATTCAGGCTGAAATCGAAAAACAACAAAATAACTAGATCCCGTTTGGGAATTTAAAATACACTCCTATGATGCATTGGGAACAATTACTGTCATTAAAAAAACAGGGCGATACAAGCAAGCGTTTGCGAAAGGAACAGGACGATACCCGTTTGGGGTTTGAAGTAGACTACGACCGAATCATCTTCTCATCGGCATTTCGTGGTCTGCAGGATAAAACGCAGGTGATACCCATGTCAAAAACCGATTTTGTGCATACCC
Source organism: Flavobacterium sp. CAU 1735 (assembly GCF_039888695.1). Classification (NCBI taxonomy): domain Bacteria; kingdom Pseudomonadati; phylum Bacteroidota; class Flavobacteriia; order Flavobacteriales; family Flavobacteriaceae; genus Flavobacterium; species Flavobacterium sp. CAU 1735. Next base: position 159,411 of record NZ_JBDQQQ010000007.1, on the reverse strand, counting down.
GACTTACACATAGTTTGGAGGTTTCGGTTGTGGGACGTTCGTTGGGACGTTTGGTCGGAAAGAAAATCCTCGAAAAATATCCCCATCTAAAAGAAATTCACGGTTTCCATATGAACGATTTTGGAGCTATCGTCGCGGCGGCGGCATTGGCGCACGATATCGGAAATCCGCCTTTTGGACATTCGGGTGAAAAAGCAATTGGTGAGTATTTTAAAACCGGAAAAGGATTCAAATATAAAGAACATTTGGAGCCTAAAGAATGGCAGGATCTGATCGATTTCGAAGGGAATGCCAATGGTTTTTCGGTACTTACGGGTTCACGTCCGGGTAACGAAGGTGGTTTGCGAATTTCGTATGCGACCTTAGGGGCTTTTATGAAATACCCGAAAGAAAGTCTGCCGAAAAAACCGACATCCAATATCGCCGATAAAAAGTTTGGTTTTTTTCAGACGGATAAAGTGTTTTTTGCTGATGTGGCGACCGAGTTAGGGCTTATTCCAAATAAAAAAGGCAACGATATCGGTTTCGAAAGACATCCGCTGGCGTTTTTGGTTGAAGCGGCCGATGATATCTGTTATACCATTATCGATTTCGAAGATGGAATTAACCTTGGATTAGTGAATGAAGACTTCGCACTGGAGTATTTGGGAAAGCTGGTTGGACAGATTGATAAAAAGAAATATAGTAGCTTGATCACTAAAGAAGATCGGATTAGTTACCTACGGGCATTGGCGATTAGTAGTTTGATTGGCGATGCGGTTCGTGTGTTTCTCGAAAATGAAGAAGCGATTCTCGAAGGGAAGTTTCATGCGGCGCTGATGGATAAAAGTCAGTATAAAGCGCAGATGGATGATATCCTTGAAATTAGTAGAAAAAATATTTACCAGAGTAACGAAGTGATCGAAAAGGAAATCATGGGATATCAGGTGATCAATACGTTATTGGATAAATTTTGTACGGCGTATAACAATAAGTTCGAAGGAACAGCTACCAATTACGATCAGTTGTTGCTAAAATTACTTCCGGAAAAATTCGTAACCGAAAAAATGAGCCTGTACGAACGACTCATGCACATCTGTCATTTTATATCCATGTTAACTGACGGTAAAGCCTTACAAATTTTTAACATAATTAAAGGTTAAGTGTGATATTATTGATAAGTTAGCAATATTTTTTTGTTAAGTTGAATAAAATTATAATTTTGTGAAACTTGAATTAAAAAGCTAACTAAAAAAATTATGAAAAAAACTACCCTAATGATGCTGCTATTGGCTAGTAGCGCAGGGTTTGCACAATCTCAAAATGAGCAAATCCAACGCTATCTAACCAATAACCATCAAAAGTTAGGCTTATCCCGACAAGATGTCGCGGATTGGTTTGTGGAAAGTGAAGCGAGTTCTTCAACAACGAATATCAATAACTACTACGTAAAACAGCGCTATAAGGGAATTGAGATTTTTAATGCGGTAACCAACTTTTCAGTTAAAAACGGAGAAGTAGTTAATGTCGGAAACCGTTTTATAGCAGATGTAGCAGCAAAAATCAATACCCAGACACCGGTGCTATCGGTAACAGACGGATTGTTAAAGGCGCAAACCCATTTAAAAGTGCCTGCTTTCAGTTCGCAGATTGCTACTAAAATCAGTGATAAAGAATATAAATTAACTAACGGAACGTTAACGGATGATCCGGTTAGTGCAGAGCTTGTTTTCCAGCAAATGGAAGACACTTCCCTGCGACTGGCCTGGGATTATACGTTCTATACGTCCGATTATAAACATTTGTGGAGTGTTCGGATTGATGCGGTAAACGGTGCGATGCTGGAAAATTTTGATTTGGTATTGAGCTGTAATTTCGGTGATGCGAATCATAAAGAACACAACCATACCATCAACTTCAGCAGCAAAGCATTTAAAGATGCAAGTGCATTGGCTCAGGTACAGGGTGGATCGTATCGCGTTTATCCTTATAATGTGGAAAGTCCGAACCACGGAAACCGCGAATTATTAGCGTCACCGCATAACGCCTTGGCTTCTCCTTACGAATGGCATGATACCAATGGTGTTGCCGGTCCGGAGTTTACCACTACAAGAGGTAATAATGTTTGGGCAAAAGAAGATATTGCCGGAAATAACGCGACTACTGGAGTGAGCCCGAACGGTGGTTTAAGTTTGACTTTTGACTTCCCTTACGGCGGAACCGGTGTAGCGGCATCGACCTATACCAGTGCGGCTACCACGAATCTGTTCTATATGAATAATATCATGCACGATATTATGTATCAGTACGGGTTTAATGAAGCCAATGGTAACTTCCAGCAAAATAACTATGGTCGCGGTGGAACCGTGACTTTTAACGGAGATCCTGTTTTAGCAGATTCTCAGGATGGTAGTGGTACAAACAACGCGAATTTCTCCACTCCGGCTGATGGTCAGTCGCCACGTATGCAAATGTATTTGTGGAATGTAGGGCCACGACCTAACTTTTTCCGTATAAATTCACCAGCGTCTTTGGCTGGAGCCTATTTTGCAGTAGATAATAACTTTACAAGCGGTCACGTAGCAGTGCCAGCGGCACCAGCAGGAATTACAGCCGATTTAGCTCTTTTTGACGATGGTGTTCCGGATAATGCCGATGCTTGTACCGCAGCCATCAACGGAACGCAGTTAGCGGGTAAAATCGTTTTGGTTCGCAGAGGATCTTGTGATTTCGTAAATAAAGTAATGTTTGCTCAAAATGCCGGTGCCGTGGCGGTTATCGTCGTGAATAATCTGGATGAATATATGGTTATGGGTGGTGCAAATGCAGGCATCACGATCCCGGCTATTTTGGTAAGTCAGTCGGTAGGAAATGCGATAATTGCCGGTATGCAATCCGGAGCGGTTAATACGACCTTATCTTATGAAACGGTTAACTTCGTGAATTCGGATGGTGATTTTGATAATGGGGTGATTTCACACGAATATGGTCATGGTATTTCTTCCCGTTTAACCGGTGGACCAGCTAATCCGAGCTGTTTAACCAGTACAGAGCAAATGGGTGAAGGTTGGTCGGATTTCTTCGCGTATTTATTACAAATCAAAGCGGGTGATTCTCCGGTTACCGGAAAAGGAATTGCAACTTTCCTTGCCAATCAGCCTACGAATGGAGTAGGAATCCGTCAATATAAATATTCAACCGATTTTGGAATCAATCCACTTACATATGGCGATACCAACGGTTTATCCTATACCGATCAGAATGGTACGTTACGAGTTGATGTGCACGCGGTAGGAACCGTTTGGGCTACTATGTTATGGGATTTAACATGGGCCTATATCAACAAATATGGCTATGATCCGAATATCTATACCGGAACTGGTGGTAATAATAAAGTTTTACGTTTGATCATCGATGCGTTAAAATTACAACCGTGTAATCCTTCGTTTGTTTCCGGAAGAGACGCGATTATCGCAGCTGATCAGGCGACAACCGGTGGGCAGAATTACTGTATGATTTGGGACGTTTTCGCCAGAAGAGGTTTAGGCGTACATGCATCAGCAGGTATGAATAGTGGTGTGGCTGCAATCAACGACCAGGTGGAAGATTTTACAACGCCTCCGCAAGGACCAAACTGTACGATGGCTGTAGATTATTTTGAAAATAAAGATATGATCAAGGTATATCCAAACCCATCTAACGGAACGTTTAATGTGTTTATCGGAAACTATACCGGTAAAGTATCGTTACAGGTGTTTGATATAAACGGAAGAAATGTATACAGTCAGAAAGTGGAAGATTTCAATGTTGAAAAAACAATCAACCTGAAAGGATTACAATCAGGAATGTATATTCTTAAAGTTGAAGGTGATAATTTAAATCATACCCAAAAGGTTATATTGAATTAATTCTAAAATAAAAAAGGTTCCGAAAGGAACCTTTTTTTATATCTTAAAATGTGTAACTCAAACCGATTCCTAATAGTTGTTTAAACTGGATTTTAGGTCCCTGAGTAACCTGTACACCGTCGATCTCTTTTTTCGATTTGATATCATCGTCATAAACAAGATTCGTGCCGATATTGGCCTTTACATATTCGTTAACGACTAGATCCAGTTGTAACTGCCAGTCAACATCAATATTGCCAAAATTATTCAGATAATCGGTATAAAGGCTTAAACGATGGTCGAGGAATATGTTTTTGTAGACTTCGGTTTTCCATTGGTTGGTAACTAAAATACCGACTTCCGTTCGTGATCTTTTACCGTGGGTAATCAGATTTCCGGCTTCGTCGTAGATCGCTTTGTCAACCCCAAAAGCACCTTGATCGGCTAAACGCTGATCCAATACCAATGTAGTTTTTTGAGTTAAAGGTGAAAAATAAGCATTTAGCTTTTGTTCCTTATTGGAATACTCGGCTCCGACACCCAGAAATAAATAGGCCGGCGCAAAGGCTTTGGAAATCGCCAGATCGGTATTCGGATAGGCATATCCGCTGGTAAACTGCGTATTGAAATTTAGTTTCGCACTGTGGTACCAGTTCGAAATACTATCGTGACGGTAACCAAAGGTTGAATTGAACTGAATCGCGTCATCGGTCTTCCGAAGTTCACGCTCTTCCTGCTTGTTAACGCCATAGCGTACGATGAGTTCATTTTTCCACTTCACATTACCTTTGACATAGTTTCGTAAAAAAGCGCCCTTTAAAAGGCCTGAAATGGAATTGTTTCCTCCAACGCTCCAGTTGATAAAAGCGATTTGGCTAAAATCAAGTCCGACACTGTTTTTTTTGTGCCAGTAGGAGGTGGTGTCGGGAATTGTAGTTCTTACTACGTCTTGTGCATTACTTTTCTGAATGGCTAAAATAAAAAGTAATCCGATTAGATACGGAGTAATCTTCATGGTAAATCTAGTTTTTAATTTTCTTTAGTTTGGCAAATGAGGTTAAAATCAATAACTTGAAAATAGCGTTATCAGACTGTTAACATCAATTTTGCATTTTTTTTGCTGCTCAATAACTGTGCCGTGCTCAATAAACTCGTCTGGAATGCCCAGTGTTTTAACACTTAGCCCGGTATAATGAGCACTTACATATGCCGCAATAGTACTTCCGAAACCGCCTAATACGGATCCGTCTTCTATCGTAATCAGTTGTTTGTGGCTGTTACAGATTGCTTCCAGAGTTGCAATGTCCAATGGTTTTATAAACGGAAAATGATAATGGGAAAACAAATCGCGATTTTCTGTTTGTTCCAAAGCCTGTAATACATTGTTTCCTATGGTTCCGGTGGATAAAATGGCAATTTTGCTACCTTTCGAAAGTCTTCGGGCTTTACCGATTTCAATTTTTTCGAACGGAAGTTGCCAGTTTTGAACATAACCTCTTCCTCTCGGATAACGTATTGCTATCGGATGATCCAGTCCTAATTGTGCGGTATACATACCGTTTCGGAGTTCAATTTCATTTATAGGGGCAAATAAAATCAGATTGGGAACACAATTCAGGTAAGCAATATCGAATACGCCCTGATGCGTAGCGCCATCTTCACCAACCAGGCCGGCTCGGTCCAGACAAAATATAACGGGTAAATTCTGTAAGGCCACATCGTGAATGACCTGATCGTAGGCGCGTTGCAGGAAAGTGGAATAGATATTACAAAAGACAACCATTCCCTGGGTGGTCATTCCGGCAGCCAGTGTCACGGCATGTTGTTCGGCGATCCCTACATCGAAAGCGCGGTCCGGAATTTCGTCCATCATAAATTTAAGCGACGAACCGGTGGGCATAGCCGGGGTAATCCCGATGATACGTTCGTTTTGACGGGCCAGTTCGACTAACGTCAATCCGAATACATCCTGGAATTTTGGCGGCAGGTTTTCCTCCAAACGAGGGAGAATCTCTCCGGTTGTTTTGTCGAATTTACCCGGAGCGTGATAACGAACCTGGTCTTTTTCGGCCTGTTCGAGTCCTTTTCCTTTTGTGGTGGTAATATGCAGGAATTTTGGTCCTTTTTTATCTTTTAATCGGATCAGTTCTTTAATCAATAATGGAATATCATGACCGTCGATTGGTCCGGAATAATCAAAGTTTAACGAACGGATCATGTTGTTGTCCCTTGGATTGCTTCCATCTTTTACGGATGTCAGATATTCTTTTAAAGCGCCTACACTTGGATCGATCCCAATGGCGTTATCGTTTAGAATTACGAGTAAATTGGCATCGGTCACACCGGCATGGTTGAGACCTTCAAAGGCCATTCCGGAGGCAATTGAAGCATCGCCCACAACAGCGATATGTTGTTTTTCGACAGCTCCTTGTAACCGGGAAGCTATGGCCATTCCCAAAGCGGCCGAAATAGCTGTGGAGGAATGTCCAACGCCAAAAGTATCGTAAATACTTTCGCTGCGATTCGGGAAACCGGAAATACCGCCCAATTGACGGTTGGTGTGGAATACCGCGGCACGCTCGGTCAGGATTTTATGACCGTAGGCCTGATGTCCAACATCCCATACCAGTTGGTCGTCCGGAGTGTTAAAAACATAATGTAGGGCTATGGTCAGTTCTACAACTCCTAAACTCGCACCCAAATGACCTTCCTTTGTCGATACAATGTCGATGATAAACTCACGCAGTTCCTGTGCCAGAACCGGAAGTTCCGCAATAGGGAGCTTGCGTAAATCGGTGGGAGATAGTATGTTTGATAAGAGTTTTGCTGCCATGGTGCAAAGGTACAATTTGAAATTGTATTTTTGTTTTTATGGAAAACATTTTCACGGACGATTATTTTATGAAAAAGGCACTCCAGGAAGCGGAGATTGCTTTCGAAAAAGGAGAAATTCCGGTCGGAGCTATTGTGGTTGTCGACAATCGGGTAATTGCCAGAAGTCATAACCTGACGGAGTTGTTAAACGATGTTACGGCACATGCCGAAATGCAATCGATTACAGCGGCGGCCAATTTTTTGGGCGGGAAATACCTGAAAGACTGTACGCTTTACGTAACACTGGAACCGTGTCAGATGTGCGCCGGAGCATTGTATTGGAGTCAGATTTCAAAAGTGGTTTACGGTGCATACGACGAGCACCGTGGCTATCGCAAGATGGGAGCGCAACTGCATCCGAAAACAACTGTGGTAACCGGTGTTATGGAACAGGAGTGCGGGGCTTTAATGAAGGCTTTCTTTCAGAAAAGACGCTAATTATAGACATAAAAAAACCGCTCCGTTTCACAACGAGCGGTTTGGATTTATTTAATTTCACTTCCATCTTTGTCGAAGAAGTGATATTCTAAGTACGTGTAAGCGTCACGAGGTATAACTTTCACCCATTTTTTATGTTCAAAAAACCATTTTGAACGTAATGATGGAAAACCTTTAGTTATATAGGCAGCCACAAAGGGATGCGCATTTAGAACCACTTTTTTGTGATCCTTAAAAATTCGTTCTAGATCAGCCGATATTTTATCAATAATCAGGATAGGAGCTTCAATTTCCCCGTTTTCATTATTCGGGTTTTCTTCTCTTGTTTTGATATTAACTTCGGGTCTGACTCTTTGTCTAGTAATTTGAATTAATCCAAATTTGCTAGGAGGCAAGATTTTATGTTTCGCTTTGTCATCGCTCATTTCCTCTCGTAAGAAATCGTAGAGCACTTTACGGTTATCAGGATTTGACATATCGATAAAATCGATTACAATGATACCACCCATGTCGCGCAATCGCAATTGTCGGGCTATTTCGGCCGCAGCAATCAGATTTACTTCTAAGGCAGTGTCTTCCTGGTTTTGCGCTTTGTTGGAGCGGTTACCGCTGTTGACGTCAATTACGTGTAAAGCTTCGGTGTGTTCTATGATTAAATAAGCTCCTTTGCTCATAGAGACCGTTCTTCCAAAAGACGTCTTAATTTGTCGCTCTATATTGTATTTCTCAAAAAGAGGTAACTCTTTCGATTGATAATGCTTAACAATAGATACTTTAGCAGGAGCTATTTCTTGCAAATACTCCTTCGTTTGATAATACAGATCCTCATCATCGATATGAATACCGGTAAAGGTATCATTAAAGACATCGCGTAGTATTGAGGACGCTCTGTTGAGTTCGCCTAATACTTTTGAAGGATGATGAGCTGTAGGGATTCGCTTACACATTGTGGTCCATTTGTCCAACAAATTCTGTAAGTCTTTGTCGAGTTCAGCTACTTTTTTGCCTTCTGCTACTGTTCTGACAATAACACCAAATCCTTTTGGTTTGATAGATTGAACCAAACGTTTTAATCTATCTTTTTCTTCTTTCGATTCGATTTTTTGAGAAATCGAGATACGATCCGAAAAAGGAACTAAAACAACATATCGCCCGGCCAGTGAAAGTTCAGAACTTATTCGTGGCCCTTTGGTGGATATGGGTTCTTTAACTACTTGAACTAAAATTGACTGATTGGCGCTTAACACGTCGGATATAGCACCATCCTTGTCGATCTCAGGTTCAAAAGGAAAGTTTTTTAGGGAGAAATCTTTTATTTTACCTGCGCTTACAAGTTTGATGAATTTCATTAGAGAAGATAGGTTCGGACCCAAATCATGATAATGTAAAAAGGCATCTTTTTCGAAACCTACATTTACAAAGGCTGCATTCAATCCTGCTACGGGTTTTCGGATTTTGGCAATAAAAATATCACCTACCTGAAAGCCGTTTTTTTCGCCCTCTTCTCTGTGCAATTCAATTAGTTTTCCATCTTTTAATAAGGCAAAATCTACCGCTTCTGAACTGGATCGGATAATTAATTCCTTGTTCACATGGTACATTTTTATCCATACAATAATAACAACTATCAAAATAGTGCTACCAGCGTACAGATGGATTAAACATTAAATTTACAGGTTTTACCCGGGAAACCATAATTGGAATAATAAGTGTGATAGCTAGAAACGATTGGTTTGTAGTTAAAAACTTACTGATTTACTCCGTTTTTTATGATTTCAATTTCAATGAACTTTAAACTTTAAAAAGAAAAAAGTAGTTTTAAACTACTTTTTCTTCTTATGACGGTTAGCTCTCGCTCTCTTTTTACGTTTGTGAGTTGCTACCTTATGTCTTTTTCTTTTTTTACCACTTGGCATAAATTGTAGTGTTTAGAGTGATTAATAAATTAGTTAACTTTTACTTCAGTATTCGTTTTCACGCCATCAACAAAAACTTTTGCTGGTTTGAAAGCCGGGATGTTGTGGGCAGGAATCTTAATTGTAGTATTTTTAGAGATGTTTCTACCGGTTTTCTCAGCTCTTGTTTTGATGATAAAGCTACCAAAACCTCTTAAGTATACGTTGTCACCAGTTTCTAATGAGTTTTTTACTTCGTCCATAAAAGACTCAACTGTTGCTTGTACATCTCCTTTTTCTAGACCCAATTTCTCGGAAATTTTCGCTACGATGTCTGCTTTCGTCATTTTCTTTCGTATTTATATTGATGTGTAATTTTTTGAGTTTGCAAATATAGGAATTAAAAATACAATATTTCAACCTTAATCGATTAAAATTTAATTACATAAAGTTTTATTTTTGTATCCTAATTTTTTATAATGGATTTTTCTAACTCGTTAATCCAGTGGTATTTGCGGTCTAAGCGCGATTTGCCATGGCGAAAAACGGCGGATCCCTATCGTATATGGCTGTCTGAAATCATGTTACAACAAACGCGAGTTGCGCAAGGTTTGCCGTATTTTTTAGCGTTTGTTGAAGCCTTTCCAACTGTTTTTGATCTGGCAACTGCCGATGAAGAAAAAGTGCTAAAACTCTGGCAGGGTTTGGGCTACTATTCGAGGGCGCGAAATCTGCATGCTACGGCACAATATATCGCCTTTGAGCGAAATGGGGTGTTTCCCGAAAATTACGAAGGGCTTTTAAAGTTAAAAGGAGTAGGGGAATATACCGCAGCGGCAATTGCATCTATTTCTTATGGAGAGCCGGTTCCGGTGGTCGATGGGAATGTGTTTCGTGTATTGGCGCGGTATTTTGATGTAGAAACGGATATTGCTTCTCCGGCGGCAAAAAAAGAATTTAAAGCCTTGGCAGCCGAATTGTTGCCGGTAGATAAAGCATCGCTGTTTAATCAGGCGATGATGGAATTTGGTGCTTTACAATGTGTGCCTAAAAATCCGGATTGTACTTCGTGTGTGTTTAATGACAGTTGTGTGGCCTTGCAAAAGAAGAAAGTGGATCGTCTTCCGGTAAAATTAAAGAAAACAAAAGTTACCAATCGCTATCTGAATTATATTCTGTTTGTCGATCCATCCGGGAAAACGGTTGTCCAAAAAAGACAGGATAAAGGTATCTGGTTCGGATTGTACGAATTTCCGTTGGTTGAAACAGCAGCTGATATACATCGCGATGTTATGCCGGAGCAACTTATAAAAAGTGTCACAATTCCGGAGGGAGGTCGTTTGCAGGAGTTACGTCTTTTAAACGAAAAACAAATTCTTCATAAGCTTTCGCACCAACATTTGCATATTTATTTTTGGGAGTTAAAGACAACCGATACAATATCAGGCAGTTTGTCATGGGATGATGTTGAGAAGCTTCCATTTCCTATTGTGATATATAATTTTATCACAGAGTACGTAATAAATAAATAGATTTAGTATATTTGAGTTAATAAATAGGTACGAGCCATGAACGGAACGGTAAATAAAGTCATGTTAATTGGACATTTGGGAGATGATGTAAAAATGCATTATTTCGAAGGAGGTAATTGTATTGGACGTTTTCCTCTTGCAACCAATGAGGTGTATATTAACAAAACGACAAACGAAAGAATCACTTCTACAGAATGGCATAATCTTGTGGTGCGCAATAAGGCGGCTGAGATATGCGAAAAATATCTTTCAAAAGGTGATAAGATTTATGTGGAAGGCCGTATCAAATCCAGACAATGGCAAGCCGAAGACGGTACGACAAAGTACACTACCGAAATCCAGGTAACCGAATTTACCTTTTTAACAACGAAAAAGGAAATCGAAAACAATAAACCGGGTTTCCCGACTTCGGGCGATACTTCAAAACCATCATTTGATTCACCGGGTACACCGATGCAAAATGATGATATGCCGTTTTAATTGTTTAACTAATTCTGTTTGATTTGGACCCAGGCCCCGTCAGTTTATTAAGTACTATAGATTTTAACCTTATATTTCTAATTACAGGAATACTATTCCTGTTGTTCTGCTCTGCACTGATATCCGGCGCCGAAACCGCACTTTTCTCACTTACTAAAAAAGAAATCGAAAGCCTGATAGCGATCGACGCTGTCCGGGGAAAACAAATCGGGCGCTTACTGGAAGCGCCTAAAAAATTGTCGATGACTTTTTTGGTGGCGAATAACTTTGCCAATATTACGATCGTGGTTTTGTTTTCCTATCTGGGCGATCGGGTTTTTTCCGAATTGATGGCGATCGGGACTAAAACGCTGCTGGAAATCGCATTGGTAGCGGTATTGATTCTTTTCTTTGGAGAGGTACTGCCTAAAATGTATGCGACCCGAAATAATGTCAAATTTGCTCAGGGTGTTAGCCGTTTAGTGGTTTTTTTAGACAAACTGCTTACGCCGGTAAGTATTCCACTGCGAAAAATCATTATCTATCTGCATAAAAAAATCGGAAGAGAAAAAGAAAGTTTTTCAGTGGATCAGTTATCACAGGCGTTGGAGATGACCGATTATGGCGATACCACCAAAGAAGAACAAAAGATACTGGAAGGAATTGTGAACTTTGGAAATACCGAAGCCCGACAGGTAATGAGTCCGAGAATTGATGTATTTGCGCTGGATATGGAAGATTCCTTTTCGGAAATTGTAGCGCAGATCGTAGAAAAAGGGTATTCCCGTATTCCGGTTTTTAAAGAAGATATTGACCATATTGAGGGTGTTTTGTTCGTAAAAGACCTACTTCCTCATATCGATAAAGCTGATTTTGAATGGCAAAAGTTGCTTCGGGAACCGTTTTTTGTGCCTGAAAATAAAAAACTGGATAACCTTTTAAAGGAATTTCAGGGTATGAAAAATCACCTGGCGATTGTTGTTGATGAATATGGCGGAACTTCCGGAGTGATTTCATTGGAAGATATTCTGGAAGAAATTGTTGGGGATATCAGTGATGAATTCGACGATGAGAATATTGTCTTTTCACAGATCGACACCAAAAACTTTTTGTTTGAAGGTAAAATCAGCCTTAAGGATTTCTATCGGATTGTACCGGTAAACGAAGAGGTTTTCGAAACCAGTAAAGGAGAATCGGAAACACTGGCCGGATTTATTTTGGAGATTTCGGGAAATTTTCCCAAAAAGCATCAGAAAATAAATTTTGCAGATTGTATATTTACCGTCGAATCGGTAGACAAACGCCGAGTCAAACAAATTAAAGTGACCTTGCTCGATGAATAGAATACTTAAAAATACTGCTTTTGCATTGTTGGTGGCTACAGGATCGTTGTTTACGGCTTGTAAAGGCGACACTGTGCCAAAGCCAAAAGCATATCTTAGTCTGGAATATCCAAAACCGGAATATACACCTTTTAACGATGGATGTGCGTTTACTTTTGATGTGAATAGCCGGACTAAGATCAATAAAAAAGGAGTGTGCGGATTCGATATTAATTATCCGAATATGAAAGGAACGATTTATATCGATTATAAGCCGGTTAATAATAATATTGATGTCTTGTTACGGGATGCGCAAAAACTGACCTATGAACACGTGATCAAAGCCGATGATATACAGGAGCAGCCTTTTATTAATGGAAGAGAGAAAGTATACGGAATGTTTTATCAGGTTGGTGGTAATGCGGCAACTAATGCTCAGTTTTATGTGACCGATAGTACCCGACATTTTATAGTAGGATCGGTATATTTTTATACCAAACCCAATTTCGACTCGATAATGCCGGCGGCAAGTTATATTAAAAACGATATGCGCAGGATCATGGAAAGCCTGCGATGGAAATAAAAAAGCGCCCGGAAGAGGCGCTTTTTTTATATCGGAGAGCTTTTGATTACGCTTTCTTTGGTTCTTCTTTCATGTTCGACACTTTATAGGTCTTTCCGTCGGCAACGCCTTCAACCGTTTGTGTTAGTGACGAAGCCGATTGTTTGTTGGCGTCGAATTCAACGGTAGCTGTTTTGGTTTCGAAGTCAACTTTTGCAGAAGTTACACCATCCAAACGGCCTAATTTGTTTTCGATCGTAGCGGCACAACCCATTGCACAAGTCATTCCTTCGATGTTAAAACTTGCCGTTTCCATTTTGGCGGCAACATCTTTGGTGTTCTCGGTAGCTACCGTTCCTTCGGCAGTATTTTTCTCTTCTTTTTTACAGCTAACCAATGCAAATGCGGCAAATGCAAATACGGCTATTTTTTTTGTGATATTCATAAGGACTATTTTAAGATTAAAAAGCTCTTTTGGAGCGCGTTACAAAATTATAAAAAAAGGACCGTTTTCCCGTTTTATTGTTAGACTTTTACGTCTTAAAAAAATACTAAAATGACAAAACAGATCAAATGGATATTACTGATTGGACTTTCTTTAATCTGGGGAAGTTCTTTTATCCTGATTAAAAGAGGTCTTGTTGGATTAACACCTTTTCAGCTGGGCGCTTTGCGGATGTTGTTTGCGGCCGCTTTTTTATTGATTGTAGGATTTCGAAGTCTTACTAAGATTCCTTCGGATAAATGGAAATACATCGCCTTAACGGCTTTTGTCGGGACGTTTATGCCGGTGTTTCTGTTTTCTTTTGCGCAAACGGAAATCAGTAGTGCAACCAGTGCGATCCTAAATTCGTTAACACCTTTAAATACATTGTTGTTGGGGGCTTTTCTATTCGGACTTGAATTTCAGCGCCGACAGTTTTTCGGGGTCATTATAGGGCTTATAGGATGTGTAGTATTGATTTATTCCGGAGCGAAAAGTAATCCCAATCAGAATTATTATTTTGCGATTCTGGTGGTGATTGCGGCGGTTTGTTATGCGATGAATGTAAACCTGATCAAAAAATACCTGTCGGATGTGAATTCATTGAGCATCACGACCGGAAATTTTGTGGTGTTGATGATTCCGGCGATTATCGTATTATCCTGTACCGATTTTTTCCAGGTAGCAGGTCAGGCGCAAGTACAGGAATCAGTACTATATATTGCCATTCTGGGGATATTGGGAACCGGTATCGCGAATATTATTTTCTTTAGACTGATCCAGATGTCATCGCCGATTTTTGCGTCTTCTGTGACTTATTTGATTCCGGTGGTTGCTTTTGTCTGGGGGATATTGGATAATGAAAAAATGGAACTGTTTCAGATTGTTGGAGCGTTGATCATTCTGATTGGCGTTTATTTCTCTGCACGAAAATAAAAAAGGCCGCTTTCTAGCGGCCTTTTATTTTGAATCGGGTTATTGATTACTGAAAGTCAGCAGCAGTAACACCTTCGTTGATTTTTACATCCGATGTAGTGAAATCAAGATCCATACCTACATTCATGATTGTTTTGTAAGGAACTTTGATACCTTTTACTTCTTTATAGTCGCTGTAAGAAACCATTTGTGTCATTTTCTGACCAGCTCTTTCCATCGTTTTTGCTTCTCCAACTTTTAAACCTGTTTTTACATCATAGTATAAAGTCGATTTGCCATTTTCGATAGCATAAGCATCTGCTCCGTTGATCGTTTCGATTCCTTTGATTTTAAGGTCGGCTCTTTTAGCGTAAGCTAATTCCGGGAAAGCAGCAGCGTTTTCTTTTTTCTCTTTGAATTCTTCAGCAGTAAAGTCTTTGCGTTGTCCTTGTTGTACCGCATAAGCTGCTTTGTCGCTCACAACTTGTTTTGACATTGACATACCTGCAACTTTCATTTCCATTAACGATTTGTTATCGGAAGTGTGTTTGCTGATTAATTCCAATGCCTGTCCCTGAATAGAAGCTGTTGAAACGGTAGCAATTGATTTTACTCCGGCTACGGCTTTTTCACCACCAATAGCTTTGATGTAATTGTCGAATACTGTTTTTGCAGTAACTCCGGCAGGAATTGGTTTGTTTACCACTGGTTTTTCAGTTGGGTTTCCGTATTTGTCAAAATAGAAAATAGGTGTTTTTAACGACTCCAATCCTGGTAATACATCCGCTGCTTTTCCAACTACTACAATACGGGTGTTGTCAGAAAGGAAATATTTGTTAGCAGCGTTACGGATATCTTCCGGTGTAACGGCACTGATGTTTTTAATATAGTTTTCGTAGAAATCTTCCGGTAAGTTTTGAGTAGCTGTGTTTAAAGCATAACGGGCAATAGTAGCCGGTTTCTCAATTTGCATTACGAAGTTTCCAATGTATTTGGCTTTTGCATTTTTAAGATCTTCTGCAGAAACCAATTCTGTTTTGATACGTTTTAATTCGTTAAAGAATTCTACAACAGCACTGTCGGTAACAGCGTTTCTAACAGAAGCGGAAGAACGGAATTTAGTTACATATTTTCCGGATCCGATTGAAGAGTACGCACCGTAAGTCCATCCGTGTTTTTCACGTAGGTTTAGGAATAAACGTCCTTCACCACCACCACCTAAGATTTGGTTCGCTAATAAAGTAGCAAAGTAATCTTTGTCGGTCATTTTTAAGTTCACCGTGTTTACCAAGGCAATTTCCGATTGTACTGCGTTTGGCATATCCACAAGGTTGATTTGAGAATACTGAACGTTTTTAGGATCAGAATAGGTTAACTGTGGCGCGATGGCTTTTTTCCAGGAACCGAAAAGTTTTTCAACGGTTTTTTTGGTTTCTTTTAAGTTTACGTCACCAATAACAACAAGGTAAGCATTCCCCGGAACGAAATAGGTGTTGTAGTTTAAAACCACATCGTTTAAGGTTACTTTGTTGATGCTTTCTTCGCTTAAATATTCCCCGTTAGGGTGTGTTTTTCCAAAAGCTAAAACGTTTTCAACGCGAGAAGCTACAGCGGTAACGCTTTTCTCCTGCGATTTGATTCCTTCCAGTAATTTGGCTTTTTCTTTGTCGAATTCTTCCTGAGTGAATACCGGGTGTAAAGCACCTTCGGCCATTAATTCAAGGATTCTTCCGGCATATTTGGATAATCCGCTGGCATTTGCTCCGTTAGAAGAAAAGCTGATGTTAGCTCCTAAAAAGTCGGTTTCTTCGTTAAAAGCGTCTTTTGATATTTTTTTGCTTCCTTTTCCGATCATGCTGCTCGTTAAATCGGCAACACCTTTTTTATCGCCTTCCGCATACGGAGGGTTGTCTAAAGTAAGGGTGTAAGAAACGCGTGGTAGTTTATGGTTTTCAACAACCATTACTTTTAAACCGTTTTTTAGGGTAAAGGTTTCCGGTTTTTTAACATTGATAGTTGGTGCTGGTCCCGGTTTCGGTTGAGGTCTGTCTTGTGCTTGCATAGTAATCGATAAAAACAAGCTCGCTGCTATATATATAAATTTTTTCATGATGAATGGCTGCTTAGTTTTGTGCTTTGTCTTTTGCTGGAGTATAATCTAAAATCAAACGTTGGTTCGGGTTTAAGTATTTCTTCGCCACGTCTCTGATTTCTTCACGCGTAATAGAACGGTAAATATCAATTTCATTATTGATTAGGTTTACATCACCATATAGTAAATAGTAAGATGCCAGATTTTCGGCAACACCTTCCAAATTGGAATTACTGTTTACGTTTTGGTTTTCATACTGGTTTTGTAATTTTTGGAAATCTTTTTCAGAAATTAACTCCGTTTGTAGTTTTGCAATCTCTTCGTCCATTCCTTTAATTAAGTCAGCAGGAGTGTTTGGGCTTAATGGTAAACCGTAGATAAAATACACGCCATAGTCTTCCTGACTGTAGTTGAAAGCTCCGATTTGTAAAGCCATTTTTTTCTCGTCAACCATCTTTTTGTATAGACGGGAACTTTTTCCGTCAGATAAGATAGAAGAGATCATGTCTAATACTCTTGCGTCACGTGTTTTCATCGATGGCGTTCTGTAAGCAGTAACGGCCATTGGGATCTGAATGTTCGGATCTTCGTAAGTCGCGTGGATTGTTTGTGTGATTGGAGCCTCTTCGAATTTTTCACGGGTAATCGGAGTTCCTTTCTGGATTGGTCCGAAATATTTTTGTACCCATTCTTTCGCCTGAGCCGAATCAAAATCTCCGGCAACAACTAATACTGCATTGTTAGGAATGTAGAATTTTTTGTTGAAAGCCTGGAATTCCTGTAATGTCGCTGCATCCAGGTGTTCCATTGAGCCGATTGGTGCCCAACGGTACGGGTGTTTGGTAAAGATGTTCTTTTTAACTTCAGTAAATAAATTACCGTAAGGCTGATTGTCTACACGTAATCTTTTTTCTTCTTTAACAACTTCGTTTTGAGTGTCCACACCGATCTGGTTGATAACCGGGTGCATTAGTCTTTCGGATTCCATCCATAAAGCCAGTTCCAAATTGTTCGACGGGAAAACTTCGTAGTAATACGTTCTGTCGTCCGACGTGTTGGCATTGTTGTTTCCACCGTTGGCGGTTACGATTTTAAACCATTCGCCACGGGCGATGTTTTTGGTTCCTTCAAACAAAAGGTGTTCGAAAAAGTGTGCGAATCCCGTTCTGCTTGGGTTTTCGTCTTTGGCACCCACATGGTACATTACCGATGTAACTACTACCGGTGCCGATGGATCCTTGTGTAAAATCACATGAAGTCCGTTGTCTAAATTGTATTCTTCAAACGCTACTTTCTGCGCTGAAGCTACGCCGCCAAGCATCAGAAGTGAACTCAAAGCCATTAAAGATTTTTTCATAAAAATTAGTAATTTATTTTTGATAACGATATAGGTGTGCAATTTCGGTAAAAAGTTACAGGTAATCGTTTTGTTTTGTGGAAAATATGTACCTTTTTTTGATTAAAATTTGTGTGTGCACCAAAATTACAGGTATATGGTTGTTTCATAAAGAATTAGTTGTATATTTGCAGACTTAAAAATTAATCAAACATTATTGTTATGTACGCAATCGTAGAGATAGCAGGGCAACAATTTAAAGTAAGCAAAGACCAAAAGGTTTATGTTCACCGTTTGGCTTCTGAAGAAGGAACTAAAGTTACTTTTGACAAAGTTCTTTTATTAGATGACAACGGAAACGTAACTTTAGGCGCCCCAGCTGTAGAAGGTGCTTCAGTAGAAGCCCAAGTGTTAAAACACTTAAAAGGTGATAAAGTAATCGTTTTCAAAAAGAAAAGAAGAAAAGGTTACAAAAAGAAAAACGGTCACAGACAATCTTTAACGCAAATCGTAATCAGTGGTATCACTGGAGCGGGAGCTACAAAGAAAAAAGCGACTAAAAAAGCGGAAGCTACAGAAGAATAATTAACATTAAAAACTAATACGTCATGGCTCACAAGAAAGGTGTCGGTAGTTCCAAGAATGGTAGAGAATCAGAATCGAAACGTTTAGGTGTTAAGATTTTTGGTGGTCAAGCTGCAATTGCTGGAAACATTATCGTAAGACAAAGAGGTTCTAAACACAATCCGGGAGAAAACGTTTACATGGGTAAAGATCATACTTTACATGCAAAAGTTGACGGAGTGGTGAAATTCCAGAAAAAAGGAGAAAACAAATCCTATGTTTCTGTAGTTCCATTCGAAGCATAAGAATCTATCTTATCTTACAAGAAAAGATATAAAAGCCCGTTTCTCAGAAACGGGCTTTTTTTGTGCTTATTCGTAGACAAACCTGACAGGTTTAACCTGTGCTAAGTAAAACCTGTCAGGTTTTATTGTTGCTTATTGTTTGCTGCTAGACACCTGATTTAAATACATACTGAGATTAAAACCTGCTAGGTTATAGTGTTATTATTAGTAGCCAAACCTGACAGGTTCATATGCTGAGATTAAAACCTGTCAGGTTTTACTATTAGGTATAAAAAAAAGACCTCAATTTTGAGGTCTTTTCTGTTACAGGATATTTTGGGGATTAATATCTGTAATATTCCGGTTTGAATGGTCCAGAAACTTCAACACCAATATAAGCGGCTTGCTCTGTGTTTAATGTTTCCAGTTCAACGCCTAATTTGGCAAGGTGTAAAGCGGCTACTTTTTCATCTAAGTGTTTTGGTAGCATATATACCTGATTTTCGTATTTGTCGCTGTGTTTCCATAATTCGATCTGTGCCAACGTTTGGTTGGTGAACGAGTTACTCATTACAAAGCTTGGGTGTCCTGTTGCACAACCTAAGTTTACCAAACGACCTTCGGCCAAAATGATAATATCTACACCGTTGATGGTGTATTTGTCAACCTGAGGTTTGATTTCGATTTTAGAAGCACCGTGGTTTTTGTTTAACCAGGCCATATCGATTTCGTTATCGAAGTGACCAATGTTACAAACGATCGTTTTGTCTTTCATCTTCTCGAAATGTTTTCCGATAACGATGTCTTTGTTTCCTGTTGTAGTGATGATGATATCAGCATTACCTACTACAGTATCTAATTTTTTAACTTCATAACCGTCCATTGCAGCCTGTAAAGCACAGATTGGATCGATTTCGGTAACGGTTACAATAGAACCGGCGCCACGGAAAGAAGCCGCTGTACCTTTTCCAACGTCACCGTATCCGCAAACAACTACTCTTTTACCGGCTAACATTACGTCTGTAGCACGACGGATTGCATCCACAGCACTTTCTTTACAACCGTATTTGTTGTCGAATTTCGATTTGGTAACCGAGTCGTTTACGTTGATAGCAGGCATTGGTAATGTTCCGTTTTTCATTCTTTCGTATAAACGGTGTACTCCTGTTGTAGTTTCTTCTGATAATCCTTTAATAGCAGGGATTAATTCCGGATAACGGTCGATAACCATATTGGTTAAATCACCACCGTCATCTAAGATCATGTTTAATGGTTGTCTGTCTTCTCCAAAGAATAAGGTCTGCTCAATACACCAGTCAAATTCTTCCTCGTTAAGACCTTTCCATGCATAAACCTGTACACCTGTTGCAGCAATTGCAGCAGCGGCCTGATCCTGAGTAGAGAAAATATTACAAGAACTCCAGGTAACTTCAGCTCCTAAAGCGATTAAAGTTTCGATTAAAACCGCAGTTTGGATCGTCATGTGAAGACATCCTGCAATACGAGCACCTTTAAGAGGTTGCTCCTCTTTATATTCTGCACGAAGTGCCATTAATCCCGGCATTTCCGCTTCTGCTAATTCGATCTCTTTTCTTCCCCAGGCGGCCAGAGAAATATCTTTTACTTTGTAAGCCACGAAAGGCAATGTTTTTGTGCTCATCTGCTTTATTATTTGTATTTACAAAAAATTTAGTGCAAATTTACGGAATTAGTTTTTAAAATTGGAAGGATAACCGGATATTTCGTGTTTGCCGGAAAAGCTAACGTTTTCGTTATCAGAAAAATAAAAATTTACCGCTTCAATATATAAACCATCCGCGCTAATGCCGCTTTATAAAACAATAAAAATAGATCCTGATACCCGGGTTCTGGTTTGGAAAATCACAGAATCACTGGACGAATTATTCCGCGATAAACCGTTAAAGGACTCGAGCCGCGTACGTGTAAACGGAATGAAATCCGAACAACATCAAAGAGGATTTCTAAGTGTACGAAATCTGTTCGCGGAGCTCGGTTATACCGATTTGGACCTGTATTACGACGCTTTTGGAAAACCACATTTAAGCGATGGTAAGAATATTTCAATTACACATTCCTATGAATTTTCAGCGATTATTGTTGGAAAAAATAATGTCGGAATCGACATGGAGCTGCGACGGGAGAAGATCAGTAAAATTGCTGATAAATTTATCGATCCGGAATTTGCTTTTCTCGATAAATCCGAACCCGATTATATCCGGAAGTTAACCGTGATTTGGGGCGCGAAAGAAGCAAAATATAAAATGTGCAATTCCCGAAGCCTGAGTTTTAAAGACAATATGACTGTTCATCCGTTTGTAATGGACGATAAGAAAGGAACGGCAACCGTCACCAAGGATAATTTTCGAAAAGATTTTGAATTTTATTTTGAAGAAATCGAAGACTTTACATTGGTTTATGCCCTCGAACAAAATACATGCAGATGATGGGGGAAATTTACAAACAAATTATAACGGCACAACAACAGGGAAAACGACTACTGGCTATTTTGCTCGATCCGGATAAAGTGGATTGCGAACAGCTGGATGTCCTGATTGATAAAATGGCACTATCGGGCGCAACACATATTTTTATTGGCGGAAGTTTGTTGTTTAATGATCAGCAGGATGCCATTATTGCAGCATTAAAGGCAAAACTGACGCTGCCGATTTTGCTTTTCCCGGGAAATGCGGCCCATATTACCAATCATGCCGACGGAATGTTGTTTTTGTCGCTTATTTCCGGAAGAAACCCGGAATATCTCATCGGACAACATGTCCAGGCGGCTCCGTTATTAAAACAATCGCAACTGGAAGTAATCTCAACCGGCTATATACTCATTGAAAGCGGAAAGCAAACAACGGTTTCCTATATTAGCGGAACGATGCCGGTACCAAATGACAAACCGGAAATTGCTGTCGCAACAGCTCTTGCGGGAGAAATGATCGGTCATAAAATGATGTATCTCGAAGCGGGTAGCGGTGCGCAATTGCCTGTTCCGTTGGAGACAGTACGTAAGGTCGCAGAAAATATTGCTATTCCGCTTATTGTTGGCGGCGGAATTCGGTCGAAAGCACATATGGAACAGGTCTATCAGGCTGGAGCAACCATGGTAGTAATCGGAACGGCTTTCGAAAAAAACGTCGACTTTTTTTCAGATTTATAAGGTATGGTGGATTTCTTTTTAGATGCCTATAAAAATGCGTCAACGCTACAGATCGTACTGGAGTTTATAGCCTTTGTTTTTGGTATTGCCAGTGTATGGTATGCTAAAAAAGAAAATATTTGGGTCTATCCAACCGGGCTTATAGCGACGACCATTACGGTTTACCTGCTTTTTCAGGCAGGCTATCTCGGCGACATGTTGATCAATCTATATTTCTCGATAATGAGTATTTACGGCTGGTACAATTGGGCCCGAAAAAGAACAAATGTTGATTCTTTGTCCATATCCAGGACAACATTGACCGAAAAAATTATCGGTATATTCTTGTTTTTAATAACAATTATTATAATTTTCGCAATCTATAATTTGTTTGATTACGAAATCAAACACGAAAATTATGTTGACATATTGGCGTCGGGGCTGTTTTTTACCGGTATGTGGTATATGGCCAATAAAAAAATCGAAAACTGGACGCTTTGGATAATCGGCGACATTATCGCGGTACCGCTTTATGCATATAGAGGGTTGGGAATGTTGTCGTTACAGTATTTAATATTTACACTATTGGCAATATCGGCCTATTTAGAATGGAGAAAGATCTTAAACAACGATACTCAAAAGTTATAAAAGTAACCATGTACGGCCCTGAAAGCACAGGGAAAACGACATTGTCCAGACAGTTGGCAGAACATTTTAAAACCATCTGGATACCCGAATATGCGCGAAATTATCTACAGCAAAAATGGGAAGAACAACAGGCAATTTGTGATGAAAGCGATATGCTTCCGATTGCCGTTGGTCAGATGAAACTCGAAAATGAAGCCGTTCAGATTGCCAGTAAGTTGCTGTTTTGTGATACCAATCTGATGGTGACCAAAGTGTTTTCGGAAATCTATTATGGATTTTGCGATGAATTACTGGACGATGCCGCGCGTGAACATAATTACGATTTGTTTTTCCTGACGGATGTTGATGTGCCTTGGGAAAAAGACGACCTAAGGGATCGCCCGGAAAAACGGGAAGAAACCTTTCAGCTTTTTGAAAATGCCTTAATTGAAAATAATAAACCCTATATTATCCTTTCGGGGAATAAAGAACAACGTTTTGAAACGGCGGTAAAAGCGGTGGAAATGTTACTTAAAGCCAAAAGCCTGGGCTTTACATCGGCCGATTTTCTACAAATGTGGCATCGGGGAACCAATATCGATGCTATCGAAAGGCAATTGAAGTTCTTTAACGAAGGAATTGCGAAAATCAACCTTCATAAAATCGCAACGGTAGGCGACGGAATCCGACTCTTTGATGAAGATCAGGAGCAGGAATTGGTCGATTATTTCGAAGCGCGTCAGGATCGGTTTTCGATCGAAAAACTGGTTCCGGCTTCGGGTGCTGCCAGTAGAATGTTTAAATTTCTCGTCGATTTTCTGAATGAGTTTAAATTACACGACGAAACAATCAATGCTTATGTAAATAGAAAGAAAGCATTGGAATTGTCGGTGTTTTTGGTTGGAATAGAAAAGTTTCCGTTTTATGCCGATGTGCTTCAGGAAACAAAATCGGAATACGAAGGTTTTGATGATTTTTCTCAGGATGAAAAATATTACCGTTTTATCGAAACGATGTTGTCACCGGCAAAATTCGATTTTCTGAATAAACCGAAAGGCGTATTGCCGTTCCATCAGGAAAAAGAAGCGATCACAACGCCAATTTATAAGCATCTCAAAGAAGCACAGGCATACACCAATGTAGAGGGTAAGCATCATATTCATTTTACAGTTTCGGAAGAACATTTGGAAGGTTTTTCAGAAGTGGTTTTGACGAATGAAAATGCAGTCGATGTTGACTATTCTTTTCAGGATAAAGCCACGGATACATTAGCGGTTGGCCTTGATAATGATCCGTTCCGACTGGAAGACGGTTCGCTTTTCTTCCGACCGGGCGGACATGGGGCGTTGATTCAGAATCTAAACCGACTGACCAGCGATATTGTTTTCGTGAAAAATATCGATAATGTTTGTTTTAATCATTTTGAAGGGATAGTTCGGTATAAAAAATTATTAGGTGGATTGCTGATACGACTACAGGAACAAATTTTCGAAAGTCTAAAGGTATTGGAAACAACAACCGATCCGGCGATTGTTCAAAAAATAATTGATTTTGCTACCGGCGAACTAAATGTTGTCTTACCGCGTAATTTTTCAAAATATACATTCGAAAACCAAAAGAGTCAGTTGTTTCAGCTTTTAAACCGACCGATACGGGTGTGTGGTATGGTGAAAAATGAAGGAGAACCGGGCGGCGGACCGTTTTGGGTGACGGGTGAAGAAGGCATGCATTCGTTGCAAATTGTGGAATCGTCACAAATAGATCTTCAAAATAAAAAGCAGGCATTAATCCTAAGCGAATCGACGCATTTTAATCCGGTCGATTTGGTTTGTGGTGTAAAAGATTATAAAGGAGAAAAATTCAATCTGGAAAATTATGTTGATCATAATACCGGATTTATTGTCAATAAAACCAAAGGCTGTAAAGATATTAAAGCCTATGAGTTACCGGGCTTATGGAACGGTGCGATGGCCAACTGGATTACGGTTTTTGCCGAAGTGCCGCTTCTGACCTTTAATCCGGTGAAAACCGTAAACGACTTATTAAAACCGGCGCATCAGCCACGATAATATGCAAAAAGAAATACTATTTGCCGAATTACGCTATAAGGCGGTAAGAAGTAGTGGTGCGGGTGGTCAGCATGTAAATAAAGTAGCGACCAAAATACAACTGGTTTTTGATGTTGCAGGTTCCGGAGCGTTTACCGATGATGAAAAAACACTCCTGATGGCGAAACTTGAAAACCGACTAACAAAAGAAGGTGTTTTGTTGCTTAGTTGCGGGGAAAGTCGAAGCCAGCTTAAAAATAAAGAAATCGTGACAACGCGTTTTCTATCGCTGATGCAACAGGCTTTGCAGGTCGAAAAAGAACGAAAAGCAACCCGTATTCCACATGCGGCGGTAAAAAAACGGATTCAAAACAAACGATTTCAGGCACAGAAAAAAGAATCGCGCCGGAAACCCGGAATGGAATAAATTAGGAATTGTGTAATCGCAATAGGGAAAAAACGTTCTTTTTTGTGTTTTTTCTATC
Source organism: Flavobacterium sp. CAU 1735 (assembly GCF_039888695.1). Lineage (NCBI taxonomy): Bacteria > Pseudomonadati > Bacteroidota > Flavobacteriia > Flavobacteriales > Flavobacteriaceae > Flavobacterium > Flavobacterium sp. CAU 1735. The sequence continues at coordinate 134,465 of NZ_JBDQQQ010000007.1, read as the reverse complement.
CGGATTTGATTTTATGCGATTTCTTTTTATAATTTTGTCCTGTCTCAAAGGGGTGCTTATATCCGGATTCAAAACCGGACAATCGAGCTGAGATCATACCCAATGAACCTGGAACAGGTAATGCTGTTTAGGGAATAAGACATCACAGATGCCGTAGGGTATTCGTGTGTCGTGGAAACATCATTTTTTATTAATCAAAGAATAATTACCCCTTTTATTCGTAACATTTTACGAATGAAAACAGTATTACAATCCGTTGTGGCGTTACTATGTCTTCAGCCGGTGGTGCTTTTCGCACAGGAAAAAACCGTAACCGATTCTACAAAAACAAAACAACTGGACGAAGTATTGGTATCGGCGGTTCGTGCTGCCGACAAAACGCCGGTTACGTTTAGTAATGTCGGAAAAAAACAAATATCCGAACGAAACCTTGGTCAGGATATACCTGTCCTGATAAATTACCTGCCGTCGGTGGTAACCACAACCGATGCTGGGAATGGCGTAGGCTATACCGGAATTCGGGTGCGGGGTAGCGATGCGACCCGTGTGAATGTAACCATTAATGGAATTCCGTATAACGACTCGGAATCTCAGGGAACTTTCTGGGTGAACATGCCCGATTTTGCCTCATCGGTCGAAAGTTTGCAGTTGCAACGCGGTGCCGGAACATCAACCAATGGTGCCGGAGCTTTTGGTGCCAGTTTAAATATGCTAACCGATGGTTATTCGGAAAAAGGAAATGGTGAAATCTCAAATTCCTTTGGAAGTTTTAACACCCGGAAACATACGGTAAAATTCAGCTCGGGATTGTTGAATAACAAATTCGAATTGGCTGGACGTTTGTCGAAAATCAATTCCGATGGTTATATCGACCGGGCGTCTTCCGATCTGAAATCATATTTCCTTCAGGGTACCTATGTGGGGAAAACAACCTTGATCAAAGCATTGGTTTTTGGAGGTTCGGAAAAAACATACCAGTCTTGGAACGGTTTGGATGGGATGGAACTGAAAGATTTAGGTTTGGACGAAAATATGTTGGATAACAATCCGAGGTTTAATATTTCCGGTTTGTATTTTGATGATAACGGTCAGGTGAAGTTCTACGATAATCAAACCGATAATTTTAATCAGGATCATTACCAATTACACTGGAATGAAAAATGGAACGATAACTGGTCGACGAATCTGGCGGCGCATTATACCAAAGGAAAAGGTTATTATGAAAGCTATAAGCGAAGTGGGAAGTTCTCGGAATTTGGATTAACGCCGTTTGTCGATAACGGAACAACAATCTCCAGATCGGATCTGATCAACCAAAAATGGCTGGACAACGATTTCTACGGTTTTACATTTTCATCCAATTATAAAAATGACAAACTGGATATGGTTATCGGCGGTGGTGCTAATAAATTTGAAGGCGGTCACTTTGGAAAATTGTTATGGGTAAAGGAAAAAGCAGCCTACGATTACGGTCAGCTTTTTTACGATGACAAAGGAATTAAAACCGATGTCAACGTATTTGCAAAGGCCACCTACGATATTACATCGGCCTTAAGTTTGTATGGTGATTTACAATATCGAAACGTAAATTACAAAGCGAATGCGGTTAAAACCGGATTGGTGGACGATACGTTCCGCTTTTTTAATCCAAAAGGAGGATTGAATTATGTGCTGAATCCTAAAAACAGTTTCTATTTTTCATATGCCAAAGCCAGTCGGGAACCCAATCGTAACGATTATGAAGGAAACGTTCCGAAACCAGAAAAAATGGACGATTATGAATTGGGATGGCGCTATGCATCGCGAGTAGCGAAGCTAAATGTAAACGCCTACTATATGAAATATAAAGATCAGTTGGTGTTGACGGGTGCGTTGAATGATGTTGGAGAATCGAAACGGGTTAATGTAGATAACAGTTACCGTGTTGGATTGGAATTGGATGCCAGTATTTTTATTTCGGAGAAATGGGTATTGCGTCAAAATGCAACCATCAGCCAAAACAAGATTGTCGATTTTGTAGCGAATAAAGATGGCGAATTGCACAATTTCGGGAAAACTAACATTGCTTTTTCACCCGATTTTATAGCTGGGAATGCGATTACCTGGTTGCCGTTAAAAAACCTACAGCTAACCTTGTTGTCTAAGTTTGTTGGAAATCAGTATATGGGGAATGTCGATTCGGAAAAATCAATCTTAAAATCCTATGCGGTTTCTGATTTTAATATCATTTATGAAATCAAACCGAAAAAGATTTTTAAATCAATTGTGATTACCGGATTGGTGAATAATATATTCAATACCAAATACCAGTCAAACGGGTTTTTCTATACCTACGATGACGATTGGTCCAATCCAAATCAGGTTACGACAATCGAAGGCGTTGGTTATTATCCGCAGGCGCGAATCAATTTTATGGGTGGTTTAACACTGAAATTTTAATTTCTACACCTGACAGGTTTCTAAAACCTGTCAGGTGTGATTATAAAAGTATAAAAAAGGCTGTCCAAAGACAGCCTTTTTTATTAATTGTAAACCCGAACGATATCGCCGACTTGTTCTGTACGATATTGTTTCATCGGATATTGGCCACCGCCAATTCCGGTGTATAAACTATATCTTTTATTGTCGCAGGGACAAACCGCATCAATGCCATCTACATCCATAGTGGAACAATCGCTTAATCCCTGATTCGGACAGGCACGGTCGAAAGCTACAATCCCGGTGGCACCTTTAAAAAGAATAATGCCGCGTACTCCGGCTCCAGGCCCCGATACATACGCATAACCGTTGATAAACTTTAAGGAACTATAAGCCGGAAGGTTTAAGTTGATCGTTAAAGAAACCGGATAGTTAGGTAGGTAAGGGTTATTATTGTTTACAACACTGTCTTTGCTACAGCTTCCGATAAAAGCCGCTAAAAACAATAAAAAGAGGTATTTTTTCATATAAAATCTAGTAAAACAATTGAAAAACAAATTTAATTTAATTAACTTTGACTTGTGCTATAAAGAGCATAATTAAAAACGAAATAAATAAAAAAATATATCTTTGTAGACATAAATCCCGTTTTTGATGGGATTTTTTCTATTTATATAAACGACGAAAATATGACTAAAGTATCTTATTATACTGCCGAAGGATTAAAAAAATTAAGAGATGAGCTGGATCAGCTAAAGAGTGTGGAACGTCCGCGTGCCTCACAGGCTATTGCTGAAGCAAGAGATAAAGGTGACTTGTCCGAAAATGCCGAATATGATGCTGCTAAAGAGGCACAGGGGCTTTTGGAATTGAAAATCGCCAAAATGGAAGAGGTAGTGGCAAATGCTCGTTTGATCGACGAATCACAACTGGATGTTTCGAAAGTATTAGTATTGTCAACAGTGAAAATCAAGAACCAGACCAATGGTATGGAATTGAAATATACGCTTGTGGCCGAAAGCGAAGCGGATCTGAAAACCGGTAAAATTTCGGTTACGTCTCCAATCGGTAAAGGCTTACTTGGAAAATCGGTGGGCGAAATCGCAGAAATCCAGGTGCCAAACGGAACCTTAAAATTCGAAATCTTAGAAATCTCAAGAGACTAATTCCTATGAGCTCCATTTTTACCAAAATCATCAACGGCGAAATTCCCTGCCATAAAGTAGCGGAAGACGATAACTTTCTGGCATTTCTGGATATTAACCCAAATGCAAAAGGACACACGCTTTGTATTCCGAAAACGGAAATCAATAAGATTTTCGATATGGAAGAAGACCATTATCTGGAGCTGATGCGCTTTTCCAGAAAAGTAGCCAAAGCTTTGGAGAAAACCGTGGCTTGCAAACGAATCGGTATGGCGGTGGTAGGCCTTGAAGTACCGCATGTTCACGTACACCTTATTCCACTTCAGGATATGGACGATATGCGTTTCCAGCGTAAAACCAGTTTAACCCAACAACAATTTGAAGAGCTGGCACAGGCTATTGCCAGCAATCTTTAATTAATGAAAAAAATAGTGTTGCTTTTACTGCTTCTGGTTTCCGGAGCGGTGTTTTCGCAGGGTACCAACAGTGGTTTGTGGCTTTACGGTAAGGATGTAGGCTATTCGGACGACACTGCTGTTATCGAAAAAGAAGGAATAGTTGGCGTTGCAAACTGTTATGTCCGCGATGTGCCGTCAACTTCCGGAAAGTTGGTCGATTCTTTACAACTGGGGAAAAGAGTTATGGTAAAAAAGCTAACTCAGAAGACACAGAAAATAAAAGGGATCGATATGAATTGGGTGGAAATCCAATACCTATCCGGTACTACAACCAAAAAAGGCTATCTGTGGCTTGGGTTTCTGGCACTCGATTTTAAAACAACCAATACTCTTTCTTTTCTAACGGTTTTAGAGCGTGTCAGTGCTAAAAAAGAAGAAGATTATATCGCTCAGGAATACATTCTGGGGATTAAAGTTCTGGATCAAAACAACACTTTGTTGGACAGTAAAGAAATACGGAAAAATATTGTCGAAAGTCATTTTCATCAGCAAAGCCTGATGGGGAATTACGGACTTCAGAATATACAAAATATCTATCGGATCAGTTTTAGCGGAGAAGCCTGCGGAATTCCAACCTACTTCTTTTATTTCGGATGGACGGGGAAGAAACTACTGGAACTGCCCGAAAAAATGTCGGTTGCTGATGCCGGTGTTTACTACCATGGCGAAACGTTTATTTTTCCGACTGAACCGGGTGGTAAGCCAGGTCATATCTTTAAAATTACTGAAGAAGCCGAAGAACAGGAATCAGCCAATGAAAACGAATCGGTAATGGAGGAACAGGTCTGGAAAGAAACCTATACCTGGGATGGTGAAAAAGCAACGTTTGTTAAAAAGAATCTGTTGCGTAAGGGATTGATTAAACAGTAGCCTTTTTAAAAGTAATCTGCATCGTGGTTCCTTTTCCGATTTCCGAATGCGCCACTTTAATTTTTCCACTGTGATATTCTTCTACAATACGTTTGGTTAGCGACAGTCCAAGTCCCCAGCCGCGTTTTTTGGTCGTAAATCCGGGATCAAATATACTGTTGAATAATTTCTTTGGAATACCACTTCCGGTATCAGTCACTTTAATCTTTACAAAGCGTTCGGTGTCTTCGATTGCAATATGAAGTTTTCCTTTACCTTTCATCGCATCGATCGCATTTTTAACCAGATTTTCGATAGTCCAACTATGCAAAGCCGGGTTCATCAGGATATGAATCGGATAGTCCGGTGCCTGAAACGTAAATTCAACCTGTTTGGAAGTTCTCGATTTCAGATAGTCATACGATTGTTCCGTTTCCTGTATCAGATCGTGGTCTTCTAATACCGGCTCAGAGCCAATTTTAGAAAAACGATCGGTAATGGTTTGCAGTCGGTTAATGTCTTTTTCAATTTCCGAAACGGTCGTCTCATCTACATCATCCGCTTTCATAATTTCGACCCATCCGATCAGTGATGATAACGGTGTGCCGATCTGATGTGCGGTTTCCTTCGCCATACCGGCCCATAGTTTGTTTTGGGTCGCCATTTTGCTGGCGCGGTAAAAACTGAAAATCATACCACTAAAAAACAGTCCGATAAGCACCAAAGCGATCGGGTAGAATTTTAATTTGGTCAGTAAGGACGAATTGCCGTAATACAGAAACTGATTTTTACCACCCAAATCCATAATGATTGGTTGGTTCTCCGAACGTAATTTGTTCAGATAGGCTTTTGAACGATCCGAATCGGCACTGATTTCCTTATCAACATTGATCATATTGATAATGCTATCTTTGTCTGTAGTCTGGATAATCGGGATAGTGGTATTGTTACTCAGAATCTGAAACGGTAGTTCCACTTCGGTATTTTCATCGGCATTGTTTAGCGTTTTGGTAGCTGTAGCCCAAAGTTCCATCTTTAAACGTTCCTCGTCCTTAAACTTCTGGAAAAAAGTATACGTATTCCATAATATGAAAACCAGGATATTAAAGGAACCCAATATAATAATCCAGCGGATAAGGTTACGTCTTTCGGAAAGATTCATGCGATACAATATTTGTGTTTAAAAGTAAGGAAAAGATATAAGGGAGCAAAAAGAAGATTGGGAAATGCTCTGCCGGGATCAAATTTTCCGGATTATCTGATCGGTTTTGTGTTTTGATTCCGGCTAAAAAAGTATATTTGTCAAAACTTTTACAACCATGCTTAGTGTCGATCCAAAGGAGTTAAATCCGATGAAATTACAAGCGTATTTGCAAGGTGCTGTTGGGCCAAGACCCATTGCTTTTGCGAGTACAATGGATGAAAACGGAAATCCGAATTTATCACCGTTCAGCTTTTTTAATGTGTTTAGTTCCAATCCGCCGATACTGATTTTTTCGCCGGCAAGAAGAGTGCGTAACAATACCGTTAAGCATACTTTAATCAATGCGGAACAAACTGGAGAAGTGGTGATCAATATCGTAAACTACCCGATTGTACAACAGGCATCCTTATCGAGTACCGAATATGGCGATGGTGTAAATGAGTTTTTAAAATCCGGATTAACGATGGTTCCTTCGGATGTGGTAAAACCGTATCGCGTGGGCGAAAGTCCGGTACAGTTTGAATGTAAGGTAAACGATATCGTCAAATTGGGAACCGAAGGCGGTGCTGGTAATCTGATCATTTGTGAAGTGGTGAAAATCCATGTGGACGAAGCGATACTGGACGAAAACGGAGCGATTGATCAACATAAAATCGACTTGGTATCCCGAATGGGCGGAAACTGGTATTCCAGAGCCAATATGGGACTTTTTGAAGTGGAAAAACCGCTTACCACATTGGGAATTGGCGTTGATGCTATTCCGGAATTTATTAAAGAAAGTCCGGTTTTCGACGGGAATGATCTTGGAAAATTAGGAAATGTGGAAGCGTTACCAACCGACGAAGATATCGCTATCTTTGTAAAAGAAGATTTTGGCGTAAAAGCGGTGATTAGTGCCGACGATGAAACCAAAAAACACCAGATGGCTAAAGAATATCTGGATAATAACGAAGTAGCCACCGCATGGAAGGTGCTTTTGTCTAAAAAATAATAAGACGGTTTAGTAATAAACCTCACTATAAAAACAATTAATATTTTTACTATGGAAGTTACAGGGAAAATAAAAGTGATTAACGGAACACAGCAAATCAGTGCCAGTTTTAAAAAGAGAGAGTTGGTTGTAACTACAGAAGAGCAATATCCACAACATATTATGGTTGAGTTTACTCAGGATAAATGTGAATTACTGGATAGTTATAAAGTAGGAGAACAGGTTAAAGTATCGATTAACCTAAGAGGTAGAGAGTGGGTGAATCCACAGGGTGAAGCGAAATATTTTAATACGATCCAGGGATGGCGTATCGAAAGAATGCAGGCGGAAGCGCCGGCAGGTTATGCGCAACCAATGCCTTCGGTTCCGGCAGCCGATGCTTTTGAACCGGCCTCCAATTTTAACGAAGAAGAGCACGACGATTTACCGTTCTAATCCAAAAATAAAAATCCTGATAGTGCTAACTTTCAGGATTTGTTTTTTATAGACCATGTATTTTTTAACCAAAGAACTTTATTTTCCTCCGGTAACCGAAACGGATTTTTCCGGTATCCTGGCCGTTGGTGGCGATTTGTCGACCGAACGATTGCTATTGGCCTATAATTCCGGAATATTTCCCTGGTTTGAAGATGGGGAACCGATTACCTGGTGGGCGCCCGATCCGAGAATGGTGCTGCTTTTGGATGAGTTGAACATTTCAAAAAGTATGCGGAATGTCCTAAACCGGAATATTTTTACGGTAACTTTTAACCGCGATTTTCGGGCGGTGATTTCCAATTGTCAGTCGATAAAACGCGAAGGGCAAAACGGTACCTGGATTACGGACGATATGATTGAAGCCTATTGCAAACTTAACGAATTGGGACATGCGCAATCGGTTGAGGTCTGGCAGGACGAGCAATTAGTTGGCGGATTATATGGAGTGGATCTCGGCCATATCTTTTGTGGCGAGAGTATGTTTGCCAAAGTGTCGAATGCCTCGAAAGTGGCTTTTATCAAATTGGTGGAATATCTAAAAGCGAATAATTATCTGTTACTGGATTGTCAGGTTTATAACGAACATTTGGAAAGTCTGGGCGCTTTCGAAGTGAACCGCGAAAGTTTTATGAAAGTACTAAAGAGTAAAAAAGCTGTTTAAAACAGCTTTTTTTATTTGCTCTATAGTCACACCTGACAGGTTTCCAAAACCTGTCAGGTGTGATAGCTATCAAGTATGAAAAACCTAAAAGTTTAGTTTCGTAAACTGCCACGACAAGGTATTAAAAAGAATCAGCTCGTTTTGCAAGGTCGGTAAACCGATGATCAGCTTCAGGGTTTCATGGGCCATCATCGTACCGATAATTCCGGGTAGCGTACCCATTACGCCATTCAAACTACAATTGGGTACATCTTTCGGATCGGGTGGTTCCGGAAACAAATCGCGAAGCTGTTTACTTCCGTTATGATTAAAAACCGCCAGTTGCCCTTCAAATTTTAAAATACTACCATAAACCAGTGGTTTTTTCAAAATCACGCAGGTGTCGTTCACAAGATAGCGGGTCGCGAAATTATCACAACCATCCACTATCACATCAAAATCCTGTAAAATGGAATTCGCATTTGCAGCAGTTAGTTTTTCATTAAAAACGAGGCAGTTGATTTCCGGGTTTAATTGCCGGATTACAGCAGATGCGATTTCTGCTTTTGGTTGACCAATAGCTGCTTCCGTATATAAAATCTGACGGTGAAGGTTGTGAATTTCTACCGTGTCAAAATCGATAATTCCCAATGTACCCACACCGGCTGTGGCGAGGTATTGCAAGATCGGGCAACCCAAACCACCCGCACCGATAACCAGTACTTTGGCGTTTTTTAACCGTAACTGACCCGCTTCGCCAATTTCCGGTAGGAGCATTTGACGGTTGTATCGTAAAAAATCCTGTATTGTGATCATGTTTTAATTAGTTGTAACTGTTATCCCAGTCTTTCCAAACGGGTTCGTAGCCTTTGGTTGCAATGATTTGTGCGATAATGTTGGCCGGACGTTCGTCACTGGTTTCAAATTGTTCCAGCGATTGCGGATCGACGGCATAACCACCGGGATTGGTTTTTGATCCGGCACTCATACTGGTAACGCCAATCGGTATAATATTGTCTCGGAATCTTTCATTTTCCCGGGTGGAAATCGAAAGTTCCAGGTCTTCATTCCAAAGGCGATACGCACAAATAAGCTGTGTCAGATCGCGGTCGTCCATGATAAAGTTGGGCTCGATAATGCCTTCTGCCGGACGTAACCGCGGAAAGGAAACCGAAAATTTGCTTTGCCAGTAGGTTCGTTGTAAATAATCGAGGTGGAGCGCATTAAAAAAACTATCTGTTCGCCAGTCTTCCAGTCCTAACAGTACGCCAAGGCCGATTTTATGGATACCGGCCGTTCCGATCCGATCGGGTGTTTCAAGTCGGAAGTCAAAGTTTGATTTCTTGCCTTTGGGATGGTACTGTTTGTAAACGTCCCGATGGTAGGTTTCCTGGTAAACGAGTACGGAGTAAACACCCGCGTCGTGCAATTGTTGGTATTCGGTTTCCGAAAGCGGTTGTACTTCTACGGAGATATTCGAAAAATCCGGTTTGATCTGCGCGATGGCTTTTAAAAAGTAATCGATGTTTACCGTATAGTTGGCTTCCCCGGTGACTAATAATACATGATCAAATCCCATTTCTTTTAAAACAACGGTTTCCTGAGTGATTTCAGTTGCCGTGAGCGTACGCCGTTTTAGTTTGTTGTCAAAACTAAAGCCACAATAGGTACAGATATTCTGACATTCATTACTCAGGTACATCGGCGCATACATTTGAATCGTTTTTCCAAAGCGTTTTTTGGTCAGATTGTGACTTATCTGTGCCATTTGTTCCAGATAGGGTTGTGCCGCCGGGGATATCAAAGCGATAAAATCGTCCAGATTTCGTTTGGTGTTTGCTAAGGCTTGTTCGACACGATCGGCCTGGGTTTGGTAAATTTTTGCCTGAATCGTATTCCAGTCATACGTCTCGAAAACAGATTTGAATGTTTTTTTCATAACCGGTTTATTCATATAAAAAAGAAGTCAGCGGACTCGATGCAGCTGCGTTAGATGCGATAGGGGCCAAACGGGCTTCGTAGGCTTTGCGTCCTGCGATTACGGCTTCTTTAAAAGCTTCGGCCATTCGTTCCGGATTTCCGGCCACAGCGATCGCCGTATTGACTAAAACGGCATCGGCTCCGAGCTCCATTGCTTTTGCCGCATCCGATGGGGCGCCTATTCCGGCATCGACGATAACAGGAACCTTGCTTTGTTCGATAATGATTTCCAGAAAGTCGAGCGTTTTAAGTCCTTTGTTGCTTCCAATCGGTGCGCCTAATGGCATTACGGCTGCGGTTCCGGCATCTTCCAGCCGTTTACACAACACCGGATCGGCATGAATATAAGGGAGGATCACAAAGCCGAGTTTGGCCAGCTCTTCGGTTGCTTTTAGCGTTTCGATCGGATCGGGTAACAGGTATTTCGGATCGGGATGTATTTCCAGTTTCAGCCAGTTGGTTTCCAAGGCTTCGCAGGCCAGTTGTGCGGCCAGTATGGCTTCTTTCGCATTCCGTGCACCGGAAGTGTTCGGTAAAAGGTGAATGTGTTTGTGTTGTAAGGCCGTTAAAAGGGTGTCGGTTTCCTTTTGTAAATCCACACGTTTTAAGGCTACGGTTACCAATTCGCTTTCCGAAGCCAGAATTGCGGCTTCCATTTGGGCTGTCGATCCGAATTTTCCGGTGCCTAAAAATAAACGGGAACGAAAGGTTTTATCTGCCAGTTTAAAAGGTTCCATATAGTTTTTGATTGAGTTGGGTGAGTAGTTGTTTTTGATTCGGATGTTGACTGATCATTCCTGAAACGGCGATACCGTAAATGCCGGTTTCCAGTAGCGCATCAACATCGGTTACGGTGATGCCGCCTATGGCATATACCGGAATGTCGTATTGTTGTTGGGCTAACGATTGCAATATGTCGGAATACCCGATAAGCCCTAATAACGGACTTAATTTTTGTTTGGTGGTCGTAAAACGAAATGGCCCCAAGCCGATATAATCGCATTTTTCGTGGTAGCGTTGGAATACCTGTTGCAAGGTGTTTGCGGTACCACCTATTATTTTGTCGGTACCGAGAAGTTGCCGGGCTTTGGATACGGCCATATCGTCCAATCCGAGGTGAACACCATCGGCGTCAATTTGCTTTGCGATTGCGACATTGTCATTGATAATTAAGGTCGCGTTATATTGCAAACAGCTTTTTTTAACGGATTCCGCTAAAAGACACTGTTCTTTTTCGGTTCCGTTTTTAAAGCGCAATTGGATCCATTGGCCGCCATTATTGAGTACGGATTTGATGTGATGCAATTGTTCGTTTGGAGTGTCGCCTTGTGAAATATACTGAAGTTTAGGAAACATAGATCGTTAGTTTTTGTTTGTGATGGTCGTGTAATGACGCAGACATTCCCGGAAGCTTTTTATAGGATCAGTACTGTTCCAGATTGTTCCCAAAAGTGCTATATCATCAAAACCACTTTCCAATGCCATTGCCATGTTTGAAATTGTAATTCCGCCCAAAGCAATCAGTTTGGTATTGGGATTGTTTCTGTTTTTGATGGTTTCCAACAGATTTTCGGACGATTGATAATCGGGTTTGGAAATACTTTGAAAAACCGGACTTAAAAATGCATAGGTGTAATGGTCTTGCAAGTTGTTAAACTCTTCAACGGTATGTGTTCCCGTTGAGTAGTAACACCTGACAGGTTTTTGAAACCTGTCAGGTGTAGCGCGATCCGATTCCCGAATATGAATCCGGTTAATTCCGAAAGCTTCCGCGAGTTCATGGTGTTGGTGTAATACCAGTTTATGCCGAAATAAAATAGGAAGCCGATCGAGATACTGTTGCATTTCGGTTATCGAAAAATCCGGTTTTCGGATATGTAAAAGGGATAATCCCTCCTGAAACATTTCCGATATAATTTCAAATTCGTTTGTTACGCTATCCGGACTGGTAATTACAATCATGACTATAGATAGATTTCTTTTCCGTTTTCGATAAACTCTTCCGATTTTTCCTGCATCCCTTTTTCAGCCACCTCACGGATTTCCTGAGAGATCTTCATTGAGCAGAATTTTGGACCACACATAGAACAAAAATGCGCCACTTTCGCACCATCGGCCGGAAGGGTTTCATCGTGGAATTCCCGAGCGGTGTCCGGATCTAATGCCAGATTAAACTGATCTTCCCAACGGAATTCAAATCGGGCTTTGCTTAGTGCATTGTCACGGTACTGCGCACCCGGATGCCCTTTGGCCAAATCGGCGGCATGGGCGGCAATTTTATAGGTGATCACACCGTCTTTTACGTCTTTTTTGTTCGGTAATCCGAGGTGTTCTTTTGGGGTGACATAACACAGCATGGCGGTTCCATACCAACCAATCATCGCGGCACCAATAGCGGATGTAATATGATCATATCCTGGAGCGATATCGGTGGTCAATGGGCCTAAGGTATAGAATGGCGCTTCGGCACAATGTTCCAGTTGCTTGTCCATGTTTTCTTTGATCATGTGCATTGGCACGTGTCCCGGGCCTTCTATAAATACCTGTACATCGTGTTTCCAGGCAATTTTGGTTAGTTCGCCCAGGGTTTCCAGTTCGGCAAATTGTGCGGCATCATTCGCATCGGCGATCGATCCGGGACGTAGTCCGTCGCCAAGGGAAAAGGCAACGTCGTAGGCTTTCATGATGTCGCAGATTTCCTCGAAATGGGTGTACAGAAAGTTTTCTTTATGATGAAATAAACACCATTTGGCCATGATGGAACCACCTCTTGATACAATTCCGGTTACGCGATTTGCGGTTAGGTGAATATAACGCAGTAGTACGCCGGCATGAATGGTAAAGTAGGAAACACCTTGTTCGGCCTGTTCAATCAAAGTGTCTCTGAAAATTTCCCAGGTCAGGTCTTCGGCGATGCCTTTTACTTTTTCCAAGGCCTGATAAATCGGTACGGTACCAATCGGAACCGGGGAATTTCGGATAATCCATTCGCGGGTTTCGTGAATGTTTTTTCCGGTAGATAAGTCCATAATCGTATCGGCGCCCCAACGACACGCCCATACGGCTTTTTCGACTTCTTCTTCAATGCTCGAAGTCACGGCACTGTTCCCAATATTGGCGTTGATTTTAACCAAAAAGTTTCGGCCTACAATCATGGGTTCGCTTTCCGGATGGTTGATGTTGTTTGGAATAATCGCCCGACCTGCGGCAACTTCACTACGGACAAATTCCGGGGTGATGTGTTTTTTGGGGGTATTGGCTCCAAAACTCTCTCCGCTATGCTGCTGTTGCATGGCGGCCGTTTGTGCGTTTAGTTGTTCGATACGTTGGTTTTCGCGGATGGCGATATATTCCATTTCCGGAGTAATAATGCCTTTTTTAGCGTAGTGCAGCTGACTTACATTATGTCCCGTTTTGGCGCGTTTGGGTTGGTGTAGGTATTCAAAACGCAAATGATCCAGTTTCGGGTTGTTCAGACGTTCTTTCCCATAGTCGGAACTTACGGAATCTAAGATTTCAACATCGTTACGGTCAAGTATCCATTGTTCGCGTAGGCGTTCGAGTCCTTTGCGAACATCGATTGCTACGTTGGGATCGGTATATGGACCACTGGTATCGTAAACCGTTACCGGCGGATTGTGCTCGCTACCGCCATTACTCAGCTTGGTATCGTGTAAGGAAATTTCGCGCATGGCGACTTTAATCGGATGAATTTCACCCGAGATATAGACTTTCGTTGAATTCGGAAACGGTGTTCTTGAAATTTCGTGTTGGTTTTCGTTCATTTTATGTAGTGTTTAGCAAGTTATCATCCTCCCTGGGTTGCAGAAATGATCAGAATGTGATCGTTTTCGGTGATGTAATGGTTGGGCCATTCGGTTTTGGGAATAACCGTGTTGTTAATGGCAAGAGCAATACCGTTTTGCTTATCGGGAAGTTCGCGATATAGCAAATCCTGAACGGTTAGACCGTCGGGTACTGTTACGGGTTGATTGTTGATTGTGATTTCCATTCCTTAAAGTTGCGATATAGGTATACACTTTAGGAATGGCTACATAGAATGAAGTCATTGCACTTTTCCCTACGCCAGTATGAACTGGATCAGGTTCAAAGGGTAAAATCTCAGCCTATATGGTATATAGACACCCCTAAAGTGAAGCAAATGTAATGTTTAATTTGAAATGTAAATCCGGAAAGTACGGATTTAACATTCGGACAGGTGTGGGTTAGTTACGTTTCCAGCAGCTTTCAATATGATCGTTTACCATACCGGTAGCTTGCATATGCGCATAAACTACGGTTGATCCGACAAACTTAAAGCCTCGTTTTTTGAGGTCTTTACTGATCTGATCGGATAGGGGTGTAGTAGCCGGAATATCGCGCAAGGTTGTGCGGGTATTTACTATCGGTCCACCGCCGGTAAATCCCCAGATATACTTGGAAAAACTGCCAAATTCCTGTTGCACCTGCATAAAAGCCTGTGCATTGGAAACGGCTGCTCGGACTTTAAGTTTGTTGCGAATGATGCCCGGATTTTCCAGTAACTCCTGTATTTTTTCTTCGGTGTATTGCGCAACGATTTTATAATCGAATTGATCAAAGGCTTCACGGAAGTTTTCCCGTTTTCGTAAAATGGTAATCCAGCTTAAGCCGGCCTGAAAGGTTTCCAATATCAGAAATTCGAATAACTTCTGATCTTCGTAAACGGGTACGCCCCATTCTTCGTCGTGATATTTTTCGTATAGCGCATCGTTTTTGCACCATCCGCATCGTTCTTTAGTCTCCATCGGATATTGGGTCTTCTGATAAATATTTTTCGATTATATAGTGTCCTAAATAAATCATCGGCGTTAAGCAAATAGCGATGATCAATTTAAAAGTATAGCCGGTTGTGGCCATATTGATGTATTCGGCGGTGGTTATTTTACCGGTCATCCAGAAGGCGATACCGGAAACGATAAAGCTGTCGAATAACTGCGAAATTACGGTTGAACCGGTACTTCGGAGCCAGATCATCTTTTTTCCGGTTTTATTGCGTAAAAACCAGAATATGGATACGTCAATGAGCTGCGAAACGAGAAAGGCGATAATACTGGCGATCATAATCCAGACGCCTTGTCCGAATACCGTTTTAAATTGTTCGTCGGTTACGGTACTGATGCCTTTGGCGGCCGGAATTTGTATGGCTACGAAAAGGATTAGCAAACAATAGGCGATAAGTCCGGCGGTGATAAACGATAATTTTTTAACGCCATCACGGCCGAAATGCTCGTTGATCAAGTCGGTGGTGATAAATACCACAGGCCACGGAATAATTCCGATACTCATAATAAAAGGTCCTATCTGGATCAGTTTTCCACCGGTCAATTCGGCTACAACGGCATTGGCTATAAAGATCCCGGCTAAGATGATATAAACCAGGTCTCTTTTTGTTTTAAACATTTCAGGGTAGTGTTTTTGATATCTATCAAAGGTACTAATTTTGTGTATTATGGATAAAAAATATTTATCCGATTGATCGTGTAACGGATGTAGGATGTGTAAAAAAGAAAACCCTGGTCAATGACCAGGGTTTTGCTATATGATTTTCCCGAAGGACTCGTATTATGCTAAAGCAGCTCTTTTGAAACCTGTAACAGTTAAAGCACCGTCTACTGATTTTACATATTCTGTAACGCTCATTTTTGGTTCTTTAATGTAATCCTGGTTTACTAAAGTGTTGTCTTTGAAGAAACGTGCTAATTTACCTTTAGCGATGTTGTCTAACATAGCTTCTGGTTTTCCTTCCTGACGTAGTAAATCTTTAGCGATTTCGATTTCTTTTTCGATGATAGCAGCATCAACACCTTCTTCGTTTAATGCGATAGGAGCCATAGCAGCCGCTTGCATTGCTACGTTTCTTGAAGCTTCTTCAGCACCGTCAACGTTAGCAGATAAAGCTACTAATGTAGCGATTTTGTTACCAGCGTGGATGTAAGATCCAACGAAAGCACCTTCTAAACGCTCGAAAGAACCGATTTCGATTTTCTCTCCGATAACTCCTGTTTGCTCGATCAATTTGTCAGCAACAGTGATTCCGTTGAAATCAGATGCTAAAAATTCTTCTTTAGTAGCGAAGTTGATTGCTTGATTAGCTAAATCAGTAGCTAATTTTACGAAACCTTCGTTTTTACCTACGAAGTCAGTCTCACAGTTAAGTGAAATCACAACACCAGCAGTTTTGTCAGCGTTAACAACAGCGATAACAGCTCCTTCAGTTGACTCTCTGTCAGAACGGTTAGCAGCAACTTTCTGACCTTTTTTACGTAGGTTTTCGATTGCTAAATCAAAATCTCCATCAGCTTCAACTAAAGCTTTTTTACAATCCATCATACCGGCACCGGTAATTTGTCTTAATTTATTTACGTCTGCAGCAGTAATATTTGCCATTTTGAAAGTGTTTTATTTTTAGGTTAAAAAAATGAAGTCGTTATGTTGATAGTCGCCCCAAAAGTAAGCATCCACCAGCATAACGACTTTATCATAATGTTATTTTTATTCTTCAGATGAAGTCGCTGTAGCTTCTGTTTGAGCAGCTGCTACTTCTCCAGCTGGTTGCTCTTCTTTGTCAGATTTTCTGTCAGAAAGTCCTTCAATGATAGCACCACTTACTAAAGATAAAACTTTGTCGATTGATTTTGAAGCATCATCGTTAGCTGGGATAACATACTCAACCTGACGTGGGTCAGAGTTCGTATCTACCATAGCAAAAACTGGAATGTTTAATTTTTGTGCTTCTTTTACAGCGATGTGTTCCGCTTTGATATCCACTACAAACAACGCAGCTGGTAATCGGGTCATATCGGCAATAGAACCTAAGTTTTTCTCAAGTTTTGCACGAAGACGATCTACCTGTAAACGTTCTTTTTTAGATAATGTCATAAAAGTACCGTCTTTCTTCATTTTATCGATAGAAGCCATTTTCTTAACAGCTTTACGGATAGTTACGAAGTTAGTCAACATACCACCTGGCCATCTTTCAGTGATGTACGGCATGTTTGCTGCTGCAGCTTTTTCTGCAACGATATCTTTTGCTTGTTTTTTGGTAGCTACGAAAAGTACTTTTCTACCAGATGCAGCGATTTTTTTCAAAGCCTCATTAGCCTCTTCGATTTTAGCTGCAGTTTTATATAGGTTGATAATGTGAATACCATTACGCTCCATATAGATGTAAGGAGCCATGTTTGGATCCCATTTTCTAGTCATGTGTCCGAAGTGAACACCTGCTTCTAGTAATTCTTTAACTTCTACTTTGTTTGCCATTTTGTAATAGTTTACGTTCTGTTGTATTAGCAATGGTGAAGTAGCGATAGGTCAGTAAACTGACACTCAGGTCTTCGCCATTTAGATGCTAAACTAATTCCTACCTCAGCAGGAGAGCAACAAAAACTTAGTTTTTTTAATAATAAATAAATATTAACGTTTCGAGAATTGGAATCTCTTACGAGCTTTCTTCTGACCGAATTTCTTACGCTCAACCATACGAGGATCTCTTGTTAGTAATCCTTCTGGTTTTAAGATTGCTCTGTTCTCAGCTTCTACTTCACACATAGCTCTTGCGATTGCCATACGTACAGCTTCTGCCTGACCAGTTGTTCCTCCACCGTATACATTTACTTTGATGTCAAAATTAGCAGCGTTTTCAGTCATTGCTAATGGTTGCATCACTTTGTACTGTAATGTAGCCGTTGGGAAGTAAGTTGTAAATTCTCTTTTGTTTACCGTGATGTTTCCAGTTCCTTCTGTAACATATACACGAGCAACAGCGGTTTTTCTTCTACCGATTTTGTGAATAACTCCCATTACTTTAGATCGTTTAAGTTAACGGTTTTAGGTTGTTGTGCATCATGTTTGTGCTCAGTACCTACATATACATTTAAATTGCGGAATAATTGTGCTCCTAATTTGTTTTTAGGCAACATTCCTTTTACAGCTTTCTCTACTAATAATGCAGGGTTTTTTTGTTGCATTACTTTAGCAGATAAACTTCTTTGACCACCTGGGTAACCTGTGTGACGGATATATGTTTTATCCTCAAGTTTGTTACCTGTTAGGTTGATTTTTTCTGCGTTGATAACAATCACGTTATCTCCACAGTCCACGTGCGGTGTATAACTTGGCTTGTATTTACCTCTTAATAGCATAGCTACTTTTGAAGCAAAACGACCTAAGTTATGACCTTCAGCATCTACAACGATCCACTCTTTTTGAGCAGTTGCCTTGTTAGCTGATACTGTCTTGTAGCTTAAATTGTTCACAATAATTTATTTTAATTAAACATTCCATCCCCAATAAAGGGGTTGCAAAAGTACAAATATTTATTTTAAATACAAATGTCTGTCGAATAATATTTTATCGATTGATAATCAGTCGGGTTATCAATCATTTTATAACGATTTAAGAGTGTCGTTGTCGATTCAGACGCATTTTTTGACCGGATCCGGAAATAGTTACCGTATTAAATACCGGTTTTGGGGTTATTCTTTGGTGAAAGTTAGCTTGTTATCGCCTTGTTTTAAAAGTAATCCTTTGTCTTTAAAGGTAATTTCAATTCCGGCCGGATCAAAAATGAATTCCGTCGGGCTCAAAGCATTTAGCGGAAACGAGTTTTGTCCGGTGGCCTGGCCTTGCAGTTGCCCGTTTTCTACACGGATCGTCAGCTGTAACGGAATCTGCTTGGAACTATACACGCCTTCGTAACTTTTTAAAAGCTTCGGATCAACCGCTACAGATTTCAGATTCGGAAAGCGATACGGGATTTTATAGTAAATACTCAATATACCGATTAAAAGCTCGTTTTCGTTATAATTGTTTCCATTTAGAATAAGAGAAACAGCCATTTTATCGCTCGGATGATACGCAACAACCGATCGGAAATCTTCAATTATTCCGTTATGACCTAAAAAGCGTTTGTCGCTAAATGGAAATTGCAACAATCCTTTGCCGTATCCGTTTTGCATAGCGGTCATTTGCGCCAGTGAAGTGGGTTTGACAATTTTTCCGGTAAAAAGCGCATTGATAAAATCGGTCAGATCTGATGGTGTCGACACCAAAGCACCGGCGGCATTGGACACGCTTAAATCCCAGGATGGCGTTTTTTTCCATTTGCTATTTGCGAAAGAATAGGAAAAGGCTTCGTCTTTACCCGGTACGCTCTTTTTAGGATAATAGGTGTTTTTTAAACCAATTTTGCCAACAATTCGGGTGGCAACATTATCGCCATAATTTTTTCCGGTAATCGATTCGATGATATAACCCAACAAAAGATAATTCGAATTACTGTATTCGGCTTTGGCATCGGGTTCGAAAGTTGATTTTAAGGCGGCTATACGTTTTAGCATGTCGCGTTTGGTTTGCGGCTTTGTTTTATACGAATCAAATGAACTGTCAATATAATCAGGAATCCCGCTTTTATGGTTGAGCATCATGTCGATGGTAATCGCGCTGGAATTCGGAATCTCGGAATAAAATTTAGAAAGCTTTGTTTCTAAGGTCAGTTTTTTTTCTTCAATCAGTTGGAAAATGATAGCCGCGGTAAAAATTTTGGTAATGGAACCCACGCGGTATTTGGTGTTGCCATCGGCAAGTATGTTGCTTTCTACATCTGCAAAACCATAATTCTTTTCAAAAATCACGTTTCCGTTTTCCCGAAGACTGATGGCACCCATAAATTTGTTGTTTTCATTCAAATAGGTTAGCAAACTGTCTATTTTGTTGAAACGCGTTTTTTCCTGAGCAACGATCGAAAAGGATAGGAGCAATAGTGAAAATAGAATTATTTTTTTCATAGAAAACGGACTTTTGGTTATCATAAATAACGTCCGAAAGGTACCAAAAATTATTGGCTTCCGATTTCAAAAATATAATTCTGTTCCCGAAATACTTTTGTAGCGTGGACAAGTTGCATCCGAAGCGCATTCCGGGTGGCGATGGATTGGATGGTATCGCAATCGCAATCTTCCGAAAGGATCATATACGTTTTGTTGGTTTCGGTAAGGTATTCCGGAAGTTGCGTGAATAGCTTTTCGAAATACTCGAAGTTTTCGCCACAAAACCAGGCGCTTTCAGCGGTGTTTTTTGGTGTTTTGGGATAATAAGGCGGATTGATCATGATATAATCAAAAGACCGACCCGAAAATTCCTGAAACAGATCGGAATACACCACGGATACCGTAACCTGATTGGTCATCGCATTTTGCGGTAACGCTTCGAGCGCTGTTTTGTTAATATCGGAAGCGGTCACCGTTGCGCCTTTTTGTGCGGCCAGTATGGAAATAATACCACAACCGCAACCCAGTTCGAGGAAGGTTTTGTTTTGCAACGGAAGCGGTT
The DNA here is from genome assembly GCF_039888695.1 of Flavobacterium sp. CAU 1735. Taxonomy (NCBI): domain Bacteria; kingdom Pseudomonadati; phylum Bacteroidota; class Flavobacteriia; order Flavobacteriales; family Flavobacteriaceae; genus Flavobacterium; species Flavobacterium sp. CAU 1735. The sequence continues at coordinate 113,932 of NZ_JBDQQQ010000007.1, read as the reverse complement.
CGATAAACTCCAACAGCAGTTTGGTACTGATCGTAATAAAGGGCGGAAAGACACCGGGTTCAACACGAACACGAATGTTTTTATAGCGATAGTCTCGCGGTTTCGACAAATAGATCGCACTGGCTTTTTGTAAAAACGGACTTACGATGCGTTGGATCAGCTTTCTCATTATTCCGAATAAAAGCCTTCGATTTCGGGTTGACGGTAGCGCCAGATTTTATGCAAAGCCTTTATTTCGTAAGGGTAATGGTAAATTCCGGTTTTATAACGCAATCCCGACAGGGTTTGTAATAGTGTTTTTTTAAGTCCTCTGATCCGGAAATCGGAAACCGTAGGATAATAGCCGTTTAAAACCGTTTCGAAGTTTTTTATCGTATCAATCATATAGGGTTTTAACCACGGCGTAATCGGGTTTTTTCGCAGGTCGAAGTTTTCCCAGCTAGGCGAAATCCAATCTTCCAGTTGCGTAGGAAATGAAAAACCGGCATCCAGAATTTGCTGGTACAATTCCGATCCTTCGGTTGGAACCGGACTATATAGGTAAATGATAATTTCGGATTTTGGGTTGATCGTTTTGATTTCCCGGATAAAGTTGATATCCCATAAAATCTGATCGTATACTTCTTTTTCGGTTGCAGCCGGCATACCCAGTACAAATGATAATTCCGGAACAATGTCGACGTTCTTCATCCGTAACACAAAATCTTTGATCATTTGACCGGATTGCGTACCGCCTTTGTTCATTTGTTTGAGTATGGCATCGTTTCCGGTTTCGGCACCTAAAAAGATCATTTTACAACCGGCTTTGCGCATGAGTCGGAGTTCGTCGTCCGAATACATATTGATTGTGTCAATCCGGCCTTCGCCCCAATAACTGATGTTGTCGTTTAGGATTAGCTCCGAAAATTCCAGCACTCTTTTTTTCGACGTAAAAAAGTTGTTGTCGTGAAACTCGATCGCGTCAATGTTATAAGTGTCTTTAAAATAGCGTACATCTTCGTAAATCCGTGCAGCCGACATGCCTTTCCAACGGGCGTTGTAAATCGGTACAACAGCACAAAACGAACAGCTAAACGGACAACCCATACTGGAATGGTAGGAAAGCGTTTTCGATCCCATAAAGGTTTTGGCCAGGTAATTTCGTACCGGGTAAAACTGATTCAGGTATTCATACGGGAACTTTGGCAGCGTATCCTGATCCAATAAAGCTTCGGTTGCGGTTTTGGTTATCGTACCGTCCGGTTTTTTATAAATCAGGTTTTTGATTAAAACGATGGTTTCGGGTTCGTTGTTTTCCAGAGCGGCTAAAAGGGACGGAAACGTTACGTCGCCGGGGCCATTGATGATATAATCCACATGACCGGAATGTAAAGCAACTTTATATTGGTTGGAGGCAAAATAGCCACCCCAAATGGTTATGGTATCCGGAAATTGTTCTTTTATTTTTTTGGTAAACGGAATGGCTTGTTTCAGTTGCGGACCGGGCATAACCGTAGAACCAAAGTATTTGAATTCGCCTGTTGCCAGATAGTTTTCAATGGTTTGCCACGGATCGGTTTCCAGATTACCGTCCACAAAAACATAATCGTAATGCCCGTGAATGGAAGCACCTACCTGTAAGATGGAATTCGGTATCCGGTGCTTGCTATTGGCACTTCGGGGATTGAATAATATGACCTTGTTCGTATTCATGTTATCGCAATAACGAGGGTTTTGAGGTAAGTACTAATTGAATCAGTTGCGCTATGGCAGCACCCAATAAAGCACCACTTATTCCATAGTTTAAATATACTAATATTGTTGATAGTATAGTATTGATCAACGTTCCGGCGAGTAAAATTTTTATAACGGTTTTTTCCTGATGATTTCGAAAGAGTTCCACAATTTTGATACCATAAATAAACGAAGGATATACATACAGAAAAGCAATCGTATAAAACCAAATGGAAAGACTGGTTTTCAGGTAAAAAACTGTGATCAGATGGATGGCAAACAAGGCGGCCGGAACCAGAAATAAGCCTAAAAGACTTAATTGTTTTTGAATTTGACGCACTACCGATGTGGTGTTCCGGTAAATGTTTTTGGTGAATGGCGCATAGATAAAAGCCGCTACCGACATGGTGAAAACCAGTAAGCTGTTCAATACCTGGTAATTGGCGACGATCGTTCGGTTTTCGAAATAATCGATAATGTACAGATCGGTTTTCGAAGTGAAAAAGCCCAAAACCGACAATAAAAAGAACGGAAAAGCCTGTTTGTAATAGGATGTATCCATTTTGATGTTCCCGGAAGAAAGGTATTTCTGAAACAATACAAAATAACCGGTTCCGCGGATAAACTGATAAAAACTGTAATTAACCAACAACGAATAAATACCGAAATCGTCTTTTAGCCAGTAAAAAGGAAATAGAAATACCCCAAAACTAATGACTTCGATTGCGATGGATGCGTTGAATTTTTTTTCGTAAATGACCAATGCTTCGGTCGAATGATTAAAATAGCGTCCCAACAACCATATAAAAATATAAAAGGTATAGGTAAGCGGGAAAAAAAACAGGCTCCCAACCGAAAACAGAAATACCAGCGGCAAACGGGTAAACAGTATTCGACTATAATTCTTTTTGATCTTATTCGGAAGCATACTGAATAGTCGCAATACATATTCTTTATTTCCCCAGTTGATCACCTGAATGGCAAACAACGTATACAGCAGTATCGAAACAAAAGCACCCCAGATTTCTTTTTGCGCAAAATGAATCACCAGAAATGGAATAGCCATGCCAAAGGCCGATACGATGATCTGGCGTAGCGTATTGCTCGAAATATGAACGATCCGGTTATAATAGTTTGCTTTCAATGGACAGTGGTTTTTCGTAACGTATAAAATCCGATACCGCGACCGTAATCCGATAAGTACAGGATCGTTTTGTTATTTAATACGATGGCTTTTTGCTTATGGTCTTTACCGAGAGTTTGTTGTTTTCCGTTGTAAAAAATCTGGTTGTTTTGAATATCGGCTTTGGCTATTTCGGTTTCCGGAAGTGGAATAACCGTAGTATGTGTACCGTTTTCATCACGATAAGAATAACGGAGTTCGTTGTCGGAAACGGTATACTCATAAATCAGTATCGGACTATCTTTTGGAAGTAACGCTTTGCTGTTTTCAGTCGGTTGGGAATAGGAACCCACAAAACCAATCGGTATGATGATTATCGGAAGCAAGAGAATTCCTTTTCGGGAAATTGTTTTTCGTTCCGGAAAAAGAAACAGTACAAAAAAGAGCACTACAAATGCTAGTCGGATATAGGAAAACGGGAATGCTTTTGTTAGAAATAGCGATAGCGGGGCATTACAAATCGCAAACAGTAATAGTAATAGGACAATTTTTGTAGATGACGTGCCGCGTTCTCTAGCCAGAAAAATAAAAGGAAATAGTAACAAAATAAACGTATAGGTACTTCCGTAGGGCGAGAAGAGGATCGACGCCATAATCCAAAAAGAAAAAGCAAACAGTTTATTGCGGTTTTGAGAACAGTAAAACCCGATATAGAGCAGACTTAGTTTAAAAGTGATCAATACGATTTTAAAAAATAGCGGACTGTTCCACAATGGGTTTGGATTTTCGACCGGATCGAAAAGCAATAGTCGTTTGGTAAACATATAAAACGACTGGTAATTGTCGACAAAAGCGGTAGCGATTTCGCCATTGGAAGCTTTTGGGAATACGTCTTTTAAAAAGAAAAACCAGATTTCAAATCCACTTATGGCAACCGACAGTAATGTTAAACCTGCGCAAACGCCGATCAGATATAAGGCGGCTTTAAATTTTTTTCGGAAAAGTAAGAACAGGATTAGTATTGCGGGGAATATTTTTAAAAGAATGGCAATACCCCAAAACAGACTCATCCGGAAAAGCTGCTTTTTTTTGTACGCCAACCAACCTTCAGCCAACAAAAAGAAAAGCAAAAAATACAATTGTCCGAACAACAGGTTGTTTTTGATCGGAATAAAAAAGAGAAACGGCACAAAAACCAGATAGATCGGCTGGATCGAATAGTGTTGGAAAATCCGCCTCAGACTATAAATAAACAGCACACTGCTGATCAGATTGAATATAATTTTAGCCGTATACGGATCGAGAATGTGAAACGGATAAAAGAACAGTGCTAAAAAAGGCGTGTTGGGTGCGAAACTGGTAAAAACGGAGGTATAACCCAAGGCGGAAATCTGTTCATTAAAAATAGCCGGGAAATACAAATCGGATGTAAAATGACCTTCCGAAAGAAAGTAGCCGCCAAAATAGTAATTCGCAAAATCATGCAAAACAAAACCACTCGCCTGATAGAGGTAAAAACCACACAGTGCAATTATCGGAAGCAAAGGATAATAGGTTTCAAACAATTTTTTCATGATCCGGAAAATAGTCAGCCTGTTTTTTGCAGGACTTAGTTCAAAGATACGCGAAAACACTTAATCTGTACACAACTGATAATGTGACCTATTAAACAGGTTGTTAGTTATTTAAAAATATCCTCTTTAATGTTAAACTGCAAAATCCAACTCGTATTTATGCTACTTTTTAAAGTTTTATAAGAATAAAGTAGTATTTTTCCACTCAAAAGTTGAAAGAAAAATAATACTTTTTTAATTACAGGTTTTAGAATTGGTATTGTATTTCGAAAATTAACGACAGGACACTGAGAAACCTGCAGTGTTGGTCTTTGACCTTTAAATTCTAATTGAGATATGGCCTATTTATACGATGTAAAAGTAAAATCGATTGATGTTGCAAACAAAATAGCGATTTTAGATATAGACACGATTCATCCGGACGCAATGTATTTTAGTAACAATCTGGCGTTTGCGATTCGCTTGATCCGGGACGCGGCTTTGGGTGATTCTCCGATAGCGAAGAGTTTCGACATGAACTGCCTGTTTGACAACAATTGGCTTAAGGAGAATGTTAGTGGCTACATCACAAAATGTGAACTCAATGAAGTGCGAACATCCGGAGAGACGGAAATCAAGAATAATGGAAAAGAAGCCTATTGGCGTGGTGAAACCGACAATGCCAGTGCAACGATAACAGTTCATTTCGCGAGTTCTTTGTGGATGCAACATCTAAACACAAAATCGAATTGGAGAAGTTCGGCTTATCCTGCTGCAGTTGAATTTGTCGACCGCGCGCCGATTGATCCGTCTAATGAAATATCGGACTTCTCGGACGATTATGCGAATAGCGGCGGATGGATTTTGGTACAATCAGAAACGTTGAAAGATACCGATAGTTTGTGGCCGACGGAAGTTTTTATTCCGATCTACACTGAAAAATCGTACCGACGTTCGACTAAACTTTCCGGAGCCGACCTTAACAAATCCACTCTCGAGGAGTTGCTGTTCAAAACCGTTTTCGCTTTAGGTCGAAACGGGATAAAAACATTCGGAATACTCGTGCCAAGAGGCGATGACTATTATAGTGTCATTTCTTTTTCCAATGGCGGGTATTTGGAATCAGGGTACAAAATCCCTGACTTATTGACTTTGGGAGCAAGCGAATTCAACGTAAATGACAGCGCGAAAGCCGTGAGGTTTGGTGCTTAACAAAAAAAGATATGAACGAAAATTTACAACAGAACACTGAGAAACCCGCAGTATTGGTTTTTTATCTATCGGAATTCTTTCAAATGTATGGGATGTCGGTTCCGAACTTGTCTCAAACGATTTGTGATTCTCCGTTCTATATCTATGACCGATCATTCAAAGATATAGGCCCGAAATTTGAGGATGAAAAACCAATAAGCGATGAAGATTACGATACCGGTTTTGCAATCCTTAAAACCATTTGGAACGAATATGTAGGAAAAGCGAATACATCCGGATTTTCCCGCGTTTTTAAAGTCATGACAGCGCTTGATACGGATGATTTCTACGTAGAGTCACGATATGGTTTTGCTCCGGGTTATGATCTGGATGCTGCAATTGAAACCTTTACCAAACAAAATTTTGAAGTAATCCGATGGGATGAATTTTGGGATAGAAATAGTGAAAATAAAATCGTAGAATCGGATACAACCGATGAGTATTATCCGGACTATACGGAGCAAAGAAACGAAGAAGGCCGCAAAATAAAATTACTGATTAAGGCCGAAACAAATGATAATGATGCTATAAGCTTTGGTGGACTTCCGGTAAAAAAAAGTAATACGCCATTCGAGTGGCCAAAGTGTACTTGTGGTGCCGAGTTACAATATCAGGGTAAAATTAAAACGGACATCGGTTACGAAATGATTTTTATGGAAAACTGTGATCATTGGGGAGGTACCGAAGTGATCGTAGTGGATGTTGAGAATATAGAATCCGTACATCCGGAAGAAAGTCAGGTTGCCTTAACAGAAACAGCATACGGAGCCGAAATACTCGAAGTGACCGCAGAAAGCTATGATGACGCAAGGGATGACTATTCAGGTCGCCGGCGTGATGTTTTAGGACATGTAAGTGATCATCCCGAATGGATACAGGGTGATGAAACCCCTAAATGCGACTGCTGCGGTCAAACAATGCGTTTTGTCGCTCAGTTAGAAGAAGGTCCCGATTATGAAACAGCCATGAATTTTGGTGGCGGATGTGGGTATCTGTTCGACTGCACCGTAGGCAAAACGGCTAAATTCATTACGCAGTGTTAATGCTAATTTGGAATTAATCCATTTGATCCATTTTCAGGATTTGGAAAATAATGCAAAATGAAACAACCTGGTTTTTTGCAGAGCATAGTGCAATGATACGCGTAAAACACCCAATCCGTAAACAATACTGCGTTGCAGGTTAATCGAAGACGCATCTTCAAAATAATGCGTCGGACACGAAACTTCGCCAATCCGGGCGTTATGGTAGCAAAACTGAGCCAGTATTTCGTTGTCGAAAACAAAATCGTCGGAGTTGTTTTTAAAGTCGATCTGTTGTAAAACAGACGCTTTAAAGCAACGGTAACCGGTATGGTATTCCGATAGTTTTTGGTTCATCATCAGATTTTGAAACAACGTCAACATACGGTTGGCGATGTATTTATAAACCGGCATGCCATTTTTTAGAGCGCCTTTGCCTAAGATTCGGGAACCCAATACCACGTCATACAAATCGCTTACCACCAGATGTACCATCGATGGAATCAGTTTGGGCGTATATTGATAGTCCGGATGTAGCATGATAATAATATCGGCGTTCAATTCCAGTGCTTTTTCATAACAGCTTTTCTGATTGGCGCCATAACCTTTGTTGCGATCATGGGCAATGATATGTTCAATACTCAGTTCCCGTGCAATCCGGATCGTATCGTCTTTGCTGAAATCATCGGTCAGAATAACGGCATCGACAATATCGAAAGGGATTTCGTTATACGTCTTTTCTATGGTTTTACCGGCATTATAAGCCGGAAGTACGACTACTATTTTTTGATTGTATACCATATCAGTTCAGGTGGTTGACTTCGGTTTGTGATTGTTCCCGTACGTGATCCGAAACGCTTAAGCCCGGATAGGGAGCCAGCGATTCAATATCTTTACGATGATAAAGTGTTCCCAGAAACGGAAATTCATCGTAGGTATGCGTCGGTAGTCCGGCCAGACGGTTTTGAACTTCGGTTAAAGTAAGATTCCATTCCCGACTTAAACGTTCGGCCGAAGGTTCCATAAAGGAAATATAAAGCAGTTCCGTAAAGGTGTGTTGTTGCGTTTGCGAAAAATCGACACCCATCGGAAGGTTATTTTTTAACGTGTTATGCGAAGTCCGGTAATCCAAAAGGCGATCGCGGAAATCGGTATATGGCAGAAAACCATTGTGGTTGTTCTGAACGGTAAATAACGGTTGTATAGATGATTCGTGACACCACATGCATTTGGCGGGTTTCCCGGCATTGGAATGTGCCGGATCGGCATTGTTTTTCCGGATTCCGTTGGCGTCGAATATCCCAAAGCGAAGCTGACCGTTGTCTAATAATTCTATGGTTTCGTACTCGGTTACCGTTCCATTGACCGGATTGATCTCGGTTGACAAAAAGACCTGATTTAATCCGTTTTGTTCGGAAAACCGTATGATGCGATGTTCCAACGACACGCCCGAATTGTCCACATAACCTTTTTCGGGTTGTAAGGTGTAACGACTCATCAGTACGTCCAATTGTTCGGGTACGCCGGTTAACGCATAATAATGTTCGGAAGCACCGAGTAACAAGGTAACATACCGACCCAAATCGATTGTTTGTTGCTGCTGGTATTCCTGAGAATTTTTGATCTTTTGATGCAAACGGTTCAGTAGGACCTGTGCATTTTCCGATAATCCAATGGCCTTACTGTCGACATAAATCCGATCACCATTGCTATAAATGCCGGATAAATCCGATGGTAACTTCGCACCGATATAGGATAACGCCCATTTTAATCCGATCAACGATTTGTGTATGTCGTCATCGTCATACGCCTTACTCCATCGTAGAACAAGGGAATCGTCTTCTTTCCCCATCAAATCGGAATAGGAATCGTTCGCACAAGCAACAAGTAACAGACTAAAAACGAGCAATAGTTTTTTCATGCGGGATCGGTTTGGTAATACTGCGGGTAACGCGGTAGATATAATAATTCGTGTTTCGGACAATACACGGCGACAAATGCGTTAGTTTTTTAAGGCTAATCGTGTTTTCCGGGTTTTGGGTGATATTCCGGCCGCTAATAAAAATAAAATCGCTGTTTTGCGTGCTATGCGTTGCCAGTAACGCTATAAGCTGACTATCGGTTATAGCGGTATTACAGTTTTGTTCCCAATTGCAAAGTCCCTGATTCCGGTTGGTACATAAAAAAAACGGACGCTTGTCCAGATAAGGAGCAATAATGGTCCCTTCGCAAAACTGGGTAACGGTTTCCATTTTCGATAAATGGTGTTGCGTCAGAAAAGCGGCTACCTGCTTTCCGGACGAAAACGGTTTCCAATAGTCGTACATATAGGCGATTAGTCCGCTGCTGAATTGTAATAATAGGAGTAAATAAAGAACGGTTCTCCGTGCAAAATCCCGATTGATGTTGTTCCGGATTCGATACAAATGATAATGATCAATCCATAAAGCAGTGATCAATATGATATAGTTGATACCGTCGAATCGCGTAGCGCTCAGTTGGGTAATAAAGAAAAAACACTGTACGCCAAACAAGGCGGTATAGGTAAACAGCAAAGTGGCTTTCCGTTTGTAAAATAGCAATAGCGGCAGTGCATATAATAACAATCCGATTACGGCCGAGATGGGTTTGCTATAATTAACCATCAAATTGGAATTCCAAAAATGAATCGTTCGGAAATCGGGTATCGTAACCAATCCTTTAAAAAGTGAGATAAAGCCTTTGGTAAAGCGTTCGTACAGTGGAATATCGTGTGTTCGGGTCAGAAAGATACTATCGATAGACGGGAATAATTGCAGAACTAACAGAAAAATACCCGCAGCAAAAACCAGATAACCGCTGGTATAACGAAGTATGTTTTTTTTGTTTTCAATGCTAAATAAAAATAGTAGTGCCAAACTGATTACCGTAAACATCAGGTGGATATTGGCGGCCAATGCCAGCCAAAAGGCATAGAGCAGGAATTTTTCTTTCCGTTGTCGGTACATTCCCAAAGCCAGAAAGAGGAATAACAATCCCAATATATAATTCCGACTGATCAGGTTGTACTCGAACAACATAAAATAACCGAAGACAAACAATACTTTGAAGCGTGTCGAAAAAGGGGACTTCCGAAGGAAAATGTTAACCGTTAGCGTAGACAACACTATATGTAGGAATTGCATTCCAAAGGGATTGTCGGTGATTCGGGTGAGTAAAAACAATAGGATGTTCCACAGCATTGGATGGCCTTCGTGACGCATGTTGTAAAACAGTTCCGAAAAAGAACCGCTATCCAACGCCAATAACCAGTGATGTGCTTCGTCCAGCCAAAGTTCATGATGCATAATACCCAGCAGGCTTATCGTAAAATAAAGCAAGGTGATAAAAATGACATATTTCTGTTCGGCCGGATGGTTCATCTTTATAACTGTTTACTAATCCGCATCAGGCCACTGGCCAAAATGGATTTGGTTTTTAATTTCAGTATTTTGATCGGATTCCGGTTTTCGGTTTTAATCAGCTCCCGGTAAAATTCCACTTCGTTTACGACTTTACTCACGGCATAATCGTAAAACTTACGCGAATAGGTTCTTTTAAAATCAATCTGACGATCGGTTGAGGTTTCCCAATCGGGTTGTACAGTGATTTGGCTTTCCACCTCATCATACAAAGAAGTCCCTTTAATCGGATAGGCTACGGTAATGGTATATTCCGTAGGGTTGGCTTCTTTAAGGTATTGGATCGTTTGATGAATATCGTCTTCGGTTTCACCGGGATAGCCTACCATAATAAACGTTCCGGTTTCGATACCGAGGGCATTGGTTTTCTGAATGGCCTGCTTGACCACCGATACATCGACACGGCGATCCATCAGGTCAATGATTTTCTGGGAACCACTTTCGGCACCAATCCAGATCCGGTAACATCCGGCTTCTTTTAATAATTGCAGAATGGCATCGTTAAGGCGTTCGGCCCGGGTGATACATTCGAACGGAACTTTGGCGTCCTGGGCGAGTACTTCTTTATGAAATTCCGTTAGCCATTTGTGACTCACGGTAAATACATCGTCTACAAACCAGAGGGTGTCGGGATTGTATTGGTCTTTTAAAAGACGCATTTCGGCAGCCACCTGTTGTGCCGGTCGTCTACGGTAACTCTGACCATAGACAGCCGTGCTGCACCACTTACAGGTATACGGACAGCCGCGTTGTGTGGAAATCGTCATCGAGCTTTTCCCGTGATTCGTTTTCCAGGTTTGTAAATATTTTTCAATAGGAACCGCTTTTCGGTTGGGTAATGGCAACTCGTCCAATTCCCGGAATTTGGTTCGGGCTTTTGTTTTGATCAATTGACCGTTGTCAAAAAAGGCGATACCGTCAACAGCTGTATAATCCGACTGTTCCATAATGGCCTGATACAATTGGTAAGTCGTTTCTTCGCCTTCGCCTATGATCAGAAAATCGGCACCGGCATTGAGGTAATTTTCGCAATTATAGGTCACATCCGGTCCGCCTAAAATAATTGTAGGAAAACCGTATCGGTAGTCCGTTTTCAGGATCCGAATCAATCGAATCACCTCAACTTTGGTCATCAGGTTGGTGTAAATGGCAATAACATCCGGTTGTATTTCGGCGATATAATCCAATTGTTCGGGTTGGGAATAAAACGTACTGTCATAAACGCTATTCGGAATATTCCGTTCCAGCAGATAGCCCGAAATATAAAGCAATCCCAATGGCGGATATGGCTTCATGATTTTTTGCTCCTTCGGATCGTCCGATATATAATACCCGTGTGTCAGCAGTATACTCATCTTTTTTGCAACGCAATAAAATAGTGATCGGAATAGCGCGACAGGAATCGAATGTTTCGAATAGTATTTTCCAGGGAACCCAAAACAGCGGTTAAGCGTTTTTTGTCTTTTACAAAGGGTTCCAGGTAGGAGGGGGGAATAAAAAAACCAACGGGTTTTATATGAGTGACGGCAAAATGGCGTTGTGCCATTCGTTTGATTGCTGCCGGATTGTAATAATAGGTCACCACGGCTTCTCCGTCGATGTTGACGATCGCTTTTTCACGTTTGCGACGGAAGGCTTCTTTCCATTGGCCTTTTAGCAGAAAATAACATTGTTCCCATACCGTGTTTTTAGGCATGATCACTAAAAACAACCTGCCGTTTGGGTTGAGTAACCGATTGGCATTTTCGAAAAAGGCTTCCAATTCCGATTCGGAAAGGCAATTCAGTCCGCCAAAATCGGAAAAGATCGCATCGAATGTCTGATTTGGAAAAGCCGCGGGAAGCGTATTGATATCAGCCTGCCGGAAAGTAATCGTCCCGGTAGTGTCTTTTTGCCTAGCTGTGATGATCATTTGTTCCGAAATATCGGTGGCCGTTATCTGATAGCCTTGTTGGGATAACCAAATGGCGTCTTCGCCCGTTCCGCAGTTGATTTCCAATATAGAGCGGATCGTACTATTGGGAAGCGTTTCCGACATATGACGATAGACCAAATCGCGTTGCAACCTGCCGATTACCGTATGGGTAAACGTCTGGTCGTACGTGACTGCGGCTATGTCGAACGAAGCATTCATAGTTTTTCTAAAGCTTTTATCTGATAACGGTCGATTCCGACGCTCGGAATATAATAACCCAGTTTGACAATGGATTTTAATTTGTCAGGGCGTACCGGATCGCGAAACAGGTTTTTTAGAAAATAAAGCCCCTGACTGATACGGTATTCCTTGTGAACCAATCGTTGTAATTTACGATAATACTCGGATGAATAGGTACCGTGAAACATCATGTCCAAATCGTCCGAATCGGTCCAGTTGGATTTTTGTTTCAGGTCTTCTTTGACCTTGTCGTAAAATTTGGTGCCCGGTAACGGATACGAAACGGAAATCCCGATATTGTCGGGTAACAGTTCTTTGACCATGGCGATGGTTTTCTGGATGTCGTCCTGATTTTCGGTCAGATAACCGAATTGCAGGAAAAAAGCAACTCTAACGCTGTTCTTTTTTAGCAAACGGGTGGCTTCATAAATCTGAGCTACCGTAGTGCCTTTGTCCATCGCATCAAGGATTTTCTGGGAAGCGCTTTCGGCACCGATCCAGACTTCTTCCAATCCGGTACGCGCCAGTACGGCTATGGTATCTTCTTTTAAAAGCAAATCGGCGCGACTTTGGATATAATAACGGATTGATAACTGTTGTTCGTTCAATAGTTTTCCGAATTCCTGTACCCAGTTGGGTTTTAGTCCGAAAATATCGTCGCACATCCAAAATCGGGTTACACCAAATGCGGACTTCAGATGGGCAATTTGACGTACGATATAATCCGGCGAATGCGCATTGTAGCGATTCCCGTAGATCGGTTTAGCACACCAGTTGCATTTGTACGGACAACCGCGTGTGGTGGCGATATTCAGGGTAAACGGCTGACCGCTTTTTTGCCATTGGGATTTGTACGAATCGATGTCGATTAAATCCCAGGCGGGTAACGGCAATTCATCCAGATTTTGGAGAATCGGACGTTTGGGGTTGATCCGGATTTGATGTGTGTCCGGATCGGTATAGATAATCCCATTGATAGTAGCAATGGGCATTTTGTGTTCTAAAGTATTGATCAGTTCCAAAAGACTGGCTTCGCCTTCGCCTTGTAAAATATAGTCGGCACCTTTATCCAGGTATTTTGGATAATGATCGGTTGAATCGGAACTGCATACAATAACGGTACATTGGTGTTGTTTTCCGATGGTGATCATTTCAAAACAAGCTTCCCGCATAGTGGTCAGACACATTTTGGTCAGGTAATTAAAACCGTCGTCATAAATCACCAGATAGCGCGGCTTATCGTTTTCCAGTTTTTCGGTAATGGCACGCGGATTATCCAACAGATTGGTATCGAACAAATCGACCTGATAGCCGTTTTCGCGTAATAACGACGCAGCATAGAGCGTTCCTAAAGGTGGAAAAGGCATATGGTTTTTCCACTGCTTCGGATCGAGCCGGTAGTAGTACGAGTGTGAAAATAAGATATCAGACATGTTCTTTGGTTAGCTGGATATGATGGGTGGCGTTGAGGTCGTCGTATTTCTGGTTTAAAGCATCAATGATTTTTTTTTGAAAATTGGACGGATGGTGCTTGGATACTCTTTTTGATGACTTGAAAGCAATTGAAAATTCGGAAGCCAGTTTTCTTTCGAATTTTAATTTCCAAAACCAAAAAGTAGTTTTAAAGGTCAACTGTTCTATTCTGCGGCCAATCGAACCAGATAAAAAGCGTTCAAAAGCAGCCGTTATTTTTTTCTTTTTTATCGGACGGATACTGTCGCTATCCGTTTGGGTTTTATTTGGAAAAAAGGAGCGAACCCATTGGTTGCTTTCATAAAAAGCAATCAGTTTCTCTTTTCCGTATAGTGGAATTAAAGTTACGATTTCTGTAGCCGTAAAACGATTTTTTTCTTCAATTTCCAGATTGTCTGCCGTGATAAAATAATTCACACAGAAATATTTTTTGGAATTAAAAAGAAATAACTTTTTGTACAGTACCAGACAGGTGCGGCAGATCCACAGATACCCGGGTTTACTGATGATAAAGAAATCGATGTCGGAATTGTCGTCGAAATAACCTTTGGATAAGGAACCGGATATGGCTACCGCTTCGACAAACGGAAACCAGGACGAAATAAACTGTGCTTTTTTTTGTGCCTTTTCCATTGCTTTCACGGCATTTCGGTTGCCGGTTTCCCTGCGATGAATGTGTTCGGTTGTCAGGTTGGTATGGTAATAGCGGTCTGTTTTGGTGATAATGCCTTGTTGTAAGGCCTGCTCGATTTCGCGATCAAAATCCATTCGGTTCTCGTGATCGGAGAAGGAATAGACTTCCTCCAGTTGTAGAGGATGGTTGAAAATGGAAAAATACAGAATCGGCTTTAATATCTTCAAAACAAAAGATTTTGCTATTAATAAAAGGTCGGATTGGACGATTTAAAATTAGCAAAATCTTTGGATTGATATTAAAATTTTAAAAATATGATATAAAAAGATATAACAAATTGTTTTTTAAATGATTAATGTGCCTGAAGCCAGTCTTTTCCATGACCTAGCTCAACTTCTAATGGTACATCCAGTTTAAAGGCTTCTTCCATTTCGTGTTTGATCATTGGCTGAATGCGTTCCAGTTCGCTGTTGTGAACGTCAAATACAAGCTCATCGTGTACCTGTAGCAACATCTTACTTTTCCAGTTTTCGGAAATTAATCGTTTATGAATATTGATCATAGCAATTTTGATGATGTCGGCAGCACTTCCCTGAATCGGGGCGTTAACGGCATTTCGTTCGGCAGCGCCACGAACTACGGCATTGGCGGAGTTGATGTCTTTTAAGTAACGACGACGACCTAAAACGGTTTGTACATAGCCATGTTCGCGAGCCGATTCCATTTGTTCCTGAATATAGGCCTTTAGCCTTGGATACGTCTGGTAGTAGGCGTCGATCAATTCTTTACTTTCCGAACGGGATAACGACGTTTGGTTACTCAATCCAAATGCCGAAACACCATAGATGATTCCAAAGTTTACCGTTTTGGCATGGCTACGTTGTTCGCGGGTTACGGCTTCCAACGGTACGTTAAATACTTTGGCCGCGGTAGAGGCGTGAATGTCTTCACCATTCTGGAACGATTTGATCATGTTCGGCTCTCCGCTTAATGCAGCGATGATACGAAGCTCGATCTGCGAGTAATCGGCAGAAACCAGGGTGTAGTTTTCATCACGGGCAATAAACGCTTTTCGGATCTGACGACCTCGTTCGGTTCGAATCGGAATGTTTTGCAGGTTCGGGTTGTTCGAACTAAGTCGGCCGGTTGCAGCCACGGTTTGCATATAATCGGTATGGACGCGTTGGGTGTCTTTGTCGACCTGAGTCGGCAACGCATCGATATAGGTATTTTTTAATTTAACCAACTGACGCCAGTCGAGAATACTCTGAACAATCTCGTGTTCGTTGGCCAGGTAACTCAAAACTTCTTCGCCGGTTGCATATTGACCGGTTTTGGTTTTTTTCTGTTTCGCTCCGCCGATTTTCAGTTTTTCGAACAGGATATCACCCAATTGTTTTGGCGATGCCAGATTAAAATGTTCTCCGGCAATTTCATAGATTTTTTGCTCCAGCGTTTTGATTTCAACTTCCATATCTTTAGATAAAGATTTTAGGAAATCCACATCCAGTCGGATACCTTCGCGCTCCATAGCGGCCAATACGGCTACCAACGGAATTTCGATATCTTCGAATAGTTTTTTCGTTCCGGTTTTGTCGAGTTTTTCCGAGAAAAGCGCTTTTAATTGTAGCGTAACATCGGCATCTTCCACTGCATATTCCTTGATGTCTTCCAAAGCGACATCGCGCATCGATTTCTGGTTTTTTCCTTTTTTACCAATCAGTGTTTCGATGGATTTTGGTGCGTATTTTAAATAGGTTTCAGACAAGACATCCATGTTATGACGCATGTCCGGATTGATCAGGTAATGCGCAATCATGGTATCGAATAAACGACCTTTAACCGTAACGCCATAATTGGCCAGTACTTTCAGATCGTATTTTAGGTTTTGTCCTATTTTGAGTATGGTTTCGTTTTCGAAGAACGGTAGTAGTTTTTCCAATACGGTTTTGGCTTCTTCCTGATTGTCCGGGAACGGAACATAAAAGCCTTTTCCTTTTTCATAAGAGAAGGCGATTCCAACCAGTTCGGCATGTAAGGCGTCAAGTCCGGTCGTTTCGGTGTCAAAACAAACCTCCGGTTGTTGTAATAAGTTTTGAACTAACAAACGGATTCCCAAATCGCCTTGTACAATCTGGTAATTGTGACTGGTGGTTTCCAGTGTGTCGTAAAAGCTGTTGTGCGTACTGGTGGTTGCTACCTGACCGTCGTCAAATAAAGAAGTCTGGTCTTCGTTTTTCGCTGTTTTCCGTGTTTTAGATACCGTTGAAGCGGAAGGCTCCAGATTGTTGGTGTTAATCTCGTCAAACTCGGAACCGTCTGCAAAAAGTTTATCGAACTGTTCTTTCATTCTACGAAATTCCAGTTCCTGGAAAATGGCTTCGGTTTTTTCCACATCCGGACGGGATAATTCGAAATCTTTTTCGTCGAATTGCACCGGACAATCCAGTAATATTGTGGCCAGGGTTTTGGATAATCTTCCTTTGTCGGCATTGGCTTCGATGTTTTCTTTCATTTTACCTTTTAGCTCATGGGTATTGGCCAAAAGGTTTTCCATCGATCCGTATTCTTTTAATAATTTTTTTGCGGTTTTTTCGCCCACACCCGGAAGTCCCGGAATGTTATCTACGGCATCACCCATCATTCCTAAAAAGTCGATCACCTGTTCGGGACGTTCAATTTCGAATTTTTCCAATACCTGCGGAACACCCCAGATTTCAATATCATTACCCATACGTGCCGGTCGGTACATAAAAATATTTTCGGATACCAACTGAGCAAAATCTTTATCGGGTGTAACCATATAGACCGTATAACCTTCTTTTTCGGCTTGTTTGGCTAAGGTTCCGATAAGGTCGTCGGCTTCATAACCGGGTAATTCCATAATCGGAATATGCATGGCTCTCAGGATTTCCTGAATATACGGAACGGCTATTTTGATCGCCTCCGGCGTTTCGTCGCGGTTGGCTTTGTATTCGGGAAACATTTGGCTTCTGAGTTCGCTTCCTCCTTTATCGAAGGCAACGGCCAGATAACCGGGCTTTTCTCTTTTAATCACATCCATCAGGGAATTCATAAATCCCATAACGGCCGACGTATCCAGTCCTTTGGAGTTGATACGTGGGTTTTTGATAAAGGCATAATACCCACGGAAAATCAATGCGTAGGCATCCAGTAGAAAAAGGCGTTTTTGTTGTGACATGATATAGGCTATTTGCTTGTAAAAATACGGAATCCGATATTGATACGATCGAAATTCCAATGGAAATTTATGCGACCGCTTGTCGGACGATTCCGATTATTCTGTAATTTTAATTGGTTTTAACCTTGTTAGCTATGAATATTATTATCGTAGAAGATCATGACGAACTGGCTCGGGAAATGGTAACGTACCTCAGCAGTGTGGGACATTTTTGTAAAATAAAGCAAAGTTGTCGGGAAACATTGGAGGAGATCGACCGCAATTCCTATGACTTGATGTTGCTCGATCTGGGGTTACCGGATGGCGACGGATTGGATTTGCTAAAAACCGTTCGGAAAGAACACAATAAAATGGGGGTGATTGTGATTACGGCCCGCGGCGAACTGGACGACCGGATTAGCGGGTTTCAGCTTGGTGCCGACGATTATCTGACCAAGCCTTTTGCGCTGACCGAACTCGGTGCGCGTATTTTTGCCGTAATCCGACGAATGCATGGGTTTACTTTAAATGAGCTGAGTATTCACGGATTTAGTATCCAATTACAGGATTATAAGGTGAAACACGGTGAAAATGTCATAGGACTGACCAAAAAAGAGTTTGATGTTTTCCAATATCTCGTACTGAATAAAAACCGGGTGGTGACCCGATTACAGTTAACCGAACACCTTTGGGGCGATATTCTGGAATTGAACGCCGATTCGAATTTTATCGATGTACACGTCCGGAATCTGCGGAAAAAACTGGAGCACTATGAAAAACTGGATTGGTTTGAAACCGTTCGGAATGTCGGATATCGTATCAATGAATAACAGATGAAATTTAAACACCAGGTAGCCGTTTTTAGTATTCTAACCCGAATCGTACTGATCGTGGTTTTGTGGTTTGTATTACCGGTATTGGTCGAAAAAGTAGTCTTCCGGCATATCACAACCAGTCTGCTTGAAAAAAAGGAAAAATTTATCCGGAATCTTGATAATGAAGAAATCACTAATTTTCTTTCGGATAACAGTATGGACGATACCTATGCCAGTTTTTCAAAGCTGCACAGTGAATTTTTACAATTGTCGCGATTGCCCGATCATCAGGTTGTCAAGCATCGTACGGTTTTTGTAACCGAACCCCGGATCATCGAAAAAGAAGAAAATGAATACCGGATTTTACAGTATTTCTTTAAATACGGAGGGAAATCCTATCTGTTGGAAATCGGAAATAACCTGGCGCAGGTAAAAGACCTGTACTTTGTGATCCGTTTTTTTACGGTTGCCGTTTTGATCGGATTGGTTTTGCTTACATTTTTACTGGAAGCTTTTTATATCGATTACCTGCTTCGTCCGTTTTATAAAATTATTGATCTGAAAATCCGGCATATCGATAATCCGGAAACCTATAATAAAACTGTGATTCAGACGCATTCGGATGATTTTAAAGAATTGGATCTGGCGCTAAATCAGATGATGGAGCGCATGCAAGATGTGATCCGGAAAGAAAAACAGTTTATAGCGAATGTATCGCACGAATTGCTGACGCCCATTGCGATTCTGAAAAACCGATTTGAAAACCTGTTGCAAAACGATTCGATCAATAATGAAGGTCAGGAGAGAATAGTGAGTTCGCTACGAACATTGGACAACCTGAAAAAGATTATCAATAACCTGTTGTTGATTTCAAAAATCGAACACCATAAATTCCTGTCGGACGAAACCATCGTGTTACGGGAATTACTGGACGAACTGCTGGAAGAGCTCGACGATCGGATTAAGGATCGCGAGATCACTGTGGTTTCGGAATTACAACACGACTATTGTTTTATGGGAAACCGAACCCTGATGCATATATTGTTGTTTAATCTGTTGGGAAATGCGATTAAATATAACCGGAAAGAAGGACGAATTGTGTTGGCCGATGGTTTTAAAAACGGTATTTATTGGCTGTCGATCAGCGATACCGGACAAGGAATTCCGATGGATCAGATGGAAACCTTGTTCGATCGTTTTACGCGAATCAATTTACAAGTGGAAGGACAGGGGCTTGGTTTGGCCATAGCCAACAGTATTGCCCGTTTCCACAATTGCAGTATCGAGGTGCGCTCGGTTCTGGCAGAGGGAAGTACGTTTACGCTTCGTTTTCAATCACCGGAAAAAGCCAATTAAATGTTAAAGTTCCAAACGAGGTATAATCTTCATTTTGTCTTCATTTTCAGCTGGTAACTTTGACTCATAAATTAATCATTAAACTTTGAAATCATGAAAAAATTAATGTTAGTTGCTGTGATGGTAGTGTCAACAGCAATGGCTTTCGCTCAAACAGCACCAGCAAAAACAGTTACCACTAAAAAACATGAGCATCGTGCTAAAACCGAAGTAAAAGCAGAACCTAAAAAAGGGGATGCCAAAATGGATAACCAAAAAAAATAGTCAGAAAATAGCAAGAGGCCGGTGATCAACCGGCCTCTTTTATTTTAGGTGTTTACTTGCACCTTATTATTGCTTCACAATTTTTTGCGAATAGGTTTCGCCATTTTCGGTTTGTATCTGGATGATATAAATACCGCTGGCCATATCAGACATATTGATCACATTCGATTGGGTAGTCAAAACCTGTTGTCCTATCGCGTTGAATAGTTTTACCGTAATGTCCGTCTGAGTGGTGGCAATTGTTACCTGCGAACGCGTCGGATTCGGGTAAATGTTGAATTTTGATTTCAGTTTGTCGTTTAAACCAAGTGCTGCAGTGGCTTTTAAACAACGTACTGCCGAGCCTTGTCCTCTTGGACCTCCTGCTGCCGGATTGACGATTGCATTACTGAAGTATAAATTTTTTGCTCCGGTTGAACTTGTCGTACGGCTCCAGTAATAACCACGTACTCCTGTAAAGTTAAAGCTTCCTGCAGTGTCTCTGTTTCCGCCTACGGTTAGTTTTAAATTACTGTCATAGGCTTTTGATGGGGAAGAGATCAATTCTTTTTCAACGATTAATTCCCAGTCGGTTTGTGACGGCATTCTCCATCCTTCTCCTAAAGCACGACAGGGATCGCATCCGTCGGTCGCTGTTGCATTGGCCGGTGTTGTAGCACTCCAGGTGTCGGTAAGTTGATTGGTATTCCACCAGGCTGGCGATGACGTAAAATAGTTTGCATTTCCTGCTCCGATACCGGTTGGATTATTGTTTGCCGGTGATATGGCTGTAGTCGCAGTACGCAATTGATGGCCATCGTCCCAACGCCCCCATTGGAATAGATCACCAAAAGCGTTCGCATCGGTTGATGATGTCGCTACAGCCTGGCTTCCTAAGTTTTGTTGTAACCAGATGTTTCTGTCGGCACCACGTACCGTAGTATAGGTTACCGTTTGTCCCTGATACGTAAAGGTAACACAACCAACATCGCCTATGGCTTGTCCTGGTTCCTGATTACAAACGGTACTGTTTTCGATGGTAAGGGTGTAATCTTCCGTTTGTCCGGCTCTTAAAGTCGTGTCACATGGATCGGTAATGGTATTGGGTGCATTCGGATTGCTCAACGCGGCTACATTCGTGTTTTTAATGATTCGCATTTTGACAGTTCCGTTAGTAGCCGTAGCCGGGATTGTTATGTTGGCGGTAACCGTATTGGCATTGGCCGGATTTGCCGGTGCTAACTGACCGATATAGAATCCTTCGCCGGCATCGTTAAAGTTTCCGTTTCCGTTAAAGTCGATATAAACCATGACATCACTTGGGAAAGAACTGGAAGGTCCTTTAACCGCTATTGGATAGGTTTGTCCTTTGGTTACGGTAGCGCTAATGCTTGAGAAATCTTCATACGTCGGTGTTGTTCCCGACTGGAATGGCGATGGGTTGTTAATACTACCAAAAGATACATTGGTAATCATATTGCTATCGGCATTGTACTGATAGCTCGGTGTACAATTCTGAACACTGTTGTTGGTATAAAGAACGGCCGAAGCAACATCATTTTCTTTATAACCCATCAAAAAGATATCGGTGTCACCGTCGTTGTCATAATCGAAAACCAAAGCACGCGACATGGTTACGGCTGTTAAAAGGTTGGAGTTTTCAACGTCCAGTGCAAATTCGCCGGAACCGTTGTTACGGTAGAATAATACTTTATTATCGCCATCGGCATTGGATCCCAGCGTAAGGATATCCAGATCACCGTCGTTATCGTAATCTACAAAACGAGAACTACCATAATAGGTTCCGATAAAGGAAGCGCCTATTGGAGTGAAATGTGCCGTACCATTGTTGATATAGGCCGTTAGTGTCGGTTCGAACGAATCGCTCATTCCGGATAATAACACATCCGGATGACCGTCGCCATTGATGTCGGCAGTATCAATCGAAGAGAAATAAACATTGTCTAATCCGCTGCTATGTCCGATAAACGTACCATCTCCCTGATTCAGGTAGAATTTGGTTTCCGGAACATAAGCATTGGTATAACCGGTGATGATTATATCCGGAAAACCATCCGAATTGGCATCAAATACTTTTGCAGCACCGAAATAGGTACCCGAGAGTACAGTTGGTGATACGGTAAACGTACCGCTAGTACCGTTTTGCAGGTAAATGGTCGATACTTTATCGCCACTGTCCAACATTCCGTTAACCAGAATGTCCATATCGCCGTCTTTGTCAAAATCAACAATCTCAATGGCGCCATAAATCGTCGGTTGGATATTATCTACGGTGACTTTTGTAAAGGTGTTGTCGCCGTTTCCGTAGTAAATCTCGAAAACCTGCTCGTCGGTATCGGTCCGGGTTCCGGTTATGGCAAAATCAAGATGCCCGTCATTGTTGATATCGCCGGTTCCTATCGCCGAATACATGATCTGAGTAAATGCTGTAGCCGTGTTAGGAACATAGGTCCCGTTTTGGTTTACATACAAAGCGGTATGCCCGTTGTAACCCGGAAGCGCACCGGATACAATAATCTCTTTTATTCCATCGCCGTTAAAGTCGGCTGCCACGCAATCCCCATAGAAAGCTCCGGTAAAAGCCGAGCTGTTTGGGGTGAGTAATTGCGCGTTACAATCCACCTGTGCCATGGAAAATAGCGTAATTAGTAAGTATATTTTCTTCATGATAATTTTGAATAAGTTGGCACAAAGGTATTTATTTAGATTAAATAAAAATAACAGACTGGTTTTTTTGATAGTATTTAGGATTTTTGGCAGGCGGAGTTTCGAAATGCTAAAAAAATTAACGATTGATTTGTGTAGTGAAAAAAAATAACGGTAATAAATTTAGTTTGTCTAAAGTGTCTTGTTTAAAATATAACAGCAGATGGCCTATTTGTAATATTCCTGAATGTCGGAATGCTTTCAAAAGATAGGGTATAAGTGGGTGTTGTTGCTTTGTGTGATGGGTTTTTGTGAAAGTAATCCTAATAAATATCTTTCAGGCGTTAATTTTTTGATTTTTGTTGTGTTAAATTTAGTTTTCGGATATTGTTTTTTTTGTTAGGATGTAGTATTTTTAGTTGCAATAAACAACTACCCCAAATCTATCCTCTATGAAAAGAATAGCCTTTACATTCTTTAGAAATCTCCTATTCTCTGTATCGATCCTGTTTGCCGCTCCAATTATGGCTCAGGTTGGAATAGGAACTACTGTGCCAGATGCAAGTTCGCTTTTGGATATGACCTCAACCTCAAAAGGATTGCTAACACCGCGTATGGCGACTGCGCAAAGGACAGCAATTACAAGTCCTGCGAATGGATTACTGGTATATGATACGGATATTAAATCCTATTATTTTTATGATTTGCCAACAACTACCTGGATTAAGATGTTGGGCGATGGCGACAGACGACTGAATTTTAAAAGAATCAAATCGACCGATGTACTTGCGACTGTTTTAGCAGCCGAATCGACAGCCGGAGGCGGATCAACGTATAAGTTAACCGCTGGAACGTTTTATGAAATCAATGGAACGATTAATGTGGACAAACCTATCGAATTAAACGGAGCGTATGTTTCCGGATTGGATACAAATAACGACAGATTGGTGCGTACCGGAACGCTTTTTACAGGTGCTACAGGAGGAAGCCTTCGGAATCTTACACTAACCGCTTCGGTAAAAGTGTTCGATTTGAATGGAACATCAAGTCCGAATCTGATTTTCCGTGATTGTATCGTAGCGGGTTCCGGTGCGGTTGGTGATATTAAAAACTTCGGATTGGTATTTTTAACGATTGTTCAGTTTGCTGCCAATACGACCGGGATTACCTATGAAAATGTAAACCAATTGCTGATTAGTAATGTGGGTTGGCAGGATACCAACTCCGGTACGTTCGAAACCTTTAAAGGTACGTTCAATATGCTACAACGCGCCGGTGGTTTTAGCGTGGTTAACTCCGGTAAAACCGGGATTGATGTGTCGGCTAATCCAACCATAACGGGTGATGCGCTTTTAAAAGACGTAGTATTTTATACTACCGGAACGGCGGGAACTTATGTGAAACGTTATACTACGGGAAGTTATACCGGATTTAATTTTGATAACCGTTGGGTGGTGAATAGTTCGGGTATCCCTGTGGAAGGGGATGCGGTTTCGACCGGAAATATTTTTTACGACCGAACACTGGCGCAAGCGGCTACGGCTTTGCCTTCAACCACTGGTGTTAAAATCGATATTCCGAATACGGCGAATAATAATTTATACCGTTTTACTTCAACCAATAACAGGCTAACGTATCAGGGGCGGAAATCCAGAATTTTTACGGTAAATGCCGCGGTTTCGTTCGGCGATATTACCGGAGTGACAAATACTACTTATGTGTTTTATATCATGCGAATTCCGGCAGCCGGAGGTACAGCAGCAGTAACGGCTTCGGAAACGTTTATCGATACCAACGCCGGTTATGTGCAATCGTTTCCGGTTCAGGGAACGGTAATGTTGGATAGCGGTGATTCAATAGAAATATGGGTGAAAAGACTCAATGCCGGTGGTCAGAGTTTTACGATAAAATCATTCAGTGCTTCCATTCGATAAAGTATAGTTAAATTATTGCTAATGAAAATCCGTCGGTAATGGCTTTCTTTGTTACTTTGCCTCTTAATTTATTGTAATGCGATTAGTTTTTATAGGCGTAATTTTACTATTAGTGGAATTGTATGCATTCCAGGCTTTCCGAACCATCACCAAAGAAAGATGGATACTGATAAGCTATCAGTTGGTGAGTCTGGCCATTTTTATATATCTGATTTATTCGTTTGCACAGTTTGACCGAAGTGTGGGACAAACGAAGCAGACCTTGTTTACTATGGGATTGCTTTTAATCACGTTAATCCCGAAATTGCTTATAGCGATTATATTGCTCACGGAAGATATATACCGTTTGTTTGCAACCACCATTAATTATTTTACGCAGGCCGATAATATCAAGGAAGCCATTCCCGAAAGGCGCAAATTTGTAAGTCAGGTGGCGCTTATGGTAGCGTTGATCCCGTTTACATCGCTGTTGTACGGAATGACCAAAGGGAAATATAATTTTAAGGTAATCCGACAAACCATTTTCTTTCCGGATCTACCGGATAGTTTCGATGGAACTACGATTACACAAATATCCGATGTGCATAGCGGTAGCTTTGATAACCCGGAGAAAATTAGTTATGCAATTGATTTGATCAACGAACAAAAGTCAGATATTATTCTGTTTACGGGTGATATCGTAAATACGCATGCCGATGAAATGCATCCGTGGATCGATACCTTCCGAAAGATCGAAACGCCGGCTTTGGGTAAGTTTTCGGTTTTAGGTAACCACGATTACGGAGAGTATATCGAGTGGCCGTCGCAAAAAGCAAAAGACGACAACTTTAAAGCGATCAAAGACCTACACCGTCAGATTGATTTTAAACTGCTGTTAAACGAACACGTAAAGATTCGTAAAGGAGAGGATGAAATCGCATTGGTAGGAGTGGAAAACTGGGGCGTGAAGTTCAAACAGGCGGGCGATTTGCATAAAGCTTCGGAAGGATTAACACCAAATGACTTTAAAATCCTGATGAGCCACGATCCGTCGCATTGGGATGCGGAAGTAAAAAAATACGACAAACATTTTCACCTTACCCTGAGTGGTCATACGCACGGATTGCAGTTTGGAATCGAAATTCCGGGGATAATCAAGTGGAGTCCAATTGAATATGTTTATAAACAATGGGCAGGATTGTATGAAGAAATGGGGAAATATATTTATGTGAACCGCGGTTTCGGATTTCATGCCTATCCCGGTCGTGTTGGGATCTGGCCGGAAATTACCGTTATTGAACTAAAAAAAGGTGAAAAAGTAGCGTAATTCGTTAAAAATGCTACATTTGTATAGCTAATTGATCGTAAAAGTTTAGTTAAAGATTTTAAACTTGTAAACTATGTCAAAATTTGGAGAACTTATCAATGCGCAAGTGCCGGTGCTAATCGATTTTTATACCGATTGGAATGAGCCTTCTGTTTCCATGCATCCGGTTATCCGGGATGTCGCTGCTGCTTTAGGTGATAAAGCAAAAGTGATCAAAATTGATGTGGATAAAAACCAGGAACTGGCCGAAGCATTACGGATAAAAGGTTTGCCGACATTGATGATCTATAAAGAAGGGCAAATGGTATGGCGCCAATCCGGGGAACTGGATGCCAATACAATTATTGCGCTGGTTCAGGAGCAATATTAATTAAAGTACTTCAAAACGGAAGCCACGTTCCTGTAGATTCTGAATGACTTTTGGTAACAGGTATTCGAGGTTTCCGAATGCTTTTACGCTATCGTGACATACGATAATACTTCCCTGCTCGACATTTTCGATTACATTTTGCAGACACTTTTCCGGTGTAATGGTTTTGTCGAAATCCATACTGATAACATCCCACATAATGATCTTGTAGCCCTGTTTCCGCAATAAGCGGGATTGGGACGGTTTTATTTTGCCGTAGGGCGGACGAAACAAACGGGAATCTATTTTGCCATCCGAGTATTTTACAATAGCGTCTTCGCAGGCTTTGGCATTGCGGATATAGGTGTTGTTATCCGTTTTCCAGCCTTTTAAATGATTAAAAGTATGATTGCCGATCTGATGGCCGGCGGCTATAACCTTTTTGAATAGCTCCGGATGTTTTTCGATGTTGTTGCCGATGCAGAAAAAAGTAGCCCGGATCTGATGGGTTTCGAGTAGGTTTAAAACCCATTCGGTTATTTCTGGCGTCGGACCGTCGTCGAATGTAAGAAATACTTTTTGTTCCGTATTTGGAATGTCCCAAATCTGGTTGGAAAATAGTCGCTTGACAATGCTGTTCGTTTTAACCCAGAAACTCATTATAAATCATCTAAAAAAGAAATATGCCCATGATTTCATGGGCATATTCTCGGTTTGTTATTCCATATCTCTTCCGAATCGTTCAAACAGTTTGTTGTAACTGTTAAACTTCGTTTTGTTCGTGTTGAAGAAGTCTTTGTCGTATCGCTTCATGATATCGAGTAAGGCGCGGTAACGCTCAATATCCGTTACAATGTCAACATACATATCGTTTTGTTCTGCAGCTTTTAATCCTTTGTAATACGTCAGGTTTTCCTGGTATTTTTTAGATAGTTTGTTTAGGATATCGCGTGCTTTGGCTGTTTCGCCCACTTCGTAATATCCGGATGCAAACGGTTCCACAAAGGTGTAGAAACCAAATTCATCGATTGGCATTTTTTTCATAGCCAGATCAATAATGTTTTTGGCTTTGTCATTTTTGCCTTCTTCGATTAATTTTTCCGTTAAACGAGCCAGGTTGGTACGATAGGAAATACTGTTTTTGCGCGTTTCCGGATCGTGATAGATTCTCGGATCACCACTATTGCCCCAATCCCATGACATAACGATTTTGTACATCTTTTCGGTATCGATATTACCCATATCCAGCGGACTTCCGTCTTTTGGAATCGGTGTTTTAACCGGAACCAGTTTGTAAACCATTCCGTCCAGTTGCAGGTAATCTTTCATCCAGATATAATCGTCGTCACCAAAGCTTCCACCGGTAAAGTAAATCGGGCGCTTCCAGTTGTTGTTATAAACCAGATCCAACATCATCAATCGGTTGATGTATAAAGCACTTCCTTTGATTTCAAAGTCAATAGCCGGAACAATCGAATCGTTTAAGGCCGGATTAACCACTTTGTTTTTGATCACGGTTGCTTTATCAACCGGAATACGGATTTTATTGGTCGGGTAGAAGTGGATTTTTTGTCCGCTTCTTGGAATTGTAAATAAGGTTCGTTCGTCATCACTCTTAATAAAGTCGATGAATTGTTTGATGTCGATACGGTCTTTGGTTAATTCCTGAAAGAACATATAATCGCGTTTCCCTTTTACATACTGATCGTGTGTAAATGAAATCGGTAACGGATCCGAATTATAGGCCTTCGACTTCATCTGATCGATATACCAGTCTTGTGTGAATAACTGCGTATTAACAATTCGTACGTCGGTTCGGTAGCCTTCAATTTCCTGTGCATACCAAAGTGGGAACGTGTCGTTGTCGCCAATGGTAAACAATATGGCGTTCGGTTCGCAGGAATCCAGATAGGCTTTTGCCATGGCAACAGCCGTATAACGGTGTGAACGGTCGTGATCGTCCCAGTTTTCTTTGGCCATCAATACCGGAGCGGCCAGTAAACAGGCTGCGATAACCACAGGTCCGGCAATTTTTGGCTGTAAATAATTTTTAATTCCGTCGTAAATAGCATAGACACCAAAGCCCAACCACATCGCAAAAATATAGAAGGAACCTACTAAGGCATAATCTCTTTCGCGTGGTTCAAACGGACGTTCGTTTAGGAATACTTTTAATGCCAAACTGGTAAAAAGGAATAGTACCAGTAATACATAGAAACTTTTCAGGTCTTTTCGGGCATGGAAAACCATTCCGATGATTCCTAGGATAAACGGTAGGAAGTAATACGTATTACGCGCTTTGTTGTTTAATACATCCGAAGGAAGGTTGTCTTGGGAGCCTAAACGGATGGCATCGATAAATTTGATACCACTGATCCAATTTCCGTTTTGAGTGTCGTATTTTCCTTGTATATCGTTCTGACGACCGGTGAAGTTCCACATTAGGTAACGCCAGTACATATAACCAAACTGGTATTCGAACATAAATTGCATGTTATCGATAAACGATGGTTTTTCGATAATCAGGTATTCGCCATAGGCTTTTAAGAATTTGTCGTATTCTTCAATTCCTAATTTACCGCT
Organism: Flavobacterium sp. CAU 1735; assembly: GCF_039888695.1. Classification (NCBI taxonomy): domain Bacteria; kingdom Pseudomonadati; phylum Bacteroidota; class Flavobacteriia; order Flavobacteriales; family Flavobacteriaceae; genus Flavobacterium; species Flavobacterium sp. CAU 1735. The sequence goes on along the minus strand of NZ_JBDQQQ010000007.1, from coordinate 85,134 downwards.
TCCATAAGCATTACGGAATTCAGATACGATTTGTACCAGTTCATCTTCGTGCGAATATTCCGGATTGATAGTGAATTTAACCGGACGTGTAAACGTCATGTAGTTTACCGCATTATCGGTACTCCACATTCTCGGTAAAAATCCTTTTTGATCGTCGCTGGTATTTTGACGGGCGTTTACGTAGTTGTTTACGATTTTATACGTTCCGGTTTTATAATCCCGTTCGTAGTTTGGTTTTTCATCCTGATATGGATTTTCTTCGTCAAGTCCTACGTAACCTTCTGTAAATAACGGACCGTAAAATGTTTTTTGCTCTCCGTATTGTTCACGGTTATAGTAGGCTAGTACCTCTGCGGCATCCGACGGTCTGTTTTCATTGATTACCACATTCGCGTTTGCACGGATCGGTAACATCAACCAGGTTGAAAACCCGATTAGTACAAATAAGATGCAAAGTAATAGTGTATTGTATAATGGTTTTTCTTTCTTTTTGGTATAACGTAAACCGAAATAGAAGAAAAGAACAATCAATAATGCGGCAAATATAGTTCCGGAGTTAAACGGTAATCCTAAGGAGTTTACCATAAAGATTTCCATTTTTCCGAAAAAGGCTAAAGTATACGGTAGTAAGAATTTGAAAACAAAAAACAGGATCACAACAATAACGATATTGGCAATGATAAAGTTTTTAACGGTTACGGTTTTATAGTTCTTAAAATAATAAAGCAAGCCAATGGAAGGAATGGTCAATAAAGCCATAAAGTGGACACCAAACGACAAACCGATCATTAATGAGATCAATAACAGCCATTTATTTCCACGCGGACTGTGCATGTCTTCTTCCCAACGCAATGCCAGCCAGAATAGTACGGCTATAAACAGGGAAGCCATAGCATATACTTCGGCTTCGGTAGCGCTAAACCAGAAACTATCGGTAAAAGTAAAAGCAAGGGAACCAACTAAAGCACTTCCCAATACTACGATAGCATTGTTTTTGTTAAACTCGGTATAGCTGGAAACAACTTTTTTCAGGATAAGGGTCATCGACCAAAACATGAATAAAATGGTAAAAGCACTCGAAAATACCGACATCATGTTTACCATCAGGGCTACTTTTTCCGGACCGGAGGCAAACATGGCGAAAAAGGCACCTATCATTTGGAACAAAGGCGCTCCGGGCGGGTGACCTACTTCCAGTTTGGCTGAAGTGGCAATATACTCACCACAATCCCAAAAACTTAATGAGGGTTCTACTGTTAGTGAATACGTGATTAAGGCAATTGCAAATGTGAACCATCCAAGGATAGTGTTCCATTTTTTAAAGTTAAATGTTACCATATAATACCGTCTAATTTTTTCGTATTAAATCTTTTACAAAGAAACTATTTTTTTGGAGAAAGAGCGCTGAAAATATTTTTTTAATATTTTTTTATCAAAAGTTTGGATTGTAAAATAATTGTCCTACATTTGCACCCGGAAATCAGTAACGATGCCGCTTTTACTGACCCATGGTGTAATGGTAACACAGCTGATTTTGGTTCAGTCGTTCTAGGTTCGAGTCCTAGTGGGTCAACAAAAAGCCTCTCAATTTGAGAGGCTTTTTTAATTTACCTGAGTTTGTTTTTAAAGAAAAAAACAACCGGTTTTTGGGTTGTATAAATAAAAAAACCGCTTCATATTGAAGCGGTTTTTTATTGGTATACTTGTTTTAGATTTTGAAAGTGACAACCGGGCGTTTGGCATGATTTACCAAATCTTCGCTGATGCTTCCGTTAAAGAAGTGGGAAAGACCTTTTCGACCATGTGTGCTAATTCCGATAAGATCGGCATTAACGCTTTTGGCAAAATGTAAAATTCCTTTTTCTACGTTTACATCATTGTAAATATGTGTTGAATAATTGTTGGTGTCGAATGCCGTAACAAAATCGTTGATCATTTTCTCGGCTACGGAAGTCGATTTAAAATTATTCGGTGTATTTACCATTAATAAATGGATTTTAGCGTTGAATTCGTTGGCGAACTCGATCACTTTTTTAAATGGTTTTTTGGCTTCGTCTGTAAAATCGGATGCGAATACAAAATTGTTAACCGTGAAATTGTCGGAGTCTTTTTTGATGACCAATACCGGAGTTTCGGAGTGGCGAACTACTTTTTCGGTATTGGATCCGATAAACATTTCTTTAAAACCGCTGGCTCCGTGTGAACCCATAACGATCAGGTCGATTTCGTCTTTGCCGCTAAAATTCAGAATCCCGTCAAAAGCTCTTTCAAGTTTGGTGATTTGTGTTACGCTGATTCCGGATAGGATATCGGAATTGGCAATTTCGTCCAATCTTTCTTCTGCTTTTTTCTTGAAAAAGATGATTTCGGGAATGTCATGTCCGCTTCCAATAGCATCGCTTCCTTCATGAGGTAATTCCAACATGTGAAGTAAAACGATTTCTCCATTGTTTTTTCTGGCGATTTGTGCGGCTACTTTTAAGGCGTATTCAGCATGATCGGAAAAATCGGTAGGGACTAAAATTTTTTTCATAATACTAGGGGTGTAAGATTTTTGGTGTTTTATTTGTTGTAATTGTTATTCATAAAGGTAGGAAATTAAATTGCAATACACAATTGATTTTCAATAATTAAAAAAAATATACTATATTTGCGCCGTTATTTATTAATGAACTAAATAATGAGGGGGCAGTAAGTCCCCTCTTTTTATACTAATATGGCATTTAAAGATAAAGTTAGCGCGTTGCTGGATGAGGGGTTGTCTCAAAAGCCGTCTCTTTTTTTAATTGATTTAACAATAACCGATACTTACAAAATTATTGTAACTTTAGACGGTGATAATGGTGTAAGTCTTCAGGACTGTATTGACATTAGCCGGGCTATTGAACATAACCTGGATCGGGAAGAACAGGATTTTTCGCTGGAAGTGGCTTCTGCGGGAGCATCCACACCGCTTAAAACCCCGAGACAATACAAGAAGAATATCGGACGAAAACTGAAAGTGACAACCGCAACCGAAAAAATCGAAGCGGAACTAACAGATGCCAATGAAGAATTTGTTGTTTTGGAATGGAAAGCCAGAGAACCAAAACAAGTTGGTAAAGGAAAAGAAACCGTTCAGAAAAAAGCGGAAATTCCTTATTCGGATATCAAGGAAGCAATTGTTATAATAACATTTTAAATAAAAAGTTTGCATGGAAAATATTGCATTAATCGAGTCGTTTTCAGAATTTAAAGACGATAAACTAATCGACAGAGTTACCTTAATGGCAATTTTAGAAGATGTGTTTAGAAATGCATTGAAGAAGAAATATGGTTCGGATGATAACTTCGATATTATTATAAATCCTGATAAAGGTGATATGGAGATCTGGAGAAACCGTGTGGTGGTTGCCGATGGTGAAGTGGAAGATCAAAACTCCGAAATCTCTTTGTCTGAAGCCCGTAAAATCGAGCCGGATTTCGAAGTAGGTGAAGAAGTATCTGAAGAGGTAAAATTAATCCAGTTAGGTAGAAGAGCTATTTTAGCATTGCGTCAGAACCTGATTTCTAAAATTCACGAACACGATAATACCAATCTTTATAAGCAATTTAAAGATTTAATTGGCGATATTTACACGGCAGAAGTGCATCACGTACGTCCAAAAGCAGTTATTCTGGTGGATGACGAAGGAAATGAAATTGTGTTGCCAAAAGAAAAACAAATCCCGTCCGATTTCTTCCGTAAAGGAGATAACGTACGCGGAATCATTGAAAATGTGGAGTTGAAAGGGAATAAGCCACAAATCATTATGTCCCGTACTTCTGAGAAATTCCTTGAAAAATTATTCGAACAGGAAATTCCGGAGGTATTCGACGGTTTGATTACGGTGAAAAAAGTAGTGCGTATTCCAGGTGAAAAAGCAAAAGTAGCTGTAGATTCGTACGATGACAGAATTGATCCGGTTGGAGCTTGTGTGGGAATGAAAGGTTCTCGTATCCACGGTATCGTTCGCGAATTGGGTAATGAAAATATCGATGTAATCAATTATACTTCCAATACGCAATTGTTTATTACCAGAGCGCTTAGCCCGGCTAAAGTGTCTTCTGTGAAAATTGATGAAGAAAAGAAATCAGCCGAAGTATTCCTGAAACTGGAAGAAGTGTCAAAAGCAATCGGACGTGGTGGACATAACATCAAATTGGCAGGATTGTTAACCGGATACGAACTGGATGTAATCCGTGAAGGAAATACATTGGAGGAAGAGGATGATGTTGAATTAACAGAATTCTCTGATGAAATCGAAGGATGGGTTATCGAAGAGTTTGCTAAAATCGGATTGGATACAGCAAGAAGTATATTAAACCAGGATGTGGCCGATTTAGTAAGAAGAACGGATCTTGAAGAAGAAACGGTTTTAGATGTTATCCGAATTTTAAAAGAAGAATTCGAAGACTAACACAAGGAATACAGCTAAACAACAACAACACACGCATTACGATAATATTAAAAAGATTATATGTCTGAAGAAAGAGTAATAAGAATTAACAAGGTTTTAAGGGAATTAAACATTTCTCTGGATAGAGCTGTGGACTATTTAAAAGATAAGGGATATACAATTGAATCCAGTCCGAATGCTAAAATTTCTAATGAGGAATATTCTATCTTGTGCGGTCAATTCTCTGCTGATAAAGGTAAAAAGGTGGCTTCTCTGGAGGTGAGCGAGGAGAAAAAGAAAGAGAAAGAGGCCTTGCGAGTGGAAAGAGAACGTGAGATGGAAGAGAAACGCAAAGAGGAAGAAAAACAACGTCAGGATATCATCAAAGCCAAAGCGACCCTTTCGGGGCCAAAAGCTATTGGTAAAATCGACCTGAACCCGAAAAAAACTGAAGTTGTTGCTGAAAAACCTTCTTCAGAAGAAACGGAAGTCGTAAACACTCCGGAAGTAAAACCGGAAGTAGAACATAAAGCGGTGGAAGAAAAAATCGTAGAAAAAACTCCTGAAGTAGCTCCTGTAGCACCGGAACCTAAAGAGGTTAAGGAAATCAAGGAAGTGAAAGAGGTTAAAGAAATTAAGGAAGTTAAAGTAGTTAAGGAAGAGAAAACAGAAAAAGCGGAACCGGCTAAACCTGCCGCTGCTGCTGATGCACCTGTTGAGGAAGAGCGTATTGAAACGCAATACCAAAAACTTTCCGGAACAACTTTTACCGGTCAGATGATCGACCTTTCTCAGTTTAATAAACCGAAAAAGAAGAAAGAAGAATTCAAAAAAGACAACAACAAACCGAACACGGGTAATACTGCCAATGCCGGTCAGGGTGGTCAGAATTCAAATAACAATAACAATGCTAACAAGAGCAAGAGAAAACGTATTCCGCCAAAACCGGGAACGCCTGGTGCTCAGCAGGGAAACAATCCACAGCAAGGTGGAGGTAACAACAACAACCGTCAGGGCGGTGGAGGAAATAATCCGAGATTCGGAAATAATAAGCCTGGATTCCAAAAAGGAAACCGTCCGGCAATTGTTTCTAAAGTCGAGCCTACGGAAGAAGAAGTTAAAAACCAAATCAAAGAAACTTTAGAAAGACTTCAAGGTAAAGGAAGTAAGTCTAAAGCGGCAAAATACAGAAGAGATAAAAGAGATTCGCACCGTCAGAAATCAGATGACGAGCAAAGAGCGATGGAAGAAGGAAGCAAAGTACTTAAAGTAACGGAATTCGTTACTGTAGGTGAAATTGCAACCATGATGGATGTGCCAATCACTAAAGTTATCGGAACCTGTATGTCGTTGGGTATCATGGTGACTATGAACCAACGATTGGATGCTGAAACGCTTTCTATTGTAGCGGATGAGTTTGGTTATGAAGTAGAATTTATTACAACCGATATCGAAGAAGCAATCGAAGTAGTGGAAGACAGACCGGAAGATCTGGAACACCGCGCACCGATTGTAACGGTAATGGGTCACGTTGACCACGGTAAAACATCCTTATTGGATTACATCCGTAAGACTAATGTTATTGCAGGAGAGTCCGGAGGTATTACACAGCACATTGGTGCTTATGGAGTACGATTGGATAACGGTCAGCGTATCGCATTCTTAGATACTCCGGGTCACGAGGCGTTTACCGCGATGCGTGCCCGTGGTGCTCAGGTTACGGATATCGTAATTATCGTGATTGCTGCCGACGATGACATCATGCCGCAAACCAAAGAGGCGATCAGCCACGCACAAGCTGCAGGTGTACCGTTGATCTTCGCAATCAATAAAGTGGATAAGCCTACGGCAAATCCTGAAAAAATTAAAGAAAAACTAGCCGGTATGAACCTATTGGTTGAAGACTGGGGTGGTAAATACCAATCACACGATATCTCTGCTAAAACAGGATTAGGCGTGAAAGAATTACTTGAAAAAGTATTATTAGAGGCTGAAATCCTTGATTTAAAAGCGAATCCAAACAAACCGGCTGTCGGAACTGTAGTGGAAGCCTTCCTTGATAAAGGACGTGGTTATGTGTCTACTGTATTGGTTCAGGCGGGAACATTGCGAATCGGAGATTATGTATTAGCAGGTAAACACCACGGTAAGGTGAAAGCGATGCACGATGAGCGAGGACATAATATCAAAGAAGCAGGTCCTTCTACGCCGATTTCAATCTTAGGTCTTGATGGAGCGCCAACAGCAGGGGATAAGTTTAGTGTGTTTGAAGATGAAAGAGAAGCAAAACAAATCGCTGTTAAACGTGCACAATTATTACGTGAGCAATCGGTTCGTACGCAGAAACATATTACACTTGCCGAAATCGGTCGTCGTATCGCTTTAGGTCAGTTTAAAGAATTAAACATCATCCTTAAAGGAGACGTGGATGGATCGGTAGAAGCATTATCCGATTCCTTCTCAAAATTATCAACCGAAGAAATCCAGATCCGTATCATCCACAAAGGAGTTGGTGCAATTACCGAATCTGACGTATTGTTGGCTTCTGCATCGGATGCGATCATCATCGGATTTAACGTACGTCCTTCCGGAAGTGCAAAACAATTGGCTGATAAAGAAGAAATCGATATCCGAAACTACTCGATCATTTACGACGCGATCGACGATTTGAAAGATGCGATGGAAGGTATGTTATCACCGGAATTAAAAGAAGAAATTACCGGTACTGCCGAAATCCGCGAAACATTCAAAATCTCGAAAGTGGGTACGATTGCAGGATGTATGGTTACCGATGGTAAAATCTTCCGTAACTCGAGAATCCGACTTATCCGTGATGGTGTGGTAATCTTTACCGGTGAATTGAGTACGCTAAAACGTTTTAAAGACGATGTAAAAGAAGTTTCCAAAGGATATGACTGTGGTATGCAGATCAAAAACTACAACGATATCAAAGAATACGATATCATTGAAGGATTCCAGGAAGTGGAAGTGAAAAAGAAACTGAAATAATCGGAATGTCTGACAGGTTTTTAAAATCTGTCAGGTGTTACCAAATAATAAAAAAGCCCCGCATAGCGGGGCTTTTTTATTTTAAAACCCGGCGGCAACCGGGTTTGTTTTTATTGTTTGTTTGGTTTTATCAGTAAGGCATTCGGGTATTTCTTCTTGATGTCCAATAGGTTTTTTTCGGCCTCTATACGTGTTTTAAACGAACCGATCCAAACCTTGTAGGAAGGATTGTTATATACGATGGTTCCGTCCATATTTCTGAATTCTTTTCGGAAATTTACCAACGTTTTTTTGGCTTCGTCATTAGTACCGTAAAAAATTTGAATTTTATACCGATCGTTAACAGTTATGGAGCTATTTATTTTTCGTTTTTCATTTAATAACTGTTCGAATTTTGGATCCTGATCTATGTTAATTTTTGCGGTTTGCGCCTGTGCGATTGGGCTTAAAAATAAAGCGATTAAAGGTAAAAAGTGGATTTTGTTTACGGGTAAGATTCTCATAATGAAGTATGTTTGGTGCAAAAATACAATTATTCCGTGAAAACGGGCTCTGACGGTTTATTTAGAATGGGTATAAATTGCAATTAAGATAAATTTAAGGTTTTTTGAATAGTACATAAGTCGTATTTTTGTCGGAGTTTATAAATAAGGTAGGCTTTTGCCCTAGGACAACTCTAGACAAAATCGTGCCAAATTTAGTTGATAATCATTTTAACTATGAAAAAAGTGGGTAACCATAAATCGTTTTCAAAGATTTTATTGTTCAGTTTAGCATTAGTGCTATCTTTTTCTTTTACCTCCAATGCACAGGATGCAGCTGCAGGTAAAGCGCTTTTTAATTCTAATTGTGCCGCTTGTCACAAGTTGGATGCAGCAATGACGGGGCCTGCGCTTCGTGGTGTTACAGAACGACATGACACAGCCTGGTTGCATAAGTGGATTAAAAACAGTTCCGAGTTTATTAAATCCGGTGATGCCAAAGCTATTAAGGTATTTGAGGAGAATGACAAGAAAGTAATGACTGCTTTCCCGCAATTGTCTGATGCCGATATCGATAATATCTTAGCATATACTTCCCAACCGAAGGAGGAGCCTAAGGCTGCTGCTGTAGGTGGTGGTGCTGCCGGTGCTCAGGAAGGTGGGGTTTCTAATAACCTGGTTTTAGGGGTTTTAGCGGTGGTGCTTGCTATGTTGGTAGCAATGTTATTGTTCGTGAAAAACGTACTGAACAAAATTGCGAAAGCGAACGGTATCGAGGCTCCTGTAAAAGAGAAGTCGTTGCCAATTTGGATTGCTTTTGCCAGAAATCAATTCCTGGTATTGGTATCGGTTATTGTAATGCTTTTAGTTGGAGCATACTTTATCTACGGGTACTTAATGCAAGTAGGTGTTGATCAAGGGTATGAGCCGATTCAGCCAATTCACTTCTCGCATAAAATTCACGCAGGTGATAACGGTATTGACTGTAAATACTGTCACTCTTCTGCTCGTGTTAGTAAAACTTCAGGTATTCCGTCGTTGAATGTTTGTATGAACTGTCATAAGAACATTAATGAATTCCAAGGGGATGCCGATTCAACTTATGTTGATCATACAAAAGAATTCTACTCTGCTGAAATCCAAAAACTATACGATGCGGTAGGATGGGATAAAACAGCTCAAAAATATACAGGAAAAGTGAAACCTGTTAAGTGGGTTCGTGTTCATAATCTTCCTGACTTTGTGTACTTCAATCACTCACAGCACGTGTCTGTTGCGGGATTAGAGTGTCAGAAATGTCACGGTCCGGTTGAGACTATGGAAATTATGAGACAACATTCTCCATTAACTATGGGATGGTGTGTGAACTGTCACAGAGAAACCAATGTTAATGTGGAAGGTAACGAGTACTACAAAAAAATCCACGAAGAACTATCCAAAAAATATGGTGTAGATAAATTGACAGCTGCACAAATGGGAGGTTTAGAGTGTGGTAAATGTCACTATTAATAAATAAATTAAGAAGCTAATATCTATATACAATGGCATCAAACAAAAAATACTGGAAAAGTGTTGAAGAACTAAACGAAAATAGTTCTATTGTTGAGACGCTAAGAAACAATGAGTTTGTTGAAGAAATTCCTACCGATGAATTTCTTGGAGATAAGGATTCCTTATCGACTTCATCAACTACTCGTCGTGACTTTTTGAAATACGTAGGATTTTCTACAGCAGCAGCTTCTTTAGCTGCGTGTGAAGGTCCGGTAATCAAGTCTATTCCTTATGTAGTTCAACCTGAAGAGATCATTCCAGGTGTTGCAGATTTCTATGCAACAACTATTGCTGATGGTTTCGATTTCGCGAATATCCTTATCAAAACGCGTGAAGGTCGTCCTATTAAGGTTGAAAATAATAATTTACCTAATGCAAAAACCGGAGCGAATGCAAGAGTGCATGCTTCTGTATTATCGCTTTACGATAGCCTTCGTTTAAAACAATCTAAAATTGAAGGTAAAGATGCTTCATGGGCAGATGTTGATGCTAAAGTAACTGCAGCATTGGCAGACGCTAAAGCAAAAGGTGGACAAGTGGTTCTTTTAACCGGAACGATGGCTAGTCCGTCTACCGATAAATTGATCGCTGACTTTATCGCAAAAAATCCTACAGCTAAACATGTGGTGTATGATGCGATTTCAAGTTCTGATGCTCTTGATGCTTTCCAAATGGTATATGGAGAAAGAGCTTTAGCGGATTATGATTTCTCAAAAGCAGATGTTATTGTTTCTGTTGGAGCCGATATCTTAGGAGACTGGCAAGGTGGTGGATACGATGCAGGATATGCACAGGGACGTATTCCTAAAAACGGGAAGATGTCGAAACACATCCAAATCGAATCCAATATGTCACTTGCGGGTGCAAACGCAGACAAGCGTATCCCGATGACCGTTACAGAGCAAAAACACGCTTTAGTAAAAATATACAATGTAATTACCGGTGCTTCGGTTTCGACTCCGAAAGTAGCAAACGAAGAAGCGGTAATGAAAGCAGCACAACAATTGAAAGCTGCTGCCGGAAAAGGAGTTTTAGTTTCTGGTCTGGATGATGTTAATGCACAATTATTGGTGTTGGCTATCAACAGAGCTTTAAATGCTGAAGCTTTCAATCCAGCTACACCTCGTCTGATCCGTAAAGGTGATGCGAAAGCAGTAGCACAATTGGTAAAAGATATGAAAGCGGGTGCTGTACACACGTTAATCATGAACGGTGTTAACCCGGTTTATACGTTACCAAATTCTGCTGAATTCGTAGAAGGTCTTAACAAAGTAAAAATGTCTGTTGCGTTTTCATTAAAAGAAGATGAAACAGCTTTAAAAACAAAGGTTGCCGTTGCAACGCCACACTATTTAGAGTCTTGGGGAGATGTTTCCATCGTAAAAGGACACTATAGTATTACGCAGCCAACGATCCGTCCTTTGTTTGATACAAAACAATTCCAGGAGGCATTATTAGCCTGGACAGGAAATCCGGCTTCTTACTATGATTTCCTTAAAGCACACGGTACTTCAGTAGTAGCGAGTGGCGCAACCTGGAATAAATTAGTACACGACGGTTTCTATGTAACTCCGGTTACAGCAGCTGCCGGTGGTGCTAATGTTGATTTTGCTTCTGCTGCCGGAGCTTTAGCGCAAGCTAAAAACCTTGGTGGACTGGAATTAGTATTGTATACTAAAACCGGTATGGGTGATGGTCAACAAGCAAACAACCCTTGGTTACAAGAGTTCCCGGATCCGATTACACGTGTATCATGGGATAACTACGTAACCGTTTCTAAAAAAGACGCTGAAAAACTAGGTTTAGTAAACTATAACGTAGCAAACGGTGGATTAAACGGAAGCTACTCTACTATTGAAGTAGGTGGTGTGAAGTTGGAAAACGTTCCGGTAATTATTCAACCAGGTCAGGCTGTTGGTACTATCGGTCTTGCTTTAGGTTACGGCCGTAAAGAAGCAATGAAACAGGAAATGCAAGTTGGAGTTAATGCATATACACTTTATGCAAACATGAAATCCGACCAGTCTGCAAAAGTTTCCAAAGCAAACGGAGATCACGAATTTGCTTGTGTTCAGTTACAAAAAACATTAATGGGTAGAGGTGATATCATCAAAGAAACTACCCTTGAAATCTTCAATACTAAAGATGCTGCGGAATGGAATGTAATGCCAATGGTGTCTTTAGATCACAAAGAAACTCCGGTTACTAAAGTTGATATCTGGGATTCTTTCGATCGTTCAGTGGGTCACCACTTTAACTTATCGATCGACTTGAATGCTTGTACTGGTTGTGGTGCTTGTGTTATCGCATGTCACGCAGAAAACAACGTACCGGTAGTAGGTAAATCTGAGGTTAGAAGAAGCCGTGATATGCACTGGTTGCGTATCGACCGTTACTATTCTTCTCAGGAGACTTTCAAAGGAGATGTGGAATTAAAAGAAAATGCATCCGGATTAATGAACTCTATCGATACCTTCACCGGTATGGAAGATCCGTCAGAAAATCCACAGGTTGCTTTCCAACCGGTAATGTGTCAGCACTGTAACCACGCACCATGTGAAACAGTATGTCCGGTAGCGGCTACTTCTCACGGTCGTCAGGGACAAAACCACATGGCTTACAACCGTTGTGTGGGTACGCGTTACTGTGCAAACAACTGTCCGTATAAAGTACGTCGTTTCAACTGGTTCTTGTACAACAAAAACAGTGAGTTCGACTACCACATGAATGATGATTTAGGACGTATGGTATTGAATCCTGATGTGAACGTTCGTTCAAGAGGGGTTATGGAGAAATGTTCACTATGTATCCAGATGACTCAATCGACTATCTTAAAAGCGAAACGCGAAGGAAGATTAGTAGGTAAAGACGAGTTCCAGGTAGCATGTTCGGCAGCTTGTTCAAGCGGAGCAATGATATTTGGTGACGTAAATGATAAAGAAAGTCAGGTTGCTAAATTAGCCGAAGACGACAGAATGTATCACTTACTGGAGCACATCGGAACAAAACCAAATGTATTCTACCACGTAAAAGTTAGAAATACCTAAACAAGTAAAATAATTAATTAAGAATCAATATAAAGGATTATGTCGTCTCATTACGAAGCACCCATTAGAAAACCTTTGGTTATAGGTGATAAAACTTATCACGATGTAACAGTAGATGTAGCTAGACCTGTTGAAGGAAGAGCGAACAAACTATGGTGGATAGTATTCTCTATCGCGTTAACCGCATTCCTTTGGGGTGCTGGTTGTATGATCTACACCATTTCTACCGGTATCGGAACATGGGGATTAAATAAAACAATTGGTTGGGCATGGGATATCACCAACTTCGTATGGTGGGTAGGTATCGGTCACGCCGGAACCCTAATTTCTGCCGTACTATTATTATTCCGTCAAAAATGGAGAATGGCGATTAACCGTTCTGCAGAAGCGATGACTATCTTCTCGGTAGTTCAGGCAGGTTTATTCCCGATTATCCACATGGGTCGTCCATGGTTAGGATACTGGGTATTACCAATCCCGAACCAATTCGGTTCACTTTGGGTTAACTTTAACTCACCCTTACTTTGGGACGTATTCGCGATCTCGACCTATTTATCGGTTTCATTAGTATTCTGGTGGACTGGTTTATTACCGGATTTCGCAATGCTACGTGACCGTGCGGTAACACCATTTACAAAAAGAGTTTATTCAATCCTTTCGTTCGGATGGAGTGGTAGAGCAAAAGACTGGCAGCGTTTTGAAGAGGTATCTCTTGTATTAGCTGGTTTGGCAACACCTCTTGTACTTTCCGTACACACGATTGTATCCTTTGACTTTGCTACTTCCGTTATCCCGGGATGGCATACCACAATCTTACCTCCGTACTTCGTTGCGGGTGCGATCTTCTCCGGATTCGCAATGGTAAACACACTTTTGATCATTATGAGAAAAGTGTCTAATCTTGAAGAGTATATCACTGTACAGCATATCGAATTGATGAACATCGTAGTAATGATTACGGGGTCTATCGTAGGTATCGCTTATATCACTGAGTTATTCGTAGCTTGGTATTCAGGAGTAGAATACGAACAATATGCTTTCTTAAACAGAGCAACAGGTCCTTACTGGTGGTCATACTGGTTGATGATGACGTGTAACGTATTCTCACCGCAGTTCATGTGGTTCAAAAAATTAAGAACCAGTATCATGTTCTCATTCATTATCTCTATCGTAGTAAACATCGGTATGTGGTTTGAGCGTTTCGTAATTATCGTAACATCACTACACCGTGATTACCTACCATCTTCTTGGACTATGTTCCAGCCGACTTTTGTGGACGCTGGTATCTATATCGGTACAATCGGATTCTTCTTCGTATTATTCTTATTATATTCAAGAAGCTTCCCGGTAATTGCACAGGCAGAGGTTAAAACGATCCTAAAAACATCGGGTGATAACTACAAGAGACAAAGAGAACAAGAAGGACACAATTCACATAATCATTAATAGATCATGAGTAATAAAGTAATACATGCTATATACAATGATGATGACATTCTAATGGATGCTGTTAAAGCTACCCGTGCGGCACATCATCATATTGAAGAAGTTTACACGCCATTCCCGGTTCACGGGTTGGACAAAGCAATGGGGTTAGCGCCTACAAGAATTGCGATTGCTTCTTTCCTTTACGGTTTAGTTGGTTTATCAGTTGCGGCATCATTAATGAACTATGTAATGATTGTTGACTGGCCACAGGATATCGGTGGAAAACCAAGTTTTAGTTTTATCGATAACATGCCGGCTTTCGTGCCTATTATGTTTGAGCTTACCGTATTTTTCGCGGCTCACTTAATGGTAATCACGTTCTACCTTAGAAGTAGATTATGGCCGTTCAAAGCTGCTGAAAACCCGGATGTAAGAACTACAGACGATCACTTCTTAATGGAAGTGGCACTTCACGGAAACGAAGATGATTTGATTTCGTTCTTCAAGAATACAGGTGCTGTAGAAGTTAAAGTAATTGATAAGCATTAATTGAAGATATGAAAGCCTTATATAAAATAGTAGCATTAGTAGGTGTATCGGTTGTTACAACATCTTGTTTTAACAAATCAAAACCTAACTATCAGTTCTTTCCTAATATGTATGAGTCTGTGGCATACGAAACGTATTCACAGTCGGGTGCATTCAAAAATGGTAAAGAAGGTCAGTTACCTGCAAAAGGTTCTATTCCTAGAGGTTTCGAACCGTATGCGTACGAAAACTCAACCGCTGGTTATGAATTAGCAAAAGCAAACTTAAAATCACCTTTGGATCCTACTAAAATTGATTCCAAAAAAGGAACGGAACTGTTCAATATTTACTGTGCTATTTGTCATGGTGAAGCAGGTGATGGAAAAGGGAAACTGGTTAAAAGAGAGAAATTCTTAGGTGTACCGAGTTATGCTGACAGACCGATCACGGAAGGAAGTGTTTTCCACGTAATTACTTATGGATTAAACTCCATGGGTTCTCACGCCAACCAATTAAGTCAGGAAGAACGCTGGCAGGTTGTGGATCACGTGATGAAATTAAAAGCAGGATTATAATTGTAGAACACATTTGAAAGTATTAGATATGTACACATTTTCAAGCAAATTAAAAACTTTTGCATTTGTCATGATGGCTTTAGGGCTTGTGGGAATTGCTTTTGGTTTTTTGACTGCACCTAAGACCATCGAAGACGTAGAGAAAATTTTAGCGGATAGTCATCATGGCGGACATCATACAGAAGCTGTGGCGCACGAATCACACGATGAGCATGCTGCTGTTGCAACGCACCATGAGGAAGCTAAAACAGAAACTGTTGTTGCCGATTCATTAAAAACAGAAAATGATACTGTAGCTGCAGCAGCGCCTGTAGCAGCAGACCATCACGATAATCACAAAGCGGAAGCAGCACATGGTCACGATCATGCTGGTGCCGATGCACACGCAGAACACCAGGAGCACCTGGAGCATGTTTTGCACCAATTACAAAACAAACCTTGGGCAGCGCTTTATGTAGCATGTATCTTCTTTATGTTGATCTCCGTTGGTGTATTGGCGTTCTACGCTATCCAATGGGCGGCTCAGGCAGGTTGGTCTCCGGTATTATTCCGTGTTATGGAAGGTATCACCAGCTATTTATTACCAGGTTCTATCATTTTCTTCATCTTGTTGGTAGCAAGCGGTATGCATTTAAACCACTTATTCGTTTGGATGGATCCGGAAGTTGTAAAACACGATGAGTTAATTCAAGGAAAACAAGGATTCTTAAATGTACCTTTCTTCTTGATCAGAGCTGCAATCTTCTTAGCAGGTTGGAACTTATACCGTTATTTCTCAAGAAAAAATTCATTGGCTCAGGATAACGCTAACGATGATTCTTTCTACAAAAAGAACTTCAAATTGGCTGCTGGATTCTTAGTGTTCTTTATCGTAACAGAATCGATCGCTTCTTGGGATTGGATTATGTCGGTTGATCCACACTGGTACAGTACCTTATTCGGATGGTATGTATTCGCCAGCTTCTTCGTAAGCGGAATCACTACAATCGCTTTCGTTACGTTGTACTTAAAATCAAAAGGATATTTAGAGCACGTGAATACAAGTCACATCCACGATTTGGCTAAATTCATGTTCGGTATCTCTGTTTTCTGGACCTACTTATGGTTCTCACAATTCATGTTAATGTGGTATTCGAACATCCCGGAAGAGGTAACGTACTTCATTACGCGAATTGAAAATTATAAATTACCATTCTTCGGAATGTTGGCCTTAAACTTCGTATTCCCTATATTAATCTTGATCAATACTGATTTCAAACGTTTAAGTTGGGTTGTAGTAATGGCAGGTCTTTTAATCTTAACCGGTCACTATATTGACTTCTTCAATATGATTATGCCGGCTACGGTTGGTGACCAGTGGTTCATCGGAGTATCTGAGATCGGTTCATTAATGTTCTTCTTCGGACTATTTATCGTTGTCGTATTTACAGCTTTAACAAAAGCTCCTTTATTGGCAAAACGTAATCCGTTAATTGAAGAAAGTAAACATTTTCATTATTAATATTTAAAGTAATAAACAAATGACAGGTTTATTGATACTTATAGTTGTAGTTTTATTAGGAGTTGCTATCTGGCAATTGACTAAGATATTCGATTTAACCCAGGTTGGACGCGTTGCTGATAAATCAGAAGTTGCCAATGAAAAAGACAATAATGTTAATGGTTACTTGATGTTCGGGTTCTTAGGGTTTATTTACATATTCACTATTTACTCTTTATTAAAATGGGGTCACCTGGTTTTAGGTACACCCGCTTCAGAACACGGTAAGGATTACGATAATCTGATGATGATTTCAATGGTATTGATTTTCTTCGTTCAGACGATCACTCAGGCATTATTGCACTACTTTGCATTCAAATACAGAGGTCAGAAAGACACCAAAGCGTTATATTTCGCCGATAATGATAAATTAGAGTTTATCTGGACTATTATCCCGGTAATCGTTTTAGCAGGTTTGATCCTTTACGGATTATATGCTTGGACAAACATTATGTTTGTAGACGAAGAGGAAGAAGTAATCTACGTAGAATTATACGCAAAACAATTTAGCTGGGAAGCACGTTACGGAGGTGAAGACAATGCTTTAGGTAAAGCGAACGTTCGTTTTATCGAAGGAATCAACACAGTAGGTGTGGATATGTCCGATCCGAATGCTCAGGATGATAAAGTTGTAAACGAATTACACTTACCGGTAGGTAAAAAAGTGGTTTTCAAAATCCGTTCTCAGGACGTATTGCACTCCGCTTATATGCCACACTTCAGAGCGCAGATGAACTGTGTTCCGGGTATGGTAACACAATTTGCTTTCACACCGACAGTAACTACTGATCAAATGCGTCAGGATCCTGCGATTGTGGAAAAAGTGGCCAACATTAATATCATTAGAGCAAAGAAAAGTGCTGAACTTGTTGCCAAAGGTGAAACTGCTTTAGATCCGTATACTTTTGATTACTTACTTTTATGTAACAAAATTTGTGGACCGTCTCACTACAACATGCAGATGAAAATCGTTGTAGAAAGCGAAGCAGATTATAAAAAATGGTTAAAAGAAAAACCTACTTTAGCTAGCGCTATTAAAGAGGCTAACAAAGCGGCAGCTCCGGCTCCTGCAGCAGCATCTGAAGCAAAAGCACCGGCAGCAGCAGCTCCGGTAGCCGATACCACTAAAGTTTTGGCACAAGTAGTAAAAAAATAATTGCTTTTAATATAAATTAAAAAATATGTCAGCAGTAGGACACGATAACAATCACGAACACGATCACGGTCACGAACACCACCATAAAGATACTTTTATCACAAAGTACATCTTTAGTATCGATCACAAGATGATTGCAAAACAATACCTAATTACGGGTATTGTAATGGGAATCATCGGTATTGTAATGTCTCTTTTATTCCGTATGCAAATTGCATGGCCGGAAGAGTCTTTTAAAATTTTTAATGTCCTTTTAGGAGATAAATTTGCCCCGGGTGGCGTAATGCGAAATGATATTTATTTAGCATTAGTAACCATTCACGGTACCATCATGGTATTCTTTGTATTGACGGCCGGATTGAGCGGTACGTTCAGTAACCTTTTAATTCCGCTTCAAATTGGAGCAAGGGATATGGCTTCCGGATTTATGAACATGGTTTCATACTGGTTGTTCTTCCTTTCTTCTGTTATCATGGTTATTTCCCTTTTTGTTGAGTCAGGACCGGCTTCGGCAGGTTGGACAATCTATCCGCCATTGAGTGCCTTACCACAAGCGATCCCAGGATCAGGTACGGGTATGACACTTTGGTTGGTATCGATGGCGATCTTTATCGCGTCTTCATTGATGGGATCTTTGAACTATGTGGTAACAGTAATCAACCTTAGAACAAAAGGAATGTCTATGACACGTTTACCATTAACGATCTGGGCTTTCTTTATCACGGCTGTTATCGGTATCGTTTCGTTCCCGGTATTATTATCTGCCGCTTTATTATTGATCTTCGACCGTAGCTTCGGAACATCATTCTTCTTATCGGATATCTTTATCTCCGGAGAAGTATTACACTACCAGGGAGGTTCTCCGGTATTGTTCGAACACTTGTTCTGGTTCTTAGGTCACCCTGAGGTATATATCGTAATCTTACCTGCGATGGGAATCACTTCTGAAATTATCGCGACCAACGCTCGTAAACCAATCTTCGGTTACCGTGCGATGATCACGTCAATCTTAGCGATCGCTTTCTTATCAACAATCGTATGGGGTCACCACATGTTCGTATCCGGTATGAATCCTTTCTTAGGATCGGTATTTACCTTTACAACATTATTGATCGCAATTCCTTCGGCTGTAAAAGCGTTCAACTATATCACGACACTTTGGAAAGGTAATCTTCAGTTAAACCCTGCCATGTTATTCTGTATCGGATTCGTTTCGACTTTCATTACAGGTGGTTTAACAGGTATCATCCTTGGAGATAGTACATTGGATATTAACGTTCACGATACATACTTCGTAATTGCTCACTTCCACTTAGTAATGGGTATTTCTGCTCTTTACGGAATGTTTGCCGGAATCTACCACTGGTTCCCTAAAATGTTCGGAAGAATGATGAACAAAAACTTAGGTTACATCCACTTCTGGGTAACAGCAGTGTGTGCGTACGGAGTTTTCTTCCCAATGCACTTTATCGGTATGGCAGGTCTTCCAAGACGTTACTATACCAACACCGCTTTCCCTTTATTTGATGATTTAGCAGATGTTAACGTACTAATCACAATGTTCGCTTTAATCGGAGCTGCATTCCAGTTGGTATTCTTATGGAACTTCTTCTACAGCATCTTCAAAGGACAAAGAGCTACGCAAAACCCATGGAGATCAAACACATTAGAGTGGACTACTCCGGTTGAGCACATTCACGGTAACTGGCCAGGTGAAATTCCTGAAGTTTACAGATGGTCATATGACTATAGCAAACCAGGACATGATGAAGATTTCGTTCCTCAGAATGTACCAATGAAGCCAGGTGAAGAACAATTACACCACTAGGATTATTTGAATATTATATATATGTTTGCAAAAGCCTTCCCAAACGGGAAGGCTTTTTTATGTGTCATTAATTTTTATCTGATGAAGGGAATATTGCATTGTTTGCTATTGCTTTTGCTATCGGCTCCGCTTTGGGGACAGAACAATAAATCAAAGTATATCTATTACAATGAGTCGGTCACCATACGGAATGATAAGAAACTAAGAATAGAAAATGAAGTAACCTATAGTAAGCTTGTTGCTAAAGCTAAAGAAAGACAACATACGGTTGAAAGTGTTTCGTATGACTCTTTTAGCGATATTAATGGGCTCACGGCAAATACAACTATTTTAGCAACCAATAAGAACTATTCCAATAGCACGGCTGTTACTTCGGATGTGTTTCTGGATAATATTTTTCATAGCGATTACAAAAAGAAAACGATTCACTTTCTTAATGTTCAGGATAATTCACTACTCAATCTGAAGTATAAAAAAGAGTATTATGAGCCAAAATTGCTGGATGGTTTTTATTTTCAGAATACGATTGAAGTCGAATCCGCCAAGTTAACGATTAAATGCCCGAAATCAGTTGAGATTGGGTACAGCCTGTTTGGTTACGATCGGGATAAAATTGTTTTCAATAAAGTAACGGAAGGTGATACGGTACTATATACCTGGGAGATGAAGAATGTTCCGGCTTTTGAACCGGAAGAAGACATGCCGGGAACATCGTATGTTGTGCCACATATAGTGTATTATATTAATAATTATACGGTTAACGGAAAGAAAGAGGAAATGCTCGGAAATTCTGACAACCTGTACAATTGGTATCGATCTCTGGTTAAGGATATGAATAAGTCGGATCAATCGGCTGTTAAAGCAAAAGCAGAAGCGTTAATTAAAGGGAAAACATCCTATTACGATAAAGCAAAAGCAATATTCGATTGGGTACAGGAAAACCTGCATTACGTGGCCTACGAAGACGGAATGGGGGGATTTGTTCCGAGAGATGCTGCTTTGGTTTTTACCCGTAAATATGGTGACTGTAAAGATATGGCCAACATTACAAATGAGCTGTTGCGTTATGCCGGACTTAAATCGTATGTAACATGGATTGGAACACGTCAGCGAAATTATACTTACAAAGAATTGCCGTCACCTTTGGCGGACAATCATATGATCACCTGTCTGGAACTGGATGGAAAGAAATATTTTTTAGACGCAACCGGTAAATATTCACAATTCCCTATGCCTACCGATATGATTCAGGGTAAAGAAGCGCTAATTGGATTGGGCGATGGCTATGTGATCGAAAAAGTACCGATAATAGACAAAAAGACTAACGGAATAAACCTGAATGCGGATTTAAAAATATTGGACAACACTTTGATTGGAAAGGTCAAAGCCAACTTTTCCGGATTCTATAAAATGCGCTTAGCCGGAATGCTGGCGAATAATTATCAGAAAGAAAATGAAATCTGGAAAAGTCTTTTGCACGCCACAAATAACAAAGCCGAAATCCAAATTGTCGCTACTTCAATCAAACCGTATGAGACAACACCAGCGCATGCTGAATATGAACTAAAGTTGGACAACTGGGCTAAGAATATCGAGGGGAAACTAATTGTAAAACCGATTTTATTTTTCCCGTTAAAGAGTGCTCTGATTGATGTCGACAAACGGAAATATCCGGTTGAAAATGATTTTGAACAACATAATGATATTACCTATACTATCGAAATTCCGGAAGGCTATACTGTGGAATATTTGCCGAAAAATAACAAACAGGAAAACGAATTATTAGGTTTTCAGATCAGCTACACCCAAAAAAATAATCTATTAATCGTAAAACAGGAAGTGTATTCAACGGCACTATTGTTGGAAAAAGAAAACTTCCAACAGTGGAACGATATAGTCAATCAACTTATAAATCAATATAATCAATCTATAATTCTGAAAAAAGCATGAAAAAATTAATGCTACAATTGCTCTTGTTGTTTGTGGTTTTCCAGGTAGATGCCCAGAAAATCAAAGACTATTCCTGGGACGAAAAGCCTGTGTTCGACACCATACCGGAACGATATCAAGATTTTCCCGCTATTGTTTTAAAAGACAATCGTTGGGTTCACTTGCGAATGGGAGGCTATGGCTACTCCTCTTTTATGATGAAGCATATGGCGGTGAAGATTAATAAAAAGGATGTGATTAACCAATATAATAAAGTGCGCGCCGTTAACGGATTAACGCTAAAAGTAAGAGATTTTCATGCCCGGATTATAAAACCCAATGGAACGATAAATGTGTTGTCGGAAGATAAAATTATAGAAACAGAGGAAGACAAAATCAAATCATTGGTCTTTGAAGGTGTGGAGGAAGGAGATATTCTGGAGTACTATTATATCTTAAAAGAAGTGCCGATTGCTTCCAACTATGAGATCTTTCAATATGAAGTACCCTTGCTAAGGGCACAATTCCAGCTTAGCGGTAACCCGGGCGTACGTTTTTTATATGATAAAAGCGATTTGTTTTCGAAATGGGAAGATAATAGTGGCTACGTGTTTGTTGCCGAAAATATCCCGGCTTATAAATATGAAAAAGAGGCAAAGAACACATTGCTGATCAATAAAATTGTATACGAGGCGACAATCTTAGGGACTTTTAGACACTGGGGCTCCTTTTTTGACGCGGCATTTAGAAAGTTTAATAAAACACAAATATCCAAAGGGAAGTCGAAAGACTTCTTAAAAGATTTGAAATTGGATGATGCTACGAAAAGTACAGACGAACGATTAACGATTCTGGATAATTATATCAAAGATAACTTTGAATTCAGACAGCGTGGAGAAGCGTCTAAAATTAAGGAACTGGCAACAGGAAAGCAGAAGTTGAGTAGTATGGAAATGGTGTCGCTTTATGGATTAACATTGCAGCAAATGAAGATTCCGTTTAAGTTGATTTTTGGCGTGGATCGTTTTGTAGGGATAGTGCATCCGGATATATTCTATAGTGTAGTACCGCATAAGATCGTGTTCTATATACCGGAAACGAAGAAGTACATTACGCCTACAGAAGATTATATAAGTTACGGCCCGGTTACGGAATATGAATTACAAGACTCAGGAGGAGTGGTCTATGATTATAGCAATCCAGCGAAACCAGATTATAAAGTTGAAGTACATCAGTTTCCGATAACCAATGCGGATTATACCCGAAAAGCCACGGAGACTGTTGTCGCATTAACCAATGACGGTAAAAATGCTACTCTGGAGAAAAAAATAGCCGCAACGGGTTATTTGGGGCAGGCGACAAGAGGATTTGTTAAGGAATTGAAAGTAAATGATGAAAAAGAGGCAATTGAAAAATTTGTAAAATATATCGCTTTGGAGGGTATGGAAATCAAATTGAACGATTATGGTTTTAAAGCAGAGGAGTTTTCGAACAATTATACGAATACACCTTTTGAGATAAATTTAAAAGCGGAGACTGTAGCCGATTTTACAGAAAATGCAGGAAACTATCTGATGGTTAATCTTGGTAAAGTCATTGGAAAGCAAAACGACTTGTATCAGGAAACCACCCGAAAAAAACCAATTGCAACCAATTATGCAAAGCAATACCAACATAAAATAGTATTTACGATACCAAAAGGGTACACCGTTGAAAGTTATAAGGATTTTATACAGAACAAGGAACTAAAACGTGAGAATAAAACAATAGTTAAGTTTAGTTCTAATGTTAAAATTGTTGATAACCAATTTGTTGTTGAGATTGAGGAATTTTATAATGATATTAATTATCCTGTTTCGGAATATCCGTCCTATAGAGAGGTAATTAACGCGGCTGCCGATTTTAACAAAGCGGCACTGGTTTTAAAACCACAAGGATAATATTAAAAAAAGCCATCATTATGATGGCTTTTTTAGTATTGTTTTCAAAACCTGTCAGAACTTTATTCCGATAGGTTTGTCTCTTTACTCTTTCTTTCTTCTTTACTCTTTACGTTCCTTCTGTTTCGTAAGGTAATAAACCGGGATTCCGGCCAGCATAATCAATACGCCCCAACCGCAGGTGCTGGTTCTGTCGATCAATAAAGCCACACAAATAGCAGTGGCTACAATAATGTATAATGCAGGTAATACCGGATAGGCAAATGCTTTATACGGTCGTGGCATATCCGGCATTTTGCGACGTAAAATAAAAATACCGTAGATTGTCAGTATATAAAAGATAATTACAATAATCATTACATAATCCAATAAATCCCCATACTTACCGGTAAGGCATAAAAAAGACGCCCAGATACACTGAATCCATAAACCCCAACCCGGAACACTTGCTTTGTTTAATTCGGCCGCTTTTTTAAAGAAAAGGCCGTCTTTGGCCATGGTATAATATACCCGTGATCCGGCCATAATCAATCCGTTATTACAACCAAACGTCGAAATCATAATCATTACCGCGATCACAATCGTACCGGTAGCGCCAAAAATATGTTGGGAAGCCGCTACGGCAACACGTTCCGATGGTGCAAAAGCGATGTCGTTTAATGGCATTACGGCCACATACATCACATTGGCCAGAATATAAATCACACTCACAATCAGGGTGCCTAAAAACAAACTCAGTCCTACGTTTCGTTCCGGTCGTTTGATTTCACCCGAAATAAAAGTCACCCCATTCCAGGCATCGCTGGAAAATAACGAACCAACCATCGAGGCGGCAATAGCCGAAACCAACGTGTATCCCGAAATGGCAACCCAGGAATTGGTGTCCTTGTTAAACGTTTGTGCATTCCAGGCATCGGCCCAGTTGGCATTCCAGATTTCGGCTTTTGCGGCTAGAATAAAACCGAAAAGGATCAATCCGAATAAGGACGCAATCTTGGTAATCGTAAAGACGGTTTGAATGTATTTGCCATTTTTGACACCTTTACTATTGATATAACTTAGGAAAATAATAGTGGCTATCGAAACCAATTGTGCGGCATTTAATTGAAACGTACCAATCTCAAATAAAATATGGGTATCGCTTACCGTCGGAATCAGATAGGCGGTAAATTTAGAAAACGCTACGCCAACAGCGGCAATTGTACCGGTTTGTATTACCGAAAAAAAGCTCCATCCATATAAAAAAGCAATCAGTTTGTTGTAGGACTCCTTGAGGTAGATGTATTGTCCGCCGGCGTGTGGAAACATGGCACTTAGCTCGCCATAACTCACCGCAGCTGTTATAGTAATCAAAGCCGATACAACCCAAATGGCAATAAGCCATCCGGCACTTCCGATATTCTGGGTAATCCCGGCGCTGACAATAAAAATCCCGGAACCAATCATTGAGCCGACTACCAGCATGGTTCCGTCCAGAAGACTTAATTCCCGTTTTAATGTTGGGGTTTCTTTTTGCATGTGTTGTTGTTGATTTATTGGGGATAAATATATGAAAAATGCGTTTTATTATGCTTTTTTTTGTAACTTTCATAAAGACAAAAACAAGACATTATGGAAAGTCCAAAAGAATATTCCAATGGTGAAATTACCGTAGTTTGGAAGCAACAATTATGTGAACATTCCGGAAATTGCGTTCGCGGACTACCCGAAGTTTTCCGGGCTAAAGTCAGACCCTGGATCGAAGTCCGTAAAGCGGGCTCGGATGAGATTGTGGAGCAAATAAAAAAATGCCCCTCTGGTGCTTTGTCCTATTATCATAACAAAAAATAAAATGGAAGATCATTTAAAGCTAGCGAATAATGAAGCGAAAAGCCGCTTTGAACTGGAAGTGGACGGGCATATCGCTTTTATCGATTATAAAATCAAAGACAAAAAGATATACCTCATCCATACCGAAGTTCCGGCCGAATTGGGAGGGAAAGGCATTGGCAATGCGATTGTCCTGAAAACACTTCACTATATAAAAGATAATGGTTATTCATTGGTGCCATTATGTCCTTTTGTGGCGGCTTATATTAAAAGACACCCGGAATGGGAAGCGATTGTTGCGTAGTAAGAATGCGCTTGATCCCAGCCAAACATTTCCTATCTTTGCCAAATGAATGAGCATTTAGATCCGACTAACCAACGATATAATCCGGAGGAACTTGATTTAGAAAAAAAATTAAGACCGCTGTCTTTTGACGATTTTACCGGACAGGATCAGGTACTGGAAAACCTGAAAGTGTTTGTACAGGCTGCCAATCTTAGAGGGGAAGCACTGGATCATACCTTGTTCCACGGGCCACCCGGTTTGGGTAAAACCACCCTGGCCAATATTCTGGCGAATGAGCTGGATGTAAATATCAAAATCACTTCCGGTCCGGTATTGGACAAACCCGGCGATCTGGCCGGTTTGTTAACCAATCTGGACGAACGGGATGTGTTGTTTATCGACGAGATTCACCGCCTAAGTCCCATTGTAGAAGAATACCTGTATTCGGCTATGGAGGATTTTAAAATCGATATCATGATCGAAAGTGGACCCAATGCCAGAACGGTGCAAATTAACCTTAGTCCGTTTACACTGGTTGGTGCGACAACGCGCTCCGGTTTACTGACCGCACCGATGCGGGCTCGTTTCGGAATCCAAAGCCGCTTACAATATTACAATACCGAATTGCTAACCACGATTGTACAACGTAGTGCGTCAATCTTAAAAATGCCAATCACGATGGAAGCAGCTATCGAAATTGCCGGCCGAAGTAGGGGAACACCACGTATTGCCAATGCATTGTTACGTCGTGTCCGTGATTTTGCTCAGATAAAAGGCAATGGAAGAATCGATGTGGAAATTGCCCGTTTCTCCCTTAAAGCCTTACATGTAGATGCGCACGGACTGGATGAAATGGATAATAAAATCCTGAGTACGATTATCGATAAGTTTAAAGGCGGACCGGTTGGATTGTCAACATTGGCAACAGCGGTATCCGAAAGCGGTGAAACAATCGAAGAAGTATACGAACCATTCCTGATTCAGGAAGGCTTTATTGTCCGAACACCACGTGGCCGTGAAGTAACCGAAAAAGCCTACCACCATCTGGGGAAAACCCGTCCCGGTATTCAGGGAGGATTGTTTTAATAACCATGATTAATAATACGGAAAAATATACCCAATTGATAAAAACCGAAGCCAAACGCCTCGGTTTTTTGTCATGTGGAATATCCCGTGCCGGGTTTCTCGAAGCCGAAGCGCCCCGACTGGAAAAGTGGCTTAACGGCCAAATGAACGGAAAAATGGGGTATATGGAAAATCATTTCGACAAGCGGCTCGATCCGACTTTGTTGGTCGACGATGCCAAAAGTATTATTTCGTTAACCCTGAATTACTATCCCGAAATCAAACAAAACGTAGGGAGTTATAAGATTTCAAAATACGCCTACGGTCAGGATTATCATTATGTGATCAAGGAAAAACTAAAGGAGCTGTTGTTTTTTATCCAAAATGAGATCGGAGAAGTATCCGGTCGGGCTTTTGTCGATTCAGCTCCGGTTCTGGATAAAGCCTGGGCGGCAAAAAGCGGCCTGGGATGGATCGGAAAAAACAGTAACCTGCTTTCCAAACAGGTGGGTTCGTTTTTCTTTATCGCCGAGTTAATCGTTGATCTGGAATTGGATTACGACAATGCTACAACCGATCACTGCGGAAAATGTACCGCCTGTATCGATGCTTGTCCTACTGAAGCGATTGTAGCGCCTTATGTAGTAGATGGCAGCAAGTGCATCTCGTATTTTACAATCGAATTAAAAGAAAATATCCCGTCGGAAGTAAAAGGGAAATTCGACGACTGGATGTTTGGCTGCGATGTTTGTCAGGATGTATGTCCCTGGAATCGCTTTTCAAAACCGCATCAGGAACCGCTGCTCAAACCCAATGAATCGATATTGTCCTTTTCTAAAAAAGACTGGGAAGAGATAACCGATGAAACCTTCCGGAAAGTTTTTAAGGATTCGGCCGTAAAGCGAACCAAATACGAAGGATTAATCCGCAACATGAATTTCTTAAAAGAATAATTCTAAATACTACTTCTTCTTATCTTTTTGTGAATCAGAGTCTTGCTTTTTTTTTGGCTTTTTGATTTACTGTAATAGTGCATTGTTTTTAAAATATTCGCTGTTAAAAGTTTCTAAAATTATGTGTATACCGTTATCTTTGTGAGTTAGTAAAATAAAAAACTATGCATAAAGACAGCAAAAGAAGAGAGGCTTTATTATATCATGCGAAACCTACACCTGGAAAAATCCAGGTAGTACCCACCAAAAAATATGCAACACAGCGCGATCTGGCACTGGCATATTCACCGGGAGTTGCAGAGCCATGTTTGGAGATTGAGAAAGATGTAAACAATGTGTATAAGTATACGGCCAAAGGAAACCTGGTAGCGGTGATTTCCAATGGAACGGCTGTCTTGGGGTTGGGCGATATCGGACCGGAAGCTTCAAAACCGGTAATGGAAGGAAAAGGACTTTTGTTTAAAATCTTCGCCGATATTGATGTGTTTGATATTGAAGTGGATACCAAAGACGTAGATAAATTTATTGAAACTGTAAAAAATATCGCACCAACTTTTGGTGGGATTAACCTGGAAGATATCAAAGCGCCGGAATCGTTTGAAATCGAACGACGATTGGTGGAAGAACTGAATATTCCGGTAATGCACGACGACCAACACGGAACAGCGATTATTTCGGCTGCGGCCTTATTAAATGCTGTAGAATTGGCCGGTAAGAAAATGGGAGATGTAAAAATGGTAATCTCCGGAGCGGGTTCGGCGGCTATTGCTTGTGCCAACCTGTATGTGTCGTTTGGTGTTAAACAGGAGAACATCGTAATGTTTAACAGTAAAGGAGCGCTGCGTAAAGGAGATCCTAGAGTTTCCGAAATGCAGGCAAAATATGCAACCGACAAAGAATACGCTTCTCTTGGCGATGCCATGTTGGGTGCTGATGTGTTTATCGGTTTGTCTTCGGGCGATATCGTAACACCGGATATGCTAGTAGGAATGGCCGATAATCCAATCGTTTTTGCAATGGCTAATCCGCGTCCGGAAATCAATTATGATGTGGCTATTGCAACCCGTAAAGATATTATTATGGCTACCGGTCGTTCCGACCATCCTAATCAGGTGAACAACGTACTTGGGTTTCCATTTATTTTTAGAGGAGCTTTAGACGTTCGTGCAACCAAAATTAACGAAGAAATGAAAAAAGCTGCGGTAGTGGCTTTGGCTAATCTGGCCAAAGAATCCGTACCGGAGCAGGTAAATATCGCGTATGGCGAAACCAAATTAATTTTCGGTAGAGATTATATCATTCCGAAACCGTTTGATCCAAGATTGATCGCCGAAGTACCACCGGCTGTAGCCAAAGCGGCGATGGAATCGGGAGTGGCAACAGCACCAATCACCGACTGGGATAAATACCGTGAGGAATTATTGGAACGTATGGGATCGGATAACAAAATGCTACGACTGTTACAGAACCGTGCCAAAACAGATCCGAAGCGAGTTATTTTTGCCGAAGCCGATCATTTGGATGTGTTAAAAGCAGCGCAGATCGTTTTGGAAGAAGGTATCGGACAACCGATCTTATTGGGTAACCGCGAAACCATTTTGGAATTAAAAGCGGAAATCGGTTTCGAAGAGGAAGTGTTGATTATCGACCCGAAAACCAAAGAAGAGGAAGAACGAAGAAATCGTTTTGCAGAAGTATATTGGAAAGCCCGTCAAAGAAGAGGAACAACTTTATTGGATGCTCAAAAATGGATGCGCGAACGCAACTATTTCGCAGCGATGATGATTAATGAAGGTGAAGCCGATGCTTTGGTAACCGGATATTCCAGAAGTTATCCAACAGTTGTAAAACCAATGTTGGAGCTAATCGAAAAAGGACCTGGGGTGTCACGTGTGGCAACCACCAACCTTATGATGACCAAACGCGGACCATTATTCCTGGCCGATACGGCAATCAATCCGAATCCATCGGCAGAAGACCTGGCAAAAATCGCCTTAATGACTGCCAAAACAGTAAAAATGTTTGGTATGGAACCGGTTATTGCAATGGTGTCGTTCTCGAACTTCGGATCATCTAAAAATGAAGGCGCTTCCAAAGTACGTGAAGCAGTGGCCTATTTGCATAAAAACCACCCGGATTTAATTGTGGACGGTGAGATTCAAACCGACTTTGCTTTGAATTCGGATATGCTAAAAAGCAAATTCCCATTCTCAAAACTGGCTAATAAAAAAGTAAATACCCTTATTTTTCCTAATCTGGACGCGGCGAATATCACCTATAAGATGATAAAAGAGTTGTATAAATCCGTATCGATCGGACCAATCATGTTAGGGTTGGAAAAACCGGTACACATTTTCCAATTAGGCGCCAGCGTAGAAGAAATGGTAAATATGGCGGCTGTTGCGGTTGTCGATGCTCAGGAAAAAGAGAAACGTTTCAAGCAACAAACAGTAAAGAAATAATTGCCGGTAACCGGACAAAATAGTGACTTTGCACTATAAAATTAGGATAGTAAAAGATTTTTCTTATTTTTGGTAATAACGAATACGGGTCAATATGATTGCACATATTAAGGGACGGCTTGCCGAAAAGTCGCCAACAGAGGTAATTATAGATTGTAATGGCGTAGGATATCAGATCCATATCTCGCTCCATACGTTTTCGTTATTGCCAGATAATGAGAATATTAAGCTCTATACTTTTCTTCAGATTAAAGAAGATGCGCATACCCTTTTTGGTTTTGTTGAAAAAGCCGAAAGAGAACTGTTTAAACTGTTGATTTCCGTTTCCGGTGTCGGAGCGGGAACAGCACGGACGATGTTGTCGTCTATTCCTCCACAACAAATCATTCACGCCATAGCCAATAACGATGTCGCGACGGTTCAATCCATTAAAGGAATTGGAGCTAAAACAGCGCAACGCGTTATCCTGGATCTGAAAGATAAAGTACTTAAAGTTTATAATTTAGAGGAAGTTTCGGCAGTAGAAAGCAATACAAATAAAAATGAAGCGTTATCAGCTTTGGAGGTTTTAGGATTCCTGCGGAAATCAGCCGAAAAAGTAGTTGATAAAATTGTTAAAGATAATCCAGATGCTTCTGTGGAATCAATCATTAAACTAGCTTTAAAAAATTTATAATTCTTGGAAACATTTTACTCGCATGATTTTTTTAAGAAGATAAAGACCGGACTCACGATTTTGGTTTTATTCTTTTGTTTTTCTGTCCAGGCTCAGGTTGATGAAGAAGAACAGGATTCTATTAAAACCGGTTCTTCAGTAGGAAAACTCAATATTTCCAATCCGAAAAGTATTGTGGAAGCCTATACCTATGATCCGGTAACCAATCGTTATATCTATACCAAAACTTTTGACGGTTTTAATATTAATTACCCGATCATCCTAACGCCAAAGGAATATGAAGAGTTGGTGTTGCGGGAGTCCATGCGAGACTATTTCAAGAAAAAATCAAGTGCTATCGACGGTAAAAAAGCAGGTAGCGAAGATGCGAAAAAAGATTTATTACCACGATATTATGTAAATTCCAATTTCTTCGAAGCCATCTTTGGAGGAAATACAATCGATGTAAAACCACTCGGATCCGTAGAAGTGGATTTGGGAATGCGGTATACCAAACAGGATAATCCGGCATTTTCCCCAAGAAATAGATCGACCTTTACATTCGATTTCGACCAGCGAATCAGTTTGAGTTTACAGGGGAAAGTGGGAACCCGTTTAAATGTAAATGCCAACTACGATACCCAGTCGACTTTTGCTTTCCAGAATTTAATTAAATTAGAATATACACCCACCGAAGACGATATTATTAAAAAGATCGAAGTCGGAAACGTAAGCTTGCCGCTAAACAGTTCTTTGATCCGTGGCGCGCAAAGTCTTTTCGGGGTGAAAGCACAATTCCAGTTTGGGAAGACGACCATTACCGGGGTTTTCTCCGAACAGAAATCACAAACCAAAACGGTTACCGCACAAGGTGGTGGAACCATTCAGGAATTCCAGTTGTTTGCATTGGATTATGATTCCGATCGACACTATTTCCTATCGCAGTATTTCCGTAATCGTTATGACGAAGCTTTAAAGCAGTATCCGCAAATTAACAGCCGGGTACAAATTACCCGTGTGGAAGTTTGGATCACCAACAAACAAAACCGAGTTAGTGGTACCGATAACAACCTGCGTAACATTATGGCGTTACAGGATTTGGGAGAGGCGCAACAACTTGGCGTACCGGATGCCAGCATCATCGGAATACCTTCCGGCGGATTTTTTAACCAGCCAGCGGGAGCACCTGTTGATAATAAAAATAACAAATTCGATCCGGGAGCGATCGGAACCAACTACCTGAATTCGGGTATCCGTGAAATTGTAAACGGAAGTGCCGGATTTAGTGTGCCAGCCTATAATGTTATCGAAGGAAAAGATTACGCTAAATTGGAAAATGCGCGTAAATTATCATCCAACGAATATACCTATCACCAGCAATTGGGATACATCTCGTTAAACCAACGTTTGGCAAACGACGAAGTACTGGCAGTAGCCTATCAGTATACCGTGGGTGATAAAGTATACCAGGTTGGGGAATTCGGTACCGATGGTATTGATGCGACACAGGTTCAAAACGGAATCCCGTCTACTCAAAGTCTTATCGTAAAATTATTAAAAAGTAACCTGACCAACGTAAACCAACCGATCTGGAATTTGATGATGAAAAACATCTACCAGATCCCGGGTGCTTACCAGTTGTCTCAGGAAGATTTCCGTTTTAATATTTTATATACCGACCCTTCGCCGTTAAACTATATTGTTCCGGCAGGTCCGGGCAGTGGATCGCAACCCGCGGTTCCATTACCGGGTGATGTAGAAAATACCCCATTGATCAAAGTTTTCAATGTCGACCGTCTAAATTACACCAATGACCCGCAAGTAGGAGGGGACGGTTTCTTCGATTTTGTTCCGGGTATTACGGTCGATCAGCAAAATGGACGTATTATCTTTACAACGGTTGAGCCATTCGGGGATCACCTTTTTGAAAAATTACGATCCAACGGAAACGAAAATTATGATGGAGACGCAACTAGCGGTATCGATTATAATGCCAACCAGCGTAAATATGTATTCCGAAACCTGTATAAAACCACGCAGGCCGGTGCTTTACAGGATAGTGATAAAAATAAATTCCAGTTAAAAGGTAAATTCAAATCCTCAGGAGGAGACGGTATTGCGATTGGAGCCTTTAACGTACCGCAGGGATCGGTTGTTGTAACAGCCGGTGGACGTCGTTTGGTTGAAGGTGTCGATTATACCGTAGACTACCAGAGAGGGCGGGTGCAAATCCTGGATCCGTCGTTACAGGCATCCAGTATTCCAATTGAAGTGTCGTTGGAAAACAACGCCATCTTTGGTCAGCAAACCCGACGTTTTTACGGTTTAAACGTGGAACACAAATTCTCGGATAAATTCTTGATAGGGGGTACATTCCTGCGATTATCAGAACGTCCGTTTACACAAAAATCAAACTACGGTCAGGAATCGGTAAACAATACCATTTATGGTTTGAATACCAATTTCTCTACCGAAGTACCATTCTTTACCCGTTTGGTAAACAAACTTCCGAATGTGGATACCGATGTGCCGTCGAACTTATCCTTCCGTGGAGAGATCGCCTATTTACAACCGGGTGCTTCTACTGCGGATCAGTTTAACGGAGAAGCAACAACCTATATCGATGACTTCGAAGGTTCGCAAACTACAATCGACATGCGTTCGGCTCAAGCCTGGTCGTTGGCGAGTACGCCGGTTGGCTACGGAGACGAATTGTCGGCTCCGGATTATGGTTTCCGAAGAGCGAAATTATCGTGGTACTCCATTGACCCGACGTTCTATGCCTCATCGCAATTACCGGCCGGATTATCAGTAGATGATATCTCTTCAAACCGTACCCGTCGTATTTATAGTCAGGAGTTATATCCGGTTACCGATATTGCACAAGGGCAAAGTACGGTGATCAATACGCTCGATTTAACGTATTATCCAAAAGAAAGAGGACCGTATAACTTTAGCCCGTTGGCAAATCCTTCCGACAACTCCATAGCCAACCCACAAAATAACTGGGGTGGTATTATGAGAGCGATCAACTCAACCAACTTCGAACAGTCGAATGTGGAGTATATCCAGTTCTGGATGATGGACCCGTATTACGGTTCCGATGTTCAGGGGATTACAACCAACGAAGGAAAATTAACCTTCAATATTGGTGAGATTTCGGAAGACATCTTAAAAGACGGAAGAAAATTCTATGAAAATGGTTTGGGACCAAATCAGGTTTTGGTACAACCGCAAGGTCCTTGGGGTAACGTACCGGCGTCGCAATCGCTAATCTATGCTTTCGATACCAATGAAGGAAATCGTGAAGCACAGGATGTTGGTTTGGATGGATTGAACGATGCTGAAGAAGCAGCAAAATTCCCAGCTTTTGCCAGTAATCCCGATCCGGCTGCCGATAACTACCAGTACTTCTTAAATGCACAAGGAAATATTATCCAGCGTTACCGTAATTATAACGGTGTTCAAGGGAACTCGCCAATCGCTGTTTCGGATACCAACCGTGGATCGACAACCTTACCGGATGTAGAGGATATCAACCGTGATAACACTATGAATACGATCAATGCGTATTGGAAGTTTGAAGTTCCGGTGAAGTATTATCCGGGTGAAGTTCCGGTTGGACAGGATTTTATTGCCGACGTTCGTGTAAACAATAACGTTGATCTTGCTAATGGTGGTACCGGTCGTGTACGTTGGATCTTATATAAAATTCCAATTCTGGAAGCAACCAGTGCCAATCAGGAAGGTTCGATTTCCGATTTCCGCTCGATCCGTTTTATGAGAATGTTCATGTCGAACTTCTCCGATCAGATCACATTGCGTTTCGGTGCTTTAGATTTAGTACGTGGTGAATGGAGACGTTATACCGGTACACTGGATCCTAACGAAACCGAACAACAAAACGAAAATGACAATACCGGGTTTGACGTAGTGGCTGTAAACATTCAGGAAAATGGTAACCGTTTGCCAATTCCGTATGTAACGCCTCCGGGAGTAACCCGCGAACAATTATATAATAACAACACGATTATCAACCAAAACGAGCAATCGTTATCGTTACGTGTTTACAAAAAAGATTCAGCCCTTCCGGGACTGGGAGGTTTGGAGCCGGGTGATGCCAGAGCCGTGTTTAAAAACGTAAGTGTGGATATGCGTCAGTTTAAAAAACTACGAATGTTCCTTCACGCCGAAGCGTTACAACCACCGGCCGAAACACAACCGCTAATGGCCGATCAGATGGTGGCGTTTATCCGTTTTGGTAATGACTTTACACAAAACTTCTATCAGGTGGAGATTCCGTTAAAACCAACGGCTTTCTCGGCGCGTTCGGCGGAGGAAATCTGGCCTTCGGATAACGAAATCGATTTACGTCTGGAATTGTTAACCAAGTTAAAAGTACTCGCATTACAGGGGAACCTGCCAAACCCGGTTGATCCGTTAACCGGTATCGGATATGCACGTGAGGATGTCCTGGATCCGTCATTGAGCGGAAAACCAAATATGCTGACATTAGGTATTAAAGGTAACCCGAACTTTGGTTTGGTACGTACCTTAATGGTCGGGGTAAAAAACATCTCCACTCAGGAAGTACGCGGGGAAGTTTGGTTTAACGAATTGCGTATGTCCGAAATGGATAACAAAGGCGGTATGGCGGCTATTGCCAATTTGGATACCAACTTTGCCGACCTGATGAATATCTCGGCTACCGGTAGGATGAGTACCATCGGTTTCGGAACACTGGAACAGGGACCAAACGAAAGAAGTCGTGAAGATGTAAAACAATACAACATCGTTACCAATATTAACTTAGGAAAATTATTGCCTAAGAAATGGGGAATCAACCTGCCGTTTAACTACGGAGTAGGTGAGGAAATCATTACACCGGAATACGATCCGTTTAATCAGGATATCAAATTACAGCAGTTGTTGGATGTAACCGCTGATAGTGCCGAAAAAGACAATATCCGCAACCGTGCGATCGATTATACCAAACGAAAAAGTATCAACTTTATCGGAGTGAAAAAAGACCGTGCACCGGAACAGAAACAGCATGTGTATGATGTGGAAAACCTTACCTTATCGTACTCGTTTAACGAAATGGAACACCACGATTTTGAAGTGGAAAGTTTGGTGGATCAGCAGGTGAAAACCTCAGCCGATTATGCCTATACATTCAAACCAAAAGCCGTAGAGCCGTTTAAGAAAACGAAGTTCATGAAGAAAAGCAGTTATTGGAAAATGTTGAGCGACTTTAACTTTAATTATTTGCCAACAACCATTTCATTCAGCTCGACAATTTTACGTCAGTACAACAGACAACAGTTCCGACAGGTAGATGGTGTGGAAGGTATTGCAATCGATCCGTTGTACAGAAGAAATTACTTCTTCAATTACCAATACGGATTCAATTATAATCTAACCAAATCGCTGCGTATTAATTATAGTGCGTCATCCAATAACATTGTAAGAAATTACCTTGATGAAAATAAAATTCCGGATCCGACAAATACTATCTGGGATAGCTATTTTGATATCGGAGAACCGAATAACCATACGCAACAGCTAAACGTAAATTACGATCTGCCGATAAACAAACTGCCGTTCTTAAGCTTTGTGAAATCAACCTATACGTATACCGGTGATTACAACTGGCAACGTTCGTCGGATGCTTTCTCATCAATCGATGGTTACGATTTGGGTAACACGATTCAGAATGCGGCATCACACCGATTGAATACGGTATTGACGATGGATAACTTCTATAAGTACATCGGTCTAACCAAACAACGTAGAAAAGCGGCGCCAAAAGCCAATACACCGGCTCCGAAAGCTCCGGTTCCGGGTCAGAAAATTACCCAGATCCAGCAAGCTCCGGAAGACAAACCGAATGTGATTATTGACGGTTTGATCGGATTGGCAACCAGTGTGAAAAATATTCAGATTAACTATACCGATAATGGTGGTACGGTACTTCCGGGTTATTTGCCTAAAGTAGGTTTCTTCGGAACCATGCAACCGACATTAGGATTTATTATGGGTAGCCAGTCGGATATTCGTTATGAAGCAGCCAAAAACGGATGGTTAACCAATTATCCGGAATTCAACCAGAGTTTTACACAGGTGCGTAATAAATTATTGGATATTACCGCACAGGTAGAACCGTTTAATGATTTGAAAATCGACTTAAATGCGAATCGTACCTATTCACAGAATTTCTCGGAACAGTATGATGTGGATGCCTTTGGAAACTATAACGCCCGTTCACCTTACGATTTTGGTAACTTCTCGATTTCGACTGTGTTGATTAAAACAGCGTTCTCAAGAAGTGATGAAACCGGTTCGGATGCGTTTAACGATTTCAGAGAAAACCGATTGACAATTGCAAGACGTTTGGCAACCGAAAGAGGATTGGATCCGAATAACACCACTCCGGACGGTTATCCGGTTGGATTTGGAAGAAACAGTCAGGCGGTATTGTTACCGTCGTTCCTTGCCGCTTATACCGGAACAAGTGCTTCGAGTGTGTCGACAGGAATTTTCCGCGATGTGCCAATCCCGAACTGGAATATAAAATATACCGGATTGATGCGCTATGGGTTCTTTAAAGAAAACTTTAAACGATTCTCGTTACAACACGGATACCGTGCCTCGTATACGGTAAGTTCATTCCGTTCGAATTTCGATTACGATGCCGATCCGAATGCTATAAACCCGACAACAGGAAACTATCCGGTAAAAACGATTGTAGCGAATGTCAACTTAGTGGAACAGTTTAACCCATTGATGCGCGTGGATTTTGAAATGAAAAACTCATTCAAGATTTTGGCCGAAATGAAAAAAGACCGAAGCTTGTCGTTGAGTTTCGATAACGGATTGTTAACCGAGGTAAAAGGAAATGAATATACACTGGAATTTGGATATCGTTTTAAAGATGTTACGATCAACTCCAAACTGGCCGATAATCCAATGGGTGTGATTCGTAGTGATATTAACCTGAAAGCGAATTTAACATTGCGTCAAAACCAGACAATCGTTCGTTATTTGGATTACGATAATAACCAGTTGGCTGGTGGTCAGGATATCTGGTCGCTAAAATTAACAGCCGATTATATGTTTAGTAAAAACCTGACAGCGATTTTCTATTATGACCATTCGTTCTCACAGGCGGTGATCTCGACTTCGTTCCCGATGACGAACATCCGCTCCGGTTTTACACTGCGTTATAACTTTGGAAATTAATAAGGAAAACATTTTAAAGTTACCGCTAATAAAATTACATTTGTCAATAAAAATAAACACAATGAATATACCATCTAACTTAAAGTACACAAAAGATCACGAATGGGTAAGCCTTGACGGCGAGGTTGCAACGATTGGAATTACTGATTTTGCACAAAAAGAATTAGGAGATATCGTTTATGTTGAAGTAGAAACGTTGGATCAGACACTGGATAAAGACGAAGTTTTCGGAACCGTTGAAGCGGTAAAAACAGTATCGGATTTGTTCTTACCTTTAACAGGAGAGATCATTGAATTTAACGAAGATTTAGAGTCAGAACCGGAAAGTGTTAACAGCGATCCTTACGGAGCGGGATGGATGATTAAAGTAAAAATCAGCAATCCGGCAGAAGTAGAAGAACTTTTGTCAAGCGAAGATTATAAAGCCTTGATTGGTGCGTAAACTCAATCTTTTACTCGCATTAGGTTGGTCGTTAGTGATAGGTATTGCCTGTCTGATAACCATTAATACGGATGTGGGCGGAAAAATTCCTTTTAAAGATAAGTTTGTACATTTTGTTTTTTACTTTCTGTTTACAATTCTGTGGTTTCGGACACTCGATAGCAAGTTCCCAAAAGAACCATTGGTAAAAAAACTGCGAATCGTATTTCTTTTCGGGTTTTTATACGGCGTTGGAATTGAAGTTTGTCAGGGTTTGTTTACAGAAAACAGGTCGGCCGACATTTTAGATGTGCTGGCCAATACCACAGGAGGACTTATAGCAATAGCATTGCTTTACATAAACAGAAGTCAGAAGCTGAAAGACTAAATTAATTGCAACATAGTAATCCCACTTTTGTGGGATTTTTTTATTTTTATACCATGGATATTAGAAATTATTTAGACTCGACCTATTTAAAAACCGCCGAACAGGCTGGTGTTTCAGAAACGGAGAACCGAAAAATTGTTGCCGACTATGTTGCGGAAGCAATTCGGGAAAAATTCAAACTGATTATGATTCGCCCGGATATGGTAGCGATGGCCCGAACGATGATCGCTGAAAATAATTCAGCTGTAACCATCGGAACGGTTATCGATTTTCCAAACGGTAACGGAACATTGGAAGAGAAATTAAATGAAGCGGAACAGGCCATTCAGGATGGTGCAGACGATCTTGATTTTGTAGCGGATTACGAAGCATTTAAACGCGGTGAAACCGATAAAGTAAAAAAAGAAGTCCTGGAGTGTACCCGTTTGGGATTATCGCATAACAAGATCGTAAAATGGATCATCGAAGTAGCGGCTTTAAACGACCATCAGATCGTACAGCTATCGGCATTGATCAAAAACGTCGTTATTGCCAATTTTAAAGAAAATCAATACGAATTGGTTTTTGTGAAATCATCAACCGGATTTTATAAAACCGAAGATGGGAAGCCAAATGGCGCGACTGTGCCGGCCGTAAAACTAATGCTGGAAAATTCATTTCCGCTACCGGTAAAAGCAGCTGGTGGTGTACGTACATACGAGGAAGCACTGGAAATGGTGCGTTTGGGTGTAAAACGAATCGGAACCTCTTCGGCGAAAGCTATTGCCAACGGAGAGCAATCAAATAGTGAATATTAAACCCGGTATTACATGAGGTATTTATGGTGTGCCCTGTTCTTGTCACTTGGATTGACAAATACGTTTTCACAAACCGAAAACGAACAGTTTCCGGTTTTTAAGGACTGTAAAGATAAACCGCAAAAAGAGCAGGAATCCTGCTTTAATGCTAAAGTTCAGGATTTTTTCTATTCGCATTTTAAAGTGCCACAGCAGGTAACCGATGCGAATTATAAGGGAACGGTTATTGCCTTGTTTGAAGTCGATTCAACCGGGACATTTAAACCCTTGTATATCGATGCGGCCTATCCCGAACTGAAAGAGGAAACCAAAAGAGTTTTTGCGCAGTTCGAAAAAGTAGAACCGGCAAAATTTGCAGGTAGGGCAACCTATGCTAAATATACGGTGCGTATCGCTATTCCGTTGGAAAAACCGGTATCGGATGAAACAACAGCTGTAGCGACTACTTCCGGAAAAACCAATCCAAAAGTACAACAGGAACTGGATGAGTTTGATAAAATTGTTAGCAAGCCCTTTCGGAACCCGCAGTTTAAAAGCCACCTGAATATTCCTTTTTCACATCAGAATTATGCCGTTTTCGATGCGGCCGTAAATCAGGTGGGAAGTAATAACCATTCGGCTTCCAAACCGTATTCTTATGCGGAAGTGGCCAAATATTACGATTTCGATAAGGAACAACAAAAACTGCTTAAAAATAAAACCTCCTGGTGGGGACGAAAACTCTGGAATGAAAACCTGGTTGCCATTCAGGGTGACGGCTATTGGTTTACTATCAACCCGATTTTCGACCTGCGCGTTGGGAAAGATATGGATAGCGAACTCAAATATACCTATGTGAACACCCGCGGGGTACATGTTCAGGGGGCGTTGGGCGAGCAGTTAACGTTCTCGAGTTCGGTTTATGAAAGTCAGGGGCGTTTTGCGGATTATTACAACCGTTATGCCGAATCGATCAAACCATCGGGTGGAAACCCGGCGATTATTCCAGGTATCGGGATCGCTAAAGAATTTAATGGAGATGGCTACGATTTTCC
The DNA here is from genome assembly GCF_039888695.1 of Flavobacterium sp. CAU 1735. Taxonomy (NCBI): domain Bacteria; kingdom Pseudomonadati; phylum Bacteroidota; class Flavobacteriia; order Flavobacteriales; family Flavobacteriaceae; genus Flavobacterium; species Flavobacterium sp. CAU 1735. The sequence continues at coordinate 44,591 of NZ_JBDQQQ010000007.1, read as the reverse complement.
GCTTGCGGAAGCCAATATATCGTATACGCCTAATAAATTCATCAACCTGCAATTGGGTTACGGACGGAATTTTATTGGAGATGGATACCGCTCACTGATTTTTAGCGATGTGGCCAGTCCGTATCCGTATTTTAAAATCAATACGACGTTTTGGAAAATTAAATATACCAATACCTATATGTGGTTGAAAGATGTCCGTACCGACGTAACAGCCGAAAAGACATACGCCACCAAATATATGGCCAATCACTACCTGAGCTGGAATGTTTCCAAACGATGGAATATGGGATTCTTTGAATCGGTGGTTTGGAGTAATACCAACGACCGTGGTTTTGATTTTAGCTTTGTTAACCCGATCATTTTTTATCGTGCCGTTGAATTTACATCGTCTTCCAAAAGCGGAAATGCCGTTTTGGGACTTACGTCGAAATATAAGCTGAGCAACCAAATGAATATCTACGGACAATTCCTGTTGGATGAGTTTTCGTTAAGTGATATTAAAGCGGGTAATGGAAGCTGGAAAAATAAATACGGCTTCCAGATAGGTGGAAAGTATTACGATGCATTTAAGATTAAAAACCTGATGTTACAAGCCGAATACAATTATGTGCGTCCGTATGTGTATTCGCATAGTAATGTGTTAACGAACTACGGACATAATAACCAAAGTATGGGACATCTTTGGGGTGCCAATCTGAAAGAAGTGGTCGGAATTGCGCGTTATTATTATGGGCGTTGGTTTGTCGATGCAAAACTGATTTACGGACTAAGAGGACTCGATTTTAACACGGCGGACAATACCTATAATTACGGTGGGGATATCTATCGTAATTATGACGAAGACCGCCCTTTTGATACCGGAGTGGTAACCGGACAAGGAAATAAAACGAATGTTTTAATAGCCGATCTTCAGGCGGGTTATCTGGTAAATCCGGCGATGAACCTGAAACTTTTCGGAAATGTGATTTATAGAAACTTTGATCCGGCTACCGAAACGCCAAGTGCAGTAAAAAGTTCGACAACCTGGTTTTCAGTTGGTTTGCGCGTAGATTTGTTTAATTGGTACTATGATTTTTAATTATTTTTTGTAATTTTAGAATTATAACCAATAAAAAACATCATTTTATGAGAATCATAAAAAATATCATACTGTTCTTCCTGGCGGTTATCGTATTGTTACTCGTAGCGGGTTTGTTTGTGAAAAAAGACTATGCTATTGAAAGAGAAATAGTGATCAACAAACCTAAAGCGGAAGTGTTCGATTATATAAAGCATATTAAAAACCAGGATAACTATAGCGTCTGGAATCGAAAAGATCCGGCGATGAAAAGAGAGTATAAAGGAAACGACGGAGAAGTTGGTTTTGTTTATGCCTGGGAAAGTACCAATAAGGAAGTTGGGAAAGGCGAACAGGAAATTGTTCGTATTGTCGATGGCGATCGTGTGGATATGAAGCTGCGTTTTAAAGAACCTATGGAAGCCGATGATGATGCGTATATGATAACCGAAGCGGTATCGGAAAACCAAACCAAAGTCAAATGGGGTTTTAAAGGTTCGATAAACTATCCGATGAATCTGTTGCTGCTGTTTATGGATATGGAAAAAGAATTGGGCGGTGCTTTGGATACTGGTCTGAAGGATATGAAGACACTATTGGAAAAACAATAAAAAAATATGGAGAGAGGTCGAAAGACCTCTCTTTTTTGTTAAAACTGCTGTTTGCGGTTGATTTTAAGGGTTTACTTTTGATGAAAACTAATTTTTGAAGTATATTTGCGCACCGTTTTTATAAATAATAATGAAAACTGCCTTGAACGCTTCAGAAAAAACAATTTCACTTACCTCTTTATTTGCGGATTTTAAAGGAATCACCAAAGCAGGACTGGCTATTAGTGTTGTCTTTTCGTCTATAGTAGGCTATTTATTAGGGGTTTCCGATGAAACGCCTTTTAGCTGGATTACTTTTATACTGCTTGGAATTGGTGGCTATTGTATGGTGGGGGCTTCCAATGTATTTAATCAGATCATAGAAAAAGATCTGGATGCGTTGATGGATCGTACCAAAAACAGACCGCTTCCTTCCGGGAGAATTTCCAAACAAACTGCCTTTATTTTAGGAGCCGTGCTTACCGTTGTCGGGATCGCTATTTTGTATACGATCAATCCGAAAACGGCCATGTTCGGCGCAATATCCATATTTTTATATACCAGTGTTTATACGCCTTTAAAGACCATGACGCCACTTTCGGTGTTTGTAGGTGCTTTTCCGGGTGCTATTCCGTTTATGTTAGGGTGGGTAGCGGCGACCAATGAATTTGGTATTGAAGCCGGAACACTTTTCCTAATTCAGTTTTTCTGGCAATTCCCGCATTTCTGGGCTATTGGTTGGTTTTTGTATAAAGACTACGAAAAAGCCGGGTTCTTTATGTTGCCAACAGGAAAACAGGATAAGAAAACAGCCTTGCAAACGATATTGTATACTGTTTGGTTGATCATCGCTTCGTTGATTCCGGTAGTCGGGTTTACAGGTGATTTAAAACTGAGTTATGTAGCGGCTGGTTTTGTATTGCTTTTAGGACTTTGGATGTTGTATTTTGCAGTGAAATTATATAGAGAAATGGACGAGAAAGCGGCCCGCAAATTAATGTTGGTGAGTGTTTCGTATATTTCGTTGCTGCAATTGGTATATGTTATAGATAAATTTTTACGATAGGCTATATGAGTGCAATAAATAGTATGAAAATGTCAGTGGAAGAACATAACGAAAGAAAAGCAAAATCGTATAAGATGATGCTTTGGTTCGCGATGATCAGTATTGTGATGGTGTTTGCCGGCTTAACAAGTGCCTATGTGGTGAGTAAGTCCAGACCGGATTGGTTAAAGGATTTTACCCTGCCGAGTGCTTTTATTGCCAGTACGGTAGTGATGTTGCTGAGCAGTGTGACTTTTCATCTGGCTAAAAAAGCCATTCAGAAAGATAATAGAAAAGCAACTACCAATTTGTTATGGCTTACATTGGCTTTGGGAATTGCTTTTGTGGTATTGCAATTTGAAGGTTTTGCACAAGTTATCGAAAGCGGTTATTTTTTTACCGGAAGTGAGAGTACGATCACAACTTCGTTTTTATACGTGGTTGTAATTGTCCACTTAGCCCACTTATTCGGGGGTTTAATAGCACTTTTGATCATAATTTATAATCATTTTAAACAAAAATACAATTCAGGTCAAACCCTTGGTATAGAGCTAGGTGCGATGTTTTGGCACTTTCTTGATTTTCTTTGGGTGTATTTGTTTTTATTTTTCTATTTCTACAAATAGAAAAAAAATGTAAATTTGGGAACTTTTTAACTAATTACTTTATAATGGGAGCGACAGTTACTACAACAGCTACTAATGGAAAAACTTGGGACGGCGGTAATGAGCCGATGGGAGCAAGTTATGGTAAGATGATGATGTGGTTTTTCATCGTATCGGATGCCTTGACTTTTTCTGGATTTCTAGCAGCCTACGGTTTTTCAAGATTTAAATTTATAGAATCCTGGCCTATTGCGGACGAGGTTTTTAATCACTTCCCGTTCATGCATGGCGTTGATGCACCGATGTATTACGTGGCATTGATGACATTTATTTTGATTTTCTCATCCGTAACCATGGTATTGGCGGTTGATGCAGGACATCACATGAAAAAAACAAAAGTAGCCGTTTACATGCTTTTAACCATCATTGGTGGTTTTATCTTCTTGGGATCTCAGGCATGGGAATGGAAAAACTTTATCCAGGGTACTTACGGGGCTGTGGAAACTAAAGGAGGTTTAATCCTTCAGTTCGTCGATAAAGACGGAAAAAGAGTAGCGTTGGGTGATTTTGCTGCGAACCTTCCAAAAGAAAGAGAACAATTAACCCGAAATAAAGGGGTTTGGTATATGAACGAATCGCATGCTATTCCTACCTATTCTGTAGAGCAGGTTGTAGAAGGATTCAAAGCCAATCCGGATCTATTGATTCGTTCGGAATTCAATACAAAAGACAAAACGAAAACCGTATTGTCGAGAGAAGAATCATTGAAAAAATTAAATGACGTTAAATATGTAGTGGAAGGGGCAAACCTGATCCGCAACGAGTATGGTCATAAATTATTCGCAAACTTCTTCTTCTTTATTACAGGATTCCACGGATTCCACGTATTTACCGGAGTATTGATCAACATCTTGATTTTCTTTAATGTGATCTTAGGAACATACGAGAAAAGAAGAAGTTATGAAATGGTTGAAAAAGTTGGATTGTACTGGCACTTTGTAGATTTAGTTTGGGTGTTCGTATTTACATTCTTCTATTTAGTTTAATTGATTTAAAAGAATAAGTATATCATGGCACATACCGCGCACGAATCAAATACAAAAAGAATATGGGTTGTTTTCGGAATCCTTTCCGTAATTACAATCATCGAAGTTATTTTAGGTATCGATAAACCAAAAGCATTATACATGACAAATCTATTGTCGATGAATTTGCTAAACTGGATTTTCATTATCTTAACCGTTGTGAAAGCTTACTATATCATGTGGGCCTTCATGCACCTTGAAGGAGAAAAAGGAAGTTTCAGATGGTCAATTGTTGGACCTCTGGTTTTTTTAATTATCTATTTAGTGTTCATCTTACTGGTAGAAGGTAATTATATCTTTGATGTGTTTAAAAATTCCGATTACAGATGGATTTTTTAATAGCATATTAAATTATAAAAAAGGCGGTTATTCAACCGCCTTTTTTTAATTTTGTGAAGACTAAAATTCAGGTATATCCCATGAAAAAATATATTGTTCTCACCGTTCTTTTTGCATTGCCTATATGTGCTTATCTGTTCTTCGCATCCGGAGTAAACAGTTTTGCAAAATTGCCTACCGTAACACCCAATATCAAGGAACTTTCCAACTGGAAATCACTTGACGGCGATACCGTTCGTCTAAAAGATAAAATCACGATTCTGGGATTCCCCGGATCCGAAATCTTGATCAATAAAGGAGACGCCTTTAACCTCGATCAGAAAATCTATAATAAAAACAGAGAGTTTGCCGATTTCCAGGTGGTGATGCTAGCACCCGAAGGAACCGAAGATCAGGCACGCCAGTTAAAAACGGAATTAAGCGGGATTTCCGATCTGAAAGTGTGGCATTACGTATTTGCCAAGCCGGAAGAAATCCAGGCCTATTACGATGCACTTAAGCTGGTTGGAAAGCTGGATAAAAACCTGAGAACGCCAAATGTTTTTATAATCGATAAAGACCTCAACCTAAGAGGACGTAAAGGGAAGAATAAAAAAGGCGAGGAAGAATACAAAGAAGGTTATAATACAATCTCGGCTGCCGATTTGCACAATGAAATGAGTGACGATGTAAAAATCATTCTGGCCGAATACCGACTGGCGCTTAAAAAGAACAACAAACGCAAAATATAATCCGCATTACTCTAAATAGTTTACCTCATGAAAAACAAATCGTATATCGGAATTTCATTTATCGTGCTGATCTTCGGGATCTGGGCGGTGCCGAAAATTCTGGCCAAATTTCAAAAAGCAGATTTAGTAACCATCGGACCGGTGCCGAAGTTTGAGTTAACCGATCAGAACAATAAAAAAATAAGCAATACCGATTACCTTGGAAAAGTATACGTAGTGGAATTTTTCTTTTCGACTTGTCCGACGATTTGTCCGATTATGAATCAGAATATGCTGAAACTACAGGAAGAGTTTTATGGAAATCCAAGTTTCGGAATTGCCTCTATTACGATCGATCCGGAACACGATACACCGGCAGTTTTAAAAGCACACGCCGATCAGTTGGGAGTGAAAAATTACAATTGGCATTTCCTGACTGGTGATAAAAAATACATATACGATCTGGCGTTAAAAGGATTTAATCTGTATGCCGGAGAAAACGATAAACAGGCTGGCGGATTTGAACATTCCGGTTTGTTTGCTCTAATCGACAAAGAAGGAAACATCCGTTGTCGTAAGGATAGTTTTGATAACCCGATTTTGTATTACGATGGTTTGGAAGAAGCGGGAATCAAAGCGATAAAAGAAGATATTAAGAAATTGCTAGAAGAATAAGTATAATGGAAAATTCAGTAGAAAAAAAATACAATAAATGGATTGTGGTGCTTTCGGTTGCGATACCGTTAGTAGTAGCGTTATTGTTTGGTGTTAACCTTAGAAAGTTAGGTTATGATGTACAGCCGTTATCCTTTTTACCGCCTATTTACGCGACGATCAACGGAATAACAGCCGTTTTATTGGTTGCGGCGGTTTGGGCGATTAAAAACGGCAAAAGAAGCCTGCATGAAAACCTGATGAAGGTGGCGATTGCCTGTTCGGTAGCATTCCTGGCGATGTATGTGGCTTATCATATGACATCCGATTCGACAAAATTCGGAGGGGAAGGAGCAATCCGTTATATCTATTACTTTATTTTGGTGACGCATATCCTTTTATCAGTGATCATCATTCCTTTTGTATTGATTACCTATGTAAGAGCGATAGCGGGAAGTTTTGACCGTCATAAAAAGATTGCAAAGATTACCTTTCCGATGTGGTTGTATGTAGCCGTGACCGGTGTGATTGTTTACCTTATGATTGCGCCCTATTATGTACATTAAGAAGACTATAAAGCCACTGTTTTTATCGGTTGTGGTATTGCTAATGTCGTTAAATGCAAATGCACAATGTGCCATGTGTCGGGCGGCTTTGGAAAGTGAAGAAGGAGGCGTAAAAGCAGAAGCCGTAAACGACGGAATTGTGTACCTGATGGTGATTCCGTATGTATTGGTTGGTGTGTTGGGTTATGCGATTTACCGCTTAAAGACAAAGAAGAAAAAAATAGAGAATTAATAATGGCCGCTATAAAGCGGCCTTTTTATTGGATAAATAATTTGTGTGTGTAATCATGCGAATTTATAATACAGTGATCTGAATATAAAGATGTATCATTCATGATTATTCAGTATAGTAAGGAAGAACAAAGTCGATAAACCATCTTGGAGGATTGGCCGTCAGCAATTGCATTTCATTGTTGTATAGTTCGGCAATCATAATTAGTTCTTTTCCTGAATTGTCAAAAAGATAAGCCCTGTGGCACAATGGAAGCATCTGATGTAATAATTTAAGAGTTCGGGAGTATCGATTTTCAATCTTTTCTCTTGAGACTGGATGACCTCCTTTTTTAACTCTATTAGCTACTCTCGAGATGTTAACTTCGGGATCATCAATGCAAACAAAATATAGATAAGGTTGATAACCAAATTTTAATAAGTCTTGAATCTCTTTTATTTTAGAAGTGTGACTCATTATAGTTTCAAAACTAAAAGATTTTCCCTGTTCAATTAATATGTGTCTGATAAAAGAGGCTACATAGGAAGCTTCATAGCTGTGTGAATCTTTTGAACGATCGACAATGCAATTATTGCTTATCACTATGTCAATAGGGTGGTTTCCTTCTTGTGCTTTCTCTATGAGAGAAATTGAACTTGGCAGCTTAGAGAATAAAACTAGGTCATCTTGCGAGGCAATCACATTAAACTCATTCAAATCAATTAAGCCTTTTGTGATTAGTTTGTTTTCTATTTCATCAGCATTTATAAAAGAACCTGTAGGGTATACTTTGGAGAATTCCGAGAAAAGTGAACTCTTGCCAGAACCGTTTGGACCTGCAAAAATCCGTATTCTTCTATTTGGCATGAAATACCATTCCTTTGGTTAGTACGATGGGAGTCTCTTTTTTTTCAACTCTTTTTTTTAAGGTAACTGTGCCGTCGGGATGTTCTTCATAAATGGCATCATTTTTTATATAAGTGATTGTAAGATCCAACGCCTTCGATTGTCTTACAGCATTAATCGCAACTTTTTTGCTTGCTTTAACAAGTGATTTTGTTTGTAAGTTGTCTTTTCTGAAAATTTTTTTTTGGCTCATGATTTTAGAAAATCTAATTTGATTGCTCTCTCAAAGATAATAAATTTGGCTTAGTTATGCAAAGTTTCCTGACTTTGAGGCTTGTGTGAAAAGACCTCCAGACTATATACCCGGGATTTTGTTTTTTATTGTTGTTAATTACTCCATTCCGTCTATTTTAATGCTCATTTGTCCGGATGTTTTGATAAAAGCGATGATGGCTTTATCGGTAACCTCAACTTTGTCAAAAATAAAATCGTTGATGTTTCCATTTACAAAAACACCTTTCATTGGGGAATAATTGTTTAAGTACGGCAGCATATTTTTCTTACCTTCTTCCAGATTGTCTTTAATCGAATAACGGCAGCTCTCCTGTATTTTATTTAGAATATAACCCTGCATTAACCAGTTGGCCGTTTTGGTTAGGATGCCTTTGGTGTTTAATACATAATCCATTTGATCAAAATAAATCTCTTTTGATACCGCATTGTAATTAGGAATACCCGACAGGTAAATCGTACCATCTAAACTACCGGTCATACTTAATGCAATGATCATTTTACCATCTTTATGCCATAAGTCAACTTTTTGAACTGTGATCTTTCTGCTTCCGGAAGCAAATTCCTTACCCTGAAAGTTTTTGGTAATGATGCGTGAGGCACTTTCATAGGTCGAAACGGCGGCAACCGTGGCTTCAATCTTATTCGGCATTTTGGCAACCGGTTTTAAAACGATAGCTTCTTTTTTAAACGTGTTTAGCGGCTCCTGACCTACGATGGTTTGCATTTTGCATTTTAAGCCCATATCCATCGTGATTTTGCTTTTTGATAATATAGCGTCGGTTACATATAATTCGGTTGGAGCTACCTTAAACCAGGTTTCGTAAACCTCACTGGTTTTAAACGGCGTACTGATTTTCTCCAGAACGGCTAACACCTGTGGTTTGAAATCGGTGGTTTTGTTAATGGCATCATCTATCGTTTTGGCAATTTTGGCTTTAAACAAACGGATCGTCGGATTGACAACATAGGTAATCGGTACATTTTTGCCGGCTACGACAATACTCGGACTGTCTTTCCATTCGAAATCTTCAATTGCGGAAGTTGTCGAAAGTTTCCAGTTCGATAATTTGGCATCACTCAAAAGGGTGATTTGCCCGTTTAGGTTAATTTCTTTCGTATCGTTCAATCCTAAAAAGTCAGTCCCGTATTTGAATTTAGCCCATATTTTTAAAGGAATTACCGATCGGATTTTACCGTCTTTCTCCGTTAGTTTTATCGGAGCCTGTTTCCAGATTTTCATTTCCGTTTTATCATCGGCCAGAATACTATCGTTATAAATTAATCCGTTTAGGGATTTGTTGAGTTGGATTTCAATTTCCTTTAGCGGAATTTCTATCGGCATATTGATAAAAGAAGTGGTGGTTTCGTAAACCGCGGGTTTGTTGTCGCTGGGTTCCGGTTTTAGGGTGTTAATTTTTCCGGTACTCCCGCAACGGGTCATTAGCATTGCCAGGCTTATTACTGCCAGGAATGAAAAAAAAGTTTTCATAAGAGTTGTCTAAAAATCTTCGGTAAAAGTAGGTTTTTATTGAAATAAAATTGTAACGTTCGTTAAAGAATTGCGTCTAATGGATACCGAATAAAAATGCATATGTGCACAGAAATTTTATATTTGTAGGAAAATCAATAATATGAAGAACACAACATTGCTGTTTTTGGGTTTGTCCATGGTGACAATTCAAATGAAAGCACAAGCTAAAAAATGGACTTTGGAAGAGTGTGTGAATCACGCAATGGAGAAGAATATTTCGATCAGACAATCGATTTTAGATAAACAGGTTGCCGAAATCTCTAAAAAAGATGCTTGGGGAAATTTCCTGCCAACCGTTAACGGGCAAGCATCGCACTCCTGGAACGTTGGTCTTAACCAGAACATCACCACAGGTCTTTTGGAAAATCAAACCATTCAGTATACTTCTGCCGCATTGAATGTGGGAATTGATGTTTATAAAGGGTTACAGCATCAAAATCAGTTGCGAAAAGCCAATCTTTCGATCATCGCGTCACAATATCAATTGCAGAAAATGCAGGAAGATGTTTCGTTGAATGTTGTGAATGCCTATTTACAAATCCTTTTCAATAAAGAAAATCTAAAAGTGCAGACCAAACAGCTGGCCTACGATACCAAACAAATGGAGCGTACACAAGAGCTTGTTGATGCCGGAGTAGTACCAAAAGGGGACTTGCTGGATGTGAAAGCTACGGTTATGGCTGACAATCAGAAATTGATTGCCGGAGAAAACGCACTGTTGCTGTCAAAGCTAAGTTTGGCGCAATTATTACAACTGGACGATTTTCAGGAGTTTGATATTGTTGATTCTGAAACGCCGGTACAAAACAGTAGTGTGTTGCTGGAAAATCCAAAAAATATTTTTCAGAAAGCAAAAGAAACCAGAGCCAATATAAAAATTGCGGAAGCCAATGTTTCGATAGCCGAAAAAGATTTGTCTATCGCAAGAGGAAAATACCATCCGACACTTCAGGGATTCTATAGTTTCAGTACCCGTGCGGCTTATGCCGATAGAATTACCGGTTACCAACTGGATGCGGCTAACCCGACACTTCCAACACAGTATTTTACGGAAAATGGATTACAGGTGTTGCAAAACAACTACCGTCCGGTTTTAGGAAGTCCGGAGCCAATCTTTGATCAGTTTAGCAATAACAAAGGACAGAATTTTGGATTGTCGTTAAATATTCCGTTGCTAAATGGTTTCTCGGTTCGCAATAATGTCGAGCGTTCTAAAGTAGCGTTGGAACGTTCCAGAATCGCATTAGAACAACAGGAACTGGATTTGGAAAGAACGGTTTATACGGCTTTTACCGATACCAAAGGATCGCTTAAATCATACGAAGCGGCTGTGGCAACACTGGAAGCCCGACAAGAATCGTTTAACTATGCGAAAGAGCGTTATGAAGTGGGCTTGATGAATGTTTTCGATTTTACACAGGCACAAACGTTATTCGTAAATGCCCAGTCGGAAGTGTTGCGAACAAAATATGATTATATATTCAGAACGAAAATATTGGAATTCTACTTTGGGTTACCAATTATTCAAAAATAAAAATTTATGAAAAAGAGTACAAAATACATCCTGTTGGGTAGTGTTGTTTTGTTAGTTGTTGTACTGGTTGCCCTTAGTAAATCGGGTGTGATCGGTAACAAAGAAAAAGGAACGGAAGTAGAAACGACGCAAGCCAACCAGATGACAATTGTCGAAACGGTTTCGGCTACCGGGAAGATACAACCTGAAATTGAAGTAAAAATTTCATCCGACGTTTCCGGAGAGATTATTGGTCTTCCGGTTAAAGAAGGACAAACAGTAAAAAAAGGAGATTTGTTGGTTCGCATCAAACGCGACTTATACGAGTCGGGAGTGAACCGATCGGTAGCGTCTTTATCAACGTCCAAAGCGGGATTAAGTCAGGCGGAAGCTCAGGTAAAAGAAGCCAAAGCCAACTACGATCGTAACAAACAGTTGTTTGCCAAAGGTGTAATTTCAAAATCCGAATGGGATAAGATCGTATCGACCTACGAAGTGGCTGTTGCTGCGAAACAATCGGCCTATTACAATGTGCAAAGTGCTACGGCAACTGTGACCGAAGCAAATGATAACTTAAACCGAACAACTATTTATGCACCGGTAGACGGAACGATTTCCCGACTGGATGTGGAATTAGGAGAACGTGTATTGGGAACGCAACAAATGGCGGGTACCGAATTATTGCGTGTGGCCAACCTCAACAATATGGAAGTGGAAGTCGATGTAAACGAAAACGATATCGTTAAAGTAAATATCGGCGATCCGGCTAAAATCGAAGTGGATGCCTATCTGAAAAAAGAATTCAAAGGAATTGTAACCAGTATTTCCAATTCGGCCAGTTCGACGCTAACAGCTGATCAGGTGACCAACTTTAAAGTAAAAGTACGTATCTTAAAAGAATCGTATGAAGACCTTTTGGTTGGAAAGCCTTCTAATTATTCGCCTTTCCGTCCGGGAATGACAGCAACGGTTGATATTGAAACCAAACGTAAAGAAAATATTCTGGCGGTGCCAATTAGCTCGGTAGTGATGAAAACCGATGCCGATATTTCGGGAGCTAAAAAAGATATCATGGAAGAGCTGGAGAAAGAAGAAAAAGAAAAAACAAAAGGCTCTACCGAAAAGAAATTTGAATGCGTATTTGTGAAAGTAGGTAATAAAGCGGAATTGCGTAAAATTAAATCCGGAATCCAGGACGATACCAATATCGAAATCGTCGAAGGTTTGAAAAAAGGAGATGAGATTATTACCGGACCGTATACTACAGTTACTAAAGATTTAAAACCGGGTGATATGGTTGTGATAAAAAAAGCCGGATCGCCCGATAAAGGAAAAGATAAAAAATAATAACGCTTAGTTTTTTTGATTTTTACCGGATTTTTCCGGGAATACATTTGCCACGGTTGCACCATTTTTTCAGGCTATAGAGCGGAAAAGATATTGCAATCGTGGCAAAAAAATATATGATTATCTTTGCCAATAATTTTTACTGAAGATGGCTTACATTTTGAATATTGAAACGGCAACAAAGAATTGTTCCGTAACCCTTGCAAAAGACGGAGAAATACTGGTGTGTCTTGAAATGGCCGAAGAAGGCTATTCCCACGCGGAAAAACTTCATGTCTTTTTTGAACAGGCTTTGCAACAGGTGGGGTTAGCGTTTCAGGATTTAAACGCGATAGCGGTAAGTCAGGGGCCGGGTTCGTATACCGGACTTCGCATTGGCGTTTCGGCGGCAAAAGGCTTGTGTTATGCGCTCAATATTCCATTGCTGGCAATCGATACGCTGGAAACGTTGGCACGACAGTTAACGGTAGCCGAAGGAAAGATTATCCCGATGATCGACGCCCGAAGAATGGAAGTTTTTACAGCTGTTTTTGATTCGTCCTATGCCCGACTACGCGCTACGGAAGCAGAAATTATTGAAACTACAACTTACGATACACTCGAAGGAACGTTGCATTTGGTTGGTGATGGTGCCGCAAAATGCAAAGCGGTTTTAAACGATCCGAGGTTTGTATACCATGATACGATTGTATATCCGTCGGCCAGAGAAATGAGCCGGATCTCCTTTGAAAAGTATCAAAAAAGCGACACCGTAGATGTCGCTTACTTTGAGCCTTTTTATTTAAAAGATTTTGTGATGACTACAAAACCTAAGAAGTCGTAACGGAAACAATTTTACTGCTTTCTTCCAGTAATTCCGAACAAACGGTACCATAATCGGCATTATAGGTCCAGGCACGAAGGGAAAAAATCACATTCTTTTCGCCCATATCGCTAATCACGACTTCCGGTGCCGGAGTTTGTAATACTTTCGGATGATTTTTTACCAGTGCTTCCAGTTTGATTTTGATGTTTTTGACATCCGAATCATATCCCGTTGGTACTACCAAAGTGGTTCTGCGGGTTGTTTTCTGCGAAAAGTTTTTAATCTTTCCATTGGATAAAAGTCCGTTCGGAATATAGATGATCTGGTTTTGAGCCGTTAATATTCGAGTCGAAAAAATCTGAATCCCCAGTACTTTTCCATTTTCGGACTGCGCTTCGATGGTGTCTCCTACTTTAAAGGGTTTGAAAAGGATGATCAATACACCGCCGGCAAAATTCGAAAGCGAACCTTGTAACGACAAACCTACGGCAAGTCCGATGGCTCCTAAAATGGCTACAAACGATGATGTTTCGATACCTAATTTGGAGATTACTGATACAAATAATAAGATTCGTAATGCCCAGATCAGGAAATCCAACAGGAATTTGATCAATGTGGGTTCCAGTTCTCTTTTGGTCATTACCGTTTCGGCAATCTTTCGGATAAAACGGATTCCCCAAATCCCGACAAACAGGATGATGATCGCCGAGATCACTTTGGGTGAATAATCCAGTAAAACATTAAAATAGTGAATAAAAAAGTTATTCATTTGTTCCATAAGAGGGATATTTATTTAATTGCTAATTCGTCTAATACAGTGGTCAGTTCGCGAACGGGTAACTGACAATTTCTGTTTTCACAAATATAAAACAGTGTGTCCTTTTCGTCAAATCGATTTTGAAGAAATGGGATTTTTGAAGGCGTTGTACTTCCGGCGATAACCACATGTGGGTAATAATGTCGCTGCACAGCCTTTATACCGGCAATCGCATCCGCACCGCAAACGGCCAGTTCTTTGTTGTCGGTCGATAGGTTCATCCATAAATTCAACCAGTTCGAAAAAGCCGAACCATAATCGATATTGGGAATGACATGGTTGAGCATTTGCATAGCCGTTTTTTCATAATGACTGTTGTGAAACAGTATGCCAAGTGTAAACAGGTTGTTGGCCATAACCGAGTTGGACGACGGGATTACATTGTCTTCAATCTCATAATGTTCGGCGATTAAGGCAGTTGTGTTTTTGGCTTTAAACAGGAAAAATTGCTGTGTTTCATCATAGAAATGATCAAAACAATAATCGGTTAATTGTTTGGCGTGATACAAAAAGGTTTCGTCCAGTGTAGTCTGATATAAACTGATAAAAGCGTCGATAGTAAACGCATAATCTTCTAAAAAACCAACGATACTGCTTTGTCCGTTTTTATAGCTATGCCATAAATAGCCTTCTTCCGACCAAAGTTTTTCGATGATAAAAGAGGCGTTCCGAAGTGCCAGCTCGAGGTAAGAAGAAGTTTCGATGGCGTTATACGCTTCAACATATCCTTTTAACATAATAGCGTTCCACGATGTGAGCGATTTATCATCCAGTCGTGGTCTGGGTCTTTTTTGCTGTTCGCGGAATAATAACTGTTCCCACTGTTGTTTTTTGTCGGAAAGTGCCGTTACGGTCAATCCGAATTGTTCGGCGATACTTTCCAGCGACTGACTTTGGATAAGGACATAATTGTCGTGCTCCCAATAGCCGAAATCATTAATGTTAAACAAGGCGGCAAAAATCTCAAAATCGTCCTGTAGGAGTTGTTGCAGTTGTTCTTTTTGCCAAACGTAATAGGCGCCTTCTTCGAGTTGCTGTTCTGCGTTTAAACTGTCGGCATCCAAAGCGGCATAAAAACCGCCTTCCGGATTTAAAAGTTCGCGTTCGACGAATTCCAGTGTTTTTTCGATTACTTCTTTATACAGCGGATTTTGTGTCCGTTTATAAGCCTGAGCATATAGCGTAACCAACTGACCGTTGTCGTAAAGCATTTTTTCGAAATGCGGAACATGCCATCGCATATCGACGGAATAACGGGAAAAACCGCCGCCCAATACATCGAATAATCCACCGTGAGCCATTTTTGTCAGGGTCAGGTCTACAAAATCCAATAGGTCTTTTGAGGATGTTTGATAGCCAAATCGTTGTAGGAAAATAAAATTATTCGGCATCATAAATTTGGGAGCCCGCGCATAGCCACCAAAATCCCAGTCAAAACTTTTAGACCACTTTTCAATCAGTATTTTAATTCGCGCCGGATCCTGTTCTTCGGGATTGGCTTGTGCGTGGTTTACGATTCCTAAAAACGAAATACCTTCGTGTAATTTTTCGGCATATTCCAGCATCTTAGCGGGATTCGTCTGATACAGGTTTTGAAGCTGGGTTAAAATATCCATCCAGTTTTCTTTTTTAAAATAGGTACCGCCCCAAACCGGCCGGCCATCCGGTAAACAAACCACATTGAGTGGCCATCCGCCATGACTGGTCATTAGTTGTACGGCTTTCATATAAATAGCATCCACATCGGGACGTTCTTCACGGTCGACTTTAACGGAAATAAAACCGGGATTCATAATATTGGCTACTTCGCTGTCTTCAAAACTTTCATGTTCCATTACATGGCACCAATGACAGGCCGAATAGCCGATGCTAACGATCATGAGTTTGTTTTCTGCTTTGGCAGTTGCCAGCGTCTGGTCGTTCCATGCTTTCCAATGGATCGGATTTTGCGCATGTTGGAGTAGGTAAGGACTGGATTCGTATTGGAGTTCGTTCATGGTTTTAAAAAAGGCGTTCATTCGAACGCCTGTATCTTTTTTATTTTATTTCAAAAGTGAGTTTCAGATTTACCCTGAACTCTGTCACTTGATCATCGTTAACAACAGCACTTTGTTCCTGTACATAAACCGATCGGATATGCTTTAGCGTTTTCGATGCTTCTGCAACCGCTTTTCGGGTGGCATCTTCCCAGCTGGTTTCCGAACTGGAAAGTAATTCAATAACTTTTAGTACGCCCATAATTTACCAGTTTTTAAGGTTAAACTATTAAAGGTAGTGTATAAAAGTTAAAAAAGCAACTGCTGTTGTGGGAGAACAGTTGAAAATTAACCGTTTACCGCTTCTACTTTGATATTCTGATCGTGTAACATTTCTTTTAGCATGTTTTCAATACCGTTTTTCAACGTAAAAGTTGAAGACGGACAACCGCTGCAAGCCCCTTGAAGGATCACCTTTACGCGTTTTTCGGTTTCGTCGTAGGATTCGAAAATAATGTTTCCACCGTCTGAAGCTACAGCCGGTTTTACATATTCGTCCAGGATATTGATGATTTGCTGTGACGTTACATCCAGGTTGTTAAAATACTCTTCCTGTTGTTTTTCGTGGTTGGCGGTTTTTACGATCTGCGTTTCGTCGATGATTTGTTTGCCTTCTTCAATATAATTTTTGATAAAAGTGCGCACCTCCTGTGTGATTTCCTGCCACTCGTTAATATCGTATTTGGTGATCGAAATATAGTTTTCGTCGATAAATACTTCTTTTACAAACGGAAGCTTGAATAATTCTTTTGCCAACGGCGAAGGAGCTGTCTCGTCGATGTTTTTAAACTCCACGCTGGTTTTGGTTAGTAACCGACTGGCAACAAATTTTAATACCGATGGATTAGGCGTCGTTTCTGCATAAACAGTAACCGGTACTTTTTTACTTTTGTTTTCATCGGTGTTGATGATCTTTCCGCCTTTGTCTACAAAACTTTCGATTTGTTCGGCCAATAATTCTTTTACCTCATGCCATTCTACAATCGAATATTTTTCGATGGCAATAAAGTTGCCTGAAATGTACACCGTCTTAACAAAAGGTAGGTAAAATAGCTGTTTTGCAAGGGGTGACGGTGCGGTTTCGTCGATGTTTTTAAACTCGAAACTTTCACTTTTTGTTATGAAATCTGGAAATTCAAACTTCACAATAGCAGGGTTTTGCGTATCTCGTATTGTTACTTTTAACATTTTTTTTGTGATTTTTTGCAAATTTAACGAACATATATCGTTTGAATAAGTATATTTGGAAATTTTAAAGGAAAAATTAACATAAAGGAACTGTTTTAACCCCAAAATAAGATATTTTACAAGCTTAAGCAAATATGAAAAAACTCTCCCCTCTATTGTTTTTGCTATTCTCTGTTGTGGCTTTTTCCCAGCCTATAACGGTGAATTCCAATACATATACGGTTCCTCAATTGGTTCAAGATGTTTTGATCAACTCCCAATGTGCGCAAATTTCAAACGTGACCTGGAGAACGGGGAATACCAATGGACAGAATTCGGAAAACGGTATCGGGTATTTTCAGAATACCAATCCTAACTTCCCAATTCAGTCGGGTGTGATTTTAAGTACTGGTAGAGCTACTTCGGCTTCGGGACCGAATAACGGAATTTTAAGTCAGGGAAGTACTTCCTGGACCGGAGATGCCGATCTAAAGCAAACAATGGTGCAAGCCGGTGTTGTAAATAATGCGTTTACCTATACGAATGCCAGTTATATCCAGTTTAATTTTACACCGCTAACCAATAGTTTTAGTTTTAATTTCCTGTTTGCCTCGGAAGAGTATGGTATGTATCAATGTACGACAGATTATGCTGATGCTTTTGCTTTTATTTTAACAAATCTAACGACTGGGCAAAGTACTAACTTGGCTGTTGTACCGGGAACTTCAACCCCAATTTCTGTTTTTACAATAAAAGACCAGATAAATAATGCAATTTGTGCCTCATTGAACCCTACTTACTTCGGAATGTATTACCCGGAAAACGGATTTCCACCGGCTCCGATTCATTTTATAGGAAGAACGGTTGTAATGAATGCGTCTGCTACAGTTACTCCAAATACCCCTTATCGAATTAAAATGGTAATTGCCGATGGTGGTGGAGTTTCGGGACTGGATACTGCTTATGATTCTGCGGTATTTTTACAAGCGGGTAGTTTTAACGTAGGGCAGGCTTCTTTAGGAGGAAACCTTACAATTGATAACCTTGGGGCTTTGTGTCCGGGTGAGATTCGAACCTTATCTACCGGATTGGATCCAGCTTTTTATACATTCCAATGGACTAACGGAGGAAATCCTATTCCTGGGGCAACCGGACCTTCCTATGGTGTTTCGACACCTGGGACTTATGGTGTTATCATTACAAATGTTTCCGGTGCCTGTGTGCAACAGCCCGATCCGGTTACTGTAGAAGTCTTTCCACCTATTGCGGCCGGAACACCGGTTGACTTGTTTAAGTGTGGTGACGGAACAACTCCGGTTAGTTTTAACCTCGACGACAATCGTGCTGCAATTTTAGCGGGTCTTGATCCGGGTACGATTATTACCTATCATACCAGTTTGACAGATGCGGAACAAGGAGCAAATTATGTTCAGGATCCGACGAATTATCTGACGCCAATTACCAGAACGATTTATGTGAATGTTTCAACGGGTGAAAATGCCTGTTATGTTATCCGTCAGTTTAATGTAAACGTGATTTCGTGTACAGCTGATCCGGTACGTCCAGATGATCAAACAGTTTGTGATATTGACAGCGATGGTGTTGAGACTTTCGATCTGACACAATTTTATACGACTATTCTTGGAGGACAAAATGCGTCCGACTACAATATTACATTCCATCTTAATCAGGCGGATGCCGATAATGATGCGAATCCAATTACACCGGCTAATGCTTTTACTACTGGTAATCAAACGGTTTATATCCGTATGGAACGAGCAGCCGATCCTACCGTTTTTGGAACTACAAGTTTTAACCTGATTCTAAAAGCGCTACCACAGGCAGCTATTAGCGGACCTGATGGTACTTGTAATGGAAGTACTGCAGTAATCGTTTTTCAAGGTACGCCTAATGCAACGGTAAATTATACGGTTGACACTAATCCGGCCAGTATCACTTTGGATGCCTCCGGAAACGGATCGGTAATAACGCCACCTGTAACAGCCAATACGGTTTATAGTTTGGTAAGCGTGGTAAGTAATGATACAGCACCACAGTGTACCAGAAACCTTACGGGTTCGGTTAATATAACTGTTTATAATGCACCAACGGCTACAATAGGAACCGATACAACAATCTGTTCCGGTGATACCGCGGTACTAACATTTAACGGAACACCAAGTGCTGTTGTTACCTATAATAATGGTACGGCTGATACTACTGTAACATTAGATACGAATGGAATGGCATTGGTAACAGTTGGTCCGTTAACAGCAACAACGACTTATAGCCTTGTACGGGTTATTTCTTCGGGAACTCCGGCTTGTATGGCAACCTTAACCGGTAGTGCAACAATTACCGTAAACCCATTACCAACAGCGACAATCAGTGCACCGGCATTAATTTGTTCTGGTGACACGGCTGTAGTAACGTTTACAGGACCAGCCAACGGAACTGTTACATATAGTGACGGAACGACTCAGGTAACGATCAACCTTGATGCTGCGGGTCAGGCAACAATTACAACTCCTGTATTAACCGCACCGGCTACTTATAGCCTGGTTAGCGTAAGTACAGCAGGACCTTTGGTATGTACCCGAAACATCAGTACATCGGTAACGATCGGCGTTAAAGATCTACCGGTAGCAACAGTAACCGGACCTGCTTCGGTATGTTCAGGAAGTACGGCGAATATCGTATTCAACGGAACACCAAATGCTACGGTAACGTATACTATTGGAACCGATCCAACTTTATTTACAATTACCTTAAACAGTGCCGGAACCGCTACAGTTGCAACAGCAGCATTGACCGGACCGGTTACGTATACTTTGGTAAGCGTACAAAGCAACGGTACACCAAACTGTAGTCAACCACAAACAGCGAGCCATACGGTAACTACAGTAGTAGCACCAACTATTTTCAACCCGACTCCATTGGAAGTTTGTAACTCCAACTACGACGACGGAATTGAAACATTTGACTTAAGCGTTAAAATCGCAGAAATCACCGGAGGTGACCCTAACTTAACGGTAACCTTCCACGAAACACCGGAAGATGCTCAATTAGGAAACTATCCGATTGCGATGCCGTTATACACGAACATCAATCCGCATACACAAATTATTTACATCCGTGTTGTAAACACCGGAGTAAACGCATGTGCTTCTTTCAGTACCTTAACTTTAATTGTTAATGAAAGACCACGTATTGTAGTAGGGGATATCACCGATTACGAATTATGTGAAACCAGTACTCCTGGTGACGGATTTGAAATCTTCAACCTTACCACCAAAGACGCAGAAGCGATCAATGGTCAGGCAGGAGTAAACGTAACCTACTATACCACCGAAGCAGATGCATTAGCAGGAACCAGCCCTATTACAGGAGCGGCAGCCTATACGAATGCTTCGAACCCGCAAACAATCTGGTACCAGTTGAAAAACGCATCAGGCTGTATCGCAGTAGGATCTTTCGATCTAATCGTAAATCCACTACCAACCGTACCAAGCCCGGTACCGGCATACACCCTTTGTGATTACACCGGACAGGCGTTATACGAACAATTCGATTTATCAACTAAGATTCCGGAAATCATCGGAACCACAACCGGATTGGAAGTTAAATTCTATAAGACACAAGTTTTAGCAGAAGCCGGAACAGCCGGAACCGAATTACCAACGTTATACACCAATGAAGTTGCTACAGTACAAACCATCTTTGTACGTGTGACCAACAGTACAACGAGATGTTATGCGGTAACTGCAATGGACTTACGAGTGGAGCCACTACCAGTATTGGTAATGCCAACAACACCGGTAACTACATGTGACGGAACTAACAACGACGGAATCGGAGATTTTGACTTAACAACCTTAATTCCGGGTATGTTAAGTGGAGAAGCTAACGTAGTATTAAGCTTCCACGAAACACAACAAAATGCAGAAAACGGATTATTCCCAATCACCGTTCAACCATACCAAAACATCAACCCTTGGACACAAACCCTATGGGTATTGGCAACCAATACGGTAACGGGATGTAAGAGCGTATACTCGTTCAACTTACTAGTGCAACCGGCACCAATCATGCCAACACTATTAGACCTTGATGAGTGTGATACGGATTCGAATCCGCATGATAACCAAACCACATTTGATTTAACAGTACACACGGCCACAATCCTTGCAGCTCAAACCGGACCTGCATCGGATTATGTAGTGAACTACTATATCTCAGAAACCAATGCGCAGAATGGTTCACCATTTATCGTATCCAATGGAAACTTTATCGGAACCAACGGCCAAACGATCTGGGTACGTGTAACGCATAAAGCAACAGGATGTTATACCATCGGAAGCTTTAAACTGATTGTAAACAGTCCGCTACAATTAACACAGCCGGACGAGATCACCCTTTGTGATGATGCTTTACCAAATGATCAACGTCAAATCTTTGACTTAACGATCCGTGAAGCGCAAATCACCGGAGGAGCGACAGGATATACCTTTAATTATTACAGCAGCACGGCCTTACCACCGAACCCGGCTACGTTGATCGCAGATCCAACTGCGTTCCATAACACGGCAACGGTACAGACTTTATTAGTAGAAGTAGTAAGCGGCGCAGGATGTAGCAGCTATGTAACCCTAACGATCCGTGTTACACCACTACCGGAACCGAAATTCGACCCGGCACCACTTGTAGAGTGTGATGATGATTATCCAGGAGATGGAATCACGTTCTTTGATGTAACGCAAAACGCGAACTACATCCGAAACAATGAACCGAACTACGTATTAACATACCACCCAACTCAGGCGGATGCTTTAGCAGGAACCAACGCGATTGCTACACCAACCAACTGGCAAAATATGGATGCCAACGGAAACGCCTTAACCAGCGTATGGGTACGTGTAACAACAGCACCGGCCAACAACCGTGACCGTTGTTCATTAGTAGTAGAACAGCCATTAATCGTAAACCCACGACCAGCTGCTGGTCCGGTAACCGATTACCATATGTGTCAGATTCCATTCACAGGAAGTGGTGTATTTGATTTAAGTACTAAAACACCTGAGGCATTAGCCGGACAAGGTCCTGCAGGTTACACGGTAAGCTACCATGCTAACCAGGCGGATGCTGATAGTGGAAATGCTCCATTGGCAACCAGTCACCCAAGTACTGTAAACGGCGAAACCATCTATGTACGTGTGGTAAACACTACAACAGGATGTTACAACACCACAAGCTTCCAATTATTTGTGGAGCGTGGATCGGAAGCTACTGATGTAGCGGATATCGACAGATGTGATGACCTAAACGATGGAACGGAAACGTTTAACTTAAATGATTTGGATGCTACGATCTTAGGTCCTGTACAGGCAGCGGATCCGAACTTTAGCGTAAGCTACTATGCTTCGGATGCAGACTTAGCCAACGGAACACCGATTGCAACACCAGCAACGTATACAATCACGGATTACCTGACACACGAGATCATTGCAGTAGTTAAAAACACCTACAGCACTTACGGATGTCCTGCAGAAATACGATTCAACATCACGGTGCACCGTTTACCGGAACCGACACCAAATGCAGGATTTGTATGTATTGATCAAGAGACAGGAACGGTATTAAGTACGCATATCATCAACAGTGGATTGGATGCTACAACGCACACGTTCCAATGGTATGAGAATGATGCAGCGGGAGTACCACAACCGATTACAGGCGCAACAGGAGCTACGTATGAAGTAAACCACCCGGGAACGTTCTCTGTAATTGCAACCAGCATTGCAACAGGATGTCCTTCATTACCGGCATCAGTAGTGATCACACAATCGGAACCGGCAGAAGTTACGGCTTATGTATCGAATGCGTTCACGGATAACCAATCCATCACAGTAGAAGCGATTGGAATCGGAGAGTACGTATACCAATTAGACGAAGGTGACATCCAGACAAGCCCGGTATTTACCAATGTAAGCTCCGGATCGCACACGGTAACGGTATACGATAACAAAGGTTGTGCTACGGTAACCATTCCTGTAACGGCAATCAATTATCCGCATTACTTTACGCCAAATGGGGACGGATATCACGATTTCTGGAATATTGGTGATTTAGAAAACGATGCAAACGCAAAAATTTATATATTTGACCGATACGGAAAACTATTGAAACAGATCAAACCATCGCGATCAACCGGATGGGACGGAACGATGAACGGTCAACAGCTACCATCGACGGATTACTGGTTCACAGTGACCTATACCGAGAATGGAGATATTAAAGAGTTTAAAGCGCATTTCTCATTAAAAAGATAACCCAAATGAATATTTTTAAAAAACGTTATTTAGTTTTAGCATTATTTTTATCCCAAATGTCCTTTGCACAGGAAGGGATTGCAGTTTATTCTGATTATTTATCGGACAACTATTATCTGATACACCCATCTATGGCTGGAGCAGCAAATTGTGGAAAAATCCGATTAACAGCCAGACAGCAATGGTTTGGACAAGATGATGCACCGGCCTTACAAACTTTGAGTTTTAATACAAGTGTTGGAGAGCAATCCGGTATTGGTATTATTGCTTTTAATGATAAAAATGGGTATCATTCGCAAATGGGAGGTAAGATTACCTATGCGCACCACATCCGTTTTTCAAGAGGGGTTAACGATTTAAATCAGTTGTCATTTGGTATGAGTGCCGGTTTGGTACAAAGTACGCTGGATGAATCCAAATTCGGAAACGAGTTTGATCCGATCGTTGCCGGTATGAAACAAAAAGATTCGTATTTTAATATCGATTTGGGGGCATCTTACCACTACCTTGATTTCTATACGCACTTTACGGTTAAGAATGCCGTATCAAACAAACGCGATATCTATACCGATATTGAAAGTGATAACTTAAGAAAATATCTATGGAGTGTGGGTTATGTGTTTGGTAACAGCGATAATGGATTATCATGGGAGCCATCTGTAATGTTACAGTATGTAGATAAAACCAAAGAGAAAACCTTCGATATCAACCTGAAAGTTTATAAAGATATGGACTTCGGTAAATTATGGGGAGGTTTGTCTTATAGAAGAAGTTTCGACGGTGCTCAATTCGTTGCTGATAACAGCGTGAGTGACCAGAAATTACAATATATCACTCCTATCGTTGGGGTGAATTACAAAAACTTTATGTTTGCGTATACGTATTCACACTTAACGGGTGATGTAAAATTTGATAACTCAGGATTCCATCAAATCACACTTGGTATCAACTTATTCTGTAAGCGTGAGCCATACGATTGCCACTGTCCTGCAGTTAACTAATTATAAAGAGATTATTAATTCTGTCCCGATTTATTCGGGACATTTTTTTAAAAGACAGTTATGGTTATAAAAGAAGTTAGAGGGAAGTATCCTCAAATCCCGGAAGATTGTTATGTGGCCGAAAATGCCACTATTGTCGGAGATGTGTCCTTTGGTGCCTCATGTAGTGTTTGGTTTAATGCTGTTGTACGCGGTGATGTACATTATATAAAAGTAGGTGATAAGGTAAACATCCAGGATGGTGCGGTGATCCATTGTACGTATCAGAAACATCCAACGGTGATAGGAAATAACGTTTCCATCGGGCATAATGCGATTGTTCACGGTTGTACGATCGAAGATAATGTCTTGATCGGTATGGGAGCGATTGTAATGGATAATTGCGTGATCAAGAGTAATTCGATTATTGCTGCGGGTTCGGTGGTAACGCAGAACACTGTGGTGGAATCCGGAGTGATTTACGCGGGTGTTCCGGCTAAAAAGGTAAAAGATATCAATGCTTCGGATTTCGCCGGGGAAATCGAGCGTATTTCGAATAATTACGTGATGTATTCCAGTTGGTTTAAAGAATAAGTTTGTTACTTGCCCAATTCGGAGATTTATAAAATACAAAAGGCCATCTTAAGATAAAAGATGGCCTTTTTGGTATAATGAATTTTCAGTTTAAAAATCGATTATGGAAACATTGTCGGAGAAGGGAGCACCCAGTAATTTTTTGAGAACATCCGCTTTCGAATTGGTGTAGAACAAATGCTGTGTTTCTTCGTGGGATGTGTTTAACAATCCGTTTTGTTCCAGTATGTTTTTAGTTTGTTTCGCAACAGCTTCACCGGAGTCGATAATTTTAATATGATCCGGAATAATTTCTTTAATCTGCGGAATCAGAAAAGGGTAGTGGGTACAACCCAAAACCAGATAATCCATATTGGCGGCTACCATCGGATCGAGATAGGTTTTTAATAGCTCTTTAATCTCTTCGGATTCAAGGTCGCCGTTTTCGATCAGTTGAACGAGATTATAGCCCACCTGTTCAATGATATTGAGGTGTTGGTAGTTCGCTATGGTTTTGTGGAATAACTCGCTGTTTAACGTTCCTTTTGTGGCCAGGATTCCAATGGTTTCGGTTTGGGTCTGATTGGCGGCCGGTTTAATTGCCGGTTCGATACCAATAAAAGGAATGTCATAGCTGGCACGTAGTTCTTTTATCGCATTGGTTGTTGCCGTATTACAGGCAACGATTACCATTTTGCAACCGCGTTCGATTAGATAATCAACGTTTTTGCAACTTAAACGGATAATGTCTTCTTTGGTCTTCTGACCATAAGGGGCGTTTTTACTATCGGCTAAATAGATGGTGTTTTCATGAGGGAGGAGTTGATGTACCTCTTTCCAGATCGAAATGCCTCCAACACCGGAGTCGAATAAGCCTATGGGGTTTTTACTACTCATTACACAAATATAAAAAAAAACTGCCCTTGGAAAAAGAGCAGTTTTATTTTTATGAATATAATGATTATTTAAATCCTAATTCTTTTTTAACGTCACCTAATAAATCCGGACCGTCAGCTAAAATTACACCACTTCCGTCAGTTGAATCTAAAACATACTGATATCCTTTTGCTTTCGCTACTTTCTGGATAGCCGTTCTTGCTTTTTCCATGATTGGTTTTACAAGATCCAATTCTTTTTGTTGTAATTCTTTTCCAGCGTTTTCTCTGTACTGTTGGATTCTCTGACCCATGTCCTGCATTTCTTTAGAACGTGTTTCGTTGATTGCTTCTGTTACTGTTGCAGCTTCCGACTCGTATTTTTTCAATTTGGTTTGATACTCGCTAACCATGGTTTTATATTGTGCATCGTATGTCTCACCAATTTTTTTCACTTGAGCCTGTGCGGTTTTCATATCCGGGTAGCTTGTCATCAATTCACTTACGTTGATATGCGCTATTTTCGCCTGTGCAGAAATAGTTTGACTAGCACCAATGAAAAGTGCAGCAGCGATAAGTAAAGTTTTTAACTGTTTCATTGTTTTAGGTATTTAATTTAATTTTCTGATTTATTTTCTGTTGTCTTATTCTTCAATTTTTCTTCGCGCTCTTTTTTAGCCTTTTCTCTTTCTTCCAGTATTTTTTGTTTACGCTCTTCCAAGGCTTTTTTACGCTCGTCAATTTTTTGCTGACGTTCCTGAGCCGCTTTTTCACGGGCTTCCTGTTGTGCCGCTTTAATGTCGGCTTTTGGATCTGCTGCAGGTGTGGTTACCTGAGTTCCGTCTGCTGCTTTTTCAACTGTTTTATCAGTCGCTTTATTTTCGGTTTTGTTACCACCTTGTTTTGCTTTTCGCTCTTCAAGTAGTAGTTTTCTCTTTTCTTCCTGCTCCAGTTTTCGGGCTTCAAGTTCCGCTTTACGATCGGCAATTAGTTTTTCACGAGCTGCTTTTCTTTCGTCAATTTTTCGTTGACGTTCCACCTGATCCGGATTGGCGTTATCCATATCTTCTTTGCGTTCCTGAGCTTCCAGTTCTTTTTGCTGTTTTTTGCTCAGCTGCTCTTTTTTCTGCGAACGGGTTAGTGCTCGTAATACCTGATCACTGATGTCAAAACGTTGTGCTGCAAAAAGCATCGTCAGATCGGATGATTTGTCGAATACAAAATCGTATTTTTTGGCTTCGGCAATATCCTGAACGGCATTAAATACCTGATCCTGTATTGGTTTTACCAGCATGGTTTTCTGAGTCATCAGATCGCCTTGCGGACCAAAACGTTTTTGCTGATAATCCAACATTTCCGTTTCAAGGAACTTGATTTCTTCTTCTCGTTCGGTAATTAATTCCTTAGTAAGCAAAACCTTTTCTGTTTTAAGGCTTTCCTTTAATTTGTTGATTTCATTTTTTTTGGCCTCGATCTCCTGTTTCCAGCCTTGTGCTTTTAGTTCCAGCTGATTTTTCGCTTCGGCATATTCCGGTGCTTTTTCCAGAATATACTCCATATCGATATAACCTATTCGGATTCCTCTACCTTGCGCATTCGAAGCGATACTAACAAATGTTACAAGTGCCAATAAAAAATATTTTCTCATAGAATTAAATATTATTTTTCAACTATCGTGCCAAACTTTATTAAAACTGTTGTCCAATGATAAAGTGCGTTTCCCATCCGTTTTTCTGAGTTTGTCCCGGTAAGGCATCAAATCCATATCCGAAGTCAATTCCCAGTAATCCAAATGCCGGCATAAATACTCGTAATCCAAATCCGGCCGAACGTTTCAGATCAAATGGATTGTAGGATTTAAATGAATCGAAAGAGGCTCCTGCTTCTAAGAATGTTAATCCGTAGATTGATGCCGATGGATTCATGGTAATCGGGTAACGCAACTCTAATGAGAACTTGTTGTAAATGGTTCCTCCGGATTGTTGTCCTTTTTGAGAACCTTCCTGGATGATTGGTGTTAACGATTGATTTGGATATCCTCGTAACTGAATCACCTCTCTACCGTCCATAGAGAAATTCGCCAATCCATCACCTCCCAAATAGAATCGTTCAAACGGAACTAATCCTCTCGATTGGTTGTAGGCTCCTAAGAATCCAAACTCTCCTAACGAACGCAATACTAATTTATTATAAATGGTCGTGTACCAATCGGCTTTGAATTTAACTTTGTAATATTCCAACCAGTTAAATTTCTTTTGATCCACTAATGATTGATCAGCTGCAGCATCGTGGAAATTCGTTACCGGATTTCCATTGGAATCGATAAACGATCCTGATGGCACAAAAATATTGTTGGAATTCAGGTATCCGGCACCGGTATTTTTCAATTTATAGGCCTCTTGGTTACCTAAATCACCGTAGTCCACTCCGTTAAATAACGAGTAAGGTAAGGTAAATTTTCCAGAAATACTAAATTCTGATCCATAAGTTGGGAAAATCGGGTTGAAACCTTTACTGTTACGAGTCAAACCAATGGTATAAGTAAGGTTTTTAGACGAACCGTTACCGAAGGTAAATAACCCGGTGTTATAGTTGTTCAAATCGTAATATTGGAAACTCACTACGTGGGATAATTGGAAATAATCATCCGGAATTGTAAGACGTTTCGCTAATCCTACCGATAATGTTGTAATGTTGAAACTTTGGTTTCGAGTTACATCACGTGTCTGGTAGTTGTATAAGAATTGTTTACTGTGTGAAATCGATGTCGAGAAACTTACCGGTTTTTTACCACCTAACCATGGTTCCTGGAAGGAAATACTATAGGTTTGGAAATAGCTACTTCCCTGAAGACGTAGCGACATTTTTTGTCCGTCTCCCATCGGTAACGGTCGGTAAGCACTTTTGTTAAAAATGTTTTTGATCGAGAAGTTGTTAAACGATAATCCCAACGTTCCGATGAATCCACCACCACCGTAACCACCTTGTAGCTCTACCTGGCTGGAACCTTTTTCAACTACGCTCCATTCTACGTCAACACTTCCTGAAGACGGATCGGCATTTTTAACTTCCGGACGGATGGCTTCCGCATCGAAAAACTGTAACGCTCCTAAGTCACGAATGGTACGGATTACGTCCTGTTTGTTCCATTTTTGTCCCGGACGGGTACGTAATTCACGATAAATTACATAATCGTTCGTTTTGTCATTTCCTTTAACCGTTACATTGTTGAAGTAGGCAATTGGTCCTTCTACGATTCGGATCTCGAAATCGATAGTGTCGTTTGCCGTACGAACCTCAACCGGGTTGATGTTCGAAAACAAATAACCGTTGTTTTGGTATAGGTTGGTAATATCTTCCGCATCCGGACTTTTTTTGTTGGCAATACGCTCCTGTAATACTTTTCCGTTATAAACATCACCTCTGTTAATCCCCAGAAGTCGTCGTAATTCACGATCGGTATAAACCGTATTTCCAAGGAAACGGATGTCACCAAAATAGTAACGTTTTCCTTCTTCAACGTTTAATTTGATCGCTACGGTATTGTCTTGTTTGTTATAGGTAACCGTATCGGAGGTGATACGGGCATCGCGATAACCTTTTTCTTTATATTTTTCAACAATGGAAGTTAAGTCTTCCTTGTATTTGTCTTTGATGTATTTTGAAGACTTGAAAAGACGCATCGGGTTAAAAGGATTGCGCACTTTGGTGTTGCTCATCGCTTTTTTGATTTTGGAAGCCGACATCATCTGGTTTCCGGTGACTTCGATGTCCGAAACTTTTACCTTTTTGCCCTTGTCTACCAGGATAACCATGTTCACATTGTGTTCGGTTGAATCGGTAGGAATGGTATTGATGGTTACTTTCGTGTTGAAAAAACCGTCTTTTTTATATTTGTTTTCGATGTAATTACGCGTTGTGGTAATTAAGTTTTCATTGACAACCTTTCCTTTTTTAAGGTCGTTGTCTTTGATAAACTCTTCGCTCTTTCCTTTTTTAACACCCGTGAATTTTACATCCTGTAATTTGGGTAATTCATGGATATTTAACTCCAGGAAAATACTATCGCCCTGAATTTTATTGAAATAAACATTGATATCGTTGAAAAGTCCAAGCTTCCAAAGTTTTTTAATGGCATTACTGATCTCCTCTCCGGGAACACTGATCATTTGTCCTTTTTCCAAACCGGAAAAGGTTACAACCGTTTGTTGGTTATAACTGATTTTTCCCGTAACATCTACATCTGCTAATATGTATTGTCGACCCGTTTCAGGTCCGGTATGCGGTTGTTCCTGAGCATTTAATTTGGAAATGTTTCCTAAAATTATAATAGCAAAAAGTAGTTGTATTCCTTTTTGAAGCATTTGTAAATTATTTAATTTGTTCGCTGGTTTTTCCAAATCTACGTTCTCTTTTTTGATAGCTGATGATTGCCTCATATAAATCTTTTTCTCTAAAATCAGGCCATAGTACGTCAGTAAAGTAGAACTCTGCATAAGCAATTTGCCATAATAAAAAGTTGCTGATACGGTGTTCGCCGCTTGTTCTGATAACCAGGTCGACGTCGGGTAAATTATGCGTGTAAAGATGCTGATTTATAATTGATTCATCAATATGGGCTGATGAAATTATATTATTTTTAACTTTATCACTGATGTTTTTTACAGCTGAAATGATTTCTTCACGGGAACCGTAGCTCAGCGCCAGTGTTAACGTCATTCGGGAGTTGTTTTGTGTCTTTTCAATAACTTCCATCAGTTCTTTTCGAACCGAATCCGGTAAATGCTGTATCGAGCCGATACAATTTAGACGAATGCTGTTTTTCTGTAAAGTCGGAAGTTCGCTTTTTAGGGATTTGACCAAAAGTTTCATCAGGGTTTCCACCTCAACTTTTGGGCGGTTCCAGTTTTCGGTCGAAAAAGCGTAAAGGGTAAGAAATGAAATCCCAAGTTTGGCACAACATTCTACGGTTGTCCGTACCGATTTGGTACCGTTTTCATGGCCAAACGCACGGAGCATCCCTTTTTGTTTTGCCCAACGACCGTTACCATCCATAATGATGGCCAGGTGTTTGGGAAGGTTTTCTTTATTAATTGTATTTTCTAAATCCATTTATTTATTCTGCACAAAAACATGGGTTTTGACCAAATGTATATGTTAGGGTTATCCCCGAAAAAACATACCAGTCGTTACTGTTTAGATTTCCGAATTGTAATCGCTTAAACTGGTCGTTTTTGGGATTACTTCCGTCCAAATTGTCTGTAAAAGTATAACGGGCACCTACTTCAAATCCCAGGATAAAATTATCCGTCAGCCTTGTTTTGATTCCCGCAATAATCGGAATACCAAAAGCATTTCGGGAATCGTCTGTACGGGTGGTACCGTTCAATACGTACAATTCGTCATAGCGGAATAAACTCACTCCTGTTGTAATATAAGGAGTAGTCATTGGTCCGGAATCATGTAAATCGAAATCAAAAAAGTTGAATTCGAGTGCTAAAGATAATTCTTTTACGGAATTTTCAAAGCTGTAACCCCGGTCCTTTCTTCCGGAAACCTTCGAGTCGGCATCACTTGCGCTTATTTTTCCCTGTGTGTAGGAAATTCTGTAGGAATGTCTTTTGCTTCGGTTCCATTTGTATAAGATCCCGAAACCAAAGTCTTTTGGAGCAATGTAACTCGTTGGTCCTACATCTCCTACATAGTTGCTTCCACCTAAAAAAATACCCAGCTCATTAATCTGAGCGTGCGAACTTGTGAAGGTAAATACCAGTAAAAATGCAATAAGAATTCGACTCATTTTTCTAAAATAGTGTGCAAATATAATAATATTGATTTCTAAACCATTTAATTGCTCGTTTTTTCAGCTTTTTTTTGACTGAGGCGATCTGGCATAGAACAATAAAACGGGATATTGCCGTTTCTAGTATGACTTCAATTTCAAAAAATCGTTTAATTTCTTTTGTCTTCTCCCCAAAGTAATTTATTGCGAAGCGTTTTTAGGAAGCCTTCTTCCGGAAATTCAACCATGTTTATGGTAAACGGTGCTTTTTTAATATGGATCTCGGTTTCATTGTCGATCGCCTTGGTGCCGGAATCAAGCGATACCAGAAACTGAGGCTCTCTTCCGGAAACCTTAAGTTTGATTTCGGTATCGTCGGAAATAATTAACGGGCGAACATTCAGGTTGTGTGGCGCTATAGGGGTGATGATGATACATTTTACTTCCGGTGTGATCACGGGACCGCCACAGCTTAGGGAATAGCCGGTCGATCCAGTTGGAGTGGAGATAATCAGACCATCTGCCCAGTAGGAGGTTAAATATTCGCCATTCAGACAGGTTTCAATGGTGATCATCGAAGTAGTGTCTTTTCGGGAAACGGTGATTTCGTTCAGCGCAAAATTCAGATCATAAATATTGCATTCCTCCGGATAACATTCCAGACTTAATAAAGAGCGTTGCGAAATTTTATAGTTTCCTTCAAATAATAGCGGTAACAGATGCTCAATGGCATCCTGTTGTACGTTGGCTAAAAAACCAAGTCGTCCGGCATTGATTCCTACAATCGGAATGTTTTTATTTTTGACATAAGTTGCCGCACGCAACATCGTACCGTCGCCTCCAATGCTGATAAAAAAGGCAACAGAACTGTCGAGTTGGGTATGATTGGAAAATGTCGGATACGATTTGTTGATAATCCCTTTTTCCAGTAAAGTCGCATGAAAGTCGGCTTCAAAAACCACCTCAGTTTCATAGTTTTTAAAAACATCGAATACTTTATGGATAATCTCTTCGGTGTTTTTCTGGTAGTAGTAACCGTAAATTGCTATTTTCATACGTATCTTTTAAATGTTTAAATATTTGTCCAGGTAGTCCGATCGGTCTTTCAGGTTGTTCAGATAGGCGTCTTCCTGGTGTTCGGAAACGATTTCATAATTGTACCGGCGGAAGGTCTGAATGATTTCGTTTAAACCACCAAGACTTATCTTAACCGTAATCTGAACGCGATCCATTTCGACTTTCGAAATAAACATCCCTAATATGCGGGCATTGTTGGTTTCGACGATCTGACTGATTTCACTCATGCTGTATTCTTCTGCACCTTTTTCGACGATAAGAATACCGCCTTCTTCCCGTAAAAAAGGCGTTTCGTGGAAAAAACGGATGATGTCGTCCATTTCATAATACCCCAGATAGTTGTTGTCGTTGTCCAGAACTGGAACCAGATTGGTTTCGTTTTTGGCAAAAACTTCCAAAACATCCAGCCACATCGTGTCTTTGCGGGCAAAAAAACGTTCGAAGGTATACCGGAAATCACCGATTTTCATATCGTGATCCAGTAATTCCACATCGTGCGCGCCGATACATCCGATATAAATGCCATTTTCGACTATCGGAAAATGACTATACGGAAATTCCAGAAAAAGGTCCTGTGCCGTTTCGATGCTTTCGTCGGTACAAAGCGGATTGATTTCTTTAATGATGTAGTCGGAAATTTCAGTCATGGTAGCAGGTCTTATAATCGAATGCAAAATAATCAAAAAATAGGATATTACCGCTTAATTATACTTTGTATTTTTGTGGGAAAATAGATTGATTATGACAAAACTTTCAGTAAATATTAATAAAATAGCGACGTTGCGCAACTCACGAGGTGGTAATGTGCCCAACCTGCTACAGGTGGCTATCGATATTCAGAAATTTGGCGGGCAGGGAATTACAGTTCATCCGCGGCCAGACGAAAGACATATCCGTTATCAGGATGCGAGAGATTTGGTTGCGGTTGTGCATACCGAATATAATATTGAAGGGAATCCGGTAAAGAAATTTATGGATCTGGTTTTGGAAACCAAGCCCACTCAGGTAACATTGGTGCCGGATGCGGATGATGCACTAACATCAAATGCCGGATGGGATACTATCAAAAACAAAGATTTTTTAAAAGAGGTGATTGCCGAGTTTAAACGTAACGGAATCCGAACCTCCATTTTTGTCGATCCGGTGCTGGAAATGGTTGCCGGAGCCAAAGAAACCGGAACCGATCGGATTGAATTGTATACTGAAGCCTTTGCACATGAGTACGGTTTGGGGAATTATAATGGAATCGAACCGTATGCGGCGGCGGCGGCATTGGCGAACGAACTGGATCTGGGGATTAATGCCGGACACGATCTGAGTTTGGATAACATCAAATTCTTTAAAGAGAATATACCGGGATTGTTGGAAGTTTCTATCGGACATGCGCTGATTTCGGAATCGATTTACCTCGGACTGGAGAATGTAGTGAATATGTATTTACAACGGATGAAATAATGAGTTTGTATTCAAGAATTGAAGGTTCGGGAAAGCCATTGCTTATTATTCATGGTTTTTTGGGGATGTCGGACAACTGGAAAACATTGGGAACCCAGTTTGCAGCTCAAGGCTATGAAGTTCATGCACTGGACCTACGTAACCACGGGAAAAGTTTTCACTCGGATGCGTTCAGTTATCAATTGATGGCCGATGATGTCTATGAATATTGTCAGCAACACAATCTGACCCATATTGATCTTTTGGGACATTCTATGGGTGGGAAAGTAGCAATGTTAGTGGCTGTTACTTATCCGGAACTGGTAGATAAGCTGATTGTGGCAGACATCGGTCCAAAGCAATATGCGCCGCATCATCAGGATATATTAAAAGGTTTAAGTGCGGTCGACTTTTCTCAAAAACCGGGTAGAAGCGAGGTGGAAGCTATCGTTGAATCCTATATTCCGGACTTCGGAACACGACAGTTTCTGTTGAAAAACCTGTACTGGAAAGAACCGGGACAATTGGCCTTCCGATTTAACCTGGATGTCTTTGTAAGAAATCAGGAGGTGATAGGAGAATCATTGCCGTATGAAGGTCATTTTGAGAAGCCTGTACTTTTTTTAAAAGGCGAAAAGTCGGGATATATCAAAAGTGAAGATGTCGAATTGATCGAGCATCATTTTCCGTTTTCCAAAATTGAAACGATTAAAAATGCAGGACACTGGCTTCATGCCGAAAATCCGACTGCTTTTTTTGAAGCTGTAATTTCATTCCTAAAAGGATAAAATTATAAGGTTGTTAATATAAAAGAATAAATATTATGAGTGCATAATATTTTTCTTAAAAAAATTGTAAAATCCATATTTTGTTATAAATTTGATATAATCAATATTCGAACGTAACAAATAAAACTAACACATTTTTAACTTATGAGAAAACTGCTATCTTTAACATTGTTAGCTCTGGCTTCCTCGAGTGCTTTTGCAGGCGGGTATCGTGTGAGTCTTCAAGGGCAGAAGCAATTGGCAATGGGACATACGGGAGTTGCTGTTGTAAATAGTGCAGAGGTATTGTTCTTTAATCCGGCAGGGATGTCCTACTTGAAAGATCGATTTAATATCTCTGTTGGTGCTAATATCCTTACAGCAAAGACAAAATTCCAGAATGAAATGTACAATTGGAATGCTTCTACAAGTAATACCGGAACGCCTTTCAATATTTATGCTTCTTACAGAATAACGGACTGGCTTTCTGCCGGAATCGCGGTGTATACACCATATGGTAGTGAAGTAGCCTGGAATCAGGATTGGCAGGGTGCTCATTTAGTAAATAAAATTGATTTGAAATCGTTTTATGTTCAGCCAACAATCTCTTTAAAAGTAAACGAATATTTCAGTGTGGGTGGTGGACCTATCTATGTGAACGGTTCGGTTGAATTCAACAGAAACCTGTTCCGTGGTGACAATATTACCGATGCAAACGGAAATCGTCCGGATGTAACCTTGGATGCAAAAGGAATTTCCGGTTGGGGATATAACGTAGGTTTTATGTTTAACCCAACCAATAAAATGCGTTTAGGGGTTAACTACCGTTCTAAAATCGTAATGGAAGCCCGTGATGGCGATGCTACATTCCACGATGTGCCAGCTTTCTTACAGGGAACTTTAACGAATACGCAGTTTAATGCCGATCTACCTTTGCCAGCTGAATTAACAGCCGGTTTATCGTACCAGATTACCGATAAATTCTTGGTAGCATTCGATATCAACAGAGCCATGTGGAGTGCCTACAAAGCTTTGGTGGTTGAGTTTGCCAACGGTGCGCCAACTTCTATAAATCCGAGAAATTATAAAGATGCCACTACTTATAGAGTAGGTGCGCAATATAAAGCGAATGAAAAGTTTACTTTCCGTGCCGGATGGTATCATGACGAAAGTCCGGTTCAGGATGGTTACTTCGCTCCGGAAACACCAAGAAACAGTTCTATGGGATATACAGGAGGTTTGACATACCAGATTGGAAAACGTTTTGGTATTGATGTTTCATTCCTATACCTGCATTTCGACGAAGTGGATAACAGCTATGACCACTACACAGAAGGAGCTAACCAGAACGTTAGTTTTGGCGGAACGTATAAATCATCGGTGTTTTCACCAGGTTTAGGGGTAACCTATAGCTTCTAAGTCTTAATCGTCTAATCTTTTTATCGGAATTTAACATGAAAAATAAATTTATATACTTTGCTGTTTTGGCTTCGTTAGGATTAGCATCCTGTGAGCCGGAATTTGAAAACGAGGTGAGCAATGCGAGTTACTCGGCCGGAGATGCTGATTTTAGTTCGTATGTAGCCATCGGAAACTCATTGACCTCCGGATACATGGATGGTACCGTGTCTCGAGTAGGACAACAATATTCCTTTCCGAACATTTTGGCACACCAGTTTGCCGTTGTAGGTGGAGGTGAATTTACACAACCGTCTTACGCAGAAGATACCGGTAATCTTGGTGGTTTATTGATTAACGGACAACCTTTTCCAAATGCACAGGCAAATGCGTTTCCAACACGATTGATTATTAACGCTTCAGTTGGTGGACCTCAAAATATTGCAGGAACCTCAACGATCAATGTAAGTCCATCTACATTACAGGCTACGGCTTATAATAACATGGGAGTACCGGGAGCAAAAACATTCCATTTAACATTACAGGGGTACGGAAATATCGCCAATTTAGCGACAGGAACGGCAAACCCTTACTTTGTACGTCATGCGGTAACACCAAATTCAACAGTGATTGGTGATGCGATGACGAAAAACCCGACGTTCTTTACCAACTGGATTGGAAATAATGACGTGTTAGGGTATGCAACCAATGGTGGATCAGGCTCGACAGCGGGAACCGGTTCGGCTGATATTACACCGTCTGCCGTATTTTCTGCGGCTTATGGTGCGATTATCGATCAGTTAACGGCAAACGGCGCTAAAGGTGTTGTGGCTACGATTCCTTCGGTAACAGCAATTCCTTTCTTTACAACTGTTCCGTACAACCCGATTACAGCAGCTTTATTAGCGAGTCAGGCAGATCCTACAGGTGCCGGAACCATTCAGGCGTTAAATACACAATTATATGGTCCGCTTAAACAGGCTTTAACTGCTTTTGGAGCTGGAGATCGTATCAATCTGCTTTCTGCAACGGGTCAAAATCCATTGTTGATTAAAGATGAAACGTTAACCAACCTTTCGGCTCAGTTAACAGCTGCGTTTACACCAACATTAGGACCGGTATTGGCCGCACAATACGGACAAATCTTCGGACAGGCAAGACAAACAACCAATAACGATTTGGTGTTGTTAACAACCAGAACGGCTATCGGAACAGCTCCTGCCGGAATCCCGGCTCCGCTTGATAAATATGGTATTACTTTCCCATTGGAAGACAAACACATTTTGATTCCATCTGAAAAAGATGCCATTGCAGCAGCGACTACCGATTTTAACAATATCATCCGTGCAAAAGCAGCTGCTAAAAACTTAGCAGTAGCCGATATGAATGCGATCATGAACCAATTGGTGAGTGGATTGCGAGTAGAAGACGGTCAGATTTATACCGCTAACTATTTTAGTACGGCTGGTGTTAATACCGTATTATTCTCTTTGGATGGAGTGCACCCGAATGCTAGAGGGTATGCTGTTATCGCGAATGAGGTAATCAAAGTGATCAACAACTACTACCATGCAAAATTACCATTGGTAAGCGCCGGAACCTATCCGGGAGCGACCGTTTTGGTTACAAATTAAAAACACCGTAAGGTATTACACTATAAAAAGCACTGATTATTCAGTGCTTTTTTATATTTTTATAACACGAAACGAAACAAAATAATATGAATTTACTTGTTAGACTCCTTCTTACGACCATCCTTGTGGTGGTGATCGCCCATTTTTTACCGGGTATTTCGGTAGATAGTATCAAGACTGCGCTTATTGTTGCGGTAGTTCTGGCTTTGCTGAATACGTTTTTAAAACCCATACTGGTGTTTTTTACCTTACCGGTGACGGTGATAACACTGGGATTGTTCCTGTTGGTGATCAATGCTGTGATGATTCTGATCTGTGATTATCTGATCGATGGCTTCGAAGTGAAATCCTTTGTAAGTGCATTACTTTTTAGTGTTGTGCTTTCCGTTTGTCAGTGGTTACTGAATCTTTTTGTGAAAGACTAAAGTAGAAAACACGATTTTAAAAGATATTTTTTAGCTTATTGAGATACAATAAGTTAAAAACTTGGTTGGGTTGTAAAAAATATATAATTTTGCAACCCAATTTTAGTATGTAAAAAATAAAATAATGAATATTACAAGAAACAATGTTGATGCATTAAATGCGATTGTAACAGTTGAAGTTACAAAAGAAGACTATGCTGGTCAGGTTCAAAAAGTTTTAGCAGATTATCGCAAAAATGCTAGTATCCCTGGATTCAGAAAAGGTGCTGTACCAATGAGTTTAATTGAAAAACAATATGGTAAAGCGGTTCTTCTTGATGAAGTAAATAAATTG
Source organism: Flavobacterium sp. CAU 1735 (assembly GCF_039888695.1). NCBI lineage: Bacteria > Pseudomonadati > Bacteroidota > Flavobacteriia > Flavobacteriales > Flavobacteriaceae > Flavobacterium > Flavobacterium sp. CAU 1735. The sequence goes on along the minus strand of NZ_JBDQQQ010000007.1, from coordinate 5,765 downwards.
TTGCAAGATTCATTAAACAACTATTTAGTTGAAGAAAAATTAGATATCCTTGGAAATCCACTTCCAAAAGTTACGGAAGATTTCGATTGGGATACCGATAATTATAAATTCGAATTCGAATTAGGTCTTGCTCCGGAATTTTCGGTTGATTTAACAGCGAAAAATGACGTGACTAAATTCAACATCGTTGTAGACGACGCTATGTTGGAAGAGCAAGTGGAGCGTATCCAAAAACAATACGGGAAATTGGTTTCCAAAGAGAAAGTGGAAGAAGGAGATGATTTAAGAGGTACTTTCTCAAACGAGGAAAAAGGAATCAACAATACCACAAACATCACGTTGGATATCTTTAAAGATAAAAAAACGATCAAAAAATTCATCGGTAAAAAAGTGGGTGACGTAGTAACCGTTAGCACTAAAGGTTTATTTGATGATGATCACAAATTGATGGATTACCTGAAAGTAGGTCATGATGACGTTCATGGTTTGGATATCGAAGTAAACTTCACAATCGAAGAAATCAACACAACTGAAAAAGCGGAAATCAACCAGGAGTTATTGGATAAATTGTTCGGAGAAGGAGTAGTAACTTCTGTAGAGCAATTAAAAGAGAAAATCAAAGAAGATGCGGATAAGCAATTTGCTACGCAGGCGGATCAGAAATTCTTAAATGATGTTACGGAGTTCTTAATCGAAAACACAAAATTCGATTTGCCAGCTGAATTCCTTAAAAAATGGATCCAGACTGTAGGTGAGAACCCATTAACAGAAGAACAAGCGAACGAAGAGTACGCAAAATCGGAAAAAGGATTACGTTACCAATTAATCGAAAGCAAAGTAATCGTTGAAAACAACTTACAAATCACTTTCGAAGATCTAAAAGCATTCACTGCTGACTTGATCAAAAAGCAAATGGCGCAATTCGGACAAATGGATCCGTCTGATGCTGAGGTAGAAAATATCGTAGCGCGTGTATTGTCAAACCAGGAAGAAGTAAAACGTCTTTCAGAGCAGGTAATGAACGAAAAGATGCTAAATGTTTTCAAAGAAAAGGTTTCTGCAAAAACTAAAGAAGTTTCTTACCAAGACTTTATTAAAGAAATGTACGGAGAATAATTTGTACTAAAAAATAAGTATATTTGAGCGTCAGACAGATTTGTCTGGCGCTCTTTTTAATTTTAAACAAAAAAATTACTATGAATTACGGAAAAGAATTTGAAAAATATGCTACCAGACATCACGGTATCAATAGCATGTATTACGATAAAATCGTAAGTAGTATGACACCATATATCATAGAAGAACGTCAAATGAACGTGGCTTCTATGGATGTTTTCTCCCGATTAATGATGGATAGAATTATCTTTTTGGGAACAGGGATCGACGATTATGTAGCGAACATTATTCAGGCGCAATTGTTGTTCCTGGAAAGTGTAGACGCGACAAAAGACATCAGTATCTATATCAATTCACCGGGTGGAGGTGTATATGCCGGACTGGGAATTTACGATACAATGCAATTGGTTAAACCGGATGTGGCTACCATTTGTACCGGAATTGCCGCTTCTATGGGTGCGGTTTTATTATGTGCCGGAGCAGACGGAAAACGTTCTGCTTTACCACATTCCCGTGTGATGATCCACCAACCGCTTGGAGGAGCGCAAGGTCAGGCTTCCGATATCGAAATCACAACCCGTGAGATCTTAAAACTAAAAACCGAGTTATACGAAATCATTGCGAAGCACTCCAAACAGCCTATGGATAAAGTACACCATGACAGTGACCGTGATTACTGGATGATTGCACATGAGGCTAAGGCATACGGAATGATCGATGAAGTATTAATCAGACAATAATTTTTTTGAAGATGCTTTACGGCATCTTCACTTTTTAAGAAAATAAAAATGGCTAAAGAAGTATTAGAGTGTTCTTTTTGTGGAAGAAAAAAGCCAGAAACAAACCTGCTGATTGCCGGAATCAATGCGCATATCTGCGACAGATGTATTGAACAGGCACACGGGATTGTTTTAGAAGAATTAAAACAGAGTGAGAATTCAGGATTGCTGGCCGATTTGGTATTGAGCAAACCTAAGGAAATACGTGCGTTTTTGGATCAGTATGTGATCGGGCAGGAGCAAACCAAAAAAGTATTGTCCGTTGCCGTTTACAACCACTACAAACGTTTGTTGCAAAAACAGTTGGACGATGAAGTGGAAATTGAAAAAAGTAACATCATTATGGTGGGACAAACCGGTACCGGTAAGACATTAGTGGCCAAAACCATCGCCAAAATGCTTAATGTACCGTTGGCAATCGTGGATGCTACGGTATTGACCGAAGCCGGATATGTGGGAGAAGATGTAGAAAGTATTCTAACCCGTCTTTTACAGGCTGCCGATTATGATGTGGCAAAAGCGGAACGCGGAATTGTATTTATCGACGAGATTGATAAAATTGCTCGTAAAAGTGATAACCCATCCATCACCAGAGATGTATCCGGAGAAGGAGTGCAACAGGCCTTACTAAAGCTATTGGAAGGAACTGTCGTAAATGTACCGCCTAAAGGAGGACGTAAACACCCGGATCAGAAGTTTGTTGAGGTAAACACGCAAAACATTCTTTTTATCGCAGGTGGTGCTTTCGACGGTATTGAGCGTATCATTTCCAAACGATTAAACCATCAGGCGGTAGGTTATACGGCATCTAAAAATGCGGATCAGGTGGATAAAAGCAACCTGTTGCAATATATCATCCCGAAAGATATCAAAGATTTTGGATTGATCCCGGAGATTATCGGACGTTTACCGGTGTTAACACATATGGATCCTTTGGATCGCGAAACGTTACGTGCGATTCTGACGGAACCTAAAAATGCTCTGGTAAAGCAATACAAAAAACTATTCGCAATGGACGATGTGGAATTTTCCATTACCGACGATGCGTTAGATTTTATTGTAGACAAAGCGCTGATGTATAAATTAGGTGCCAGAGGATTGCGTTCGTTATGTGAAGCGATCTTAACCGATGCGATGTACGAACTACCAGGGTCGGATGAAAAAGAACTGGTAATCGACAAAAAATATGCGGAACATTCGTTGGACAAAAATCTGTTACAACGATTAAAAGCAGTATCATAATAAAAAAGGGTTGTCGCAAGACAACCCTTTTTTGTTTTATATTTTACACCTGACAGGTTTCCAAAAACCTGTCAGGTGTTATAAAATAGTATTACTTCTTAACAATCAGGAACTCTGATCGTCTGTTTTGTGCATATTCTTCTTCCGTACAGTTATCACCACAGTTTACTTTAGGCTCGCTCTCTCCGTAACCTTTTCCGGAGATTCTGTTCTTAGCAATTCCTTTGGAAAGGATATACTGAACCGTAGACTTCGCACGACGGTCGGATAAATTCATGTTGTATTTATCGCTACCTCTGCTATCGGTGTGGGATTTAACCATGATCACCATGTTTGGATAGGCAATCATCGCCTGAACCAACTTGTCTAACTCAAAAGCACCTTGTTGGGTAATATTGCTCTTGTCGAATTCGAAATAGATATCGTTCAATACCACTTCTTTTTCGGTTACGATCTGTTCGATTGGCTGTAAGTCGGCGCTGATGTTTACAATACCTCCTTTGGTTTTGCTAACCGGGAAGTTGTTGCTTTCATAACCGTCTTTGGCCACCTGAATCGTGTACGCTTTATCACACTCAACAGCGTAGGATACCGTACCGTCGGCTTCGGTTGTTTTAGTCGAAATGATGTTGTTTTTCTCGTCTAAGATCGCTACACGGGCACCCGATAATTTAGCGCCTGTTTTCGCGTCTCTAACCAACGAAACCACTTCCACACCACAAACCGGAATCGCCATATAGATGTTGTCCACACCCGCACGGTTACTCGATACAAATCCGATGTTTTTAGTTGTGTTAAAACTAAACGCAAAATCGTCTTTCTCCGAGTTTACCGGTTTTCCAACGTTCGTTGCATCGGTTCCTTTGTTTAAGTCGATCACATACACATCCATTCCTCCAAACCCCTGACGAGCATCTGATGAGAAATACAATTTGTTGTCATCCGTGATAAAAGGGAAACTCTCATTTCCTTCGGTATTGATCTTTTTACCTAGGTTCTCCGGTGTTCCGTAAGTACCATCCGAGTTGATTGCTACTTTCCAGATATCCACACCACCAACTGAACCCGGCATGTTTGAGGAGAAGTACAATGTTTTACCGTCTTTACTCAAACTTGGGTTGCTGGTTGAATAGTCTTTACTGTTAAAAGGAAGAGCTTTAATGTTACTCCATTTGCTTCCGTCTTTGGTCGCTTTGAAAAGCGCTACCTGTCCGAATTTCAATTTTTGAGCTTTGTCTTTTTCAAACAAACCTTCGTTAAAACTCTCACTGGCAAAATACATCGTATTGCCATCGGCACTAATCGTAGCCGGTCCGTCATGGTATTTCGAGTTGATACTCTCTACCGGTGTTGGCTGACTAAAAGTTCCATCGGAATTATACGTGGCACTGTACAAATCCAAAAACGGTTGTTCATTCCATCCGTAGGTTTTACGCGAAGTGTTTCGCGCTGAGGCAAAATAAAGGGTGTTATCATTGCTTAAAACCGCTCCAAAATCCGATTTATCACTGTTGATATCCATGTTTTTGATATCAAAGGATTTTGCCTTTTCGTTTAGTTTTGGCAAATAGTTCGGGTTTTGTTTAAAGGCAATAGCACGTTGATCATTCGGAGCCATACTGGCAAACTTCTGCATTTGTTTGTTGGCTTCGTCATATTTCCCCTGTGCTTTTAACATCTGGGCATAACGGTAATACGTCTCGGCATCATCGTGTTTTTCGCTGATTGCCTTAGCGTACCATTTGGAGGCTTCGGCAGCATTGAATACGTTGTAGTAACTGTCGGCCAGTTGCTTGTATACGTATCCGTCAGCTTTGCCTTTGTCTACCAGCTTAAGGTAGGCATTGGCAGCATCGACATACTCAAATCTATTGTAGAGTTTGTCGGCGCTTTGGGTGTCTTTGTTTTGTGCCGATAGTGTCGAACTAGCGATCACAAAACTTAAAGTGATATATAAATTCTTCATGTCTTAGGTCGCTTTTATATTAGAAATATCTTGGAGATCGGGACACTTTCTTAGAGAAGTTCACATCGAATAACAAGATGACTTCATGCGAAGAAGGTGTGGTTACTTTTAAATCGGATACGATATGGTCGTACGCATATCCGATACGAACACTTGGTGAAATGGCATAGTTAACCATCGCGCCAAAGGAATCGTCCAAACGATAAGTAGCTCCGATTTCGAATTTGTCATAAAAAAGGAAATTGGTCGATACATCAAAGGAAGTCGGCGCATCAAAGGCTGACTTCACCATAAAGAACGGTTTGAATTTTGCATTCTCGCTTAAGTCGAATACATATCCCCCCGTTACAAAATAGTGTTGGGTATCGCTTCCGAATTTACGTCCGTTATAGTCCAAATACGTCGATTTTAACATGTTTGGTACCGAAGCGGCTAAGTAGTATTTGTTGGTGTAGTAGAACAATCCGGCTCCGGCGTTAAAAAACGTACGGCTGGTGTTCTCCGCAAAGGCAGGGTCGTTCGCATCCGGAACATACGGACTTACATCCGATAAAAGCCCAACTTTATGGAAAGTCGCACCCGCTTTTAATCCCAAAGCAAGTTTGTGTTCACCACCAAGGTTTAAGGTGTAGGAGAAGTCAGCGTACACATTATTCTCTTTC
>NZ_JBDQQQ010000006.1:0-258842 GCF_039888695.1 Flavobacterium sp. CAU 1735 | reverse complement strand
CCATTCCGAACAGAGAAGTTAAGCCCGCCTGCGCAGATGGTACTGCAATCCTGTGGGAGAGTATGTCGCCGCCTTTCTTTTGAAAACCCTATCCAAACGGATAGGGTTTTTTGTTTTATATAAATATTAAAAAGGAGTTGTCTTAAACATTAGGCAACTCCTTTTTTTACTACAAGCCACACCTGACAGGTTTTAAAAACCTGTCAGGTGTTCCTGTTCCAAACAAAACATAAAAAAACCGGATTTTCTTCCGGTTTTTATATTTTACGAGTTACGAATTCATAAACTAAACATTAAAATCCTTAAAATCATAGGTTCCGTCATCTTTGTTTTATAGCAATGGTAAAAGGGAGTTGTCTTAAGCATTAGACAACTACTTTTTTTACTACAAGCCACACCTGACAGGTTTTTAAAACCTGTCAGGTGTACACCGCAAAACATAAAAAAACCGGAGACAACTCCGGTTTAGTTATTATTTAATATGTTATTTGTTTTTATTCCTGTTATAAGAAGTATTTCGGTTGTTGGTACCACCTCTGTTGGGATTAAAAGCCCTTTTTGCAGGAGTGCCCGACTGTTGTGTTTTGGGCTGTTCTGCTTTTGGTTTTGGTAAGCTGGCTTCTTCGGTTTTACTGGAAGGAGCAATCAGCTCGTTAAGGGTTTTGATTTCACCATCTGTAAGATCGCGATATCGACCAACCGGAATATCAAGGGAAATATTAATGATACGGATACGCTTTAAAGCGGTTACTTCATAATCAAGATATTCACACATTCTTCGAATCTGTCGGTTTAGTCCCTGCGTAAGGATAATCCGAAATACAAATTTACTAATTTGTTCCACCTTACATTTTTTAGTTACCGTATCCAAAATAGGAATTCCATTTCCCATCCGTTGTATAAAACGATCGGTTATGGGTTTGTTTACGGTTACGATATATTCTTTTTCGTGATTGTTACGGGCACGAAGGATTTTATTTACAATATCGCCATCATCGGTCATAAAAATTAAACCTTCACTGGCTTTATCCAAACGCCCGATCGGGAAGATGCGTTTCGGATAATTAATATAATCGACAATGTTATTGCGAACGGATTGGTTGGTCGTACATTCAATACCTACCGGCTTATAAAAAGCCAGATATACCGGTTTTTCAGTCTTTTCACGAACCAATTTACCATCGACTCTTACTTCATCATCAAGAGTGACTTTAGTGCCCATTTCCGGGACTATTCCGTTAATGGTAACTCTTCCTTCTTCGATTAACCTATCGGCTTCTCTACGGGAACAAAATCCGGTTTCGGATAAGAATTTGTTGAGTCGTTTTAAATTTTCTTCCATCTGGCAAAAATACGCTAAATAATAAGGAATGACAATTTATAGTCGGTGAATTGATTAGTCGGCTTCAAAAAGGAAATGATAGATCCGTTGGTAAAGCTGATCGTCGTGTAAACTGTGTCCCAGTCCTTTTGTTGAAATAAATTCGGCTGTTTTCCAGGTTTCGGCGATCTGTTTTCCTTCGTTATAGGAAACAACAGCATCATCTTCATCGTGAGCAATCAGACCTTTTAAATTAAATCCGGATGCAAAATGGCTACCGGAAAATTCATTCGGATCAATGCCAAAACGTTCCATGATCTGTTTTTCCAAAAGGCGTGATACTTTTTTATTCAGACTCAGTGTCTTTTTATAATTGTTAAGAACGATCATAAACTCACTCGGAGCGCCTAAAATGACCATTTTTTTCAATAACGGATTCTGATAAGTATACTGGTAATAGATACAAGTGGCACCACCCATAGAATGGCCAATGATGGACGTCGGGTTGAATTTTTGCATAATGGCGTCTACAAAACGCGCATATTCGGGAATGTTGAATTCGGTTCCGCTGGATAATCCCTGAGCCGGGCCGTCGAGGGCAATAATAGTGCTCCCGGACTTTTTAAGCCATCCGATAAAACGTTCCCATCGGGCTGCGTTACTTTCCCAGCCATGGACTAATAAAATACGATGATCATTTCCTTTCCAGGTATAGGTTTGAATTTGATGCTGACCAAAAGCGACCGTTTCCGGATGGGCTTCGGTAAGTATTTTTGGGATTTTAGTAGCGTCGAGTTTTCCGTCCCGGGGTTCCGTAAAAAAACGATACGCCAGTTTTGTGGCTTTCTGAGGGAATAAAAAGCCCATGAGGTTAATATACAATCCAATGGATTTGGTTAGTATAAAATAGGATATTTTGTCAAACAGTTTCATAAAAAAAGCCTCCGGTTGGAGGCTTTAAGTTACTTATATTTTAGAGAATAATTGTTGCATTTTCTCTTTTTCTTCGTCTGCTAATGCACTGTCAACTAAGATCCTTCCACTGTGCTCATCAGTGATGATTTTTTTACGGGAAGCAATCTCCATTTGCGTTTGTGGCGGGATTGTAAAGAAAGATCCTGCAGAAGCACCTCTTTCGATAGAAACTACTGCCAAACCGTTACGAACGCTGGTACGGATTCTGTTGTAAGCATTTAATAAACGCTCTTCAATCTGTGCCTGGAATTCAGCTGATTTTTCTGATAAGAAGTTTTCTTCTTTTTCAGTTTCAGACATGATGTCTTCCAATTCCGCTTTTTTGTGTTTTAAGTGCGATTGTCTACCGTCTAATTTTTCTTTTGTTTGCGAAACCACTTCTTTTTTGTGCTCGATAGACGCTTTCATCTCACGGATGTGTTTTTCCGCTAACTGGATTTCCAACTCCTGAAATTCAACTTCTTTCGTTAAAGAGTTAAATTCTCTGTTGTTACGAACATTCTTTTGTTGCTCGGTATATTTTTTAATCGATTCTTTATGACCGTCGATAGCATTCTTTTTTTCTTTGATTTGCTCTTCGATAGTCTCTAAATCTGCTTTCAATTTCTCTAAACGAGTGCTTAATCCAGCTACTTCATCTTCTAAATCTTCCACTTCAAGAGGTAATTCACCTCTTACATTTCTAATTTCATCAATGCGTGAATCGATTAACTGTAAGTCATAAAGTGCTCGTAACTTCTCTTCTACACTTAGTTCTTTGATGTTTGCCATATTTTAAAAGTACTTAACTGGATTTGTATTTTCTTCCGATAAAATGATTGCAAAATTAGCAATTTTTTTCGTAAGATAATCAACTATATAGTTTTTTGTATACCTTTCACTTTCAAAATGGCCAATATCGGCTAAAAGTAGCTTGTTTTCGGCTTCATAAAACTGATGATATTTCAAATCGGCCGTGATAAAAGCATCTGCCTGAGCCGAAATGGCATTCCCAATCGCAAAACTTCCCGATCCGCCCAATACCGCTACTTTTTTGATTTTTTTACCGGTAAAGGCACTATGACGGATGCCATCGGCCTGCATTTTGTCTTTTACCAGTTGCAGGAATTCGGATTCATCCATCGGATTTTCCAGTTCGCCGGTCATTCCCAACCCGATATTCTGATGTGTATTTTGCAACGCATAAATTTCATACGCAACTTCTTCGTAAACATGGTTTTGGAATAGGGCTTTTAAAATTTTACCTTGAAGATGCTTTTCAAAGGTTACTTCGATTTTGATTTCGGCAGCTTCCACAAATTCAAAGCGTTCTCCGATTTCCGGGTTGCTGTTTTCGTTGCCCATATAAGAACCCATTCCTTGTGACGTAAAACTACAGTCTTCATAATTTCCGATTTTTCCGGCACCGGCTTCAAAAAGCGCATTACGAAGTTTTGTCGCATTTTCAGGAATCGTATAGGTAACCAGTTTCTGGATAAAGTTGGGTTTCGGAATCAATACACGGGTATTTGTAAGTCCGAGTGCATCGCAAAAGATTTTATTTACGCCTTGCTGATGGTTGTCCAACGCGGTATGAACGGCATAGATTGCAATATCGTTTTTGATGGCTTTTAAAATAGAACGCTCGACATAATTTTTTCCGGTGATCTTTTTCAGATCCGAAAATAAAATCGGATGGAAGCAAACTATAAGATTGCATTGGCGACGGATGGCTTCATCAATTACATTTTCGAGTGCGTCGTGGCAAACGAGTACACCGGTTGCAGTGGCATTGGCATCGCCAACGAGTAAGCCCACATTGTCAAAATCTTCGGCATAGGCCAGTGGCGCCATTTCTTCCAGTACGTCGAGTATTGCTTTTATTTTCATCAGAACGGTTTTATTTTGTGGATGGAACCGCTAGTTTTAAGCCCAAACAGGCTAAACTTTACGGCAAAAGTTATTTTCAAAGATAAAAAATAGCTACTTTCGTAATATGAATTTTTTGCGAAAAATACTTTTTCCTTTTTCCATCCTTTACGGATGCGTTACCGGGGTTCGTAATTTTTTGTATGACAAAGACATACTAAAATCCAGTTTTTTCAATACACCTGTAATTGCTGTTGGAAACTTAAGTGTTGGCGGAACCGGGAAGACACCGCAAATCGAATACCTGATCCGATTGTTGTCCGGGACCTATAAAGTGGCCACACTAAGCAGAGGTTATAAACGTAAATCGGAAGGTTTTGTTTTGGCCGATACAACAGCTACCGCAGCAATACTGGGAGACGAACCGTATCAGTTTTATAAAAAGTTTCCGAATATAAATGTGGCGGTCGATGCCAATCGAACCAACGGAATTACACAATTACTGACATTGGTAAAACCGGAAGTGATTTTGCTGGACGATGCCTACCAACACCGTAAAGTAAAAGCCGGATTTTATATCCTGCTAACCGCCTATAACGATTTGTATATTGATGATCTGATTCTGCCGGCCGGAAATTTAAGGGAAAGTCGGGATGGTGTAGCACGGGCTGCAATTATTGTGGTAACCAAATGTCCGCCATCGCTAACACAGATTCAACAAAATGAAATAAAGGGACGATTAAAACTGAAGTCCTGCCAACAGTTGTTTTTTACCTATATTAAATATGACGACAGTGTCTATTCGGATAAAACGACATTAAAAGTTACCGATCTGGATCCGGAAAACCTGTTTCTGGTAGCCGGAATCGCAAAACCCCAACCATTTTTTGATCACCTAAAAGTAAAGGCATCCAATTGTATGACCTTTCCGGATCATCATCATTTTACAGACAAGGATATTGCTGCGATTCTGGAAAAAGCCGGAACCAAAAAAATTATTACAACAGAAAAAGATTATGTGCGACTGGAAGGGAAATTGCCATCGGAGCAATTGTTTTACCTACCCATTGTTAGCGCATTTTTAAATAATGAAAACGATTTTGATAAAACTATTTTAGATTATGTGGGAGCAAGTACAAGAAACAGTTAGTTACATTAAAGGAAAAACAAATTTTACTCCGGAATACGGTGTCATCTTAGGTTCCGGCCTGGGAGGATTCACCAATGATATTACAATTGAATTTACCTTACCGTATAACGAGATTCCGAATTTTCCGGTATCGACCGTTCAGGGACATAAAGGAGCTTTGGTTTTTGGAACCATCGGAACTAAAAAAGTGGTCGCCATGCAAGGCCGTTTTCACTTTTACGAAGGCTATTCGATGAAAGAAGTAACCTTCCCGGTTCGCGTGATGAAATATTTAGGAGTGGAAAAATTAATCGTTTCAAACGCTTCGGGTGGTGTTAATCCGGATTATAAAGTAGGATCGATCGTGATTATTAAAGATCATATCAACATGATGCCGGAACATCCGTTACGCGGAAAAAATGACGAGCGTTTCGGACCGCGTTTTGTAAATATGAGTGAACCGTATAGCCGTAAGATGATCGCCAAAGCAAAAGAACTGGCCGCTACTTTAGACATTGAAGTACAGGACGGTGTCTATCTTGGCTTACAAGGGCCAACTTTCGAAACACTGGCCGAATACCGTATGGTGAAAACCGTAGGCGGCGATTGTGTTGGAATGTCAACAGTACCGGAAGTGATCGTAGCACGTCATATGGAAATGGAATGTTTCGGAATTTCGGTAATTACCGATATGGGCGACGAACACAGTATTGATACCATTACACACGATGAAGTATTGGAAGCAGCGCAGGCGGCAGAACCGCATGTTCGAAATCTAATCCAAAACCTGATAACGGCCTATTAATTGCCGTTTTTTGAAATGATGGTGGTCGCAATAATCTCGTAGAACTTTTCCGGATCGAACGGTTTTGTGATCACCTCATTCATACCATACGAAAGCAGCATTTCGCGATTTTCGTCCAATGAAATTGCCGTTAATGCAATAATCGGAGTTTGCTTGTCGAACTTGCGGATTTCTTCAGTGGCTATCGTTCCGTTAATTCCCGGAAGATGCACATCCATTAATACCAAATCGTAGTGGTTTCGGTGTTTTTCCAAATGTTCAATCGCGTCTTCTCCGTTTTCGATGATCGTACAAGCCATCTGTTTGCGCTCAAGCATCTTTTTAGTGATCATCTGATTGATCTTATTGTCTTCAACCAAAAGTATCTTTCTGTCGATTAGCCATTGTTCATCATAGCCTAATCCGGTTTTCTTTTCCACTTTGATTTCTTCACCGATAGGGAACGCCAGGTTAAAATAGAATTTGGCTCCTTTGTCCAGTTCGCTTTCCAGGTGGATTTTTCCGCCTAATATTTCAACCAGTCGTCGAACGATGGATAATCCTAATCCGGTTCCACCGTATTTGCGGTTAATTTCTACCGAACCTTGAGTAAAACTGTCGAAAATTGTTTCCTGTTTTTCTTTTAAAATTCCAATTCCCGTATCGATAATTTCAAAATGCAGATCGACGCAGTTCCCATCTTTACCCGTTTGAAATACATTAACCCAAACATCGCCGTCTTTGGTAAACTTCAGCGAGTTATTTATAAGGTTGATCAATATTTGTGAGAGTTTTGTTGGATCACCAATTAGGAAGCTCGGAACGGTTTCTTCGATGTTGAGTCGGCAAATGACATTGTTATTATTGGCGATCTCGACAAACGAATCCATGATGTTCTGGAACAATTCCCGGATGTTAAAATTGATATGTTCCACTTCCAGAGCATTCGACTCCACACGGTTGATTTCAAGGATGTCGTTGATAAAAGTCGACAGGTAATTTCCTGAAAACTTCAGGGAATTCAAATAGGCAAGCTGACTTTCCTTGGGTTTGTCTTCCAATAAAATATGCGTAATACCATTAATAGCATTCAACGGTGTGCGTAGTTCATGACTCACCGTCGACAGGAATTCGGAACGTGCTTTCGAAGCGCGTTCGGCACGTTCTTTCTGAACTTCCAGTTCCAGATTTTTTTCTTTTAAAAGCTGGTTGGTCTTTTTTCGGATGATGTTGTTTTTATAAAGCGAAAGGCTGAGTAACGATAAAATGGAAATCAACGCAATACTTAGAATACTGATCAGCTTGGAAAACTTGATCGATTTTTCCTGTTCCTTGTTTTCCTTGTCCATTTTTTCAATGGTCTTGAGCTGCTCGTTGGCAATATAGCGTTCGAATGCGGCTTCGCCTATACTATCGTTGTTAATCGCCGAAAGGGAGTCTTTCAGATGAACATACCGTTTCAGGTAATGGAAGGACTGGTTAACACTGTTGGTTTTATTGTAAAGCGTGCTGATTTTACGAATGATTTTCAGCTTTTGGGAAATATTATTATTGCTGGTAAGCACATTGGCTTTTTCCAGATAATCGATTGCTTTTTTGGGATTGTTCCGCTCGTTGATTTCGGCCAGCTGGTAATAGGCTTCGGCTTTTGTTTCGAAAAGATTGTCGATATTATTTTTGGAAATGATGTTTTTAAACAGGGCCGTGGCCAGGTTGATATTTCCTTTTTTCTTGTAAATAATCCCTTTTTGCAGGTTGATCAACTCAATTGCGTCGGGAATTTGTATTTGTTCGTAGATGGAAATGGCTTTGTCGAAATAGTTTTCCGCAATCGCAAAACTGTTTTTGTCCAGATAACACAATCCCAGATTATAATAACAAAATGCAATGTTGGACGACGGTTTTAAATTGTTGTAAATCGCCAGACTTCGGATAAAGTTTTCGATCGCGTCATCCGTCTTTTTTAACTGATAGTAAATACCGCCAATGGCCAGATAAGTGTCGGCCAGACCTTTTTCCAGATTGTTCCGTGTGGCATAATTAACCGCTTTTTTACCAAATTCTAATGCCTTATTATAGGTGTAATTGTTTTTGTGGAAATTAGATAACTCCAAATAATAGGTAATGCTATCGACTTTTATTTGGGCGTTTTTTTCCTGAGAAAAACAGGGAATTCCTATAAAAAATAATAAAAGCAGTATATACTTCATTTCTTTGTTTAAAAAATCCGTATAAATATAGTTAATTATTTGGCATGAGTATGTGTGATCAAATCTATTATTCGGGATGAATAACCAATTTCATTGTCATACCAACCCACTACTTTTACCATTTTATCGATTACCGAAGTTAGCTGTGCATCAAATAAACAAGAGGTTGGATTACCAATAATATCTACCGAAACGATAGGATCTTCGGTATACGATAAGGTTCCTTTTAAAGTGGTTTCGGAGGCTTTGCGAAAGGCCTCGTTGATTTCTTCTATGCTAACCTGGCGTTTTACGTTAAAGGTAATATCGGTCAGGGAACCGTCGGGAACCGGTACGCGAATCCCACAACCACCCATTTTTCCATCCAGTTCCGGGAAAATTTTAGTTAAAGCTTTTGCCGCTCCGGTCGTAGTAGGTACGATCGATTGTGCCGCGCCTCTGGCTCTTCGCAAATCTTTGTGTGGTTGGTCGTGTAAACTCTGATCGGTGGTATAGGAATGTACCGTTGTGATATAGGCTTGTTCAATACCGCATAATTCCTGAATCACCTTGATCATCGGTGCTGCATTGTTGGTCGTACAGCTGGCATTGGAAATAATACGTTCCGTGCCGTCCAGAATCGAGTCGTTTACACCCAATACTACGGTTTTGATGGTGTCGTCTTCTGCCGGAGCCGAAAGAATCACTTTTTTGGCGCCCGATGTAATATGCGCTTCGGCCAACGGATAGGTCTTGAATTTTCCAGTAGCTTCTACCACAATATCCACATGGAACGGTTTCCAGTTTAATTTGGAAATCGCTGTTTCGTGGAAAAAAGGGAAAGCTTTGCCATCAATACTAATGGACGTTTCATCAAACGTAACCGTATTGGGAAGTACCCCGTGAATACTGTCATATTTGATCAAATGTGCCATCGTCCTGTTGTCGGCAATATCATTAATTGCTACGACTTCTATTGTAGGATGGTTTAACAATAATCGGAACAGGTTGCGCCCGATTCTGCCAAAACCATTAATGGCAATTCTAATTTTTGGATTCATTTCAGTGTCCGTATGTTAGGAGAAACTATTTATAAAATGTGTTTTTGAGCATGGTAGGACGAACGTACCAAAGCACCGCTTTCTACATGGCGGAATCCAAGTTCTTTACCGATCGCTTCGTATTTGGCAAATTGTTCCGGCGTGATAAATTCTTTTACCGGTAAGTGTTTTTTACTCGGTTGCAGGTATTGCCCGATGGTTACAATGTCTACATTCGCCTCGCGTAAGTCTTTCATCGTCTGAATGACTTCTTCTTCCGTTTCACCCAATCCTAACATAATACCGGATTTGGTACGACGGATGCCTTGGTCTTTTAGGTATTTCAGTACGGCAAGACTACGGTCGTATTTTGCCTGAATCCGAACTTCGCGGGTTAAACGACGAACGGTTTCCATATTATGGGATACCACTTCCGGATTGGCTTCTACAATACGGTCGATGTTGCGTTCCATACCCTGGAAATCCGGAATAAGGGTTTCTAAAGTGGTTTCCGGATTCATTCTGCGGATGGCTTTTACGGTTTCTTTCCAGATAATGGAACCACCATCTTTAATATCGTCACGGTCTACACTGGTAATTACCGCGTGTTTGATGTTCATCAATTTGATCGAACGCGCTACTTTTTCCGGTTCGTCCCAGTCGACTGTTTCCGGACGACCGGTTTTTACACCGCAAAATCCGCACGAACGCGTACATACATTACCCAGTATCATAAAGGTTGCCGTTCCTTCTCCCCAACATTCACCCATGTTCGGACAACTTCCCGATGTACAAATCGTATTTAACTTGTATTTGTCTACCAGGCCTCGTAATTCGGTATATTTTTTTCCGGTCGGAAGCTTTACGCGTAACCATTTTGGTTTTCCGGTCGGAATGATATTCGTGTCTAAAACAGTTTCCATTACTGATAATTTTGAAGTGCAAAGATACGTAATGTTGTTTATTTGTGATAGTCCGTTTAACGCATTTTTAATAGACAATATAGGTGTCCGAATTGTCCGGAAATGACGTTGTTTTAAAAATCGTATCTTTGTAATTATTGATAAAACGCCGTTTAATTTATTTTTAAGTGTCATGAAAACTACCAAACTGTTTACCGAATTCTTTGATAACGAAAAATCGTCCGGGATCGTTCTGATCTTTTGTACGTTGATTTCCCTGGTAATAGCCAACTCTGGTTTTCAGGAAGCCTATCAAAGTATCTGGCATTTCGAATTGGGGGCACACTCCTTTGAACACTGGATAAATGACGGTTTGATGACGATCTTCTTTTTCCTGATCGGACTGGAATTGGAACGGGAAATTTACAAAGGAGAGCTTTCGAGTATTAAAAATGCAATGTTGCCCATTTTTGCCGCAATTGGCGGAATGTTGGTTCCGGCAGCGATTTATATGATTTTTAATCACGGTACACCTACACAGGCAGGTGCCGGAATTCCAATGGCTACCGATATTGCTTTTGCATTAGGGGTATTGTCTTTATTGGGAAGTCGGGTGCCATTGTCGTTAAAAGTATTTCTGACAGCCTTGGCCGTAATCGACGATTTGGGTGCTATTCTGGTGATCGCTATTTTTTATACCGATCATTTGTCTGTACTGAATCTGGGAATTGCCTTGGGAATCATGGCGGTGTTGTTTGTTTTTAATCGTTTAAAAGTGAATAATCCGTTTCCGTACCTTTTAGGAGGTGTGTTGATGTGGTATTTTATGCTTAATTCCGGAATTCACGCAACAATAACCGGTGTATTGCTGGCTTTTGTGGTGCCTTTTGGTGATGGCGGTAAAAAAACAATTTCCTATAAAATGCAACACGTTTTGCACAAACCGGTAGCGTTTTTTATACTGCCGTTGTTTGCTTTGGCCAATACGGCGATTGTGATCGGAAACGATTGGGTGGAAGGATTGGTACACGAAAACAGTATCGGAATCTTCCTGGGATTGGTAATCGGAAAACCGCTGGGAATATTTTTGTTTAGTTTTGTTGTAGTTGCTGTTGGGATTTGTAAACTACCGGACGATTTAAAATGGAAACAAATACTGGCAACCGGTTTTCTGGCGGGTATTGGTTTTACGATGTCCATATTTATAACCCTGCTGGCGTTTAAATCGCAGACCGAAGATATTACGATTTCCAAAATTGCCATCCTGATTTCGTCACTGGTGGCCGGAATTATCGGATTTGTATTTCTGAAATTTTCACTGGATTCTAAAAAAGAAGCCGTATAAAAATATCGTTACGTAAAGTAAAACAATAAAATAAAAGCCTGTCCGATTTATATCCGACAGGCTTTTACATATAGAGTGTTTTCATCTTTTCTCTTTTCTCTTTTCTCTTTTCTCTTTTCTCTTTTCTCTTTTCTCTTCCTTCTTAATTCACATTCACGGTTATCGGAAGATTATAAGCGGTTCGTGCCGGCTGACCGTTTCGGTAGCCCGGTGTCCATTTGGTAGTCATGGAATTTAGCACCCGAATGGCTTCTTTCCCCAAACCATATCCCGGATCACGTGTTACCCGGATATTGGATAAGCTACCGTCTTTTTCGATCACGAAATACACCAATACCTTAAACGTTTTTAATTCGTCCATTTCGGGCGTTTTAAAACGCTTACCAACAGTTGCCAAAAAGGCATCAATGCCACCCGGATATTGTGGTAAGGCTTCCAATTCGTAGGTGGAGTTGATGTTGTTAGCGCTTTCCGTTCCGTTTCCGGCGCCATTTCCGGTTGGTTGTGAAGCAACACTAAGACTCGTGGTGGTTCCGGTTCCTTCGCTGTTTTCGGTACTGATAGCGGTATTATTTAATTGCTCATTGGTGGGAACTTCCTGAGTCGCCTGATTTTTGGCAACCGGTGTAAACCCAACATATTTAATTTTTTTTACCGGATCGGAAGGTGTGGTTTCCAATTTTGGCCCCTCTATTTTTTTAGGTTGTATTGGTGTAAGATCTACAACAACAATGGGATCGTTAAATATTTTTGGAATGTTATCCGCCATATCGTTTCCGCTGTTACGTGAATTTACAATAATCGGAACGGCAATAGCAGAACTCAATAGTAAAACACCAACGCATAAAGCTTTTAGTGTTGTCTTTGGATTTTCGGCTCGTAATTGATAGGCGCCGTAAGCTTTGTTACGGCCTTCAAAAACCAAATCGATCCATTTGGTTTCGTAGATGTTTAATTTAGACATGATAACGTAGTTTAAGGTTAGAATATAGTGGTATATACCTGTATAACGTTAGATGTTGTAGTATTAGTATTTCAAATGTTAATAAAATGAGAAATATTTCTCTTGCTTGATATTTTATAAATGAATTCGAAGGCTGTAAGAGGTTGGGTTGCGAAAAATAAAATTATTTTTTTTGCTGAATGATTTCCGCCAGTAGTTTTTTCGCCCGGAGCAATTTGATTTTTACATTGTTCAACGGTTCTTCCAACTGATCGGCTATTTCCTGATAGCTCATCTCCTGAAAATACCGCAGTTGAATAACCTCCTGATAGGCCGGTTTTAATTCTTTAATGTATTGTAATAATCGAGCCAGATTCTGCTCTTTGATAATCTCGTCTTCGATGGTAGGAGTGGAGTCGATTACATTATATGCCTGTTGGTTTTCTTCGTCGATGGTTCCTAAAAATAAAGCCGATTTCTTTTTGCGCAACATGTCGATATGTACATTTTTGGCAATGGCAATCAACCAGGTGTTAAAACCGAATTCAGGATTATAGGAGGTGATTTTATCAAAAGCTTTGGCAAACGTTTCGATGGCGATGTCTTCCGTATCGGTTTCGTTTTCCGTACGTTTTAGCATAAACCCGTAAATCTCATTCCAGAAAAAGTCCAGTAAAAACGTAAAAGCAACCTGATCGCCGGCTTTTGCTTTTTCAATATTCCTTTGAATTATTTCCGAATTTATTTCCAATGTACCGGTTTTGAAAAAGAGTTGGTGAAATACACGTTTAGTTGTGTGAAGATAAGGATTAATTCGATAATCGGAAACCAATACATCACATCTTTTTCATGCAATTTGCCCGAAGCATAGCCCAAAGTGATCCAGGTGAAAATATAGCGGACAACGATTAATCCGGCCACAATCATCCATTGGAATTGGAATGCCAGTAATAAAATGGCCAGTATAAAAAAGGTAAGCTGTGAGAAAAAGAAAAGTCCCAGTTGGAATTTATCAAAGCTTTTATAATAGGACGCCGTCGAAACATGACGTCGTTTTTGCTGAAACCAGGTTTTATAGCTCGTTTTGGGAGCCGAAATCGTAAAACTTTCCGGACTGTAACAAATCGCTGTGTTTTTGCGGTTTGCCGCCTGATTGATAAACAGATCATCATCGCCGGAGCGTACTTTCATATGATCCATAAATCCGTTCACTTTAAAAAACTCCTCTCTTTTATAAGCCAGATTTCGGCCCACTCCCATATAAGGTTTGCCCATTTTGGCCCACGAAAAATACTGAACCGCCGTTAAAAGCGTTTCAAAACGAATGATCTTATTTAAAAAGGATCCTTTGATTTTTTCGTAAGCACCATATCCTAAAATAATGGTTTTATGTAAGGTAAACTGAGAGGTCATTTGGGTAATCCAATCCTTGGAAGTCGGATAACAATCGGCATCGGTAAAAAGTAAATATTCTTTTCGGGCGGCTTTAATTCCAAGCGTCAACGCGAATTTTTTATTTCCCCAGAACGCTTCGTTATTCTGAACCTTTACCAGTCGGATGTTGGCATATTGTTTTTCAAACGCTTCAAAAATTTCCAGTGTATCATCGCTCGATGCATCGTCAATTAAAACAATCTCGTAGTCGGGATAGTTCTGATCGGCTAAAATCGGGATGAATTTGGCTACGTTTTCCGCTTCATTTTTAGCGCATACAATTACCGAAACCGGAATGCGTTTCGAGGTAATCTTTTGAGCTGGAGCGAATGCAAATTTGCCAAAAATGATCAAATAATAGAAAATCTGGATGGCAATAATTCCGATAAAAATATAGAGTAGAATTGTTAACATATGCAATTCATCAGGGATTAAAGAAGGGACAAAGGTACGAATCAAATGTTAAATCCCAATTGGATTTTAACAAATTCCTTGAAGCTTATTTCCGGTTTTTTCGCATTTCCCGGGCAATGTGAATCGCATTCGGATCCTTTTGGTTTTCCAGTTTTTCGATAATGGCCGTATGATTCTTATCGTCCCGGTTTTGAGAGAGTTTGTGAACCGCCTGAATTTGATCAATACAAATCTCAAATGCAGTAATGCCGTTTACCTGACGCATGGTTTTAGCCGACAGGTTTTCAATTTTTGTCGGATTTTCGGAAGTGGCTTCGTATTTGTCGACTAGTTTTTTTAGCGAAAATAAAAGTTCGTCACCTTCGATAATGCGGATGGTACCGTAGATATGTACCGCAATATAATTCCACGTCGGGACATTTTCATGATCATACCAGGAAGAGGAAATATAATGGTGCGGTCCGTTGAAAATTGCCAATACCGTAGCGCCGCTTTGTAAGGCTGCAGCTTGCGGATTGGCTTTGGCAATATGACCGTAAAGTACTTCTTTGCCTTCCGGATTGTGTTCGAGTTCCAATGGAATATGTGTGCCCCATGGTTTTCCTTCGGTTTGATTGATCAGTATCCCAAAACTGTTCTGTCGGATAAAATCGCGGATCGCTTCGGGATCGTTGTTCTGATACTGCTCGTCGATATACATTTTTAGATAATATTGACTTCGGCTTCTATTGCAATTCCGAATTTTTCAAAAATGGTTTTCTGGATGTTTTTCGATACCGCCAGAATTTCCGCTCCGGTGGCATTTCCGTAGTTCACCAATACCAAAGCCTGATGTTGGTGTATTCCGGCATCGCCAAATCGCTTGCCTTTAAAACCGGCTTGTTCGATAAGCCAGCCCGCCGGTACTTTTACTTCCGTTTCGGAAACCGTATAATGCGGCATGTCGGGATACTGACTTTGTATTTTATCGTAAGTCGCTTTAGGAATCACCGGGTTTTTAAAGAAACTGCCACTGTTTCCAAGTTCCTTTGGATCGGGAAGTTTGCTCTGACGGATGGCGATCACGGCATTACTTACGTCTTTAATAGTCGGATGAGTAATGTTATGACGTGTTAGTTCGGCTTCGATCGCACCATAAGAGGTGTTGATTTTATGGTGGTTTCGGGTAAGTTTAAAAATAACCGACAGGATTACAAAACGATCTTTTTCCTGATTTTT
This sequence comes from Flavobacterium sp. CAU 1735, assembly GCF_039888695.1. NCBI lineage: Bacteria > Pseudomonadati > Bacteroidota > Flavobacteriia > Flavobacteriales > Flavobacteriaceae > Flavobacterium > Flavobacterium sp. CAU 1735. The sequence goes on along the minus strand of NZ_JBDQQQ010000006.1, from coordinate 243,300 downwards.
AAAGATACTTTCGCGGTAACCAAACTGGCATTGTGCTTTGTCGAAAGTTACAATTTCCTGTGTCGCAATATTCATCGCCCGACAAGAGACAAAGGTGTCTTTGATTTCCACACCGTAAGCACCGATATTCTGAATTGGAGTGGTGCCGACATTTCCGGGAATCAACGACAGGTTTTCCAGTCCGCCAAGTTGGTGATCAATACACCAAAGTACAAATTCATGCCAGTTTTCACCGGCTTGAGCGTTAACCAATGCATAGTCGTCGTTTTCTTCAAGAATGGTTTTTCCTTTCAAATTAACATGGATTACCAGTCGGTCGATATCTTGAGTGAGTAGCATATTACTGCCACCGCCCAAAATAAAAGGTTTTTCCGAATGGTGCTTTTGTAAAATTTCCGCCAGTTCGGTTTCGTTGGTCACCGAAACAAATGTACTGGCCTTAGCTTCAATCCCAAATGTGTTGTATTTTTTAAGCGAAAAGTCTGAAGAAATGATCATGAATACATATGATTTTTTGATGGTGTAAAAATAGGTAAACCATTTTGAATTCCGTTTCTTTTCGCTGTCAGAATTCGTAAAAAACAATGATGATCAACTTACAATTTTTAAAATTTTGGTATAAAGTTCTTCTTTGTTTACGGGTTTAAGAATGACGGTTTCAAACGGAGCGTCATCGGTTGCTTTTTCCTGTGCCCAATAGTCATCGCCGGTAATCACTATAATTGGAATCGAATGGTTCTTTCGTATTTCCCGGGCGAGTTGAATACCGGAAAGTGTTCCCAGTTGTAAGTCGGTAATCACCAAATCTGTGGTGTGATTGCTAAGATGATTTTGCAATTCGCTAGCCGTTGTAAACGTGCTGACTTCGGCATTGGTATTGCTGATCATTTTTTTAAGACTGGCCAGCGTAATGGCGTCATCGTCAACGATGGCAATGGTAAGTGGTTTTTTACGGTTGATTTCCAATAGTTGCTCCAAACTTGTTTTAACATCGCGGGATTTGTTTAAGAGTAACGAAAAATGAATTTCGGTTCCTTTTTGTAGGACGCTGTTTACGGTGATCGTACCGCCAAAAAGATCGACGATTTCTTTGCACAGATTTAAACCAAGTCCGGCACCAAGCTTGCTCTGCTCGGAATGGAATTTACTCTGATAATGTTGGTCAAATATATTTTCCAGGTCTTCGGGTGGAATACCGGCTCCGGTGTCTTTAATCGTAACCTCCATGAGGTACTGCGTGCCTTTATCCGATAAACCGGCCGTTACGGTAATGCTTCCCTGATCGGTAAACTTGATGGCGTTCCCGATAATATTATAAAAAAGCTGGTGTATTTTTACATTATCGGCCCAGACTATAGTGTCCAGTTTTGAGTCAATCGTATGATTTAGGTCGATTTTTTTGATTTCGGCCAACGAATGTAACGATTCCAATACCGACAGGATTTCGTTTTTCAGGTTGAAGTTGGAATTGTATACGACCAGCTTGCTGCTTTTATTTTTAAAAAAATCAAGAATCTGATTGACGGTAATTTGTAGCGAATTGGATGTGAAAATTAACGAATTGACCGTAGGAAGTGCGGTTTCCGGCAGTGTAGCCGATTTTAATCGTTTCGAAAAGTTCGAAATAATATGAAGTGGTGCCCGCATTTCGTGACTCAGCATACCAATGATACGGTTTTTGAATTCCAGATTTTTTTCGGCTTCGGTCTTGGCATCCAACAGGCTCTTTTCGTAGATATACGCAAACTGCGTATAGAACAATAAGATTATAGTGATGATAACCATGATTGGAAGCAATGCCAGAATCAGAGTACGCTGTTTTTCGATGTTTTTGAGTGCAGTTGCGTATTTTAATTTGTCGAGCTCCTGAGCCGAATCCGAGTAGACTTGTAATATCTCCTGACTGTTGCGCAGAATGGTTTTGTTGATTTCTAATAATTCCCGATCCTTTTTTCGAAGGTTATTATACGTTCGGTTTAGTTTTTTAAATTCCTGAGTATAATATTGATCAATAGTGCTAAAAGTGTTTTTAAGCTGGTCTTCAAATGAGCCGACTTTTTCGGTATTCCCGTATACCATTTTAATGCGTACCTGAAGTCGCTCTTTCATGATATTGTTTTTTCCGGAAATAGCTTTCCCGATTCGGGCAAAAAAACCGTTTTTACGGTCTTTATCGGACGTGAGTGTCGTGTCGTAGCTGATCGAATTCAGGGTTTTTGCATAATTGAATTTCCGGATATTGAAGTTAGACGGAAGTGAATCGTTCCCCATTAAGGAAATGACACCTTTTCGCATCAGGGAATCCAACTGCTTGCGAATATAGTAGATTTGTTTTTCGGTAGTTTCTTTTGATTTGATCACATTGAAAAAATCTTTGTTTACAGCCGTAAGCTGATCCAAACTGTCCAGATAAACGGTCATCTCCTGAATGGAGCGCTCGTATTGATTTAAAGAGGCTTTTTTATAGCTCAACAGGTAATCGTTAAACGCATTCTGGGCATTTAAAAAACTCCGCGTCGCCTGATTGGAGAAATAAACGGCCTGATTGGGTTTGCTGGCATTCTGAACCGATTCGGATAACGTGTTGTATTCGTTGTTTTGTTGGTACCACATCCAGAAAAAAAGCAATTGGATGATGAGGATGGAAATAAAAAGGGCAATGTGTACTTTTTTTCGCTTTTGTAAAGGGATCTTCATCAGCTATCTTTTATGAGTCAGTTACTACGTTTGAACAGCATTAAAAAGAAAGGCAGGTAGTGGTATTTGGGGCTGTAAATTTAGGAAAGTTATGGTTTTTATTTAATAGATTGGGGATCAAAAAATAAATATCACGAATATTTAATTAAAATCCAAGTAAATATGAGATTTGTTATGAAAAAAGATATTGAAAGCAGTTGTTTTCGTAAGAATAGAAGTGGAAAGTTACTCTTTTTACAGTTGAAAAAGGGTGTAACTCTGTAGGGTTGACTTAACAATGGCTTCGGTACGTTCCGGATGGGTGTCGGAAATAAAGAGCTGTCCGAAGGTTTCATCGTTAACCATCTCGACAATTTTGTGTACCCGACTTTCGTCCAGTTTGTCGAATATATCGTCAAAAAGGAGTATCGGAGCAGTGCCGTTTAGTTTTTTGATAAATTCAAACTGAGCCAGTTTTAGCGCAATTAAAAAAGATTTTTGTTGTCCTTGGGAACCGAATTTTTTAATCGGAAAATGATCAATCTCAAACGAAAGATCGTCTTTATGAACGCCAACACTGGTGTATTGTAACGCGCGGTCTTTCGGCAAGAACTCGTCAAAAAGCGCTAACATGTCTTTTTCAAAAAGCTGACTTTCGTAAACAATCTGTACCGTTTCGGAGGAATTCGTGATCAACTGGTGATAACGGTTGAAAATAGGAATGAATTCGTTGATAAAGTACTGGCGCTTTTCGAATACTTGCTGACCGATCACGGCAAGTTGCTCATTATATACGGCAAGGGTTTCTTTGTCGAACGTATGGTTTAAGGCAAAATATTTTAGCAGCGCATTACGTTGGGTCAGTATACGCTGGTATTGGATCAGTTGCTGTAAATACAAACTGTCAGACTGCGAAATCACGCTGTCGATAAATTTCCGGCGGGTTTCGCTACCTTCTATAATAAGGTCTTGATCCGACGGGGAAATAATAACCAACGGGATAAAACCGATATGATCTGAAAATTTATCATAAGGTTTGCCGTTGCGTTTTAATACTTTTTTCTGTCCTTTTTTTAAACTGCAGACAATTTGCTCCGTACGTTGGTCTTTTTCAAACTGACCTTCGATCACAAAAAACTCCTCTCCATGTCGGATATTCTGAACCGCCAACGGATTAAAATAACTTTTTCCGTAGGCCAAATGGTAGATAGCATCCAGTATATTGGTTTTTCCAATACCGTTTTTGCCGACAAAGCAGTTGATTTTGGCATCAAAATCGTAAGTAGCTTCGGCAATATTCTTATAATTAAACAGTGAAAGCGTCTTTAAATACACGGATAGGAAAGTGGTTAATTCTGATATTTATGTCAGTTTTTTTTAAAAGCGGGTGCAAATTATTGAAAAATATCGATAAAAAGGGCTTTTAAGTTTCAATAAAAAGTATATTTTTGCAGCTCATTAAATTTAAAATAAATGGCAACATATAACAAAAGAGGATACAAAGCCCCGAAACCACAAGAAGAAGCTGTTGAAAACGAATTTGAGCAAGTAGTTATCGACGAAAAAGGAAGTACTACTGCCGGAGTTTTTAATAAATTGGACGAAGGTGCTTCCAGAACGGAAGAATGGGTGGCTAGAAATCAGAAATATATTTTCGGATTTGTAGGTGCTATTGCTATCGCAACGGCAGGTTATCTTTTGTATGACAAATTTGTAGTAGAACCAAAAGAGGATGATGCTGCAAATGAAATGTTCCAGGCGCAACAATATTTCCAACAAGCTGTTGAAGGACAGGCTACCGATTCACTTTTCGCATTATCATTAAAAGGTGGTGAAGGTAAATTAGGATTCCTTGGAATCGCAGAAAATTATTCCGGAACAAAAGCGGCTAATCTGGCACATTATTATGCTGGTATGGCGTACCTGAATACAGCGAAATACAAAGAGGCTGTACAACAGTTGGAGCAGTTTACTTCCGATGATATGATGCTTAAAGCCTTAGCTTTAGGAGGTATCGGGGATGCTTTCTCGGAACTTGACAAAAAAGAAGATGCTTTAACGTACTATAAAAAAGCGGCTGAAGCGAATGATAACGAATATACAACACCACGATTTTTATTTAAAGCCGGACAAATTTCGTTGGCATTGAATAAAAAAGCGGATGCTGCCAAATTCTTTACGCAAATTAAAGAAAAATACGAAGGTTCTGCAGAAGGTGCTAATATCGATGCGTTGATCGCAATGACAGAATAATATGGCGACAGCTAATAAAAATTTATCCAATTACGATAAAAACACAATCCCAAACGCGAAAGATTTTCGGTTTGGGATTGTTGTTTCGGAATGGAACGATAAAGTAACGGAAGGATTGTATTCCGGTGCCGAAGCCGCTTTGCTGGATTGTGGTGCTCTGGAAAGTAATCTGGTTCGTTGGAATGTACCCGGCAGTTTCGAACTGATTTATGGTGCGAAAAAAATGATTGAAACCCAAAACGTGGATGTGGTTATTGTAATCGGATGCGTGATAAAAGGGGAGACCATGCATTTCGAATTTGTTTGCGAAGGCGTAACACAGGGAATCAAAGACCTGAACGTGCAAACCGATGTACCGGTGATTTTCTGCTTGCTAACCGATAATAACGAGCAACAGTCTATCGACAGAAGTGGCGGTGTTCATGGAAACAAAGGAACCGAAGCGGCTATCGCGGCCATCAAAATGGCAGATCTTCGGAAAAAAGCATAAAAAAATCAAGTTATATAATTAGAACCTGTAATGTTTTGCGTTACAGGTTCTTTGTTTTTAGAGGGTTGACCATTAACAAAAAATTGAGAGGCTTCATTCGTTAAATGTCTGTCATTTTCTTTAAATTTGGTGGTTCAGAAGGAAAACCCTTTTTTAATCTAAACAGCTTCAAAACATACGAATGTCGAGTATTATCCAATTACTTCCCGATCATGTTGCCAATCAGATTGCTGCGGGTGAGGTGGTGCAGCGTCCTGCCTCCGTTGTCAAGGAATTGATAGAAAACGCGGTGGATGCCGGTGCAACAGAAATTAAATTAATCGTGAAAGATGCGGGTAAAACACTTATTCAGGTAATTGATAACGGTAAGGGAATGAGTGTTACCGACGCGCGCCTGTGTTTTGAGCGTCATGCGACCTCCAAGATTCGTCATGCGGAAGATTTGTTTTCACTTCATACCAAAGGGTTTCGCGGGGAAGCTTTGGCATCGATTGCGGCAATTGCCCATGTGGAAATGAAAACCAAACAGGATCAGGAAGAACTGGGGACACATATTGTGATCGAAGGAAGTAAGTTTGTATCGCAGGAAGTGGCGGTTTTGCCAAAAGGAACGTCCTTTTCGGTAAAAAACCTCTTTTTTAATATTCCGGCGCGACGTAATTTCCTGAAATCGGATACGGTGGAGTTTCGCCATGTGATTGATGAGTTCGAACGGGTGGCGTTGGCGCATGCCAATATTCATTTTGTACTGTTTCACAACGGAAGCGAAATGTTTAACCTGCCGGCTTCAAATTTCCGACAACGGATCGTAAATGTATTTGGCGGGAAGACCAACGAAAAATTGGTTCCGGTTAAAGAAAGCACCGAGATTGTCGAAATTCAGGGGTTTGTAGGAAAACCGGAGTTTGCTAAAAAGAGCCGCGGTGAACAGTTTTTCTTTGTCAACGATCGTTTTATTAAAAGTCCCTATTTGCATCATGCGGTTATGGCGGCCTACGAAGGATTGTTAAAAGACGGTTGTCAGCCGAGTTATTTCCTATATCTGGATTTACCGCCGCATACGATCGATATCAATATCCATCCGACAAAAACTGAAATTAAATTTGACGACGAACAGGCGCTTTATGCCATTTTGCGTTCGTCTATAAAACATAGCCTTGGGCAGTTTAATGTGGCACCGGTACTCGATTTCGAACGGGATGCGACTTTGGATACGCCCTATGATTATAGCGGTAAAGATGCCGAAACACCATTGATTCAGGTGGACGCCAATTTTAATCCGTTTTTGGAAGAAGACACGAAACCGGTTACCAATTTTTCGGCTTCTTTTTCAGGAAATATGACTTCCGGGACAAGGTCCGCGGGTTCGAATCCCTCTTTCTCTGCAGGTGGTTATAAAAAAGAAACATCCGGTCAGAATTGGGAAAGTCTGTATGTAGGACTTAAACAGGCGACCGAAGAAGTGGAAATCGGAGAAATCCAGCTGGAAAGCGAGGAAGTGACCGGTTCGCTTTTTGATGAGCATACCATCGATGAGGTATCGAATAACCGCACCTATCAGATTCATAAAAAATATATTGTCAGCCCGATTAAATCCGGGATGTTAATTGTTGATCAGCGACGTGCGCACCAACGTATTTTATACGAGCAGTTTCTGACGAATATAACGGTACATCAGGCTTCGAGTCAGCAATTGTTGTTTCCGTTGGAATTGTATTTTTCCAAAGCGGAACTAGCCATTATTACCGAACTAAAACCATCGCTGGAAAGTACCGGTTTTGTTTTTGAGGCATTTCATGACGATCGGGTAACCATTTCCGGATTACCAGTAAATGTAGCCGAAAGCGAGGTAACGATTTTGCTGGAAGAGCTTATCGGAGATTTGCAGGGCGAATTACCGGAAAACAGTTTTAGCCAGTGTGACCGGATTGCCAAATCCATGGCGCGAAGTCTGGCGGTAAAAACCGGTACCTATTTAACCGAACACGAACAGGAAACGATGGTCAATACCTTGTTTGCCTGTAAAGAACCAAATGTTTCCCCTTTCCTTAAACCGACTTTCATCACAATGCGGGTGGAAGACATTGATAAACGATTTGCACTATGATGAATATCACCGAAACCGTAAAACAGTTAATTATTATTAACGTTATCTTTTTCCTGGGTACCATGTTTGTTCCGGCGGCTTTTAACTATTTGGCGTTATGGTATTTTGAAAATCCGAATTTCCAGGTCTGGCAACCGCTAACGCATATGTTTATGCATGGTGGATGGATGCATATTTTCTTTAATATGTTTGCGTTGTATTCGTTCGGGTCGACACTGGAACATTTCTGGGGCGGTAAAAAATTCCTGTTTTTCTATATTTCCTGCGGTTTGGGTGCGGCTTTACTGCATAGTGGGGTGAATTATTATCTGTACCACGATGGATTAAATATTTTGATGGAAAATGGAGTGTCCCAATCGGAAGTAGTACAGTTGTTATCGGAAGGGAAAATAAATCCAAACTGGAGTGCCTTTATGAGTATGGATAAACTGAATGAATTTGGTTCTGCTTTTGCGGCTCCTGCTGTTGGTGCTTCCGGTGCTATTTACGGGCTTTTAGTGGCTTTTGCTTTTATGTTCCCGAATGCCGAACTGGCACTGATGTTTATTCCGGTTCCGATTAAAGCGAAATATTTTGTACCCGGCTTGTTATTAATTGACTTGTATTTGGGAATGAGTGGCCGTTCTATTTTTGGCGGAGCAAGTGGTATTGCGCATTTTGCCCATATTGGCGGTGCAATTGTCGGTTTTCTGATGATGTGGTTCTGGAAAAAAAATCAATTCAACAATAATCGTTGGGATCGCTAACGGTTCCAAAAATAAAACCTAAATTAGTAGTATAAAAACCACAAAAAAGAAAGAATAGAATGAATATACTGGATGATTTTAAAATGCAATACCGACTGGGAGGAATCGCACAAAAGCTGATTTTCTGGAATGTGGGAATTGCCATTCCGTTTTTTCTTCTTAAAGCGTTTGCTCCGGATCTTTTTAGTGTGATATTGGACTGGACGAGCTTGTCATCGGATGTCATGATCATGCTAACACGTCCGTGGACCTTACTGACGTATGCTTTCCTTCATGCGGATTTCTTTCATTTGTTGTTTAATATGATCGTGCTGAATTTTGCCAGCCGTTTGTTTACGACTTATTTTACTCAAAAACAATTGTTCGGATTGTACCTTTTAGGCGCGATTTTTGCCGGACTGTTGTTTGTAGCAACCGATTTTATTTTTCAGAATAATACAATACTGGTGGGTGCTTCCGGTGCGATTATGGCGATTCTGGTGGCTGCGGCAACGTATACGCCGTTTTCGGAAATCCGATTGTTGCTGATCGGGAATGTAAAAATGTGGCACCTGGCAGTGGCATTGGTTTTGCTGGATCTGATTCAGATTCCGTTAAACAATACCGGTGGTCATATTGCGCATTTAGGCGGTGCTTTTTTTGGTTTTTTATATATCAAAATGCTACAGAATGGTACCGATTTGACTAAAGGGATTTCGACTTTTTTAGATTACATTTCAGGATTATTCCGTCCGAAAAAAACAACGCCTTTTAAAACGGTACACCGAAATACAAAAAAAACGTCCCAAACCAGTACACCGGCACCGGCGGCTGATAAGGACATAACTCAGAAAAAAATCGACGATATCCTGGATAAAATCAGTAAATCCGGTTATGATAGTCTCACAAAAGAAGAAAAGGAATTCCTGTTTAAAGTAGGAAAATAATCCGGTTTCAAAATAATAAGCGGATAACGGCGAAGTATGAAAAATCTGTCATGGTTTAATAAAGTAGTTTTCTTTTTCAATATAGTACTCACTGTATTGAGCTTTATTGCCTATGTGTTACCGTTTCTCGCACCAAAATTATTCCCGTTTTTATCGGTGCTGACATTGGTTTTACCGTTGTTACTGATCCTGAATTTATTATTCCTTTTTTACTGGCTGATCCAGTTTAAAAAACAGGTACTGCTTTCATTATGCGTATTTCTGATCGGGATTACATTTTTTAATAAATTCTATAAATTCTCATCCAAAGATCTGATCGCTGAAGATGATGATTTTGTTGTGATGAGTTATAATGTACGACTGTTCAATGTATTTGAATGGATCAAACAGGATAATGTGATCGATAAGATTGAAGCGTTTGTCTTGTCGCAGAATCCGGATATTTTATGTTTACAGGAATATTCGAATACGCAGCCGGTACATTTTGAAGGATATAAGCATCAGTTTATTTATATGCAGGGCGACAAGGTAAAAACCGGTCAGGCTATTTTTTCGAAGTTTCCGATTGTAAACGGCGGGAATATTAAATTTCCAAATTCGAATAATAACGTGATTTTCGCCGATATCAAAAAGGGGAGAGATACGCTTCGCGTGTATAGCATGCATTTGCAGTCGATCAAGATAAGTCCCGATATTCACGAGAAAATCGATGAGGTGAAGTCTAAAAAGATTTTCAGACGGATTAGCGAAGCCTTTGCGATTCAGCAAATGCAATCTGAGTTGATCAAACAACATAAAGCGGAATGTCATTTTCCGTTAATTATCTGTGGTGACTTGAATAACAGTGCTTTTTCGTATGTATACCGCAATATTAAAGGCAACATGAAAGATGCGTTTGAAGAAGCCGGAAAAGGTTTCGGAAAAACCTACGATTATGACTATTATCCGGCTCGTATTGACTATGTTTTTGTAGACAAACGTATTGAGGTAAAAAACTTTGTTAACCACGATAACTTTATCAATTCGGATCATTTCCCGATCACTACCCGATTGACGTTGCGTGATGAAGCGCCACAACATCCGGTTACGTCCGCCGATACTGATAAAGCAAAAAAATAGTCGCCTTTAAAGCGACTGATTTTTGAGGTATTCCATAGCATAACGCCCTTCGTTAAATAACAGGTCGAGGATGCTAAGGTTGTTTATAAAACCGTGTTTTTCTTCAAAAACCTGTGTGTAGGGTTCGAAAACGGTCGTGTCTTTTTTTCCGTTAACCAAACTTCTAAAATCCGTTTTGTCGGTTACTTCGTGGAAATATTCTTCCGTTTTAGCATATTTAAAATCCATTCCCAAACAGTCTGTTACGATTTCCATGATCTGAAAATTAAGATCCATCATAAACGTATGTTGCTTTTCAAAAACCGGACGGATGTCATCTTCAAAATATTCAAAGAAAGGTGAGGTTCTATAAGCGGCTTCAAGCGATTTAAAGTGCTGTTTCTGCCAGTTAAAGGCATTTTCAATTTTGATATCTTTAAACTTCTGATGCGGTTCTATTGTGTGTTTTAGCGGTATGTTTAACAGTTGTATTCCGTTTGGACTGTAGATATACATTCGGTTACGGTTGGTCTGTTTCTGGAAATTGTCTTCTACTTCAAAAGTAATCGTTTCCGCTTTTGCCATAGCTGCAAAATGACTGATAGAAGGAAAGTAGGTCGGATGTAGTAAAATGTCCATAGGCTTGTTTTTTATGAAGAAAGAGAAGTAAAGATCAGTGGTTATCGCTAACCGGCTTAATCTTACTTCTCATTTCGGGTGGTTTACTGGGTAAACCGTTTTATCGCGATTTTGAATTACGAATTTCTTTTTGCTTTTCTTTTTCTGTAGAAATCATATCCGAACCAGGCTGCCAATACGATAACAAAGTATTTGAAATACGATACTGGTTCGCCGCTTCCACCCACTGTGGTGAACAAACGCTCCCAACGGATCTTGTCGATGGCTTTAGCCCAAGGTACATTTTGGTCTAAACTCATCCAGATAAATACCGGTTTTCCAACCACGTTTTCAAACGGTACATAACCCCAATAACGGCTATCCTGTGAGTTGTGACGGTTGTCTCCCATCATCCAGTAATAATCCTGTTGAAAGGTATAGGAGTTGACTACTTTTCCATTGATACGGATTTCGTCACCGGTTACGTGTAAATCGTTATTTTCGTATTCGGTAATGATTTGTTTGTAATACGGAAGCGATTGGGTATTTAAAACTACCGTTTGTCCTTTACCCGGGATATAAATCGGACCAAAGTTATCGCGGTTCCAATTTTGATGTCCTGTGAAAATATCGGCTTCGCCTTCTTTTGTCAGTTTTTTAGTAACCGATTTTACGATTGGATTGTTGCGTAAACGGTTGGCTGTTTCATCGGTAAGACACTGGAATATAAATTGATTGTCAGATATCGCACCAATTTCATTAGGGTTTAATTTTAAATCGTGTATCAGGTAATTATAGTCGAAACGATTACCATCGGTTACCACATCATATGAAAACTGTAATTTCTGACGATCGTGTAACGCCAATGGTTTGTTGTTGATCATAACTACACCGTCTTTAATCGAAAGACTGTCACCCGGAATACCTACACAACGTTTTACATAGTTGGTTTTCTTATCTACCGGTTTATAGGTGTACTCTCCGGAATGATCACCAAACATGGTTTTAACGGTATCTACCGGCCAGTTAAATACTACGATATCGTTGCGCTCGATCTTCTGAATACCCGGAAGACGGAATGTAGGAATCTGTGGCCAGTTTAAATAGGATTTGGTTCCAAAAAATGGGATAGAGTCGTGAACCATTGGTAAAGATACCGCCGTTTGTGGTGTACGTGCTCCGTAATGGAATTTACTCACAAAAAGGAAGTCGCCGATTAATAGTGATTTCTCCAATGAAGAGGAAGGAATCGTATACGGTTGCATCACATAGGTGTGGACTAATGTGGCCACGACAACGGCAAATAACAACGAACTTAAGGTGTTGTCTGTTTTTACCTCGTTTTTATTTGGGATGTAGGTTACGTCCTGTGTATAGTTAATATAATAAATATATAAACCTAGAGTTACGACACCTAAAATGGTATCGGCAGTTGATTTTTTTCCAAAGCTGCGTAAGATTTCCACCCAGATAACCGGGAACATAATCAGGTTGACAATCGGAATAAAAAGAAGGACTGTCCACCAGCGCGGACGATCGATGATTTTCATCAGCACGATAGCGTTGTAAACCGGAATTGCAGCTTCCCAGGATTTACGTCCGGCTTTTTCATATAATTTCCAGGTTCCTACGTAATGGACGATTTGTATTACAAGGAAAAATATAAACCATTGGATTAGTGTCATATTTGTTTTTTTATATTATTAAATCAGGTTTAATACGTCTTTCATCGTGTAAATCCCTTTTTTACCAGCGATCCACTCAGCGGCAACTACTGCGCCTAAAGCAAATCCTTCGCGGTTATGGGCCACGTGTTTGATTTCGATAAAATCGACTTCAGAGTTATAGGTAACGGTATGCGTACCGGGTACATTTTCGATGCGTTTGGCCTCGATATGTATTTCATTGGCTTTTGCAGTTTCCATTGTCCAATCCGTATAAGCCGAATTTTCAATGATTCCTTTTGCCAATGAAATAGCTGTTCCGCTTGGAGCATCCAGTTTTTGTGTATGGTGGATTTCTTCCATCGTTACGTTATACTCCTTTAGGTTGGCCATCATTTTAGCCAGGTAATTGTTGAGTTCAAAGAACAGGTTTACGCCCAAGCTGAAATTGGATCCGTATAGGAATGTGCCGTCTTTTTTACGACATTCTTCAACTACGGCATCATACTGTTCCAGCCATCCCGTGGTTCCGGATACTACCGGTATATTAGTATCAAAACAAGTGGAAATGTTACGTACAGCACTTGTCGGCACGCTAAAATCAATGGCAACATCGGCGTTTTCAAGACCGTCATAGTTATCGCTACTGGTTTTTCGGAGCACAATTTCATGTCCGCGTTCCAATGCGATGCGTTCGATCACTTTTCCCATTTTGCCATATCCCAAAAGTGCTATTTTCATTGATCTGTATGCTTTAAAAATGATAATTTAACGTTAGTCCAAGATTTTGTTTGTAGTCTAGATTATTCTGATAAATATCGGGACGGATCGACAGGTTGTCGTTTACGTTAAATTGCATTAAGTGCGCGTCTACGTTGGCATCCACAATATTCAGGATATAAATACCAACCGTTACCAGAATGGAAAGATCCCGATTTCGTTGATAGAACTTTTGCGCTTCAATCAGTCGGTTGTTATCCAGTCCGCCAAAATAAGGATCATTCGGATCGGCCGTACCGTTCAGACGTTTTTTGTATTCGTTACGAAAGTCGTGGTATTTGTTGTTATTACTGTTGTAGAAATACAAACCGGTTCCCAGTCCGATATAAACTAAGGGAACCTTCCAGTATTTTTTATTGTAAATCTGACCCAATCCCGGTACTACGGCCGAATAAAAAGCGGCTTTCGATGGAGCAAGGGGATTGATGCGAACAGCTTTGACCGTATCTTTTACTTTTAATAGTGCGTCGTCTTTTTTATTTTGCGAAAAAACAAACGGACCGATTAAAAGTAAGGTCAGAATCAGTATGGAGGAAAAGCGACTCACTAACCTTCTATTAGCTTAATAATTCGTTTAAAATCTTCTTCGGAATGAAAAGGTATGGTGATTTTTCCTTTACCGTTTCCGGCTACCTTTACATCCACTTTGGCTCCGAAAAATTCGGTAATGGCCTTTTTATTTTCTTCTGCTACTGCAAAAGTACTTCCTTTTGGTGCTTTTGCCGGAGCTGGTTTTAAGCTTTCGTGATAGGCTTTTACCAGGGCTTCCGTTTCCCGTACCGATAGGTTCTGACTTACGATTTTCTGATAAATGTCGGTTTGAACGTCCAGATCTTCTACATTGATGATCGCACGTCCGTGTCCCATTGTGATAAAACCGTCGCGAATTCCCGTTTGAATAATCGGATCCAGTTTTAACAAACGCAGGTAGTTGGCAATCGTTGATCGTTTTTTACCCACACGGTCACTCATCTGTTCCTGTGTTAACTGGATTTCGTCGATCAGACGTTGGTACGATAAGGCAATCTCGATCGGATCTAAGTCATGACGCTGGATGTTTTCTACCAAAGCCATCACCAGTGAATCGTTATCGTTTGCCAAACGAATATAAGCCGGTATTGCTGTTAATCCAACTAATTTGGAGGCACGCAAACGACGCTCCCCGGAAATCAGCTGGTATTTGTTGAATTCCATTTTTCGAACCGTAATCGGCTGGATCACCCCTAACTCACGGATGGAAGTGGCCAATTCCTGTAGCGATTCTTCATTGAAATTGGTACGCGGCTGGAATGGGTTTATTTCAATAGCATCTATTTCAAGCTCAATAATATTCCCAACAACCTTATCGGCATTTTTGTCTTCCACGGATTTAATATCGTTTTCCGGGTCTTTTAATAATGCGGATAAGCCTCTTCCTAATGCTTGTTTTTTTATTGCTTTTGTCATAAAAACTAGTTACTGTTTTTTTTGATTATTTCTTCTGCTAAATGGATATAGTTGGTTGCTCCTTTACTGGTCGCGTCGTAGTTAATGATGCTTTCCCCGAAACTCGGCGCCTCACTTAACTTAACATTACGCTGGATAACCGTTTCGAATACCATATCGTTAAAATGTTTTTGTACTTCTTCTACAACCTGATTGGAAAGACGCAAACGGGAATCGTACATCGTTAATAACAATCCTTCGATATCCAGTTGCGGGTTATGAATTTTCTGAACACTTTTAATCGTATTCAGCAATTTCCCCAAACCTTCTAATGCAAAATATTCGCACTGGATCGGAATGACTACCGAATCAGCAGCCGTTAAAGCATTAAGCGTTAGTAAACCTAAAGATGGCGCGCAATCGATAATGATATAGTCGTACTTTTCCTTAGTGCTTTCCAAAGCTTGTTTTAGCATGTATTCACGGTTTTCTTTGTCGACTAACTCAATTTCGATCGCTACCAGGTCAATATGAGCCGGAATTAAGGATACATTAGGTGCCGAACAACTCAAAGTCGCTTCGTCCGGGGTATTACTATGCTCTAATATCTGGTAGGTTCCTATTTCTACACTTTCAACATCAATACCTAATCCGGAACTGGCATTCGCCTGTGGATCAGCATCAATCAATAAAACTTTTTTTTCCAATACGCCTAATGCGGCAGCTAAATTTACTGAAGTTGTAGTTTTTCCAACGCCTCCCTTTTGATTGGCTATAGCAATGATTTTACCCATCTGTCTCTAAAAATTTTGAACCGTAAAAATACAATTTATTATGGTTTATGAAAATCTTATTTGTTAACAATGTAATAAAGTTCCCGACGAGGCTGTTGTTCGTTCGACGGTATTTATCTGACATTTACAGAGAACGGTTTTTAGATTTTTGTTTTACAATTTTGATGAGACTTAACGCTGTTGTTTTTGTATTGATGGTTGTTTTTTGTAACAATTTGTTTTGTTTGTGTGAATTTTTGTAAATTGTAAGATCGGATTCTGAATCCGGATAAAATTAGTGAGTAGGAATGTAAAAATGGATGCCTATGAGAGTGCTACTTTTGGCAGCAAGCCTTTCGCTTACATTAGTATTGCTTTCCTGTTCGGGAAGTAAATACTATGTGGATGGCCCGTCATATAAACAAAAGGCCCGAGAATATGCCGGTGTTTACAGGCAGGTTCCGCCCGAAAATCAAGGGTTGACAGCAGTCGATATAACCGACCGTAAAATGTGGGTGGGTACCGTAAATTTTGGAATCCGAAAACCGAATTATGTGGTGTTACATCATACTGCTCAGGACTCGGTCGCACAAACAATCCGGACTTTTTTGTCTTTAAAACGAGAAGTAAGCGCACATTATATTGTTGGGCGGGATGGAAGTATCGTACAAATGGCGAATGACTATTTTAGAGCCGATCATGCCGGAGTGGGGAAATGGGGGAACGATACTGACCTAAATTCGTCCTCGATTGGGATTGAATTGGATAACAATGGAACAACTGATGCTTGGCCGGAGGTACAAATAGCAACATTAATTCAGTTATTGAATTATCTGAAAAGTACCTACAATATTCCGCAGGCTAATTTTATTGCACATGCCGATCTGGCGCCTACGCGAAAAGTGGATCCGCACCATTTTCCCTGGAAAAGCATCGCCGATAAAGGATTTGGTTATTGGTATAAAGAGGACGAATTGGTCACACCGCCAGTCGGTTTTGAGTCAAAAATTGGACTGAAGGTCATAGGTTATGATGTGAGTAACCTCGACGCGGCCATCAAAGCATTTAAAATTCACTATATTCAGGAAAATGAAGAGTCCGCTGAACTAACCGAACATGATTTGAGTATTCTCTATGCGATTTACCGGAAGTTTTTATAAATGATAAAGCCGTTCCAATTGAGAGAACGGCTTTATGTATTTTTATTTGTTGCCTTTTTGCTTGATCATGGCTTCCAGCATGTCCCACATTTCCTTCGGAATCGCTTCCAACAGGTTAAATTGTCCTGCTCCTTGTAACCATTCACCACCGTCAATCGTGATCACTTCACCGTTAACGTAGGCCGAAAAATCAGATACCAGATAGGCAGCCAGATTGGCCAGTTCCTGATGATCACCGACGCGTTTTAAAGGGACTTTTTTGGCTAAATCGAATTTGTCTTTTAAATCACCGGGTAATAGTCGGTCCCAAGCGCCCTTGGTTGGGAATGGTCCCGGTGCGATGGCGTTGGTACGAATACCATATTTGGCCCATTCTACAGCAAGACTGCGTGTCATGGCCAATACACCGGCTTTGGCCGTAGCCGACGGAACTACATAAGCCGATCCGGTCCAGGCATAGGTGGTTACAATATTCAGAATGTTGGTATTGGTCTGTTTGGTGTCGATCCAATGTTTTCCAAAAGCCAGCGTGCAGTTTTTGGAACCTTTTAGTACGATATCGATTATCGTATCGAAGGCATTGGCCGAAAGGCGTTCGGTTGGGGAAATAAAATTCCCGGCAGCATTGTTGAGTAAAACATCCACTTTACCAAATGCTTTTAAAACCTCCTGTAGCATGTTTTCTACCTGCTCATAATGCCGTACATCGCAGGCTACAGCCAGACATTTACCACCGGTTTCCTGTTCCAATTCCGCTGCCGTAGTTTGCAATTTGTCCAGATCACGGGAAGTAATGGCTACTTTAGCGCCCAGTTCCAGAAAATATCGGGTCATGGCTTTTCCAAGCCCGCTTCCACCACCGGTAACGACAATTACTTTATCTTCCAGTGCATTATCGCGAAGCATTTTTGCTGTAAAATTCATAAGGTTCGTTTTTTGTAATGGTAAATATACTAAAAAATAATATTATGCATGCATAGTAATAATCTTTCTACAATAGAACAATTTCAATTGGTTAAAAAAAGCGGATTGCAATTTACAATCCGCTTTTTTTTAATACGTTAGAACCAGACCACCGCCCAATCCCATATCGCTATCGTAATGGGCCGATAACGACCAGTATTTGGTCAAAATATAACGGGAACCAACACTATACTCAAAGTCGGTGTTCCAGGATCCCCATAAGCGGATACGCTCGGTTACCGGGATGTCTTTACGGGTAAACTGTAGTCGGGCTTTCCCTTCGTGATCCAGTCGCATATCGGCATTGACCAGCCACGGAAGTTGGTAGATGATTCCAATACAAGCCACGGCGCGTTGGTCTTGCGTGCTCATTTGCCCGAAGAGATTTTTACTTCGTTCCAGACTGTTGTGATAGCGAAAATCAAATCCGGTATAGACCGATAAATATTGATTTTTGTCCAGATATCGTCCAAAATGGGCTTCGGTTTCATAACCTGATTTTTTGTCCAGCCCTAAACGCCATTCTACATCAAAAAAGTTACGGGTGTTTTCCAGTCGCATTTCTCCGTCACTACCGTTGCTTTCCAAGCCGACTTCCGCAGAAAAATAATAACGACGGTCGTCATTATAAACCATTTTCAAGGCTTTTTTTGGATCGGGTAGTTGCGGATTTGGGGGCGAATTTTCATAGGTGAAGATGCGTCCCATACCGGCCATCATATGATACAGAATATGACAATGGAAATACCAATCACCATATTCTTCCGAAGCGTGAAATTCGATGGTATCGGTTTCCATCGGCATGATATCCAGTACGTTTTTTAGCGGTGCATAATCGCCCTGTCCGTTTAAAATCCGGAAAAAATGCCCGTGTAAATGCATCGGATGGCGCATCATCGAATTGTTGGTGATCACGATACGGATGTTTTCTCCTTTCTTGATCATCACTTTATCGGATTCGGAGATGGTTTTGTTGTTTAAGGTCCAGACATAGCGGTTCATATTGCCGGTAAGTTCAAAATGAAGGGTGCGAACCGGACCATCCGGCAGATTTGTTTTGACCGGTGATTTTAGCATGGCATAATTCAGCGTGACAATATCCGGATTGGAGTTGCCGTGTTGCCCGTGGTCGTGTTGTGACATATCAGGCATCGCAGTGGACTTTTTAGGTTGTTCTTTTCCGGTTATTTCGGGATACATTACCGCGTTCATATCCATTTGCTGCAGACTCATGTTCATGCCCATGTCTTTCATATTGCCGCCAACCGTCATCATATCGTTCATCATTTTCATACCTTCGAAGTACTTTAATTTCGGTAAAGGTTGCTGCAATTGCTTTAAACCACTTCCCAGCCATAACGACGCCTGACCGGTACGATCTTCGGCAGTGGCCACCAGTTCGAAAGCGTTGCCTTTTTCGGGAATCGTAACGATAATGTCGTAGGTTTCGGATACGCCCACAATAAAACGATCCACCGGAACGGGTTGTACATCCATACCATCGCTGGCGACCACGTCTATTTTTCCACCGGCATAATTGATCCAGAAATAGGTCGAAGCACTACCGTTGATCACACGTACGCGTACTTTTTCACCGGGTTTAAATTGCGATGCCTGATCTTCGGTTTTTCCATTTACAAAAAAGCGTTCGTAATACACATCACTTACATCCATCGCATGCATGCGTTTCCATTCATTGGTCAGTTTGGTCTTAAAATGTCCTTTTCCTATGGCTTCAGCATAGTTTTGTGTGGCGCCTTTTTTAATGGCGTACCAATCGTTTGCTTTGTGTAGGGAACGTTCAATTTCATGCGGATTGGCATCGGTCCAGTCACTTAACAACATGGTATATTCGGGCATCGGTGCTTCTTCTTTTTTGTGGATGATAAAAGCGCCATACATTCCGTTCTGTTCCTGTAACATGGTATGCGAATGGTACCAATAGGTTCCGCTTTGTTTGATCGGAAATTTATACGTATGCGTACTCATTCCTTTAATCGGAGCCGTGGTCAGATACGGAACGCCGTCCTGTTCGTTAGGCAATAGTAAGCCATGCCAGTGAATGGAGGTTTCATGGTGCATTTTGTTGTGTACGCGGATCACCGCGGTGTCGCCTTCGGTAAAGTGTAAGGTCGGTGCCGGAATACTACCGTTTATGGCGATTCCCTTTACTTTTTTACCGGTATAGTTTACGATCGTATCGGAAACATACAGATCGTATTCTTTGATATTTTGCGACCAACTATTTACCGTAAAGAGTACTATAAAAAGTGATAACAGGCCTTTCATCGGATTACGGTTTTAAGGTTTCAACCGTACTGCCACACGTTAACATAGCCGAACCGTAATAGGGATTTTTGATGGTGTTTTCCTGACTTAACCAAAAAGCACCTTTTCCGTCGTTGTACATTGGGCATTTCTGATAGTAAATCGCATTTCCGTTTGTTGCCGATTTTGCCAGTGTGTACAGGCTTTCAGATAAGGAAGCAAAATGATCCCGCTGGTGTTTTACATCGTTGGTTTCGGAAATGTGTTCCGCATCTGTTTTAAGATCGTTTAGAATTTTCATCCAGATCGTATGTTGTGCGGGTTTTAATTTGTCCATCGGAACAGCAGTAATGGCTTTAACTAATCCGGCTGCCTGTGTAGCGGCTGTTTTGCCATCGGATTTTATAAGGGCATCTTTAACCGCAAAATAATGGTTATAAACAGCGCTGAAGATAGTATTGTTTTGTGGCATGTCGGCAGTCATATCATGTCCCTGATGTTCGGAATGATTTTCGGACATTGCGATTGTTTTTACAGGGCGGTCGTACTGACAACATTCCGGAAGGTTTTTATAAGCTTCATCCGGAGCGCGGAAGCTATCGCTGTCGTATCCGGCATAGGCGACCTTTTTTAAAATGGCATCGGTATTGGTTTTTGTCTGATCATACGTAACGGTAAGCATATCGCTGTCAATATCCCAGTTGGCTTTTACAATGCCTCTTTCGTTAGCAGCCTTTTCGATGGTACGTTTACACATACCGCAATTACCGTAGACTTTAATGGTTTCGATTTTTGGATTTTTAATTTGAGCGTCGCATCCGGTAAAAAAGAACGTAGCAACCAGTGCCAGGAATATATTTTGAATCGTTTTCATGGTATTGAAATTTTTGAATTAATGAATTTGGTGTAATGCATGCAACCGGCGCAAATGGCCGGTACTGTCGGTTAAATTCTAAAAATCAAATTCGCAATACGTTGTTCAGCAGGTAAATGTCCTGCTTATAATAAGGTTCCGGTGGATTGTAGAAAGAATGATTCCGGTTTTCGGTACTTTGACAGGCAAAGGCAAGTTCCAGTATAACGGGAATCGTAAACGGAATGTGAAACGGGTTACTGAATTTTGGCGACAATAATTCGGCTTTCTGCTGATTGTCGTCCATTTTAAATTGCAGTTGTTTGTCTTCACAACAGCTTTTTTTCATCGGTTGTATACCGCAAAGACATTTGTCTGCATCGGTTACCGTATGATTGATCGAAGCAAGTTCCTGGCCACAAAAATGCGCGGAAAGGTTAACTCCTACAGCAGGAATTAAGTACAGCAGCATTAAAAGGGTTACCAAAAACTTTTTCATCGGGAAATAATCTTGTTCAAAATTATTGAATTAATAAGATTGTAGCACTAATAATCTGTTAAAATGATCTAGAATGTTATTTTTTGCAATCGTAATGTAGCTTGTTCCAACGTATTATTGTCTTTGGCGAAACAAAAGCGAACCAGTTTCAGATCTTTTCCGTTGGCATAAAAGGTTGAAATTGGGATCGTGGCCACACCGTATCGGGTGATCAATTCTTTACTAAAATCGACATCGCTTTGTTTTGAAAACGAAGCATACGAAGCCACCTGAAAATAAGAGCCTTCACAGGGTAATAATTCAAATGGGGTTTGTGCCATTAACTCCCGGAAATAATCCCTTTTTTGACGGTACATTGTGGCGATTTCGTTAAAATCAACAACGTCGAGGTATTCGCTGATGGCTGCCTGTGACAAACTATTGACACTAAAAACAAGAAATTGATGTACTTTTTTGATTTCCCGCATCAGGTATTCCGGAGCGATAGCATATCCGATTTTCCAGCCGGTGATATGCAGTGATTTTCCGAATGAAGAAATGATCACACTTTTATCGCGGAGTTTGATTCGGGTATTCACCGAAATATGATGTTGTTCGTAGGTGATGTATTCATAAACCTCATCCGAAAGTAAAATAACATCCGGATATAAATCCAGTAGTTTTTCCAACTGTATAAAGTCGGCTTCCGACCAGATTTTTCCCGTCGGGTTGTGCGGATTATTGATGATCAACATTCTGGTTTTGGCGTTCATTTGGGACGCGATGGCTTCCCAGTTGGGCGTATAGTCGTCGTTTAGCGCTACGCGAACGGGTAGGGCATTGCTTAGGAGTATTGGTGCTTCATAACAATCGTAACTGGGATCCAGAATGATCACTTCTTCATTTTTGTTGACCAATGCCTGAATCGTAGCAAAAATAGCTTCGGTCGCACCGGCGGTAACGACCATATCGGTTACCGGGTTGAGGTTTCGGTTATAGGATGCCAATGTCAATCGGGTTATTTTGTCCAGTAAGCCGCTATGACCGGCCATAGGAGTGTATTGATGTACATTTTCATAGGCCAGTTTAGCGGTGATGGCGGTTAGTCGTTCGTCAACCGGGAAATTAGGAAAACCTTGCGACAGGTTGATAGCCTGATGTTCATTGGCCATTTGGGACATTACCGTAAAAATACTGGTACCGATATGTGGGAGTTTTGACATAATTGTTGTTGTTATTTTACACCTGACAGGTTTCCAAAACCTGTCAGGTGTTGCGACATTACGAATTAATCCCCCAAATACCATCGATCGGGAGATTTTTATTTTTCAATTGATGAATATATTTAAAATTTTCAATTCCTCCGAAAAATTCAAGAACCATTTCTCGTTTTAGTTTGTTTTTTTAGCGGATAAAATGGTTTTGTACGAACTCCAAAGATACGTAGCCGGATGCTCGCATAAATTATGATGAATGG
Organism: Flavobacterium sp. CAU 1735; assembly: GCF_039888695.1. Taxonomy (NCBI): domain Bacteria; kingdom Pseudomonadati; phylum Bacteroidota; class Flavobacteriia; order Flavobacteriales; family Flavobacteriaceae; genus Flavobacterium; species Flavobacterium sp. CAU 1735. The sequence goes on along the minus strand of NZ_JBDQQQ010000006.1, from coordinate 220,545 downwards.
GATTGTTATGTACATACACAATACTATCCAGAAAGTAATCGACTGTATGAATTTCTTTTCTTTTAAAAGGTCTTTCGAACAAAGCCCCATGTCTGTTTTGGCTTTTGTTATACGCTTTGGTATAAGCATTAAAGAAATTAGAAAATACCTGTGACGGTGTGGCCTGTTTTAAGGGTGTGTTTTTAATCCGTACAATAAAATGAAAATGATTCGGCATTAAGCACCAGGCAAAAGTTTCGGCTATCGGATTAATATAATCGGCATATAATTTCAGGAAGTATTCATAATTTTCATATTTCCGAAATAAAGTGCAACTATTGATACCGCGATTGTAAATGTGGTAATATTTGCTGTGTTCAAGTGGAAGTAATGTTTTCATGGCGTATACTATTCAACACCTGACAGGTTTCAAAAACCTGTCAGGTGTTTGTGATACTTTGAATATTACTTTAAAAAAGTATGATTAAAATGTGATGCATTATTGGTAGTTATATTTTAATATTGAACTTCTTCCACACCTGACAGGTTTCCAAAACCTGTCAGGTGTAACTACAATATACCAAAAAAAAAGCCAACCCTAAGGCTGGCTTTGTCTATTTAGGCATCTATCAGGATCTCAAGGATCTTAATAGCGGCTTCGCTGATTTTTGTTCCGGGTCCGAAAACGGCTACAGCGCCACTGTCGAATAAATACTGGTAATCCTGTGCCGGGATAACACCGCCCACGATCACCATAATATCTTCCCGTCCGTATTTTTTAAGCTCTTCAATTACCTGAGGAACCAGTGTTTTATGACCGGCAGCCAGAGAAGATACACCCAAAATATGAACGTCGTTTTCGACAGCCTGTTTGGCGGCTTCGGCCGGCGTTTGAAATAAAGGCCCGATGTCGACGTCAAAACCAACATCGGCATATCCGGTAGCCACTACTTTGGCACCGCGATCGTGTCCGTCCTGACCCATTTTGGCGATCATAATACGCGGACGACGCCCTTCCTGTTTCGAAAAAGCATCGGCTAATTGCTTGGCTTTTTCAAAACTTTCGTCGTTTTTAATTTCTTTACTGTACACGCCACTAAAGGATTTGATTTGTGCTTTATATCTTCCGAAAACCGATTCGAGTGCATCGCTTATTTCACCTAAAGTGGCTCTGTTTCGCGCAGCATCTACGGCCAATTCCAATAAGTTCCCCTGTCCGGTTTTGGCACATTCGGTTAGCCTGGCTAAACATTCCTGTACTTTTTCGGTATTACGGGTTGCCTTGATATGATCTAATCGCTCGATCTGTTGTTTTCGAACGGTCTGGTTGTCGACTTCTAAAATATGTAACGGATCCTCTTTTTCAAGTCGGTATTTGTTTACACCAACGATAATGTCTTGTCCGCTGTCGATACGCGCCTGTTTACGCGCAGCGGCTTCTTCGATACGTAGTTTCGGAATTCCGGCTTCGATGGCTTTTGTCATACCGCCCAATTCTTCTACTTCTTCGATTAATGCCCACGCTTTTTGTGCGATTTCATGTGTCAGACTTTCAACATAATAACTACCGGCCCACGGATCGACCGTTTTGCATATTTTGGTTTCTTCCTGAAGGAAAATCTGTGTATTACGAGCGATACGCGCCGAGAAATCGGTTGGCAAGGCAATTGCCTCATCCAATGCATTGGTGTGTAGGGATTGTGTTCCTCCAAAAGCGGCAGCAGCGGCTTCGATCGCCGTACGCGCTACGTTGTTAAACGGATCCTGCTCGGTTAAACTCCATCCGGAAGTCTGACAGTGGGTTCGCAGGGCAAGGGATTTGTCATCTTTCGGATCGAATTGTTTTAGGAGTTTGGCCCAAAGCATTCGTCCGGCCCGCATTTTGGCGATTTCCATAAAATGGTTCATTCCGATGGCCCAGAAAAAGGATAATCGCGGTGCGAATTCGTCAATTTTCATTCCGGCAGCCAATCCGGTACGGATGTATTCCAAACCGTCGGCGAGGGTATAGGCCAACTCGATATCGGCTGTAGCTCCGGCTTCCTGCATATGGTATCCGGAAATGGAAATCGAGTTGAATTTCGGCATCTTTTTACTGGTGTAGTCAAAGATGTCGGCTATGATTTTCATCGATGGTGTTGGCGGATAAATATAGGTGTTCCGCACCATGAATTCTTTTAAAATATCGTTCTGAATGGTTCCGGATAATAGTTTTGCTTCGACCCCCTGTTCTTCTGCGGCTACGATATAAAAGGCCATAATAGGTAATACGGCACCATTCATCGTCATCGAAACCGACATTTCATTTAATGGAATCTGATCGAAAAGGATTTTCATATCCTCCACGCTGTCAATTGCTACACCGGCTTTTCCAACGTCGCCCACTACACGTTCGTGATCACTGTCGTAACCGCGGTGTGTGGCCAGGTCAAAAGCAACGGAAAGTCCTTTTTGTCCGGCGGCAAGGTTTCGGCGGTAGAAGGCATTACTTTCTTCAGCGGTCGAAAACCCGGCATACTGACGGATCGTCCAGGGACGGCGTACGTACATGGTCGCATACGGTCCGCGCAGGTTGGGTGCAAATCCGGCTCCGAAGTGTAAATGTTCCAGATCCTGAAGATCGGCTTCGGAATAGGTTTGTTTAATTTCAATTCCTTCGGCGTTGATGGAGGTTGCCGCATTAACGGTTTCCGCCTGGGTTTTGGAATTGTCTAAGGTTATATGTTGAATATTTTTTCTCATTTCAAAGCTGCTGTTATGATGCTGATGCGCTCGGTAAACGTATTATTTTTCGGTTTCCAATCGTTCCTGTTCCAGTTTTTCGGCCAGTCGTTTTTCGATGATTGGCGTGATTAACGTTTTGCGCGGGTTTACCTTTACAAACGGATACAGTTCCAGATCATGGCTCATACGGTCTTCTTTGTTCGGGTATTTGTTGGTTCCCAATAGGATTTCTTTACCATTGTCGAACAATTCCTGTTCTTTTTTGGCGCTTTCTCCAATTTTTCGTTGAATGGTACCTTCGATTAATTGGGTGATAAAACCACCGTTGGCTTCAATATCCTTAAATAGGGTAAGGGCTTTTTCGGCTAACTGATTCGTAAGGGATTCAATATAATACGCACCGTCTGACGGGTTGTTTACCAGATCAAAATAGCTTTCGTGTTTTAAAACCAGTAATTGATTTCTCGAAATACGGTCGCCAAATTCGTTGTCTTTATGATAAATCGCATCATAAGCCAGGTTCGAAACCGAATTGGCACCACCCAAAATGGCACTCATACATTCGGTGGTTGTTCGAAGCATGTTGACGTTATAATCGTAAAGGGTTTTGTTTCGTTTTGTCGGTACGGCTATGATATGACATTCGTGTTTGTGGTCGTATTCTTTTGCCAGTGTATTAAATAACAGGCGAAGCGCGCGTAGTTTGGCAATCTCGAAAAAGTAGTTGGTTCCTACGGCTACCTGAAGGGTTACCGGTGCACCGATAGTGACCATTCGGTTAAAATATTCGTTTACGTGCGAAAGCGTATAGGCTAGCTGTTGTACGATATTGGCTCCGGCATTCTGATACAAACTACTGTTGATGCTCAGAAAATTCAGATTGGTACATTTTAACGCAATATCGTTTAACGTATTAAAGTCGGCGTCGAGGTTGCTATGCCAATTACCATCCTGAGCCAGTTGCCCAATCGGATCGACATGCAGGTAAATAGTAGCGTTGTGTTTTTTAGCGATACTATTGATCTTCTCCATAAACGGAAGATCCAGAAAATGAAAATTCAGATACACCGGAATGGTTTCCAACGGAAGGGACGTCAATAGTTTTTCGATGTCGACTTTTTCATTTTCCAATGTAAAACGCAAACTTTCGGCACCACGGGATAGGGTTTCCTTTGCGCGGGCTATCGATTTTTCCAGATCGCGTACAAAAATATTCTGTACAATTCTAAATCCGGATACTTCGGTCGGAATAGATAAAGGCTCCGCAGCTTCGTCAATATGGTAAAACGGACGTACTTTAATCCCTTCGGGACTTTCCCAAACAAGGGTTTCGTTGTAATCGGCTCCTTTTAATTCGTATTGAATCTGTGTTTTCCATTGTTTGGACGATACCGCCTCAAAATCCGTAAACAGTTTGTTGCTCATAATGCAAAATTAAAGTGATTTTGTGTCCTCTTCGGGCACATCTTCTTCAAACTCGATGATATAAATATCTTCTTTGTCCCGTTTCATATAATATTTTTCGCGGGCATACTTTTCAATCTGATCCGGATTTTTGAGCTTTTTGATGTTCTCGCTGTCTTTTTTAATCTCGTCCTGATAGTATTTTTTATTGTCTTCGAGTTCGTTTATTTCCTTGTCCAGAACGCGGTGTTCCAGATAAGAGTAGTTGTCCAGAAACAGCATCCAGATCGCAAAAAACAGCGTCACCAATACATAGCGGTTCCCGAATATTTTCAGGAAAGGATACTTGGTAACTATTTTTTCGAATGCTTTTTTCATGGCTTATAAAGGTAACGATAAATTATGATATTCTTTGGTTGATCACCGCACGTACCACGTCGATAGCTACTGTATTGTACTTATCGTTCGGGATGATAATGTCGGCATAGGCTTTGGATGGCTCAATAAATTGTTCGTGCATCGGTTTTAATGTCGACTGGTAGCGGTTTAATACTTCTTCCATATCACGACCACGTTCGGCGATGTCACGTTTTAAACGACGAATCAAACGCTCGTCGGAATCGGCATGAACAAAGATTTTTACATCAAACATATCACGCAATTGCGGATTGGTCAGGATTAAAATTCCTTCTACAATCATTACTTTACGCGGATGTGTCACGATGGTGTCGTCGGTTCTGTTATGAGTTACAAACGAGTATACCGGTTGTTCGATGGTTTTACCGTCTTTTAAGTCTTTTAGATGGCTTACCAATAATTCAAAGTCAATTGCTCTGGGATGATCAAAGTTGATAAGCGCACGCTCATCAAAGCTCAGGTTGTGGGTGGCCTTATAGTAGGAGTCCTGTGAAATAATCCCTACTTCAGTTTCGGGTAATTCATTCATAATCTGATGGACTACTGTCGTTTTTCCACTGCCAGTTCCTCCGGCAATACCAATTATAAGCATAAATAGTTTTGTTGTTTTTTATCACCGCAAAAATAATAATTAATAGGAAGTAGGGTTTATTTTTTTTAGTTTTATGCTGTTTGAGGATTATTCATACCCGGTATAAATTGTATCGGACTTAAATTACTTTGTTTTAAAACTTTAGGAACTGCAAGAATATGGCGATAGCAATCCATGACGATATAACTGCGGGAAAGATGATGCTTTACCTGGCCGAAAAGTACCAACTCGAATTGATTACGGTCGATTCCCGGGTAACATTATTGGAAGAAGGTGAAAAAGCACGCCGTATTTATTTTATTAAAGAAGGTTGCCTGCGTTTGTGGATGAACAGCAACGGAAAGGAAATTACGAATCAGTTTTTTTTCGAAGGAAGTCTGGTGGCTTCATTGGAAAGTGTGCTTACCAATCAGCCGAGTGATTTTTATCTGGAAACCCTAGAAAAAAGCGTGCTCTATGTCTTGGAAAAAGAACGCTTTGAACAGTTATGGGAACAGGATGCCGAGTTTAAAGCCTGGTTTGATCACTATATTCTAAAACGGTTTATCTACTATTCAAAACATTTGCTGTCGTTTTTACGGGATAAACCCGAAGAACGCTATCGCAATCTTTTACAAAAGAACCCGGATATTTTTCAACGGGTGCCACAGCATTATATTGCGACGTATCTGGGAATTACAGCCGTTTCGCTGAGTCGTATCCGGAATAAAGTGGCTAAGACAAAATAACGATCTTAACAATTGTTATCGTTTTCCTACAGTCGGTTGCCGGAATTTTGCCTAAAAATAAAAATATGAAAGCAGCTGTTTTAACACAATTGGGAACGGTTCCGGTATATGCCGAATTTGCCGATCCACAACCCAAAAACGAAAATGAAGTACTAATCGATGTCCAAGCCGCATCGGTAAAGAATCTGGATAAACTACGCGCCAGCGGAAAACATTATGCCAGTTATACGGAATTACCCACTGTGGTTGGTTTTGATGGTGTAGGAACGCTGGCCGACGGAACCTTGGTTTATGCACAGGGAATTACCGGAATGCTGGCTGAAAAAGCATTGATTCCTAAAGGGAAATACCTTGTTCTTCCTCCAAATATTGATGTGGCTACGGCGGCGGCTTTGCCGAATGCGGTAATCGGATCGGCGATGGCTTTAGTGTTTCGCGCTAAAATCCGTCAGGGTGCTGTTGTTTTGATCAACGGTGCGACCGGCGTAACGGGACAAGTAGCGGTGCAGTTGGCAAAACATTATGGTGCGTCGAAGGTAATTGCAACCGGTAGAAATGCCGATTCACTGGAAAAATTATTGTCTTTAGGTGCCGACGAAATCGTGTCGCTGCAAAATGAGGATACGGTTATCGTAGAAAAGCTAAAAGCGATTCAGCTACAAAATCCTATCGATATTGTGATCGATTATATCTGGGGACATTCGGTGGAGTTGTTGCTTCAGGCGTTAAAAGGTAAGGGCGGTTATACGTATCCGGTCAAAATCGTAACGGTGGGAAGTATTTCGGGAGAGGAAATTGTATTGCGTTCGGATGTATTGCGCAGTACGGCGATTGAAATTCTGGGATCGGGTATTGGTAGTCTTTCCGAAAACGAAATGAAATTATTTATAGAAGAAGTCGTGCCGGAGACCTTCGAACTGGCGGCCAATGGGAAATTAACGATCGACACTGTGGTGGCACCATTGTCGGAAGTCAGTGATTATTGGAATAAACCGATCGATGCCGGAAAACGACTGGTGATTGGTGTTGGTTAGAAGAAAGAGGAAAGAGGAAAGAAACAAGATTGTTGGCGTGATAAACTTTGGAAAAAATATCCGATGTTTGTGAAAAAATTAAACAGCAGCATATGATCACTATTGTAGCTACACTTAGCGCTAAAGAACACTACCGGGAAACGGTTCTGGCGGCATTACAGGAATTGGTAAAAGCCTCATTACAGGAAAACGGATGTATAGAATACCGATTGCATGTTTCCGCGAATAATCCGTTGGCGTTTCTTTTTTATGAAACCTGGGAAAGTAAAGAAGCGATCGATGCACATACACAAACAACACACTTTCTGGATTTTCAGCAAAAAGCAGCGGAATGGCTGGAAAAAAGCGAAATCAATCTGTATCAACCGGTATAATCGAAATTTTTATGATCAATAAATTAAAAATGCTAACCGTATGTGTACTGGTTGGAATGGGTGCTTTTGCGCAAAGTGTTGTTAATTATGAAGGGGAAACAATTAATCGTTTGGATAAAGACGGAAAGAAACAGGGTGTCTGGAAATTGTTCGATACAGAAAGAGGTATTACAATCGTTGGTAAAACCGAAGACGATGTTTTTGTGTCTACTATAGAGTACTATTTTAAAGGTTATTTAGTGCTTACCTATAATACAGAAACGAAAGGGTATACCTTTTACGAAGATTTAAAAGGGAGTCCGGTAACGATAGTAGATAAAGGGAATAAGCTAACTGAAGTAGTAAAGGATAATGGAGAAGTTCTCGATGAGAAAAGGCGAAAAGTTTTTTTTGGTGTTCAGGAGTTGCGACCAATATTTTACGGGGGAAAGCAGGGGATGCTTAGTTTTATCGAAAATGCCGTAAAAAAGAGTGCTTTACGACATTCGGGTAAAGTAAAGTTAATGTGGACAATCGATAATGATGGAATCGTTAACGATGTAAAAGTAATGGAAAGTGAGAATAGTGCTTTAAATGAAGAAGCTGTTCGGATTATCCAAAGCATGCCGCGTTGGCAACCCGGTATTCAGCACGGACGGTTTGTACGGGTGAATTTTACCACATCGCTTGTATTTAATAGCTAAGTCTGTTTTTTAGAATGTTTCACAGGGAATAAAATATAAATAAATGAACACAAAATTAAAAGCAATGGCACTATGCTTGATGATTTCAGTCAGCGCATTAGGACAAAGTGAAATTAAATACGAAGGTGAAACGATCAATCGACTGGATAAAGACGGTAAAAAATATGGTGTCTGGAAACTGTTTGATAAAGACAAAGGAATTAAGATCGTGATGAAAATGGAAAATGATGCCTTTGCGTCCAATATTGACTATTACCGGAACGAACAATTGATTGTATCACAGGATAAAACCGATCCGGGGAAATATAATTTTTATAAGGATTCAAAACCGGTTCCGGTTAAAATCACCGTAGAAAACGATAAAAGAGTAGTGATACAGGAAAATGGAAAAGCACTGGATGAAAAAATTCAGGAGGCTTTTTTTAGTGTTTTGGAGGTAAAAACGATGTACTATGGAGGCGAAATGGTCTTACGAAGATTTCTGGCTAACGCGAGTAGTGGCGATTGGGATAGCTCGGCAAGTTTACAGCTCAAATGGGATATCAATAAAAACGGAGCCGTTGAAAATATAAAAGTAATCAAAAGTGATAATGAGACCTTTAACGAGAAAGCAATACAGATTATCCAGAAAATGCCACGATGGCAACCGGGTTTTTCAAATGGACGTTTTCTAAAAGGAATGTATGCTACCGGAATCCGGTTTATGGCGGGTTAAAGGAAATCAACACCTGACAGGTTTTTAAAACCTGTCAGGTGTTTGCATTACGGTCATCCGTAAGGAATTAAAAATAGCCTGTGGTACCTTTCGCGATAGTAATTTTAAATATATTATTATGGCTAAAACAGCAGTATTTCACAGTATTTATCGCGATGTACATCACGACAACATCAGTTGTACGGAAGGGAACAACATTGCGTAGGCAAATCGAAGAGAGGGAACCGGGGGGAAACTTCTTTGTAGTCATTGCAAAAAACGTTAAAAAGGAAAGCCGCTTTATGCGGCTTTTTTATTTCGAATCACATATCGGATGGAAAGGTTACTGTATATTTGAAAGAACAATTAAAAAGATATGCCATGAATCTCTTCCGTTTTTTTCAAAAAAAGAAAGCTGGCCCGATACAAGACTATAGAATTGATGCTATTGCTGTTAAGAATCAGGGGGATAAGCATTGGATCGAGTTAAATGAGCAGATGAATATGGAAACGATTCAATTGCTTTTAAAAACACTGCGAACGCACAAGATCCCTTTTAGTGTATTTGACGAAATGATATATTCGTGGGATGATGATCATGATCGGGGAGCTTATATCACTTATTCGCAGGATCAAAATGATAAAGAGAATAGTTGGAGTATGACGTTGGGCAATCAGGGATGGTCGGGAGGAATTTATACGATTACTGAGCAAAACATTGCATTGCAATTGTGGCATCTTGTTCAGGAAAAAAGTATCGATTCGATTACGATCAAAAATGTTGCGTTTTTTGGTCATTATGATAAGGAAGATTTGGATAGCAATCAGTATATGAATACCTTATTATATAGTACTCATGCTAACCTGACTTATATCAGGCCAGATTACCTCATCTTCGGTATTTTTAAAAGTGGTGATTACCTTGGATCGTATACAATTTACAAAGTAACCGATACGCAATTGTGGGCCGATACTCGCGAAGTATGGCATTCGGAACGGTTTAAACCGGAAGGTTATGTTTTTAAAGGGGAGGAGCTTCCGTTGGATAAATGGAATAAAGCTAAAGAATTGATCAATACTGTTCCGCAGGAGTTGTTAACCGATGATTGGGACAGTTTTTACAGTACCGGGAATAAAAATGAAGATAAACTGGTCCTGGCATTCGGGAACCCGGAATTTCAAAAGACCATTACGATAGACACTTATGGCATCGCAACGGAAAAACTCCCGATAGCGGTTGGTAACTATAGACGTGCCGTTGAAAAACTGGTGAAGGAATTGTAATAACAATTACAACAAATTAAAAAACAGCCTTAAAGCAACTGACTTTAAGGCTGTTTTTTTATGCCTTTCGGATCGTTTTATAGAGTAATCCGGAACCAAAATAGCATGTTGTAATCAGTAGCAATGTAATACCGACCATTCCGAAAAATTCGGTAAAATGGAGAAGAATATTTAGCTCTTTGATGCGGCTATTGATTAAAAAACCGATTAGCGAGAGTGTTGCAGATAAAGCAAAGATGTTTAAAAAACGTTCTTTTCACAAAGATGAGGTTATTTATACTCCAAAATGTTTTTTGTTCGGGTTTAATATCAGAATGTCTACAAAAATGGTAATAGATTACCTGTTAATTTCATTGTTTATTGCCTGATTTAAGGAATTTTCAGCGGAAAAAAGGAGGGCATTGTTGCCGCATGTATGGTCAATTTAAACCTAAATTTTATTCATTTGAATAATAGATTAATAAGCGTAGTTTGATTTTTATTTATTGTAAGTTATTGGTTTTTAATATTTTGTTGTGGTTTGTTTTTTGAAATGAGGTTTGTTTTTTGATGGTATCCTAAAATAGTGGTAGAGTGGATGCTACCCTTAATAGGAGAAAGAAAAATTATAGCTTTGTTAAAAGCAAATATTTATGATCATGGCTGTTTAGCTTCCCAAAAAGCGATTCTATTTGGTTCTTAATAATGTAACTAAGTAACAATAAAACACAATGATCTTATGGTAAAAATAAAATTAGTTTTCAGTTTTTTATTTTTTTTATCGCTTACCTGCTTTTCTCAGGTTGGGATAGGAACAAATACTCCGGGAGCGACTCTTGATGTTAATGGCAATCTAAAGATAAGAACAGTATCTGGTGTTTCGGGCATTTCCGATAATATCGATCGTTTAGCTATTGATACAGAAACTAAGGAAGTAAAAGTGGTTAGAACCGAAACCAGTACGGGTAGTGCTTTTTCAATGAATTATCTGGTTTATTATCTTAATAATACAAATGAAGATTGGGTTAGAAATTTTAATACAAAAATTAGCGCTGCAGACTATACTGTAGTAGTAGTAGGAAGTGCTTTTGATCAAAATTTAATGGCTAATGATGATACAGATTACAATCCTATTAATGTTTATGCTTTTAAAGAAGGGGGAACTTGGCGTATCAGTGCCGACTATTTGTCGGGTAGAACTCATGTTGTTACTGGTGGCCAGTGGAAGATCTATTGTCTGGCTATTAATAATAGGGTATTAAAAACGATTCCTTCTGTTACTGTAAATATGAAAGGAACGGAGAACGGGAGTGCTCCAAATCCTCCGGCAGGGTTATAATCGTGAATTTTATATTTTATACTGAAATGTGAAAAAATGATAACTGTAAAAATATATAATTATGATAAAATTTAAATTATTAGTAAGTTTTTTATCCTTTTTATCGCTTACCTGCTTTTCTCAGGTTGGTATCGGAGTAAAAACTCCGAGAGCTACTCTGGATGTTAATGGCAATCTAAAGGTAAGAGGAACAGCACCTATTAGTAGTTCCGGTAATTTCACGTCTTTAGTCGTCGACCGTGAAACTAGAGAAATAAAAGGGATTAGATACAGTTTGAGTAATACTTATTCAATGAATTATATTGTATATAACATTAATAACGTAGATAAAGATTGGATTAAAAATTTTAATACAAAAATTAGCGCTACAGACTATACTTTAGTAGTAGTAGGAAGTTCTTTTGATATAAATTTAAAACCTGCTGCTGGAGGAGACTATAATTCTTGTAATATTTATGCTTTTGAACAAGGCGGCACTTGGCGTATCAGTGCCGATTATCACGATGGTACAACGTATAATGGTGCTAATGGTAGTTGGAAGGTATATTGTCTGGCTATTAATAAAAGTATAATAAAAACGATTCCTCCTATTACTGTAAATATGAATAGACAGCCCGATAAGAGTGTTCCAAATCCTCCGGTAGGGTTATAATCATGAATTTTATGATGAATAAAAAAAACAGGTATAAATATATATAATTATGATGAAATTTAAATTATTAGTAAGCTTTTTGTCTTTTTTATCGCTAACTTGTTTTTCTCAAGGAGTTGGGATTAATATTCAGACGCCACAGGCAACTTTAGATGTTAATGGTAATCTAAGGTTAGAAACAGCACCTATCGCTTCTGATTCTGATACTGTTTCTTCTTTAATTCTTGATAATACTACTAAAGAAGTAAAAATGATTCAGTCCCGTACGGGAAACAATTCTCCAATAAATTATATTATCTATCACCTTAATAATGTAAATTCCGATTGGGTTAACAATTTCGATACAAAAATTTCGACTATAGATTATGCTGTAGTAGTGGTTGGAAGTGCTTTTAATCTGAGCTTGCTTGTCATGGGGAGGCGTAGAGGTAAATATAACCCTTTTACTGTTTATGCTTTTGAAGAAGGGGGTACTTGGCGTATAAAAGCAGATTATTTTGGAGGTCATGCCGACGGTGATGTTAATGGTAACTGGACGATAAATTGCCTGATTATTAGCAGGAGTATGTTAAAAATTGTGCCTTCAGTTACCACTGATATAAAAGGATCAAATACAGGCAGTGCGGCAACTGCTCCGGCAGGGTTATAAGGATCGGGGCCTAAACAATATTTTAAAGAAACCGTCTTAGGGGCATATTCCCTAAGGCGGTTTGTGTTTTTTGCATAGCCTTAAAGATAATTTTAAGGCTGTATTTGTATTCGATATTGTTATGCTTTTCGGATCGTCTTATATACCAATCCGGAACCAAAATAGCATGTCGCAATCAGTAAAAAGGTGAGTCCTGCCATTCCGAAAAATTCGGTAAAGCGGAGAAGCATATTGGGTTCTTTGGTATCGCCATCCATTAAAAAACCGATTAGTGTGAGTGTTGCAGATAAAGCAAAGATGTTTAAAATTTTTCTCTTCATAAATATTAGGAAGTTAGGGTATGGTTTAAAAACGGGTTTTGTTTGGATTTCGTATCAGACTGCCTGTAGAAATGGTAATATATTGCTTGTTAATTTTATTGATTTTTGTTTGGATTAAGATGTTTTCAGTGGGAAAAAATGAGGACATTTTTGGTTGTATAGATGGCCAATTTAAGGATATGTTTTGTCAGTCAGTTTGGGAATAAGATCAATTTATTTTTTGTAAGTGGTTGATGGTTATAGTGTTGTTTGATGTTTTTGTTTTTTTTAATCATTTTTTGGAATTAATATCTAAAATGGCAGCGAAGTAAAGTGTCAAATAAAGGGCAGAAAAGCCTTTACCTTTGTATGTGAATGACAAAGTTAGCAGCTTAAAGAGTTGGTTAGTAATGCTGTGATCCTATAAACAGTACTATTGTAGCGTAACATAGTAACATTAAAAATCGTGATTATGGTAAAAATTAAATTATTCATAAGCTTTTTGTGCTTTATACCCCTAACCTGTTTTTCTCAGGTTGGAATTGCTACCCAAAATCCAACTGCTGATCTAGATATTAACGGCAATTTAAAAATAAGAACTACAAAAACTTTTGCTGCTTCTGATGATGTTAGTCCTTTAGTTATCGATAATGAGACTAACGAAATAAAAGTAGCAGAATCGGAAAATAGGATTATAGTAAATCACATTGTCTATAAACTTTATAAGGCAAAGAAAGATCGGATAAGTAATTTTAATACCAATATTGATATTTCAAAATATACTTTAATAGTTGTAGGAAGTTCTTTCAATCAATTATTATATCCAGAGATTGGTTGGTATAGTTCTAAGAATGTCTATGCTTTTGAACAAGATGGTACTTGGCGTCTCTTTGCTGATTATCTAGAAAGTCATAGTAAGGTTAACGGTGATTGGGAAATATATTGCCTGATTATCAATAAAGGTGTAGTGAAAAAGATTCCTGCGACTACAGTAAATATGGAAGGGAAAAGCACTGGAGCCGTAAGTTGCCCGGAAGGTTTGTAATCCTCTTGTTGCTCCACATTACGAATACGTTTTTTAATAAAATCAAATAGCGTTGTAATTCAATGGTGTTATTATAAATCTGTAAAGATGATGTTTTGTACTAAAGATAAAACGACTTACTATGTCAGTAAAACTAAATATATGGTCAAACTAAAATTATCCATTAACTTTTTGTTCTTTTTATCGCTTACCTGTTTTTCTCAGGTTGGAATTAATACGGATACTCCAGAGGCCACTTTAGATATTAATGGCAACTTAAAAATAAGTAATGTAAGAACAGTTTCAAGTGGTAGTAATGTTTCCTCCTTAGTTATCGATAAAAATACTAAGGAAGTAAAAGTAATGTCTTTGGGAAATGAGACTCCAATCAAATTTCTCACATACCAACTCCATTCGGTAGATGGTGATCTTGTAAAGAATTTTAATACAAATATTGGAACTTCGGAATTTAGTTTGATAGTAACTGGAAGTAGTTACGATAGTGGTTGGTTATATACTCATGAAAAGAGTGTGTATGGGCCTAAAAATGTTTATGCATACAAAGAGGGTGGTACCTGGCGCCTTTATGCAGATTATTTTAGTGCTTATAACGGTACAGATTCAGGTTGGGTTATATATTGTCTGGTCATTAATAAGGGGGTGGTAAATGAGCTTCCAACGATTTCTGTACAAATGAATGGACAAGAGACAGGGAGTGCAAACAGTCCGATAGGATTGTAATTTGTTTTTTAATGCGATAATAGTTGATGAGAAGTGTAGCTAAAGGAACTAAGGAAAAACAAGTGACATTATTCCTGTAAATCTGCAAAAAAAGAAAATATTTTAAATTACAGATAAAACGACGAGCCACAACGTAAGTAAAACGATATGTTATGATTAAAATAAAATTATTATTCTTCAGTTTTTTGTTCCTTTCATCCCTAATTTGTTTTTCCCAGATAGGAATCAATATCAATGAGCCGGAAGCCACTTTGGATATTAACGGCAACTTAAAAATAAGAACGACAAGTGCTGCTATTGCTTCTGATGATATTACTTCCTTAGTTATCGATAATATAACTAAGGAAGTAAAGAAAAGTAAAAAAGCAATAAATTATACCACTTATGTTCTTAATAATGTGAATAAAGATGAAGTCACTAATTTTAATACCAATATAAAAGCTTCAGACTATAATTTAGTGCTATTGGAAAGTAGTTTCGATGCTACATTATATCCGTATGATGCAGGGTGGTTTAATCCTAAGAATGTCTACGCTTATATTGAAGGTGGCACCTGGCGTATAGCTGCATATTTTCAAGGGGGGTCTGTTTATTATAAAGGAAATGGAAATTGGACAATAAGTTGCATGATTCTTAATAAGAATATTTCAGAAAAAATTCCCGGTATCACAGTAGATTTGGATGGGCTACAAACCGGAAGTTCCAGAAAACCGCCGGAGCTATTCAGAAAGGGGAGTTAGTTATAAATCCATTTCATGGCGCTTACCAGGACTTCACTATCAGAACCGGGGATATCCGGAATAATAGCATTACCGTATTTGTTTTTATGCTGATCAGCAAAAACACTTGTTGCTAAATTGATACGTGATCCATCCGACAAAGGGAACGATTCGCAACCCGTTGAAACGCCAAAAGTCGGAGAACCGAATAATTTTGCCTGCGAATATCCTTTAAAAAGTACCGCCATGGCTTCCCCGGAACTCGCTGTTTTAGCATTGATCAATACAGCGATTTTATTTTTCCCATATGCCGAAAAGACGTTCTTGTTTTCCGCAAGTAATACGGTATCGGAATACGCTTTCCCATTGTCATAACGCCATTCGGTTGGCTTATCGTTGGCATCCAAAAAGTAGCCTTGTGTTCCCGACTGTAATAAAGAACCGATGCTGGCCATCATGGGCCACATATTACCGCCAAAGTTATCCCGTAAATCGACGATCCATCCTTTAATTTTGGGGTTGTTTTGTGCGGTAATCTTGTCGTTAATTGTTTGAATATAGGTTGCTGTTTGTGCGGTATCTCCGATACAAAAAGGAATTCGGATATAGCCAATGTCAGAAGGCGTAACCTCGTCCTCGAAAATGGGCAATGTTTTTTCTTCCGAATCCGCTATATCATTTATGGCGGGATTAAAATAGCTGTGATTATCTCCTAGTTTAGTAATAGCATAACGAACGGCCGGATAGGTTTCTTTTATAGTCTGACTGTTTCGCGCAAAATAGAACACATCCGTAGTAAAGGCATCCCAATCGATTTTGTTTCGATTAACCGATTTTGTTTGGAGTAATTCCAATACTTCGTCTAAATATTCTTTTGATTCAGCAGACAGATTGTGCGTCGTTTTACCACTATGACAACCCATCAGGAGGAAAAGCAATATGCCGCCCAAAAAGAGAAATGATTTTAATGTAGAAGAAAAAGAATGCATTGTTTTTTATTAGGTTGTTTTGTATAATACACAAGTTCTTAGTTGATCATTGTTTGTTAGTAAAGAATGCTCAAATTCATATTGTTTTATAAGCCCGATTTTTACCATAATGTGTTCCGATTTTACATTGACTTTAGGTGCGATTGAAAAAATGTTTTCAAGCTTTAGGTCATTTATGGCATAATCAAGACACCTTTTTGCTCCTTCGGTGGCAAAGCCTTTGTTCCATTCACTGCTTTTTATTCGCCAGCCAATATCAACACAAGGAGTGAAGTCTGCTTGGTACGTTTGTTCTGCAAGTCCTATAAAGCCGATAAATTCATTGTTTTCAAGTTTGTTAACTGCGAAATAGCAAAAACCTTTATTCTGAAACTGATGCATCATTCGCGCAATAAATTCAGCTGTTTGCTCTTTGGATGGAAGACTTGGGAAAAATTGCATTACTTTTTCATCAGAATTTATTTCGTGCATTTTGTCAATGTCATTGATATCCCAGTTTCTAAAACCAAGCCTTTTAGAGGTAAATAGGTATTTATTACGTTCTTTCATTTTTAAAGATACGTTTGGTATATCAGCTACTATTTTGAGATTCAATGTTTGGGGAAACACGAAGATCGTATAATTATTGAAATTAGAACTGTAATTTGGAGAAAAATAAAAAAGCGCTAACGAAAGTTAGCGTTTTTGTCTTATGTAGCAATGCTCCGTGTTTCGGATTTTCCGCCCCCGATTTTTAAGTAATTCGAAAATTTACAATTCAAAACTCGAAATAGTATGAAAACTATCTATTTCGGTGTTTTTTATTCCTTTAAACGTATCATAATTTACAACCAGTAATTTTCCTTTGTAAACAATAGTCTCACAAGGGTTGTCAAGTAGACCGTCTGAACCATCCGCATTTTCATTTTCCCAAATTAAAGAAATGCTATTGGTCGTCAAATTCAATTGATAAACACTATTGTTATCATAATTCGCAATGAATATAGAATTTCTTTTTTCATCATAGAAAAAACCATCACAGCATCGTATCGCATCCGAATCAAAAACAACTTTTTTCGATTTTAATTTTCCGGTTTTAAAAAACTCCATTTTAGTAATTACACCATCTCCAAAATTTCCCGCATATAAATTTCCTTTTTTATCGAAAGCGATCCCATCAATACCGATTGAATTTTTGGTAATTTCTGCTTTTAAGGTAAAAGTGCTTATCAAAAAGTCCTTTTTATTGGAAGCATTCAAAACAATATTTTTTTGATTCAATTCCGTTAAAGAAAAACTATAAATACCACTTTCTCTTCTGTTTTCAAATAAAGCATCCGTAATATAAACCCTGTTTTTCCACCAACGTACGGCTTCCCCAAAATTGAAACCTTCCACTAAAACTTCTGCTTTAACGGGCTTTCCATTTTGAACCAGAACTCTGATTAATCTCGAAAAGTTCTCTTTCCCAGCAAAAAACTGATTGTCCATTAGATAAAGATTTCCATCGGGTCCGAACTCCATTCCCATCGGATGCACTTTTTTAGTTATCGGATGAAGCGGTAGGTTATCAAACCAAATTACAGGTTTATCATCCTTATCAAAAGTTAGGATTTTACTGCCATGTTTTTCAAAAGTTATTGGATTTGTAATGGCCAAATATAAATTTCCTTTTTTATCCAAAGCCATCCCATCTGGCGTCTGACAAGTTTCACCTAAATCAGCAAATAAAGTTGGTCGGATTAATTTTGAGGTTTTACTAAAAGTTATTTCTTGTTTGCTTTCCTGCGAAAACAAATTCGAAGCAACTAGAAATAAAAAAAATGTGATTCTGACAGTATTTTTCATTTTATGTAGCGTTTATGGTTGCTATTTTTAAGCAAACATAAATGATGTAACTGACCTTGATTTTTGGAGCCTTCAAAAACATTGTTGTAGCATCCGAATAGATGGATTGCCGAACAAAATTATATTCGTGGGCTAAAAGGTGTTTTTTGGTGTCAAAATCATATTATTCATCCCTATCATCGGATAGAATGTTACTGTTTTAGTACCTTGCTCTCTAGAAAATATCATATGAATTGGCTAAAAAACATCGACACAAAAAGAGTCTTGCTTCATGTCTCTTTTTGGCTTTTCTTTTTATTATTTTACATCTCAAACAAAAAACAAGAGGTTAGTACTTATGATTATACTTTTGTATACAGTTGGAAAATTTTAGCACAGGCCGCGGCCGGTTATGGATTGATCTATTGGATCATTCCTCAAACGCTTAATAAAAAGAAATACCTGCTTTTTACAGCTTTGACTTTAGGTTGGCTATATGTTGTTTTTGCCATTTTAATCACTTTTAAGTATTATTATCTCGAACCTAAATTCCCTGGATTTTTCGATGATTGGCCTGGACATAAAATGACAATTCCGGAAAGATTAACGTCTTTAAAATTGATAATCGGAGAGTTTTACTTTATAACCTATCCGATTATTATTATGGGATTTATCAGTTTTAACAGAAAACAACAACGTCTTCTAAGAGTAGAAGAGGAGAAAAAATCAATGGAATTAAAGATGTTAAAGAATCAGCTGAACCCACATTTTCTTTTCAATACGTTAAATAATTTATACGTTTTAACCTTAAAGAAGGATGATAAAGCACCCGAGGTAATTGAAAAATTATCGGAAATTTTAGACTTTGTATTATACCGCTGTAACGAGGGCTATGTTTCGATCGAAAAGGAAATTGCCATGATTGAAAATTATATTTCGTTGGAAAAATTGCGCTACAGCGAAAACAGATTAGCGATTTCTTTCCACAAAGAAATTCAGGAAAGCAATAAAATTTCGCCTTTAATACTGCTAACATTTATCGAAAATGCGTTTAAACACGGTGTCATAAATGAGACTAAAAAAGCGGTAATCAGAATGGATTTAGTGAGTAAAAAGGAGCAGATTTTTTTTAGCATTAAAAACACTAAATCCCAAGAGGACTTCGAAAGCATTTCGGACAAATCTAAAATCGGCTTGGAAAATATTCGAAAACAACTGAATTTATTATATCCCAATAAACATCAACTACATATTGAAGAAACAACCAACAGCTATAGCGTTCAACTTTATCTATTGGTCTGATTCGATTTAAAAAAAATAGTATATTAGATTTTATAAAATTAAAAATAGTTATTCTTTTTAAATGGGATACAAATGCATTGTCGTTGACGACGAACCTTTGGCGAGAGAACTTATTGCTTCTCATTTAATGAATTTTGAAAATTTTGAATTGATCAATTCTTTCGAAAATGCACTGAAAGCCTATACTTTTTTGGAAACAAATACCGTGGATCTGATTTTTCTGGACATCGAAATGCCATTGTTAAAAGGAAATGATTTCCTAAAAAAACTCAAAAATCTACCGAAAGTAATTTTTACGACAGCATACAGAGAATATGCTATAGAAGGATACGAACTGAATGTCATTGACTATCTTTTAAAACCGATAACGTTCGACCGTTTTTTTGTTTCGATTGAGAAATTCAAGCAATTACAAACTCCTGTAAAAAAGCAAGAAACGACTTTAGAAAACCATATTTTTGTAGTCAGTGGAAGTAAAAACATCAGAATCGTATTTGATGAGATTGTATTTGTTGAAAGTCGGAAGGATTATATCACAATTCATCTTGAAAATGGAAAATCGCATCATGTCAAGCAAAATATTTCTGTTTTCGAAAAATTATTGGATTCAAATTTTGTTCGAATTCATCGTTCATTTATCATTCATGCCAAAAAGCTAACAGCCTATTCTAAAAATGGTGTTGAAATAAATGCTGTTGAAATCCCTATTGGGAATAGTTATAAAGAAAATTGGTTGCATTATTTAAATGCTACAATTTTAAAATAGCGAGCTATAGGATGAATGCTGTTTTTATAATCCAACCGATTGATCCTTGGATACGTTAACAGGGATCGGATTCTTTTTCGGGCTAAAGTATTTTTTTCGGTTGTAGCCAAACATACCTAGCGGGTGTTTTTATTGAAATTCTGTTTTGTAATACTTATATTTTTTTACCCATTTGTCATTTTCATAAACCTCTTCATAGCCTTTTACAAAAAAACTATTGTCCGTTTTCCATATAATTTTTTCAATGGCAAAGTCTTTAGAATTGTAGCTTGCGTATTCAGTCATATATTTTTTAGGATTTGATTTGTCATTAATTTTCAAAATCCCAATGTCAGAATTTTTATGTTCGTAAACAGAATTGTAGAAGTAAACAAAATACTTATTGTTAATAGAAGGGATAGGTAATTCGACACTACCATCTCCAAACGAAATAATAGTGTACTTGTAGTCATTCGTGCTATCCAATAAAATCAGCTGTCCAAAACCCATATAATCAGAAGTTGAATTTTGTGTAATTGCAAAAAGTTTAAAATCAGGATAGTAACCTAGATGTTCGTAACCGTTCCAACTTTCTTCTCCACCATAATCGTTATATTTTTTAAACGTATGTTTCTTTAAAGCGGTTTGGATATAAAAAAAATCACCTTTTTGTTTAGGTTTAAAAGTTTGAATATATTTTTTGGATCCGAGTGATAAAAATTCTTTTTCGGTAATGGTGTCAAAAGTTAATTTTGGCAATTTTTCATAATTGTCATGATAACCAACCTCAATTATTTTAGTACTATCGATTTCTATTTCTTGTTTTTCTGAAATGGAATTGTTTTTAGATACTGTATCTGTTTTTTGGGTATTACTAATTTTTGTAGACTTGGTGTCGTTACAAGATATAGTTAAGATTGACAATAATAAAAAAAGGATTCTTTTCATTTAATTGTTTTTGTTTAAAGTATCAGTGAATAATTTCGTAGCATAGCAAAGGCAAATTGCTGAAAAAATAAACAGAAGAGTGATTTTGAACCAGTAGATTCTGTTGATGATTGATATGGTAAAACGTTTCAGAGGAAGTTATTGTAATTCTTTCTTTATTTCACGAATTCCATTTTCCAATCCGATAAAATAATTCCCCTTTTTAAATTCGGGTATAACATGATGATCAATTATTGATTTCGTTTCTTCATCGGTCAGTTTGGATACTATGGCATCACAGTTTTGTATCTGAAGGGCGCGCATATTTTTGCAAACGACAATGACAATACAACCAAATGTTGTCTGTTTAGCGAGGTCTAATGAGTAATCATAGATGTCGGTATACGGTGAAATGGAAGGAACGGTTACGATTACAATCCCAATATTATTTTGCTTTTCTATTTCTTTTGCATAGGCTTTAAGAATTACTTCCTGCGAAAGGGATAAGATATCGTCATAATCATTTACAAAATCATGGATCTCCGGGAAAACAAATGTCGGGTTGTTTTCAATAGTGTTATTTTGACTAAAGCCAAAACCGAAAAACAAAAGCGCGATAAGGATTAGAATCTTTTTCAAAGTGGTTTTGAGGATTAGGTTTTAAAGATAAGTAAAATTTAAAGTAGCACGTTTAGTTTTGTGCTACGTTGTTAGCACTATTAGCCTTTTTAGTAAAAGTCTGTTACTTATCTTTATTTGAAATCAAAAGGTCGCAAATGTCTACGTCTAAAAAGATTGCGATTTTATAGAGGTCTTTAAGATGAGGTTGCGATTTATTGATACACCAATTTGAAACCGTATGCTCATTCTTTTCCAGTTGAGCAGCGAGTTCCTTTTGACTAACACCTTTACGAACTAAAACTTCTTTTATTTTGTTGATTCTTTCACTCACAAATCAAAAATAGTGAATGTAGGGCAGTTATACACTAGTGAAAGTATATATTTCATTATAGAAATACTAAAATGTAAATACGTTTTACATAAATGTAATTTTGTTTTACATTTGTATTGTCATTCACTCAAAAAAATATAGTTATGAGTACACGATATACAAAAGCAGATCTTGAAAGAATTATTTTTTTTCAACTCGAAAACCTTGATGCTATGCATGACCTTTTGAGTATAATGAAAGTTCAGAATGAATTAATACAAAATGCCAATAAAAAACTTAAAGAAGAAATTTCTGAAATTAAGGAAAAGCTATATCCGGTTCCGAAAAAAAGAAAGGTGTAGTCTGTGGTTGCTAATGTTTTAAAAATCAATAGAGTTCAATTGTGGAAGTTTTTAATAAAAAATGGAGTGATATTGTGCTTAACTAATCTTATGTATTCGGTTTTTTCTACGGATGAATTCCATCAACCTTTTCCATTTCTGCCATTAACTCTTGAGAGTTTTTAAACTTTCCATTTTTGGGAAGTTGAACTTCGCAACAAAAATATCCTTCTATAAATTTTAATTTTCCATTAGGTAATTCAAAAAGAGTTCCGCCAATTTCGTCTTCACACATGTGATGAGTTTGAAACCAAAATTTTACTTTTTCTGAATTTTCTAATGTGATTACACCGTATTCAATACCTTCTTTGGTAAACTCTCTTTTTATATTATTGTTGAATCCGACTTTCTGTTTACTTTCGTTAAATTTTGTTGTATTTCTAATTTTCAACAATTTTTGTTCAGTTGCATTTTCACATGAACCAAAACTTATTAAA
The DNA here is from genome assembly GCF_039888695.1 of Flavobacterium sp. CAU 1735. Lineage (NCBI taxonomy): Bacteria > Pseudomonadati > Bacteroidota > Flavobacteriia > Flavobacteriales > Flavobacteriaceae > Flavobacterium > Flavobacterium sp. CAU 1735. The sequence goes on along the minus strand of NZ_JBDQQQ010000006.1, from coordinate 197,692 downwards.
ACAAGTAACAAAAAGATAATTGTTTTATTTTTTTTCATTTTGCTTTAGATATAGAAGTATAAAACAAAAAAAGCCCTAACTTTCGTTAGAGCTTTCTGTCGGGGTGGCAGGATTCGAACCTGCGACCTCCTGGTCCCAAACCAGGCGCGATGACCGGGCTACGCTACACCCCGTGCGGTCTGTTATTGTGGGTGCAAATATAGAACTTAATTTTAAAATGCAAAACGTTTTTGAAAAATAAATCATATTTATTTTAGCATAGTTAAAACTAATCCATTTTGTATACATCTTTTTTAATTAAGGCTTACATTTGCTATCGCTAAAAAAATAAAAACAGATTATGTCAGATACCATTGAAAAAGTAAAATGTTTGATTATTGGTTCGGGACCTGCCGGATATACCGCGGCGATCTATGCAGCCAGAGCAAACATGAATCCGGTGCTATACCAGGGAACACAACCGGGCGGACAATTAACAACAACAAACGAAGTGGAAAACTTTCCGGGTTATCCGGATGGTGTAACCGGACCGGAAATGATGGTGCAGTTACAGGACCAAGCCAAACGTTTTGGTACCGATGTTAGAGACGGATGGGCTACAAAAGTGGACTTTTCCGGACCGGTACATAAAGTTTGGATCAACGATACAAAAGAAATCCATTGTGAGACGGTAATTATCAGTACCGGTGCTTCTGCTAAATATTTAGGATTGCCATCCGAACAAAAATACCTGCAATTAGGAGGTGGTGTTTCGGCTTGTGCCGTTTGTGACGGATTTTTCTACCGCAATCAGGATGTGATTATCGTAGGAGCCGGTGATAGTGCCTGTGAAGAAGCACACTACTTGTCTAAATTGTGTCGTAAAGTGACAATGTTAGTACGTAGCGAAAAATTCCGTGCATCCCGTATCATGGAAGATCGTGTTCGTAAAACCGAAAACATCGAAATCCTGTTAAATACCGAAACCGATGAGGTAATTGGCGACGGACAGGTGGTTACGGCAGTACGCGTGAAAAACAGAACTACCGGAGAGCTAAAAGAAATTCCGGTTACCGGATTCTTCGTAGCGATTGGACACCAACCGAATACCGATATTTTTAAAGAGTATATCAAACTGGATGAAACCGGATATATCATCAACGAACCGGGAACTTCTAAAACCAATGTACCGGGTGTTTTTGTAGCCGGTGATGCAGCCGATCATGTATACCGTCAGGCGATTACAGCTGCGGGAACCGGATGTATGGCAGCCTTGGATGCCGAAAGATATTTGGCTTCAAAAGAGTAAGCAACGCTCACTTTTCGATATAAAAAAAGCTCCTCGTCAGAGGAGCTTTTTTATTTATTGTTGTTTCTTATATAAGGTCGCGTTATCGGCAAAATTCTTCATGTCGACTTTTGGTGCTCCGAATAACTGGATTTCGGATTTTCCGGTGGCAAAGATGCTAATCGTTTTAAGCGCATTTACCGTACACGTGGTATACGATTCGGTGATCAGTTCCATATCGGTTACCGAAAATTTCTTAGCGTTTAAAGTCGCGTTATTATCCAATCGGATTTTAGAAATACCGGAATCCCCTTCGATAGTAGCTGTGGATTTCTGATACAAGTCAATTTTGGACTCTGCGGTAGCAACTAAAACCTTTAAATCGGCATTTTTACTCAATTCAAAAGCGGCAAATTCGGCTTTTACATTTAATTCGGCTTTACTTTTATCATTTAGCAGAATTGTAAAAGACGATGATTTTACATTTAAAAAGGACTTCGAATAATCGAAATTCTTCACTGTGATGTTATCCAGTTGTAAATCGGCTAAGGCGTTTAGTTTGGTTTCGTTTTTGGCCGAAATCATTTTTAAATCGTTGGTATAGGTAACACGAACGCTTAGTTTTTTAGCATTCGAAATGTCTTTATCGGTGTAAACGCGTAGGGTACTGCCGTACATTTCGGCTTTGATGGATTCGTGAAGGTTGTCATCGGCTTCAATTTCCAGAGCCTGTTTGTCTCCTTTTACCAGGAATACTTCAAGATTATCTTCAAATTCCAGGTTTTCAAATTTTTCAACATCTTTCTGGGTAACGGTTACAATTTTAGAACCTTTTAGTTTTTCTTTTTTCTGAGCAAATGTAAGCGTTGCTGTGAGTAATAGGGCAAATAATAAAATCGTTTTTTTCATGAACTATTTGAATTTGAAACGCAAATTTAGGTAAAAAATAACTGCGCACCGGCTATTTTCGCGGTTGATTACCTTAAATTAATCCTAAAAAAAAGCACCGCGATTGCGATGCTTCCGATTTATTAATAAGGTGACACACTGCCACCGGATGAGACTTTCTTTTTTAGAAGGCTTGGACTTCCAATATAGGAAACCGAACTGCCACTGCTTGCTTCGGCAGTAAGACTTTGCGTAGCATTGAGTACAATACTGCTTCCGCTTGAAGCATCTGCGGTCGCATCTTTTACCGTAAGATCGCGTGCAACGATGCTACTTCCACTGGAAGAATCCGTTTCCAGACGGTTTGCTTCTCCGGTAATTTTTATTTCGCTACCACTGCTGCTTTCACAACTAACGGTTTCGGCGCTTACTTTTACAGTGATATTACTACCACTACTGGATGAAAAAGCAATGGTGTTGTTGCGTAACATATTGGTACTGCTCACACTTACGCCGCTTGACGCCTGAAAAGAATCCAGTTTGGGAAGTGCTACATATACGGTTTTCGATTCCGCATTTCGGATATTGACATCGGACGTAATTTGCAATTCGCCTTCAACTACTTCCGTTTTGATATGGCCTTGTAAATTACTATCGGCTTTAACGGTTACTTTGGTTTCCGGAGCTTGTACCAGAACGATTTCTAATCCGCGGGAAGCTGAAATAGAGGTGAAGTTTGAGGCGATATTTCGCGTTTGAGTGGTTACATGACCGTCACCGTCAACTTTTTGAAAGTTAGGCATGTTGATGTTATTACAGGAACCGAATAGTAATGCAGCCGCTGTGGCAATCACTATTTTTGCAAAATGAACAGCTAGTTTGATCATAATATTCGTTTTTTGAGAATTGGTTGATGCTTTTTTTTGAAACGGTAAAGCCGACTTTCAAATCGGCCGACTTTACCGCAATTCATTTATTTGGTGTTGATAATGATTTTATCTTTTCGCAATTCAACACCTTCAACACTTTTGGTGATTTCTTTTTTAGAATTTTCTTTAATCTGAACGCCTTGCCCGTTAATGGTTACGGTTGTGGTGCTAGTGCTGTCGGCGTCATCTTCATTCCACTCTTCATTTTCATCTATTGGGCAGTCCAGACATTTTAATTCTTCTTTTTCAACACGGTAGTGGTATTGATCATTACCACCTTGCAGGTAATAATTCGAATAATTGTTTTCCAGATAATCGTCTACATTTTCACCCGGATGAATAATAAGGCCTTCCGGAAGATATAGGTATACTCTAACTTTTTGGTTACGGTATTTATTTGCGATACCGGTCAGTAAATAGTTGTCTAAGAATAAGGTATGGTTTTTAATTTCAAAGTTATATTTGATTTTTTCTGCTCTTTTGCGCGCATCGGATAACGAATGTCCTCCGGCTACTTTTTCGATTTGAACATAAGGTGCTTCCGACGTTCTTAGTATATGTACTTCAATATTGTTGGAATAAATTACCTCGTTTTGTGCCGAATCCTGTGCAAATCGGAATTCCGTATCACTATCGGCCGTTTTGGAGAAATAATCGTTAAAACGCATCTTGATATGTAAGGTGTCGTTAACGGTTAAATCGATATTCTTTTTTTCGACTACTTTGCCTTCAAAACCAACTTCTGTCGCCTGACGGATTCCTAAATAGATCAACATGATCAATGAAATAATCCAGATTCCCAATAAGGTGAATTTCGCTACATTCCCGATAGAACGCAGGTTGTTTACCAGAATTTTGAGTCCCAAAAGGAAGAAAAAGAACAACGGAATTCCAACGCTTAAAAACGTTAGCAGACCCAATAGCCACATCGGCATATCGGTGTAGTTAAACGCATTCATAAAGTCAAAGAAAGGAGAGTTTGGTATGGCTGCGGTAAAGATCATCATAAAGGAGGTTACCACGATTCCGATTAATCCCATTAAGGAAAAGATCACGATTATAGCGCCGATTACTTTAGCAAAGACTTTAAAAATTACCAGAAAAACATCCTCTATAGTTGTGGCTACTTTTGTAGCACCGCTTTTGGCTTCATCGGCTATTTTTTGATGATCAAGATTGTTGATCTTGTCGGTGATTTCCCCAAAGCCTTCACGAACCTTCTTTTCGATATTCGATATCGTAATCGCTTCTCCGGTCATTTCCAGCTTTTCTGCCGTAGATTTTGCCTCCGGAACCAGAATCCATAAAATGATATAGGCTACAATTCCGGCTCCGAATCCGGCCAATGTTAATAAGATCAGAATGATTCGTAACCAAAGCGGATCCAGTCCGATATAGTGTCCAAAACCGGCCGCTACACCACCCAGCATTCCTTTTTCTTTGTCACGGTATAGTTTTTTGGAACCGTTGGATGAATGGGTGGTATAAGTCTGTTTCGGAGTATCGGTGTCGTCTTCCAGTCGGTAATCTTCCGGTTGACCCATTACGGCGATAACCTGATCGATCTCGTTTAGACTTACTACTTGTTTGTCGCTCGAAAGTTTCTCCGACAAAAGTTCTGCAATTCTACTTTCGATGTCATTCATGATTTCGTCCCGGCCATCAGGGGATAAGGAGCGCTTGATTGCATCGAAGTATCGGTTCAATTTCTGAAAGGCGTCTTCATCTATATGAAAGAAAAAACCTCCTAAATTTATACTTACTGTTTTGTTCATGGCTATTGGTTTTGGCTGGTTATAATGGTTACTGCATCAGATAGTTCTGTCCAGGTACTATTTAATTCTTTTAAAAATTCGTGTCCTTCTTCGGTTAGGCTGTAGTATTTTCTCGGTGGCCCGGAGGTCGATTCTTCCCAACGGTAATTTAATAATCCGTCGTTTTTTAACCGGGTCAACAAAGGGTATACGGTGCCTTCCACAACGAGTAGTTTTGCGTTTTTTAGGGTGTCCAGAATTTCGGATGTATACGCATCTTTTTCCTTGATCACGGAGAGGATGCAGAATTCCAGAATTCCTTTGCGCATCTGAGCTTTAGTGTTCTCAATGTTCATAGAATTTCTTTTTTGAGATTAAACTGTTCATTTTTTGATTGATGATTGATGATGTGATTGATGATTGATTTTTTTATCTTAAAAAGTTGATACTTAATGGATAATGGTATTTTTGTCCGTTACTGCTTTTTACCGCGGCATAAATAACCAGGAAAAATTCCATTACTTTTAAAAAGCAGAATAACAGTGCGGCAATTGCGGCTACAATTACGATTCCTGAAATATTGGCTGTCGACATTTCGCGGATAATCAGGTCGCTACCGTCAAAATTGTTGAATGAAATGTTTTTAAAAATCGTATACAGCAATATCGGCACCGATACTAATAATAGGATTAGAGAGTATAACAACATGCTTAACTGAAAATTAAGGGTTTGTTTTCCGTTGTAATCCACAAAATCCGATTTGTCTTTTTTAAAAGCCCAGATTAATATCGGGAAGAAATAATTCCCGAATGGAATAAAATACTGACTTAAAGTACTTAGATGCATGATTGTCGCAGTGTTCTTTTCGTTAGTTGTTGTGTTCATAATACTATTGTTTTTTGATTGATGATTGATTCTCGTTTCTATAATACTATTGATTAGCTATTATTTTCTTATACAAATATATGGCTAAAGAATGGTATCTTGTATTGCATAGTACATTGATTTAACTTTTTTTTAACATTTTAAATTAAAGGAGTTGCTTTGGGTTTTGATTTATAATATTGTAAATCAGTTGTTTGTGTGTGAAAAGGAGAGTAGGCGGCATAATAAGACAAAAATGAAACAGCCGCATTATTTTGTAAAAACACGTTTTATGTTTTCAAAACAACATTGAAATCTGGGTTAGTAGTTTGAATATAATTGTGTTTAAAGCGGATGTTTCTGCCGGCTTGGAACCATTATGGAACGGCAAGTTCGAAAATCTAAGGATTTTGAAGTGGAGTAATTTAGGAATAACAGTGTAAAACCACCTTTAGCAGCAGTTTTTAGTAATGGATAAAATCGAAATCGGACATTTCCAGATTCTTAGTATCCTTAATTTTTTGTTTTTTAATAAGATAAAAATAGCCTTCAAAACGGGATTTTTTTTCGGGTACCATTTCAGGATGCTCTTCATCGACTAGGTGTTTTTCGATTATATCATTTCCATCGACAAATACAGACGAATAGCGTATGATCCTGTCTTTTGTTTGCCATTCATAGACAAAATAATTGCTTGCCGATTTTCCCTTGTACTTTTTGTACTGACCATAGTTGACCTTCAGTTTTTTAATGAAGTCTTTTTGCTCTTTTTCGGTTACGATCATCGCAGCCGCACAAACAACATAAATCTGATTATTCTGATCAAGCGCAAAACTGACGCGATTAAAGGTTTGGTTTTTAAATACGGCAACTGTATTCCTGTTAGAGGAAACCGTTTGGTAAAACTCAGTTCTGACAATTCCCTTTTCAGGATTGTTTTCGTCTATAAAGATGGTGTTTTTTGTAAAGGAATTTGGGGAACCATTTCGAGACGAAAACTGGTAAGATTCGTAATCGGTATCCCTTTCATCCCTGTATTTCTCAGGAACAAGAACTTCGATTTTTGTATTAAAATTAAAGTTTTCTAAATTAATGGGTTCCTCAGCAAGTGATTTTGTTTGTCCATGACATAAAACACTCGAGAAAAGTAAACTGAAAAGACATAACGTTCTTAACTGTAGTATCATTTTGTTCTTGTTGATTAGAATTTCTGCCAACCTTTATTGTAGTAAGGAATTTTACTACAAGTATACCAAAAAAATGATCCGGAATGATAAAGTCAGTACAATTTTTTTCAGACTGCTTATTGAAAACGGTGTTGAGTGGTAGTCGTTTCTTATTTACAGATCTTGTCAATAATGCGATGCATTTTGGTGTCAATTAAAGTTAATTGCTCCGCTGATTTTGGGATAGTATAGGTATTTTTAAGTGGTTCTAAATTTTTGTAACACACCCAAACCTTTTTTTGGTCGTCTTCAACTAATAGTATTTTTAACGGAAGTTCAATCGCTATAAGCGGATCTTCCAACATTAACGGTGTTCCAGCTTTTGCATTACCAATGATAAATACTTTAGATGGTTTCATGTTGATAGTAACATCTGAAGCGTTTTTGGAATGGTCAGTTGCTGAAAAAATGACAATATCTTGTAATTCCAGTTCTTTTTTCAGGTTGCGTTCCGTTGTTTTGAAATCGAAATTGCTCTGCTTTTGGTATAAGGCATCCATTGAAGTTGTATTTTGAGTTACTATAATAGGTAAGCTTAATATAGTGGCATACATAAAATAAGTTGTAAGATTGCTCATGTTGTTCGGATTATAGTAGGATTAACGTAAAGTTAGTAGGTTAATGGAAGGGAATAAATGGACAAAAATGTATTTCACATGGACTATTCTAAATAATGAAATAGTTCTTTTGCACTGATTGTGGGTTAATTTAACTTTTTAAATTTTATATGAACGCATAGTATTTTTTGTATTTTTATAGAAAAATAGGGCCTTATGAAATTTACACCTTCAAAACTAAACACCTTCTTATTCTTTAAGTTACCGTCTGCTTTTTGGAGTGGCGTACGTGTTCGGAAAATATCGGAGACTTCGTGCGAAGTAACGGTTAAGCACCGTTGGTTCAATCAAAATCCGTTTAATTCAATGTATTTTGCCGTTCAGGCCATGGCAGCCGAATTAACGACCGGTGCTTTGGTGATGTATCAAATTCAGCTTAGCGGAAAAAAGATTTCGATGCTTGTAGCGAATAATAAAGGTAATTTTTCAAAAAAAGCGCGAGGTCGAATTACGTTTGTTTGCAATGACGGGCATTTGATCGAAGAGGCAATTAAAAATACCATAGCTACCGGCGAAGGGCAAACGTTCTGGATGAAATCGATCGGAAAAGATGAAAAAGGAGATCAGGTATCGGAAATGGAATTCGAATGGAGCGTCCGGATTAAGTAATCTTTTAAAGGTAATTTTACTACGTTAAACCTAACTTAAATAACTTTTATATTCCCGATATAGCGTTTAAATTTGTAATAAAATGCTGAAAATGAAAAGAGTGTAAGCTTTGTTGTTGTCGGTGTTTTTGAAAAAGAAAGGGTGTATGAAAGTATTAATTACCGGAGCTACCGGTTTAGTAGGCAAGGAATTGGTTGCGTTGCTGTTGCAAAACGGTATCGCGATTCATTATCTCACTACTTCCCGGAAGAAAATAGAAAAAGAATCCTATTACCACGGGTTTTTCTGGAATCCGGAACAGGGTATTATAGATGAAAACTGCTTGTTGGGAGTAGATGTAATCGTGCATCTGGCGGGTGCTTCCATTTCAAAACGATGGACTTCGGCTTATAAAGAAGAAATTATCGAAAGCCGCATCTTATCGTCCAATCTTTTGTATAAAGTACTAAAAGAAAATCCAAATCAGGTCCGACAAATTATCAGTGCTTCGGCTATCGGGATTTATCCGGATAGTCAAACCGTGCTATATAGTGAAGAATCGAAAGAAGTAAGCGATACATTTCTTGGTAATGTTGTGCTCAAATGGGAAGACGCCGTTGATCAATTTCGCAGACTCAATATTAATATATGTAAACTCCGTTTTGGACTGGTGTTGTCCAATCAAGGGGGCGTTTTAATGGAAATGCTCAAACCAATTAAAATGGGGATGGCGGCCGGTTTTGGTTCCGGAAAACAATTTCAGTCCTGGATCCATATTCACGATCTGGCCGATATGATTTATTTTGCGATGGAAAACAATTGGACAGGTGTTTATAATGCCGTTGCGCCCAATCCGGTAACGAGTCAGGAAATGATAAAAGCGATCGCCGAAGCGGTAAATAAAGAGGTGATCCTTCCAAATGCACCTCGTTTTATGATGAAGCTCATTTTGGGCGATATGCATATACTACTATTCGAAAGTCAGAAAGTGAGTGCGCAAAAAGCGTTAGATAATGGATTTCAGTTTAAATACAAATTCCTCGATAAAGCGCTGGACAATCTGTTACGGCCCTAAATAAAAAAAGTGCTGAAAATATTCAGCACTCCGTAGCATAATCGTAAGATGAAGTAATAATTATTTTGTTGCTTTTACGCTAACTTTTAATTCGATATCGTCATTGATAAATTTGTCTCCTAAATTGTCAAATACAGATTTAGAACCATAATTTACGTTCCATAACGTTCTGTTTATTGTAAAAGGCTCGCTTTCGATGCTGATACCGTTGGCATCGGCAGTAATAGTAGCCGGGAATTTCACACTTTTCGTGATGTCTTTTAACGTCAGGTTACCTTCAACCATTTTCTTTCCGGCTTCTTCGGTTACTTTGGTAATTTCAAATACCGCTTCCGGATATTTTTTGGTATTAAAGAAATGATCCACATCGCTTTCTTTTCCAAGACCTTTTAAATGGCCTTCCAAAGTTGTTTTTTCGTCACCTTTTAAATCGGTTACGGCAATTGATGTCATATCGATAAAAACCTTTCCGGTTTCAATAACACCATCTTTGGCATATAGTTCACCATTTTTAATGTTGATCGTTCCGGTATGTTTTCCGGTTGGTTTGCTACCTACCCAGTTAATGGAAGATGCTTTGGCATCGACATTAAACTTGGCTGCTTCGTTCGACGTAACAGGAGCTTCTACCGTTTCTTTGATCTCTGCCTCATTGGTCGTTTCTTTTTTACAGGAAACCAGTGATAAAGTCGCTAAAACAAATAAACTTAAAATGCCTTTTTTCATAAAAATAAATTTTTAGTTTCCACAAATCTATCGAAACGAATCGAATAATTTCTTAAAATTATATTAAATTTCGATTACGAATCGCACTAAAAAGCTGTTTTTATTGTGCTTTTTTAGGTAGGGAAAAATACGGGGATGGCCGGTAAAACCTTGTCTTTTTTACAGTTAATGTTGGATTTGAAAAAAATGTTAGGTGACAAATTGACATTTTTAAATATTTGGCAATACTTTTGCAATCCAAATCAGCGATACAAACTGAAAAATGTTCAAGAAAATATTTAAAAATATGAGCCAGGAAAATACTGAAAACATAGAAAAAGAAACAGCACAAGGTGAAAATGCAGCAGAAAATCAGGCGATTCCACAACCGGAACTTACTGTTGAAGAACAATTGCAGGAAGAAATAGCGAAAGAAAAAGACAAATTCCTACGATTGTTTGCGGAGTTTGAAAACTATAAAAAACGAACTTCGAAAGAACGATTGGATCTGTTTAAAACGGCCAATCAGGAAGTTTTACAGGCCCTATTGCCGGTAATGGACGATTTTGACAGAGCTTTGCCTGAAATCGCTAAAAACCTGGGTGACGAAAACCTGACAAAAGGAGTGACGCTGATTTATGATAAATTAAAATCGACATTAGTGTCGAAAGGCCTTGAAGAGGTAGAACTTAAAGCAGGCGATGCTTTTGATGCGGATTTTGCCGAAGCCATTACCCTGATTCCGGCACCGTCGGAAGAATTAAAAGGGAAAATTGTAGACGTGATCGAAAAAGGATACAAACTTGGCGACAAAATTATCCGTTTTCCAAAAGTAGTGGTAGGACAATAAAGCTTAAAAAATAGAAACTCCGGAGGCCTTTTTAGCGACTTCGGAGTATTTCAATTGGAATAATTTGGTTTATGAAAAAAGATTTTTACGAAATATTAGGTATTGAGAAAGGCGCTTCACCGGAGCAAATTAAAAAAGCGTACCGAAAAAAAGCGATTGAATATCATCCTGATAAAAACCCGGGCGATAAAGAAGCGGAAGAAAAATTCAAACTGGCTGCCGAAGCGTATGAGATACTAAGTGATCCTGACAAAAAAGCACGTTATGATCAATATGGTCATGCGGCCTTCGACGGTGCCGGTGGATTTGGCGGTGGCGGACATATGAATATGGACGACATATTTAGTCAGTTCGGGGATATTTTCGGAAGCGCTTTCGGTGGCGGATTCGGCGGTTTTAGCGGCGGATTCGGTGGCGGTGGCGGACAACGTCGTATGAAAGGAAGTAATCTGCGTATCAAAGTGAAATTAACACTGGAAGAAATCGCAAACGGCGTTGAGAAAAAAGTCAAAGTGAAACGTAAAGTTCAGGCGCAAGGGGTAACCTATAAAACCTGTCCAACCTGTAACGGTTCGGGTCAGGTGACAAAAGTGACTAATACGATTCTGGGCCGAATGCAAACGTCTTCTCCGTGTCATAGCTGTAGTGGTAGCGGACAAATTATCGATAGTAAACCGTCCAATGCCGATGCACAGGGAATGATTATGGAAGACGAAACGGTATCGATCAAAATTCCAGCCGGAGTAGTAGACGGTATGCAGTTAAAAGTTGCCGGAAAAGGAAACGATGCGCCAGGCGGAAACAGCGTTCCAGGTGATTTAATCGTGGCTATCGAAGAGGTGGAACACGAAAAATTAAAGCGTGAAGGCGAAAACCTGCATTACGATTTGTATATCAGTTTCCCGGAAGCCGCTTTGGGAACCTCAAAAGATATCGATACGGTAAACGGAAAAGTACGTATCAAACTGGAAGAAGGAATACAATCCGGTAAAATTCTGCGATTAAAAGGCAAAGGAATTCCAAGTATCAACAGTTACGGTAGCGGAGATTTACTGGTACACGTTAATGTATGGACACCGAAAACATTGAACAAAGAACAAAAACAGTTTTTTGAGAAAATGTTGGAAGACGAAAACTTTGTCCCGAAACCGGAAAAATCGGATAAATCATTTTTTGAAAAAGTTAAGGACATGTTTTCATAATGATTATAAAAGTTATACTTTTGAAATTCACTAGCTAAGGCTGGTGAATTTCTTTTTCATAGCAATTTTTCCCATCCTTGCGAAAATCAGGGGTGGGTTTTTTTATAAGAATTAATCCTATTTGGTAACTATTTTTTACTTTTACAGAAATCTATAGTCAATCAAATGAGTTCAATCTTAGAGGTTAAAAATGTTGTAAAGCAATATGGCGACTACACGGCTTTAAACAGCGTTTCTTTAAAAGTTCCCAAAGGAAGTATATACGGACTGTTAGGTCCGAATGGTGCCGGAAAAACATCCCTGATCCGGATCATTAACCAGATTACGATGCCCGATAGCGGCGAAGTAATTCTCGACGGTGAAAAATTAGCACCACATCACGTACAACATATCGGCTATATGCCCGAAGAAAGAGGCTTGTATAAAACCATGAAAGTAGGCGAACAGGCGTTATACCTGGCGCAATTAAAAGGACTTTCGAAAGCGGAAGCTAAAAAACAGCTGCAATATTGGTTTGAAAAACTGGAAATCCAGGGATGGTGGAACAAAAAAATCCAGGAGCTTTCCAAAGGTATGGCGCAAAAAATCCAGTTTGTGGTAACGGTATTGCACCAACCGAAATTGTTGATTTTTGACGAACCTTTTTCCGGTTTTGACCCGGTTAATGCCAATATTATCAAAGACGAAATCCTCGAATTAAAGAAAAAAGGATCCACCATTATTTTTTCGACACACCGTATGGAAAGTGTGGAAGAAATGTGTGACGATATCGCGTTGATTCATAAATCGAACAAATTAATCGAAGGAAAACTGATCGATGTAAAAAAAGAACACCGTACCAATGCTTTCGAAGTAGGGATTTTATCTGATAATATCGAACGTCTGATGTACGAACTGACACAACAATTTACGCTGGAGCAAACCAATTTTAAATCCCTTAATGACGAATTAAAACTGGAAGTGCAACTTGGAAACGGAACTCCGAATGCGTTGTTAAACATTTTAACCCAAAATGGACAGGTAACCCATTTCGTGGAAAAAATACCAAGTGTAAACGATATTTTTATTCAAACTGTAAGCCGTAAATAATGAGCGTTTTATCCCTAATCATAAAAAGAGAATTTATCGCCAAGGTGCGTAATAAATCATTTATCGTGATGACGTTCTTAAGTCCATTGTTAATTGTGGGTATGTCATTCCTGATCGGCTATCTGGTCAATATGAACAATGCAGAAGTCAAAAAAGTAGCGATACATGACGAATCCGGTATCTTTAAAAAGGATTTCAAGGATACCGAGAAAACCGTATATGTGGACTTGTCGGCCATGCCGTTAAAAACAGCAAAAGATACGGCCAGCAAAAACTACGAAGGAATGATCTACATTCCGAAAGTAACCAACCCAAAAGAATTACTAACAAAAGTAGAATATATCTCGGACGACAGTCCAAGTATGGATTTTATCATGAGTATGGAAGAAGTAATTGATCATCAGTTAACGCAGAACAATCTGAAAGAACTGGGATTTGATTATGATAAAATCGAAAAAGCCAAAACGAATGCCAATATTCACCTGACAAAATTTTCGGGCGAAGATAGCATTAAAGGACTTAACGAGATCAAAATCGTAATTGGTTCGGCCTTTGGCTACCTGATCATGATGTTTATCATTATTTATGGTAACTTTGTAATGCGCAGTGTAATCGAAGAAAAAACCAACCGTATTATCGAAATTATCATTTCGTCGGTAAAACCATTCCAGTTGATGCTCGGTAAGATTATCGGAAACTCATTGGCGGGACTTCTACAGTTTACGATTTGGGCAATAGTGGGTATCACATTGTTGATTGGAGTTGCTTCCTTTTTTGGAGTACAGACTGGTGCGCAGGCCTCCATTGATCCGGAAATGATCAATGCCGCGCAACACGAAATGGGCGGAACGATTCAAACGTATATTAGTGAGATATTAAAACTCCCGTTAGGAACATTGGTGAGTTGTTTTATCATCTATTTTATCGGTGGATACTTTTTATATAGCTCGCTATATGCGGCTATCGGTGCTGCAGTTGACAGTGAAACGGATTCGCAACAGTTCCTTTTACCGATTATCATGCCGATGATGTTAGGGGTTTATGTAGGGTTCTTTACGGTGATGAACGATCCGCATGGAACCGTAGCAACCGTGTTCTCAATTATACCATTAACCTCGCCAATCGTAATGCTAATGCGTATTCCGTTTGGAGTGCCATGGTGGCAATTGGTGATTTCTATTGCCTTATTATTCGGAACCTTTTTATTGGTGGTATGGTTTGCCTCCAAAATTTACAGAGTAGGTATCCTGATGTACGGTAAAAAACCAACCTGGAAAGAGTTATATAAATGGCTTAAATATTAGCAAATACAATGCTGGAACATATAAAGAACATATTGGGATTTAGGCTGATCGACACCAAAAGCATCGATTTTTCGGTGTTCGATCTGCTGATTCTGATTTTTGCTTTTATGTTCACTGGCGTAGTCCTGCGAATTATTTTTAGGATCATAATTAAAAAAATACCGGAACAGGATAAAAATAAATTTGTAGGGGTATTTCAGTTTTTTAAATACATAGCCTACATCTTTGTGGTGATGTTTACATTACATGCTTCCGGTGTGAATATGAACGTCTTTCTAACGGCTTCCGCAGCACTGTTTGTCGGAATCGGACTGGCTTTACAAACCTTCTTTCAGGATATTATTTCCGGAGTTTTGATGATATTGGATCAATCCTTACATGTGGGTGATGTCATTGAAGTGGATGGAAAAGTCGGAAAAGTAACCGAAATCCGTTTGCGTACCACCCGGGCTGTAACCCGAAACGACAGGGTTATGATTATTCCGAACCATCAGTTTATGAGCGAAACGCTTTTTAACTGGACACAAAATAACAGTACAAATCGGGAACTGGTAACTGTTGGCGTAGCCTATGGTAGCGATGTACAACTGGTTAAAAAATTACTGGAAGACTGTGTCCGGGAAACGGAAGGTGTGGTTGTTGACGAGGGAATCACGGTCCTTTTTCAGGATTTTGGCGCCTCGTCCCTGGATTTTGCCGTAACCTTTTCGGTAAGCGATGGCATGAAAAGTCCGAAAATCCAAAGTGAAATCCGTTTTAAAATTGATGCGGTTTTCCGACAACATAATATCAATATTCCATTCCCGCAACGGGAAATTACAATCCTGAACCGCTAAATTGTTTTTCAGGATAGGAGTTTAGCATAAACTTCACAAACTTTGTTTTGCTTTTTGTTATTTTAGCAAACGATAACTTTCAAATACGGTCGATAATGCCCAAAATACTAATCATAGAAGACGAAGCAGCCATCAGAAGAGTCTTGTCCAAAATACTTTCGGAAGAAAACGACACCTACAAAGTAGAAGAAGCGGAAGATGGATTACAAGGATTGGAAAAAATCAAAAATGAAGATTACGATCTGGTACTGTGCGATATCAAAATGCCGAAAATGGATGGAGAAGAAGTACTGGAAGCCGTAAAAAAAATAAAACCCGAAATCCCGATGGTGATGATCTCCGGTCATGGCGATTTGGAAACGGCTGTAAATACCATGCGTCTGGGCGCTTTCGATTATATTTCCAAACCACCGGATTTAAACCGTTTACTAAACACGGTTCGCAATGCTTTGGATCGTAAAAAACTCGTGATCGAAAATAAAATACTGAAGAAAAAAGTCAGTAAAAATTATGAAATGATCGGTAGTAGTGATGCAATCAATCAAATCAAAGACATGATCGATAAAGTCGCGCCAACCGAAGCCAGAGTATTGATCACGGGGCCAAATGGAACCGGGAAAGAACTTGTGGCACATCAGTTACACGAAAAAAGCGAGCGTTCAACCGCGCCGTTAATTGAAGTGAATTGTGCCGCTATTCCATCGGAATTAATCGAAAGTGAATTGTTTGGGCATGTTAAAGGTGCCTTTACATCGGCGGTTAAAGATCGCGCCGGAAAGTTTGAAGCGGCTGATAAAGGAACAATTTTCCTGGATGAAATCGGAGATATGAGTTTGTCGGCTCAGGCAAAAGTATTGCGGGCATTACAGGAAAATATGATCACAAGAGTTGGTGCCGATAAGGATATCAAAGTGGATGTACGCGTTGTTGCCGCTACCAATAAAGATTTGAAAAAGGAAATCGAAGAAGGACGTTTCCGCGAAGATTTATACCATCGTTTGGCTGTTATTTTGATTAAAGTACCGGCATTAAATGATCGACGGGAAGATATTCCGTTATTGGTGACCCATTTCGCCGAAAAAATAGCCTCCGAACAGGGAAGTACCTGTAAAAAGTTTTCGGCTCAGGCGATTAAACTATTACAGGAATACGACTGGACCGGGAATATCCGGGAACTTCGAAACGTAATCGAGCGATTGATTATATTGGGAGGTGCTGAGATTTCTGAGAATGACGTAAAAATGTTTGCAAGTAAATAATATAAAAGACAGGGAAACCGGTTCTTTTTTAGGGATTATCATATGAAATTAAAAAAAATAGACGAAAAACTGGCGCAGGCTTTGGTGGAAAACGGTATTACCGAGCCTAACGAAATCCAGAAGGAGTGTTTCGGAACGTTGAAAAGTGGGGCTGATGCAGTGGTGATCATGCCGGATAACGGTGGGAAATCCACAACAATTGTATATACCGTAATTCAGAAACTGGAAAAAGCAGAAGGCGAATCCACACGGGCGATGGTTATCGTGAAAGACAAAGAAGAAGTGTTGGAAATGGTCGATTTGTTCCGTAAACTAGGAAATTACCATAACCTTCGCGTTTTTGGAGCGCACGACAAAGGGGATATCGATTACGATAAAAACCAGATCTCATTGGGCGTGGATATTTTGGTTGGAACACCCAATAAAATCAACGCGATGTTTTCTTCGGCCGGATTTAACATCAACACGGTAAAATTATTTATCGTAGATGATGCCGACGAAATATTCCGTTTGCGTCAGGATGCCGTGATTTTGCGATTGTCAAATAGTATCGAAAAAACGCAACGGGTGTTCTTTGCACATGCCTTGACGGAACGTGTCGAAGCACTGGCCGACAAGACCATGATCGAACCGTATTTATTCGGGTTGGAGGAATACGGAGAAGAAGCCGAAGACGAAAATCTATATATCTAAAACAGATAAAAAGCCGGTAGTTACCGGCTTTTTTATTTCCAAAAACTTAGGATAAATTCCACGCTAACTGTCTAATAAAAAACTATCTTTGCGCCTTAAAATTAAAAGGCATACAACCATACCATGATTACAGTTAACGATATTTCGGTGCAGTTTGGAGGTACAACATTATTTAGTGATGTGACTTTCGCCATCAATGAAAATGACAAAATCGCCTTAATGGGGAAAAACGGAGCGGGTAAATCGACCTTGTTAAAGATTATTGCAGGGGAAAATAAACCGTCTACAGGAGCGATATCGGCACCAAAAGAAGCCGTTATTGCCTATTTGCCACAGCATTTGCTAACAAAGGATGACGCCACTGTTTTTGAAGAAACCTCAAAAGCATTTGCCGCTATTTTTGCAATGAAAACCGAAATCGATGACCTGAATGAGCAACTGACCGTTCGTACCGATTACGAAAGTGATGATTATATGAAGCTGATCGAAAGAGTTTCGGAATTAAGTGAGAAATTTTATTCGATCGAAGAAGTTAATTACGAAGCGGAAGTTGAAAAAGTATTAAAAGGACTGGGGTTTGTTCGCGAAGATTTTAACCGTCCAACATCCGAATTTAGTGGTGGATGGCGTATGCGAATCGAACTGGCTAAAATATTATTACAAAAACCGGATTTAATTCTGTTGGATGAGCCAACCAACCACATGGATATCGAAAGTATTCAATGGTTGGAGGATTTCTTGATCAATTCGGCTAAAGCGGTAATGGTAATTTCCCACGACCGTGCTTTTGTTGACAATATCACCAATCGTACAATCGAAGTAACGATGGGACGTATTTACGATTACAAAGCCAAATATTCCGATTATCTGGAGCTACGTAAAGACCGACGCGTTCACCAGCAAAAAGCCTACGACGAGCAACAAAAAATGATTGCCGAAACGCAGGAGTTTATCGATCGTTTTAAAGGAACTTATTCCAAAACTTTACAGGTGCAGTCGCGGGTAAAAATGCTTGAAAAACTGGAACTGGTTGAAGTGGATGAAGTAGATACTTCGGCCTTACGTCTGAAATTCCCACCGTCGCCACGTTCGGGTCAATATCCGGTTGTGGTGGAAGAGCTTACAAAAGCGTATGGGGATCATGTGGTGTTTAAAAATGCCGGTATGGTGATCGAACGCGGAGAGAAAGTAGCGTTTGTCGGAAAGAACGGAGAAGGAAAATCGACGATGATCAAAGCGATTATGAAGGAGATTGATTTCGAAGGAAAACTGGAAGTAGGACATAATGTAAAAGTGGGGTATTTTGCTCAGAATCAGGCGTCGTTATTGGATGAGAACCTTACGGTTTTCGAAACAATCGACCATATCGCGGTAGGAGATATCCGTACCAAAATCAAAGATTTATTAGGTGCTTTTATGTTTAGCGGTGATAATACCACGAAAAAAGTAAAAGTATTATCCGGAGGAGAAAAAACACGTTTGGCGATGATCAAGCTGTTATTGGAGCCGGTTAACGTTTTGATTCTGGATGAGCCAACCAACCACCTGGATATGAAAACCAAAGATATCATTAAGGATGCCTTAAAAGATTTCGACGGTACGTTGATTCTGGTGTCGCACGACAGGGACTTTTTGGACGGACTGGCAACCAAAGTATTTGAGTTTGGAAACAAACGCGTACGGGAGCATTTCGAAGATATCAAAGGATTCCTAGAGTTTAAGAAAATGGAAAACCTTAGGGAAATTGAAAAATAAAAAAAGAGCGGTACATACCGCTCTTTTTTATTTCGTTACAGTGCTACACCTACAGCGCTACACCTGACAGGTTTCCAAAACCTGTCAGGTGTTTTACTTTACCTAGTACTCGTTTTATTCATCCCGAAGTACGGCTTTGCGTTTAAAATAGAGTGCCACATAGGAAGCGATTCCACAGATTACGGCAATTAGTACCATGTTCCGAATCGCACTTACTGTTTGGGATAAATCACCGTTTTCGATGATCAGAATACGAAAAGCTTTTAGGAAATGCGTTAGCGGAATGACATCGGCAATACATTGTACCCAAAATGGCATCTGACTTAACGGCCATGTAAAGCCACTCAAAATAAAACTTGGTGTGGCAATGACCATTAGGATTTCGGTGGCTTTAAGCTGGTTCGGAATCAGGATACTGACCAAAATACCGATAAAGCAAACCGCGATCACAAAAATACCGGCTACAAAAGTCAGCGGTCCTAAATTATCGAAAAACGGAATACGGAACCATAAGGTAAACAGCCAGTATAAAATCCATAAACCAAAACTCATAATCAGATATGGAACAATTTTTATAGTGATCAGTTTTAATAACGACGGACATTTTTGTACTAGTTCTTTAAACGTTCCGTTTTCATATTCCGAGGCAAATGATAAAGCCAGTCCTAACAATAATACCTGTTGTAAAACCGTAGCCAAAACGCCCGGCCACAAGAAATACATATAGTTGGTACTGCGGTTGTATTTTTTGATAAACGTGGTTCGGAACGGCTCGTATTGCGTCATCACCAGACTTTCCGGTGTACCTTGTTTGCGCAGCGTTTCGATTTGTACGCCGGCTTTCAGGGTTCCGAGGCAAACCTGTAAGGCGGTTGAGGCATAATTGGCCGTAAGTACGTTCGACGTATTGACAATCGTGACGATTTCGGGATACTTTTTGGTAAGGACCATTTTTTCGAAACCTTTGGGAATCAATACCACGCAGGTGGCTTCTTTATCGATCGCAATCTGAGATAAATTGTTCTGATCATATAAGGTGGCAGCGATGTTGAGTACTTCGTTATCCTGAAACATCTGGATCGCCTTGGCGCTCATTTCACTGCGATCTTCGTCTACAACCACAATGGGTAAATCAGTTACTTTTCCTTTGCCGTATACATAGCCCAACAAGATGCCATAGAGCAATGGTGCTCCGATAAATAATAACCGGAGGACATTGTTTTGCCAAAAAAAGCGAAATTCTCTTTTTATCAGTGATCCGAAATTTTCCATAGGCTTATAGTGCTAAAGTGACAGTGGTTTTGGTAATCAGGTCTTTGGATGCATTGGTATCGGTTGGTGTGATTTTGATCTCAAACAGACTTTCCTGCATTTCATAATCCGGGTAGGCGGTTGCAATGTTTCCGTAGGCTCCCAATTGTTTGATCGTGGTCACCTTGCCTTTAAAATCCTGTTTTTTATACGGCACATAAACCGATAATTCCTGTCCTTTTTTGACTTTATCCAATTGGCTTTCGGGTAACGTAAAACGGAAATACAGCGAATTGTCCACATAACCATTAAACAACGTATAACCGGGTAGCGCCAGTTCGCCTACGGTTAAGGTGATGGTTTCGATACTCATATCCTGTGGTGCGATCACATAACGTTCTTTGTCGGCTGTTTCCACCTCTTTAAGTGCGCCCAAAGCGCGATCCTGTTGCCCCAAAGCCATGGTTTGCTGTTCGATTCGTGCGCCTCTTCGGGCATCGTCCAGTTCGGCTTGTACGGCTATATATTGGGATTGTGCACCCTGATATTTGGCAAAAGCTTCGTCATAGGTTTGTTGGGATACCAGTGAGTCTTTTAGCATATTGCTCAGTCTTCGGATGGATTTTTGTGCAAAATCATATTGCTCTTTCAGAGCTTTTTGCTTGGCTTCCAATTGTTTGATCTGGTTATCTGTCGCGCCTTTAACAGCCATGTTATATTGTGCTTTGGCCGAAATAACGGCACCTTCCGCCTGACTTTTTTTAGCGTCAACTTCCGGGATATCCAGTATGGCCAACGTATCGCCTTTATGAACTAGGTCGCCTTCCTTGACAAATATTTTGACAAGCTTACCCGGAACTTTGCTCACCACGGCAATCTGTTCTTTTTCGACTTTCCCCTGGATTTTTTTGTCGTTTTCGGGCTTATTACATCCAATAAGTAAGGAAACTGAGGCTAGTAGAGTAAGTGTATGTTTCATAATGCTGGTTTTATTTGGATAAATAATTGGTAAGTTCGCCGGTTGCGATCACGGTTTCGATGGCCGACAGACGTTGCTCGATTAGAGTACTGACTTTGTTTAATGAAGCTTTATACATATCGTTTTCGGCCTCCAGGCGTTCGGAAATATTAATCAGCCCTTCTTTGTATTGCTTGATCGCCAGATTCAGATTGTTTCGGGCTACTTTTTCCTGTTGATCGGCGATTTCCGTTTTCTGATTCAACACGGTATAATTGGCATAATTGTTTTCGAGTAACAATTGTAGTTTTTCTTTGGTATCGTCAATTTGATTTTGAACCTGCTCGATATTGATTTTCGCTTCGTGAACCTTGTGTTTGCGTTCAAAACCGCTAAAAATTTCCCATTTTAAAGCCGCGCCAATAATCCAGTTCTGACTAATAGTGAGTTCATTCAAACCTAAATTCAACGGTTGACCGAATATCGGAAGAGGCGGCGTGGTCGCATTCGCATCAAATAAACTGGAATAGGTAACGCCTCCAAAAGCACCTAAAGTTGGCAGGAAGGTTCCTTTTTCTTTTTTCAATGCATATTGATAAGCCGATTTAAACGATTCGAGTGCTTTAATTTCCTGTTTGTTATCGGTTGTCAGGTTTTGACTGATCAGATACGGAGCCAGTTGGTATTGTACGTTTTTGATTTCTTCGTTTGAATAACCGGTCAAGTAACTTATTTTTTTAAATACCACCTTGCGTTTTCCTTCCATTTCGATTCTTTTGGACGTAAGTTCCAGTGTGGCCAGTTTTATTTTATCGCGGTCATACGGAATCGCCAATCCTTGTTCGATGGCTTTGGTTACGCGTAAAGTCTCAGCATTTAAACGTTTCTCGCTGTCGTTGATCAGACGTTCTACTTCGTCCAGAAGCGCTAGTTGATCAAATGTATTGATAACGTCTTTTACGATACCGTCTTTTTCCGATTCGGTTAAATAGGCCGTTCCGATGGCTTTTTGTTCGATCGCTTTGGCACCGTTTGGTATCTGAAGTCCACTAAAGAGTACTGTTTTGGCCATAACACCGCCATGGAAAATATTTCCGTAGTTGTCAAATGACGTTTTACCATCCAGTAACGGATAATTGAGAACCGTAACCGTGGGTAAATCTATCGTCATCCGATTGTCGAAATACATATACATCGCCGTGGCTTCCACTGTTGGGATGTATTTATTCCAGATGCTCTTTTTTTGCAGATTGAGTTTTTCGATTTCCAGTTCTTTGTTTTTTACCGAACTGCTCTTTGCCAATGCTTTTTGTATCGCATCGTCCAGTGAAGCCGAAACCGCTATCTGCGAATAGCCTTCCGCCAGACAAAAGAGTGAAATCAAAGTGAGTAGTACGTGTTTTTTCATTTTATTTTTTTGTTTCCAGGTTATTGTAAATCCGAATAAAAGTGTCTCTTACCAATTGAATGATTTCCGGATCGATATCACGCACGGCTGTATTCACAGTTTGATCAACTACTTTCATCGCGCCTTCTTCGAGTGATTTGCCTTGTTCGGTTAGGTAAATAAGGTTCAGGCGACGATCTTTTTTATCCGGACGACGTTCGGCTAAGCCTTCTTTTTCCAAATGATCGATTAAACGGGTGATACTGGGTTTGTCGCGATAGGTTTCGTCGGCCAGTACTTGTTGGGAACAACCGTCTTTTTTCCATAGAACGGCCAAAATAGACCATTGTTCTTTGGTTAAGTTGATGCCGTTGGCTTTAAACTGGTTTAATAAAGCGCGATTAAAAGCCGACGGAATGCGACCCGATAATAAGTTATATAAATTCTCCGTAGTAAAAATGGTTTCCATAACAATAGTTGTTTAAACAACTACAAAAATAAGGACTCCAATGCGGATGACCCTGCTTTTTGTTGAGATTAACAAATTTTTATCAGAAAGAGTTCCTTATAAATGTAAGAATTATTTTTGTAAATACCTGTATTCCAAGATTATTTTTTGTTTATACTGTTAGCAGATTACAAAAAAAAATATCCGTTGACAACAACGGATATTGGTATAGTATAATGATTAAAGGCTTATTTTTTTAAACGCAAACGATAGATATCGGCTTGCAGTTTTTCGGTATCATTGTCTTCGCATAACAAAAAGGAGATTTCCGTTTCAGAATCGGAATACAAGGTCAGTCCTTCAAATTTATGAGTGTCTGTTATCGTTCGGGTAAAATCAATTTTCATTTTTTCGATATCAATTCGTCCGATTACACTTCCCAAAACCGCTCCGTCGTTATAGGTCGAATTGGTATCTTCGGCCGCGGCCAAAAAATAAAGTTTGTCCTGTACCAACGTGGCATCGGTAAAACCGGTACGCACACCTTTGATTTTCGGTAGTTTTAATTCGCTGAAAATAATATTAAAATCATCCATCAGGTTTTTACCTTCTATCGTAAAAACAATATTTTTTCCGGTTGTACCATTACCACGGTTAAAAAAGTACCAGCTTTTGCCGTTATAGGCCACACCTTCGATATTAAAATTTTCGGGACTAAGCTCGGCAAAGGTTTGCATGGCGGCATACAGGTCGGAAATATCGACCACCGAAACGACTTCTTTGGTTTTCGCGTTTACTTTGATCATTTTGTTTCGGTTTGCAGTAGACCCGGATCCGAAAAGATATAAGGTGTCGGCATACGAAGTAATCGCTTCAAAATCGGGTTTGATTTTTTTTGCGATGTTTTCAGCCGGATTTTCCAGTAACGGATGGCGTTTTAGCGTAGCCGATTTGGTTTCGTATTCGTATAAATAGGAGCTGTTATCGCTGATTATATTCAAAACGGAATGGTCGAAAATAAGCCCGGAAGCCGATCCGACACCGATGATCTGAAATAATAATTCCAAAGTAAATCGATTCATGATTTTGCGCTTAATTAGTGCTATCAAAGTACCGCATTATTTTTGAAAGTTGCGGAAAAAGCCACGAAAAATTCTTCCGAATGCGTCAAAATATTCTTATTTTTATAGAAACATCTAATTCCCCAGGCGTATGAAAACTATTAAGTGCGATGATTTTAGAGTGGACGGTACCATTAAATTATCCGATTGGTCTACTGCTTTAAATATAGATACTTCCGAAAAAAAGAAATCGAAAGCATTGGAAAAAACCAGAGAAAAACTGAGTAAACTTCAGGACAAAATGTATGCGCACAATCGCTATGGCGTACTGATTTGTTTGCAGGGAATGGATACCGCCGGAAAAGATAGTTTGATTCGGGAAGTTTTTAAGGAATTTAATTCCCGTGGAGTAGTGGTGCATAGTTTTAAAACGCCCAATTCGTCCGAACTGGAACACGATTATTTATGGCGGCATTATATGGCGTTGCCGGAAAAAGGAAAGTTTTCCGTTTTTAACCGTACGCAATACGAAAATGTACTGGTCACTCGTGTACATCCGGAGTATATACTGAATGAAAATTTACCCGGAATTGAATCGGTAGACGATATTCCGGCCGATTTCTGGCAAAAGCGCTACGAGCAGATCAATAATTTTGAAAAGCATATTGCCCAAAACGGTACCATTGTTTTAAAGTTTTTTCTGCATTTGAGTAAGGAAGAGCAGCGTCAGCGTTTGTTACGACGTCTGGACAAAGAGGAGCACAACTGGAAGTTTTCACCCGGAGATTTAAAAGAGCGTGCGCATTGGGACGAATACCAGCAATATTATGAAGAAGCTATTAATAATACATCCAAAAAACATGCGCCCTGGTATGTGGTTCCAGCTGATAATAAAGAGACGTGTCGTTATATCGTAGCGAAGACTATTTTGGACGAACTGGAAAAATATACGGACATTAAAGAACCGGAATTGGATCCGGAAATTAAAAAGCATATCGCATCTTATCGCGATGCCTTGCAAAAGGAATAAGTACAAAAAAAAACGCCCGGAGGCGTTTTTTTTATTTTACAGCTTCAAATTTCGCCAGTGGCGCCATTCGGGCTTTATTCAGATATAACGTTTTACCGTTATGGTTGTAATTATCCACGGTGTTTAGAACCTTTAAAAAGGCGGTTTCGGTATCCATATCAGGACAAGCCATTAGCGTACCCATCAATTGTGAAAGTTCGATACGGCTGCCTTCTTTAAGGGTATAGGTACCGCCAAAACCATTACAACCACTAAAACCTGAAATGCGATGGTCTTTGGTGTCCAGTTGCAGGTAAACATCCTTACCCATTTGGGTTTGTGAAACCGGTTTTCCATTTAATTCGACCAATTTCCATTTGGTTCCTTCCAATGAAGCGGTTGCGGTTGTTTTTTTAGCAGTGTTACACCCTATGGAAACGAAAGCCAGGGTTAGTAATGATAAAGTTACTTTTTTCATATTCATTTAATTTTCTGGGGCATTCATTTCTTTGTTTAATACATATTTCTTTGCAAGTGCCCCGGTTATTTTTTTTCCTTCCATATCCAGCATGGTTAACTGATTGGCACCTACCAAAAACTGATTTGGGCCGTCTTTGATATTGTCCAGTTTGACCGTACTGCCATCATCACTCCAGCTGAAAGATCCTGTTACCTGGAGGATGTCGTTCCCTTTGCCCTGATATTTGGTCGTCATCACATAGGTTTTATCCCGATTAAGGGTAAGGGTGGTTTCGATACCGTCACAGTCGGCACAAGGGGTTACACCTTTATAAGTTCCGTCCCAATCCAATACATTTTCACTACTTTTTGCCAATGACGTGCTGCTTTTTTCAGTGTTTGCTCCGTCACTATCGGCTTTGTTTTCTTTTTTACATGAAGTCATCGCAAAAGCGATACAAGCTACAGCTAGAATTACTTTTTTCATAAGAAGTGATTTATAAGTTGTTGATTATCCAGAGAATTCACTTATAAAGATAGTGATATTTTCCTAACATTTTTGGAATTAATGCTAAAAAAATATCACCATTTTCCTGTTATAATTTAAAGCCGTAGGCCAGGCGAAGCGACACCTGTCCGGTATTAAAATGGTTGTAATCTTCATAGCGCAGACTAATGTCGATGTTTTTGGTTGCAATACCAATTCCGGGCGCCCAAAGGAAAGAAGTTCCCATACCGTCTTTGACACCAATGCCGGCACCGACTTCACCCAAAACATAAATCTGGTTTCCTAAAAAGGATTTAAAGCCCAGTTTGGCCGGAATAAAACCACCGTCTGCTTCCTTGCTGAACAAATGGGTATACCCTGTTGTGGCGGCCAATGACGTTTTTTGCGTTAAATCGTATTGCAATCGCGCATCTGCTCCTAAACTGAAGTCGTACGAACTGTTTATCGGAATCCCTCCGTTTAGTCCGAACCCTACACGCCATCCTTTTTCATATCCCTGCGTCTGAGCCTGGGAATCTGTCGAGAAGAATAGTGCTGAAGCTATCGCAGTCAGTCCTAAAAGCTTTTTAACATTTTTCATATTTAATACGTTTTATGTTTAACAATATGGATTTTAACAACAATCAGGCCATTTTGTTATTTTTTAAAGCCTAATTTTATGTTAATTTAATATAAAATATCGTATTAAATCAGTGTAAAATATTGATTTTAAGTTGTTTGATGGTGTTTTTGAATGGGGCTTAAAATTACCATTTTTAATGATACTATGGCGTCGCAAGTTCTTACCTTTGCCGAAAAATGGAGTAAAATGAGATTGTCGGTATACACAAAAGAGTTTGGTTATAACCTGCGATTGGCCTACCCGATTATTTTGGGAATGCTGGGACATACCCTGGTGGCTATCGTGGATAATATCATGGTGGGAAAGCTCGGGCCAACCGAATTGGCGGCCGTTTCTTTGGGGAATAGTTTTGTATTTATTGCCATGTCGCTGGGCGTAGGTTTTTCTACGGCCATAACGCCATTAATCGCGGAAGCCGACGGTGAAAAAAGCCTCGAAAAGGGGAGAAGTGTGTTCCATCACGGACTGGTATTGTGTACGATATTGGGAATTTCATTGTTTACGCTGATCTATTTTTCAAAACCGATTATCCGTTTTATGGGACAACCGGAAGAAGTGGTGGAAATGGCGCGACCGTTTCTGGATATTGTCGCTTTTTCGTTGATACCGCTTATTATTTTCCAGGGCTATAAACAGTTTGCCGACGGAAAGTCGGAAACCAAATATGCCATGTGGGCTACGGTGATTTGTAATGTAGTGCACCTGATCATTAATTATTTCCTGATTTACGGAATCTGGATTTTCCCCAAAATGGGAATTGTCGGAGCGGCTATTGGTACCGTATCGTCCCGTTTTGTAATGCTCATTTATATGCATTATGCCCTAAAAACAAAAGAAAAGTTCAAACCGTATTTTGAAGGATTCAGTTTAGCATCGATCCAAAAATCGATGAGTAAAAAAATTATTGCGTTGGGATTGCCGTCTTCGATGCAGATGTTTTTCGAAGTAGCTTTGTTTACCGGTGCCGTATGGCTTTCCGGCCGATTGGGAACAACCAGTCAGGCGGCCAATCAGATCGCGTTGAGTATGGCTTCGTTTACCTTTATGTTTGCCTCGGGCTTAAGTGTAGCCGGAATGGTGCGCGTTGGAAATTACAAAGGAATGCAGGATTATAAAAAATTGCAGGTAGTGGCACGTTCCATTTTCCTGTTGGCGATTATCATTGAAACGATTTTTGCCTTATTGTTTGTAGGCTTACACCAGATATTACCGGCACTTTTTGTCAATGCGAATAGTGCTGCCCATATAGCCGATACCGCCGAAGTGATCCATATCGCTTCCCGATTGTTGATTGTAGCGGCAGTTTTCCAGATTTCGGATGGTGTACAGGTAGCGGTTCTAGGAGCTTTACGCGGCATTCAGGATGTGAAAATCCCGATGTATATTACTTTTGTCGCGTATTGGGTAATCGGATTTCCAATTTCGATTTATCTGGGCTTGTATACAAAATTAGGAGGCGAAGGAATCTGGATCGGATTATTAGCCGGATTAACCACTGCAGCAATATTTTTGTATATTCGCTTTAGCCGTCTGACGCGAAAATTGCTTCTGGATGATGCGAAAGCAGTTACCGAAATTATAAATTAAGAGAATTAAATAAGAACCATATGGAATTACCAAAATTTGTACTGGCCGATAACACCGATTTTCCGGATGATATTTTTATTATCCACTTGGAATACCCTCGTTTTTTGATCAACCTTAAAGATGACTCGATTGAGTTTTTGGAAGAACTGGACGATGAGGATGAGGAAGATATGGAAGCCGAAATGGAAAAATTAATCCAGCTTGCCGGTGAGTTTTACGACCGTGAGATGGAGCGTTACGAAGAGTAAGCCTATTTAAAATAGTTGTCAAGTAATAACTGAGCGGCTGCAAACGGTGATATTTCATTGTTTTGCACCGCTTTTTTGTTTTCTTCCAGTAAGACCTGAATGTCGGGATGGTTATAGAAGTGTTGTTTTAATTGCTCATTAATCGTTTCCAATAACCAGTATTGGTTTTGTTCTTTTCGTTTCTGATGAAAATAACCGTTTTCACGGGTGAGTTTAAAATAGTCTTCAATCGTATTCCAGACGTCCGGAATGCCTTCCTGAGTTAAAGCACTACAGGTGGTTACTTTTGGTGACCATCCGGAGTTTTTCATCGGAAATAAATGCAAAGCCCGGTTGTATTCGGTTTTCGCCAGTCGGGCGCGTTTGATGTTGTCTCCGTCCGCTTTGTTGATCACAATCGCATCGGCCATTTCCATAATCCCGCGTTTGATCCCTTGTAGTTCATCTCCGGCTCCGGCCAGATTTAACAACAGGAAAAAATCAACCATACTGTGTACCGCTGTTTCACTCTGACCTACGCCAACGGTTTCGATTAGGATGGTGTCAAATCCGCAGGCTTCGCAAAGAATGATCGTTTCCCGGGTTTTACGCGCTACACCGCCAAGGCTTTCTCCGGACGCCGATGGTCGGATATAGGCATTTTCGTCTTTTACCAATTCTTCCATTCGGGTTTTATCGCCCAAAATACTACCGTGGGAAATCGAACTACTGGGATCAACAGCCAATACGGCTACTTTTTTCCCCAATCCGGTCAGGTATTTTCCAAAAGCTTCTATAAAGGTACTTTTTCCGACACCCGGTACACCAGTAATTCCAACCCGTACCGATTTATTGGCATGCGGTAAACAGGCTTTGATGACTTCATTGGCTTTTTCCAGATGCGTGGTACTCGTACTTTCAATTAGCGTAATGGCACGACTCAACGCAATTTTATCCCCGCTCAGAATCCCGGCGATCAGTTGTTCCGATGTCGGTTGTTGCCGGCGGTATTGCCGGATCTGGGCTACTGAAGCCGAACTGACAATTTCCGGTTGTTCAATACCGTCTTTTTCATGTAGAGCCGTAGGATGCGATTTCTTGTGTGCCACTGGAATAATTTTGAACTGTAAAATTAAAGAAAAAGTGCACAATCTTCAAGTTGAATTGAATATTGTGCACCCTGGGTTATATTAGATGGAAAATTAGTAAGCGGCTGTAAAGCGTACCTGATGGTGTTTTGGATTTTCGGTTTCATCGGCAATAACTACGGCCAAATCCTGAACCGATAAGATACTACGCTGATTGTCATCAAATACGGGATTGTCCAGACCTAAACGATAGTTACCGGTTCTTCCGGTGGTAATACCCGGATGCATTTCGAATGCCGGACTAAAAAAGGCCCAATCCAATTCTTTTTCGTCTTTTAAAAAGTTCAGGTAATCGCGTGCGGCAGAAGCTCCGGCATGGTATTCTTTTGGGAAATCCGGTGTGTCTACAGCTTGTAAACCAGGAGCCACAAATAAACTTCCGGCTCCGCCAATCACAATATAGCGTTTTACACCCGATTGTTTTACGGCTTCCTGAATGGCTTTTGAACCGTTGATAAAATCATCGTAAATATTCGGATTGGTCCATCCGGAATTATAAGCGCTGATCACTACGTCATGACCGGCTAATACGTCGGCAAGTTCCGAAACATTAAAAATGTCGGCTTTTACCCAGTTTACGTTGGTATGGGTTGTGGTTTTCGGATTTCGGGCAATGGCGGTAATCTGATGGTTGCGGTTGCTGATTTCGTCTAAAAGGGTAGAACCTACAAATCCTGTGGCTCCGATAATGGCTATTTTCATATTTTTATATATAATAAAATTTGTTACAGTTTTGGGTAAAAAAATATCAGAACCGCTCACTGAATTCTTCAAGCGAGATGGACTTCAATTTGTTGACAATCGCGATGTTGATGTCGTCATATAAAGCAGTCAGATTACTGTTGATTTGTTTGCCAACCGGGCATTCCGGGTTTGGATCGTTTTTCGAAAAACCAAAGCTCATCTTTTCGAAAGTCATGTTAAACACTTCTTCCATTGAGATTGTTGCTGCCGGTTTGATCAGTTTCGTTCCGCCATTTTTTCCCTCTTTGCTTTCTACCAAATGGTGTTTTTTAAGGTTGGCAATTTCTTTGCGAACCAACACCGGATGAATGTTCAGACTGCCGGCGATATAGTCCGAAGCCATGTATTCGTCTGGGAATTTTGCTAAGAGCGTTAGTATATGTGTGGTGATGGCAAACTTACCGGTAATCATAACTGTAATAAAATGTGTTACAAATGTATGTTGCTTTGTTGAAATAAAAAATATTTTGGCTTTTTTTTAAGAAAAATTATTGCCGCGGATTGTCGAAATTTGCACCTTGATACTGCGAATATAATGACGTTTAAACAAAAATACACCCTTCTTTTTATCCTCGCAGGTTTATCGGCTCTGGCTCCTTTCAGTATCGATATGTACCTGCCTGCATTTCCGGCCATAGCCAAAGGACTGCATACGGATATCGCGCAGGTTACCCTGTCGCTTACCAGTTATTTTATAGGAATTAGCATCGGTCAGCTTTTCTACGGACCGATTATTGATAAATTCGGACGAAAGAAACCCTTATTGTTTGGCTTGTTATTGTTTATCGCAGCTTCGATTGGCTGTGCGCTTTCACCTTCCATTTATTGGTTGATCACCATGCGGGTTGTCCTCGCATTAGGCGGATGCGTCGGTATGGTCGTTAGCCGGGCTGTAGTACGCGATTTGTTTCCGGTTTCGGAAATTGCCAAAATCTTTTCCATCCTGATGCTAATCGTAGGTGTGGCTCCGATTCTGGCACCGTCAATCGGTGGTTGGGTGGTGTCGGTTTCCGACTGGCGGTCTATTTTTTATGTGCTGGCGATAATCGGATTATTGCTGACCCTGGCGGTGTATTTTTATCTGCCGGAAAGTATAAAAGAAAGGACTACGGAACCGCTTAATTTTAACAACAGTATTCGCGACTATAAAGCCGTGTTTTTTGAAAAGACCTTCTTATTCTACGCTTTTGCCGGTAGTGCGGCCATGGCGGGAATGTTTGCCTATATCAGCGGATCGCCGTTTGCATTTATGAAGTATTTCGGATTAACGGAGGCACAATATGGCTGGGTTTTCGGAATCAATGCGATGGGCTTTATCGCCGGAAGTCAGCTAAACCGTTTGCTGTTAAAACGATTTACATCGTTGCAAATTGTTACCCTGTCCGGAGGAACCTTATTGATCGTGGCTTTGTCGTTGATCACATTATTACAACTGCAATTGTTTACCCCTGTAATCCTGATTCTGCACTTGTTTACCTTCCTGTTTTGCCTCGGAATATTGGTACCGAACAGTACGGCGATGGCCTTGGCACCGTTTTCAGAAAATGCAGGGAGTGCTTCGGCATTGATCGGATTTTTACAAATGGTATGCGGAGCAATTTTGTCAGCGGTGGTAAGTGCTTTACACGACGAAACCTTGTTTCCAATGGTGGGCGGAATGGCTACCGCGGGTATAGTGGCTTTTGTTATTATTCTGCGTTTGAATATCAATTCTAAAAAAGGAAAAATTAACCCGGAACCTATACCGGTGCCGGTTGTGACTAAAAAGTTATAGCTTACCATGAAAACCAATGAAATTGCTTTAGAAGCAAACCAGTCACAGGAACTGGTACAAAAAACGGCGTATTCGATCCTGTTTTCGATCAGTTTTGCACATTTATTAAATGATTTATTGCAGGCGGTTATCCCGGCTGCTTATCCTATATTAAAAGATAATTTTCAGTTGTCGTTTACGCAGATCGGATTGATCACTTTTTCGTATCAGATGGCGGCTTCTATCTTACAACCGTTTGTCGGCTTTTATACCGACAAACATCCGAAACCCTTTTCGCAATTATACGGAATGTTGTTTACGTCTGTTGGGATTATTGCCCTTTCGTATGCGACCAGTTTTTATATGATATTGCTGGCTGTGATTTTAGTCGGAATCGGATCGTCCATTTTTCATCCGGAATCGTCCCGGGTTTCGTATTTGGCATCCGGCGGTAAGCGAGGATTGGCACAATCGATTTTCCAGATCGGTGGAAATGCCGGAACAGCCATCGGGCCTTTATTAGTAGCATTATTTGTTGTGCCAAACTCACAACAGTATATTTTGTGGTTCCTGATTTTTGCAATTGTGGCAATGGCGGTGCTGAGTAAGATTGCTTTCTGGTACCGTGATCATTTGAGCTTGCGAAAATCAAAAAAGACAGAACCGGAAATTCTGCACAACCTTTCGAAAGGAAAAGTAAATCTATCGATCGCGATTCTGTTGTTGCTCATCTTTTCAAAGTTTTTCTATACGGCGAGTATGTCGAGTTATTTTACATTTTACCTGATGGACAAATTCCACGTATCGGTTCAGGATGCGCAGTTTCACTTGTTTTTGTTCCTGATGTCGGTAGCGGCCGGAACACTTTTAGGCGGGCCGTTAGGGGATAAGTTCGGGCGTAAATATGTGATCTGGTTTTCGGTTTTAGGTGTGGCACCGTTTACGTTGTTGTTGCCTTTTGCCGATTTATTCTGGACGGGTGTATTATCGATGATCATTGGTGTGATCCTATCGTCGGCTTTCCCGGCAATCTTAGTATATGCACAGGAATTATTACCTAAAAAACTCGGAATGGTTTCCGGATTATTCTATGGTTTTGCCTTCGGAATGGGTGGTTTGGGATCGGCACTGTTGGGCTATCTGGCCGATCATACGAGTATCACGTTTGTGTATCATATTTGTGCTTTTTTACCTTTGATCGGACTTATTGCGTATTTCCTTCCAAATATTAAGAAGAAATAGTAATTTCACTATAAAATTAGAAATATGAATCCGGAAATTATAGCGAAGCTTCAGGGAATTGTAGGTGTTTCTTATGTTTTTACCGACGAAGAAACCCGGAATAGTTATGGACACGATGAAACAGAAGATCTGGTATTTCCGCCTCAGGTGGTGGTAAAACCGGCTTCGGCTGCTGAAATTTCGGCTATAGTTATATTGGCGAATGAATATACCATTCCGGTGGTTCCCATTGGTGGACGTACGGGTTTAAGTGGTGGCGCTTTAAGTATCCACGGTGGTATCGCACTTTCGACCGAACGACTGAATCGTATTCTTGAAATTGACGAAAAAAATCTACAGGTAATCACCGAACCGGCTGTTATTACACAGATCTTGCAGGATACGGTGCTGGAAAAAGCTTTGTTTTATCCGGTGGATCCGAGTAGTCGCGGCAGTTGTTTTATCGGTGGAAATGTAGCCGAAAATGCCGGTGGCGCCCGTGCGGTAAAATATGGGGTGACCAAAGATTATGTTCTGAATCTAGAAGTGGTGTTGCCAACCGGTGAAATTATCTGGACGGGAGCGAATACACTGAAAAATTCCACGGGATATAACCTGACGCAATTGATGGTTGGGAGCGAAGGTACGTTGGGAATCATTACTAAAATTGTATTAAAATTACTACCGAAAAACAATCATAATGTATTGATGCTCGTACCGTTTTTTAAAGCGGGGGAAGCCTGTGAAGCGGTTTCGGCGATTTTCCGGGCGGGAATTGTACCGAGTGCGTTGGAATTTATGGAGCGCGATGCGATTGACTGGACGTTGCGGTTTATCGACGGAATTAATGTTCCGGTAAAAGAGGCAATTCAGGCGCATTTACTAATTGAAGTCGACGGAAATTATCCGGATATTTTGTTTGCCGAAGCCGAAAAAATCATGCAGGTATTGGAATCGTTTGAAATTGATGAAATTCTTTTTGCCGATTCCGACGATCAGAAAAATGCCTTGTGGAAAATGAGAAGGGGCGTAGCCGAAGCGGTAAAAGCGAATTCGGTTTACAAAGAAGAAGATACCGTAGTGCCGCGTTATGAATTACCGCGCCTTTTGGAGGGAATCAAAAGTATCGGAGCAAAATATGGCTTCCAGTCGGTTTGTTATGGTCATGCCGGCGATGGTAATTTACATGTGAATATCATCAAAGGAACGATGACCGACGAAAACTGGAAAACGGAAGTGCCAAAAGGAATCCGTGAAATTTTCGAACTCACGGTTGCTTTAAAAGGAACGCTTTCCGGCGAACATGGCATTGGCTATGTACAGAAAAACTATATGGATATTGCTTTTAGCGACAAACAGCTTCTGCTGATGAAAGGTATTAAAGCACTATTTGATCCGAACAACATTCTTAATCCGGGGAAAATATTTCCCGATACACTATAAACAGAAAAGCTGTCTTATTTAAGACAGCTTTGTTGTTTTTATGGGTTACACCTGACAGGTTTCAAAAACCTGTCAGGTGTGAAAAGATTTGAAACTTTAAACTTCTTTAGGTAATACTTTATTGGCCAGTTTTCCAATACTTAAGCCTTGTACTACGATGGAAAATACCACTACAAAATAGGTAATCGCAAGGATCATTTGTTTGTGTGGGCCTTCTTCGATTGATAATGCTAAAGCAATTGATACACCACCACGTAAACCACCCCAAACGAGGATTTTGATCGTTCCGCGGTTGAATTTTTTTTTAAATGGAATAACCAATGTTGGAATCCAGATGGAAAGGAAACGGGAAAATAGCACCAGTAGTATACAGATTAAACCGATTTGCCAGTAGCCTAAAATATTCGGAATCAATAGTAATTCAAATCCGATAAACAGGAACAGAATGGCGTTCATAATTTCATCGATCAGTTCCCAGAATTTATTTAGATAATCTTTGGTAATGGGAGACATGGCGGTTTTTTTACCATAGTTTCCAATAATAAGACCGGCAGCCACCATGGTTAACGGACCGGAAATATGCATCGCATGAGCGATTAAATAACCACCCATAACAACGGATAATGTAATTAAAACGGACACTTTATAATCGTCGATTTTACGCATCGCTTTCGATGCGGTTACACCCAATACCATTCCCAATAGGAATCCGCCGAGTGCTTCTTTGATGATTAGCCAAGAAATATGACTAAAGGATAAATCGATGTTGCGACCTTGCGCCAATTGCAGGATTACGGCAAAAACCACTACCGCCACACCGTCGTTAAACAACGATTCACCGGCAACTTTGGTTTCAAGCGATTTGGGTACATTGGCATTTTTCAGGATTCCCAATACGGCAATCGGATCGGTTGGTGAGATAAGCGCTCCAAACAACAAACAGTAAATAAACGGAATCTCGAGTGATAATAAGATCAGGATATTATAGAGCAGTACACCAACAATAAAGGTTGATAAAATAACGCTCAGTGTTGAAAAGACGATAATGGGCCAGCGTTGTTCTTTTAGATCCAACATGTTAATATGGATCGCTCCGGCAAAAAGCAGGAAGTTTAACATAGCGCCCATCAGGACTTCCGTAAAGTCAAATTCGGCGATAAGTTTGGAAAACCGAGTTAGGGTATCCGGGAAAATGTGTCCGAAAACAACCAGGATAATCGAAGTGATCATTGCGATGATCATTACTCCAATGGTCGAGGGAAGTTTTAGGAAACGAAGGTTTAAATAGGCGAAAAATGAGGCTAAAACGAGTAAAATAGAAAAAGAATAGTATAACTCCATACTAATAATTTAAAGGATTAGAAATAATTTTTATATCGGAAAAAAAGATAAGAAAAAAATAGAAAAAAGATGTTAAGCCTATTATAAAAATAAAAATCCCCCTGTAAAACAGAGGGATTTTTTAGTATTTGTGAGGATTAATGTTATTGGTTAACGATAACCCATTCGCCTGATGCTAATAATGCTTCGGCTTTTTTAAACTTCATTGTTTCGGATTTACCGGACATTACGTGTTTGATGGTCACGTTGTCGTTACGGTTAATCTTCGGAGCATCGCGAACGATGGTTTCCGTTACCGGTTGCTGTTGCGCTTGTTGTTGCATCGCAGCCTGGTGGTTACGCTCGGCAATTTCTTCCGAGTTTAGAACCTCTTCTTTTGAAATGGTGTAGTCTTCCTGTAATACCGGAACTTCTTCCGCTTCGTGGATGTTGTTCGGGTTTTGTGATGGAAGATCCCCTTTAAATAAGAATGAAATTACTTCTTTATTTACGTTATCCAACATGTTTTTAAACAGGTTGAATGCTTCGAATTTATAGATAAGCAACGGATCTTTTTGTTCGTGTACGGCTAACTGAACGGATTGTTTTAACTCGTCCATTTTGCGTAAGTGTTTTTTCCAGGCTTCGTCTACAATTGCTAACGTAATGTTCTTTTCGAAATCAGTCAGTAATGATTTTCCTTCTGTTTCGTAAGCTTTTTGTAAGTCGGTGAAAACATTTAATGATTTGATACCGTCTGTAAACGGAACCACGATACGCTCAAATTGTCCGTTGTTGTTTTCGAATACGTTTTTAATTACCGGGAAAGCTTCTTTAGCACTTCTTTCGGATTTTTCCGTATAGTGTTGTAATACGGCTTTGTATAATTTTCCAACTAGTTCACGATCGGATAAACGAGTGAAATCACTTTCTGAAATTGCACCACTGATAGCGAAATAACGGATCAAATCGAATTCGAAGTTTTTGAAATCTCCGGATGGTTTGTTGTGTTCCACTACCAATTCGCAAACGTCGTACATCATATTGGCTAAATCCACTTTTAGACGTTCTCCGTGTAGCGCGTGTTTTCTACGTTTGTAAACTACTTCACGTTGTGCGTTCATTACGTCGTCATATTCCAACAAACGTTTACGAACACCGAAGTTGTTTTCTTCTACTTTTTTCTGTGCTCTTTCGATCGATTTGGTCATCATCGAGTGTTGAATCACTTCGCCTTCTTTTAGTCCCATACGGTCCATAATTTTGGCAACTCGTTCCGATCCGAACAAACGCATCAGGTTGTCTTCCAACGATACATAGAACTGAGAGCTTCCCGGATCTCCCTGACGTCCGGCACGACCTCTTAACTGACGGTCAACACGACGTGAATCGTGACGCTCGGTACCGATGATCGCTAAACCTCCGGCTGCTTTTACTTCGTCTGTTAATTTAATATCGGTACCACGACCGGCCATGTTGGTTGCGATGGTTACCACGCCCGGTTTACCGGCTTCAGCAACGATTTGCGCTTCCTGTTTGTGTAATTTCGCGTTCAATACGTTGTGATTTACACCACGCATTTTCAACATTCGGCTTAATAACTCGGAGATTTCTACCGATGTTGTACCGATCAATACCGGTCTTCCGGATTCGGATAACTGAACAACATCTTCGATCACGGCGTTGAATTTTTCACGTACCGTTCTGTAGATTAAATCTTCTTTATCTTTTCGGGCAATTCCTCTGTTGGTTGGAATTTCCACTACGTCTAATTTATAGATTTCCCATAACTCACCCGCTTCTGTAACCGCAGTACCGGTCATACCCGATAATTTGCTGTACATTCTGAAGTAGTTCTGTAACGTAATGGTAGCAAATGTTTGTGTAGCCGCTTCAATTTTTACGTTTTCTTTGGCTTCGATCGCCTGGTGTAAACCGTCGGAATAACGACGTCCGTCCATGATACGACCGGTTTGCTCATCAACGATAAGGATTTTGTTATCCATGATAACGTATTCCGTATCTTTTTCGAACAAAGTATAGGCTTTTAAAAGCTGCGTTAACGTGTGAATACGCTCGCTTTTTACTCCGAAGTCTTGGAATAGTCTTTCTTTGGCTTCAGCTTCGTCTTCTTTTGAAAGATGTTGTTTTTCGATTGCGGCGATTTCGGTTCCGATATCCGGTAAGATAAAGAACGTATCATCCGTATCTTTTGATAGGAATTTGATACCGTTATCGGTCAATTCCACCTGATTGTTTTTTTCTTCGATTACAAAGTACAAGGCTTCGTCCACTTTTGGCATCTCACGGTTGTTGTCGGCCATATAGTGGTTTTCCGTTTTCTGAAGAATTTGTTTTACACCTTCTTCACTCAGGAATTTAATTAAAGCTTTGTTTTTAGGTAGAGCACGGTGTGCGCGTAATAACTGGAATCCACCGTCTTTGGTGTTTCCTTCTTTTAGCAAACGTTTGGCTTCGGTTAGGAATCCGTTTGCCAATTGGCGCTGAAGGCCATATAAGTTTTCTACTTTCGGTTTTAATTCGTTGAATTCGTGACGGTCACCTTGTGGAACCGGACCGGAAATGATCAATGGCGTACGGGCGTCATCCACTAAAACGGAATCCACCTCATCGACAATCGCATAATTGTGTTTGCGTTGTACCAATTCTGCCGGCGAATGTGCCATGTTATCTCTTAGGTAGTCAAAACCGAATTCGTTATTTGTACCGTAGGTAATATCGGCTTCGTATGCTTTTCTACGTCCTTCGGTATTGGGCTGGTGATTGTCGATACAGTCAACTGTTAATCCGTGGAATTCGAATAAAGGCGCTTTCCACGAGCTATCACGCTTGGCAAGGTAGTCGTTCACCGTTACCAGGTGTACACCGTTTCCGGTTAAAGCATTCAGGTAAATTGGTAGGGTTGCTACTAATGTTTTACCTTCACCCGTTTGCATCTCGGCAATTTTACCCTGATGTAATACCACACCACCGATCAACTGTACGTCGTAGTGGATCATATCCCAGGTAATTTCTTTTCCGGCAGCATTCCAGGAATTGGCCCAAACGGAATTATCACCTTCAATTACGATATACGGTTTGGAAGCCGATAACTCGCGATCTTTTGGCGTAGCGGTTACCGTGATATGGGTGTTTTCTTTAAAACGACGTGCGGTTTCTTTTACAACAGCAAAGGCTTCCGGTAGAATGTCCAATAAGGCTTTCTCAGTAAGGTCGTAAGCTTCTTTTTCTATAGCATCAATAGAAGCGTATAGATCTTCTCTTTTATCAATATCTTCCGTTTGTTCAACTTCCTGTTTTAAAGCCTCAATTTTCGCGTCTTTTTCAGCGCGGGCTTTTTTGATGATGTCTTTAAAATAGACTGTTTTCTCCCGTAACTCATCATTTGATAATGCCGCTAGTGGCCCTTCAAATGACTTGATTTTATTGATAAGG
The DNA here is from genome assembly GCF_039888695.1 of Flavobacterium sp. CAU 1735. Classification (NCBI taxonomy): domain Bacteria; kingdom Pseudomonadati; phylum Bacteroidota; class Flavobacteriia; order Flavobacteriales; family Flavobacteriaceae; genus Flavobacterium; species Flavobacterium sp. CAU 1735. The sequence goes on along the minus strand of NZ_JBDQQQ010000006.1, from coordinate 158,189 downwards.
GGTTGGATTGCTTTTACGTCTTTTTGAGACTTGTCTCCTACAAAAGCTTTTAATATGCTGTTTATGAAACTCATAATTTTTAGTTTTCTAATAAAAGTGTGCAAATTTAAGCAAAAAAAAAGCCTCATAAGGAGACTTTTCATTGCTTTTTATTTTTTAGTATTCATCCTCGTTCCAAAGATAATCTTCGTCGGTTGGATAATCGGGCCAAATCTCTTCCATGGATTCATAAATCTCTCCTTCGTCTTCTATAGATTGCAGGTTCTCTACCACTTCCAATGGCGCACCAGTTCTAATAGCGTAGTCGATAAGTTCGTCTTTTGTGGCTGGCCACGGCGCATCGCTCAAATAGGATGCTAATTCTAATGTCCAATACATCTTGTTATCGATTTATAGTTTTATGCAAAAATAAATTTTCTACTGAAATAGTCAAGTAAAATTTTGTTTATTTTAAAAAAAGTTAAGAACGTGTGTCTGAAATCCGGTCAAATAAGCTGTTTTTGCCGGATTTCCGGAGTTATTCGCTAGTAAGATTCCAAACGACCGATTTACGATTTCCGTGGAATCCACTTTACTTCATCGGCTTGAAGGTCAAATGACAACTTTCGTGCCAAGACAAAAAGGTAGTCAGAAAGTCGGTTCAAATAGGTTAAAACCAAGGGATCGACAGGTTCCAGTTCATGTAAATGTGTCGCTAAACGCTCCGCACGACGACAAACACAGCGCGCAATATGACAATATGACACGGTGGTGTGACCTCCGGGCAATACAAAATGTGTCATTGGCGGTAAAGTCGTATCCATCTGATCGATCTCATTTTCGAGATACGCAATGTCTTCCGGCGAAATCCGATTGATATTGAGTCGCTGCTGACCGTTTTTTAAAACTTCTTTCTCCGGTGGCGTGGCCAGGATGGCACCTAATGTAAACAACCGATCCTGCACTTCAATCAATACGTTTTTATATAAGGTATTCATCTCCTGATCGCGGATTAGTCCGATATGAGAGTTTAATTCGTCTACGGTTCCGTAACTTTCAATACGGATATGGTGTTTCGGTACGCGGGTTCCGCCAAAAAGGGCAGTGGTTCCTTTGTCTCCGGTTTTGGTATATACTTTCATGATATTGCAATTTTTTGCTCACGGTTGTGAAGCAGGGTTGGGGTTATTTGTTTCTATTGTCGCTTTCGATAACACCATCGCGCAAACGAATGATCCGGTGTGCGTGTTCGGCGATATCTTCTTCGTGCGTTACCAGAATAACGGTATTTCCATTAGCATGGATCTCGTTAAAAAGATTCATGATTTCTACGGAAGTCTTACTGTCAAGGTTACCGGTTGGTTCATCGGCAAGAATAATCGAAGGACGATTAACCAGAGCACGGGCTACGGCTACACGTTGACGTTGTCCACCCGATAACTGGTTTGGTTTGTGATCCATACGATCGCCCAAGCCTACCTGATTGAGTACTTCGGTGGCCCGTTCGATACGTTCACTTTTGGAATAACCGGCATAGACCATAGGAAGGGCAACATTGTCTAATGCGGTCGTACGCGGTAACAGGTTAAACGTTTGGAAAACGAATCCGATTTCTTTGTTTCGGATTTCGGCCAGTTCGTCATCCCCCATTTTACTAACGTCTTTTCCGTTTAGGATATAATCGCCGGCAGTAGGTGTGTCCAGACATCCTAAAATATTCATCAGGGTGGATTTTCCAGAACCGGAAGGTCCCATTAAGGCTACATATTCCCCTTTGTTGATTGTTAAATCGATTCCTTTTAATACGTATACGGTTTCGTTACCCAAAGGGAAGTCTCTCGTAATTTCTTTAATTTCTATGATTGGTTTAGCCATTGCCTTTATATCGATGGTTGATTTTCGTTTTTAAAAATACTAAAAAGGTTTTTTTAATACCCTATAAGTGCACTAAACTTTAGAAATGTTACAGGAAATGATCAAACGCGTATGATGAAATGTTCTTTTTCCTGTTCGCGTCGGAAAAAAACAAAACCCCATTGAAAGGTGTCGATCGTAACGGTTACCTGCGGATGTTCTTTGATTTTTTGCCAGGCTTCTTCCATATCGACCGACCAATGGATGTCGTCGAATATCCAAAGCGTGTCATTGGTTATCGTGGGAAGCAAGGTGTCGAAATACCGTAGCGTGGCTTCTTTTTGATGGTTGCCGTCAAAATAAATCAGATCGTAGGTTGTGTTCCGATTGGTGACATTATCCAGATACGCCTGAAATTCGGAAACAACCGAATGGATGTTGTGATAACCAAATGTGGTCATGTTTTCGCGGGCGATACGAGCCGTTTCCGGACAACCTTCTATAGTGGTTATGTTGGCTTTGGAGTTTCCTGAAGCCAGCGAAGCGGTGGCCAATCCGAGCGAGGTACCAATCTCTAAAATGTTTTCCGGTTGGAAATAACGGACTAATCGGAACAACAAACGGGCTCTTTTTTTTGAAATCCCGGCATTTTTCGCAATACGGGCAACAGATCGGTTGTTGGATTTAAAAACCCGGGAACCGGCTCCAAAGTCGGTTACCGAAATCGTGGTGTTATTTTGTAAAAGTGCGTTTCTGTAATTTCCTAATGTGGTATATTCCGGCTTACCTTTTTTATCGTAAAAACATTTGGTAACCAGACTAAATACAAAAGGCGAATGTACACCATGTTGGTTTTTGGAATGCCAAAGGAATTTTAGGTAGGCGGCTATTTGATGGTACATCGGTTAAAAATTAAACAGCAAAGATACACAGTACGGCTTGTGTATCGATGCGGTTGGTTGTATTCTAAAGATTATTTTATTCGACTTCGGATTTCCTGTAAGCTATCGTCAATTATTAAAACACCGTCGCGGAAGATTTCCTTTAGTTCGCCTTTGGTTTCTTCTTCCCAGGTACAATTGTCTTTTAGTTGGAAATGACCGTCCGGATCTTTATAAATCTGTATCAGTCCTCTGGCAGATTTTTTGGTACCGTCGTCTGTAATCGGATCTTTGTAGATAGCGCGTCCGTTACCGTTAACCTCACCATAGGTCGCTTTCATGGCAAAGCCAAAAGTGTCGCGGGTGTTATATTGGTAGGTATAGGATCCGATTCCCAATACGACATTGGTCGAAGCAAATCCCTTTTGTTTTAATTGTTCGCAGATTTCCGTTGCTCTGACTACGGTAATACTGTCTCCGTAAATGGTACCGATTTGCGGAATTAGTTCTTTATAGCCTTTTGAATTCAACGTTCCTCCGAAAATATCCCAGAGAATTTCGATCACTCCTTTTTGTTCGTCCAATGTTTTCCCATTTTTATTTCCGCAGATAATGGCTACCGGATCACCGGAATCAGGACGAATTACGACTTTGCCTTCGCGGGTAATAATACTGTCTTTTAATCGGGGTAGGTAATCAGTTAGTACTTTCCATAAATCCCAGGTGTCAGATACAATCGATACAATACCTTTTGGATATATTTCTGTGGTTAATCTTTTAAAAGTTTCAAATTCACCTTCATTGGTTCCCATGCACATTACACTGTGTTCGGTTGCAGCAACAGAACCTCCAATAAGTTCGGAATCGGAATCGGCATTGTAGTATTGTTCCAGGAATTCTATTGCTGGGATGGTATCGGTTCCGGTAAAGCTTAATAAATGACCGGCACCGGAAAGGGTAGCGGCCTCTATTCCGGCCATTCCGCGCATCGAAAAATCATGTGCCTGCCAGTCGACAAATTCCGGAAGGGATGATGTTTCGGCAGCATAACGATCTAAAACTTTCCGGTACTGACGTGCTATTGTGGCCGATGTACACGGCATCCAGATTACAGCTGATAACAGGGTTTCGAAATAATTGGTAAGCCAGAAAAACTCCGGTAAGGTATTGTACATGGTAAACATCGGAATTCGGATCGGTACGGAACTGCCTTCCGGAAGGGCTTTAAATACCATTGGAATATAACCCAGATCGTGTAAATCTTCAATATGTTTGGTGCCTACCTGATTTTCACCCAGATAATTATTGATTCTTCGGGCATATTTTTGTACCACTTCCGTTTTTGGCTGCTGAAAAAAGTCCTTTTCAAAACTTTCAATAATATATTTTTTTATAAAGTACTGTAAACCAAAAAATACAACTTCATTAACACCTTCGATTCTGCTTTTTCTGGGTGTCCAGTTGGAATATACCAGGCTTGTCTGATCCGGATACTGGCGTCTGTGGTCTACTTTATAGCCGTCGGTTAATAGTAATGGGTTCATAGTGTGAGTGTATTATATTGTGAATGGTTTTGTTTTATTTATTTCTGCCTTTTTCATTTGGATAAAGATCGATTAGTTTATCGCTTTGCCAATATTCTTTTGTTGCGATATCCATTACCGATAGTCTTCCGGTAAATGCAGCACCGGTATCGATATTCCATACATTGCAACCTTGCATTGGAGTTGTTACATCGTATACCAAAGTTGGAGTATGACCTATAAAAATCTCATGGAATAGTAACAATCGCTTAGGATATATTTTTATGTTATCAACAACTCTGTAGTTCATGGTTAAAGCCATTTCCCATAAAGTTCGATCCCAGTTGTAATTGGAAGTATGAAATTCTTTTTCCGGTCCATGCATGGAGGTAAAGCCAGCATGTATAAACAAACGATTTTTACTGTCAACATAATAATTGTGCATGTTGTCAAAAAATACAAGATGCTCATTTCTTGTGGTTTCATCTACTTTTTCATAACTATCAAAAGTAGATTGACCTCCGTGTTGTAGCCAGGTTTTGTTTACTGTCCCGGTTTTAAGCCATTCTTCACACCAAAAATCATGATTCCCTTTTATAAAAATGCAGTTGTATTGTTGTGAAAATTGTATAAGATAACTGACAGTTGCAGCCGAATCACTCCAGCCGTCAACAAGATCTCCTAAAAAGATAAAAGTATCGTTTTGAGTCGGTACTGTTTTGGCTAAAACTTGTTCGAGGCCTTTTAAACCTCCGTGTATGTCGCCTATAACAAGTGTTCGTGTTGTCATTTTGAAATATATTTCGGGTCAACAAAATCCGTAAGCCACACACCGTTTTCAGACTGGTAAAATGCGATACCTTCATTGTGCATTTGCCCGGATAGTATTGTAAGAATAACCGGTTTGCCATGTCGGGAACCGACTTTATGTGCGGTTTCCTGATTCTGACTAAGATGTACATGCTGCCGATTCATTTTTTTTATGCCTTCTGTGCGGATAGCTCTTTCAAATTTTTCGGCTGTTCCGTGGAAAAGAAATTCAGGAGGAATTTGTGTTTCCAACGCTAGTTCTATGTCTAATGAATGTCCCTGACTGGCTCTTATTTTTGTTTGATCAGTATTAAAAGCAAATCTTTTTTTATCATTTGTTGCTACAATTTCTTCCAATTCTTCATTTGTGAAAATATAATTTTTAGCTGCCGATTTTTCGATAAGTTCGTCCACGTTTGCCCAACCGTTTTCATCCAGTTGTAATCCGATTTTTTCGGGTTGGTGGCGTAATAATAAGCTTAAAAATTTGCTTATTCTTTTTTTATGTTCTTCTGTCATGATTAATGTTACAAATGTTCTAATTTAATTTGTACGACATTTTCGTGATGGATAGCTTTAAACGAATCGGTCGTAAATATTTTAGTAAAGTAACCGGATAATCCGTCAAATCCTTTATTAAAGATGCCATGACTGATGGCAAGGTAAAGATTACCGGCATTTTTCTGTTTTAGTTCTTCCGCAAGACCTAAAAAAGTACCACCTCCGTCGCAAATATCATCTACGATCAGGCAATCTTTACCTTCCAGGTCGGTATCGTATACTTTAAAACCGGATAGTTTGCCCGTTTTGACATCACGGCTTTTGGAGCATTCCACCACTTCAATTCCGCCTAAGGCCTCCGAAACTTTATAGATTTTTTTTAATGCACCGCCATCCGGTGAAATCAGTTTTAGATCGGTGTTAAGATATTCGGTTACTTTTTTGATAAAAGCATGATTGTCCAGTACTTCGCAATTGTTTAAAAGTGCAGGAGTAACTTCAGAATGCGGATCAAATACGGTAATCTTTTGTAATTGTAGATTGTTGATGATATCAGCATATACTTTTACCGAAAGCGATTCCCCTTTAATCATAACCCGATCTTGGCGAGCCGCCGGAAAATACGGAATAAAGGCTTCGATTGTTTTTACGCCCATTCGCTTTAAGGCATCTACAGCAATACAAAACAGTCCAAGGTCGTTAAAAGAATTGATGCGTTGTGTTATGGTGATCATTTGATTGGGATCAAAGTCTGGGTTAATTTTTATATGCGGTTCACCACCGGAAAAAACAAACGATTGATACAGTAGTGCGTTTGCTGTTCCGTATGGGGTAAAGTCCGGTGTTAGATTAAGTGTTGTCATATTTGTGTTATTTTTACGCAAAGTTAAAGTAAAATTCTGATCTGAAAAAGAAATATGTGTAAAAAATACGCAAATTAATAATGTATTATTCTTTTTAATAGGTTATTTGCTTTGTAATTAGTGTTTTAGTTGAATTTTATTTCGAAATGAAATCCATTTAATTCCAGCTCACGGTATTTTTTTTCATTGAATTTAAAAAGTTTAGCCGGACGGCCACTTTTTACCGAAATAATTTTATCGGTTTCGTCAATGATACCAAATCCCAGTATTTTTTTTCGAAAATTACGACGATCGATGTTTTTTTCGAGTAGGGTAGTGTATAGATTTTCCAATTCGGAAAAAAGAAATTCGGTTCCCAATAGGTCAAATCCTATAGGCTGATAGGTAAGTTTGTTTTTTAAACGGGCAAAAGCGGTGTCGATAATTTCACGATGATCATAGGCCAGATCCGGAAGTTTATCAATCGGAAACCATTTGGCCTTTTCTGCATCGGTATTGGTAATGGTTGTTAAGGTCAGTTTGGAAGGATCGACCAAGGCAAAATAAGCAACAGAAACCACACGAAATCGTGGGTCACGATCAATTTTGTCGCCAAACGTATAAAGTTGTTCCAGATAGTTTACGGTAATTCCGGTTTCTTCCCTCAGTTCACGGGTTACAGCAGCGGTAAGAGATTCGTTGTTTAAAACAAAACCTCCTGGTAAACACCATAAGTTTTTGGTATCGCCAAATTTTTGTTTGACCAAAAGAACAAAAAGCTGGTTTTTCTCATAACCAAACACAATGGCATCCACTGCAATTTTTATATTTTGAATAATAGACATTTTGTTCTTTTAGTAATTATGTAAAAATAGGCTATTTATGCGAATCTTAAGTTTTATTCCATTTTAGCACTCAGTTCAAACCAGCGTTCTTCTTTTTCCTCCAATTGCGTGATGATTTGCTGTAATTCGTTGGCTTTTGCGGAAATAGCATCATCGGCTACTTTACCATCGGAAAAGAGTTTTTCAATCTCAGCTTTTTTGAATTCCAGATCTTTGATTTCGCGTTCTACTTTCTGAAATTCTTTTTGTTCGTTAAACGTAAGACCTTGTTTTACCTGGTTTTGTTTCCAGTTGACTTTTTCTTTGGCTTCTTCTTTTTCGGGTTCGGCACTATCTTCGTACGATCGGAAATCAGAATAATTTCCAGGGAAATCTTCGATCACACCCTGACCACGGAATACAAACAAGTGATCCACGATTTTATCCATAAAGTAACGGTCGTGCGAAACCACTAGTAAACAGCCCGGATAATCCAACAGGAAGTTTTCGAGTACGTTTAAGGTTACGATATCCAAATCATTCGTAGGCTCATCCAGAATCAGGAAGTTTGGGTTTTGAATTAAAACGGTACATAAATACAGACGTTTTAGTTCGCCACCACTTAGTTTTTCAACATAATCGTGTTGTTTTTTACGGTCAAACAGGAAACGTTCCAGTAATTGTCCGGCCGAAATGGTACGTCCTTTCGTTAGTGGAATGTATTCGCCGTATTCTTTAATGATGTCGATAACTTTTTGTTCCGGTTTCGGATTGATACCGCTTTGGGTGTAATAGCCCACTTTTATCGTTTCGCCAATAACCACTTTTCCGTTGTCCGGTTGGATGGTTTGGGTTAATATATTTAAAAAAGTCGATTTACCGGTTCCGTTTTTTCCGATAATTCCAATGCGCTCACCGCGGTTAAACGTATAGTCAAAACCGTCCAGAATGACGCGATCGTTGAATTTTTTGTAAACCTTATGGAGTTCGATAATCTTACTTCCCATACGTTCCATATTGATTTCCAGTTCGACCTGGTTTTCCTTACGGCGGCTTTGGGCTTTTTCTTTGATCACATAAAAGTCATCGATCCTCGATTTGGATTTAGTAGTACGGGCTTTTGGCTGGCGACGCATCCAGTCGAGTTCTTTTACAAAAAGATTCTGAGCTTTGTCAATACTGGCATTTTCGGAGGCAATACGTTCCTCTTTTTTAGCCAGATAATAAGAATAATTACCTTTGTATTGGTATAGTTTTCCGTTGTCGAGTTCGATGATTTCGTTACAAACGCGTTCCAAAAAGAAACGGTCGTGAGTTACCATAAACAGGGTTATGTTTTCTTTTGCAAAATAATTTTCAAGCCATTCGATCATTTCCAGATCCAAATGGTTGGTTGGCTCATCCAGAATTAATAAATCGGGTTTATTGATCAGAATAATAGCCAGCGCCAGACGCTTTTTCTGTCCTCCGGAAAGGTTTTTGACTTTAAGTTTGAGATCCTCCAGTTTTAGTTTAAACAGAATTTGCTTATACTGGGTTTCAAAATCCCAGGCATTGTGAAGTTCCATTTTTTCAAAAGCTTTCTGATAGGCTTCTTCGTCTTCCGGATTTTCAAGTGCCTTTTCGTATTGCTCGATTACCTTTAGTATTTCATTGTCGGAAGCGAAAATGCTTTCTTCGATCGTTAGTTCCTGTTGTAAACTCGGTTCCTGTGATAAGAAAGCCATTTTGATTTCTTTTCGCATTACAATCTGACCGCTGTCGGGCGTGTCTTCTCCGGTAATGATTTTTAAGATCGAAGTCTTTCCGGTTCCGTTTTTGGCCACAAAAGCAATTTTCTGGTCTTTGTTGATTCCAAAGGAAAGGTTTTCAAATAAAACACGTTCTCCAAACGACTTGGAAATATTTTCTACTGATAGGTAATTCACAACGTTACTTTTTTGCAAAAGTAAGCTTTATTTATAATTTTCGTTTTGAGAAAATTTTTAGAATGATAAAATAAGAAAAGAGCTACTTTTGGGCTCGTTTTAAAGAAAGAGAATAATGAAGTTAAGACTGATAAAGATTTTTACGATCGTAAGCGGATCGTTACTACTACATTCGTGTAGCTATGGTACCCATATACATGAGACTTTTACGCCATTAACAGAGACAATAGAGGCCTGTGCTACACCGCCGGAACAGGTGGATTTGTTTTTCGAGGGAGAAAAAATCGATTTTGATTATGTTAAAATCGGACTTATTCAGGTAGAAGGGGCTATAGATACATCACAGGAAGAATTGATCATTAAATTGAAAAAAGGCGCGCAAAGTAAGTGTGCCGATGCGATTATCGGAATTAAAAAAGTATACCAAACCAGAGAAAAGGGGTTGCTGTTTACCGATGTAAAACCGGAGGCTTATTCCTCTGAGGTTTTTTATGGAGTGGCCGTACGCAAACGTTAAAAAATAGTACAAGGTAAACATCTCCCACCATTTTGAACTTTTACTGTTTATATTTGTAGCATGCAGTTATCGGTTATTATTCTGAATTACAACGTTCGCTATTTTTTGGAACAATGCGTTTTGAGTGTGCAAAAGGCATTGCAAAATATTGACGCTGAGATTATTGTTGTGGATAACGCTTCCGCAGATGATAGTTGTGCGATGATGCGCGAACGTTTTCCGGAGGTGAAGCTTATTGCAAATCAGGAGAATCTGGGATTTCCCAAAGGGAATAATATAGGTGTCGCTCAGGCAAAAGGCGATTATGTTTGTATTCTGAATCCGGATACGGTAGTGGCCGAAGATACGTTTGAAAAAGTGCTTGCTTTTGCACAAAAACAAACCGATTCGGGGATTATCGGTTGTAAATTGATCGATGGTACCGGAAATTTTCTGCCGGAATCCAAAAGAGGCGTACCAACACCCTGGGTGGCTTTTACTAAAATTACAAGTCTGTATAAATTTTTTCCGAAAACAGGATTATTCAATCAATATTATGCACAGGATCTGAATGAAAATCAGACCGGAAAGGTGGCAATTCTTGTAGGTGCTTTTATGGTGCTGAAACGCGAACTTTATCTCGAAGTTGGCGGATTTGATGAAAATTGCTTTATGTATTCCGATGATATCGACTTGTCGTATCTGGTATTGAAAACAGGAAAATCCAACTATTATTTTCACGAAACCACGGTGATCCATTATAAAGGAGAAAGCACCGTAAAAGACGGAACCTACATGAAGCGTTTCCGGGAAGCGATGCAGTTTTTTTATCGGAAACATTTTAAAGCCTCGTTTTTCTTTACGGTATTTATGGAAATCGGAACTTTTGCTTTTGCATTGTTTAAAAAAAAGCAGACCGGTGCTAAAAAACCGATTGAAACGGAAGCCTATTGTTTGTTTTCCAACGATGTGGAAGTAAAAGAAAAATTAGAAAAACAGTTGCAAAAAAAGCTTTATTGGAATAAAGATATTAATGAAAATGCGTTATTTTCGCAATCGGATTTAAAAGGGGAACAAATTGAAGTCCTGTTGGATAATAATAGTTTTAGTTTCCGTGAAATCATTGCTTTTTTAGAGCGTAATAAAGCGGCGAAGTTTCGCTATAGAATCATCCCGGAAGGTAGTGCGTTCTGGATCGGAAGTGATAGTAGTAACGATCGCGGTGAGGTCGTAAAAATTAAATAATAATTGCGTTTTGTGGAATAATAAATCGAAATAAATACTAATTTTGCAAAGCGAATAAAGAAAAACAACTTTAGTTTAAAGATATGGCAAGGTTTGAATTAAAACTGCCCAAAATGGGAGAAAGTGTTGCTGAGGCAACGATAACCAACTGGTTGAAAAACGTAGGTGAGACTATCGAAGCGGATGAAGCGGTTTTGGAAATCGCTACCGATAAGGTAGATAGTGAAGTACCATCGGAGGTTTCCGGTACATTAACGGAAATCCTTTTTAATGTAGACGATGTGGTAAAAGTTGGTCAGACAATAGCCATTATCGAGACTGAAGGTGGTGCGGTAGCAGCTCCAAAAGCGGAAGCAACTCCTGCTGTTGTGGCAGAAGTAGCGAAAACCGTGGAAGCAGCGGCTGCAGTTTCGGCTCCTGCTGATTTTTCCGGATCGGATAAATTTTTCTCGCCATTAGTGAAAAATATCGCTAAAGAAGAAGGAGTATCGGTTGCTGAATTGGAAGCAATTAACGGTACCGGAAAAGACGGACGCGTTACGAAAAACGATATCCTGGAATATGTTAAAAATAGAGGTAGTCAGCCAGTAACGGCTCCTGCAGCGGTAGAAGCGCCTAAAGCAGCGGCTCCGCAACCGGTAGCAACGGCAACAAAAGCAGTTCCGGTTTCTGTAAACGGTGGCGATGAAATCGTGGAAATGGACAGAATGCGTAAACTGATCTCCGGTTATATGGTACAATCCAAACAAACTTCGGCTCACGTACAATCGTTTATCGAAGTGGATGTAACCAATATCGTAAAATGGAGAGATAAAGTTAAAAATGCTTTCGAAAAACGTGAAGGTGAAAAATTAACGTTTACACCAATCTTTATGGAAGCGGTAGCAAAAGCGTTACGTGACTTCCCGGGAATGAACATTTCGGTAGAGGGTGACTATATCATCAAAAAGAAAAATATTAACCTTGGTATGGCTGCAGCCTTACCAAATGGAAACCTTATTGTTCCGGTTATCAAAAATGCCGATCAGTTAAATCTGGTTGGAATGGCGAAAGCGGTAAACGATCTAGGAAACCGTGCAAAAGCAGGTAAATTAAAACCAGACGATACACAAGGCGGAACTTATACAGTAACGAATGTGGGAACTTTTGGAAGTGTTTTCGGAACACCAATTATCAACCAGCCGCAAGTAGGTATCTTAGCGTTGGGAGCGATCCGAAAAGTACCGGCGGTTATCGAAACTCCGGCAGGTGATTTTATCGGAATCCGTCAGAAAATGTTCTTGTCACACAGTTATGACCACCGTGTAGTAGATGGTGCCTTAGGTGGAAGCTTCGTGAAACGCGTTGCCGATTACCTGGAAGCATGGGATATCAACAGAGATATTTAATAAAAACGATTATATTGGAAAGCCCCGAAATTTAGTTTCGGGGCTTTTTTTATGGCTCGTAGCGTAGGTTGGCTTTTTCCAGTCGGCGTTTGATTGTTCGTGCCAGTATTTTTGGAGCCAGTACTTTTACGTTTTCTCCGAAACCTAATATTTCCCGTTCCAATTCAAAATTCAGAACAACATCAACACGGATTAATAATCCTTTTTCGTCTTCACTAAGGATTTGCTGTGAAGAATGCAGCGGTTTGGTTTTTACATAAGGTCCATTGTAAGGATCAAATTGTAAAATTACCCGATGCGCCCTGTCTTTTCGGGTTTTGGTTACACCGATAGCGTCTTCAAAATAGCGTTCAAAATCAACGCCTTCATAAGGGATGTATAAATCTTTGGATAAGGTATAAAAAGCCTCGATACGATCCAGTGCCAGTGTAACTAACGTGGTTCCTTTTTTGGGTTTGGTAATTAAAAACCACCGGTTCCGGTATTCTTTTAAAAGATACGGATGGTAAATATCCTGTCGGGATTCTTTAGCTCTAAATGAGCGGTATTCAATTAATAATGGCGTCTGATTTAGAATAGCCTGATATAAAGGTGTTAGATGTTCAATTCCTTTTAGTTGGGTATTGCTCTCAAATTGGATGTAATTCTTTGTTTTGCCGGACGACTTGTATAGGTTGTTCTCCAGGCGGGCAATCATTCCACTCATTTCGTCAAAATAGTTAAACCCGTTAAATTGTTTTAGCAGGGCAACAATTTCTTTCATTTTATCCATATCCGCATCATTAATCGGTGAGTTGGTAATGCTGTATTGCTCGTCTTCATACGAATAAAATTTCCGATCGGTTACTATAATAGGTGCATTGTAGCCCAAACGGTCGCTACGCATCATCTGAATATCCCCCTGAATGGTTCTTTTGCTAATACCGGTACTGATTCCTTCATATTCGTATAGGGCATCGGCTACTTTTTCGATCAGATCGTCCAAAGTCCATTTCCGAAATCGGTTGCGTAAACAATTATCGATGGTTTTATAGCGGATTAAAGCGAGTTTATTTGTTGCCATTTTTAATTAGAAATTAAGGATAAGATCAAATAATGACCGGATTAGCTTACGATTGTAAGGCAAAGATACTATTTGTTACGCAGTCTATTTGCGTAGTGTTTTATTTTTGATGTGAAATGTTATTTTTTTTAGTATTTAATTATTTTAAAATGAACTATTTATAAAATAATTGATAAAAATATTTTAACTGCGTATTTATGCTGCGTACTAAGGCGGTCATCTTTGCAATGTCAGGATAACACAACAGTCCGGCAGTTAAAACGAAGTGTAACAACAAAAAGTAAAACGATGAAATTCAACTTATTAAAAAGAGAAAGTAAAAGAATCATCAATCATGAAAGAGCAACGGCATACGTAATGTCGCCTGAAGAAGAATTGTATACCGCAGTTGTTACAACCGGATTAAGTGATTCTTTTTACGAAAAACAGGATGATCGATTGCAGCGAATTCAAAAATTAATGACTGTATGCGATCCGGAATTTGTTGCAAAACTGGCGGCGTATGCCCGAAATGAAATGAACTTGCGTTCCGTTCCGATGGTATTGACAGTGGAATTAGCAAAAATAACATCCGGAAATGCAACGGTGAGTAAAGCGGTTACCAATGTAGTGAAAAGAGCGGATGAGATTACCGAATTGCTAGCCTATTATCAGTTAGCTAACGAACGAAAAGAAACTAAAAAATTAAACCGACTTTCAAAACAGATTCAAAAAGGTTTGGCGGTATCGTTCAATACGTTCGACGAATATCAGTTTGCCAAATACAACCGGAAAGCGGAAGTGACCTTAAAAGACGCTTTGTTTTTGGTACATCCGAAAGCAAAAGATGCGAATCAGCAGGAGTTATTTAATAAAATAGTAAACAATACGTTGGCAATACCATACACATGGGAAACGGAGCTTTCGGTTTTGGGGATGGTAAAATTTGAAAATACAACTGTCCGTAATATGGCTTTTCGCTTAAAATGGGAAGAGTTGATAGAAAGTCGTAAAGTCGGTTATATGGCTTTGATGCGAAACCTTCGGAATATACTTGAAGCTAATGTATCGGCACAACATATCGCTATGGTTTCAGATTATCTGACGAATGAAAAAGCGGTTGTCGGTTCCAAACAATTACCATTTCGGTTTTTGGCGGCCTATCGGGAAGTGAAACAAATCAATTCGCCATTTACGTCCAGTATTTTGGAGGCTTTGGAAAAAGCGGTTGCGATAAGTGCGCAAAATATTCGTGGGTTTGGTTACGATACATCTGTAGTGATTGCTTGCGATGTTTCGGGGTCGATGCAAAAACCGGTTTCAGCAAGAAGTAAGGTGTTATTGTATGATATCGGTTTGATGTTGGGAATGTTGTTGCAATCCCGTTGTAAAAATGTAATCAGCGGAATGTTTGGCGATACCTGGAAAGTGATCAATATGTCAAGAAGCGCGATACTGGCCAATGTAGAAGAATATTACAGGAGAGAAGGCGAAGTAGGTTATGCTACTAACGGACATTTGGTATTGGAAGATCTGATTCGTAAAAACCAACAGGTAGATAAAGTGATGTTGTTTACCGATGCCCAGATGTGGAACAGTACCATGACTTTTAACTCGTTTGCCGGTTCCTGGAAAAAGTACAAACGAATTGCGCCACAGGCAAAATTGTATTTGTTCGATTTGGCAGGATACGGTCAGCAACCGATAGACATACGTGAAAATGATGTGTATTTGTTGGCCGGTTGGTCCGATAAGATATTTGATCTTTTAGATGCTTTGGAAAACAAAGAAACAGCCCTGGATAAAATCAATGCGATTGGGTTGTAGGTAGTACTCCCGCGGTTAAGAACATTGCGGGAGTTATAAAAAGAAATAAAAAAACAAGTGTCGTAAAAAAGAGTTACTTCGTATTTAAAGTATTTGGGACGCGGGTTCAAGTCCCGCCATCGGTAAGATGTAGCTCAGTTGGTAGAGCAAAATAAATACTCTTTTTGATAGGTTACCTTGTTTAAAAATAAAAACAGAATGTCGTAGAAAAAAGTTACTTCGTCACCATTTGGGGGAGGAATAGCGAAGTTGTAAAAACAGCAAGGTTATCCGGTTCGACTCCGGCAACGATGTGCCCCTGTACTTTTTTCGAATGTTGCTTCTGTTTCGTAAGTTGTCGTAAACAAATGTTACTTCGTTGGTAGATTAAATTGGGTTCGAGTCCCGAAAGTCATTTGTTGCTTGTTACGCTTACTAAAAGAGTGCCGTACTAAAGTGTTACTTCGTACAATTAAAAGGACCGATCACTTTACAAATGTTGCCTCTTTACAATTAAAACATAAATACCGGTGTCGTAAAAAGGAGTTACTTCGATTAGGGTTCGGGTAGTGTTGGTTCGATTCCGACGCTGTACCGTTAGTACAGTTAGTGTAAGGTCGCACGCCATGTACTCTTTTTGCTTGTTGCCCGGTTTATAAAAAAGCTTAAAAATGAAAACAATAATAGCAGAAAAATTAAAAGAAATAGAAAAGGCAAACGGTATAAAAATAGTATTTGCCTGTGAATCCGGAAGCCGTGCCTGGGGATTTCCTTCTCCGGATAGTGATTATGATGTACGGTTTGTATACATACGAAATAGTAGTGCGTATTTATCGGTAAAAGAAGTAGATGGACATCTGAGTTTTCCGATAACGGATGAATTGGATGTGTATGGATGGGATTTGAAGAAAGTATTGCAGCTCATGAATAAATCCAATACAACAATATTTGAATGGTTGCAATCGCCGGAAGTTTATTATGAAGAAAAAGGATTCCGCGAAGCACTATGGCAATTGTCGCAACGTTTTTTTAGCGAAAGAAGTAATACGTTTCATTATCTTGGAATCGCAAAAAGTGCGCTGTTGACTATGGAAGAGGGTAATGAAATAAAAATCAAAAAGCTGTTTTATATCCTTCGCCCTTTATTGGCTGCCAAATGGTGTGTCGAAAAACAAACCATAGCGCCCATGACAATCGGAGAATTGCTAACCGTACTACCGGATGAGGCTAAAGTGAAAACAACAATATTGCAGGTGATCAAGCAAAAAGAAACCGCAAAAGAAACCGATTGGGTTGTAGTAACCGGGGAACTCAGTGATTTTATAAAAACAACTTTTGAAAAAACAACAGAAGCCGTAAAATCGGTTGGAAAAGAGGTATTTGAAACCGAAAGTCTGGATGTCTTTTTTCAAACCATGCTAAAACGTTATGACAATACAGGAAATAAAAGAAAAAGGGCTGTTGCTGTTTGAGTGTGTCAGCGGTAGTAAAGCCTACGGTTTGGATACGCCGGAATCGGATACCGATCTGAAAGGAGTGTTTTATCTTCCTAAAGAACAGTTCTTCGGATTGGAGTATGTAGCGCAGGTTCAGAATGAAACCAACGATGAGGTGTATTATGAACTCGGTAGATTTATGGAATTACTATTAAAAAGTAACCCGAACATGCTCGAATTACTGGCAACACCCGAAGATTGTGTGTTGTTTAAGCATCCGATAATGGAACGACTCACAATGGAAATGTTTCTGTCCAAACAAACAAAGGATACTTTTGCCGGTTATGCGGTTACGCAGATCCGGAAGGCTAAAGGACTTAAAAAGAAAATTGTTAATCCTTTTCCCAAGGAGAAAAAAGAAGTATTGGATTTTTGTTTTGTTTTACAAAATTACGATGTGGTTCCGTTTCGCGATTGGATTAAAGCACAACGATATGATGAGGAACGCTGCGGATTGATAAAATTACCGCATTCAAAAGGATTATATGCTTTGTTTTACGATCAAATGGGAACGAAGGGGTATAAAGGAGTGCAGAAAAACAGTCATTCCAACGAAGTGAGTTTGTCGTCGGTGGAAGAAGGCGAAAAGGTACAAGTATATCTGTGTTTTAATGCAGAAAGTTACTCGTCCTATTGTAAAGATTATAATGCGTATTGGGAATGGGTTGAAAAACGCAATCAGGAGCGTTATGCGGTGAATGAAAAACATCAGGGCGGATACGATTCCAAAAATATGATGCACACGATACGCTTACTGCAGGTAGCTGAAGAACTCATGGAAACCGGTAAACTCAATATCAGACGTCAAAACCGGGAAGATTTACTGGCAATTAAAGCAGGCAATAAAAGTTATGAAGAACTGCTGCTGCTGGCAGAAAATATATTGGAGCGTATTGAATTTGGGGCTAAAGAGAGTGAATTAAATGATTTTCCCGATATCGAAAAAGCAGAAAAGCTTTTGATAGAAATGCGGGAAGAATTATACAGTAGATACTAATGGAAACAAAAATTACAGGAACCGATTTGATTTCGGTTGGATATAACGAAAATGCAGTCTTGGGATTGGCATTAAAAATTGCAGCGAAACAGAATGTTGGTCAGGATAAGATCGCGATGTTGGAGTTGTTGAAAAATATAAAAGAGAAACCGGAACACTATTTGGACGATGCAATATGGGAAGCATTGGCAACAAAGTTAATCGAAGAAGCCAATGCGCCTGTTGATCAAATGATCCCGTTGTTGGAAACCGGAAAAGAATACCGGGTATTTGGAGTCGAACATATTGAGGAAGGAGCTCAGGATCAGATGCGGGTGGCAATGCGGTTACCGGTTACGGTTGCAGGAGCTTTAATGCCGGATGCACATCAGGGGTATGGATTGCCGATTGGAGGCGTTCTGGCAACTAAAAATGCGATTATCCCGTATGGTGTCGGAGTCGATATCGGCTGTCGTATGGCTTTGTCAATCTATGATATTCCGGAAATGCATTTCTATGAAAATCAGGCGAAATACAAAAGAGAGCTGATTGCCAATACAAAATTCGGAGCCGGACACGGGTATCACGGACAACATAAAACACAACACGATATTCTCGACCGAGACGAGTTTAACCTGACGCCGTTTATTAAAAAGTTACAGGATAAAGCCTGGTCGCAATTGGGAACATCCGGTGGCGGAAATCACTTTGTGGAATTCGGAATCATTGAATTTGAACAGCGCGATGAGGTGTTAAATATTGATAAAGGACGTTATGTCGCGTTATTGACGCATTCCGGATCAAGAGGGATGGGAGCTACGATAGCCGGGTATTACACCCAACTGGCTAAAAAAATATGTAAGTTGCCACATGAAGCGGCCAACTTGGCGTATCTGAATATGGATTCGCAGGAAGGAATGGAATATTGGTTGGCGATGAATCTCGCTGGCGATTATGCTTCTGCCTGTCATCAGGTGATTCATGAAAAAATGCAGAAAGCTATTGGCGGAACATTGCTGGCACGGGTTGAAAACCATCATAATTTTGCATGGAAGGAAATTTGGAACGGCGAAGAGGTTATCGTACATCGAAAAGGAGCTACACCAGCCGGAAAAGGAGTGATGGGAATCATTCCGGGTTCGATGACGGCTCCCGGTTTTTTGGTGCGGGGAAAAGGAGAATCGGAAGCGATTCATTCGGCTTCGCATGGCGCCGGAAGACAGATGAGCCGTAAACAGGCGGTGAAAAGTATTACCAAAGCCGATATGCGTGAGGTGTTAAAAGAACACGGCGTGACGCTTGTTGGTGCCGGAAGAGATGAAGCGCCAATGGCCTATAAAGATATTACCGTGGTTATGGAAGCACAAAAAGAACTGATTGATGTTGTAGCGAAATTTACACCAAAATTGGTCCGAATGGCCGATGACGGAAGTCATGAAGATTAAAGTAAAAGCCCTGAAATTTAGTTTCGGGGCTTTTTATTGTTTTTTGCCCGGATTTTGGTACTTGAGAACTATTCGGATAGCAAAAAAGAGAAGCACAAAATAGAATCGGTTTTTATAGGAATTGGGTGAAAAAAAGCGATAATGAAATGGTTTTAAAATTATATTTGTGTCAGATATTTCAGTAGTTTTACTGACCTAATTTTATTATTTATGAAGAAAATTTATTTGCTTTTTTTATTGAGTATTACTACTGTCTTTTCTCAGAATGCTAAAAAGAACGAATTGTTGTTGCCGTATCGGGATGGCAATCTTTGGGGGCTTTGCGATACGTTGGGTAAGGTGAAAGTAAAACCCTTTACAACCGGTATGGTGGATTTTATGACAACGCCACCAAACTTTAAAGGGAAATATGTTATTAAGAAAAACGGAAAAATTTCAATTATTGATCAACATAAGAGAGTGTTGTTAGCAGAAATGAATTTGGATTCGGTAAAAATGTATCCTTTTTCAAAAGATATTTATGTGTATAAGAATAATAAAATCGGAGTTATCCGGAATTTTAAAATGCTTATTCCGGTTCAATATGATGAAATATCGCTTACTTCCAATCAAAGTTATGTGGTGGAAAAAGGAGGTAAACAAGGGTTGATCAATTCAAAAGGAAAACAGCTTATTCCCGTTGCATATACTACTATACATGAGTCCTGGGGAGAAAATGAAAATAGCAAGAAGTTTCACTGGGTTGCAGAAAATGAAAATAACGATGGGGAGGAAAATGAAGTTGGTTTTACCGACAGTGTCGTTTTGGTTGATGAAACACCGGAATGGTACGGCCCGCCTGTTATCGGTATGAAAATACAGATAACAGAGGAAGAGGAAAACAGAAGTAAAAGTATAGGGGAAAAATACGGTGAGGTAGTTTCTTTTTCGATCAATAGGAATTCGGCCACTATCGATATGTATATTGTGAAAATGAACGACGGGTATGGTGTGTATAGTGTGGATCAGGATAAGATCATTTTGAAAAGTGACGAAAGTATCGAAGTTTGTGGGATGAATAATGGGTATACTACGTTCCTGATGAAAAAGAATAGTCAAATGGGATTAATTGACGAAACCGGCAAAGTACTGTTGGATTATGAATATGATACTATTGAAAAGGAGTGGATGGGAATTTGTATGCTTAAAAAGGACAATAAAAAAGGTATGTTTGTTTTGAATTCCATTTATAAACCGGTTAAACCGAAATATAAGGAAATAAAAATATTAGAAGCCATTCCGGTGAGTGAGAGTTGGCAGTTTGGTTTGTTTGAAGTGACAACCCAAGCCGGTAAAAAAGGATTGCTGGGTGAAAATGGAGTGGAGTATTTCAAAAATTAAAGAAAAAATAAGACGATACAATTTATATCAAAACGGCGAACTTGCATAGGCTCGAAGCGTAAAATAAAAGACCGGCAAAATTTATTTTGAGCCGGTCTTTTTTGTTATAATACTTTTGGTGTCTTTCCAAAACCGTTATATTTGTAGCTATTCAAATCAATAAAATGGAACTTAAATTAAACAGACCTATTTGCTTTTTTGACCTTGAAACGACTGGAATTGATGTGGCAAAAGACCGAATAGTGGAAATATCGATATTTAAAGTATATCCGAACGGAAATAAAGAAAGTAAAACCTGGCTGGTAAATCCGGAAATGTCTATTCCGCCGCATTCGACTGCGATTCATGGGATTTCGGATGAAAAAGTAGCCAATGAGCCTACTTTTAAACAGTTGTCGACACAGATTCACAATATGATCAAAGATTCTGACCTGGCCGGTTTTAATTCCGATCGTTTTGATATTCCATTGCTGGCAGAAGAATTGCTTCGTGCCGAAGTGGATTTTGATATGAAAAACAGAGTGTCAGTCGACGTACAAACGATTTTTCATAAAATGGAAGAACGGACGTTAAGCGCGGCCTATAAATTCTATTGCGGTCAGACATTGGACAATGCACATAGTGCAGAAGCTGATACGATGGCAACATACGAGATCTTAAAAGCCCAGTTGGATCGTTATCCGGAATTGGAAAACGATATGAAAACGCTTTCGGAATTTACAACCCGTAAAAAATCAGTGGATTTCGCCGGTTTTATCGCATTAAATGCAGAAGGACAGGAAATCTTTACCTTCGGAAAACACAAAGGGGTATTGGTAGATGAGGTATTCGATAAAGAACCGGGCTATTTCGGCTGGATTCAAAATGCCGATTTCCCGTTGTATACCAAAAAAGTACTGACCGGGATTAAGTTGAGAAAACTCAATAATAAATTAAGTTAAACCTACGCAGCGCTACTTATGAAGATTATCTGTATTGGCAGAAATTATACCGAGCATATCGCAGAATTGCAAAATGAACGCCCGGACGAACCGGTGATTTTTCTAAAACCGGATACCGCCATTTTACCAAAACAATTCCCGTTTGTAATTCCTGAATTTTCAAATGACGTACATCACGAAGTGGAAATTCTTGTAAAAATCAATAAAGTCGGAAAGTATATCGAACCGAAATTTGCACATAAATATTATGAGGAAATCGGATTGGGAATTGACTTTACGGCACGAGATGTACAATCCCGATTAAAAGAAAAGGGACTGCCATGGGAAAAAGCAAAAGCATTCGACGGCTCGGCAGTGATCGGTGAATTTTTACCAAAAACTGAATTTAATTCACCGGAAAATATTACATTTGAATTAACCAGCAACGGTCAGACAGTGCAAAAGGGAAACACAAGTCATATGCTATGGAAAATCGATGAATTGATTGCTTATGTATCCCAATATTTTACACTTAAAAAAGGTGATATTATTTTTACAGGTACGCCAGCTGGTGTAGCGAAGGTGAATCCGAATGACGTGCTGGAAGGATTTATAGAAGGAAAACAATTGTTTAGAATACAGGTAAAATAATGGCAATACATTATAACTTATCTAAAGTTTACGAGATTTCGGATAATGATGCCGAGTTTGCGCAACAGATTATCCAGCTATTTGTGTCGGAAATTCCAAATGAAATCCGACTCATAAAAGAAGGAATCGAGGAAAAAGACTTTGACAAAACCTACAGTGCTTCCCATAAGATAAAGCCAACGCTGGATCTGATGGGAATGGATTTGGCTTATGACGAAAACCTCCATATCATGGAGTGGACCAAGTCACAAGGAAAAAAGAAAGAGATAAAAGAAGTATTCAAAAGTTTAAAAGAACACGTTGATAATACTTTAAAAGAAATTAAAAAAGACTATAATCTATAGGCATCGTCCGGAAAAAGGCAAACCAGAGCGAAATGGTTTGCCTTTGTTCTTTTACAGCAAAAAAAATGAAAGCCAGCATTATTACCATCGGAGACGAAATCCTTATCGGTCAGATTGTGGATACCAATTCGTCCTTTATTGCCAAGACACTCGAAAAAATCGGAATTAAAGTACACGAAATGCAATCCGTTTCGGACGACCGACAACATATTCTGGATACGCTTTCGGAACAGGAAAGTAAAGTCGATGTGGTGATCATTACCGGCGGTTTGGGACCAACCAAAGATGATATTACCAAAAAGACACTTTGCGACTATTTCGACGACGAATTGGTGGTCAATGAAACCGTATTGGCTCATGTGGTGGAAATAATCGAAAAAGCATTTAACCGACCGGCTTCACAAATCAATAAAGATCAGGCGTTGGTGCCGTCCCGAAGTACCGTACTTTTTAATAAAGTCGGAACCGCGCCGGGAATGTGGATGGAACGTAACGGAACCGTGTTTGTATCACTACCGGGAGTTCCGTATGAAATGAAATATCTGATGGAAAACGAAGTGATCCCAAGGTTGATCGCCCGTTTTGACAGACCGTATATCGTTCATAAAACAATTCTTACCTATGGTGTTGGGGAAAGTCTTCTGGCGGAGCGAATCGAAAACTGGGAAAATGCACTTCCGGAATTTATCAAACTGGCCTATCTTCCAAGTCCGGGACGGGTTCGCCTACGACTTTCGGCTATGGGGATCGATGAGTTTGTATTGCATCGGGAAATTAAAATTCAGGTAGAAAAACTGGAATTTATCATCAAAAACGATATTGTCGGTTACGATGATGAGGAAACACTGGAGGTTGTATTGGGGCAACTGCTCACGGAAAAAGGACTAACTATCGGGACAGCCGAGAGTTGTACTGGTGGAAGTGTAGCGGCAACGATTACATCGGTTCCGGGTTCGTCGGCCTATTTTAAAGGTAGTATTGTGAGTTATGCAACCGAAACTAAAATAAACCTGTTGGGAATTCCAGAGGAGATTATCGAAAAGCACTCGGTTGTAAGTACCGAAGTGGCCGAAGAAATGGCGTCACGTGTGCAAAAAATACTCAGTGTGGATTATGCTATTGCAACTACAGGAAATGCCGGTCCGGCCAAAGGAGATTCCGATGCCGATGTCGGTACGGTTTTTATCGCGATTGCTACTCCTGAAGGGATTTATAGTGAAGAATTTAACTTTGGTCAACCGCGCGAAAAGGTTATAGACAGGGCGGTAAACAAAGCTCTGGAAAAAATTTATAAAGAAATTTTAAAAAACTAATCAAAATAGTTTGTGAAATAGGTTTCTTTTTTGTTACTTTGCACCCTGATTTTGAATAACGAATATAAAGATAAGTATAATGTCAAGAGTTTGTGAACTTACAGGTAAGAGAGCGATGGTAGGAAACAATGTTTCTCACGCTATGAATAAAACCAAAAGAAAATTTAGCGTTAACTTAGTTAAGAAACGTTTCTACATTCCTGAAGAAGACAGATGGGTTACTTTACGAGTATCTACTGCTGCTTTAAAAACAATTAATAAAAATGGTATTGCTGCGGTTTTGAAACAAGCCAAAGCTAACGGATTTGTAAAATAATCCCACCTAAATAATATAGATCAAGATGGCAAAGAAAGGTAATAGAATTCAGGTAATTTTAGAATGTACCGAGCATAAGACTTCTGGTGTTCCAGGAACTTCAAGATACATTACTACTAAAAACAAAAAAAATACTCCAGACAGATTAGAGATTAAAAAGTTCAATCCAATTTTGAAGCGAGTAACTGTTCATAAAGAAATTAAATAATCGTAAGTCATGGCAAAGAAAACCGTAGCAACTTTACAAACAGCTTCAAAAAGATTAACTAAGGCTATCAAGATGGTAAAATCACCTAAAACTGGTGCTTATACTTTCGTTGAGTCTGTAATGTCTCCTGAAGAAGTGGATGAATTCTTAAAAAAGAAATAATTCCCGTATACAATTTATAGAAAAGCTACTTTCGTATGGAAGTAGCTTTTTTATTTTTATATTTGTCGTAAGAATTGTAAGAAGGATCGTTTTTCGGAACGATCGGATTTGCATTTCTAAATCGTAATTTAATTGTAAAATAGCCGAATGAATTTTTTTAAAAAAATATTTTCATCAGAGAAAAAAGAAACCCTGGATAAAGGATTGGAAAAAACGAAAACTTCGTTCTTTTCCAAACTGACCAAAGCCGTAGCCGGAAAATCAAAAGTGGATGATGAGGTTTTGGACAACCTGGAAGAAATTTTGGTTTCGTCTGATGTGGGTGTGAATACGACGCTAAAGATCATCGAACGAATCGAAGCCCGCGTATCGCGCGACAAATACCTTGGGACGGACGAATTAAACGGAATTCTGCGCGAAGAAATCGCCGGACTGTTATCGGAAACCAATTCCGGTGAAGCCAGTGAATTCGAAATCCCGGCCAACAAAAAACCTTATGTAATCATGGTGGTGGGTGTGAATGGTGTTGGAAAAACAACAACGATCGGTAAACTGGCCTATCAGTTTAAAAAAGCCGGACATAAAGTGGTATTAGGTGCAGCAGATACGTTCCGTGCAGCAGCCATCGACCAGCTTCAAATCTGGGCCGACCGTGTAGGGGTGCCAATCGTTAGACAACAAATGGGAAGTGATCCGGCATCGGTAGCTTTTGATACATTACAGTCGGCGGTTTCACAAGGTGCCGATGTGGTAATCATCGATACGGCGGGTCGTTTGCACAATAAAGTCGGTTTAATGAATGAGCTGACAAAAGTAAAACGCGTCATGCAGAAAGTACAGGAAGATGCGCCACACGACGTATTATTAGTGTTGGATGGTTCGACCGGACAAAATGCATTCGAGCAAGCCAAACAATTTACAGCAGCCACAGAAGTTTCCTGTTTGGCGGTGACCAAACTTGACGGTACGGCTAAAGGTGGTGTGGTGATTGGAATTTCCGATCAGTTCCAGATTCCGGTAAAATATATCGGAGTAGGAGAAGGCATCGAAGATCTTCAGGTCTTCAATAAATTTGAATTTGTAGATTCATTTTTCAAATAAAAGCTAATGAACAACGTAATCGCTTTTTTTAAAAACCTGTCACCGTTAAAAATGGTGATCATAAGTGTTGTTTTGGGAATCCTGGCTATCTTTTTAGAAAAACCGTTTCCCGGTATTTTTCTGGCATTGCGATTAACAAGTTTTGTATTGCTGATTGTAGCAATTATCAGATACTTCAATAAAAAATAAAAATAAAGGCGTTATTCATATAACGCCTTTATTTTTTGCCAGAGTACTTCGTCAAAATCCGATAAAGCCATATTGCTGCCATCGGCGGCATCACCCATCCGGATGATTACCATTTTCATACTCGGTATAACATAGATTTTCTGATCATTCTTTCCAAGTGCCATATACATATCCGACGGTGCCGAAGGAATAATACTTCCGGAAAATTGATACTGACTTTGCGGTAAATGGTAACTCGTTTTTCCGTTTAGCCACCATAGATAACCATAGGCAAGATTGATATTCTGCGAAGTGGTTGTGGCTTCATTCCAATAGCTTTCGTTTAAAATCTGCTGGTTATCCCATTTTCCTTTGTTTAGGATTAACAATCCGAAACGCGCCATACTTCTGGAATTGCTGGAATAAACACTTAAACCATCAGAAGTATTGGTCCATATACCATTCATCCCGATTTTATCCCGTAGCCGACTATTAAAGTAATTGGAGAAAGATGTTAGTGTTGCAGTAGCGATTACATCCTGAAGTTTTACATAAACATTATCGTAAGCCCAACGGGTACCGGCATCGGAGAGATAGGTCAAACAGGCCGGTGTCACACAATCGCCATTACTGGCATCATCCAGTCCGGAAGTCATCGTTAGCAGGTTTTTACACTTGATCAGGTTTTCCTTGGCTAAGGGTGCGCTCGTCCATCCATTCCCAAGATAATCGGAAACTTTGTTGTTAATGTTGAGGTAGCCTTCCTGTTGCGCAATCCCGGTCATGGTCGAAGTTAGCGTTTTTCCGGCACTGGCCCAATACCAATAACTATTGGCCGTATGTCCGTTAAAATAATTTTCCATGACAATCCTTCCGTTTACCAGTACGATAAAAGACTTACTGTGCTTTTGCTCCAGATAATCCAGTAAGGGTTGTACGGCATTGGCATGCCATCCCAAATCGGAAATACTACGTGTTTCCCAGGTGGTATTCCCGGAACTGATCGGTGGGAAATACATACTTTCCGTAGGTGTTACGGGAGTGGAACCGCTGGAAGTTTCGCTTTCGGAACTGCAACTGGCTATTGCTAAAAGGGTTATTGCCGACAGGAATATTCGTTTCATAAGGGATCGCGTTTCTATTTGGACTAGCGCTTTGTTAAATGGTTTAAAGCTACAGGTTTTTTTGTTCTAAAGTTTCGTTTGTGCCGTTTTAAAAGGTAAATTTGTAAAAATGTTTGTGCCATGAAAAAAATAATTGCGGTAGTACTGTTTAGCCTTGCTTTTACGGCTTGTCATAAAAAAATTGATGATGCGGCAATCGCCAAAATCAACGGATATTGGGAAATTGAAAAAGCCATTATGCCAGACGGAAGCAGTAAGGAGTATTCGATCAATCCGACTATCGATTATTTTGAAATCAAAGACAACAAAGGATTCCGTAAAAAAGTAATGCCACAACTGGATGGAACCTATCTGGTGAGCGAACTGGACGAAAAAGTTGCCGTGATCAAACAAGACGACCATGTTTACTTGAAGTATACTACGGCCTACGCCAAATGGAAGGAAGAATTGATCAAAGTAACCGATGACGAATTGGTGCTCAAAAACGAGCACGATATGGAATACCACTACAAAAAAGCGACTTCATTTTCTATAAAATAAAAGCATGGCGAAACGATTTAATGAAGAATCTCCGATATCCGACGTACTAAAACAGTTTATCCAGGATCATAAATTGCAGGCCGGAATGGACAAGATCGACGTTCGTGATGCCTGGAAAAACCTGATGGGTAACGGTGTGAATAATTATACGACTGAGATCATGCTAAAAGGAACAACCCTTTATGTGGCCTTGTCTTCTGCTGTATTACGCGAAGAATTAAGCTATGGCAAAGAAAAGATCGTTAAGATGATCAACGAAGAGTTGCGCCGCGATCTGGTTAAGGATATTGTGTTGCGGTAGAATTTTTACGTTATGAGTATTGTCGGAAGTGGTATAATTTAAAGCCTTTTTTGACTTTTGATAGTAAGCAGTTGACTATTATATACTGGGGTAAAATTTGTATATTTAAACTTTATGGAAGAATTCTATTTTATATTTTAAAATTGATAATGATGGCAACAACGATTAAAATTACTCCAGTGATAAAAGGTGAAGAATCTAAAAGATTTAATAATGTTATAGCTAAGAGTAAAGTAAATAAAATTTCTGAAACGAAAAAAAACAGAATATTTGATTTGGTATGTAAAGTGATGTCCAAAAAAGCATAATCATGGATTTGTCTGATTTTACTTTTTCGGTATTAAGAAATGAGGAAGTATTGGACTATTTTGATTGTAACGATTCGGAAATAAATATTTTTTTACTGGAAGATTCTAAAAAATTCCAAAACGAAAAAATAACAAATACCTATTTATTTAAAACAGATAATGATATAGTGGCTTTTTTTTCATTGTCGAATGATTGTTTAAATGATTTAGGGTATGAAAATTCTATTTGGAATAAGCTTCATAGAAAAATTAAACTCCCTAATAAAAAAAGAATTCGTCAATACCCGGCTGTTAAAATTACAAGGTTGGGAATTCATAAAAACTACCAGGGCTGCGGATTAGCACATCAGTTATTAGACTTTATTAAAGGCTGGACATTTATTGAACACAAACCTGCATGCCGGTTATTAATTTTAGATGCCTACAACAAACCTCAACAGTTAGCATTATACGAAAAGAATGATTTTATATTTCTTTTAGAATCGGATAAAGAGAAGAAACATCGATTTATGTATTTTGATCTGATGCGATTGGATTAAAAAGTTATAGAAACATAAAAAGCAGGACATTCGTCCTGCTTTTCCACTTTTTAAAATGTTATACCGCTTCGGGAACAACAATATCCGTGTTTGTATACACTTTTACGCCACCTTTCCAGGTTTCGAGAATCGGAACCTTACGCAGTTCTTTATAGTACTCTTTCATCGTTAGCGGATCCTGTTCCAGAATCACGAAATCGGCGAAATAGCCATCCTGTAGCGAACCCGTCCACTGCTCGGCATGACATTGCCACGCCGCGTCATAGGTTACCGATAGTAACGCCTGTTCCGGAGTAAGGCATTCTTTTTCGTTTAATACTTTGTTCGGATAATCGTCCGGTGCGGCTTCCATCATACGGGTAATAGCTTGTTCCATCATACGTAATGGCCCGATCGGACTTACGGAATAATCGGTATGTAGCGAAATACGTAATCCGGCGTCAAGTGAAGAACGACACAAATCCAGTTTTTCTACTTTTTCTTCAAAAATGGCTTCCTTAAACGGATAACCATAATAGCCCACATGGCCAATTAGAAAACTCGGAACGATACCAAGATCTTTCATTTGCTGGATCTGAGACTGTTCCAAAATAGAGCAGTGTTCGATACGGTGACGACGGTCTGCTACTTTTTTCGCTTTAAAAGCGGCATCGTAAACTTCGATTGCAAATTTTACAGCCATATCACCATTGGCATGGATCATTAAAGGCCATTCTTTTTCTGCAACAACCGTTTTTACAATGTCGAGATAGGTTTGCGTTGGCTCGTCCGGATGCGGATGCTCTTTGTCTTCCGGGAAATTAAACACCCCAAGATTATCGGCCGGATAACAACAATAAGGTTTCGACTGGTAGCCGGTTAATCCCTGATTCGAACCGTCGGAAATGATTTTAACGCTACCCGAATACAGGTCTTTGTACTCTTTAATCGGAGTAAAAGTAGGTAGTTTTTTAGCATCATCCAACGTTAAACAGGTTTGTGCCACACCAATGCGCACTTTCTTTTGATGGAAATCCAGATATAATTTTAAGATAAGCTCTTGTACGGATGTCATTCCGGCATCATACATAAAAGTAACGCCACGTTTCACAGCGGTATCAAACAAATCGTCCAGATTTTTAAACGAAGCAAGCGCAAATTCAGCGACCTGGCGAATCGGCATACATTTTAAAGCCGGTCCGATTTCTTCGGTTTCCTGTAATTGTCCGTTGGTGGTTTGCTGATAATTTTCGAACGTTTTGTATTGATCGCGTATACTTTTATTCAGATCGAAAATAATACGAAGTGTCAACGAGTTTACATAGGCCGTATGCATCGAAGCACTCATGATAAATACCGGATAGTCGGGTACGATGTTATCCAGAAATTGATAATCGAACGTAACCAGCTTGTTTAATGTGTCCGGCGTATGACTTTTTTCAA
This sequence comes from Flavobacterium sp. CAU 1735, assembly GCF_039888695.1. Classification (NCBI taxonomy): domain Bacteria; kingdom Pseudomonadati; phylum Bacteroidota; class Flavobacteriia; order Flavobacteriales; family Flavobacteriaceae; genus Flavobacterium; species Flavobacterium sp. CAU 1735. The sequence goes on along the minus strand of NZ_JBDQQQ010000006.1, from coordinate 128,356 downwards.
AAGGCATAAAGGCCGGATCAAGATTACAACCTAAAATCCAATAATTATTTTTGTTAAGCTTTTCTTTGTTTTTAGGATCATTTTGATAGTCATCAAGCTGCTTTTTAAGCCATGCGGTGTTGTAGCCTTCCTTTAAAAACTGTCCGTCATACGGACTCAAGTCCAACCAACTGCCCAATATGGCAGAAGGTACCAGGTGAACGTGCGGTTCGATTAGTCCCGGAAGCAAGGTATGACCTTTGTCCAGTTTTCGGGTTTGAAAAAGATGTCCCGTTTTGATCATGGCCTCCGTTACGTGCAACATAGAACCGGAAGCAACGACTTTCCCTTTATGGAATCCGATAGCTTCTACCGTATGCGTTTTCCCATCTATCAACGGACGAATTGTACCGCCGTGAAACAATACCGATTCTTCTGTTGGATTAACAAAAGGGGTTTTGTTTTCCGATAATTGGGTGATAATTTCCGAAGAGGAAAGTTCCTTTTCCAGAATTTTTAAAACCGGATTGTTACAACCGCAATGGGTACATCCGTGGTGAATATGTTCGTGATCATGTATCATACTTTAGCGATTTAGGGATTACTATTGATGATTATTTATTAGCGTTGATATTACTCTGAACCGACCAGGCAAAATCCAGTAATACCTGATTGCGGAAACGACTCATGTCTTTCATATCGATATACTGATCGGTAGTGTATACGCTTCCTGTAACCGATGCCAAAGCGTGACAACTCATACAGTTGGTTTGTACACCATATTGGAAATTTGGATTTAACTGGTTGTTGTCGCCGGTAAATACGTTCGGACCAAAAGAGCCTTCCAAATAAGGGTTAAACGAGATGATACTTCGTACACCTTTGTTGGTTCCACCGGTAATCGGCTGGTTAGGCCATACCATCGCATAAGAGGTTGAAACGGCATAATTGGCAGCCGCACCTTTGATAATGCTTGGACGTAATTTAGCATTGAACGCCGAACTTGGGAAAAACGGATTGTCGCGGTCATAGCTCCAGAAAAAGGTCTGCCAGGTCCAGTTGCTGATTTCTTTGGTTCCTACGTGCATGGCTACCAATAAGATATAATCGCCGGCTTTGTATTTGCGTTTGCTGCTTTTTTGGTTGTTATTCAGATAGGCAGCCATACGGCCATCGATCTGATCATTGATAAATTCGTTCAGGTTACAAGTGGCCGCTACAATTTGAGCCGGTGTCGGATTGGAACCGGTAACCGGTACGATGGTTTTGTCTTTTGCTTGTTTGTTGTTGGTGTCCACATAAACGTAGGTTTGCCAGTCTTTATAACCAAATACTTTAGCTGGCTTTGGATCGCCTGGCCAAATCGGTACGCGAATCAAACCGTTTGCATCAACACCACCGGCAAAATAGGTAGGTTTGGTTGTAATACCAGCTGATGGAAATGGAGGAATGTTACCGATACCGTTAGTAACTTTGTATTTGTCGAGTGTCGATTGGTTGAAAATAAGATTTTGTGTCGAATAACAGGCTGCTGCCGGATTGTAGGAAACTGTTTCGAAAACATTAGAAACCGTATCAAGTACCGCATTTCTTTTACCAAACAATTGGCCGTGGATTAACTGTTTTGGTACTTCCAGAGCGCTACGTTCTTTTTTGATCTGAAAGCATCCGCCTTCTTTGTTCCCGTCGGCTGCCATTTGCGCCAATTCTTTTACGCTCATCCAGGTTTCAAATACCAATAGCGAATCACCGTTAAAAACCTGACCGGATTTTGCCGTCAAACCGGCCCAGATACCCCAGGCATGTTGGGTAATACTAGCGGAATCCTGTTTGTTAAGCCAACCGTAAATTGCGGTAGAATCTTGAGGGAATTTAAAACCGGGAAGATTTAAGTCGTCCGGAAATTCCTGTGGTTTGATAATAGGAGCTGCGCCTAATAATCCGGCATCCGGTGTCGTGTTTTTCTTGCAGGAAATAGCCAGACTGGTAGCCGTTAGCGCAACCAGAATACCAAACGAAATGGTCTTAAGGGGTAGTAGTCGTTTCATGTTTGTTGTAGATTTGGTTTGTATTTATATGCTGTTTTTGTTTGATTACCTTATTCTATATTAGTCCCAAATTGTAATTTTTTTAGGATTTTTAATTTGCAATTTGTGTTGAACTCGATTTATATGTAAGGCGTTTTGTAAAGTTAATGGCTTGGTAAAACCTATAATAGCGTATAATTACGCGTTTTTATAATCAGATAGAAATACTGAAAAAAGGAAAGAAACGGGTACAAAAAAAGCCGTTCCTTTTGGAACGGCTTTTCGAAAATAATATAGTATTTTATTAGAATTCTTCTCTTCCTGCGAAGTGGAAAGCGCTTTCGATAGCAGCATTCTCATCACTGTCAGATCCGTGAACAGCATTCTCTCCGATAGAAGTTGCATATTTTTTACGGATAGTACCTTCTGCAGCATCAGCAGGGTTTGTAGCTCCGATTAAAGTACGGAAAGCTTCTACAGCGTTATCTTTTTCAAGGATTGCAGCTACGATAGGACCTCTTGACATGAATTCTACCAATTCTCCGTAGAATGGTCTTTCACTGTGAACAGCGTAGAATTTTTGAGCATCCGCTACTGTTAATTGTGTTAATTTCATTGATACGATTCTGAAACCAGCTTCAGTAATCATGTTAATAATTCCTCCGATGTGTCCTTTTTCAACAGCATCAGGCTTAATCATAGTGAATGTTCTATTCGTTGCCATCTTGTTTTGTTTAAATTTTTTGCAAAAATAGTATTTTTAAGCTGAATAATAGGCTATCTTTTTTATTGAAATTTTATTTGTATCGAAGAATTGTGATTCTTTTATACAATCAATACCGGGAAATCCTGTTCCAACGGCTGTAACTGGCGGAATAATTCGGTTAGTAAATTCGTGCCGTGTTCCAGATAAAATTCCGAAAAATTTGCCGTCCGTTCCTGAAGACTCAGGTTGGGGAACAATTCGTTTTGCAATGCCGTGATACGACTCAATTGCTCCTGATGGTTGCGTTTTTCGGCTTTTAACAATCGTTTTTCAAGATTATCCAATCCTTTTAGTTGTTTCTTTTCCTGAGCGGCTACGGCACCTATAAAAGAAGCATCGGTTTTGGCAGCCATTTCCCGTAATTTGGAAAATTGTTGTTCCAGATGTGTTTTCTGTTCCGAAAAATCAAGCGTAAAGGCCGAAAGTGATTTGGTTTTTGCATCGATCAGATCGTGTTGCTTTTGAAACAAATCGGCCCAGGTTAGACCTAATTGGTCTGCTTTGTGCGCCTGTTTAGGTGTTGCCAGAACTACAGAATTTCGCAATACCAACATTGGAAACGGAACGTTGGAAGCCTCGAAAAAGGATTTTAATTCCAACCAGTACGCCAATTCACCACCACCGCCAATATAGGCCAGATTGGGTAAAATCACTTCCTGGTATAACGGACGCATGATCACATTGGGACTGAATTTTTCCGGGTAACGTTCCAGTTCATCCAGAATCTCTTCGGTGGTAAACCGGCGCGAAGTCCCGTTAACGATATACCCTCCGTTTTCAAAAACGATGCGTTCCCGCAATCCGTCCTCAATATAAAAAAGGTTAATTTCCCTAGGGTTAACCTGTATGTTGTAGGTTTTTAATAAAACCGACGTTTCCGTTACTTTCTGAAAAGCGACTTGTTCGAGTAATTCCCGTTTTACATACGGAATGAATTCCCGTTTTAACGCTTCGGAATCACCATCGATAATCACCAATCCCTGTTCTCTAAACAATTCATTGGCCAGAAAACGGGTCGCATCGGCCAGATTCGAATGTTTCAGATAGGCATTTTTAAATAACTGACGTAAATATTCGGCGTTATGACCAATTCCGAGTTCTTTCGAAAAAACATCAAAAACACTATCCAGTCCTTCGGTCGAAAGACGGCCAACCGGTCCGGAACTATCGCGGTTCCATTTTATTTTTTTATTTCTGAAATTAAAATAATTGATCTCTTCAAAATCGTGATCTTCCGTGGCCATCCAATATACCGGTACGAAATGATCCGTCGGGTAAGCGGCTTTTAATTCTTTAGCCAGATTAATGGCCGAAACGATTTTGTATAAAAAATATAAAGGTCCTGTAAAAAGATTTAACTGGTGTCCGGTGGTTACGGTAAAAGTGTTCTCGTTTTTTAACAGGGCGATATTTTGAAGTGTCGCTTCCGAAACAGCTGTCGAGGCATACTGTTTTTCCAAAACGGTTGCCAGTGTATTTCGGTTCGCTGTACTAAAATGTGCCGCTTTTTCGTCAATTTGACTTCTGAAATTTTCCAGGGAAGGAAAACGATGGTATAAGGACTGTGTTTCTGTTTTTTTATCTAAATAATCGACAATTAACCGGGAAAAATAATTGGATTCTTGATAGCTGATACAGTCAGTAGGCATAATAGGATATAATTATATAAGTGTGTTTTTTTGAAAAATAAAGGTAGATATAATCGCTTTCGAATCTCCCAAGTTATTGTTAATTTTTTAAACCGTCAACTGATGGAGGCTTTGCTAATGGTTTGTTTCAGGTGATTTTTATCCGAAAAATCGAATTATCGTCTTGAAAATGAGTGTTTTTGAATTTGAAATTAAAAAATAGATTGAAATATTAGGAAATGTCAAAAACATTTTACAAACTTTGCAATGTGAAAAAATAATAACCTTTTAAAAACGAAGAAAAATGTTTGTATTACAATCATCTGCTATCAGTCTGACACCAAAATGTGGTGTAGCTGCTCTTCGTGGTTTTGTTCAGTCCTAGAAAATTACTTTCCAAGATAACAAAGCCCGAAGACAACAAGTTTCGGGCTTTTTTGTATACTTTTTACTTTAAAGCTCCCGGTTTAGCCCTTTAATTTATCCGAATACGGATAAAATGTTTCGCAAAACAAAACAGCATCCCAATCGGATTACTGAAACTATTGTTTTGCGTTCCAAAAAAAATCAAAGAATCAAACAATGGGAAATAAATTATCCGGGAAGGACCTGATCAAATTAGGCTTTCCTAAAAATAATAGCATCAATATTGCCTTGGGGCAAATTAACAGATATAGAAAAAGAGAGAAAAAAGAAGGCATTCTAACGGAGGCAAAAGAAGTATTACTGTTTCCGGAAAAATTCAAAAATCACGGTACCTGGGGAAAAGTGGCCGAAGGCTTGATTAACCCGGTTCAGGTGCGAATGCAACAACTCAACACCACTCGCGCACCGTTTTCGATTTTTGGTGAAAACGAAATCGATCAGCAGGCAAAATTCCAGTTGTACGATGCGCTAAAACTGCCGGTTTCCGTAGCGGGAGCTTTGATGCCCGATGCACATTCCGGTTATGGATTGCCGATTGGTGGCGTACTGGCCACTGAAAACGCGGTGATTCCCTATGGTGTAGGTGTTGATATTGGTTGTCGGATGAGTTTGTCGATTTTCGATTTACCGGCTTCTTTTCTAAAAGGAAGAGAGCAGCAACTGAAAGCAATCCTGGCGGAGCATACCAAATTCGGAATGTATGAAACGCATCCGATCAAAGCGGATCATGAAATTTTTTACCGACCGGAATTTCGGGATATTCCATTTGTAAAAGGTCTGTTGGACAAAGCCTATAAACAATTGGGAACCTCCGGTGGCGGAAATCATTTTGTAGAATTCGGAATTGTAAAAATCGATACACCGTTACCGGAATGGAAAATGTTGCCCGGTGAATATTTTGCGGTGTTATCGCATAGCGGATCCCGCGGGTTAGGTGCCAATATTGCAAAACAATATACCTATCTGGCAACCAAACAATGTCCGTTGCCTAAAAATGTACAACATCTGGCCTGGCTGGATCTGAATACGCACGACGGACAGGAGTATTGGATGGCCATGAACCTTGCCGGTGATTATGCCAAAGCCTGTCACGATGAAATTCACAGGCGGATTGCGAAACTACTGGGGAAAAAGGTGGTCGTAACCATAGAGAACCATCACAATTTTGCATGGAAGGAAATGCATAACGATAAGGAGTGTATTGTACATCGCAAAGGTGCTACGCCGGCAGCCGAAGGACAATTGGGAATTATTCCCGGTTCGATGACCGCTCCGGGTTATATCGTGATGGGGAAAGGAAACCCGGCGAGTCTTAATTCGGCGTCACATGGAGCCGGAAGGGTATTCTCGAGAGCCAAATGTAAAACGATGTTTACGCAGAGTGACATCAAAAAAGAACTTAAAAAGCACGAAGTAAACCTGATTGGTGGCAATATTGATGAAGCGCCAATGGCCTATAAGGATATCACAAAAGTGATGGGAAACCAACAGGAATTGGTTACCGTTTTAGGGACGTTTACGCCTAAAATCGTGCGAATGGATAAATAACTGTAACTATGAAACGATTTCAGGACGAAAATAAAAGAGCCCACCATTTTGCCAATGAATTTCAGGTGAAATGCCCAAAATGCGGAACAAAAGCGACTATTAAAAGAACGTTTTCCGAAAAGGATCAATACGAGCGTTATCCGATTCGGATTTTAAAATGCCCGGGTTGTCATCTCTATCAGGAAGATACTATGATCAAATACAAAGCAACAGTAAATCAGTATTGTTGTAACAATGTTGAAAAAGTAAAATACGAGTCGCAGCTTTTGAATGAAAAACCGCAAAAAATAAAGGTAAAGTGCACGAGTTGTAACCAGATAAAAGAATTTGTGCCGAGAATTGAAGAAGTGCATATGTGTTTTAAAACAGATGAAAATAATATCAGAGAGTGGTGTTTTAATACCGAATTATGGTATCAGAAAACCGTAAGGGGGAATGTATTCTGGGCGTATAATGAAGCACATATTGACTATTTGGAGGGCTATATCGCTGCCGGTTTACGGGAACGAAACAGTCAGTATAACGGTGGCAAAACAATGGTCGCCAGCCTTCCGAAGTTTGTAAAAGATGCCCGTAACCGGGATAAGCTATTAAAGGTGATTAAAGAATGGAAAAAATCATACAAATAACATCCGGAAGAGGTCCGGAAGAATGCAGCTGGGTTGTGGCTCAGGTGCTTAAAAAAATAATGGAAGAAGCGCGATCTGAAGGACTGGAAGCGCAGATATTACATAGGGAACCAGGACAGGAAAACGGAACGGTGGCTACGGCAACGCTTATTGTTAAAGGAAAGGAAAGCGCTGTTTTTGTCGATTCCTGGATCGGAACCATACAATGGATTGGAACCAGTCAGTTTCGAAAAATGCACAAACGGAAAAACTGGTTTATCGGGATTTTTGAAATAGAACAATCTGCCGTACCGAAAATTTCGTATGTAGATATAAAGCATCAGGCGATGCGAAGTTCCGGAGCCGGCGGACAAAATGTAAATAAAGTCAGCTCGGCCGTTCGTGCGACACATACTCCAACAGGAATCAGTGTGGTAGCGATGGATAGTCGTTCGCAGCATCAGAATAAAAAAACGGCAACCGAACGTCTTGTTCGAAAACTGGAAGAAGCAACATTAGAATTACTAAAAAAGGAGGTCGATAAAAAATGGGAAAACCAACTGAATATTGTAAGAGGAAATCCCAAACGCGTGTTCACCGGAACCGATTTTAAAAAACAAAACGTGGAGAAAAATTATAAATCCACACGACAACAACTAAAGAATAACTTGAAAAACTACATCGAATGAAAACAGATAAATTAGATAAGTTTTTGTTTCAGGCTATGGACGCCTATCCATCTTATCTGGAAGAAACCGTGGAATCGTTGGGATACGCTTTGTCGTATGACGCCAAAAATACCATGGCACTCTGCCTTTTAGGAAGGCTTCATGCCGAACAGCTTTATGATTACGAAGGGGCGAAAACCTATTTCGAACAGGCATTGGCCGAAAATCTGCATGCTTTGGAAGTGTATCCGTATTTTATCGATACGCTATTGCAAAACGAAGATTTTGATCAGGCCGAAAAATTAATCGATTTCGCACTAACCATTAAAGGTTGTAATAAAGCCGAAATCCTTTTGAAAAAAGTGAGCCTGTTGGAGCGTAAAAAAGCTTTTGCAGAAGCGAAAGAAGTGCTGAAAGAGGTAAAATTAAACGCCTATAATTCGGATTTACATTATTATATTTCGGATACGGAAAAACGATTAAAAGAAAAAATCGAATTGTCCGAAGGTAAAAAGGAAAAGAAAGCGAAAGCGAAAAAGAAGAAAAAATAATTGTAAAAAAGCTCCCTATATAGGGAGCTTTTTTTATGGTTTGAAAGGATCTATTTTAAAGTGCAGTCAAAGCTGACGGCTACGTTTTTAGAGACTTTTTTGCTAACTACACTCGGGATTTCAATACCAAAATCGTCTACCGTTACCGTAAAGTTGGATTGAATGGCAATGTCGTTGCCCACTTTTTTGATTTTAGCCGGAATAACCACATCTTTTGTTTTACCGTGTATTTCCAGTTTTCCGCGGATGGTGTAGTCTTTGGCCGCATCCGTTAGCGAACTCATTTTAAAATCGTCGATTTTTCCTTTAAAAGTCGCTTTTGGATAACGATCACTTTCGATGTAATTTTCATTAAAATGCTCTTCCATTAAGGCAATTTTAAAGCGAAAACTTTTAACCAGTACCAAACTGGCGATTTCACCCGTATCGGTGTTCAGTACAAACGTAGCGTTGCGACTTTTGGCTTTTACTTCTTCAAAAGCGGGAACCGATGCTTCAAAGCTGATTTCTCCGGTTTTGGTGACCTTTTTATTTTGTGCCTGTAGTCCTGTAAAAGCACAGAGCATGGCGAGAAGGTATAAAATGCGTTTCATGATTCAGGGATTTATTATTCGACAAGACCGTTAGTATTCCATTCGATTATTTTGTTGATTGTGCTTTGCGGTAAACGCGTGCCACCCAATGGCATCATGCCATCTGCTCCCTGTGATCGGGATATTCTGTCAATCAATCCTCGGTTTAAAACCGCGTTTTTTACATCGGCATACGTGGTTAACGACATCGGTGCTCCGTTGGACGGTACCGTTCCGTGACACGAGATACAGTTGTTGGTAATAATGCTTTTCACAGTGTTGGTATAGGTAACCGGTTCGGTAGTACTACTGTTATCGATAAGGTCGGAATCAGTATCGTTCGTACAACCGGTCAGTACTAATAAACCGAGTGAAAGGGTGAATAGGTAGCTTTTTTTCATTTTACTTTATTATATGGTTAAAGTTATGATTAAAATTTAATTTATAAAATGAATTATCGTTAATTTTACATTTATTAAATTAAAAATTTATGAAAAGAAAACGAATAGTGTTAATTTTGATTGTACTGGTGTTGCTGGGCTTTGCCGGTTATTCCTATCTGTACAAAGGGCATCGCGATATTGCCTCGGAAAAAGAGAGTTATCTCGTAACGGCCAATTCTATTTTTGATGAATTTAAAGTCGATGAAGCCAAAGCCAATCAGAAATATCTGGATAAAACAATAGAAGTATATGGCAAAATCACTAGTGTTGATCTGGATGCCAATTCGGTTATTATCGATGAAAAACTATTTGCCGTTTTAAAAGATAAAATCAAAAACGGAGAGCTAATGGTTTTGTCCAATATCAAAGTGAAAGGGCGATTTATTGGCTACGATGATTTGTTGGGCGAACTGAAAATGGATCAATGTACACTAGTGAAATAGTGCTTTCCGGTTAAAAACAGGACTGTATAAATTATATAACGCAATCAATTAAGTACCTTATATGAAAAAAAGTTTACTCTCTTTACTCTTACTTCCTTTTTGTGCGTCGGCTCAAAATGACCTGTTGTCGGAAATCGACACGGTAAAAACTGATAACCGGGTCGAATCGGTATTTAAGTCCTTAAAAATCGTTAACCTCGAATCGACCAAACTGGCCGCAAAAGGGGATTTCTATTTTATAGTTGCCCATCGTTTTGGGTATGTCAAACATGGTTTTGAAGACTTTTTCGGAATGGACGATGCCAATACGCAAATCAAATTTTCATATGGGGTGACTAACTGGCTTACGGCTCATGTTTCCCGTAGCGGTTTTCAGAAAACCTACGAAATGGCTGTAAAATATCGGTTAATGTCTCAGGAAAAAGAAGGATTCCCAGTAACGCTGGTTGGATTTAATAGTTTGGCAATCAACACTGAAATGAAAAAAGAGGATTTTCCAAACCTGAAATTTGACAACCGACTGAGCTATGTAACGCAATTATTAATTTCCAGAAAGTTTACCGAACGACTTTCGCTGGAATTGGCACCATCGTATTTCCATGAAAATACGATCCGGGATATATTGGATGAAAATAATAATGTGATCACGCCCAATCCGCAATCTAATGATCAGTTCGCTTTGGGTATGGGTGGCCGTTATAAACTCACCAAACGCTGGTCGGTTAATATGGATTATGCGGCTCATCTTAACCGGGCTAAAAATTCCGTATTTACGAATCCGCTATCCATTGGTGTGGATCTGGAAACCGGCGGACACGTTTTTCAGATGCATTTTACCAATGCCAGAGCGATGAACGAAGCTGGTTTTCTCGGACAAACCACAGGCGACTGGGGAAAAGGAGAGATCTCTTTTGGATTTAACTTGGTTCGGGTATTTTAAAAATAAAAACCTGTCGGAAATTATAACCGACAGGTTTCCAATAAAGAAAAGGGCTGTTGTAAAACAGCCCTTATTTTTTTAATTCTTGATGAATTTTGTACTGTATTTTTCTCCGGTATTGCTTTCAATAGATAGGATATAGGTTCCTTTTGCTAAAGTACGAACATCAATCTGATTGGATTCGATAGCGGTTGTTAGAGCAATACGTCCTGTGATATCATAGAAAATTGCTTTGTCGGCAGTAACACCTGTTGCATCCAGCTGTATTTTGATAAAATCATGGGATGGGTTTGGATACACCACAAAAGCGTCTTTGTTGTGATCTCCGGTGCTAAGAAGTGTATTGCCTTCAATAACGACAAGATGTTGGTTGGTATTAACATTGTTATAGGTGTCTACAATTCCTGAAGGCCATTTTACAATTACCTGAGTGACTTGTGTAGCCGTTCCCAGACCAAAATGAACATTTAAGGAACTCATGTTGCGGAAACCGTCACCACTGCGTACATCGCGGATTTGTTTACCCCATGGACCGTAAATTTCAACGCGGGCGCCAATACCATTGGCATTACTTTGTAATCCTTTTAAGGATAGTTTTAGCCATTTGTTGGAGTTGGCATTATTTAGAAAAATATTGTCTCCGTTTTGGATGTCAAGGAAACCGTCGTTGTTTAAATCTCCGATAGGTCCGTTGGTAATACCACCTAACGGCTGACGCGTAAAGGTCATGTTACCGTTGTTAAACAGGATTGTATTTCCGGGTCCGAAAATATCAATATAGCCATCGTTGTTAAAATCGTGTGCTACATTTTCCTGCCCTAAATTGGTTAGAGTCGGTATTCCGGAACCAGCTGTGACATCGGTAAAAGTTCCGTCACCGTTATTGCGCATCAGTTTGTGCATACCATTTGTATTGGAACTGGCTCCTACAAAAACGTCCATATCGCCGTCATTGTCGAAATCACCCCAAGCCGATGACCAGGTTTGAATTGGGTCGGATAAGCCGGCTTGTACACTTACATTGGTAAAAACACCATTTCCGTCGTTACGGTGTAATTCGTTAAGACTGGCCGAAATATTTCCGCCACGGCATTTGGCGATAAATAAATCCTGATCGCCATCATTATCATAATCAACCCAGATAGAACCGTAATTTCCACCTTGTGGATGATCACCAAGTCCTCCCTGATGATAGGTCAGGTTGTTGTTACCATCGTTCATAAAATAAACATTCGGATTTACGTCGTGACAAACAAAAATATCCAGATTTCCGTCCTTGTTGATGTCTACAAAATTGGTTCGCTGACAGAAAATATACTGTGGAAAAGACTGAGCGGTATAAGCAGTGCCATTGCCATTGGCCTTAACAAACGTAGCACCGCTTCCGCCTCCGAAGATCAGGTCGTTATACCCGTTTTTATCCAGGTCACCGGCTGCAATACTCCACGACGGTTGATTGTTTGCTCCGGTTAACGGGAAAGTGGTACCGGTAAAACTTCCATTTGATGACTGATACAAAATGCGCATTTGGTTATTACCCACACCTACGATATCGTCAAGGTAGTCACCGTTCATATCGACTACACAATTTTTATAGGTAAAACCGGTAAGCGGTTGGGACATTTGTGAAAAACTGATTAAATTGGTTCCCGGTGTCTCCTGTGTTAAGTAGAAATCAAAACCGATACTGTCCCATCTGTTATCAAAAACAATGAAATAAGTGTTGCCTTGTACCGCTTCGAAAACAACGGTTGAGGTATTCGCGCTACCGCTATCATCATCACTGGCTACACAAAGCATCGAATTACAGGTGCCCTTATATACGTTAATACGCGTGTCACGGCCTACGCTGCCCGGTAAATCGGTGGTTATCGTTACCGAATAATTAGCGGTAGGGGTGTAAGAATACCATTCGCAGGCTGTACCGAAAATTGGATTTCCCGGTAAACATTGTATGGTAGGGAGATTGGTGCCAGAAATAAACGGTACGGAATGTAGTCCGGGACCGATTGTCTGGGCATTATTACAAGTGGTTTGGGCATGTAGGTTTACATATCCCAACAATAAAAGCAATAAGGTAATTTTTTTCATGTCGTTGTAGTTTTTGGTTATTATATTAGATTTAGAGGTTAAGGGCAGTTTGGATTGAGCGAACTAATCCATTGTTCGATCATCAGTACGGCTTCTTCGTGTGCCATGGTACGGCCGAGTAACGGCATACGATTGGCTTCGTCGGTCGATTGTAATCGGAAGTGTAGCATTGAACGTTGAAACTTACCGCGGCTTACGATATGTGTCAGATCATTGTCGATAAATTCCTGTGGCTCGACACAAATTCCCAGATTGACCGGATTCGAGGTTTCACTAAAGGCAAAACGCATCGGGCGGTAGTCGCAATGACTGTTTTCGGAATGACAGTGCGCACAATTGATATCGATATAAGAGCGTACGCGTAATTCCAATGGTTTTGAGGTGTCTTGCCAGTTGATGGTACTGGTAATATTGGCTGGATAACCGGCTTGTAACATTCCGCGTTCCATCCATTTTGTTAACTGATTTTTAGCGCCATCGGTATAGTTGTAAACAAAGTTGAGGTTTTGCGGTTTCGGTCCTATTGGAATCGCTTTTTCATCTTTTTTATGACAGGTAAGGCATTCTACGGATGATGGAATTCGGTAATTAGTTGACTTGGTTTGACCGTTTTCCGTCCAGGTTAGCGAACGGTAACTGCCATTCATGTCAAGGACAGCATCTGTTTGAGAGTCATTCCAGATATAATTGGCAAAGATCCACTGGTCGACACCTTCACTGTCGACACCTTTTTTGATCATTAATCGGGTTTCAATAATCTGCGTTTTATTTTCCGGTTGAACATTATCGTAATAGAAAGTTTTGATCAAAACTGTCCCAATCGGAAAGGTTACTACTTTTCCATCGCCATTATATACTGCTTTGGTATTTTCAGGCATCCATACAAAACGTTTTTTATGAGCATAATCTGTAAAAAGACCGCTGGCAATTTCATAGGGTAATACGCGATCATTTGGGGTATTATTTTTTAGTGCACCGGTAAAAAAATGATAGTCCGAGAGTTTTGGATAAGGCACTTGTGACAAATCAGCCGAAACAGGTGTACCTGTCGGAGTAGGTGTTGGGGTAATTTCTGTATAATCATCGTTGTCAGACTGACAGGAAAATAATACAAAAAGTCCCATTAATAGTAGTAGTGTAGGGGGAAAGTAGTTTTTTTTCATACAATTGTTAATCAAATGTTTATGTTTTGCCTAACAAATATAGCAGAATTAGCTATTTAATTTTTAATTAACAATAATTTTAAAAAATATTAATTTTTTTGTTAAAAATATTTTTTATTAGGTTGGCATGTTGTTTAATATATGGAATGTTCGTTTTTCTGTTTAGTCAAGAAGCGATACATTGTGATGTCTGTATATAATGCCATATTTATTTTTCAATGTTCGCTTTTTGTAATACTCTTTCATGGCTGATGAATAGGGCTGTGTTGTCTGTTTTGGTTATGGAATTGTCTCTTCTTGTGAGATTAGGTTTTTTTAACTTAGCCATGATTGATTTGTAAAATATTGAGTATGAGAAGAAAAATGATAATGAAAAAATACCTGTCACTACTGTTTTATGGTTTAACGATTACTTATGGGCTGAAATGCCAGGGACAGGAAGTGCTATTTTCAACATTGGATGCGGTTAGGAAACCAGCGCCACTTGACCCAAACTTATCATCAATTACGAATACAGGGGAATTGATTATAATGGATGATTTTAAATTGTCAAAAAAGAGTCAGATCACCCAGTTTACTTTTATCGGACAACTCGGGAAACCAACACCCGAAAACATAGCATTAATTAAAGGAGTACGGTTGTATATTCTTAGGGCATTTACGACGAGTCAGCCATTATCTGAAGCAACCAGTTTGAATTATTTTGAGCTGATACGGGAATACACTCCGGGATTGAAAATAACGCAGCAAGGAGATCAGGTTACTATTGGTATCGATATAAAATCGCTCGGATTTGATATGATACTTGAAGCGGGAACATATGGGATTGCCTTTGCGCCAATAATTGCTACAGAGGAGATGCCGCCCGATAAAGTATGGTACTGGTATCAGGGAACCGATTACGGAGCCGAAGCAGTAATATGGGATAATGGCGGTTGGTCGTCAACAAGTTTTGGATCCGTAGCTTTTAGTATTGAAGGTAAAGAAGTAACGTTGGGAATTTCAAAATCGGATATACAAACCGTTACTGCAAAGGTGAGTCCCAATCCTTCGTATGATGTTTTTAAAATTAGTACACCAAAAGAGATTGTTTCTGTTGTGGTGTATAATGGAAACGGGCAGTTGGTGTTACAAAACAAATCGAAGACTATTGATCTGTCTGCTTTTCCAAAAGGGATTTATTGGATAACAGTGATCTGTAACGATGGGGGGCAACTTCGTGAAAAATTAATTAAAACATAAAGTAAAATGAAAATAAAAAAAGTAAAAAATTGGGTAGTACTTTGTTGTAGTTTGTTTGTGGTAAATTTATTAAGTGCTCAGGAAGAGGTAATATTTTCAAGATTAGATGATATGAGAAAACTTGATGATTTTGCCGCCAGTATCTCAACAGTTAGTAATACCCAAAAAAGAATACTGACGGATAATTTTGATATTGAACATAAAAGTAAAATCACCCGATTTAATTTTGTGGGACAAATCGGTTTAATTGCTCCAGGGGATATGTCGCAGATTAAAGGGGTACATGTATTTATTTTTAAAAATATATTTGAGGAGGTCGATGGGAAATATCAAGAAATTCCGTTTTCAGGAACTTCTTTGGCACATTTTTATTTGGATAATGCCAACGCAGGTTTATTAAAAAAAGTTGAGAGAGAGAAAGTTCTTGTTTCGGTTGATTTGGATCTGGCTGGAAAAGAACTGATTTTGGAATCAGGTTCTTATTGGATAGCGTTTGCTCCGGTTATGGCTACTGATGGTTTGCCGGCTGATAGCGTCTGGTATTGGTATGAAGGAGATGGTGCTAGTTATTATGTTAGAAAATGGAATAATGGTGATACAGAATGGAGTCCTATTAGAAGTGGTAGCCCGAGGTCGATGGCTTTTAGTATCGAAGGTAAAGAAGTGGTATTAGGAATTTCTGAATTAGATATGCAAACAACTGTAATAACGGTATATCCCAATCCGTCTTGCAATATCTTTAAAATTAATACACCAAAAGAGATTGTTTCTGTTGCGGTGTATAATGGAAACGGGCAATTGGTGTTGCAGGACCGGTTGGAAACTGTTGATTTGTCGGCTTCTCCTAAAGGGGTTTATTTATTGACTGTGAGTTGTAATGATGGTACACAGGTTTTTGAAAAATTAATTAAAGTCTAAAATAAAATGAAAAAGATAAGATGTCGATTGTTGTTCTGTTGTATACTGTTTGCTACGGCGCTGTTGGAAGCACAAGAAGAGGAAGTGTTGGTTTCAACATTTTTAAGATTTCCTGCTGCTAAGCCGGATCGTTTAGTTGATAATATTTCAACAGTTACGAATACCGAAAAAAAAATCCTGGCAGATAATTTTAATCTTGAAAATAAAAGTAAAATCACCCGATTTAATTTTGTAGGACAAATAGGTAAAACGGCTCCCGGAGATATGTCCCTGATAAAAGGGGGACATGTATTTGTTATCAAAAGAGATCTTCATTGGGATATGTTTAAAATTCCGTTTTCGGGAACTTCTTTAGCTCATTTTTATCTGGATAATACCAACCCGGGTTTGTTAAAAAGGATTGAAGATGAGAAGATTATTATATCAGTTGATCTGAATCTGGCTGAAAAAGAATTGATCTTGGAATCAGGAGGTTACTGGCTAGCTTTTGCTCCGGTTGTAGCTACCGATGGTTTGTCGGAAGATAAAGTTTGGTATTGGTACGATGGTGATGGTAGCGGATTTGATACGCTGGTATGGCAAAACGGAGATACAGAATGGCATTTCGGTGATGTATCTGCTACAGCGTATAGTATCGAAGGTAAAAAAGTGACGTTGGGAATTTTAAAATCGGATATAGAAACCGTTACTGCAAAGGTGTGTCCGAATCCCTCGTATGATGTTTTTAAAATTAGTACACCAAAAGAGATTGTTTCTGTTGCGGTGTATAATGGAAACGGGCAATTGGTGTTGCAGAACCGGTCGGAAACTGTTGATTTGTCGGCTTCTCCTAAAGGGGTTTATTTATTGACAGTGACTTGTAATGATGGTACACAGGTTTTTGAAAAACTAATTAAAGTCTAAAATAAAATGAAAAAGATAAGATATCGATTGTTGTTTTGTTGTATGCTGTTTGCTACGACGCTGTTGTATGCACAAGAAGGAGAAGTGTTGTTTTCAACGTTTTTAAACCATCCTGCTACTAAGCCGGATCGTTTAGTTGATAATATTTCAACAGTCACGAATACCGAAAAGAAAATCCTGGCGGATAATTTTGATATTAAAAATAAAAGTAAAATCACCCGATTTAATTTTGTAGGACAAATAGGTAAAACGGCTCCCGGAGATATTTCCCTGATACAAGGGGTGCATGTATTTGTTTTCAAAGATGATGTTTATGGCAATAAGTTTAAAATTCCATTTTCGGGAACTTCTTTAGCTCATTTTTATCTGGATAATGCCAATCCGGGGCTGTTAAAAAGAATCGAAGATGAGAAGATTATTATATCAGTTGATTTGAATCTGGCTGGTAAAGAATTAGTTTTGGAAGCAGATTCTTATTGGTTGGCTTTTGCTCCGGTTGTAGCTACCGATGGTTTGCCGGAAGATAAAATCTGGTATTGGTACGATGGTCATGGTTTCGGATATGACATGCTGGTATGGCAAAGCGGAGATACAGAATGGGGTTACAGGGGTGATTTGCGTTCTACAGCGTTTAGTATTGAAGGTACAAAAGTGACGTTGGGTACTTCGGTATTGGATTCGCACGCTGTAGCGGCGATTTATCCTAATCCGACTGGTGGTGTTTTTACGATTACTCCGGGGCAAGGGATTGTTTTGACCGAAGTCTATAACATAACCGGGCAATTACTATTAAAAGGAAATTCGGATACAATAGATTTGTCAACTTACCCTAAGGGAATTTATTTAGTAGTTATTACGCATAAGGATGGCCATAAATCCAATACAAAACTAATTAAAGAATAAGATATCGGGATGTATAAACAAGAGTGTTTATTATTAGAGATACTAAAAAATATATAAGCCATGATAAAAAAAATATTAGTACTGACCCTTTTATTGCCACTATTTTCATTTGCACAACAGTTGCAATTACCGAAGTTTACCTATCAAGTTAACGAAGAAATCATTCTACACTATAAAAATTTTCCAGAAGCGGGAACGGATTGGATTGTATTTGGTAGAAAAGATACCGGGGAGGAGTTAAGAACTAGCGAGTTTCTGACTGGAAATGGAACGTGGTCCAATAGTGCCGGTGAACCGGGAACGTATTATTTTGGAGTGCAAAAACTTCGGGACGGTTCCCGTAATCTGGATGAAGTATATGATTTTGTTGTTGTAGCGGATTCCTCAGCCGAAGAATCGATAATATTTCAACGGAATGTTGATCCCGATGATATTTCGACG
Source organism: Flavobacterium sp. CAU 1735 (assembly GCF_039888695.1). NCBI lineage: Bacteria > Pseudomonadati > Bacteroidota > Flavobacteriia > Flavobacteriales > Flavobacteriaceae > Flavobacterium > Flavobacterium sp. CAU 1735. Next base: position 110,096 of record NZ_JBDQQQ010000006.1, on the reverse strand, counting down.
GGGTTTAAAGCAAGTATAACAAAGAGTGATCATGATAGTGTCTTTACTGACAGTTTTCAGACTTCGGAATCTTTTGATTTGTCAAGTATTACCTTTTATGGGTTTCAGGTGCAGGATTTTTCATTTAATTCCGGTTTAGGGGTATCTATATATAAAGACAAAGATGGATCTCCTTCTGGGAAACCAACGGTGGAAGGTGAGGATGTAGTCATGGATCTTTTGCTTCATGAGGATTCTAAAGCTATTTACCAACATCTGACTTTAATAAGTGATAATCCTGACAATCGTAAAGAACTTAATGATTATACTGTCGATGTGAAACGTGCACTTGAGTTGGATGGAGCGCCGGCAGTGACTTTGGAAAAAAATGTAAGATACTGGGTATCTTTTGCGCCGTTATTTTCAGATGGTTTGTCAGCAGAATGGTTTTGGAGATCATTAAAAACTGAAGCCGGTCCGTATGCAAAAAGATTTGATTTTGGATTAGACGATTGGGTTGCTTTAAAGGCTGTTAATTTCGCCTTTACGGTAAGAGGTGTTAAAAGTAAAAAACTTAAAAACGAAGATTTTGTCTTAAGTCAGATGAGGGAAATTAAGATACTACCGAATCCGTCCGAAGGTTTATTTACGGTATTGTCAGATCAGAATATACGCTCGTTAAAAGGGTATGATGTAATGGGAAGGTTAATTACCCGGTCGGAGACAAATCAGGTAGATCTTACTTCGAATGAAAAAGGAATGTATCTGCTAATTGTCGAAGACGACGAAGGAATGCAAACAACGAAAAAAATCATAAAAAAATAAGAGAGATATACAGACATATATTAGGCTTAAAACATACGATTTAAAATATAAATTAAACTGCACCCAAAAGTCAGACGCTATCTTTGGGTGCGGTTTATTCCTAAATATCATTTATCTTTTTAATGCCAGTGTAACGCCATAATCAGAAAGTCTGTCTAATGCTTCCTGGCTGGTGTGGTCAAAATTATTGGTGTGTTCAGCGTGTTCTTTCTTGGTCTTTATTCGTCGAAGGGAATCATAAAAACGACGCACTTCGTCCAAAGTGGATAATATCGGTTTGGGTACGGCAATACTATTACCATTATCATCTTGGGCTACCATCGTAAAATAAGAGGAATTGCTGTGTTTTATTTTTCCGGTCTGGATGTTTTGTGAAACAACCCGAATACCAACAACCATAGAGCTTCGGCCTACATAATTGACACAAGCTTTTAAGGTAACCAATTCGCCTACTTCAATCGGATTTAGGAAATCGACTGTATCAACTGATGCTGTTACACAATAGCGACCCGAATATTTCGAAGCACAGGCAAACGCAATCTGATCCATTAACGAGAGGAGATAACCTCCGTGTATTTTTCCGCTAAAATTGGAATGCGAAGGCAGCATCAGTTCGGAAATACTGATCCGCGAAGAGCTGATTTTCTTAGGTTCGGTACTCATTTTTATTCGGTTAGATCGTTGTTATTAGCACGGTTTAGGATGCTTTCGGGTAATGCCTTTTTGGCTTTGGCGCCCATCTTTTTTAATTTTTCTACACTGGTGATCAAGTTTCCTTTTCCGTCAACCAGTTTGTTCATGGCGCCCTGGTATTCGGTTTTGGCTTCGTCCATTTTTTTACCAATCTTGATCAGATCGTTTACAAAGCCTTCAAATTTGTCGTATAAAGCACCAGCCTGACGTGCAATTTCATAAGCGTTTTCCTGTTGCTTCTGATTGGTCCACATACTGTCAATGGTACGCAAAGTTGCCAATAAGGTCGACGGAGTAACGATCACAATATTTTTTTCAAAAGCCTTGTTGTATAAGGTAGCATCTTCATTTAAAGCGATTGCAAAAGCAGGTTCCATCGGGATAAATAACAATACAAAATCCGGACTTTCCATCTGATACAGATCATGATAGTTTTTACCGCCCAGTTGTTCAACATGACGTTTTATCGAGTTAACATGTTCTTTCAGGTAGTGAATTCGAGTCGTTTCGTCGTCTTCATTCACATAACGCTCGTAAGCGGTAAGGGATACTTTGGAATCGACGATCATTTTTTTACCGTCCGGTAAGTTGATCACAACGTCCGGCTGTACACGATTGCCTTCTTCAGTTACAAAACTTTGCTGTACTTCATATTCGCGCCCTTTTTCCAATCCTGATTTTTCCAGTACTTTTTCCAAAATCAACTCACCCCAGTTTCCTTGCATTTTGGTGTCGCCTTTTAACGCCTTGGTTAGGTTTAGCGTTTCTTTGCTCATCTGCTCGTTTGTTTCCCGCAGATTTAGAATTTGCTGACGTAAAGCAGCGTGATAGTCGATACTCTCTTTATGGGTGTCTTCAACTTTCTTTTCAAATAAGTGAATACGCTCCTGTAATGGGGATAGTATGTTTTTTAAGTTTTCCTTGTTTTGTTCGGTAAACTTATTGGTTTTTTCCTCAAGGATCTTATTGGCCAGATTTTCGAATTCTTTGGTGAATTTTTCTTGTAGCTGGTTTACTTCCTCTTTTTGTTCTTTGTTGCGTTCCCAAAGGTTTTCAAAGTCGACTTCTTTTTTGGAAAGCTGTATGGCTAATGCTTCTTTTTCGTTACGGATGTTTTCCTTTTCAGTCTGAACCAATGCCAGCTGTCGCTCAAACTGACTGCGTTCCTGTAAAAACTGTTGTTTGAGTTGTTCCTGTTGTGCTAACAGACCGTTAATGCGCTCTTCCAATCCCGATTTTTCCGATTGTGAACGCGCGCTGAATAAGGCTTTTCCAAGATAGATTCCGATAGCCAGTGCTAAAATAAATGCGGCGAGTAAAACTAGAGTTTGTAACATCGTTTGTTTTGTTATGTAATGGTTCTGTAAAAATAGCTATTTGTTTTTTAGGAATGCAAAAAAAGAAGTCCCGTTCTAACGGGATAAAATTGATCAAAATAAGATAAGATACCGGTACGGAAATCCGTATAAAAAAGGAAAGTGTTTTTAAGATATTGGGAGAGAGCAATAAGAATCCAATAAAAGTAACCTGTTACGGTAGTAGCTTTTTGGTTTCCAGTCCGTGTTTTAATAAAGCAATCAGTTCGTCTTTTTCCTGCAGGCGTTTTTCGTATTGTTCGATTAGCTTTTGGTACACTTCGTCCAGAGCGATCAAAGTATCCCGCAATTGTAGTTTATCCTTTTGTTTTTTAGCAGGAGAACCCTCTTTTTGTTTAGACAAAAAACTCTTAGGCTTTACCTCAAAAATCGTACTTAGCTGTTCAATATGCGAAGCCCACGATTGACTTTCTCCGTTTTCGATACGGGCATAAGCCGATTGTGAGATGTTGAGTTTTTCGGCAACTTCTTCTTGTGAATAACCGCGTGTTTTTCTCAAATGGCGAATTTTTGCTCCTACAGTCCGATTCATCTAATTACTCTTTTTTTAGGTCTTAAAAATATAAAAAATAAATATTATCCTATAAAAAACGGGTAAAATTACCCTTAAAACGAATAAGAACCTATTTTTTTACTTCCTAAATTTGAAAAAAACAAGATTTTTGGTCGTATCAAATGCGATTCGTTAGAAATTTTAATGGTTCAAAATGCATTGTTTTTTTAGGGTTGTTACCAGGTCGAAGATAACATTTTCGAAGCGGTAAAACCATTTTAAATACCGCAACCAATCAAATTTATTATACAATGAAACGATTAAATTTAAAAAAGAAAGTAGTTTCCGTTTTAACGGATAAGGAAAAAGCAAACATCCAGGGTGGTGGAACAAACGAAACATGTGCCAGCTTCGCAACGGAAGTAAAATGGACAGATCCGGAGCCTTGTGGTGTAAAATTAACAAGAAGGGATTGTGTAAGTATACAAATCGAATGTGTGACACATCACTATTGTCCGACCTATACTTGGGAAGAGATGTAAAAAGAGCATCGTAGCATAAATAGCGATTGCACACCATCGCATTTATAATTGTATAAATGCATTGTAATATGCAATAGTGTAAAATTGTGCTATTTAAACCGTTGGAGAATACCGGTTCTTCAACGGTTTTGCATTTAATAATGACCTTGAACCTACTTTTGTTTATGAATTTTGATAGTTATAAGGAACTGAATACAATAGCGGCGTATCTGCAAAATGAAACATTGCTTTTTCGTGATAATAAAGTCGCCCAAATCGCATTACATACCGGCTTACCCGGGATTATTCTTACGCTGACAGCTATCCGGAAGCAATTTCCGGAACTAGTAGATCCTGTCATTCTCACAAAATATATTGATAAAGTATATACTATACTTTCGGAAAGTGAAGCGTTTTATCCGTCTTTTAGCGGTGGTTTGGCTGGTTATGCATTCCTTTTGTACCAGTTAGCAGCAGAGAAACATATCGATATTGCCGATTATAAAGAAGTTATCGAAGAAATTGACGAAATTATCGCAGAGCATCTGGATGATAATCTCGATGAAGATCATGTGGATATACTACATGGTGCGATGGGAATGGCACTTTATTTTATTGAAAAAGGACAGGCGGATTATGCTGAAAAGGTAATCGACCGTCTGAATGTCACCGCTAAAAGAGAAGAAAATCGCTGTTATTGGAGTACGTTCGATTTTTTTAAAACAAAAACCTATAAAATTGATTTCGGATTGGCACACGGAAATGCCGGAATCCAATACTTTTTAGGTAAATGTATCAAACACAATATCCAAACGGATACCTGTAGAAAATTGCTGGAAGAAAGTCTGAATTTTTACCGCCACAATACGCAGGAATTAGGAACTATAAAATCGTATTATCCGACGATGTTGTTGGAAGAGGATTATCGAAACGGGACGACAAAACCGGAAACATCGAGAGTAGCCTGGTGTTACGGTGATCTTGGGATTTTATATACGCATTTATTATTGGCGGATGTCTTACAGGATGAGGCTTTACAGGCGGAAACGATAACAAAATTAAAACAGGTAGCCGGTCGGAGATTGATCGCTGAAACGATGCACCACGACGCCGGATTGTGTCACGGAACGGCCGGATTGGCATTGCTGTTTAAAAACAGTTACGACCGTACCGGCGAAATAATGTTCCGGGAAACCGCGGACTACTGGCTGCAAAAAACATACGATTATAAAACAGGAACCGATTCCGAAATAGGATATTGCCTTTATGATGGAGGCGAACGTAAGGAAAACGACAGTTCGTTGCTCGAAGGGCTTTCGGGAGTCGCTACGGCCTATCTGGCAACACTTTCTCCAATGGGAGCGCCTTTGGTTGACAAAGCGGTATTCCTTAGTTTGTAACGATTCAACACAATGTACATGGAACAAAAATCGCCCTATATAAACTTTGATAATTACGTCTTAAGAACACCTTTACTTCCAGTTGATCATTTTCTAAAACTGACTGCCGGAAAAGAGGTATCGGACGAAAACATAAAAAAACAATTTGAAAACCCGGTTGTAAAAGAAGCCGTTTTTCTGGCTTCGCCGGTTTTATACCGCGAAATAGAAAAATGGGTGTCGGGAAATAGTAAGGATCCAAAAGAGATCCAAAAAATTCGTCTCTCTTTCCTGAAATACCTGACCCGAATGGCTTCCCGATCGACTCCTTTTGGGCTTTTTGCCGGTTGTGGATTAGGAACTTTTGCAGAAGAAAGTGCTATCCGAAATACCGATTATACACAAAATAAACGCCATACCCGTTTGGATATGAATTTTGTGGGAGCGTTAAATCAATCGTTTACAACCAATCCGTCGATCCGGGAACAACTGCGGTATTATCCGAATTCCAGTCTCTATTTTATAGGTGATCATATCCGCTATGTGGAATGTCTGTATAAAAACGGAAACCGCATCCATCATCTGATCGAGATTGAAGGCTCGGATTATATTCGGGATTGTCTAAAACTGGCGCAAGCGGGTGTTTTAAAAGCGACACTGGCTGAGGCATTGGTTTCCGATGAAATTACCCAAGCGGAAGCAACGGAATTTATCGACGAGTTAATCGATAATCAGATATTGGTTAGTGAAATGGAACTTTCGGTTTCGGGCACGGAATTTATCGGACAAACGCTTAACATTCTTAAAAAAATAAAAGGAGCGGAAGCACAGGTGGCGTTATTGGAAGAAGTAGCTGTAAAAATAGACGCACTTGATCATACTTTAGGGAACGATCCGGAACGCTATCATGATCTGATCGAAACACTACGCCGGTTTGAAATCCCTTTTGATGAAAAGTTTATTTTTCAAACGGATATGTTTCTGAACGCCAGTCGGAATGTGTTGGCACAGGATTTAACGGTTCCACTACAAAAGGCGATCACCGTATTAAATCGGATAACGCCCAAAAATGAAAATCCGCAATTACAGCAATTTATCGAAAAATTCCGGCAACGTTACGAAGACCGGGAGGTTCCGTTATCGTTGGTATTGGATAATGAATTGGGTATTGGTTATCCGGTAAATAATTACAAAGGAGGAATCAATACGCTGTTGCATAATATCCGTGTGCCGAATGTTGGAACACAAAAACGAAAAGAAGTACGCTGGACGGCACTCGATAGTATTTTATATCGGAAAATGCAGGAAGCCCGGGAAAATAAAAGCAACGTAATCCGGATCGAGGAAGCCGATTTAAAAGGAACCGAAGCCGGATGGAACGATCTTCCGGATACCTTTTCGATCGTTGCTGAAGTGGTAAAAGGGGAAACCTCGGAGCAGTTGGTGATTCGATCGGTAGGCGGATCGGGCGCGGCCAATCTGATGGGACGTTTCTGTTTGGGCGATCCGGAAATGGACAAACATGCACGGACTATTATTCGGGCGGAAGAAGAACTAAATCCGGATAAATTAGTATCGGAAATCATTCACCTACCCGAAAACAGAGTTGGAAATGTGCTGATGCGACCGGATTTCAGACAATTTGAAATTCCGTATCTGGCAACTTCGGGTAAACCCTTAGAAAATCAGCTTCCGATAACCGATTTAAGCGTTTCGGTAAAAAGCGGCCGGATCGTATTGCGTTCCCGTAAGCACAATAAAGAAGTTTTACCGCGACTCACAAATGCGCATAATTACAGTTATAACGCATTGCCGGTTTATCATTTCCTATGCGATTTACAGGCGCAGGGTAAAAGAGGCGGTTTGTATCTGAACTGGGGCGTTCACCGCGACGAATCGAATTTTCTGCCACGAGTGGAATATGATACCATTATCCTGTCGAAAGCCAAATGGAAAGTATTGGGCAAAGAATTTGAAAAACTAAAAGAAATCGATACCATCTCCGGTTTGGCGGAAGTTACCCAATGGCGGGACGAACGAAAAATTCCGCAATATGTCTTTTTGGTTGAAGGGGATAATAAGTTATTATTAAATCTGGAAAACCTGACGTCCTTTCAGATGTTGGTTTCGGCTGTTGCGAAAAAAAGCGTGTTCGAGCTGGAAGAATTTCTGGGAACCGATGTGACGCTGGTAGGTGGAAACGAAACGGAGTATTTTGCCAATGAGTTTATCTTTTCTTTTTTTAAAACCGGATCTTAAAAAGAAACAAAATGGAGAACAATGTTAAAGCCTCGTTTCTTATAGGGGAAGAATGGCTGTATTATAAGATTTATACCGGTTTTGCAACAACCGATTCGGTGTTGTACAACCATTTTTATACGGTGGTAACCGGTTTGTTACGCGACGGATTAATCGACAAATGGTTTTTTATCCGCTATGCCGATCCGGAACATCACCTGCGATTGCGATTGCATCTTACGCAACCGGAGCATATCGGAATGGTAATTCTCGCTTTTCGGGATACCTTTCGTCATTTATCAGATCAGCATACGATCTGGAAAATCCAAACCGAAACCTACGAACGGGAATTAAGCCGCTATGGGGAAATGGTAATGGAAGAAACCGAAACACTCTTTTTTCACGATAGCGAATGCATTGTGAAACTGCTTACGGTATTGGAGCTTACCGATAATGATAATGAAAGATGGATGGTCGGAATGGCGGCAATCGATTCGTTTCTGGACGTGTTTGGTTATGATAGGGAAGCGCGGAAAAACCTGGTCGAACATCTTAGAGCAGGATTTTTTAAGGAATTCCAGGTAAATGCGGCGACTAAAAAAGACCTGAGTACCAAATACCGGAATCATAAAAATGAAATCGATCGTTTTATGAAAAGCGATCCCGATTCAAACGACCTAAAAGCATTGCTTCAGGAAAGAGATCATACGATTTTGGTTGCGGCGAATAAAATACGGGAAGCGTTGGAACCGGAACGTTTGGACGATGTGTTGGGTAGTCATATTCATATGATGATGAATCGTTTGTTTGATTCCAATAACCGTCAGTGTGAAATGATATTATACGACCTGTTGTGTAGTTATTACACCTCGGTATTGGCACGCGAAAAGAAAGCACAGTTAACGATTTCCGGCTAATCGATACGATTAAAAAAGTGTATTTTTGCCGCAAATACCACTGTTATGGCACACCATCATTTCCTGATCCACAAACCGCATGGCTATCTGAGTCAGTTTATTTATGAAAAGAAACGACATAAAAAACTACTGGGTGAACTCCATGCTTTTCCGGAAGGAACAATGGCTATTGGACGACTGGATGAAGATTCGGAGGGCTTATTGCTCCTCACAACCGACGGTATGATGAGTGAACGAGTGCGTAGCAAAACCGTAGCCAAAGAATACTATGCTCAGGTAGACGGAATCATCACGGCCGAAGCAGTCGAAGCCTTGCAAAAGGGCGTCGAAATCGGGGTAAAAGGAACGCGGTACACTACAAAAAACTGTGAAGCGAGGGGTATAACCGAATTACCGGATTATATAGGAGTGGGACGAAGAATCCGCGACGAACGACACGGACCAACCAGTTGGGTTTCGATAACGTTAACCGAAGGGAAATTCCGTCAGGTACGAAAAATGACAGCGGCTGTGGGCTTTCCAACGTTACGTCTCGTTCGCGTGCGAATTGGAACTATAACACTACAAAATCTCGAAGCCGGAGCAGTGCGCGAAGTAGCACATTTTGAATTGCCGGAATCACTATAATAGCGCATTTTTTTTACTAAAAAATCACCAGTTGATCATCCTAAAAAATAACGAGCAGTTTACGCGTCGGATTTGAATATTGGCTACATTTGAGGTTCCAAACAAAAAACAACAAAAAACAACAAAATTATGGCAAATGTAAATCCTTATCTAACATTCAACGGTACCTGTGAGGCGGCGTTTGATTTTTACCAATCGGTATTTGGTGGTGAATTCCAATACAAAGGGAAGTTTAAAGATATGCCTTCCGAACAACCTATTCCGGAATCGGAACAAGAAAAAATCATGCACGTAAGTCTTCCAATTGGCGGAACGGTATTAATGGGAAGTGATACATCTGAAGGTTGCGGCGGACATGCTGTTACAGCCGGGGATAATATTTCGATCTCAATCAATGCTGATTCGGAAGCGGATGCAAAACGTATTTTCGAAGGACTTTCAGCCGGAGGAAAAGTAACCATGCCTTTGGAAAAAACATTCTGGGGGGCTTTATTCGGAATGTTTACCGATAAATTCGGAATCCACTGGATGGTGAACTACGATTACGAACAAAAGGGATAATAAAACCTTGATCATTCTATAAAAAAAGACCTGTCAGGTTTCTAAAACCTGACAGGTCTTCGTATTAATTATAACCAGTCAGGTTTCCAAAACCGGACAGGTTTTTTTGTACTTTATTTAAAAATCTCATCAAAAAAGTCAAGCATGGCTTTCCAGGAACGCTTGGCTGCTTTTTCGTTATAGGCTACGCCTTTACTGTTATCGCTTCCGGCATCTTTATGCGTAAAACCGTGAACGGAATTGGCATAATACACCATCTGCCAGTCGGCTTTGGCATCGCGCATTTCCTGTTGAAAACTTTTAATGTCGCTTTCCGGTACATACGGATCATCGGCACCGTGAAGGATCAGTACTTTTGGTTGGATCAATCCGGTTTTTTCACCCTGTTCTTTTCCTAATCCACCGTGAAAAGAGACAATACCTTTTACCGGGAAATTTGCCCGTGCAGCTTCAATGGCTCCGGTTCCGCCAAAACAATACCCTATTACGGCCAGTTCTTTCGGATTGGCACCTTGTTTTACCAGTTCGTCCATGGCCAATCGGATGCGTTTTTGATATTCCGACGGATTCTTTTTGTAAAAACCGGCGCGTTCTCCGGCCTGTTTGGTATTTTCCGGTTTGTTGCCCACACCGTAAATATCGGCTACAAAAGCGTAGTAACCCAGTTTTTCCAATTCCTGAGCGCTTTCTTTTGCATTGGCATCAATGCCCATCCATGCAGGTAAAATCAGGACACCCGGTTTATTGGCTTTTGCTTTTTTAGGAGTGGCCATCAAACCCTGAAGGGCTTGTTTACCATCGGAATAATCGATTGTTTTGAGTTGCGCCTGAGCAATACTGCTGGTTAGCATTAATATCAGAGCAGTGGTTGGGGTTTTCCAGTTCATGATAATTTTTTTTGTTCGGTTAAAATTACAAAACCGAATTGGATTTAGCGAATGATAAACTTCCCTTTTTCGCTGTCGAATACAATGTTTTCGTCTTTAAAAAGCTGATCAAATATCTGATTCGCAATTAGGTTACACGGCGTATCCTGTAAAACGGTTCCCGGTAACATCACAATCATTTCATCGCTAAGTTGTATGGCCAGGTCGATATCGTGAGTGGAAAACAAAATACATTTTCCGGTTTCGTGTGCCAGTCGTTTTAAAAGTTGAAACAAGGTTACTTTGTGTAAAAGATCCAGATGGGTAGTCGGTTCATCCAGAATGATCAACGGCGTATCCTGAGCCAGCGCACGGGCTACGAGTACTTTTTGTAATTGTCCGTCGCTAATCTCATAATGTCTTTTATCGGACAGATGTGAGATCTGGGTGAGTTCCAAAGCTTTTTTAACCTGAGCGATGTCGTCATCAGAAAGCGTACCAAGCCAGTTGGTATACGGTTGCCGACCCAGTGCTACCAGTTCGAAAACACTAAGGTTACTCGGCGGTAGTTTTTCGGTAAGTACCAGGCTTAGATGTTGCGCCAGTTCAAGCGGATCGTAAGCGCTAATATTTTTATCGTTAAGTAAAACGGTTCCTTCCAACGGTTTCTGAATCCCGGTAAGGGTGCGTAATAAGGTCGATTTTCCAATACCATTACTACCGATTAACGTGATGAGTTTCCCTAATGGTAATTCCAGTTGCAGTTGTTCGGCGATAACGGTGGTGGCCTTTTTGGTTTTGTAACCAATGGTCAGACCGGAAGCTGTTAGGATGTTGTTTTGTAGGGTCTCCATTAGTTGATCATTTTGCGTTTTCGGAGTAATAACCAGATCACCACCGGAGCACCGATCAGTGACGTGATGGCGTTAATCGGTAAGGTCATTTCACTACCCGGCATTTGCGAAAGCGTATCGCATAAAAGCATAATCGCCGCGCCTAATACTAAAGTCGCCCAAAATAATATGGCATGATTGCTGGTTTGGAACAACAATTTGGCCATATGTGGCACGGCTAGTCCGACAAAAGCAATAGGTCCGGCAAAAGCGGTAATGCTTCCGGCCAATAAACTCGTGGCTATGATAATGATAAAACGGATTCTTCCAAAGTTGATCCCAAGGCTACGGGCATAATTTTCACCTAAAAGCAACGCATTTAAGGGCTTGATACTGATAAGACTTAACAGCATACCGATAAACACGGTGGTACAAAGTATTGTGATCGAAGTCCACGACAGGTTTCCAAGGCTTCCCAACGACCAGAATGTAAATTTTTGCAATTGTTCGGCGGTGCTGAAATACGTTAGTACGCCAACAATGGCCGAGGCAAAGTTTCCAAACATCAAACCAACGATCAGTATCGCCATCGTATCTCGTAACTGACGTGATACAAACAGAACGGCCATTAAAACCAAAAAGCTACCCAATGTAGAAGCGATTACGATGCCGTAGGAGGAAACCAGCAGATCGCGTAAAAAAACCGGTAAAATTCCAGCGCCCAAGATGACAAACGCCACTCCCAAACTCGCTCCCGAACTTAATCCGAGAACATAAGGTCCGGCCAGCGGATTGCGGAATAAGGTCTGCATTAGCAAACCGCTAATCGATAAGCCCATTCCGGCCAATATAGCGGTGAAGGCTTTGGGTAGACGGTAATTCAGGATAATATATTCCCACGATTTTTTACTGACTTCATTACCGGTGAGACTGTTTAGGATTTCCTTTAAAGGTACGGAAACAGAACCCGTTCCGATATTGATCAGAAAAAGTACGATCAGGGTAATTCCCAGTAATCCGAATAACAGTTTATGGCGGTTGGTAGCGATCAAATTACTTTAATTTTTGGAAAAAATACAGTTGGTAATCCGGTAGTAATTCCGGATGTACAATACGGATCATATCTTTTAAAACCAGATCCGGACGGGTTGGTGCCAGTTCAAAATACATAAAACCGCCTTTTGGACCTCTTTTTAAAGCAAATGAATAAACTTGTTTGTTTTTTAGTGCATTGAATTGTGCATAATGCGGATTGGCATCTAATAATTCTTTAATCGATGAATAATCGCCCGGCGCAATCCAGAAATCGGCATTCTGAGCCTTGTCAAAAACAGCTTCAAACGAAACGGAAGCACTTCCGGTTCCTTTGGAGTCTTTCCATAAATAATTGGCATTGGCATCTTTTAGGAAAACGGCCGCCCAACTGTCGCCTTGCGGTAAATACCAGGTATCCTGATACATCGCGCCGCTAAATACGGTAGGTTGTTTTGTGGTGTTTTTGGCTATGGCCTGTGCTTCGGTATAGTCTTTTTTGATGTTGTTAAACAGAGTTTCGGCTTCTTTGTTTTTTCCGAATAAAGCACCAATTAGTTTGATCCATTCGGCTTTCCCTAATGGGGTTTGCTCGGTCCAGTCGCCGTTATATACTACTTTTAAACCGGCTTTTTCCAGTGCGGAATACGTTTTATTATTACTGTCGATACTAAAACCAACGACAACACCCGGATCGAGGTCGATCATCACTTCGGTATTCAGACTTTCGTTTTTACCGACTTCTTTTACTTTTTTCGCATCGATACGCGCTCGTGTTTTTTCGGAAGAAATATAATCCGTATTCGGGAAACCAACCAGTTTGTCTTCCACGCCTAATAATTCCAATGCTGGGATATGAGTGGTTGAGGTTACCACAACCGATTGTACCGGTACTGCAATCGTGGTATATTTCTGAAGACTGTCCGGAATAATTCCACCTTTTTCCTGTAAAATATAGGTAAAACCTTCTTTTGCATCCGGCCACGGATTGGTCACTTTTACCACGCTGTATCCTTCGTACTGATAAAGGGAAAGTCCTTTGGCATATTCGATACTGTTGGTTCCGGTAGCCACTGTTTTTTCGGAAGTTTGTGGTTCTTTTTTACAGCTGGTTGCGGTTAGTAATCCCAGAGAAAGTAAAGCTAAAAGCGCTATTTTTTTCATAATATGGCGGTTGCGGTTTCTGCAAAAATAAATTTATTTTCGATGTATTTTTGTAGGATATGCAAAAAAAAGGTTTTAGGATTAGATAATTTCAATCTTACGACTATCTTTGCAACGTATTATGGTTATACTTAAGCGATTCGCTGAGTATATTAAAAGGGAATCAAGTGCCGTCCGGATTTATGGATATAATCTTGAGCTGTACCCGCAACTGTGAGCTTTGTTCTTCCGAAAAACCGGAGAATGCCTGTTGTTATGCTTCGACCACTGTAACGTATCGTTACGGGAAGGTGAACCACAGGACGCAAGCCAGGAGACCTGCCTTAGTAAATAATAATTAAAAGCTTTCGGGAAAAAAGGCTTGTTAAGACTATGAGATTAAAACTACTTTTCGCATTTCTGTTTTTGAGTCAGTTGCTATTGGCCCAAAACGATACTATTAACCTGAATGAAGTGATCGTTTCGGACGTTCAGCTACGTGATAATAATGTGTCGCAAACCGTTTTAAAACTAAACGATTCGATTATACAACAAAATCAACCGGCTTTAACTTCACTTTTAAATTATAATTCCGTGATCTATTTTAAAGAAAACGGATACGGAATGGTGTCGTCGGCTTCATTTAGAGGAACTACGGCGCAACAAACGGCCGTGTTGTGGAACGGAATCAATATCAATTCCCAGCTATTGGGTCAGACGGATTTTAATACGGTAACCACGCGCGATTTTAACTCCATTTCGGTAAAATCGGGTGGGGGAAGTGTGGTCTACGGAAGTGGTGCCATCGGAGGAACGGTTCACTTAAATACCGACTTCCGATTCCGCGAAGCCTTTCAGAATGAATTGTACCTGGGTTATGGTAGTTTTAATACGATCAATACACAGTACCGTCTGAATGCCGGAACTAAAAAATGGAATACGCAAATCAGTTTTAGTCGCAACAGTTCGGACAACGATTATCCTTTTGTCGGATCGGACGAAAAAAATACCAATGGCGAATACTATAATGCGACGGTCAATGCCAATATCGGTTATAAGATCAACGATAAAAACATCCTGAAACTATACAGTCAGTTTTACGAAGACGAACGGCATTTTTCCATTACTTCCGAAAATGCGATCCGAACCAAATACCGCAATGCCAACAGTCGGAATTTGTTGGTGTGGACCAATAGCGCAGGACAATTTACCTCGAATGTGAAAGCGGCTTTTCTAAAAGAACGTTATCAATATTACGACAATATCCAAAGTGATAACTTTTCGTTTGGGGAAGTGCAGACCTTTATCGCCAAATACGATGTGGTATATGCCATCACCGAAAACATAAAACTAAACGCCATTATCGATTATACGATCAATGATGGAGAAGGTGAAGGTATTGGTGAAGCCAAACGCAAAATTGGTTCCGGAGTAGTGTTGTTTAAGCATAAGGTATCCGATGCGTTTACCTACGAAGTAAGCGGACGAAAAGAAATTACCGATGCGTATCAAAGTCCGTTTTTGTTTTCGGCCGGAGCGACCTATGCCGTTACCAATTGGTATAAAGTAAAACTAAACGGTTCCCATAATTTCCGTATTCCGACGTTTAATGACCTCTATTGGAAACCGGGCGGAAACCTGAATCTTCGACCGGAAAGTGCCTATCAGGCTGACTTCGGACAAGAGTTTACTTTTGGTGGATTGCAGTTGACGGCTACCGCTTATTATATGAAAATAAAAGACATGTTGCGTTGGCTTCCTACGAGTGAAGGCTATTGGGCGCCGGTAAACACCGACAGAGTGCAGTCGTACGGAGCGGAAGTTTTATTGGATTACACCCATAAACTCGGATTGCATGAGTTGGGATTAAAAGGAACCTATGGCTATACGGTTTCGGAAGATGAAAATACGAATAAGCAGCTTATTTATGTACCCTATCATAAACTGACCGGAGCGGTATCGTATGCCTTTAAAAATTTTGGAGCCTATTACCAGACATTATATAATGGCGAGGTATTTACCTTATCGGACAACGATCCGAAATACATGGTAAAAGACTATCTGGTGTCCAATTTTGGGATTGATTACCGTATCGGAAAGAAAAACACCTACCGCCTTGGTGCGCAGGTTCGAAACCTGACCAATGAAAAATATGAAAGTGTTGCCAGTCGCTTAATGCCGGGCAGAAACTATAATGTAACCCTAACTTTAATTTTTTAAAACAAATGAAAATCAACAAATTACTTGGTTTAGGCCTTTTAACAGCTGTATTTTTTGCCTCTTGTACCGATGAGGAAATCGTTTACAAAGAAGCACCGGCTGCCGTGTCTAAAGGTGCCTACGAAAAAGGTGTCCTGGTAGTGAACGAAGGAAATTTCGGTTCCCCGAATGCAGAAATAAGTTATATCTCATCTGAATTCCCAACCTTATTCCAGAATAGTATTTTCAATACCGTTAACCCAACAAAAGTTTTGGGAAATACAGCACAGAGTATTGGATTTAACGGAGACCTGGCGTATATCGTTTTAAACGGAAGCAACAAAATTGAAGTGGTGAACCGTTATACTTTCGAAAGTGTGGCAACCATCCAAACCGGATTACAAAACCCAAGATATATCGCTTTTGCCAATGGAAAAGGATATGTAACCAACTGGGGAGATGCCGGAGTAACTACTGATGATTATGTGGCAATCGTAAACCTTACAACCAATCAGATTACAGGAAATATTGCTGTAGTGGAAGGACCGGAGCAAATCGTAGCCTATAATAACGCTTTATATGTAGCACATAAAGGAGGCTATAGTTTTAATGATAAAATTTCGTTGATCAATAGTTCTGATGTAGTGCAGACTACAATTACCGTAGGTGATGTGCCGTCTGTTATGGAAATAAACAATAACGAATTATATGTATTATGTTCCGGAAAACCGGCTTGGTCGGGTACCGAAACAAGTGCAAAACTGGTAACAGTAAACCTGGCGACCAATGCTTTGGCGCAGTCGCTTACTTTTGCTGCGGGTGAGCATCCAGCTCTTATGGATATCGAAGCAGGAAGCATTTACTTTATGAAAGGTAAAGGAGTGTATAAAAAAGATCTAGGTGCTGCGGCTTTACCAACAACACCGGTTTTCACTGCAACAGCAACTACTGTTTACGGTTTTGCAGCACAAAACAGTAAATTCTACGTAGGTGATGCTATCGATTATGTAGCAAACGGAAAAGTAACCGTTTACGACATGGCCGGAACACTTCAGAGAACGTATACCGTAGGGGTAATGCCAAACGGTTTCTATTTCAATAACTAATACGAATAACATCCGGTGATGAAAGGGTATAAAATAAAATGGAGCAGTAGTATAGCACTACTCCTTTTGTATTTCACTTTTGCTGCGTGTAGCAAAAGCGAAGACATTGTGGTGGAAACACCTTTGGAGGCCTATGATAACGGTGTTTTTATGCTGAACGAAGGTAACTTTATGACGCCAAATGCTTCGGTATCGTTCCTGTCGAATAACTTCCAGGACTTTCAGGCGAGTATTTTTCCAGCGGTTAATCCGGGTAAAATTTTAGGAGATGTAGCGCAGAGCATGGCGCTTTATGGTGATAAGGCTTTTATTGTGATCAACAATTCAAATAAAATTGAAGTAGTCAACCGTCATACATTTGCTTCTTTGGGAATGATTACCGACGGATTGAGTCAGCCGCGTTATGGTGCTGCTATCAACGGGAAACTCTATGTGACCAATGCTGTTTCGAAAAATGTGACAGTATACGATACGGAAACGTTTGCAAAATTAGCTACGATTCCGGTAAATAAAACGGTTGAAAAAGTAGTGGCTGTTAACGGAAAAGTATACCTTCAAAACGCTTCTTTCGGAACCGGAAATGAAATCACAGTGATCGATGCTGCTACGAATACCATTAGCACCACGTTAACAGTGGTTGATGGTTTGAATTCTATCGAAGCCAAAGGAACACAGTTATATGCGTTATGCGGAAATACTACCGAAACCAAATTATATGCAATTAATACGGCGAATAATCAGATTGTTGGAACCAGTACGTTTCCGGTTTCTCTGGCAAATGCCCGTAATATGGATATCGATGGAGAAGTGGTCTATTTTACCAAAGGTAATGGCGTGTACCGTGTAGGATTGAATGAAACGACAGTAAGTGAAACGCCAATTTTTACGGTTGCGGATAACGACTTTTCGACATTCTATGGTTTTGCAGCGATTAACGGACGAATTTATGTTTCGGACGCCAAAGGTTTTGTAGCCAGAAGTCAGGTTACTGTTTTTAGTACTACGGGAGCGATATTAGTACAAAAAGAGACCGGTATAGGAACAAATGGTTTCTATCTCAATAATTAAAACTGAAATTATAAAAGTAGGCTACCTTATATAGGTAGCTTATTTTTTAGGTGCATTGCATCGAAAATCAAAAAATAAATACAAAACAATGAAAAAAATACTACTTATCGCCTCGCTGGGGTTAACAGCAATTAGTAATGCACAATCCTATGCGCCACCGGCGGGACAGGAAGGATCAACGGCAATTGCGGCCGGTAGTTCTCAGTTTGTTGCATGGGCTACTGCGGCTACTGTGGTTCGCGGGCCACAAGATATCATTAATCCAAGCGGACCATTGGCAACTATCGGTTCCGCAGAATTGGCTACAGGCGCTGCCGACGGTAGTGGAATCGTAAGCTTAGGTGATGGTGGTAGTGCGGTATTGACATTTGCACAACCCATTGCCAACGGACCGGGATTTGATTTTGCCGTTTTTGAAAATAGTTTTTCGGATACTTTTTTAGAATTGGCTTTTGTAGAAGTGAGTTCGGATGGCGTAAATTTTTTCCGTTTCCCGGCACATAGCGAAACACAAACCGATACACAGGTAAATGGATTCGGAAATATAGACTGTCGTTATATCAATAATCTGGCCGGTAAATACAGAGCCAATTTTGGTACGCCATTCGATTTGTCGGATATCCCGAATAATCCGTTGTTGAATAAAGATCGAATTACACATGTTAAAGTAATTGACGTAGTGGGAACGATCGATCCGCAATATGCAACCCGCGACAGCTTCGGAAATATAGTGAACGATCCGTATCCAACACCGTTTGGTTCCGGTGGTTTCGACCTAGATGCAGTTGGTGTGATCAATCAGGCAACACTGGATACAAAAGATTTTACTAACGAGCTGTTTGCAATTTATCCGAACCCGACCAGTGAAATCGTAAACATTCGTTCCGAAAAAGAAACAACAATTGTGATTTACGATCTATACGGACGTATGGTAAAACAACTACAAAAAGGAGACCATAAACAGATTTCCGTGTCCGATTTAACAACAGGTACGTATCTGATTGTTTTGGAAAATGAAACACAAAAAGAAAGTAAAAAACTGATTATACGATAATCTGTTTATAAATGATCTAAAAGCCGGTGAACAATTCGTTTTACCGGCTTTTTTTATGATAATTTCAGACCGGATTTATAATTAGCAACAATAAAATAGGATCAACCGGAAAAATTGAAAACGGACAGTTAGACGATAGCAGCTTTAAAGATCGTAGTCAGTTTGTACAAGTGGATTTCTATTTTTTTAAATCGTCATAAATACTTGGAATTGTATCAAACTCCCAATCGGATCGAATAAAAGCGACGATACAAACAAATCGGAAAACTATAGACAAAAGATGTCGAAAAAAGGACAATGAGGTTTGGTGTAATTCTAAAGTGCTTATAGATAGTTTGTTATGGTTATTTTTGCTTAAAAACGTACTGCTAATACAAAAAGTAAACGTCTATAAAAGACAAATTCTGAATAAACCAGCCCCACGAAAGTCTTTTAAACGTTCAAAAGAAGATTTTGAGGAACGACAATTTAATAGTAACGAATAATTAATTATTGATCATGAAAAAAATAATTTTTGTTTTTGCTGTACAACTAATTTCTATTATTGGATTTGCGCAGTGCATACAACAAGTTAAAACGGGGAAGCATCATGTTGTTGTACTCGATGATAAAGGGTATCTGTGGACAGGCGGAAGTAACGATGGCGGAGAATTAGGTGATGGAACGGTAGAAAATAAAAAAAAATTCCATAAGATAGGAGATATGACATGGAAGCAGATTTTTGTTAGAGAGGATATAAATCTTGCAATACGATCTGATGGAACTTTATGGGGATGGGGAACTAATTTCTCAGGACAACTTGGTGATGGAACTAAGACATCGCGATTAAGCCCGGTTCAGATTGGAACCGATAACAACTGGAAATCGATTTCAATAGGACTCTATCATTGCATGGGATTAAAAACAGATGGAACTTTATGGGGATGGGGATTAAATAAAGACAAACAACTCGGATCCTGGATAACGAATTTTGAAGAGTTGTCGCCGGTTCAAATAGGAACAGATTCAACATGGACGAGTGTTTTTGCCGGAATAAAAGGTAATAGGGCTGTAAAAGAAGATGGATCGCTATGGAAGTGGGGATTAGTAGGAGAACCGGATCTGAAAAAGGTACTTGTTGATGGAATCAAACAGGTTGGAACGGAATACAATTGGAAACGTATTACGGGAACTGAAAGATATTTTTTTGGGTATAAAACAGATGGAACTTTATGGCGATGGGGAAGTAATGAAATTTCTTATCTGGGAGGTGAAAATGGAAACCTGATAAAGTTGAATGATACAAAACTTTGGGTGGAATTAGCTTACAGTGACTATGACGATCACGCTTTAATGATTAAAGAAGACGGTAGTTTATGGAGTGTCGGAGATAATGATTTTGGACAATTAGGCGATGGCACTACTGAAAGGAGAGAACATTTTATCCAGATTGGAAATGAGCATAAATGGAAAGCAGTTGCTGTTGGTGAAAATTTTTCGGCAGCTATTAGTGAAGATAACCGACTTTTTACCTGGGGAGCTAACGATTATGGACAATTGCTCGATGGTAAAGAATCTAATGATTTCTCGGCAATTTTTGATGAAGAAGCAGATAGAGTGTTGCCAAATCAAGTAGGTACAGAAGTATGTCTGCTAGGTACTCATGATAGCAATTTGAAAAAGAAGATAATGGTCTATCCGAATCCAACCCATCGCGATATAACTATCGACTTTGGAGAGGTACTATTTGAAGCCGCCACCGCTACGGTATATAACAGCCTCGGCCAAATCGTATCGCAAAAAATAATTCAGAAACCAACTGAAATAGTACCTATAGAAGGAACTTCGGGCGTTTATTTTGTTAAAATCAATTTTCCTAACGGGGAAACAATAAACCATACTGTTTTGAAAAAATAAATACTATAAACATATAAAACTAAAATAAAGTGCAATAAAGAAACAATTAGAGGTTGGTTTTAAGTGTTTTTTTATTGTAAAGCATGAAAAAATAGAAAGTTAATTGTGAATCACTCATAATTGATTTTGCTTCTGAAGCAGGTGGGAATCGTCTTTTCCACCTGTTTTTTTATTATTTTTAATAAATTTAAAAAACGGTTGTAACAAAACAAATCCGTGTTCGTCTTCATTATATAAACCAAAACTAACCAACCCCAAATTATGAATCAACAGGAGTTTATCAGAGTAATTTCTCCTTTTAAAGACAAACTGTTCCGGATGGCGAAACGTTTGCTTGTGAGTACTGAAGAAGCGGAAGACGCGACTCAGGAAGTTTTGGTGAAATTATGGAAAAATAACCACGTACTGTCGAATTATAATAGTGTAGAGGCTTTTGCAATGACAATGACTAAAAATTATTGTCTGGATCAGTTAAAATCGAAAAGAGCATCCAATTTGCAAATTGTCCACAATAACTATTCCGATGGTACGGCAAGTGCTCAGAAGCAACTGGAAGATAAAGATAGCTGGAATTGGGTCGAAAAAATGATGGAAGACCTCCCGGAACAACAACGGTTAATTCTCCAGTTACGAGATGTGGAAGAATATGAATTCTCGGAAATCGCTAAAATTATGGACATGAACGAAACAGCAGTCCGGGTAGCATTATCGAGAGCAAGAAAAATAATAAGAGAACAATTGGTTAAAAAACACAATTATGGAATTCAATTCAATGGATAGGTTAATCGAAAAATACTTTTCAGGTGAAACCAGTATTGCCGAAGAAAAAGAGTTGAAAAATTACTTTTCGCAACCGGATGTGGCGCCACATCACGAGCAGTATCGCGCAATGTTTGGCTATTTCGCCCAGGCAAAAGACGAACAGTTTACAAAAACAGTTCCACTAAAACCAGGAAAACGCAAATATGTGGCGTGGATTTCTGTAGCTGCGAGCGTCGCGCTTTTGTTTGGACTTTTCACCTTTCTGAACCAAAAACCTCAGGAACAGGACCTCGGATCATTTGAAAACCCGGAAGTGGCTTATAAGGAAACGCAAAAAGCACTCGAAATGGTGTCGCAAAATGTTAATCTCGGCGTAAAAGGTATGGGGTACATGAAAGAATACGAAAAAACCACCAAAACAATTTTTAAATAAAAACAACAAGTAACAAAAACAGTATGAAAACAATAGTTAAAAAAATAGTAGTAGCGATCGCCTTAATAATCATGCCAAGTATGGTATTTGCACAATCGCCTTTTGAAAAATTTGCCGATCAGGACGATGTCACGTCTGTAGTGGTAAATAAGAAAATGTTCGAAATGATGAGTAAAGTAAAAATGGATGCCTCCGACAAACAAACGCAGGTGTACATTAACTTACTAAAAAAACTGGACAACCTGAAAGTGTATACAACCACTAGTGCCAAACCCGCTTCGGAAATGAAAAGCAGTGTGACGGCCTATTTGAAAGCGAATCCGTTGGAAGAACTGATGCGGGTTAATGATAACGGTAAAAACGTAAAAATCTACGTAAAATCAGGAGCAACCAGCAGTCAGATTAAAGAGTTGTTAATGTATATCGAAGGCGGAAGCGGAAAAGGAAATGAAACCGTATTGATGTCATTAACCGGTAACTTCGATTTGGATGAAATTTCAGCCTTAACCGAAAAAATGAAACTTCCTGGCGGAGAGTCATTAAAAAAAGCATCACAGAAATAATATAAATCAAAATTCCTGTTCATCTTTGGTGAACAGGTTTTTTTAACATTAATACGGATATTATGAAAAGAATAGGAGCCTTATTGGTCGTACTTTCATTAGCACTGACCGGTTGTGAAACCAAACCGAGTTTACAGAAATATTTTGTAGAAAATACGGATAATAAAGAATTTTTAGCGGTTGATATTTCTCCGAGCATTATCAATGTGGATAAAGTGGCACTTTCGGCGGAGGAGAAAAAAGCGCTGGAATCCTTCAAAAAAATGAATGTACTGGCCTTTAAAGCCGATGGTAAAAACCAACAGGAATTTGATGTGGAACGCAGTAAAGTAAAAGAAATTTTAAAAGATCCGACGTATCAGGAATTGGTAAAAGCCGGAAATGGAAAAGATGGTGCTGCGATCTATTTCGTTGGCGATACCGACCATATCAGCGAATTTGTACTGTACGGATGTAAGAGCGATAACGGATTTGCCGTAGCGCGCATCATCGGAGATAATATGAATCCAAACGATGTAATGGCCTTATTCGGATTGATGAAAAAAGGAAACATCGATATGGAGCAGTTAAAACCATTACAACAGTTAATGGGAAAACCTTAAAAATAAAAAAAGCCCGTTAGGGCTTTTTTTATTTCTTTTTAAAATTTCTTCCATACCAGATTAAAAATCCGGTTACCGGGAGCATACCGCAAATAAAACAGGCAATAAAAGCCAGTATTTTTCCGGGAATTCCCAAAATCGCCCCCACGTGAATATCATAGTTGGCGGTGATGAGTTTCTCTCCAAAATTTTTAGCACTGTGATCCCGTTGTGATAACAGTTTACCGGTATACTGATCAACTTGTAAATTATGATTGATATAATATGCACCGTCTACTTGTTGTACATATACGTTGATCACATCTGTTGCACCGGCTGGTTTTCCATAATTATAGGCGCTTGCCGAGGGGTATTTTTCCCGACAGATTAGCAGTGTTGTATCCAATGCCGAAATTGTTCCCGGTTTTGTTACGACCGATTTTTCGGTTTTAACATCAGGTGGTGCGGTCGTTCCCGAACCGGCAACATAAACGATCGCCTGAAACCAGGTAAAAGCCCATACCATTCCGGTAAACGCAATTATAATCGCTATCGAAGCAATATAAAAACCCAGAATATTGTGCAGATCGTAATTTTTACGTTTCCATTGTGTAGTGGCTTTCCACTGAAACCAAACCCGCTGTTTACGAGCGGCTTTGTTTTTGGGCCACCATAAAATGATACCGGTAATCAGCATGATTACAAAAGTAAAAGTACCCCAACCGATAATGGGTTGTCCAATTTCCGTTTCCAATAGTAAGCTCCAGTGGAGCATTTTTACAATATTGAAAAAGTCAGTGGTTTCATCATAAACACCCAAAACCTTCCCGGTATACGGATTCACATAAACCGTCTGGTAATATTCGATATTCCCAAAATGAAAAATCGAATCGGGCTTGTCTTTTCGTTTATAACTGCGAAAGGTCCAGGCTTTATCCGGATCGTTATAGACAACAATCGATGCGTCTTTAATGCGTTCTCCAAGTTGCTGTTGAGTAGTTTCCCATAGCTGACTAACCGGAAGTGTCTTTTCGGCTTTTTCGGTTACATATAGTACATCTTTCCGAAGCCAATTGGAAATTTCTTCGTTAAATACAAAAATGCAGCCGGTTACGGAAAGAAAAAGTACAATGATGCCGGAAGCCAGTCCCAGCCACAAATGCATTTTTCCAATCCAATATTTAAAGTCACTTTTCTTCTTCTTTTTAGTCATCCTGGAAAACGTTTTTTAGCAATTAGTTTGGTAAGGTATAAACAGCACTATGCCAGATAAACTGATACTCTTTGCCTTCATAATTTCCGGGTGTTTCTTCTTTTTGAGTAGCTTCCACCACATATTGCGTTTTATACGGCGTTTTAAACGTTAACGTTCCGTTTTTGTCGGTTTTGATTTTTCGGGACCATTGATCCGGGATAAACAAATCGATTTCCTTTTCGGCAAACGGTTCGTTTTTATAGGTGATTTTTAGTGTTACTTCCCCTGCTTTTTTAGAAATGTCGGCTATCGATAAACCCGATGGATTTTGAGAAACACTATCCGTAAAACCATTTCCTACGGTTGTTTTGGCCGTAGCATGGTAATGGGTTTTAAAAATTCCGAAATTGTATTTGGTAAAATCAATAACCTCGATTTTATCGTTATCCAGAATAAAAGTATAGGTTCCGTTTGTTTTTGGCGTAAAGGAAGCCTTGTAAAAAAGATCGGAAGGTGTTACGTCCAGTTTTGTTTTGTCACCGTTTGGTGCGATTGCCCAAAGCGTGAAACGTTTCATTTTATTAAAAGTATCACTGCCTACTTTTTCGCGAACATCATGTCCGTATTCGCCAAAATAAACCCGCACTTCCTGTGGCGTATTGATTTTTCCTTTTGCGGTGGTTTCGATCCACATAAAATGGGCAAAGCTTTTGGTAGCACCCAGAATAAAAAGTGTAAAAATTAAAAACAGATTTCTCATAACATACGAGTTTAACGGTTAAAATAGAAAGGAGCCGACTCAAAGGAGTAGCTCTTTTTATGGGAAACCTGCCAAATCAGAAATCTGGCAGGTTATAGGATATGGCATTTTAAAAACACCCTGTATAACTAACTAAAAACAATTAGAATTTATAGGTCAATCCAGCCGTAATCGAACGCAATGTTTGTGGACTAACGGTTGACCATCCTGAATAATATTTTTCATTCGAAATATTATTCATTTTCAAAATGATATTGAATCGGTCGGCAGTATAGGATAAAGCCGTGTTAATTACCGTATAGCTCGGAAGAACAAAAGTTCCGATGTCCGCACGGTTTAATGTTTTTTGATCACTGGCATAATTTCCACCAAAACCAAAACCAAATCCTTTAATGCTACCTTCGGTAAACGTATAATTAGCCCAAAGGTTTACCATTGTTTCCGGACCGGCACTTTCGGGGCGCAATCCTAAATATCCTGATGTTTCAAGGTCTTTTGTTACTTCGGCATTGTTGGTGCTAAAACCGGCAATAATGTTTAATCCTTCTACCGGATTGGCCACTACGCTCACTTCAAGACCTTTACTTTTAATTTCGCCTCCCTGTGTATAGGTTGCCGGACCATTACCTACATTCATTACGATATTGCTCACCGTAATGTTGTAATAACTAACCGTAGCACTTAGTTTATTGTTGAAAAAGCTGGATTTAACACCAAACTCATATTGGTTTGCTTTTTCCGGATCGAAAGTACGGTAGCCTTCGCGCTCATTGGTTACCGAGTTGGTGATAGCTTGAGGTAATACGTTTTTAAATCCGTTCATATAATTGGCAAAAACGGATAATTTGTCCTGAATCGGTTGGTATAATAAACCGAATTTTGGTGAAAAAGCGGTTTGTCCTTTCTTTTCGTCTCCGACTTCCCCTATAAAATGATCCACACGCAAACTTCCCATAGCCGATAATGCAGGTGTAATATTGATCACATCCGAAATATAAGCGGCATAGGTTTCGGTTTCGGCATTCGATCGTGTAAAGTCGGTAGTTGCTAATGCGGTATCAGCAGCCAATTGTGTCAGGTTTCCGGTGTCTTGGCTATTGGATAAGGTTACCACACCCAAAGCGGCCCATCCGGCACCGTTGTCTTTTTGAATACCATTATAATAATCCAAACCTACGACCATACGGTTGCGTAAACCGGCAATTTTAAAATCGCCAATAAAGTTTTGCTGGATATCGGTACTATTGGTTTGTGCGTTTGCTTTGGTAATATAGCGGGTAAACGAATCGTCTGTTCCGCTGCTGTATAAATAGGAATAATAACCGTCAGATTTGGCTGTACTTCTGGAAATAGCCGTTTGTGAAGTCCATGAATCCGATAGTTTATATAGCATTTGCGCTTGTAAACTAAAGCTTGGATTGCTAATGGATAGTGCGTTTGACGTAAATGAATTTTTATAATTTTTGTCAAACAGTTTAATGTCGGTAAACGGAAGTGGTGAATTTCTATTTAGAAACAACATCGGTGCATACGATCCTTCCGAATTTAAAAATTCTGTATTGATCATAAATGTTAAACGATCCGAGGCTTTATAGGTTAGCGATGGTGCGATAAAAAACGATTTACTATAACCGGAATCCTGGAAAGTGTCTCCGTTTTGGTAAGCGGCATTAACACGTAAAAAGACATCGTTGTTTTTACCCAGTGGGGTATTTACATCGGCGGTTACACGGTTAAGTCCGTAGGTTCCGGCCTGATAGGACAATTCGCCTCCAAAGGTTTCATATGGTTTTTTGGTTACGACGTTGATCAAACCACCATAGGAAATCAGGCTGCTTCCGTATAACGTCCCGGATGGTCCTTTGATCACTTCAATGCTTTCGATATTTGAAAAATCAATTTTACCATTGTTGATATACGGTAAACCGTTTAACATGGTTGGTTGTACCGAAAAACCACGCATGGAAAAATATTCGGCACCGTCGCCACCACGTCCGGTCGATTCCCATAAACGGGTGATACCGGTTGCGTTTTTTAGCGCATCGTTAAAGTTGGTCACAACCTGTTCTTTTAATAATTCTGCCGGAATGGATACATAAACCTGCGGGTTTTCGATATCTTTTAACGGCATTTTCGATACGGTTGTACTGCTTCGTTTCGTGAATTTGTTTGTTTTTTTCTCGTTGATCACAACATCGTCCAATTCGTTTACGGCTTCTTTTAGAATGATGTTGGGTAGTGAGGTTTGTGCTGCGTTTAGGGTAACTTTTGTTTCGGTTCTTTTATAACCTACCATGGTTACGCGTAGGGTATAGGTTCCGTAATTCAGATTGGAAATGGTGTACTGACCTTCGTAATTGGTCGACGTTCCGATGGAGGTTTTCAGTACGCTTATACTGGCATTTGGAAGTGCTACTCCGGATTCATTTTGAACAACCCCTTTTATAGTTCCTTTGTTTTGGGCAAATGTTACTAGAGAAAATAGACTCCATAATAACACTAGGATTTGTCTGTTCATCTGACTATTTATTTAGATTCATTAAATTTTATTGCAAAATTAAAAGGCAAGCTCGGAATAGGCAAATTAATTTAGAATAAATAAATTATAATGTGTAAGTTGTTGTTTGTTAATTATTTGTGTTTTTTGTTGCGTGAATTTGCGTAAAAAATTATAAGATTTTTTTTCTAAAAATTGTAGTGTGAATTTTTGAAGTTGTGACGACAGTCTTCTTTTTTGTCGAGTGATGTTACTTTATTGGATTTATTAGGGTAGGAAAAAACTTTAAAAATAATTTGTTTTATAGGGTAGTTGTCTTTATATCACTTATTTGTGAAATAATTTTAAACTTTCAGTTTTGATATGAGTGCTAAAAAATAGCAGCATTATAAATGATAATTCCCTTATTTTTTTAGGGTGTTTACTTTATTTTCGGATATCAATCGGGATCGTAATAAATAAAATTGTAATTCATAAAAAAAATATACATTTGTAAAAAATAAATACTTGACAACTCAAATATATTTCAATGATAAATGAAGATTTGAATTTCTTACTTAACATGGCTAAAGTGCAATCGATAGTATCCCGAAAATTCGATTCGCTGAGTGTTCATGGTATCGGGTTTAGCGATTTTATGATACTCTATGTGCTATATAATGCACCCGGACAACGGATGCGCCGAATTGACCTGGCCGAAAGAATCGGATTAACGGCTTCCGGTGTAACCCGTTTGCTTGCTCCGCTGGAAAAAATCGGACTGGTGGGACGGGAAGTCAACGAACGGGATGCGCGGGTGAGTTATGTCGTGATTACCGAAAATGGTGAAAAGCTATTCGAAGAAGCAAAAGTAACCGCCGAACAAATTGCCAATACTTTACTACCGGCTAAAAAAGGAAAATCCATACAATTGATGGCGGAGTTGCTGGCCGAACTGGGAGGGAATCTGTAATCGGGTTTTAGCTAAAAAATAAAATGATAGAAAAGTTTATACTAATATGCATACAATTTCAATACATAATGTCGAATTGTGTTACACCGTTTTAGGTGAAAATAATCCGGAAAGTATCGTGTTGATTCCTGGTCTGGGTAGTCAGTTAATTCGTTGGGACGAGGCTTTTTGCCAGTTATTGGTTCAAAAGGGGTTTCAGGTAATCCGTTTGGATAACCGGGATTCGGGCGCTTCCGTTTATAAACCCGATTCTAAAAATGATTATGACGGTGATCTTGAAAAAGCGTTTGAAAAAGTGAAAAGGGAAGGGCCTCCGTATTCGTTAAACGATATGGCAGCCGATGTGATTGCCTTATTGGATCATCTGAAAATCGATAAAGCACATATAGCAGGACGCTCGATGGGCGGCATTATCGGGCAATTACTGGGAGCCAATTATCCGGAAAGAGTACGGTCGTTAACCATCATTATGTCAACATCTTTAAATCCGAATTTGCCACCGGTCGCACCGGATGTTATGGCTATGATGACAAAACCGGCGGTCGATGCATCCGTAGATCGCGAAGCCTATATTACGCATGCACTGACTTTTGCAAAGCGTATTGCAGGAACTGCTTTTCCATTGGATGAAGAACAGGAACGCAAGATGATTGAAACCGAATTAAAACGTTCCAAACCCGGGAATAGTGTTTTAAGGCAATTGCTGGCCATGGGTTCCTGGAGTTATCAGGAAGCGATTTTAAACAAAATAATGGTACCCACACAAATTATTCACGGTACGGAAGATCCGATTTTTCATCCGGAATGCGCAAGGGATTTAGTCCGTTCTATTCCGGATGCCAAACTTGAGTTGATAGAAGGAATGGGACATGCCATTCCACCGGAATGCTATACTGTTGTGACTGAATTAATTGTCGCGAATACTAAACGCCAAAAGCAATAGTCGTCTAAAACAAACGGCTGCAGACTATCTGTGTCTATAAAAATAAGTTTTTCTGTATCTGTAACTATTGGTAGTGCCTTTATAGCTTTGTCTTAGTAAATCAAATGTTATGAACCGTATCGTTACCGACAAAGCAGCGTGGAGTATAGCGGAAGTATATGCCACGGATATAAGACAATTAAAAGATTCCTTTAATGAATGGAACGGCCGGCCACAGGATACGTCGGTTGGAACGTCGTTCGGAATTCCGTTTTTACAACTGAAAAATAATACCAAGCCAATTGCTTTTGCTAGTCTGATCGTAAATGAAAATGGAGAAATAGGATATAAAATATATCAGAAATCTTCCGAAAATCCGAAAATACAAACAGAATGGGAACAGCAGGTTGCCATGGAATTTCTGGAAAAAAGAGTTGCTTTTAAAGATGCCGCTTCGTTACAATCGGGCATTTTATGCCTTTTAAACTGGCTGGATTATAGCTGTAATTAAAGAGTTTAACAATACATTTGTGAAAAGTAGTCCGATGAAAACAGAAGCGTTGTACCAAAAAATAGCCAGAACCATAGCCGAACAGATTCAAAGTGAAACCTTACAACAAGGTGATAAATTACCGTCGATCCGAAGTGCGCAAAAGCTGTATAATGTAAGTATTAATACGGTTAAACTGGCCTATCTGGAGTTGGAAAGTCATTCATTGATCGAACCAAGACCCAAATCGGGCTACTTTGTGAGTCAGACGTCACAGCGAAAACTGGCATTACCGAGTGTCACCCGAATTAAAGCTACGGAAAAGAAAGAAACCGCTCAGGATTTAGTCGACAAAGTTTTCGGAACGATAGCCAATGAAGACGTAACACAGTTTGCTCTGGGTATTCCGGGAAAGAATTTCCTTCCGCTGGCAAAACTAAACAAGGCGATTATCAAAGCGGTAAAAGATCGGGACGATAGCGCGACATCCTACGAACCCGTTCAGGGAAGCGAACATTTGCGTCGGGAAATTGCAAAATGGGCATTGGTATTGGAAGGCAAAATTACCGAAGAGGATCTGGTGATTACTTCCGGTGCGATCAACGCGATTTATAATGGTCTGATGGCTGTTACCAAACCGGGCGATGCTGTGGCGATCGAAACGCCGGCTTATTTTGGAGTGCTTCGGGCGATTCAGCTTTTGGGGTTACGGGCGATCGAAGTACCAACACATCCGGTTTTGGGTGTCGATCTCGATGCGCTAAAAGAAATCCTGCCACAGGTAGCCGCCTGTTGTTTTGTGACCAATTTTAATAATCCGATGGGATTCCAGATGCCGGATGAAAATAAAAAAGAACTGGTTCGATTGATCACTCACTATAATGTACCGTTGATTGAGGATGATATCTATGGCAATCTCTTTTTCGGAGCGGAACGTCCCAAGCCGTGTAAATACTACGACGAAGCCGGATTGGTAATGTGGTGCGGTTCGGTTTCCAAAACAATGGCACCGGGTTATCGGGTCGGATGGGTAGCACCGGGACAGTTTAAAGATAAAATTATCCGCCAGAAAATCGGACAAACGGTTTGTTCTCCTTCATTGTTTCCGGATGTTATCGCGCATTTTTTGGAACACGGACGATATGATCATCATTTAAGAACCTTCCGACAAAAATTGTATGCCAATTATCTGCAGATTCAGCGTGCGGTTGAAACGTATTTTCCGGATAATACCAAAATTTCGCAGCCAAAAGGCGGTTTTATGCTTTGGTTGGAACTGGACAAGCGGATTTGTACGGAAGATTTGTACGAGCAGGCTTTAAAGCAAAAAATGAATTTTGCACCGGGAAGAATGTTTTCGCAATACAATCAGTATAACAATTGTATGCGCCTCAATTATGCGATGGAATGGACCGATCGCGTTGAAAACGATTTAAAAAAACTGGGCACTATGGTTAAAAACAGTATTTAATAGCGGTGTCTTAGTTTCGTAAAATTTTCTCCATTGCTTTTCCTTTGGCGAGCTCGTCAATTAGTTTGTCGAGATAACGAACTTTCTGCATAAGCGGATCTTCAATAGTTTCGACCCGGTAACCACAGATCACGCCGGTAATTTTGGAAACATTCGGATTTAAAAGCGGTGCTCGTGCAAAGAAGGTTTCAAAATCGGTTTTGTTGTCGAGAAGCTGTTGTAAACTTTGCGGATCATATCCGGTAAGCCAGAATATAATTGTATCGACTTCGTCTTTTGTACGACCTTTTTTCTCCGCTTTCTGGATATAATGCGGATAAACACTCGCAAATGCCATTTTGTATACTCTTGAATTATCCATTGGAGTAATTTTTTTATTGCGTTTGTAAATATCGGACTTCATCGGGACAATTCTTTAAAAAAACTTTCGAAACCTTTATATAATTTTTGAGATAAAGTAAGATTGTTTTTGTCATTTTCCGAATTGTTAAAGCGACCGAAGATGTCGCTATCAAATTTTGAAACAATCAGAATTTCATTCACGGGTATGATTATACCTAGTTTTTCATCAATTTCCTTTTTTCGATTACTCTTGATATACTCTTTAATAACGTCGGTATATATTGTTGTAATATCGATTCTTAAATTATCTTTATTCCGATAGCCACTAAAGTTTGGGATTATCCGAATATGACTTTCTCCTAAAGGTTCTGAAATTTTAGTTACATATCCGATATAAACTTTATTGCTTTTTGTAGTGATCATTAAAAGTTTATTTTCGTCTTTTTTCTCCGTAATTGAAAACCAAAATATTCGATCCAATTGATTTCCCCATTTTTGAATGGTATAATCAAAAGCATATTTTCGATGAAAAATAATATTTAGAAATTTTCCTAAAGGATAGGACGCCAGAAAAATTAAGATGAAATGTTTTAATCCGAATACAATATTGTTTTTTCCAAGGACATTATCGATGAATTCACTGGTATTCTTTCTGTATTGTGGAAATGATTGAAGCGAAGCGAAAGAATAATAGTTCTGTAAAATGATATAATCAAATAAAAATGCAGTAATTGTTAGAATAACACTGACTATTAGTGAATTAAAAATTAAACGTTGTTTGTCAACTCTAATATTATAGTATTTTGTTAAATTAAAGGTACAAAGGAATATATATCCTGCAATTAAGGGTAAAATGATTAAATCGAGACGTGGCATTAATCAGAATGTGAAAAGTATTTTTTATTGACACTTTTATAATTTTTCACAGATTTATCCAATTTATCTAATAAGGCTAAAGCTTCTGCATCATCATTAAATAAATCCTCGCTTTTCATATAAAAAGCACCGGAAGAAGTTACTGTAACTTTTTCAATGTCAGAGTTTTTTTTTCTTTTAATCCATTCTGATACGATATTTTTGAAAATGCTCATATGCCTTGAATTTTAATTTACGTAAATATAAGGTATTAAAAAGTTTTATGCAATAAATTATTCAATAGGTTCACGCAATAAAAGCTGAACAAACCGGCTAAAGTCCAAATTTGTCCTGCTTTTACTTTTCCAAATATTAATGACTATTAAATAATTCCAACATAGTGGTTAATGCTTTATCAGAATGCATATGTTCACCGTTTTCAAGGGATTCCTGAGCGGCTTTGGCGGCTCTTTTCCGCATATTGGTTTCATAGGCGGCTATCGCTTCCTGTATGCTGTCGTATTCATTTGAAGTCAGGCATTCGCTTAATTCCAGCGCATCGAGCATCGCCATATTGGCACCTTCACCGGCAAATGGCGGCATGACATGAGCCGCATCGCCAAGAAGCGTCAGATTGGATTGCGCTTCCCAGGTCTGATCCAAAGGCATACAATAAATAGGACGCGGGATAACCGTAGCAGGACTTTCAAACAATTCGTTCCATTTGGAGTCCCATTCGATATATTCCGTTTGAAACCATTCCTGTAATTGTGCCGTATCGGAATAATCCAAACCATTGGTGGTCGCCCAGTTTTCCGGAACTTTAAGACTGGCGTAAAAGGTTAATTCACCATTGCCTTTCATCCCCATTAGCAGGCATTTTTCTTTTCCAAAAGCCATGATTTTGCCATCATTTAGTAAAGTATGTATAGTCGGAACCGCTTTTTCGGCATTTGGAATCGTAAATTCCACCATGGTAATACCGGAGTAAAAAGCCTTGATATCCGTAAGGTACGGACGTATTTTCGAATTGGCACCATCACCGGCAACAACAAGATCGGCATAGGCAGTCGCACCATTGTTAAAATACAATAGCCAGCCTTCGTGTTGTTTTTCCATTCGGATAAAATGACGATCCCAGATCACGGTTCCCGGTTGTAACGAATCCAAAAGCATGTTGCGTAGCGGACCGCGGTCGATCTCCGGTCGGAAATGGGCATGGCCAAAGTTTTCTTCCGGTTTGGCATCGTGATCACTATAGGCGATTTCGGCCTTTTCGTTCATGATCAGTTTTTTGTCGGCTCCGGGGCGGAAATTCTGTTTAAAGGCCTCGAATAAACCGGCTTTGTATACGGCTGCAAGACCCGATCCTTCGTGTAAGTCTAAAGGAGAACCCTGTAAACGGGCTTCCTGATTATAATCGCGTTCGTATACGGTGACGTTTGCGCCCTGAAGTTGTAACAGTCGGGCTAATGTTAGTCCTCCGGGACCACCGCCTATGATGGCGATTTGTTTATGTGCTAGTTTCATATCCTACATTTAATGTGGATACAAAGCTATCGCTGTTTTAAAACGGATAATAGTATAAATCGGTCGTTTTGATTTTTGGACAGTTCACTTGGAACAACACCCGAAAATTTTTTGATTTCCTTTATAAAATGATTCTGATCGGTAAAGTTTAATTCCGGGAATAACTTGCCTTGGGCGATATGTTCCAAAGAGGCTCTGAAGCGTAAAATGGTACAAAAGGCTTTTAGCGACAGTCCGAATTGCTGGTTAAAATAACGATTAATCTGCCGACTGTTCCATGCGGTTTTTTCCGAAAGTTCCGCGACACTCATTTCGCCTTTGGAAGTATAGATTAGCTCAAAAAGCTGGCGTTTTCGGTCGTCTGTTTTTGAAGGTAAATGCGCGGTTAATTGCTGAGTCGCTTTTTTATGAAAAGTTTCAAAATCGAGTAAGTCATCGGTGTCGAAATCCCAAAAACCATTCGGAAGATCTGTAGCGGTGTTCAGTAATGACGCTATGGATTGCTGTAGGATATATTCAACACCCAAAGGCTTAAAGCTAATTACAAAAGTACGGGTTTGCGGCGGAACGCTTCTTTGTTCGGGATAAGTCTCCAGTCCGAGGAGTAACGTCTGGATGGTTCCGGTTCCTGTTTGCGAAAAAAACAGATCAACCCGGCCATCGGGCATTACAACGACCTCTTTTTCCTGATCGGATGGATTGGAAAACATCCCGATGCTTTCGATATAATCGGTGAGAGCAGGCTCCGGTTCTCGGAATTGATACTGGAAATCCTTGTCCATGGCTTTTGTTCGGTGTTAGGATACAGGTTTAAAAGTAGCAAATTATCAATTATAATAAATCGCCCGAACAAAATTTGATCAAATGAAAATACGTCGATGAAAAAAAAATGACCTTGGAACGTTTCGTCTTGTACAAGGAGTAAGCTCCTTATTTTTAGTAGCATGATCTATTTTTGTAATAATAAAAAGGGAGGAAATGAAATTAGAAAAACTAAATAGGGTTGTACTTAGTGATTTGGAAATGAAAAGTATAGAAGGAGGCCGAATACCTTGGGGTAAACTGTATAAATGGGCAGAAAAAGCCGGTGTTTTTATAGCGCTTGCAGATGCTGCAGATCGGTTCGTTGAGGGGTGGAATGCAGTTGAATGTGATTGTAAATAAAAAAAGCACGCTATTTATTGCGATTTTTTGCATTCATATTTCCTTTATTGTCGTTATAGAATTGGCTATACGTTATTTTAATATTGATTGTGTTCAGTCAGATCGTCTTATGGCTTATTTGGAGTCGCCATTGGAATTACTGTTTGTAGTAACTGTTTTGGCTCCCATAGTAGAGGAAATCGCTTTTAGATATGCGTTAGTAAAAAGTAACTATTTTTATTTAGGACTCCTATTTGGAGTTATTTTTGCCTTTGTCGCGAATTTTAATTCGTATTTACTCGTTTTGATGATTCTGTTAAACGTTTTGGCTTTTATTGTATTTCGTTTTTCAAATAAGAAAATACTCCCTAAAATTTTTCTTGTAAGCTATGTTTTAATTTTTGGAATTTCACATAGTTCTAATTATACTGTAGCCTCACTCCAAGAACTTCCGGTATATGCATTGGTAATTCAGTTTTTTCCTCAAATGATACTGGGAACGGTATTA
Organism: Flavobacterium sp. CAU 1735; assembly: GCF_039888695.1. Classification (NCBI taxonomy): domain Bacteria; kingdom Pseudomonadati; phylum Bacteroidota; class Flavobacteriia; order Flavobacteriales; family Flavobacteriaceae; genus Flavobacterium; species Flavobacterium sp. CAU 1735. The sequence continues at coordinate 74,286 of NZ_JBDQQQ010000006.1, read as the reverse complement.
ACCTATGTTCGGTTGTCTTCAAACATATTTTTAAATGTAATTATTTATCATGCATTATATAATCTGGTTTTTGTTGGGTTAGCACTAATGCAGCTTTAAAAAAATAGAAATGGAAAATTTTAAGGAGTTGTCGATACAGGAGTTAAAAACAATTAGAGGAGGGGATTGGATTCGGGATTTTGGAAGCAGTTGCCATAAGTTATGGTGCATGTGTAAAGATGGTTTGGGCTATTTAAATGAAGTTGGTAAGGGAGGAAAAATGCATTCCGCAGGGTAAAGAGAGTTTGGTAGAATGGGCTAGTTTGCTTGAATGGTGCTAAAATAGTATTTGATGATAGATTTTTTTAGAACACTTTCATATTACGAAAGTTAGCCGGATACGAAATAAAAGTAAGAGGTTTGATACTGCTTTAAGATGTTCGAATAGTTATAACGCAATAAATTTTTTAAAATAGTAATGAAAACTTAACACTAATTTAAAATAATAGTATAAAATATGTTTTTGTAATAAAATTTAACATTTTTATGAATTTTTATTTTGTAGTAAAATTTTGGCATGAATTTTATTACTATACTTTTGGCACACTTTTACAAACAGCAATGAATAGGTTCATCCCTTTACTTTTATTTTTCTCCGGATGCGTTTTTTCGCAATCGGATTCGTTATCAATACTTAACAAACGTTTTGAAAACCGAAAAACGCAAACATATACCATTGATGCAAATACCGAAAGAATTTACTATCAACCCAAATGGCACGAACCGGTAACCAATCTGTGGCACGATTTTAAAGATACCAACAGGGATTTTATTGCCGATGATCACGCTTGGTATTTAGGTGGCGCTTTGGCGGCTACGGCAGTTATGGTTCCATTTGATCAGGATATTATCGATGAATCCCGAAGATTTGCAGATCAATTGGGATTGTCGCCCGATAATAAATACGGGAGTTTGGGACCGCTGAGTAATATTCCTCAGAATACCGGTGCGGCATTTTATCTGGTGGGTAACGGAACTACGGTATTGTTGCTGTCGGCTGGTTTTATGACGCATGCGCTTTTTACAAATGATTACCGGGCCTATGCCACTGCTTCGGGTATGCTCGAAAGTATGGCACTTTCGGGATTTTATATTCAGGTACTCAAACGAACTACCGGAAGGGAAAGCCCTTTTATCGCTCGTGAAAACGGTAATCCGGGTGGCGATTGGAATCCGTTTCCTTCTTTTACAGCATATGGTGAAAATACGCCTACTTACGACGCCTTTCCATCCGGTCACCTTGCTACTATCATGTCGGCATTTACGGTGATTACCACAAATTATCCGGAAGTGAAATGGCTTAAACCGGTTGGTTATTCGGCCATTGGACTTTTGAGTTTCCAAATGGTTCAAAGTGAAGTACACTGGATATCCGACTATCCTTTGGCTTTGATCATCGGATATTTTAGCGGTAAAAATATTGCCCGAAACCGTTTTGTTGACCGCAAAAAAAACGGACAGGCCAACCTTCAAAAAAAATACGACCTCCGCGTTACCGGAAACTACCACCGCTATGGCTTTCAAACCCTAGGCCTTAAAATGACATTCTAATGACAAAAATCCACCATTTACTGTGCTGTTTTGTAGCAGTACTATGCCTTCCTGTTTCGGGCTTTTCGGAAACAGTATCCGATACTTTGGTAAAATCCAAAATGTTGATCAAGTCCGATACCCTGGTAAAACAGGACTGTTTTTCGTACAAAAAGCTTATCATTCCGTCGGCACTTATTATAGGTGGTACCTTGCTTCGGCATTCTGCAGTTAACAACAATGTAAAAGAGTTTAGAGATCGAAATTTCGGATCGTTTCAAACCTCATTCGACGATTATTTTCAATACAGTTCGGTTGCATTGATGTTTGGTGGGAATTATATGGGATTCAAATCAGAGCATAGCAATGCCCGTATGCTTTCGAATCTGTTGGTTTCGAAATTACTGTTAACCGCGATTACCTTACCACTAAAGAATAATATTGGCGATTTACGACCGGATAACTCGGCGTGTAATGCTTTTCCATCCGGTCATACGGCAGCCGCTTTTACCTGTGCAACCTTACATTTTTTAGAATATAGAAATAGTAATATATGGTTTGCCAGCACTGGATTTATGATTGCAACAACTACCGGAGCACTACGGGTAATGAACAACCGCCATTGGGTGAGCGATATCACCGCCGGTGCCGGAATTGGGATGACTACGGCTATTTTAACCTATTATTTTAATCCGCTAACGTTTGAGGTAAAAAAGGATAACAGAGTGTGTTTTAGTCCGACGTATATCGATAATAAAGCCGGATTGGCATTGAACTATAATTTTAAATAAATCGTTTTGCTATAGTTCAAAAAGAACAGGATAAAAAGAAGTTGCTTTTGAGAACGGTATTCCAGAATCACTACAGTTTTGCATCGTAGTATTGCTGCTGTAACGAATACACCTCAAATTTCAAACGCTTTTTATAATGCGCATACAAACAACCATAACAAAAACACTTTTCCTGTTTTTTGCAGTCAATATGGGATCGCTTCATACGATCCAGGCACAATTAAGTCCGCCCGGATTGGGGAAAACAAAAACTGCTTTTTGGTCGGCGGTTGGTGTAAAACGCAAGCTGGATTCCGTTGGAAAAAAAGAAAGCATGACCTATATCGGACTGGGACGAAAGAGTAATCCGGATCATTCCGGATTACTCGAAAATCAGGCAATTTTGGTTTTGAACCACGAAATCTATCGCAATTTTGCTCCGAATCAGCAGTATAGTTATGCGGTGAGTTATCGCCGACAGGATAATTACGAAACAAAAGCACCTTATCGTTTTGAAGACGTCGAACAGGAATTCCGAATATACGGACGTTATGTTTATACGTTGCATTTGAGTGATCAGTGGCAATGGAAAAACACCGCCCGTCAGGAATTTCGAAAGTTTTATACCGCCGATTTTAATAAAGCAGCTGAGAATTTTCAGTTCAGAAGCCGACTCAAAACACAGCTAGCCTATAATTTTCCTACCAAAACAAAACAGGCACTTACTTTAAGTGCTGAAGGTCTCTTTGCGGTCAGTCGTTATAATGGGGACGATAAAAAGTGGTCGAAATTTACGTATAAAGAAGCGCGATTGGGTTTGTATTATCTGTTACAGATTCCCAAAACACCGCTTACAGTGGATATTGGTTATGTGAATAATCTGATCAAAGGATATCGTGCCGCAAAATCCGGGGTGCATTACCTGGCGGTCGATCTTATCTGGACGATTCCGTATTCGTGACACTATCATTTTTGTAGACCACAAAAAAACGTTCACATTTTCCAAATGTTGTGTCAGCGATCCTTTTAGTACAAAAATCAGAAAGTTAAAATGTATTGTTAGGTAAGGTAATTTTCTTAGTTGTACGACTAATTTTTACCGTAAAATTTTAATTTACAATCGTATCGAAATACTATTGTAAAAGAGCCGTTTTTTTATATAGATTTGTTGTTTACAGTAAAAAAATAATCTTTTTAACAGCAATTAATGAAAAAAGTAAAGATAATTATCTGTTTTCTTATCGTTATTCTGATTACCGCGTATTTTGTTTTTATTAAAACAGATTTTTACATGCCGGAATCAAAACGAATTGCGAATGAAAAGGGATTAGCGGCATCAATTGTAAATGAAGTTGCAAAAATTGCGACTACTAAGGATACTCTGTTTTTGATTGTTTATAACCCTTTTCTTATTTGCGGAAGCGAAATACATTCGAGATCACCATTTAATGAGAAAATGGAGGCATTAAAATATGCGATCAAATCACAATATTACTTTGATCAAATGACAAGTTTTCCGCCCGTTTATAAAAACAACGACATAACAATTGTAACCGGAACAAGCTCAACGGGCTACGAAGGTTGTGGTTGTTTTAGATCGGCCATTGTAAATTTTGAGCATGAAAATATGAGTGAAAAGAATGTGTATGAAGTCCAGTACAATGCGATCGGTAAAGATAAAGTTGAAATTGCGATCACAAATTTTAATACTCGTGAAGAACTACAAGTAATGGACTTTGTTCTAAATGCGAACAATTGGATTTTGAAATAAGATGTCAAAAATACTATCGTGTATTATCGTAATGTTACTGTACCAGTTTTCTTTTGGTCAACAAACCCATACCGTTACCGAAGGACAATTGTACTGCATTGCTCCGGGAAAAGGAATAGTGATCCAAAAAGGAGCCGACTATTATCATTTACAAATTGAAGTCCGTTTTGAAGGAAAGCAACAAAAAATAAAATCGGTTGTAAGTCCTATAAAAAAAGAGGAAGCCGAGACACTATTCAAACAGGAAAATGCTATTTCATATGACAAAATAGACGGGAGTTATAATTTTAAAAAACTTCAGGAACTACAATTCACCTATACGGATGATGATACGGATAAGGAGCATTATGAGATTCGTAAACTATGCCAGTTCAATCCGAATTATTTTGCGATTTTTTCCGATAAGCATCAGAATGATAACGTATACACAAATATAGAAGAATTCCTGCCCTATATTTTTATTCAATTTGATCAAAAACGGATACTATATACGTATGATAACGAACCGTTATACCTGATTCCCGTTCAGAATAAAATACTTCTCTTTGGACTTTTCGATACGTATGTTCCCGAATTAAAAGTTGAAAAAAAGAGTTTGACCAACCGTGAAATTTATACGTTTTCAAATCATGCTTTTTATGACCTGAAAGAGGATTATTTTAAAATAGATACCTTATCCAATAAAAAGGTACAGTTGAAAAATTGTTATAACGAAACGCTAATCCGTAAAACCTATGATACTATTACTTTGGGTAAGATTATAATAGGGTATGCAGGAAAATCGATAGATATATATAATTTAACCTTTAAAAAACTAAACCAACACAAGGTTAAAGCGGTAAAGGTCAATCCGGGTTTCCTGCAGCTAATCGAAAAGAACAACCTTAAATCAATTGACTGGACCGGACAGGAGTTGAAAACAAAGGTTAGTTATATGGTTGATCATATTTATGAACCTATACCTAGAGAGTACTTTTATGAAATAGCATTAAGTAAAAAGAATACGGATTTTAGGCTTACAATGCGAAATCTGAACGATTTCGGTTTCGAAGATCAATATACAGTTTCTGACAGTATTGTTTTACAAAACACAACTGGAATTCAGGAAATCTATTTAAAAAATGCTATAAAGGATACGATAAAACATGGTGTGGATTTTGGACGTTATAGTGCGTTTAATAAAAAAGAAAGGATGAGTAAGCATGTTGCTTTTGACAATGTTATCGTTACTTTTTTAAGAAAAGACGGAACATTTGGAATGAATTATCTTCACTATTTTCTTAAACCGGAAGACAAAGCGGACTATTTTATTGACAACAATGCTTTTACGAATTATCAAAACCTACAATCGGTAGTGTACAAAGCACCTTTTTACAAAATAAAAAAGAATGATTTGTTTTTACTATTTCCTTTGCAAAAGCAATTTCGGTATAAAAATATAGGTGATTTTCAAGGGTATTTTGCCCGTTTTGAGCTCGGAAACGGACAAAAAGGCTGGTTGGATTTAAAAGGAAATGAATATAACGATGACTAAAAGCGAGCAAATAGATAACACTATAAAAGTAACGAGATGAAACTCTATATCCACAACAAAAAATCCGAACATCTTCCCTATGAAGAAATCAGGGAGGCATTTAAAGCCTTTCTTTTTACGCAAGATGAATACATCGGTATTGGGAATTGTCTGCGACAGACAGTTGAGAAGTATGCGGTAGTGCATATCCGGATGCTAAAAGAGTCCGGTACTTTTGTCTGGGATGTTCCGGAAAGCAAAATTCCGATTGAATATATGGATGCCATTTTATCGACGATAAAAAATATTATAAATATTCCAATGGGAATGGCGCCGTTTAGCAGTTATAATTTTAGTTATCAGATTATTGACGGTTCCTGGAGTCCAACCGATTCGAGCACCAAGACTTTTGAAATCGCTACTTTTATGGCGATTGCCGATATCATTGGATTTGATCATGAAAAGATACAGGTTTATAAAAGAAATAAATCATAAGCAAGACATTTGTTTCCCTGAAAAAAAAACAAAAAATAAGAATTGCAATACGATTTTGCCCCGTACGGCTCTTGTGTTGATTTTTGAAACCTATTTAATACTATGAAAAAAATTATTGTTTCCGTACTGATGACTTTGGCACTAACATCGTGCCTGCCAAAAAAGGATTCTGTTTCTATGAATAAAGAAGCCGAAGTCTATAGAAGATTGGAAAAAATTCCGGATAGCGTTAGAGTAGGGGAAATAACAATTCTGAATCTTTTTAAAAATCAGATTTTAGCACATAAAACAGCAATATACGACAGTTTGAGAATTGTTGAAAACGTGTATAAACCACATAAAGGTTTATGGGATGATTGCTATGGAGCAATATTTGGCGAAGAAAATGCATCAAAATTTAACACGCCCGAAGGAATGATCAAATGGAATAAAACCTTTTATAAAGAAAATAAAATCTTTATTGATCAACGTGTTTTGGAAATGCTACAAATAGATATGGAACAGGTGTTCAAAGAGCGTTTACTAAAATTTGAACAAATGGTTCCGTATGTGCCAAAAGCACGGATCAGCATTCTTTTTACACCCATTACAGGAATTGGTTTCGGAGGCTGTAATGCGGAGCAATTCGCCTTTGAATTAAATAATAATACGCTCGATGTACGGTATTCTTTAGAAAAGGGTTTGCCTCACGAATTGAATCATTTGGTTTATGAAAAATTCAGAGGGGATGATGTCGATAGTAATTCGGCTTTAAGTCAGACAATAGATGAAGGTTTTGCGTGCTATTTTACCTATGTTTTTTTCAACAAAAAAATTACCGAACACGAGGCTGTCGAAAATATGTCAAAAGCCGATTGGGATTGGTTTTTAAAACACGAAAAAGAAATTTTTACAAAAGTAGAGCCTTATTTTTCCGACAAATCGGGAGACAATCCGTTATTGCGGAACGACAAACTAAAATTGTTTCCGGAGGCACCCAAAACGCTAAATTATTGGTTGGGTTTTCGAATCATTTCAAAATATGTGGAAAAGCATGGTGAAAATTCCTGGCGCGATATTTATACTTTAAAAGCTACAGAAGTACTCGAAAAAAGCGGATACGAAAATTACATTCAAAAGTTATAATAGCGTTGGGAATCTAGATAGCTAACGTTTAAAAGTTTTTCGGATACTGTCATCCACTCATTTTGTGTATCCGATCCAGTTGCATTTGTTGATTAGATAATACTGGAATTAAAATCGGTAAAAAATACGATATAGTACTGTCGTTGCGAAATACTTCGATCGATGGCTCAATTTTACAACCGAATTTCATCCAACTGAAAAGCCATGTAACCTCTTCCCATTTGCTTTCCGATTCTATCAGGAAGGCATTTTTTTTTTAAGCAGACTGGTATAGTGTATTTGTAAGAGTCTGTCATAAACAGTGCTACAACTTCCATAAAGGGCGCTGTACTCATTTCTGTCTTTTTTGAACAACTGAGTCAAAATCCTTTCTACTGCAAAGACAGAATCCAAGAGCCTTATAAATAGTCAGATAACCTTACTTCTGATAATTTTGAGCCTAGAAAATATAAATTTTAAAACCTGTTTTAGAGAAATAAAACCAAGTTGAAAAAGACCATTCTCAAGGGATGTTTGCTTATTCAATAGTGTGTTGTATCAATGTCCTGTTATAGGTGTTGAATGGCATACGATGGCCTATTTCTTTAAAGAGTACAATCAAAAAATATGACCCATTCGACCCTTCCAACCGAAAGTATTCAGAAAAAATACGTAGAAAAAGAGGTACTCACGATTAAAAAAAGTGAGCGTGCTACGACAAAAATAAAGGCTGTAAGTCATGATTCTCTGAATAAAGAAATGGAATGGCTCGAAGCTTTAATAGCGATGCGTTGTCAGGAACTGTTTTTAAAAGGGAAAGCAACGTCCGAAGCCATTGAAAAAATCCCGGAGTTACCTGTAGTGGATCATGAATCTCCTTATGGCAGTATAATCAATACGTATAAACTTCAGGAGATGGATCGGGTTTTATTGATTTTAGGCGTTGCTTCGGCACATTATCCATCGTTATTCAAATCGTTTATCCAAATTGAAGAAACGAATAGTGCAATGGCAATAGAGGTTGGAGGCGAATATAACCGAGGCAGCCGGACTTTTAAACCGACTTTCCAAACCGCTCTTTTTTTACTCGCTGGTACTGATTTATCATTATGGTCTTATTATAATGCACAACTGATCGAAGGAAGTGTGGTCGTACAAAATGATATTATTTACAATCGTACGACAACCGATTTTATTCACGGACAGATTGAATTGGACATTGCGTATTCCGGTTATTTTTTATCGGGCAAAAAACCACGACTGGATCATGGTAGTTATTTCCCGGGAAGTTTATATGAGTCGGATCTGACCTTAGACGATATTGTTTTAGAACCGATGGTACGGGAACAAATAAAACCCATCGGACAATATATTAAAGCTTTGGAAAGTGGTTTTTTTAAAAACGGAAACCACCGTTTTAAATCCGGATTTATGGCCTTGTTTTATGGTCCGCCGGGAACCGGAAAAACAATGTTGGCCGGAATACTTGCGAATACATATGGTATTGATATGTACCATGTTGACCTTTCTCAGGTGGTGAGTAAATACATTGGAGAAACGGAAAAAAATCTGGAGGTACTTTTTAATCGGTTACAGGGTAAAAACTGTATGCTTTTCTTTGACGAAGCCGATTCTTTATTCGGAAAGCGTTCCGATGTAAACGATGCCCACGATCGGTATGCGAATCAGGAAGTATCGTATTTGCTGCAACGTATCGAAAAATTTGACGGGCTTACGATTTTGGCATCCAATTTTGAAAACAATATGGATGATGCTTTTAAACGACGTATCGATTTATCTATAAATGTAATACGACCAACAGAAGCAACCCGTGAAGCACTTTGGAAACAATACCTGCCTAAAAATGTCATGTTCGAAAGCGAACTGCTTTTAAAACACCTGTCTAAAGAATATTCCTATACCGGTTCCAATATTAAGAACATCATGAAAAATGTTGCCATAGCATTACATAGTATGGGAGATACAATTATTACGCATGAATTGATAAGCCCGTTTTTGGCCATCGAAAGCGAAAAATCTTTCGGGAAAAATCAAGCCCGGGTACACCCATTTATACGGAAAACAGAATAGAACCTACCAAAATCTTTTGTAACGATACAGTTATACACCAATTAGCAACTTATGACCAGAAAAAAAACATTTGCGCCCAGGACAAAAAAAGATGAGGAGCAATCAAGCACATATTCACAAGCGGGCAACAAAACAAAAGTGAAAATCACGGATCAGGATGCCGCGATACGATTAAAAGAAAATGAAGTTACCAAACTAACCTACGACGGGTTTAAAAACCAGGCATTTAGTAAAATTGAAAAAGGCATTTCCACTCTGGAATTTTCTGAAAGCGGATATGCCGTTTTGGAAGTGAACAAAGCATTACACTTATTGGGTTACAGTATATCCGAAAAACAAGTCTCTTTTTCTCAAAATACACAAAATGCGCTAATCGCTTTTCAGATAAGTCAACGAATTACGCCTAATGGCGTTTTTGATATGATCACTTTATTCAAAATGGATCAGGCACTGAATGCCCTTCAGGAAGGTGAAGATGGCGGTCTTACGATTCCGGAACGGGCACAAATGTTATATGAAGGATTTACCCATAGAACGTTTTATCTTCTTTGGGGTACCGATGAAGACAAAATTTTTAGTGCTTTAGAAAAACTTTCATCAGATGATCGAATACGACTTATTGCCTATTATGATAAAGAATATAGTTCCAAAAGAAAAAAAGGATTAGTAAAAGAATTATATGACGAACTAGGTGACAGAGATCTCTATAAAGCGATAAATCTATTGTATGCCGATTATGAAGAACCGCAGACCGAACAACCGCAGGAGCAACAACAATCGGAAAGTACGACTACAACCGAAATGGCTGATCTGGAACTTAAGACAATTGATTTAGCTCCGGTTATTGTTAATGCTTTGCACCCATGGATTAAATCGAAAACAAAATATACCATTGAAGGCTCAAAAATTGAGTTTGATTGTGTCTTCGATTACCCAACGGGATCATTTCGCTCGCTGGACGAAAAATTCGTATTGCCACGAGTAGTCCGCAAAGTACTGGTTCAAAAAAATAATAGGGTTTACGATCTTTTTGCGACGCCCTATTTTCGTACCGCCAATAGTACTTATCAAGATGGAAGGGTTATTAATAGCTTTTCGATAGGTGCCTACGATCCGGGAGTCTATACGTTTATGTTTATTATTGAAGATACGGAGAAAAAAGCATTCAGCGCCTATACCACAACGCATCAGGTTAAAACCCTTGCCGATGCGGCAACAGATGAGTTGTCTTCGAATGAAACGCAAAATTATAATGACTTCAGACAACAAGTAGCCTTTGTAGAGCAGAATTTATCGAAAAGTGCCGATAATGACCAGAAAACCGACCCTAATTTTTATATACAGGCGAAAAGTTTTACCGAGAATCCGGCTAGAATGGCAAGTGAAAGTGGAAGCTATGTTCCGCAATTATATTATTCCTTACAAGGAAAAATTAACACGAATGGCAACCACTATTTTTGGTTTGCAGAAATTACAACTCCAAAAGAAATGGCCAGTGGTGCCAGTGCATTGTTAGGTGTTAATTATAGTAATGATGCCGTTGTACATGGTTATAAAAGAGGAGAGTACTACGGTAAGGATGGTTGGAACATGAATTCGTCACAACCAGCCGCCACGTTTTTAGGAACGATGTCCGGTATTTTTGTAATTCATTGTATAGAATTAGACAAAAATAACAAACCAACCGAGCGCTATGCGTCCTACCGACAAGTGGTGTTACCAAGTCAGGATTATGAAGCACTTCAAAAGTTTAAAAAATATAAAGCAGCTATTGATACCAGCTTTAATGCGATTAAACCGGGAACTGAAGTAGAAGTAAATGCGATCGCTATAGAAACCAAAACAACTAAATCGCTAGCGCTTAATTTATTTTTAGGTAAAAGTAAAAACAATCCGGGAAATTATATTTTGGCCGACCTTACGCCGGGAGTAGAACATAAACGTACATACGAAGGAAAAAACATAAAAGAATTATTTGAAAGTTTTGATGATAAAAATACCTATCCGGATGGAATGCTGGCCTATGAAATCCCGGCAAACGATTTTGGCTATCCTACTTTAAAAGGGAATTTCACTACAGACGGGGCTTCGTTTTGGGAAACCGTTTCGTCGGGAGCCGGCTGGGCGTCTTTAGGATTGGCATTAGTAGGAATTGTAGCTTCTTTTACTCCGGCAGCACCAATTGCGCCTTTCTTGTTTGTGGCTTCCGGAGTAACTGGAACGACTTCCGGAGCAGCTAGTATTAAGGATAAAATGGAAAAAGGTACCCTTACCTCCGAAACTTTAGCCTTAGATACCATCATGATTGCGTCAAGCTTTTTGGCTATAGGAGGAGCCATGTCCCGAATCGTTTATAAAGGGCTACCAATTGTTAAAATCTCGGCAACGGGATTGCGTTATATTGTTATAACCGACTTTGCCTTAAACGGTACGGCGGGTCTTATGATTACAGTCGACGGTTTGGAAAGTATAAAAGCGATTAATGCCAATGATCAACTAACGACTGCCCAAAAAATTGATGAAACGGTTAAGATAATAGCGCAATTAACCTTAACTACGGGATTGTTGGTGTTGAGTAGTAAAAACTTAAAAGGAGCAGAAATAGAACAGCTTCCGGTTGAAAAAAAGAAAACGGCAAACCAACCGTACAATCCGGAACAACACGCTGAATTTATTGATACTCCTGAAAATTTACCAAAAGGAAATTCACCAAAAATTACTAATTTTAGAGAAAAATCTAAAGCTCCCGAAAAAAATATCGTAGCAGAAAGAGAAGCTTTTTGGAAAGAAATTAAAGAAAAGTATTTTCCGGAAAACGATTGGAGTAAAACGGATTTTGTTACGGAAGGAATAGATTTTGAGCAGTTTAAATTAAATCACCCTAATTTGTTTGAAGAAATGGCTTCTAAATATGGCTCAATGGATGTTGCAAGTAGGTTTCTTCCTGGATTGATAGAATCGGGAAGCACCACACCTGTTAAAGTTACATTTAATAAAGGAGATGAACTATTTAAAATTGTTCCAAAAGGAGGAAATATAGATGGACCTTCACCTTATTATTTAACGAAGTCAGAATTAGATTTTGTAAAACAAAATCCACAACAATTAGAGCAGGTTTTAGGACTTCCATTATCTAGTACAACAGGTGAATATGATGTTTTTAAAATGGTAGCAAAGCAAGACAATATTTCAGGATTTGAATCGATAATTGCTCAAACGAAACAATCTGCTAAATCAAATCCGAATGATTTTTATAAGACTACAGGAGGCAAAAAACAAACGCTAATTATTGATAATACGAACACAGACATTTGGGAAAAAATAAGTTCTCCAGTCGAAACAATATCACCTAAATCGCTGCCAAAAATTGATTAAAATAAAGAATATGAAAAAAATATTAGAAAAGAAAGAGTGGGAATATTATGTTTTTGAAGAAAACAATAATATCGAATTATCTATCCCTATCGCGAAACCAAATCCTGGATTTGATATTATATATACTCTGAATGAGTCTGAAAAAGAAAATTATTTAAATGTAGGTATTAAAGCCATTGAAGAAAGGATAGAAGATATGAAAATAAACTTTTCAAATTATAAAATGAATTCATGGAGATAATAATGTTTTATATGCGTTTTGTAATGAGTATCAGTACAAAACGCTACTAACTTAAAATTTGCATAGTAGAGAAACTAACCGACTAAGGTATAACGTCTACAAATGAAATAAAAACCACAACACAAAAAGTTGTGGTTTTTGTTTTTTTATAACTTTTGTTAGGTTTAAAACAGGAAAGTACATAAATGATAATATTACGGCTGTAATTTTAAGATACAAAATAGATTGTATTTAAAAACTTTGAGTATTTTTATGACATTCAAAATAGCGGTAAATACTTACAAACCGCAAGCGATGATTAAAGAGTCTAAATGAGCTTTAAGGAATAACTCTTTAAAATGTAATGGAATAATTCCGGAGCAATTTTACAGTAATTACAGTCAACCAAATACCTAAATATGGATTTTCAACAAGAACTCAATGAAATTTTTGAGCTTATAAAAGACACGCTGCCCGCCGGTGTAGAATTCACAACTTATAATATTCCATCATATTCCGGTAACGGTTCTAGCGGTAAATCCTACTTTACCCTTGTTGACGGAAAAATAAACAGGGATGCAATACCCGAAGCACTTAAAGACAGTTCCGAATACCGCAATATTGCGATAAACCGACGTATTAGCGATATCGAATTCGATATTACCGTTGCTCAGGAACCGGGACGTTTTGTTGTCTTTTCGATTTCGAAAGAAAACGGATATAGCTACAGAATCGCCACTCCGGAAGAGTTGGTACAACTCACAAAATTACATCTGATAACAATTGTCGATCCGGGAATGCGTAAGGAGGTTTTTGCCGAAGTCGCTCCGGATAAAAAAACAGGAAAACCGGATGTCGTAGGAAGACAAATACTCTATTACGCAAACGGAGAAGTAAAGGAATATACGGGCGTACCGGCTTCCGATTTCGCAAGAGCGGCTTTTCATGCACTCGACGGAAAACTCAAATTTGTATATGTAATGATTTCCGAAACGGATGTGATCATCAAAACAATGCCTGCAATTCCGGGCGTGACGGAATTATATGAAATCAACGAAGACCTAACGTTGGACGTATCCAAAATCGAAAATATTTACGAATTCCTGGAGTCATTCAGCGAAGCCAAAATCGAAAAAGGGATCGAAGCACTTCAGGCAAATCCGGAATTTAAGGCAAAAGCCGAAAAACGCTATGGGCAATTGATCAAAAATAGAGTCGGAAAAGACGCAGGTCTCGAAAGTTTCGAAAAAGCCGCCTTGTCGCGCAAGGAAGTCGAGCTGTTTAGCGATTGGCATTTTGCCGAAAATGTGATTTCGCTGGCGCGTCTGGATGAAGACGAATGCCGGACTGTTGTCGATTTTATCGGAAGTCTGGTGATGAGTCATCTGGACATTCACGAGTTTAAAGCACAAATGGAAGCTACCGAAAACGAAATGGAGCTGCGCGAGGTATATCATTCCGCTGCCCAAAAAGTCAAAGCCGGAATGTTGGTCGAAGCGAAGGTGTATGGTGGCAGTTGGTTCGGAGAAATAAGCACTTTGCTCGCGAATCATAAGTGTGAAAAACTGATGTTCGAAAAAACACATTTCAAACTCGAAAGAAGCGATGCACTTAAGGCGTTTATGTTCTATCTGAATCTTAATAATGGAATCAGTATTTATTTTGACATCTTCCAATCGTATCTCTACGACCTTACAGAATTTTTCTGGTTCTCACCAACTATAGCCAGAACAGCTTGGGGCGAAACCGATTTTGTGTTACCGGAATTTACCCTGAAATTCAGAAGAAAAGTATTTTACAGAATCAACGACGACGGCGAATGGCTTCGAAAAAGTCCAAAACCGGCTGGCGTTGAATAAACGATAAAACAATCTCATTTCCGAATTATTTTCGGAGGACTTAACCAACCCAATTACCATGGCTACACAAATGTACGAGGTGCAGTGGAACGACGCTGTTCCGGAAAAACCAATATTGACCAAACAAGAAATAAGCGACTATTGCCGTCATTTTGGACAGGCGACACCGGAACTTAATGAATTCCTGACGCGTTTCGATTTCGACGAATGGAAATGCATGCGAATTGCTTTTGATTATGTTTACGGCAAACATTCCGACAAAAATGGTGCTGTGGGCAGTGATGCCGTAGCCTATCTCGGGCTTATTGCAACAACCTTCCTTTCGAAAGAAGGTGAAGCAAAACTACAGGAATATGTCGGTAAGGAACGTTTTATGTATCCGGAAAACAATCGCCCGTCATTTCAGGTTTTCGACGATTGTCCGCTTTGGATTATCCAGATCGTGAAAAAGGAAAAACAATATGCAGACTGTCTGTTTTTTATGCCTGCCGTTTTCTGGAAAGATGCACAGATGCGTGACGATTCCTATGGATATGAGAAATACACCGTTAGTGATCATCACAAATGGTATGGTGACTTTACAACAAGCCAGCGCCCAATTCGCTATTGGCGTAATAGAATCGGTTCGTATACCCCGAATTTTATCGAACGCGAAGGAACCAAAATTGATTTTGGATTAGGACTTCCCGTTTTCGATAAATGGCATAACCGCATCGTGTATTACGATATCAGAGCGTCCGAAAACATGTATTTCCACGATCTTGCCAATCCTGAAATCCGACACGAAGCAAAAGGTTATCTGATGGATTCGCATAATGGTTATTTTTTGATCACACCGGAGGAATACCATTTCGGACAAAAAGGAAGTCTGTTGATTACCGACAAGCAATTCAAGAAAATTTCCAAGACAAAAACCAACGTTTATAATTCGTTTGAAAACGATTACTGGAGTGTTTTTCTCGATACAAAAGGTATCGTGATGACCCGGAAAGAGACAAATGAAGAAAGACGTTTTAAATACAGCGAAGTCAACTTAAGCAATAATATTGGCGGGAATAACAGTACCGAGCTTTCGATTTGGGCAACAGACGATAACACTGTTTGTTTTTTTGAAAGTCGTAATTTTATTACGATCGACAAAGATTTCAACGCCACTACCATTTCACCGAGCAAACATTTCAAAAAAGAAATCCCGGCCTATTTTTATGATTGTTTCATTAGAAACAAATCGCTCGAACTTTCCAAAAACCGACGCCTGTTCTTTACACACGAAGGTGTCATGATGGTAAATGCCAACGGAACACTCGAATATTTTAATCCGAAGCTTACTGAAATCACAGGTGAAGCGATTTTTTACAATGGTATTTATGATGAAGCATTAGGTGGAATCTGGTTTGTCACAGCCAATGACCGACTGGTTTTTACGGATGAAAATTTCGAAAAAGGCTATGTGTTTAATTTTACCGAACAATTTTCCGATCCGCATCGAAGCGATAATTATTATGCACAACTCTATTTCGATAACGAACAAAATCTATGGACTTCGTTCTATCGCAATACACTTTATAAAATCAACCGAAAGGAATTAGAAAACAAGCTGAAAACGGCGGTTGCCTATGCTCCAAAACAACTTCAAATACTCTAAAAAAACATGGCTACACAAATTTACGAACTGGATTGGGACAATACGCCCGCGGGAAAGTTTATCGTATCCAAACCGGAAATTGTCGCGTATGTTCGGCATTTCGGACAAGACACCAACGAACTGCACGAATTTTTGTCGCGTTTTGACTTTGATGAGTGGGTTTGCATGGAACTTTTTGTGGACTACATCTACGGAAAATCGACTAAAAGCGGTGAAGTGGGAAGTGATGCCGTGCAATATCTAAGTATCGTTTCGAGCACTTTTTTTACCGAAGAAGCCGAACTCGCGCTTCATAATTATGTCGGATACAACAAGAATAGATTTGAATACAACTACGACGAATCGCCTACATTTGCAACGTTCCCGGATTGTCCGCTTTGGATTATCCAGATTACAAGTCAGGAAAAACAGTCGTCGAGTGCAATTTTCTTTATGCCGGCAATTTGGTGGAAAGATGCAAATATGACCAGCGAATCGTATGCCGACAATCATTTTACCGTGAATTCGCCATGGAACCAATGGTATAATGATCCTTTCGGGAAAAACCAGCATCAGAATATGTATTGGCGAAACCGAATTGGAAGTTATTCCCCGAATTTTATCGCGCGCGAAAACGGTGCAACGATTCCGTTCAACCAAGGTGTCATTCATTTCGATCCCTTTAGAAATCGACTGCTGATACAAAAAATGCGAACAGAAGAGATGTGTTATTACGATTTGTCGGATTTTAAAACCGAACATACAACGCAGAATTTCCTTAAAGATAGCGCAAACGGATTTATCGAAAGTTCGGCTGACGGGTACCGTTTTTATACCGAAACAAAACTGTTGATCACTGATGCGGATTTTAACGTGATTTCAGAATCGGCTTCCAAAGTGGTCAATATTTACGAAGACGATTTCTGGAAAGTAGTGCTCGATAACAAAGGTGTTTTGATGACAAAAAAAGAATCGGGAGATGAAAAGCGTTTTAAATATAGCGAACTTAAACTAACGACGTCGGCCTTTTCGAACAATCCGGATGACTTGACGATTTATGTAAATGCGAACCGTTCGGTAATTTTCTTCGGAAGCCAAAATCTGCTTTCCATTGTCGACACTTCGTTTACGGTTACGAACATGAATTTGGACCGTTTGTTTAAAAAAGAAATCGCGCCCTATTATTACGATAATGGCCAAAAAAGACAACTTTTTGCGCTTTCTGCCGAAAGACAATTACTACTGACCAACAACGGGGTTTTCGAGCTTGGAAAAGACGAAAAACCAAAAATGATCAGCCAAAAACTGAAGGAAATCACCGGTGAAGTTTTGTTTTACAGTGCGCTAAAAGACGACGCTTTAAACGGAATCTGGTTTGTTGCCGGTATAGATCGTTTGGTTTTTACCGACATGAATTTCGAAAAAGGTTATGTGTTTAATTTTACCGAACAAGACCTTGCATACAAGTACTTCAATGATTACCGTTGGAGCGAGCTCTTTTTGGATCGGGATGGGAATTTATGGTATTCGCTTTTTGGATCGGAACTTAAAAAAATCGCCAGAAAGGAACTCGAATCGAAATTAAAAACGGCAGTTGCCTATGCTCCAAAACAACATAAAACGCACTAAAAAATAATGGCTACACAAATTTTTGACGTTCAGTGGAACGATACACCTGCCGGAAAACCGATACTTTCAAAACCGGAAATTGTCGAGTATGTTCGGCATTTCGGACAAGACACCAAAGAACTACACGAATTCCTGACGCGCTTCGATTTTGAAGAATGGGTTTGCATGGAACTTTTTGTGGATTACGTCTACGGACGAGTAGACAAAAATGGTGGCGTAGGAAGTGACGCGGTAGAATATCTAAACATCGTTTCGGGTACTTTTTTTACCGATGAAGCCGAACTGGCACTTCATAATTACGTCGGATTCAACAACAATAAATTTGAATACAACTACGACGGATCGCCACCATTCGCGACGTTCCCGGATTGCCCGCTTTGGATTGTCCAGGTGACAAGTCAGAAAAAATATGAGTCGAGTGCGATTTTCTTTATGCCGGCAATTTGGTGGAAAGATGCGAATATGACCAGCGAATCGTATGCCTATAGTCATTTTACCGTCAATTCAAGATGGAACAAGTGGTATAGTGGCTCTTTCGATAAAAACCAGGATAAGTGTATCTATTGGCGAAATCGAATCGGAAGTTATGCGCCGAATTTTATCGCGCGTGAAAGCGGATCAACGATTCCGTTCGTCCACCGTACAATCCATCTCGATACCTTTAGAAATCGGGTGTTTATACCGCAATCACGATCGGAAGAAATGTATTATTATGATTTGTCGGATTTTAAAACCGAGCATAAAACGCAGAATTTCCTTAAAGATAGTGAGCTCGGATTTATCGAAAGTTCGGCCGAAGGGTATCGTTTTTATACCGACAAAAAACTGTTGATCACCGATGCGGACTTTAACGTGATTTCAGAATCCGCTTCCAAAATCGTTAATATTTACGAAGACGATTTCTGGAAAGTAGTGCTCGATAACAAAGGTGTTTTGATGACGAAAAAAGAATCGGCAGAAGAAAAACGTTTTAAATATAGTGAGCTTAAACTGACAACTTCGATCTATTCGAATAACCCGGGTAGTTTGAAAATTTATGTAAATGCGAACCGTTCGGTAATTTTCTTCGGAAGCCAAAATCTGCTTTCCATTGTCGACACTTCGTTTACGGTCACGAACATGAGTCTGGACCGTCTGTTTAAAAAAGAAATCGCGCCGTATTATTATAATAACCGCCAGGTAAGAAAGTTTTTCGCGCTTTCTGCCGAAAGACAATTACTATTAACGGATAGCGGCGTTTTCGAATTGGGAAGCGACGAAAAACCAAAAATGATCAGCCAAAAGCTAAAGGAAATCACAGGTGAAGTTTTGTTCTATAACGCAATAAAAGACGACGCTTTAAACGGAATCTGGTTTGTTGCCGGTATGGATCGTTTGGTTTTTACCGACGTGAATTTCGAAAAAGGCTATGTGTTTAATTTCACCGAACAAGACCTTTCGGACGAACACGTCAATACCTACCGTAGTAGCGAGCTCTTTTTTGATCAGGACGGGAATTTATGGTATTCGCTTTTTGGACCGATGCTTAAAAAAATCGCCAGAAAGGAACTCGAATCGAAATTAAAAACAGCTATCGCCTTCGGAAAATAAAAGTTATGGAGACACAGGAATTACCACAGGCTTTTCAAAAAGGACTTTGCTGATACTATTACCAGATTTTATACAATCCGACCAACCAAAAACAAAATATTATGGAAAAAATGACGCTTAAAGAAGCCAAATCCATTCTTAAAAAACACAATCTAGAAGCCGACGGAAAACACCTTTTTGATGCTTTTGGGAATATGGAATTATTGGAAGCGTTACTGGTGGCGGGAGCAGACGCAAACTACGTTGAGACCCAGTTCAACGTTCCGGTACTTTCACTGGCCTATAGCCGACAAGAATATACAAATTTCGGATTGCTTCTGGAATATGGTGCGAATCCCGATGTACCTTCAAGCGTGTTTACGAATCGAGAACCGATTATTTTTGAAATTGCGAGTCCACAAACAGGGGTTGACGGCTTTCTTTACCTGATGATCAAAGCCGGAATCGACTTGAATCAAATGCATCCGGAATCGGGATATACCTTGTTGCAACACGCCGCAAGCCGGTATTTTGTTTCGCTTGAAAACCTGGAGCATCTGATTGCGAAAGGTGCTGATCCGAATCTGCCGAACCGTGACGGACAGACACTTTACCACTTAATTGACAGCGAAAAGATCAAACTTGATAAACCGGTTTTACTTGC
Organism: Flavobacterium sp. CAU 1735; assembly: GCF_039888695.1. Classification (NCBI taxonomy): domain Bacteria; kingdom Pseudomonadati; phylum Bacteroidota; class Flavobacteriia; order Flavobacteriales; family Flavobacteriaceae; genus Flavobacterium; species Flavobacterium sp. CAU 1735. The sequence continues at coordinate 54,033 of NZ_JBDQQQ010000006.1, read as the reverse complement.
CTTAAAGAAACACCAAACGGGTTATATCGACCGTCCGATAGCATTTCAGATTGTTGCACCAATCCAAAAACCGGAATGGGACACTCATTTTTCGTGTCCCCGTGGTTCGTTCCGGGTTGTAAAAGTGCTTGATAAAACAGATGATACCCTTACTGTTAGAATGTATCGTACCGAACGACACGACATCGATTTCCCGAGAACACATACTGATTCGTTGAACATTATTTTTGCACTTCTGGAACATTCAAAAACACCGTCGGAATGGAAAGATGCGGTTTCTGTGTTCCATTTCACGGGTAATCATGCTGTTTTGGCACGTCATTATATAAAATCGCATATTGTTTCGGATTTCAATCTGACTATGCACGCCGAGATATGGGAGGATAAAAATTATAAACCTTTCGACGATATGTCTGAAGAAACGCGTGAAAAATTACAGCAAGCTACAATGACGATTACCGTAACCGAACCGGAAATGCTCAAAACGATCGAAGTAGGAAGCTGGGCTAAAATCCCGGGATTCAACGTTGCGCCGCTTTGGTATCTCGAAAACAAGACAACTTCACAGTATTACTTTTTTTATATCAGTGGTGGTGGCAGATGGATCGCAAAAGAAGGCGAAATCGGAGCGGAAGCGAAAGGTAAAGTCATCGGTGGCATTGCCAGCGGCGGGTATTATAAAGAAGAATACATTCGGGCGGAAGCGTTCGTTTCAAAGAAATTTGAGGAAGGATTTGAGCTCATCTATAAAAATTTTGATACGGCTTACAACCTTGAAGAAGGAATTGAGGAGGCAGCAAGGGAAGCGAAAATCAACGAAAATAAAAATCAGGATTACAGCGAAGCAGCATTTGAAGCGTTAAAACAGAAAGATGTTGAAAAACTGGCCGAGATACTCAAAACCGGGGTTCATCCGGATACACTGAAAGACAATTATGGAAACAGCATGCTTGAAGCTACCGGAGGGGCCTACTATCCGGAAGCGTTTCATCTCGAAATGCTTAAGCTTTTGCTGGCTTCCGGAGCGAATCCTGATACGGCCAATTATAATGTACCGCTTATCCATAAAATAGCCATACGTTCCAAGAACGAAATTACCGATGAAATGGTGCGACGTCTTGTGGAAGCCGGTGCCGATGTGAACGTTATTTCATCGAGAGAAGCGCAATCGACATTACAGTGCGCTTGTCGCGGAGGAATGCTTTGGTTTGTACAATACTTGCTCGAAAACGGAGCCGATCCGAATTATAAAGATAATGACGAAGAAAGATCCGCGTTGCAGTATGCTTTGGAGGCACAAAGAAATGCTACTGCCATAATCGATTTGTTGCTTCAGTACGGAGCCGACAAGAATTCGCTTTATGCCTTTTATCGTTACGACAACGCATTTGAAAGGGCTGGAACCCTGGAGACCGTTGAAAAGCTGATCGAAATGGGATTCGATATCAATATGCTGAATGGTCACAAATACCCGGCACTATTTAAAATCGCCGAATACGGTTCGGTGAAAATGTTTGAGGCTTTCCTAAAACGGGGTGCAACTTTCGAACTGCATCAGATTTTGTATAATATCACGGTACGATTCAGGATGAATGATAAAGCGGTCATCGAAAACCAGATTCAAAAACTGCGTATTCTGTATGACCTGGGATACGCGTTGATTTCGATTACGGACAACAATCCGCTCCAAACACTGGTTGAAGATAATCTTATCCGACGTAAGAAAATTGCCAAATGGGAAGAAAAAGCCCTGCTTGATCTTTGGGAAATGGATTGTGCTCCAAGGCGTATGTATAAACTCAACGAATTATACGAGTATGTGACAAAAGTGAATTGCAAGCCAATGATGGAGAAATGCCAGGAGCGCATTGCAACCATTCAAGCCGCGTTAAATTAACAACTGAAACGATCCAAAACTTTATACAATTCGACCACAAAAGACAAAATATTATGGAAAAAATGACGCTTAAAGAAGCCAAGTCCATTCTTACAAAACACAATCTAGAAGCCGACGGAAAACACCTTTTTGATGCTTTTGGGAATCTCGAGGTATTCGAAGCCCTTTTGGCCGCCGGTGTCGATGCGAATCATTTTAACACCTATTTTAATGTTCCGATTCTTTCGTTAGCGTATAGTCGGAATGAATATTCAAACTTTAAATTGCTTCTGGAATATGGCGCGAATCCGGACATCCCTTCAAGTGTGTTTGAGAATCGCGAACCGATTATTTTCGAGATTGCTTCTCCGCAAAAAGGAGTTGATAGCTACCTTCGACCGATGATCAAAGCCGGAATTGATTTGAATCAATGGCATCCGGAATCGGGATATACCTTGTTACAACACGCCGCAAGCCGTTATTATGTGTCGCTTGAAAACCTCGAATATCTGATTGAAAACGGTGCTGATCCGAATCTGCCAAACCGGGATGGAGTAACGCTTTATGATTTGATGGACAGCGAGAAAATCAATCTTCGGAAACCGATGGTACTCGCTTTGAAAAAACATCAAACGGGATATGTCGAGCGTCCAATCGAATTGCAAATTGTTCCGCCGCCACAAATACCAAAACTGGATACACATTTTTATCATTCACTGGGTTTGTTCCGTGGGGTAAAAGTGCTGGATAAGACCGATGATACGCTTACCGTAAGAATGTATCGAACCAAACAATACGACCTCGATTTCCCGAGAACACATACCGATTCACTGAATATCATTTTTTCACTTTTGGAGCATTCGGAAACACCATCAGCCTGGAAAGATGCGGCTACTGTATTCGATTTCTGGAAGGATCACGCTGCCGTGGCACGTCATTATATCAAATCGCATATCGTTTCGGATTTCGATTTAACGTCTCACGCCGACCTTTGGGAGGAAAGTGGATATATGGCTTTCGACGAGATATCGGAAGAAACGCGTGGAAAATTGCGACAGGCTACGATGACTATTACCGTAAACGAACCGGAAATGCTCAAAACGATCGAAGTAGGGAGTTTGGCTAAAATTCCCGAGTTTAACGTTGCACCGCTTTGGTATCTCGAAAACAAGGCAACGTCACAGTACTATTTCTTTTATATGAGTGAAGGCGGCAGATGGATGGCAAAAGAAGGCACAATCGGCACGGAAGCAAAAGGAAAAGTTATTGGCGGTATTAGCAAAGGCTACCATAAAGAACAAAACAATAGGGCGGAAGCGTTCGTTTTTAAAAAATTAGAGGAAGGTTTTATGCTCGTCTATAAAAATTTTGACACGGCGTATAACCTCGAAGAAGGAATAACGGAAGCAGCGCGGGAAGTCAAAAACAACGAAAATAAAAATCAGGATTATAGTGAAGCTGCCATTAATGCGATCAAAAAGAAAGATGTGGCCAAGCTTGCGGAAATTCTGAAAAAAGGTGTTCATCCGGATACGCTAAAAGAAGAATATGGAAAACTGGCACTCGAACGTATCGCCAACGAATATATTCCGCAGCAAGCCCATCTTGACATGCTTAAATTGATGCTCGAAAACGGAGCCGATCCGAATCATGAGTTGTATGAACACGAACCTTTGTTACAGAAAGTGTGCCGACACGCGAAAAATGAATTTGCGGATGAAATGGTACGCGCATTACTTGATGCCGGAGCGGATATTTCGACTGTTGGATCTGAATTGTACCAATTTACTTCGAACCTGCAAGCCGCTTGTCAGGGCGGTATGTTGTGGTACATTGAGTACCTTCTGGAAAAGGGTGCCGATGTGCATTATAAAGATGAGAATGGCCTTTCGGCATTGAATTATGCCGTGAGAGCGGAACGAAATGGGGTTGAAGCCATCGATTTACTATTCAAAAATGGAGCGGATAAAAACGATCTGAATCTGTTTTACTATTCCGAAAATGTGTTTGAATATGCCGAAACTCCTGAAGTCGTGTATAAGCTTGTCGATTTAGGATTTGACATCAACATGCCACGCTATAACTGCGATTATCCCGCGATCCTTACTGTTGCCAAAAGAGGCTCCGTGACCATGTTCGACACCTTCCTGAAATTGGGCGGAATGGACGAAATGCACCGCATTCTGGATGGTCTGTATGATCGTCTGGACCAAAATAGTCAATCTACAATCGAGGAACAAATCGAAAAGATGCGATTGTTGCATAAACTGGGATATTCGTTGATTTCGGTTAGGGATGACAATCCAATCGAGCGGCTTGTCGACAAGAATCTTAAAAGGCGCAAAAAAATTACCAAATGGGAAGAAAAAGCCTTGCTAGATCTTTGGGAAATGGATTGCGCACCAAGACGTCTGGGTGAGCTTAACAAACTATACGAATACCTAACAAAAGTGGATTGTAAGCCGATGATCGAAAAATGTGGAAACTATATTACCGAGATTCAAGCGGCCTTAAACTAATACCTGAAAAACATTCAAATGGAAAACTATTACGCTAAAGTCGTCGACATATTTGAAAGGCAATTCGATGTCCCTGTTACCGAAGACGGTACGGTTCAGATATCGAGTGCGCTTAAAATAAAAGCACTGGAAACCAATGCGCTCAAGGTTTTTTGTCGCAATAACGAACTCCGGACGCTTATTGCTCCCAATGCGATTTCGGTTGGATGTAATAAAAATAAGCTGACATCGCTGCATCTCGAAAATGCCGAAAGTGTGCATTGCGGTGAAAATAAAATCACGGAATTGTATGCACCAAAAGCTACGGTCGTGAAATGTTATATCAACCAATTGACAGAATTACGGCTTGACAGCGCAGTCGAAATTGAGTGTTATGGGAACAACGATTTGAGGGTGATTTATGCTCCGAATTTACGTAAGATCGATAAATTTGAAAATCTGGTGCAAACCGAGAATTTTGCTTCGCGTAAAGAAATTGATATCACGCTTAAAAATCATTTCGATCGCAGAAATCCGGAAGGCTACACAACGGAAACGTTTGATCTTGAAATAGCACTCGATCTGGACAAACCCAGAACAATCGATACGGTTAAATTCGTGATATCGATTTACGATCCGGCGGTTCAATTTGAGGTTTTCCTGATGGAATTAAAGGATCAATTCGGTCAGCAGGATAGTATTGCAAAACAAATTGAACTTCCATTTGAAGTAGTCAAACCGATGCATTTTGCCTTTTCCGTTCCTATCCGATCCTACAATACGGGGACAAAAAACCTGCTGGATATCATTCGGGAAGCACCAGAAAGTGAGCGTTTGTACGAAAGGGAATTCCATATTGACGTGACGTGCTATCTCGAATCCCAAAACACGCAGGATAAAATCTTTACCAGGACGTTTGTAATCGATAATCCGTTTTACGGACGTTATCAATGGGAATCGGATACGTTTACCGAACCGGCTACCATTGCGCAGGATGAAAAATACCTGCCGGAAGCGCTTGCAAACGTTTCGGATGATCTTGAAGACGCTTTGTTGGAACTTTTCGGATTACACAACGACGAAATTGCAGAAATCGCGGAATTCGTGGATGGGATTTCCTACGATATCCTGCCACACGAACGCTATGCGGCTATTTCCTTCAGGACTGCTGAAGACGAGGAAAAATACAGCCCGGCCGATTGGGAAAACTACAGTTTGTTGGAGTACAGGAATTGTAAGTCAGAGAAATTTAAGGTGTTTTCGAAAAGGCTATTTCAATTGTTTTTTGAAATCCAGTCGAGTTCCGATGATTTTGAAGACATAGAAGCGCGCATCAACGATTTGTTGCTAACGGCGATTGCCAAAGCGGTTTTACGTCCGTCGGTTGTTGAAAAACTACGAGATTGCGGGATTTCAAACGCACCAATACTTACGGACACTTTTGATAAAACCGTGGAATATATTGTTTCCGTTTCGGAATACGGAGAAGATCCGTTTAATTACTGTGAATCGGTAATTTCGGATACCGAAACGAAACCTACGGATAAACGCATCCGCCTTGATAAATTCTAATTTATGAAACAACTTAAAACCCGCGAACTGCTTTACGATGGCATGGAAGGCGAATCGCTTTATAACGAAAGTCACTACTTTTTCGGGCGAAATTTTACAATGACGGAAATCTTGCGAAATCCATTCGCCAGACTCAAAAGAAAAATCGAAATCGAAAACGAAGCCTACGAGCAAATTATTTCGGATGCCGGGTTTACAAGTGTACGCTCGTTTTTTAAACATTTGGAAGAAACCGGCGAAGTAGCGTATCGTTCCCAAAACGGATTGTCTTTGTATTATGTGACGCACCTGCATATGCTATTTGTTTTTTCATTTGGCGAAACCCAGCCGGCACGTTATCAACTGTATTGCGAAGGCGTTTGGGAAATGTATGTGAATCGTTGGGAAGATACACCCTAAGTTATGATAAAGAAAAAGCCTGTACTAGTAGTACAGGCTTTTATTTGACTTAATTATTCGGGATTGTTATCGCTTAATCATTTTTTTGGTAAAGGAAATACCATCAGGAGTCGTTATTTTTAAAATGTAAGTTCCAGCAGCTAGATCGGCAATATTTAATAAATTGCTATGGCTGGATGTCCCAACAAATCGTCCATTTAGGTCAAATATATCTACGTGTTTTATTTCTTTATCGAAATGTACCGTTGTGGTAGCCGGGTTAGGGTAGAAGTTAAAATTAGAAGTAGTTGGATCGTTAAGACTTAAAACGTTTTCCACGCTAACTACATTTTTAAAAGTAGAACCCCAAAGTCCCTGATTGTCTTTTAATCGAATATTAAAAACATACAACCCTACGGAACCCGGAACCGGAACGCCATTGGCACGGAATTTTTCGAAGGCACTATTGAAATTTCCATCAGTGGCTGCGATAGGTGTTCCGTTTCCATAACCGGGATCGGTACCCCAAAAATATTCCCCTTGTATAATCTCAACAAGTCCTTCAGTTACCGAAGCTTCGACATTAACAACACTAGAAAAAGTGGAGCCCCATAGATTCTGGTTGTCTTTAAAACGGATGTTGAATTTGTGTAAACCAACACTCGGCAGGTTGATGCCCGAAGCGGCAATTTTTTCGAAAGCACTGTTAAAGTTACCATCGGCGGCGGCAATTACGATACCATTGCCTAATCCCGGATCAGTATCCCAAAAATATTCGGCTTGTGTTATGGAAACTTGTCCCTGAACAAAGTTGGCCGCAAAAAAAGCTATCAATATATAAAGTCGTTTTTTCATCTCTTTTTATCGATACATTATTTCGAAAAACCAGAACCTGATACATTTAACGGGGTACCGGTTGTAATTCTTCTGGGTATGTTTAAATAATTTATTTGTGCTCGGTTACCACTGTCGGCTGGCCAATAATTGCTCCAACTGTTGGAACCACCTCCGTTACCGGCATCATTACGTGTCAAATCCAAATCGGTGTATTCCACTGCCGGAGAACCAGCATTTACATTGGCACCGCTAACACTTTGACTGTTGGGATTAATGGTAAAATTCCCGGAAGTATTCGATCCCTGATTGGCAACATTATTTAAAACAAAAGAAGATTGCGACATGTTATAGAAAGCCGAAACCGTTGCATTTGAGTTGTAATTGTAGATCAGAAAATCACCGCCAAGTGCCAATACATTATTGTATACCGAAATGTTTCCGGTATTTCCAGTTGACAGATTGATTGTAATACATTCCCCATATTGACCTCCGCCGCTGGTTCGTGTATCGGCAACATTATTGGTGATTTCATTGGTACTTCCGTTTTTTACACCCCAAATACTGATGGAACTTTGCGGAAGGAAGTTGTTTAAAATTTTAAAAGCATAGTTTCTTTGGTAATTGGTAATCCCGTAACTCGCAATATTGGCGATGATTTCAACGTCATCCGTAGCCAAACTGGTATCATCCGTTTGGGTTACAAACAGCGATCCTACAGCATTACCGGTACATCTTCCATGCGATATAATTGTTTCACTATCTACTGTACATCCGGAAATATTGGTAGTGGCATTTACCTGACCGGCATCTAAGAAACTCAAAACAGAATTGAAGACGTTTAAAGTGGTTCGGCCACCGGTTGTAGCACCGGAAATGGTAACACTATTTGCAATGGCATTGTGAAGGGTAACCACTCTTCCTGCCAATGGCGTTATGACAACGGTTCCCTGCAGTTTGTATTTTTGATAATTGGTTTCCGAAACAAAAGTCAACGACTTATTGATCGTTATATTTTCAATATAGGCGGCATTTGCATTTTTGGGTTTGATAATGATTCGGTCCCCGTTTGTTGCGGCTGTAATGGCGGCACTTACGGTTGCGTAAGCACCATTGGCTCCGTTTTCCCGAACATATAAATCGGCAGCTGAGGTTATCGAGGTAAACAGACAGGCGATGGCACTAAAAAGTACTATTTTTTTCATTGCGCTTTTTTAGGAATTGAATTTTAGTTGAAGGGTAATCGGTTTGTAAAAAGGGTACCATTATTTTTTCACGGATTCAAGTGAATGGTGAAAAAATAATGGTAAAGGGTATTGTTTTTATTTTTCCAGTTTCATCCAGAAATAATCGTTCCAACCTTCGATCAGTCTTGTTGGATCGGTATTTTTAGTTCTGTCCTGCTCCGGACTTTGTACGATTCTTTTATCTTTTACAGCAAAGCTATATTTTCTCGGTTTTGCTTCTCCTTCAATAGACAGTTCCACTTTATAAGCACCGTCAGTAAGGTTGGCAAATTTGAATTCTCCCGGTTTGTCTACCAGTTTTAAAGCACATCGGTATTCATTCCATTTAGCTTGCTCTACCTGAGCCACATTTGGAGCTCCCGTTCCGTATTGTTGTGCAAATGGCTTGTTGTCTTTTAGAACTTTCACGCTCCATTTTACACTTTTATTGGTTTTTCGGCTGTTGGCCGGATCGGGCTTGAATTCTTCGTGATTAAGATAATATCCAAAAACCAGATTACCGGATTCATCATAATTCATATAGGCATAATCATTCCACGGACCGCGTGTTACGTACATTTCGTTCATGGCAGAGTAGGCGTCGGGATTCGTTAGTTTTTGAATTTCGAAATTAAACGAATAGTACATTTTATCACCTGCGATAAAATCAAGTCGGTATTCGCCGGTACCCCATTTTTTAACATCAATTTCAGTTCCACCAACCCATTCGCCATCGCGTTTGTATCGGCTGTCAGGAGTATTGTACTTTATTTTTTTGCCATCGTCAAATTGTTGGAATCCGTCATATTCGAAGTAGGTGATGTATTGATCCCCTTTATATACTTTAATTTTTAGAAATTCGGCTTGGTCATGAACGGTGTTTACGGTAGCACCACTAGCTGTTTTGTTTGGAACAAAAGTAGCCGTATACCCGGAAAATCGGGTTAGACCACCTGTTCCTATTGATGTTCCGTACAATAAGGAATTAAAAGTAACTGCCGGCGTTTGTTTGTACATATTCCAGTCCAGTTTTAAGGAAGAAGTTCCGCTGGAAGCACCGCCTTTATTTTTTACCTTTTTGGCAACTTTTTCACCTGTATCAACAGCTTCTTCGGCTTTTTTTACCGTTTCGACTGCGTTATTGGCTTGATTTGCAGTATTTCGGATTTTACCTAAAAGCTGCGCATTGGAGCTGGTAATCGAACCAAGCAATAGTCCAATGATTACTAATTTTTGTTTCATTTTTTTTCTGATTATTGGTTGAATGCAAGACCTTTATTCGGAATTACGATGCAATAATAAATCAAAGAAAAATGAGAATTTTGACTAATGAATATCTGTTTGTTTTTGGAAGATATTCGTAGAAATTGGACGAAAATTCGTTTTAGTGCTATTTATACATGAAGGTTTTCAAGCAAAACCAGAAACTCCTCTTTTTTGCGTACGGAAAGCGGAATGGATGTCTTGTTTTTCATGACAACCGTATTACCGCCATCCGATTTAATAAAATGGTCGAAATAGGCCATATTGATCAAATGCGATTGGTGCGTTCTGAAGAAATTGTGAGGCGCCAACATCGTTTCGTATTCTTTCAGATTGGTTGAAACAATGAGTTTTGGCGCATTAATAAAATTAAAAGTAGTGTAATTTTTATCCGATTCGCAATGCACGATATCCTGAATATTGACCGAATAAATGCGATCGACTGTTTTAAGAACCAATTTTTGCAAATTTTTTGGTCGTTCCAGATTGCTAAATAAGTTATTGAGCTTTATATCAAAAACTTCCTTGCTAATTGATTCTTCTGCTTTTTTAACGGCTTCCACCAAATCGGTCGAATCCAAAGGTTTTAGCAGGTAATCAATAGCTGAAAAACGAAAAGCCCGGATGGCAAAGTCTTCGTAACCAGTAATGAAGATTACTTTAAAATTAATAGGTTGTAGCTTTTGAAGCAAATCAAAACCGGTTCCGTCGGGCATTTCCACGTCGAGAAAAACAATATCCGGGGCCAATTGTTTGATAAGACTTACTCCTGATGTTACCGAATCGGCTTGGCCAATAATAGCAATATTGGGACAGTTTGATTTTATGGTGGCGATATTTTTCTTTCGGATGGTTTCAATATCGTCGATGACAACAGCTTTTAACATAGGTAATTAATTTTCGTAAATGTAAGGGATTTCAAAGGAAACTTTAGCACCCACAATATTGGTATGCTGATCCATAATATTATCGGTTTGTACCAGAAAATCCTGATTTTTGGTATAGCCAATCAAACGTTCTTTGGTAATGGTCATCGCCAATGATTTGTGATTGGTTGTTTTTTTGTCGGTTTCAAATCCTTTTCCGTTATCGGTGACTTCAAAGAATAATTTGGCTTCCTTCAGATAAAAATGAATGGAAATCATACCTTCTTCCGATTTATTGCTTAAACCGTGCTTGATCGCATTTTCAATAAACGGCTGCGTTAGCATTGGCGGTAAAAAGATGGTTTCCGAATCAATTGCGTCTTCGATAGAAATGGTATAGTTGAATTTATTGTTGTATAAAAGTTGCTGAATCGCCAGATAATTCTGTGTCATTTCGACTTCTTCCGACAGCGAAATATAGTTTTCGTTAGAGTTTTCAAGAATCTGACGTGTCAGTTTTGAAAATTTACTCAGGTAATCGACTGCTTCTTTGTCTTGTTTATCCTGAATTAATCCCTGAATGTTATCGATAGAATTAAAAATAAAATGCGGATTCATTTGTGTAACCAATAGTTTCTGTTTGATCTGGTCTTTTTCGAGCACCGTAATCGCTTGTTTTTGTTTGGTATTTCGGTAATAAAAGTAACCTCCCAAAAGAAACAATAAAAGCGCGCCCGAAAGTCCGATGAGCCAGTTGTTTTTAACGGCCGTTTTCTTTTCGCCTTCGAGTTTAATGGCGGCTACTTTTTTGCCCTGAACTAATTTCTGGTTTAGTGTCTTTTTCTCAAAATCGTATTTCAGCCGTTGTTGTGCCAGTTTGTTTCGGGATGTTTCCAGTGCCGATTTCTTTTCGTTTTCCAGCTTGATGACCGATAAATGCTTTTGTTGTTCTAATTTAACAGCGGTTAATTTCTGTTGCTGCAGGATTTTTTGCTGCAGTTCTTTTCTTTCAAAATCGTATTTCAGCCGTTGTTGCGCCAACTCGTTTTTTGAGGCTTCCGTATTACTCGAATCTTTTAGAACGATCCAGGCTTCATACATTTTAAGTGCCTTGTCATATTGTCCACTTTCCTTATAGATCTTATATAACAAATTACTCATACCGGTTCTGGCACCAATGTTTTTTAACTTTAATCCCAGCGCATAAGACTTTTCGCCATATTCAGCCGCTTTGTCATATTTTTTAGATTTGTTATAAACTCTGGCAGCATTTCCATATACGCCCTGTCTGGAAAGGTCATCTTTACATAAAGCCAACGCCTGATCGAGGTAGATTTGTGCCTGAGCACTATCTCCCATGTCGCTACTGGAATTCGCCAACTGTACCAATACCAGCGATTCTGCCTGTGGATCTTTGTTTGGTTTTATGATTTCATAAGCTCTTAGGTAACTTTTGTGCGCTTCCGGAAATTTTTTAAGTCGCGTGTAGGCAACTCCTATGTTGTTATTGATAACTGCAATTTCATGTCGGTCGCTTTTCCATAATTCCGATTCCGGAACGTCATAATAAACCAGGGATTTTTTTAAGTAAACAATTGCTTTTTCCCAATCTTGTTGTGCTATACAGGTTGTTCCGATTTCCTGATTCACATGGGATATACCGGATTCGTTTTTGATGCTTTCGTAGTATTTAAGCGCTTCAAAAAAGTTTTCAAAGGTTTTGGGCCAATCGGCCAATTTTCGATAGTAGGTGCCTTTGCCAATCATAGCCGAGGCCATGGTTTTATAATCTTTTGTTTCTTTCCAATATTTTATGGCCAGATCATAATGTTCCGGTGCTTTATCACTACCATCAATGGTTTCTTTTTTGGCGACATTATAGTAATAGGCTCCGGCCGCATACAGATATTCTTTTTTCATCTTTGGAGTAAGATTATCCATTTTGAGCCCTTTAGAAAAAACAGGAAGCAATTGGTTGTAATAAGCAATGTGTTGTTTGCTCCAGCCAATTGAGTTACTCATCCCCGCATAAATAGTATTTAAGCGTACCATATCACTGGTTTTAGGATTGGCGAGAATAGTATTTATGGAGTCAATTGTCTTATCCTGAGCATAACCAGTCGAAGAAATGAAGAAAAATACAATTACAGTGGCTAGCCAAGTAGTTTTAAACATAACGGAATTTTGGAGGTTATAAATTCGACGTTAAATGTAAGTAATAAAAAAATAACTTTTTTAGAAATAAAGCACCAAATTCACTGCTTTACTGTTACGTATTTGTACGTAAAATTTTAAATAATTATGCTGTTTTCGAGATGTTAATTTCAATAAAAAGAGATTCATTTTTTTGTTGTTAATCTTGTGAAAAAAAGAATGTAGCGCTACGAATTTTCATTGTGATGCAACTAAATTGTTATAAATGGCTACAAATTTTCATTTGTCCTTTTTATTGTAAGATTAAACTTTATCTTTAGCATATATACTTATAACCTTAATCTTATATCCCTTTATAATGGATGCTAAAAAACTTGAACTGATGCGCACCATAGGCGAAGCCTATAGCCCTTATCTTGAAACCGGTAAATCGTATCATAAAGATGTAACCAAAAGTACCTACGGCGCTCAAAGCAGTGGTATATTTTATACCAAAGACGGTATAAAATACAATCATAATACAAATCTTCCTGAAAAAGAAAGAAAGAAGTTAAATAAAGAACTACGCGAATTAGGAGATAAAATAAGTGAGTTGCGTGGCATTGCCGACCTTAATGAGCTTTACAACGACCTGCCCGGAAATACGCAGATTCGGTTTACTTTTATTAAAGATGAACCTGTAGCCATGCAGATATATGGTGTGGCAGAACTTATTTCGGGTATCAAAGAAGAACTTCTTGAAAAGACTATGGGTGTTACCGATCAGGGCGCCTTTAAGAAAGCTGCGGGTATTGGGGATTTTGTAGAGCAAGCGGACAAGATTAATATTGCAGGGAACTATAGCGTTGAATTTGAAAACAAGACGTTTTCACGGACGTCTTTTTACGGACTTGGAATTGATTTGTTGAATACTGCGCTAGGAGATCAGCTGCAACGTATCTGGTTCCATCTGGAGGATGATAAACTTACAGTACAAACCGAGCCGGCATTCCCCGAACATGGTCTGCATGCTATTGAAGATGCTTCTGTGGACCTGGACCCGGCTTTCGCCAAAAGAAAAGAAGCAACTGCCGAAGCCATTCGCCTGCGTCATGAGTTTTTCAGGTCGGTTGGAACCTTGCATGACGAAATACTATACCTGAACATTGGAGGTTTCCGGGATCATAACTGGCCGGGATATACTTCGGGAACGATTGCCGCGAAATTCCGTGTGATTTATACCGAAAATACAACTATTGTAATAACCGACGGTCTTTCGGATATTTATGCTAAAGAACAAGAGGATAAGGAATTGGCTTATAATGGAACAGGAGCAGAGTACTATCTGGAATTTGACAGTATTGTACCGTTCTACAAAGTAAGAGATCATTATGCGCTGGCTTTACTGAACAGTGTGACGCAAGTGGCTTTGAGACATGGTAAGTTTAAGGAGCTGATCGAAAAATTTGAATCGCTTACCTTGCAGTTTAACACTGCCGATGTGGAGACCTGGGTGATTAGGGACAATGATGCCAATAATGAACCGACTACATTCTTTAACAGTACGCAGTACGATGCTAAGAAACCTTTTGGTACGTTGCTGACCCTTGGATCGAAAAGCCTTCCGAAACATATCCGTTTGAATATTGAAGAAATAGCACTGATAAGCGTGAAGCCATTTGGAAAAGAGTGGTTTGGTAAGGATAAGCTCTCCAATTCGGATGAAGCGGTAAAAACAGCTACCCGTATGAACATGATCAAAGCATTCGAAGCGGATGGATCATTTCATACCATACCGGTTTCGTACGTATAACACTTTAATAAACAAAATTGAGCTATAATACATTGTGCATATGCAACAGGAACCTTTATTTATAACGGATATCACCATTGGAGGCGAAATCCATACGGCAAAAATCTTCGGAAATGTCGATAAAACGACCAATTTTATTTATTATACCTTTCAATTGAGTGATGGAAAGCGTATTATGATTTCTAAATTTGACGGTGATAAATGGCAGATCACGAATAGTAATGACGGTACTAACGACCTGGCAGAGCAGTTGGGAAGAATAATTGATACCGAATAGCCTTTATTAATTCTGATTTTATATAAAAAAAACGCCCGTATATAACGGGCGTTTCTATTGTGTTTTACTATTGCTTTAGTAAGGCAATATTCTTGATGTGGAAAAGGCTTGTAAATTTACTGGCATCATGTCCCCATTCGTTCGGTTTGGAGAAGGTAATGGAAATAGAATCCACGGTAATACTTCTCCAAAGATCCGGATTACTGAAATCCAGATTTCGATGTCCGTTAATGTGTTCAATCTTAAATAGACCTACTCTAGGATTGTCAAAAATAATGTCTTTCAGACGTACCACTTTTCCGTGCATCTGACCCAGACTGTATAGTGCAAGCACTTCCATGCCATCCAACGAGTATTCGATCTCGTAATCGTCCGAAAGGATCAGTTTGCGTTGCTCCGGTGTAAACGTAATTTCATCATCGTCATCGTCTTCTTCCAATGCAATGACGGTATTATAAATACTATCGCTAAAGTTGTCTTCCTCCTGGTATTCCGGTTGTTGTTTGATTTCGTTGTGATAAACCTCAACTTCCTGTGTCAGGGTAGGGTCGAATAAATCTAAAGTTTCCTTTACATCCACTTCTCCTTCAATAAAAAAGGTGATACCATTTGCTTTGGCACTGGCGGGCGTTTCGCCACCCCACTCGGCCAACGCGGCAGGTACGTCCATATCGTTGATGAAAAATGTGAAAGAAACTTCACCTTCGGCTTCTAAAGCACATGGGAATTCATCGACAAACACACCGTTGCGTTGTGTACTAGCACAATTTTCAGGGTTACTGATGTCGGTTCCCAATACGATTTTTTCTTCCACACCTTTTACGGTACGTTTGGCATAAAAAGTACCTTTTGTACCGATAATGGTCACGGCATCTTTACCAGCCTTTACATTTATAGTAGCTTTGATCATCGGGTCAAAGTACGGCCATGGGCTCTCTACCCGTGTATATTCCAGTTTTACGCCGGTGACACCCACCATGCTTTTAATTTTGTCAAAAAATCCCATAATTATTTTTAGTGTTTAATTTCTTTTTGGTTATCTGAATCTTTAAATTTTCTGAATAATCAGCTGTCTGTTTACGCTTTATACCGACCTTTATTTAAGAATCCGTATAATGGTATAGTACTTGCCTTTATGGAGCATAACAAGCTAAAATAACAATAAAAATTATTTCTACAATACCGTGATAAAAAAGTTATCGCTAATTTCTTAATTTAATAAAGAATTCGTAATTTAAAAATGTGATGTATAGCGGGATATTATATCAATCCATAGTGTATGATAAATTTTTCTGTTTCGAATCGTTCCGACAACTGTTACTTTTTGTATCGGATTCTCTTCTCTGAAATCGTAAACTTTTAGACTCTAAACCCTTTTATAAGGGTGGAGTCTATGGTTTGGATATCCCGTTATAGTGTGCAAATTACGACTTAATAAGATGTCTGTATTTGTAAATGATTATTCGTAGTTGTTTATTGAAAGTTTGTAGGCGATTGTAATAAAAGCGTCCTATTAGTCATCGGTAACGTACTGTATTTCCAACTGTGTCATTACACCGACCGTGCCATCTTCGAGGGTTATATTTTTTACGGTTACCGGAGCCTCAAGCCTTTCTGCGGTTATGCTTATATCCCGCAATTCCAAAATACGTTGTTGCTCACCGGGTTGTAACGGTCCGCCGGAGTCGCTTACGCAAATCAACAGCTTGTTGTCTTTTAACAGTAATTGTACGGCAATCGAATGTTGGTTGGAACCTGTTATTCTTTTTATGGCATTGGTAAGCAACGGCTGCGTGAGCATTGGTGGAAGGTAAATGGCCTCGGTATCCATACCGTCGTCATCAACCGTAAAATTAAAGCCGCCGGGATAAAGCAACTGCTGAACCGTGAGATAGTTGGTTATCATGGCGATCTCTTCATCCAGCGAAATAGAGTCGCCCGTACTGCTTTCCAGTATCTGTCGGGTCAGACGGGTGAATTTGGAAAGATAGGAGGCGGCTATATCCGGCTTGTCTTCCCGGATGAGGTTTTGTATGCTCTCGATCGATGACGTTATAAAATGGGGACTCATTTGTGTGAGTAGTAATTGCTGGCGTAACGTAGCGCTCTTTTTGGATAGCAGTAGATTTTTTCTTTTGTTAAACCGGTACAATACCAATGTAACGGTAACCAGAAAAAGCGTTACAGCTACCGAAATGCCTATTTTTACGTTATTGCGGAAGCTTACTTGTTCCTGTTTTACCCGTTGTAGTTCGCGCTGCTGTTTAAGGAGCTTGTTTAGCGTTTCGACTCTTCCGGTTTTAAAGTTAAAGGCCATCTTATCGGTCGTAATTTTTTTCTGCGCGGCATCGTACCGTTCTTCAAGCAATTCGTGTTCCTTCAGATAACGGGAAGCGGTTTGAAAACGGTTCATCGCAAAATACAGCTCACCAAGGCAAAAGGCAGCTACCGAAAGCCGATCGTTGTTATTGGCGGCTAAGGCATCGCGGTACACGAGCTTTAATTGATGTTCTGCTTCTTTGTACTTTTCGTTAACGATGCATATTTTTCCGTATTGGATACGGTTATCGTTCACATCCACTTTGTCATACTGTAACGCAGCCTGCAAAGCCATCCGGAAATAGTGTTCGGCAATTTCGGTGTTATATACTGTAGTATAGGGTTCGATATAGCATTGCCCCAACGAATTGTAAATGTTATCCAGGTTGTACAACTCCGGTATTCTTTGTGCCAAAACCAACGCTTCTTTCAGCATGGGTATAGCCCGCGCGGTATTTATTTTTCGATATACTTCTCCTTGTCGCCAAAGCGCCAGTTCCAGTAGGGTATCTTTTTTTAAAGGTCTTAAAGCTTTTACAGCACTGTCGGCATAGATCATCCCGTTGATAAACATTCCACTCTTTCGCCAACATGTTTCAAGGTTCATCAGACTTTTGGCAACGGTCTCCTTATCGTCTTGTTTCTGGAGGACTTCCACACATTCTTCGCCAAGTTTTATCGCGGTTTCGTAATTAGCGGTTTCGGTATACAGTGATGAAAGGTTATACAGACTCTGACCTAGTTTTTTGTCGAACTTGTGCACTCGGCAAAGGGCTATGGCTTTCTGAAACAGCGATTCGGCTTTTTCAAAATTTCCTTTTTCATTGTAGGTCGTTCCCAAACGATTCAGAATGTCGACCTGCATTTCGGGCGAAGTTTTCCCGTTATTATGTTGTGCAATCACTGTCTGCGGTAAAAACAACAGGAAACAGGAAACGAAGTATACAATACAGAATTGCTTCATGCAAGGTTGTTCTTTATTTTGTACGGAATCGCAAAACGGCTAACGGTGCCTTTTACAATGCCGTTATCAATGATGTTGGCGATTTCAATCGTCTCCTGTGTGGCATTGAGCCTTTCGGATGTAATTTTTGTAGCCATAGACCGGTGACCTTCTCTTGTTTCTCCGCTAAGGCCTTTTCCGTTATCTGTTACTTCAAAATAAAGCTTGTTGCGCTTTTTATAGAATCGGATTTGTAAGCTGCCGTCTGATTTTTTTCCGGCGATTCCGTGTTTTACAGCATTTTCGATAAATGGTTGCGTGAGCATCGGAGGAATGAAGGTTGTTTCGGTATCAATCCCGTCTTCTGCGATGATTTTATAATCGAAATTATTATAAAGCAGTTGTTGTATCGTCAGGTAGTTCACCGTCATGTTGATTTCTTCTTTGAGACTGATGTATTGTAGCGAAGAGTTCTCCAGTATCTGAAGGGTAAGTTGTGAAAATTTCGAGAGATAAGCAACAGCTTCGTCATTTTTATCTTCGTAAATAAGGTTTTGTATGGTATCGACTGAGTTGAAGATAAAATGCGGATTCATTTGTGTAAGCAGTAATTGCTGTTTCAGTTCGTTGTTTCTGTTGGCCGCGATGGCTCTTTTCTGTCTGAAGTAAAAATATAAAAATATCAGAAGAGTGATCAACACGATAATGGTAAATATAAAACCGAACAGGAATACGTTCTTTTTTGCATTCGCCTGTTGAGCTTCAATTTTTTGTGTTTCGGTGGTAGCCTGAAGAAGGCTGTTTTGCAGTGCCAGTTGTTCGGTATCGAATTTTACCGAACGGGCTTCGGTATTGGTAAGGATTGCCTCACTCATCAATCCCATTTTGGCTTGTACCGCTTCTATTCTGTAACGATACGCCTGTTCGTAGTTGCTTTGTTTTTCATATAATTCTGCCAATAGCCGGTTGGCCATAACATAATCTTCGCTTTCCTCGTCTAAGGGTTTTAACGCAATGCATTGCTCCAAAAAAGACTTCGCTTTTGGAATGTCGTTACCGGAAAGATAGCATTCTCCCAAATGCTTTAAAATGCGCATCCGGATATCGACATATCGATTTGTTTTTTCATGGGCCAATGCCGCGCGGTAATACTGTTTTGCCTTTTGGGAATTGCCGAGCATGGCATGGCAAAAGCCCAATTGATCCATTATGTAAGCTTTAGCATTATAAAAACCGGTGCCGGTTGTTACGGCAAGCGCTTCAGATAGTGGTTGTAATGCTTCTGCATATTTCTTCTGACTGATAAAAAAAATGGCATAAAGTACCTTGGCCGTAGCCGTGTTTTCTTTTTGATGCGCGTTTCTTTTGAGAATATTTAGTGCTTTATGGTGATAACCGGCTGCTTTGGTGTAATCTTTTTTAAATCCGAAGATCTGACCCATTACGCTGTAGCAATAGGCAATACCAATGGAGTCGTTAGACAGGCACATTCCTTCAAATGCTCTGGTAACCTGATAAAAGGCTTCGTCATATTTCCGGGATCTGACATAGGCTTGTGCGGTGCGATAGGCCGACCTGTCCCGAAGTGGCCTGTCGGCTACCATAAAGGCGACATCTACATCCAATTGCGCAATGGCAGCCTTGTAGTTCTGTCCGGCTCTGCTGTAGGTATCGGCTACATATTGTAGTGAGTCGATGCGTTTATAATCCTGGGCATAAAGGAGGCCGGCCGCATTGAAAAGAATGCAGTAAAATATATATAACCACTTGATTTTAAAGTTTTTCATTGTTTCCGGCGCTTCGGGTTTTTACGGCTCATGCAATTAAAACTATAGCCGGGTAATACTGTTATTAGGTAGTATTACCCGGCTATAGCAATGATGTCGTTTTACAGTTCCAATGAATACCCTCTGTCCTGTAACTCTTCAATTTCTTCGTCGGTCATTACGGCTCCTTTTTCTTTAAGTTGGGCAAAGAAATCTTTATTGTTGTAGTAAGCCATTCCCAGTATGCTTCTTTCGTTGAGTCCTATAAAATCGTCACTTTCAACAACGAGGTTCAGGTTTGATCCGGCGTCGATGAGCTTTTGGATAATAGTAGGGGATACTCCATGTTTGTTTATTGTATATGCAAGTGCGCTCCATCCCAAATGATCAGTTTTATTCGCATCTGCGCCGCCGTTAAGCAACGATTCAACGATTCGGGCATAGATAGCTGTAGCATTATGACAGGCTTCGGCAATCATAGTAAGCGGTGTTTTGCCGTCTTTGGTTTCATTAAGGTCTACGAATTGGTTATGAGCCATACTGTCTATTATTCGGTCATAACCTTTTTCAGGAAACCAGGAATCTTCAAAATTAAGCGCCAGATAAATAGAAGGGGCATTATCTTTAGTAACGGCACTCATTAGTGTCTGTATTTCATTAAAATCCCGATCGTCTATCGCCGATGTTAACGCATCATGCATTTGCTCGCGCGAAATAGAAGCGGAAGGATTTTCGGAAGTGCTTTTTTCTTTTTTCGGCTCGGCCTGATTGTTTTTTTTGAAAAAATTAAATAAACCCATAATTAACACGTTGAATTAGTTTGTTCTTGTATATCCTTTACCCAGCTTTTCGTTGATCAGCTTGTCGCGCTCCTTTTCGGCTTTTTGCACGGAATCCAATTCTTTTACGTTTTTTTGACCGGCGGTTCCTGTTTTTCCGTAGGTAATATTTAATGTGGCACCATTCTGTATAATCTGCCAGAACTTATCGCTTTTGGCATCTTTATAGTGAAGTAGTACTGCTTCGCCTTCTGCCACTTTTATTTCCGATTTATAATAGGAGGAAAGGTTCCATGCCGCGGTCTCATAACGCATTTTTTCTCTAAGGTGATACAGGTATTCCGCATCGGCAACTTCAAACTCCAGTGTGTACAGATCCTTTTCAAGCTTCCGCTTTACAGGTTTCGATAGTATTACCTTGTTGGCAACATCGATTACCTTTAATGGCTCGTTATCGAATTGTACATAATATTGACCGTTCGACATTCCGCTGGCTGAAACTTTTTTGCCATATTGTAACGCCAGTTCTTCGTTGTGTTTTTGCGAATATTCACGATCATTTCTTTTTTGTCCTTCCTCCGGTGTGATGTCGAGCTTCATACCGTCGTTATACTGATGCATAACATCGTATTCGTCTTTTCGCGGATGTTCGGTTACCAGTTTTTTCCATTCTTCCATTGGAATCGGAAGTTTATTGAAATAAGGTCTTTCAATATGTCCCGTTTCAAGTAATATTTGCAAAGCAAAGTCTTTAGAACCGATATCGCTTCCCGCATCGGGATGGTCTACGCGAACTTCTGCTGTTACTTTGGTTGCTTCAATGCTTTTTACCGTAATTGTATATAGTGTTGCCATTTTAAATTATTTGTAGCGCTAAGGTATAGAAATATCCTGCGCTACAATTTGTTAATGAAGATTCGTTGGGAACAAATGTATATTTGTTTCTGAAAAATTACATTCCGTCCATTTGACGTAAAAATGCCTCGCGTTGTTCGTCTTCCAGTTTTTCGTAGGCTTCGGCTTTTGCCTCGTCCTGCGGTACGCCTTCACCATAGCGATACATCAGACCCAGGGTTTCTGTTGCCCGTACATTTCCAAGCTGCGAAGCTTTGTCATACCAGGTTATCGCTTTTTCCATATCCTGCGGCATGTTGTTTCCTGTGGCATAAAAAGTACCCATATTATAGCACGCTCTGTCACTGCCCGCATTGGCCGATTTCAGGTTCCAGTTTGTTGCCGTTTCTGCATCGATTTCGGTTCCGATACCGGTGGCGTAATAGACGTACAGTTCAAACATGGCATCGGCATTGCCTAACGCAGCCGATTTTTGATGGTAGTCGAACGATACGGCATAATCCGGAGACAACCAGGATTCGCCGTTGTAATACAGCAGTCCCAGTTCGTACAACGCAGGACTATAGTCTTTTTCGCCTAGCTCTTTGTAGATGTCAATATATATACCGAGCGTTTCTTCCCCAAAGAAGGGCATTGATTTCATCGATTCGAAATAATATTTTGTATCTCTGAATAGTTGTTCGTGAGTGTATTTGCTAAAAGCATCATTGCTGATTATCGCTTTTAATTCGTCGTGATCAATACGTTCCATATTTTTTTGATTGGATTATTATTTTAACGCTTCGAAATTTTTTAGCAGCTTGTTGTAGTCTTTCCTGTCAGACGGAGACGCTATCAGTGCTTCAATTTTTGGAAGCTGTACTCCGGCATCGGCTTTACGCTTGTGGTAAACCAGGAAATCGCCGTAATTCCAGTTGTTAAGGAAATACGATTTAATGGCAATACTTTCTTTGTAATTGGCTTCAGCATTGGCCAGATCTTTATTCATAAGGTAGCACGAAGCCAATTGATCATGCAGGAACGCTTTGTCGGTATCATCCCACTCTTCGTTGAGTGCGTTCCGATATACATCGATTGCGTCCTGGTATTTGCGACTCATGATCAGCTTTCCGGCTGTATTGATATAGGGTGTTGTTCTGCTACTGGTTTCCGGAAATGACGAACTGTCTGAAGTAGTAGCATCCGATATGGAAATCTCACCGTTAAAAACAGATTTTTTCAGATAGTTAACCAGCTTTTCATCAGTATTGGTTTGATCAAAGAAATTTTGTAGTTGTTTGTAGTTCCCTTCGTTGAGAACCACATTGGCATTAACAGAATTGCTAAGCTTGTCATAAAGCGGATCGATAAGTTTGCTGCCCGAAATATTCATCTCGGCAAATACCTTTCTCAACAGATCCAAGACCGCGATAAGGTGAATTTTCTGTTCGGGTTTTACGTGGTTGTCATAAGGGATTACAAATGCTTCCCCTAAAGCTCTTAAGGAAGCATTGATTTCGCCGTCGTCAAATTTTTTCTTTGCGTCGATTAGTTTTTCAGGTGCTTTTTTCAGGTTCTTTTTTGAAGAGAACAACGAATAAATAATAAGGAGCACTACTGCGCCTCCTCCGATGTAAAAATAATTCATAGTTAATTTAAGTCAAAGTGGTTATTTGGATTGCAAAGTACCACTTTAATGAATAGCTTGTATTTGTAAATGATTATTCGTGGTGATGTATTGGAAATTTGTACCGGATTGGAAGAAATTCGTTATACCAGTCATCCATAATGTAGATGCTTCCAATAATAGCATTGTGTAGCTATGCAGACGGTACTGTTTTTACACCTTATTTTTTACTGTTGTCTATGACAATGGTTTGTACTAATGCTTTTCGCTCCAAATATTTCCTGATCAATATCATCGAAAAAGCCAGCAAACCGAATACCAACGTTAGCCATGGTGTGTATTGAACACCTCTTGTGGCTATAATCCATCCGCCTATCGTAGTACCTACTGTAACGCCCATATTGCCAAAGGAAGTCGCAAGGCTGTTGGCAAATTCCAACGATTGCGGTGCCGATGAAATCATATAAGTAGAAGCATTTAGAAAACTCGGGGAATACAAAAATCCCCAAAGTAGTATCACCAAAAACACCGCTATGGTATTCGTACCCGAAAAATGTAACAATACCGGAATGAGAATGGTTCCCGACAAAAATAAGGCAGTGGTATTCGTTATATTTTTGTTGAGCATTTTTCCCGAAATACGGTTGGCTATAATTCCGATACAACCAAAGGCAAAAAGCATATAGCTCACCATGGTGTTATCCATGCTTTTTGCTTTGTTGAGGTATTCGGCAAAGTAACTATAGGTGGAAAACCATCCGGAGATCATAAAAAAATTCATGGCCGTACTAACGATAAATATAGGTTGAGTGAGTATTTTCAACTGACTTCCGTATGATTTTTTCGCGATAACCGGCATATTGGGCAGAAAGCTATAGATCACCAACAGCGCAATAGCGCTAACAATAGTTTGAACGATAAAAGAATATTCCCATGAAAGTTTACTCGCTAACCAGGTTGCAAACGGAACGGTAGAAACCATCGCAATGGCTACACCGCTAAAAACAATACTCATCAATTCGTTTTCATGTTTTTTATCTCCTTTTGAAACCGCAACCGACAAAGCCGTAGCAATATATACCGGCTGTAGCAATGCAGGAAGCATCCGAACCACCATCAACAGCCAGAAAGGAGGGGAAAAGGAGGATATGATTCCCGTAAAAAGAAAGATAAGGATCGCTGAGGCCATTATTTTTTTGCGGTCAAAGCCTGACGTTAATAAGGTCATAAAAGGACCGGTCAATGCGATTACTAATGCAAAAGCACTAAGTAGCATTCCAGCTTTGTCGATGCTTATTTTGTAATGTTCGGCTATTTGAGGGAGTATGCCAATAACACCAAACTCGGTAGTAATGACAGCGATAAAACCCAAACATCCGATGTAGGCGTATTTTTTCATTTTGAAGTACTGTTTCTGTTTGTAAAATCGATCAAATCCTGCATTAACGTTTTTGCATCTTTAATAAAGCCACCCATTTGAAAGAAACCGTGGGTAGTTCCCTCGTATAGTTTCAGCTCTATAGATACTCCTTTTGCTTTTAGTTTTTCGGCATATTGGATGGCTTCGTCTTTTAAGGGATCGTACTCGGCAATGGCTATAAATGTTGGTGGTAACTCCTCCAGGTCGTCTGCTAATAAAGGAATCGCATCGGGATTATTCCGGTCGTCTGTTTTTTGCAAATACCAATCCCAGGCCTGAATGCCTCCTTTTAAATCCAACAGCGGTCCATTCTGAAATTCAATCCAGGAAGGGGTGTTCAGCGTGTTGTCTGTAACCGGGTAGATGAGTAGTTGCGCACTCACTTTTTTTCGGAATTTTCGCGTAACAGTTGCTGCCAAAGCACCACCGGCACTATCTCCGGCTATGGTTATTCTGTTTGGGTCGATATGGAGTACGGACGCATTTTCAATAACCCATTCCACAGCAAGTTCGCAATCATTTAAACCAGCGGGAAAAGGATGTTCCGGTGCCAGCCTATAATCGACACTAATAATAGTTGCTTGTGCTACATTCGCTAGCTGTCGTAATGGCGTATCGTGTGTTTCAAGGCTTCCGGCATTAAACCAGCCTCCGTGAAAATAAATAATGACAGGTGATTGATCATTATCATTCGGGCGATAGACTCGCAACGGAACGGAATGATCCTCTTTTACTGCAGTTTGCGCTTCGATTTGAAAAACGGCCTCTTTTTCGCCGGCCAAAGGGATAAATTTTTCATAAAAAGCCCTACCGGTTTCCCACGGATTTAGATCTGTTGGTACTTCAATATTTTGAGTAGGCCAAGGCATCTTGTGTTTGTTCTACTAGTATCATATTACTTTCTTTTACGTTAGTCGACAAAATTATCGGGTAATAACTATATTTGTATAGTACGCATCTAATTGTATGATACTAACAAATTTGTAAGCAATGGGAAAAAGAAAAGAAAATTCAACCAATATGTTGAATGAGAATTATATAGTAGAAAGCTGTAATCTAACCTATGCCGTATGTAAAATAGGAGGTCGGTGGAAATTATTGATCCTTTGTAAACTGGAAAACGGAAAATTGCGTTTCAGCGAATTGCGCAACCAAATTGTAGGAATTACAGAGCGTATGCTTACGCTACAACTTCGTGAACTGGAAAAAGAGGGGCTGGTCAAAAGAACCGTTTATGCAGAAGTTCCGCCACGAGTGGATTATGAGTTAACCGATATTGCTCAGGAATTGGTGCCTATATGGAATCAATTGAGCCAATGGGGGGCAAAGCATAAAGAATTAGTTGTCGAAAAGGAGGTTGATAAGGGTTTTTAATTCTCTTAAAAAGAGAAAAGGAAGAATTTCTTCAAATATAAATTTAATAAAGATGACCATAACATTTTATCTCGAACAATAGCAGGAGCAGGAGTGGAGTGATAGCATTTGTTTATCGCTCAATTATTTTTACCTTATAAAATACATATTCATTTCCGGTTTCTTTATATTCTGTAACCAGCCCGAAATAGAGCGTAGTATCATCTGTCCAGAATTCTTTTTCTATATAACAAAGCCATTCTCCTGTTTTATCTTTAAAAAGTTTATTTAAGTCGACTATTTTTTGAAATTTACCGTTTTGCTTTTTCTGGATAAAATGTTCATAACATTCTTGTCCTTCATATATCTTGTTCAACCGGTATTTGCTGTTTGGGGATTCCGTTGCTAGCTCAGGATTACCGGCATCTTCCGTTTCCTGACCCGTTCCTAAATCAAAACTTACATCCGACATATGACCGCCTTCTAATAAAAGAATGTCATCGGTAGGAAAATAGGCGACGAAGGAGCAATAATTACACTCTCCATCGTTTTCAAGTATGGTGCCGTTTCTGAAATGGATCTTGTTGATATACAGTGTGCTGTCTCCTTCTTTGCGAAAATCAACAATTCCGGATAATTGTTTTTGCACGATAGTGAGATCCGTGATCTTTTCTATCGGTTTGCTTACTTTCTTATACTGCATAGCGGAATAGAACTGATTGCTACTTATTTGTTCGATCGCTATAGTTATAGCGTGTGGATCATGTTTAACAACAGTTTTCTCTTCTTCCGTGTTTAATTTGGTGATTGCTGTTGGTTGTTTGCTTTGTTTGCTTTGATTGTTTTGATTGTTTTTCTCCTTCTGATCACAAGAAACCAGACCGATTAGTAGTAGCAATACTAAAAATGAGCGTTTTATAAAAAATTTTCTTTTCATTTTTGGTAGAATATTCTTTGTTGCAGTTCTTATATTTTTGCTTAATTTGTGGGAATATACAACAAAATAAAGCAGTTGCGCCAATACGATCCTGTTTTATTTGGTAATCCTGTTAAATCGATTTATTGACTAACATGGAAACAGGATTTAGTGTACTTACATTTGTGTCATAGTAACACAATGTATATATTTGGTTTTAGATGTCATTCAATAAATAATAAGCCTGGATAATGAAGTTAAAAATACTATTTCCGTTTTTATGCTTAGTGACTAATTTTAGTTGTGGACAGCATAAACCATTGTTCGATAAAACGTTAAAAAAAGATAGTATCGTTTCCGAATTTACACAATTATATAACCTGACAAATACGATTCATCCGGGACAGTTTATGTTTTGTTCGAAAAAAGAATTTGACAAGACCTATTTGGACTTAAAGCATTCGATCAAAGGTGATCTTTCCATTGTAGATTATTACAAGCTCACAGCCACACTAATGGCAAAAATAAAGGATGGGCATACAACCGTTGACAGAGGGCAAATTACGACATTGTTACAAGAAGAACCCGTTTTTCCATTCCGTATTTATCAGATTAAAAATAATTATTATTTTGATAATTCAATAAAGGAAAACAAGATTTATACAGGTTTGCAGATTCTTAAAATAAATGGAGAAAGTATTGATGCAATAGTAAAGAATGTCGAAAAGTATATTCATCTTGAAGGTAGAAATGAAACAGGATTAAATACGAAATTTAAGAATTTCCCTTTTTATTATTTTATATACAACCAAAGTGAAAAATTTGAAGTTGAATTTATAGACAATAACAACCAAAAGCAGAAAGCAGTAGTAAAAGGAATTACTTTTGATAACTTTACAAAAAGTACTACCGAAAACATTCAGCCTTTAACAACTGAAATTAGAAACGATAAAATTGCTGTTCTCAAGTTTTATTCCTTTGCAAATGGTTATAATGAAGCCGATAGAAAGATTGCGCAACATCAATTAGATGTTTTTTTTACAAAGCTTGACAGTCTGAAAACTAAAAATCTAATTATTGATTTGCGCGATAACAGCGGTGGTGCTGCGGAAATAGCCAATTATTTGTTTTCGTATCTAATAGATAAGCCCTATTACTATTTTGATTATGTGGGTGCCAAGTACAATAGTGTAAAAAACTGGAAGCATTATGCGCAATATCCTGAAAGTATTGAAGAAATAAATGTAGCGGAAACAACGCCAATAAACGGACTAAATTGCACCACAGCGACTGGTAGTGCAGATGATGATTGGTGGTTTAAAAAACAGCAAAATAAATCGAATTTTTACAAAGGACAGATTAGTGTTTTGATCAATGGTGGTTGTTTTTCCACGACGGGACATTTATTGGCCTTACTTCGGGAATATAAAATTGGAAAATTTTATGGCGAATATTCACAAGGAAGTAATTATAGTAATGCCGGTGGTCGGGCATTTGTTTTGCCTTATTCCAAAACACTGGTATGGATACCTACTTTTCAGTATAAAATGAAAACTCCAAATTTTAAAAATGACCCCAAAGGTATAAAACCTGACGTCGAAATACCGCTTCTGGCGGATGATTTAAAAACGGGCTTTGACAGACAAATGGATTTTATACTTAATACACTTTCAAGAGCAAAATAGAAACGAAAAAAGCACACTATTAGTGTGCTTTTTCTGTCAATTTGTGACCCGGCTGGGATTCGAACCCAGGACCCCATCATTAAAAGTGATGTGCTCTACCAGCTGAGCTACCGAGTCTATAATATAAAGTTTGTTTTGTTTCTTTTTGATCAGTGAAACCGGAAGTTTTAAAGCTTCCTACTGAATTTCAACAGTCCGATATTTAGATATCTTTTGTTGTTTTTAACGGGTGCAAAGAAAGGGATTTTTATCCGTATGAACTAATAAAATTTGCTTTTTTTGACTTTAATTTTTGAAAAAAAATGTGAAGGATAATGTTGCGGGTTGTTAATCGATTCAATATTAAAGAACTACTGCGACAGGAGAGGAAGATGTTTTTTTGATATTTTTAAAATAGGATACATTTAAAAATACAAATGCGCATTCAAAATGAACAAATATGGGCTTATTTTTTATTTATCGACTTCAGGAATAACCTGTCAGATACCAAATTTCGAATAGTTGCGTCAAAAACGGTAGGGGATTGCTATTCTGAAATTTCAGCGAGTACCTGATTGCTGCGATTCGATAATGTACCGTTTACTTCAATCGCGGCTATCCCGAAATCCTCAATCCATTCATGGAGTAAATCGTTAACCTGACTCCGAAGTTTTGGGAAATCTGTTTGATGTCCGGATATCAGATCCGGCTTTTCAATAGGGACAAATACAAAAAGGTCGATTTCGGAGATTAGTGCTTGAACGGTTTTAAAATGAGATTGAATATTTCTACGTGGATCAAGAACATGAATATAGGCTAATAGGTCAAGGACGCATCTGTCAAATAGTACATCGTCTTCGCTTTTTGGAATCCGTTTGGCCGAATAATTAAATTGTTCAATAAAATCATCGGCTGTAGGTTTTTCTGAAAATTCATAGCCTGAAGATTCCAACTGATGGTATGGCTCCATTTCAAGTGTGTATCCGGGAAGATGCTTTAGAAGTTCTTCCGCCAATGTTGTTTTGCCAACGTTGTGAGCGCCAAATATCGCAATTCTCATAGTACAATCAATTTTTAGTCTCTTGTTTTTTTCTTAAAAGTCCGAAAATTAAAACGATAGCATAGGCAAACATTAGCCAGGAAGCAAACGTTTTACTATAGATTTCGGGCATATTGGGAAATAGTTTTTCAAAAAACTGTATGCATACGGTATCCAGTAGCATACCGGGTAAAACCATAATGGCTGCCGATTTTATGCTTTCAAGGTTGTCCAACTTACATTTAGTAAAGACCGCGGTTGAAATAAAGCCTAAGGCCGGTATCAGGATGATATACAGAGCGATCATTATGAATGGATTGTCGACAATAAAAAAATGTTGTCCTGCAATCCGAAACAACAGCGTGGCTACTAGCCAAACTAAAAAGCCAACAATAAAACTAATAAGGGGGTAATTCTCTTTATGTGTTTTCATTACGAATTGATAAATCTTTATGATGTTTAAATATAAGTGGTCAGGATGTCCTTGTCCAGTTGTCCAAATTTCAATCGGGTTTACAAGTGAATGCTTTCTAACCAACACAGGAATGCTTGTGGGATTCAATCGAACTGCCTTACAGATTTTTCCGAGTATAAATATAAGAATTTTCTAACCGTAAAAGTAGTCCTCGATAGTGATTCTTGATCTTTGATGTGGTAATCAAAAGAAAGATATTGGGTTTGGTTTACCCTGAAAAAGTGACGTTTGACGGTTTAGCTTTTCGAACCATTAGGGTAAATGAAGTTTTGCTTCTTGTGTTGTTGATCAACAAACAATTAAGAAATAAAAAAATGGTACAGATGTAGCGGATCCACATTTGTACCATTTGGTGAACCCGTTGGTACGGAATTCGAACCCGTTGTTGGAAGATTTAAAAATTTTAAAAGCTGTTTAATCTAATATCTAAATCATATTTCAGTAAGGCTTTAGTTTAAATATCCAGATATAATTTTAAAAATAATTTATTCTAAAATTAAATTGCAATCCATTAGCTGTAAATGAAAATGAGACTATAAAGGACAATTTCATAAATTTGAATTTAGAAGTTTCTAATCTTATTGGAATTTACATTTTTTAATTTTCACAGTAATTTTATCGGTATGTAAATATCTATAATATGGTGATTTTCAGGATGTAATTTAGGGTTGTTTAAGTGGCTTAAAAAGAAATTTCTATTATCGGGTTGATAACCATTTTCTTCAAACCATATTTCATAAATGTAATTCCATGTTTTAAAACATTCAGACATTGGTGCTTCTTTATGGAAAACAGCATATAATCCTCCGCTTATTTTGGTACTGCCAATTATTCCTTCTCCTGCTATATTATCAGGAACAGACAAACATACATCTGCTTGAAGCATTCCGGACAAATTAGCATTGCTTCTATAAACTGTTAATGCTTTCGTTTCAGGAAAATTAACTAGTTTTCTGGGAGTAGCCCAGCTAAAAAGTTGCTCAAACATTTTACCAAATGTTTCACTATCATGATTGTGGATATTGAGGTTTCTGATATAAATAACATTAAATTCCTCCATTGTTTTGATTTCAAAATCAAGTTTTACAATTTCACTCATTTCAATTTTTTTTAAATTATTTAATTTGAGTGCAAGGTAGTTTTCGATTTCGGACTGCATTTTTTCAATATTGCTATCAGTTATACCAATATTGCTATTTTTATGGTGCTTTCGCCATTCGGTTGGTGTCAAATGTTTTACTTCGCGAAAAGTTCTTGAAAAAGATGAAGTACTTAAAAAACCACATTCAAAGGCAATTTCACTAATTGTTTTTGATGGATTATTCATTAAGAAAAACAAAGCTCTCTCTATTTTTGCTTTTTTTATAAATTCATTGATTGTCGTTCCGGTTACAGATTTAAAAATTCTATGGAAATGAAATTTTGAAAAATTAGAAAGACTGGCCAGTTTTTCTAAAGAAAGTTCTTCATGAAGGTTTTCTTTAATATAATCGATACTTCTATTGATTCTAAAGTAATACTCTTTAATAGACTCTTCCTTTGTCATAATGGTTGTTTCTTTAACTAATATTTAAAATAAGCACACGAATGCAAAGGGTAAAGGTAAAGATGTATTAGAAAAATCTTTTGTTTTAAAACAATTTTTCAAAGTAAAAATATTCTGTCATAATTTAAAGCCCTTGATGGTGTTCGAACCTAAATCTTCTTTAAATATTTGATGTTTTTAAAAACCGGAAGAAATTTTAAAAGTTTTCGAACCACAAAAAAAAGCCTGAGAATCTAGATTCTCAGGCTTTTTTTTCTGTAGTGACCACGATGGGATTCGAACCCATACGTCTTGCGACACCACCCCCTCAAGATGGCGAGTCTACCAATTTCTCCACGTGGCCATAAACTAAAAAAGTCAAACATTAGTTTGACTTTTTTTGTGACCCGGCTGGGATTCGAACCCAGGACCCCATCATTAAAAGTGATGTGCTCTACCAGCTGAGCTACCGAGTCTGTGCTTTCAAGAAATAAATTTCAGGTCATTTTTGTGACCCGGCTGGGATTCGAACCCAGGACCCCATCATTAAAAGTGATGTGCTCTACCAGCTGAGCTACCGAGTCTGTAATCATTTCCTGATTGCGGGTGCAAATATAAGGCCTATTTTTTATTATACAAGACTTTTTTGGTTTAAATTTGTGTTTTTTTTAAAGCCTGTTTTTAAGTTTCTGTTAACGAGACATTTATTATTATGCATAAAATTATTCTTATAGGTTATATGGGATCGGGGAAGTCAACAATTGGGGAATTATTGTCTCAAAAGACTTCGATTCCGGCCTTCGATCTGGATCAAATTATTGAAGAAGCAACGCAAAAAACCATTACGGAATTATTTTCCGAATCCGGAGAAATCAAGTTTCGTAAACTGGAACACGAAAAACTGAAATCGTTTATCGCCGAAAACGACAATTATATACTAAGTCTTGGAGGAGGCGCTCCTTGTTATGCCAATAATCACGAGTTTCTAAAATTGGATGGAATTACATCGGTTTATCTGAAAGCTTCCATAAAAGAGCTGTTGGCGCGTTTGGAAAATGAACGCCACAACCGACCGTTATTGGCCGGATTAAATGATGAAGAAGTTGAGGAGTTTATTGCAAAGCACCTTTTCGACAGGAGTTATTTTTACCATCAGGCGAAACATGTCGTATCGGTCGATGGTAAAAATCCTGACGCTATTGTGAATGAGATAAAAGGGCTTTTAGCTTAAATAAGCATATTCTTCCGACTCTTCGAAAACCACTTGTATGTGTTCCAATAGGGAAGTAGATAAGGATAATCCTTTAAAATCGGCTTTTACCGGGTATTTTTTGTGATTTCGGTCGACCAGTACCGCAGTTTTGAATTTCTTTAACGGTACGTCAAGGAAATGCTTTACACCGTAGATCAAAGTGGTGCCGGAGTTTAGTACGTCGTCGATCAATACCAGGTTTTTGTTGGTATATTCTTCCGGAGTTAACGAAGTCTGAATGGCTTGCTGCGGTTGTGTTTTGTTAATTTTAACCTCACACAGTACAATGTTAAGATCGGAAATCTGCTTTAGTTCGCGGGCTATTTTCTGAGCAAAAATATAACCGTTGGCGGCAATTCCGGCCAAAACTACCTCTTGTTCGTCAGCAAAGGTTTCGTAGATCTGATAAGCGATTCGCTTGGTTTTATGATTGATTTCCTGTTGTGTCAGAATGATATTCTTCATGGCTGTTGTGTTGTTGTTGTGTTATTTTTTTTCAAAGATAAAAAACAGTTCCCGATCCTGTCTCGGTTTTATCGAATTGTGGGCGCGTTCCAGTGTTTTAATTACAAAAGTATCCGAAAATAGCTTACGGTATTCGGTTTCACTTCCGCCAAACGGAGGTCCGACTTCGGTTAGCGGAAAGTCAAATAATAAACCGGCTATTTTGCCACCCGGATTTAGAATGTTGTGCATCTTGGATGCGTATTGGGGGCGTAATTCCGGCGACAAAGCGCAGAAAAAGGTTTGTTCTAATACGAGATCAAAAGTGTGTTTTAATTCGAAAAAGTCTCCCTGAATTAATTGCGCATCCGGAAAATCGGGATTTCGCAATTTGATATTTTCTAATGGTGTCGGAGCCAGATCAATCACATATACATTATGAAAACCCTGCGAAAAAAGATAATCCAGCTCATGGGCATTACCGGCACCCGGAATTAAGATCTTCAGGTTTTTATTTGTTATTTGATCAATATAGGATTTCATCGGAGCGGTTACCGAACCGGTGTCCCAGGGTGCTTCGTCGTTTTGGTAACGATTTTCCCAATAGTCTTTGTTAAATGTTGTCATCTTCAAAATCAATAGAAGGTTCGTCGGTATAATCGTCAATGTCCCGGCGGTCTTTTTTAGTAGGTCTTCCGGTACCTTTGGCTCTATAGTGTTCTTTGGAAAGTCGGAGTAATTCCAGATGTTCAAAAGCTTCTGCCGGTGTCTCGTCTTTACGGTAAATATCGACCAGTTTGGCGCCAACCCGGTTGTCTGGAATATCCAAAACGGTTAAAATATAGTTAATCTGATCTCTGCGTAAGGTAATTTTGTCGGTAGGAAAAACTTCACGTGAAGGTTTGGCAGCCTGCCCATTTACGGTGATATGTCCTTTTTTACATGCCTCAGTAGCAATGTTTCGTGTTTTGTAGTAACGGACACACCACAAATATTTATCCACTCTCATATGAAAATTCAAAATTCGATGTTAATATTAAAACAAAAATAAAGGAAAATTGTATCTTGCACCGTTAAATTTTATTAATAATGAATAGATTCTTTAAGATAGTGGGAAGCGCATTACTAATGGCAACTCTTTTTGCTTGTGATGATAAAGCTGGTTCCACTGTTGAAATCCGGGATTACGGTCAACAATATGCTTCCGATATCGTCGCTATTGAAAATTATTTGAAAACACACTATATTGAGGTAACTCATAATGCGAATGGTGATGTGGATGAAACAACGATCACTGCTATTCCTGATGGCGGTTCACAGGTTTCGATTTGGGATCAGACGACCTATCCATTGCAATCTAAAATTGTAAAACTACATAATATAGAATATAAGGTATATTATCTGAAACTTGCAGCAGGTACGGGTGATGCACCTTGCGGTATTGATAAAGTATATACTTCTTACCGAGGCTTATTGCTAACGGATGGTCAGTTTGACTATGCGCCTAATGCAACCGAAATTAGTCTTCTTGGTGCTATTAAAGGATGGGAATATACTTTTCCGGAATTTAAAAGAGGTGTAGCTGTTGAAAATCCGGATGGAACCTTAGGTTACAAAGATTACGGAGCCGGTGTGATATTCCTGCCTTCCGGTTTAGGATATTATTCCAGCTATGTGGGAAGTATTCCGGAATATTCGCCATTGGTGTTTACGTTTAAGTTGTTCGATATCCAGTTCCTGGATCAGGATGGTGATGGTGTATTGTCGCGATACGAATACGGTTTTGACGCTAATGGTGCCTTAATCGATACGGATGGTGATGGTGTAGCTGATGTTTTTGATATCGATGATGATAACGATGGTGTTTTAACAAAAGACGAAATCCGTATACCGGGATCAACAACAGGAGCGCAATATGCTTTTGATCAGATTCCGCTTTGTCCATCAAATAGCAATGGTAAAAAAGTACATTTGGATCCCGGATGTCAGGGGCCTAATTTATAACGAAGAAAAAGAAATAAGTAAATAAAAAAGCGTTCCAATTGGAACGCTTTTTTTATGCTTGATCGTAATTATTTTCGCTTTACAACTTTTTCAGCGGCCGCTGTGATCGCTTCGTTGTTTAGCTTGTATTTTTCCATTAACTGATCCGGTGTTCCGCTTTCGCCAAAACTATCCTGAACGGCAACATATTCCTGTGGTGCAGGGTTGTGTAACGATAACGTACGGGCAACGCTTTCGCCTAAACCACCAAGCATGTTATGCTCTTCGGCTGTTACGACACATCCGGTTTTAGCAACCGATTTCAGAATTGCTTCTTCATCCAGTGGCTTAATCGTGTGAATGTTGATTACTTCAGCACTGATACCTTTTGCTTCCAAAGCTTCGGCGGCAATTAACGCTTCCCATACTAAATGTCCGGTAGCAATAATGGTTACATCGGTACCTTCGTTTAATAAAACGGCTTTTCCAATTTCGAAAGTTCCGTTTTCAGGTGTGAAGTTTGGAACCGACGGACGGCCAAAACGCAAATATACCGGACCGTGATGATCGGCAATAGCTAAAGTGGCTGCTTTCGTCTGGTTGTAATCGCAAGTGTTGATTACCGTCATTCCCGGTAACATTTTCATCAAACCGATGTCTTCCAGAATTTGGTGTGTGGCACCGTCTTCTCCTAACGTTAAACCAGCGTGTGAAGCACAGATTTTTACGTTTTTATCCGAATAGGCAACCGATTGACGAATCTGATCGTAAACTCTTCCGGTAGAGAAATTGGCAAAAGTTCCGGTAAATGGAATCTTACCACCAATAGTCATTCCTGCTGCGATTCCAATCATGTTTGCTTCGGCAATTCCGATCTGGAAAAAACGCTCCGGATGGTTCTTTTTAAAATCATCCATCTTTAACGATCCGATCAAATCGGCGCAAAGAGCAACTACATTTTCATTCTTTTGTCCTAATTCGGTTAATCCTGCTCCGAAACCGGAACGGGTGTCTTTATTTCCTGTGTTGGTATATTTTTTCATTGTCGACTTTAAATTAAATAAGGGTGTAACGGAACGGCGGCTTAATAATCGCCTAAAGTTTCTGGGTTTTGTGCCAATGCGCTTTCCAGTTGCGCATCGTTAGGTGCTTTTCCGTGCCAAGCGTGCGTGTGCATCATAAAATCAACGCCGTTACCCATTTCGGTGTGTAGTAATACACAAACCGGTTTTCCTTTTCCGGTTCTCGATTTGGCTTCTGTCATTCCTGAAATGATCGCTTCGATGTTATTTCCATCTTTAATTTCCAAAACATCCCATCCAAAAGCAGTGAACTTTGCATTCAAATCACCTAATGATAAAACTTCTTCGGTAGTACCGTCAATTTGCTTTCCGTTAAGGTCGACAGTAGCAATGTAGTTGTCTACTTTTTTAGCAGAAGCATACATTGCAGCTTCCCAGATCTGACCTTCTTGTAATTCACCGTCACCGTGTAAACTATAAACAATATGATTGTCTCCGTTTAATTTTTTGGTTAAGGCAGCACCAATAGCTACCGACATTCCCTGTCCTAACGATCCGGATGCTACGCGAATACCCGGTAGTCCTTCATGTGTCGTTGGGTGTCCCTGTAAACGGGAATTGATTAGACGGAAAGTAGCCAGTTCCGATACCGGAAAATAACCGCTTCGCGCCAATACGCTGTAAAATACAGGTGAAATATGTCCGTTAGAAAGGAAGAACAAATCTTCTCCAATACCATCCATGTCAAAACCTTCTTTGCGGTCCATTAGGTGTTGGTATAAGGTTACAAGGAATTCCGTACATCCAAGAGAACCTCCCGGGTGACCTGAATTTACAGCATGAACCATACGAAGGATATCTCTTCTAACCTGAATTGTTAAGTCGTTTAATTGTTGAGTGTTAGGCTTCATTTTTTATGTAAAAGTTATACTATGGCAAAAATAGCTTTATTTTAAAGATGTACCAAACTCTTTTTCTCTTTATAAATGTAGACTAATAATAAATAGGGGATAGTGATGCGCAGTCTGAACGAAATGTAGTACTTTTAGTAACTCTTTTTAACATTCTATTTCCTGTCAACAAAATGAAACGATTTTTAACGATCTATCTGGATTCGTACCGGGGATTGTCGCGTCCGGCCTGGATGCTGGCTTTGGTTATTTTTATCAACAGAAGTGGTGCTATGGTGCTGCCTTTTCTTGGTATTTATATGACGCAGGCCTTGCATTTTTCGATGAAAGAAGCCGGAACGGTATTAAGTTGTTTTGGGTTAGGCGCCGTTACCGGATCCTGGTTGGGTGGTTGGCTAACTGACAAAATCGGACATTTTAAAGTGCAAACAACCAGCTTGTTGTTGTCGGTTCCGATGTTTTGTATCTTACCGTTTTTTAAAACAGTGGAAACACTGGCGGTCGGAATTTTTATTTTAAGTGTGATTACCGATTCTTTTCGTCCGGCAAATTCCGTTTCGGTGGCCTATTATGCCAAACCGGAAAATATTACCCGCGCTTTTTCGTTAAACCGAATGGCGATAAATCTGGGCTTTTCCATTGGTCCGGCACTCGGAGGATTGTTGGCACTTATTTCCTACGACTGGCTTTTCTACGGAAATGCTATCGGTGCGATTGTAGCGGGAACCTTGTTTTTCTTCTATTTCCGAAACCGAAAAGGGAATGAAAACGTACTCAAAAAAGAAGCACATGATACCGAAAAGGAGATCTCACCTTATAAAGACAAGCCGTTTATTTTGTTTAATATATTAACGGCCTTATATGCGATTTGTTTCTTTCAGTTGCTCAGTACGTTGCCGTTGTTTTATAAAGAAATCCATAAATTAACGGAAGCCGATATCGGAATGTTACTGGCTTATAGTGGTATAGTGGTTTTTGCGTTGGAAATGTTATTGGTACATTTAGCCGAACGAAAAATGACATCGGCTCAGGTGATCATCATGGGAACCCTTTTATGCGGATTGTCTTTTTCGATGCTGGTGTTACCGGGTAAATTTACATTGCTATACATTTCCATGTTTGTTTTGTGTATTTCGGAAATATTGGTCATGCCTTTTGTGGCTACCGTAACAGTACAACGTTCCGGAGTCTCAAACCGCGGTGCCTATATGGGATTTGGAGCCTTGGCCTATGCGGTGGCACATATCGTTTCACCTTATTGCGGAACACGTCTGGCGTCGGCGCATGGATTCGATACGCTTTGGCTGGTAACTGGAGGGATAACGATTCTTACGGCTATAGGCTTTTATGTTGTGATGAAAAAAATGGAATAAAACAGTAGTAGTACGCCCGATGGCAGATGAAATAATCGTTAATATTTTCTAAGTAACCTCCTGTTCAATTGTCGAATTCGATTATCTTTGCCGATTGTAAAAAGTAATTATGAAGTTCGATTTAGTACAGAAAGACCCGTTGTCCAAAGCAAGAGCGGGAAGTATAACTACCGATCACGGTGTAATTGAAACACCAATATTTATGCCAGTAGGAACGGTGGCTTCCGTAAAAGGAGTACACCAGCGTGAATTGAAAAACGATATTAATCCCGATATTATTTTAGGAAATACCTATCATTTATACCTGCGCCCGCAAACGGAAATTCTTGAAAAAGCCGGCGGTTTGCATAAATTCATGAACTGGGATCGCAATATTCTTACGGATAGTGGCGGTTATCAGGTGTATTCGCTTTCTTCCAATCGTAAAATCAAAGAAGAAGGAGTGAAGTTCAAATCGCATATCGATGGTTCGTATCACTTCTTTTCACCCGAAAATGTAATGGAAATCCAACGTACAATCGGTGCCGACATCATCATGGCTTTTGATGAATGTACACCGTATCCGTGCGATTACCGTTATGCCAAACGTTCGATGCATATGACCCACCGTTGGTTGGATCGTTGTATTGCACATTTGGATAAATTACCGTTTAAATACGGCTACGAACAAACATTTTTCCCGATTGTTCAGGGAAGTACTTATAAAGATTTACGCCAGCAGTCGGCAGAATATATCGCCAGTGTTGGCGCACAAGGAAATGCCATCGGCGGACTTTCTGTTGGAGAACCGGCAGAAGAAATGTATGCTATGACCGAAGTCGTAACGGCTATTTTGCCGGAAGACAAACCGCGGTACCTGATGGGTGTTGGAACTCCAATTAATATCTTGGAAAACATCGCATTGGGAATCGATATGTTCGACTGTGTAATGCCAACCCGTAATGCCCGTAACGGAATGCTGTTTACGGCTAACGGTTCCATCAATATCAAAAACAAAAAATGGGAAGCCGATTTCTCTCCAATCGATGAAATGGGAATCACCTTTGTAGATACGGAATATTCAAAAGCCTATTTACGCCATTTGTTTGCCGCTAACGAATATTTAGGGAAACAGATTGCGACGATTCACAACCTTGGTTTCTATATGTGGTTGGTACGCGAAGCCAGAAAACATATCTTAGCCGGTGATTTCTATCAGTGGAAAGAAAAAATGGTAAAACAAATGAGCCAACGTTTATAATCCGAACGACAACTTTAATTTTCGATAACCCGGATGAGAATAATTGACAAATATATTTTAAAACGTTACCTGGTAACATTTTCGGTAATGTTATTGATGTTTATCCCGATCGGGATTGTAATCGACGTTTCCGAAAAGATCAATAAAATGCTGGCGAACAAAGTTCCGCTAACAGCGATTTTAAAATACTATTACGACTTTACAATATATTTTGCCAACCTGCTTTTTCCGATATTCCTGTTTTTATCGGTAATCTGGTTTACGTCCAAACTGGCCAATAATACCGAAATTATAGCCATTTTAAGTTCCGGAATTTCCTTTACCCGCTTTTTGCGACCCTATATTATCGGAGCAACCCTTGTATCGTTGTTTTCGCTCGTAATGGGCTTCTTTCTGGTGCCTAAAGCCAGTCAGGGATTTAATGATTTTCGTTACAATTACCTCTCCAATAGTCCTACCGTCAGGGAAAACCAGGACGTTTACCGGCAAATCAGTAAAAATGAGTTTATCTATGTGAGTAATTTTAATTACGAATCAAAGGTGGCTTTCAACTTTACGCTGGAGAAATTCAAAGGAAATCAATTGGAGTATAAAATTAATGCCAGTCGGATTAAATGGAATCCGAAGGACAGTACGTATACCTTGTACAATTATTCCAAACGAACTATAGGAGAGCTGAATGATATACTCGAAAAACGCGATCATAAGGAAATGAAAATGGACTTCGATCTGGAGGATCTTACTCCGGTAGTATATGTGGCCGAAACCATGAATCTGGGCGAGTTAAACCGTTTTATTGAAAAAGAAAAACAACGCGGGTCGCCCAATATTAACACCTATCTGGTCGTAAAATATAAAAAATACAGTATCCCGGTTTCGGCTTTTATCCTTACGATTATTGCCGTTTCTGTTTCTTCGATGAAAAGAAGAGGTGGAATGGGAGTGAACCTGGCATTGGGTATTGCAATTGCCTTTACCTTTATTTTCTTCGATAAGATTTTTGCGACACTGGCCGAAAAATCCAGCGTGCCGCCGTTGGTAGCCGTATGGTTTTCCAATGTCGTATTCGGAATCTTAGCTATTTATCTCCTTAGAAATGCCAAACGATAATATTAAAAGTTACCTACATCTCCATTTAATTGTTTTTATCTGGGGATTCACTGCTATTTTAGGCGGACTGATTTCATTGGATGCGCTACCATTGGTATGGTATCGGATGATGATCGCTTTGCTGCTGGTTTTCCTGTTTTTGCTGGTTCGGAAAAGACCCATCGGAGCCTCGGGAAAAATACTGGCGGGTTTTCTGCTTGGCGGACTCGTTATTGCCTTGCACTGGCTTACATTTTTTATGGCGATTAAAGTCTCCAATATCTCTGTAACGCTGGCTTGCCTATCTACCGGTGCCTTTTTTGCCTCCTTTCTGGAACCGATCTTCTACGGTCGGAAAATGATCTGGTATGAGGTATTATTCGGTCTTGTCGTAATTGTTGGACTGGGGATTATCTTTAATGTCGAAGGCGACCATGTACAGGGGATTATGCTGGCATTGACATCCGCTTTTTTATCGGCATTATTTTCAGTGATCAACGGAAAATTCGCCCAAAAACACGAAGCCTCCGTGATTACGTTTTACGAATTGTTAGGCGGCGTTGGATTTTTAACCCTCTATATGTTGTTTAGAGGTTATTTTACACCGTCGTTTTTTTCGCTCTCGTTATCCGATTGTATCTGGCTTTTGGTATTGGGATCGATCTGTACGGCCTATGCCTTTCTGGCTTCGGTAAAAGTGATGAAATACCTGAGTCCGTATACGGTGATGTTAACGATCAATCTGGAACCGATTTATGGGATAATCCTGGCGGTTCTGGTCTTTCAGGATAAAGAAAAAATGAGCCCGTCGTTTTATGTCGGAGCAGCTATAATCCTGCTTACAGTAATCCTGAACGGCGTAGCCAAGAACTATAAAAAAATAAAAACAAATTAATAAATTGTTACTACAATATAAAATGATAATTTATCTTTGTAGGCAAACTAAACCCAAAAAGGTATAAAAAAATGGAATATTTAGATTTTGAACTTCCTATTAAAGAACTTGAAGATCAACTGGATAAATGCCAGATCATCGGCCTTGAATCGGATGTTGACGTATCAAATACTTGCAAGCAAATCGAGAAAAAATTAGAAGAAACCAAAAGGAATATCTATAAAAATCTAACGGCATGGCAACGCGTTCAGTTGTCCAGACATCCAAGCAGACCTTATACTATGGATCACGTTAGAGCCCTTTGTGGGGACACTTTTCTGGAACTTTTCGGAGACAGAGGAGTAAAAGACGATAAAGCGATGATCGGTGGTTTGGGTAAAATCGGTGGTCAGTCGTTTATGATTGTCGGACAACAAAAAGGATACAATACCAAAACCAGACAATACCGTAACTTCGGTATGGCCAATCCGGAAGGATATCGTAAAGCGCTTCGTTTGATGAAAATGGCTGAGAAGTTCGGAATCCCTGTAGTTACTTTAGTGGATACTCCGGGTGCATACCCAGGATTGGAAGCGGAAGAAAGAGGACAAGGGGAAGCCATTGCCAGAAATATTTTCGAAATGATCCGTCTTAAAGTGCCAATCATCACCGTTATTGTTGGTGAAGGTGCTTCCGGTGGTGCTTTGGGAATTGGTGTGGGTGATAAAGTATACATGTTGGAAAACACCTGGTACTCGGTTATCTCTCCGGAATCCTGTTCGTCTATCCTATGGAGAAGCTGGGAATACAAAGAGCAGGCTGCTGAAGCATTAAAACTGACATCGTATGATATGAAAAAACAAAAACTTATCGACGATATTATCCCGGAACCGCTTGGCGGCGCACATTACGACCGTGATACAACTTTCAAAACCGTTGAACAATATATCCTGAAAGGATATAATGAGTTAAAAGACTTATCAACAGAAGAATTGATTGAACAGCGTATGGATAAATACAGCAAAATGGGTGAGTTCAAAGAATAAATTCAATTACTTACAAATACAATCATCCGAAGTCTTACAACTTCGGATTTTTTTTTGGCTTATCAACATTTTTAGATGGGTTATAAACATTCATTGCTCACAATTCAAATTAGTATTACCTAAAAAATGGCTACCTTAGCAGTATGGAAAACCTCAAAAACATAAATCCTATTCGCGTTGACAAAACAACCATCATTAACCTCGAAAAAGGAAAATTGCCACCTCAGGCATTAGACCTGGAAGAAGCGGTTTTGGGCGCGATGATGATCGATAAAAAAGGTGTGGATGAGGTTATTGACATCCTTCAACCCGATGCTTTTTATAAAGATGCACACAAATACATCTTTGAGGCGATTGTTGAACTTTTTAACGACACACAGCCGATTGACTTATTAACGGTATCGGCGCAGTTAAAGAAAAACGCAAAACTGGAGTTATCCGGTGGTGATTTCTACCTGATTCAATTAACCCAGAAAATTTCATCTTCGGCACACATCGAATTTCACTCGCGTATTATTCTGCAAAAATACATCCAGCGAAGTCTGATCAAAATCTCAAATGAGATTATCGAAGAAAGTTACGACGAAACGACCGATGTATTCGATTTGCTGGACAAAGCCGAGTCAAAACTGTATG
This sequence comes from Flavobacterium sp. CAU 1735, assembly GCF_039888695.1. NCBI lineage: Bacteria > Pseudomonadati > Bacteroidota > Flavobacteriia > Flavobacteriales > Flavobacteriaceae > Flavobacterium > Flavobacterium sp. CAU 1735. Next base: position 10,767 of record NZ_JBDQQQ010000006.1, on the reverse strand, counting down.
AAGTAACACAGGGAAATATCAAACGTAGTTCCGAAACGGCGCAGAGTTTGGTAATTCAGGCGAAAAAACGAATCGAGGAAATTTCCAATAAAGAAGGATTAAGTGGAATCCCAACTGGGTTTCACGATCTGGATAAACTAACATCCGGTTGGCAGCCATCGGATTTGATCATTATTGCAGCACGTCCGGGTATGGGTAAAACGGCTTTCGTACTTTCGATGGCGCGTAATATGGCTATCGACGCCGGTGCGCCCGTGGCTTTATTCTCTCTGGAGATGTCATCCGTACAGTTGATCACCCGTTTGATCTCTTCCGAAACCGGTTTATCTTCGGAAAAATTGCGTACCGGTAAACTTGAAAAACACGAATGGGAACAGCTTTCCATCAAGGTGAAGAACCTCGAAAAAGCACCTTTATATATTGATGATACCCCGTCACTTTCCATTTTTGACCTTCGGGCCAAGGCGAGACGTCTGGCTTCGCAATATGGAATTAAAATGATCGTTATCGATTACCTTCAGTTAATGACTGCCGGTGGTGGTGGTAAAGGCGGCGGAAACAGGGAGCAGGAGATTTCGACGATTTCCCGAAACTTAAAAGCCCTCGCAAAAGAGTTAAATGTACCGGTAATCGCCCTGTCGCAGTTATCGCGTGCCGTAGAAACCCGTGGTGCCAGTAAACGTCCGTTACTTTCCGACTTAAGGGAGTCCGGAGCGATCGAGCAGGATGCCGATATCGTATCGTTTATTTACCGACCGGAATATTATAAAATTGACGAGTGGGACGACGAAGAGCGTTCACCAACACAAGGTCAGGCCGAGTTTATCGTTGCAAAACACCGTAACGGGGGATTGGATAATATCCGTTTGAAATTTATCGGAAATCTCGGTAAATTCGACAACCTGGATGACTTTAGCTCGCCTTTCGACGAATTGCCTTCCCGTATGAATATGGATGAAACGGCATTTATCACCAAAAACCTGCCATCGGCCAACGAAGCATTTGGTAGTAATATGAATAATTTCGACGACGACAGTGATGTGCCGTTCTAAAAATAGTATAAGGTCTGCTCTGGCAGGCCTTTTTTTATGCCCTTTTGTTTTTGAAATAGTTTATCTTTGAAAATAAAAATACAGGAATGCGTCTTCGAAATACCCTATATATCATAGCACTAATGTTGGTTTCTTTGTCGGCAAAAGCGGCTTTTATTTTATTGCCGATGGAAGCCGAAGGACAGCAAAATCATCTGAAAGCCTACGGAATTACGTATTGGGCATTGGACAAACATTATAAAGTGAGTTGGTTACTCAATTATCGTGGCGGTTCGTTTTTATTGCCGGATGCGTCGGAAATCCGAAAAGAATGCCAGATCCGCGGGGTTACTTTTGAAGTGCTTTCCGACGGGCAAACCAATGGTATTTTGGAAGATATCAGTTCACCTTCTCAGAATATGGAAACCGTGGTACTTGAAAAAGCACCCAAAATAGCGGTGTATACGCCAAAGGGAAAACAACCGTGGGATGATGCCGTGACCTTGGTGCTCACCTATGCCGAGATTCCGTTTACCGCCATTTATGACGAAGAAGTATTAAGCGATGCTTTATTGCTATACGATTGGTTGCATTTGCATCACGAGGACTTTACCGGACAATATGGTAAATTTTTTGGAGCCTATCGCAACGCACCCTGGTATATTGAACAGAAAAGAGATGCCGAAGCACTGGCTAAGAAACTGGGTTTTAGTAAAGTTTCACAGGAAAAACTGGCCGTAGCCAATAAAATCCGCGATTTTGTGATTGGTGGTGGTTTTATGTTTGCGATGTGTTCGGCAACCGATAGTTTCGATATTGCTTTGTCAGCCGAAGGTGTGGATATTTGCGAACCAATGTTCGATGGCGACGATAGTGATGCTAATTACCAATCGCGGATCGATTATAATAAAAGTTTTGCCTTTAAAGATTTTATCCTGGAAAGAAATCCGATGGTTTATGAGTTTTCGGATATCGATATGTCGCGCAAACGAAAAGTACTACCGGATAACGATTATTTTTCACTGATGGAATATTCGGCCAAATGGGATCCGATTCCAAGTATGCTGTGCCAGAATCATACACAATTGATCAAAGGTTTTATGGGACAAACAACCGCATTCGATAGCGAACGAATCAAATCGAGCGTGTTGGTGATGGGTGAAAATAAGGCCAATGGTGAAGCGCGTTACATTCACGGTACAAGAGGAAAAGGAATGTTTACATTTTACGGTGGCCATGATCCGGAAGATTATGAGCACCGCGTAGGGGATGCGCCTACGGTTTTGGATTTGCATCCGAATTCTCCGGGTTATCGCCTGATTTTAAATAATGTATTATTTCCGGCGGCCAGAAAGAAAAAACTAAAAACCTAGCTTTTTGATAGGTCTGCTTTTAGCATATACCGATATAAAGTCTTCCTAAACCGGAAGGCTTTTTTTTGCACAATTTGTATAACATTTTTTTCTTAAATGTTTGATTTTTTACTATTTATTTATGATTTGATTACTTTTGTATAACAAAGTGTGATAAATTGCGATTATTTTTAACGGAATCATTGAAAATAAAAATTAATAGTATTATTTTTACACGGAACTTAATCACTTATATATGGCAAAAAATACGATTACTTTGGACACTGCTCAGGAGTGGGCCGACAGATGGAAGAAAAAAAAAGGTGACTATGTAGGGCACCATAAATTAAAGGCATTTTTAGTCCCGGGAATTGACTTTACAGAGGTAATGAGCGAATGTGGCGTTGTCAATGTAAGAGCCTATTTGGGAGTCGACGAAGACCATGTGGAAAAACTAATGATCGTTGGAGTCGATGCCGATGGTAATGATATGATCGATGAAAACAAAGGTTTTTATATTTATGATTTTTCAGAACCTTGCCCAAGTATGTGTAATAAAAAAGCTCCCTTTATCAGTGGAGAATAAAAAACGCTGCTTTTGATTAATTATATCATTTATTTAGGGTATCTGTTTTCGGGAATCAATCTGCTGTTGTATTTGAAAAATTACCGGAAGGAAGAAAAAGCCTATAAAATAGTTACCCTTTATTTGCTGGTTATCGCAATAATCCAGTTTTTTACCAGCTTGCTTAAAAACAACGGAATTCATAATTTGTTCCTGTCGCATTTCTATTTTATCCTGCAAATGGTGTTTTTAAGTTTCTTTTATCTGGAAATTCTGGAGCAGAAAGTGCAACGACGAATCGTACGAACTTGTTTAATGACGTGTTTATGCGTTCTCGGAATACAATATCTAACCGATAAAGAGCTGTTTTTTCGCTTTAATCTATTCGAAATTTTTATTACATCATATTTGATCATTATTTATTCGATGTTTCATTTTTATAACCTGTTAAATAAGGAAAAGCGCTATTACTATATCAATACCGGTATATTGGTGTATTTGTTCGGAAGCACGGTGTTGTTTCTTTCCGGAAATCTGATCAACACCTTACAACTCGAATCCCGAAATGTGGTCTGGTTGTTAAATGCAACTCTTGTGGTAATCTATCAACTGTTTATCTTTATCGAATGGCGAAAGCGTTCCCTGAAAAAAAACGAAGTCTATGAATAATCTCAATCCAAAAGATATGGAAATAATCAGTGCGGTAATCTATACGTTTATCGCGTTTGTCCTGATGATTATCGCCGTATTGTTTTTTGTGTATTATTCCCGGAAAAAAATCATCCAGAAGGAACTCGAAAAGAAAGATCTTGAAATCGATTACCAGAAAAAACTGTTGCAGGCTACCATTCTTACACAGGAAAAGGAACGGGAGCGAATTGCTCAGGATTTGCACGACGATATCAGTTCCAAGCTTAATATTATTACGCTAAACAGCCATTTGCTAACTTCAGCTGATTTATCGCCTGCCGAAGTACAAGAAATAACCGGAAATATTATTTCCACCACGGGTGTCGTATTGGAAAGTTCCCGTACGATCGCCCATAATTTATTACCGCCAATATTAGACAAATTCGGATTACATGCGGCCATCGACGAACTTTGTCAGCAAAGTAGTGGCGGTGCCATACAAATTGAATATAGTAACGATGCAAAACAACGGACTTTTGATACGCTTCCGGTCGAACAGCACTTGCATATTTTTAGAATTTTACAAGAATTGATCAACAATTCACTGCGGCATGGAAAAGCATCCCGGATTGCGATTGTTTTTACGAAGGATAATAATGGTTTTTATTGCAATTATTCCGATAACGGTAGCGGTTTTGATACCAGCGATATTAAAAAACTGGCTGGCTTGGGAATGAAAAATATCGAAAGTCGGGTTGCAATGTTGGAAGGAGAACTACGCGTAGAAAGCGAAATTAATAAGGGAATTCATGTCACAATAAATTTTTAGCACCTATGATCAAAATTATTTTAGTCGACGATGAAGCCTTATTCCGAAAAGGAATAGCTTTTATCCTGCAACGGGAAAAAAACTTCGAAATACTTTTTGAAGCGTCCAATGGCGGGGAACTGATAGATTACCTAAATCTGAACGAGCAACGTTTGCCCGATATTATTTTGATGGATCTTAAAATGCCTATGGTAAACGGTGTCGAAGCGACCAAATTCATTCATCGCCGGTATCCGCAAATCAAAATTATCGCGCTCACCAGTTACGATTCCAAACCGTTTATTGCCAATATGGTTCAGGTTGGTGCGGCATCCTATCTGGTTAAAAATGCGTCACCAATCGAAATGCTGTTTACCATTAATGAGGTGATGGATAAAGGTTTTTACTACAACGATTTTGTGATGCAGGTAGTGAATGAGAACATGATTCTTGAACAGAAAAAATCCAAAACCAATCTGGATGAAGATTATCTGACGAATCGGGAAATCGAAATTCTCCGACTGATCTGTGGTCAGATGAATACAAACGAGATCGCCGAAAAATTGTTTATTAGTCCAAGAACTGTAGAAGGGCATCGTAACAATCTGTTGTTGAAGACCGATTCTAAAAATGTGGCCGGATTGGTGGTTTATGCCATCCAGAACAAGATTGTCAGTCTCGATAGTTTGTCGTTTCAATAACGACAGTTTTTAGGAAAAAGCATATTTTTGTGGTTCAATTAAAGCGAACGCATGAATTATACGGCCATTCTTCAGGAAATATACCAACAAATAAAACGATTACCGGTGACCGGAACTGTTACGGAAACCATTCCCGAATTGGCTAAAATTGATCCCGATAAGTTCGGAATGCACCTTACAACACTCAATGGTGATGATTTTGGTATTGGGAATAGTGACGAAAAATTCTCCATTCAGAGTATTTCCAAAACACTAACGGTTGCGATGGCATTTTCGTTATTGGGCGAGCGTATGTGGGAACGGGTAGGAGTAGAACCTTCCGGGAATCCGTTTAATTCGCTTGTTCAGTTGGAATACGAAAAAGGAATACCGCGCAATCCGTTTATTAATGCCGGAGCGATTGTGGTGGCCGATATGCTGGTGTCGCAATTAAAAGATCCTAAAAAAGAATTTCTGGATTTTGTTCGAACTTTGTCCGGAAGTCCGAATATTGACTTTAACCGTAGTGTGGCCGAATCAGAAAAACAAACCGGATTTCGGAATGTGGCTTTGGCCAATTTTATCAAATCATTTGGCAATATCGAAAACGATGTAGACACCGTTTTGGATTTTTACTTTTTTCAGTGTTCTATTGAAATGAGCTGTAAAGAACTGGCACATGCTTTTTTCTTTTTTGCCAATGGCGGAATCACCAAAAGCGGTCAGCAGGTGCTTACACAAAGTCAGGCAAAACGATTAAACGCACTGATGCAAATGTGTGGTTTTTACGACGAATCCGGCGAGTTTACTTATAAAGTAGGATTGCCGGGTAAAAGCGGAATCGGTGGTGGTATTGCGGCATTATATCCTAAAAATTTTACCGTTACAACCTGGAGTCCGCGATTAAACGAAAAAGGAAATTCGGAACTGGGGATGAATGCGCTTGAGCTACTCACAACCAAAACCGGTATGTCGATCTTTTAAAACTGGATTATACTTCTATTTCGAACTGTTGAATCGATCGGCGCTCCAATTTTTTTGTCGGTTTTCGTCCTGAAACGACCAAACCAGGATACGCGTTACTTTATTTCCCTGTTCCATATTGACAGTCTTTACCGTTACGGCTTTGACTTTCTTTAAAACGGAATACAACGCTTTTAGATTTTCATTTTTGGAAACCAAAGTCGAAAACCACAGGCATTGCGATTGGAAGTGTACGCTTTCATAAATCATGTTTGTGATAAACGCGCGTTCGCCGCCTTCACACCATAATTCGTTATTTTGTCCGCTAAAGTTAAGCACTGGTTTTCCGGCTGTATTTTTTCCGAGGTTTTTGAGCTTTCGTTCGGTTCCTTTTGTAGCTGCTTCTCTCGAATCGTGGAATGGCGGATTGCAAATCGTAAAATCGAATTGTTCTGTTTCACCAATGATATTTTTAAAAACCTGACGCTTGCTGGGTTGTAAACGAAGGAGAATCTCATTTTTAAGATTCGGATTTTTTAAAACGATCGTTTCGGCTGTATTCTTAGCTGGTTTGTCTACTTCTGTCCCAATAAATGACCATCCATATTCCTGATGACCAATGATCGGATAAATACAACTGGCACCGGTTCCGATATCGAGGATACGTACCGTATTCCCGGTTGGGATTTTTCCGGAATTGTTTTCGGCTAAAATATCCGCGATATAATGGATATAATCGGCACGTCCCGGGATAGGAGGACAAAGGTTGGTTTTGGGAAGTTCCCAGTAATCGATCGCGTAATACGCCTTTAAAAGACCTTTATTAAGCATTCTAACGGCATCGGGATTGGCAAAATCAATACTCGTATCACCAAACGGAGTAGTGGTGGTATAGGCTTCCAGTTCGGGATAGACCGAAATCAGGAAATCAAAATCGTAACGACTGTTGTGTTGGTTACGCGGATGTAAGGTTTTGGCAGTGCCGGAAGAAATATCTTTTTTCATTTGAATACAATAGGCGACAAAGGTAGTACAATTATAAAGAAACCGAAATGTTTCTGACGTTCACTAAAACAAAAAACCCATTCGTAAGAATGGGCTTTGTAATAAGTAAGATAAATATGTTTAACAAACGTTTTTTATTTAATTTTAGTTACGATAGCTGCGAAAGCCTCAGGGTGGTTCATTGCTAAATCGGCAAGAACTTTACGGTTCAATTCGATGTTGTTAGCTTTGATTTTACCCATGAATTGAGAATAACTCATTCCGTGTAAACGTGCACCAGCGTTAATACGCATAATCCATAATGCACGGAAATTTCTCTTTTTTTGCTTTCTTCCACGGTAAGCATATTGCATTGCTTTTTCAACCGCGTTTTTCGCTACTGTCCAAACGTTTTTACGTCTTCCAAAGAATCCTTTGGCTTGCTTCAATACTCTTTTTCTTCTAGCTCTTGAAGCAACTGAATTTACTGATCTTGGCATAATTCTTAAATTGTTTTTGTAGCAGGCGACCTTTTCAGGTTCTTGTAGAATACTAGGATTCCAGGCACTGCTCCAGGGTTATTAAATTGTTTTAACCGAAAGAACGATTAGATAATTCTTAATTGTTCTTTTACACTCTTCACGTCAGATGGGTGAACCAAAGCCGCGTGAGTTAAAGCTAATTTACGCTTTTTAGATTTTTTAGTCAAAATGTGACTTTTAAAAGCGTGCTTTCTCTTGATTTTTCCAGAGCCAGTAACTTTAAAACGTTTCTTAGCACTAGATTTAGTTTTCATTTTAGGCATTTTCTTCCTAGGTATTAGATTTATCTTACTTATTATTTTGATTACAATCTGAAAAAACAAACTGCAATACTATATCAGGGACTCTAAAAGCCCGTTGATTAAAATGGTAAAAAGAAGTCGCTTATTGCTTTTTCTTTTTAGGTGCAATGAACATAATCATACGCTTACCTTCAAGTACCGGAAGTGCTTCCACTTTTCCGAATTCTTCAAGATCCTGAGCAAGACGTAATAATAAAATCTGTCCTTGCTCTTTATAGATGATCGAACGTCCTTTAAAGAATACGAACGCTTTTAATTTTGATCCTTCTTTCAGGAATTTTTCAGCGTTCTTTTTCTTGAACTCATAATCGTGTTCATCTGTCTGAGGTCCAAAGCGAATCTCTTTTACAACAATTTGCGAAGATTTAGCTTTTAGCATTTTATCCCGCTTCTTTTGTTCGTAAAGAAACTTTTTGTAATCCATTATTTTACAAACCGGAGGAGCGGCATTGGGAGAGATTTCAACCAAATCCAATTCTTGCTCTTCTGCCATTTGTAAGGCCTGAGATGTTTTGTAAACACCTGGCTCGATGTTCTCTCCTACAAGGCGAACCTCAGGAACACGGATAGCATTGTTTGTTCTGTGCGGATCCTTTTTTTCTACTCTGGGCTGAAAGCCCCTGTTGTTTCTAATTGCTATGGCTCTAAAAATTTAAGTTAAACTTAGAATGATTTTAATGTCTTATTAATTTCTTCTTGTACTAAAGAAGCAAATTGTTCAATTGTCATGGTCTGATTTGATTTTCCGGAATCGCCGTGACGACGAACCGAAATCGTACCGTTCTTTTCTTCTTCTTCTCCAACAATCAGCATAAACGGTAATTTCTGAACTTCAGCTTCCCGGATTTTCTTACCAATCGTTTCGTTACGATTATCAATTAGGGCGCGAATTTCGTGATTTTCTAGCAAATCTAAAACTTTTTTGGCATAATTTTCATATTTCTCGCTCAAAGACAGGATTATAGCCTGCTCCGGCATTAGCCAAAGTGGGAAATTTCCTCCAGTATGCTCTAGTAAAATCGCGATAAAACGCTCCATCGATCCGAATGGTGCACGGTGAATCATTACCGGGCGATGTAGCTCATTATCAGAACCTTTATACGTCAAATCGAAACGCTCCGGTAAGTTGTAATCCACCTGAATAGTTCCTAATTGCCAGCTTCTTCCCAAAGCATCTTTTACCATAAAGTCCAGTTTCGGACCGTAGAAAGCGGCTTCTCCGTATTCTACTGTCGTATTCAGTCCTTTTTCTTTGGCGGCATTGATAATCGCGTTCTCGGCTTTATCCCAGTTGTCATCCGATCCAATATATTTTTCCGGTTTTTCCGGATCACGTAATGAAATCTGAGCGGTAAAGTTTTCAAAACCCAAAGAACCAAATACGTAAAGTACCAGGTCAATTACGTTTTTAAACTCAGCATCCAATTGTTCCGGCGTACAGAAAATGTGCGCATCATCCTGAGTAAATCCGCGAACACGGGTTAATCCATGTAATTCACCACTTTGTTCGTAACGGTATACGGTTCCGAATTCAGCATAACGCTTCGGAAGGTCTTTATAACTCCACGGTTTTGCATTATAGATTTCACAGTGATGCGGACAGTTCATTGGTTTTAATAAAAATTCCTCTCCTTCAGCCGGTGTATGAATCGGCTGGAAACTGTCGGCTCCATATTTAGCGTAGTGTCCGGAAGTCACATAAAGTTCTTTTTGTCCGATATGTGGCGAAACAACTTGTTCGTATCCGGCTTTTTTCTGCGCTTTTTTAAGGAATTGCTCCAAACGATCGCGTAAAGCGGCTCCTTTTGGCAACCATAATGGAAGACCTTGTCCTACACGTTGGGAGAAATGGAATAATTCCAGTTCTTTTCCAAGTTTTCTGTGGTCACGACGTTTGGCTTCTTCCAGTAATTCCAAATAATCGGTTAGATCTTTTTGTTTTGGGAATGAAATACCGTAAACACGGGTTAACTGCTTGTTTTTTTCATCACCTCTCCAATAGGCTCCGGCAACCGATAATATTTTCATGGCTTTGATGATTCCGGTATTCGGAATATGACCACCACGACATAAGTCGGTAAACGTAGCATGATCACAGAAAGTAATCGTTCCATCTTCCAGGTTCTCGATTAATTCTGTTTTATACGGATTGTTTTCTTTTGCGTAAAATTCCAATGCCTCGGCTTTTGTTGCAGAACGCATTTTAAATTCGTGTTTTTCTTTTGAAATGGCAAGAACACGATCTTCAATAGCTTTAAAGTCGGCGTCGGTAATTCTTTGATCACCAAAATCGACGTCATAGTAAAAACCATTGTCAATAGCCGGACCAATTGTTAGTTTAACACCCGGATACATTTCCTGTAAAGCTTGCGCCATTACGTGTGAAGTGGAATGCCAGAACGCTTTTTTACCTTCTTTATCATTCCAGGTATACAATACAAGAGCACCGTCCGTGGTTAATTCGGTCGTGGTTTCAACTGTTGTACCATTAAAAGAAGCCGAAATAACATTTCGAGCCAATCCTTCACTAATGCTTTTGGCAACATCCATCGGAGTTACACCTTGTGCAAACTCCTTTACCGAACCATCGGGTAATGTAATCTTTATCATATATTAAATTTATAAAGCGCAAATATAAAAGTTTAGAGAAAGACATACAATATATATAGGTAGTATAATTCAAATATTTTACATTGATTTAAATTAGGCTTTTTTGATGATATTTCCATTCGACAAGTTTTTAGAGTTTAAAGATTACCGGAATTATACTATATATAGGTATGCTTTTACTAATTTGTGATGACCTGACGGGTTTTTGTAACCTGTCAGGTCTGGTATTTCAGAAATAAAACATGCGAAAACCCCAGTAAAACCGCGTAATCACACCAAAGACACCAAATAAAGCTAAAA
>NZ_JBDQQQ010000005.1:0-260812 GCF_039888695.1 Flavobacterium sp. CAU 1735 | reverse complement strand
GCCGCCTTTCTTTTGAAAACCCTATCCAAACGGATAGGGTTTTTTGTTTTATAATAATTCCATATCAAATAAAGCACTACAAACCCCGGATTCCCGGGGTTTTCTTTTTTATTCACCGTATATACCACACCTGACAGGTTTTGTAAACCTGTCAGGTGTATACCGCAAAACATAAAAAAACCGGAGCTTGTCCGGTTTTTATATTTTATAACATCAGGGAAATTTCTAATTCCACACTTTTTATGTTTCATAATTGTAGAATAATTCTACACTTTGAAACGGTTTCTACACTTGTTTTAAGCAGTGAAAAAAGTTTTATTTATTTTTAAATACTTGTTTTTTAAGGTTTTATATGGTTTTTGTGTTGCTTCTCCGCTTTTGGTATGTTTTTTTCATATAAGCTAAGTGTAACAGAAATTAATAACATTTAAAATTTAGTCTTATGAAAAATTTACTTTTATCAACAGCTTTAGTTTTAGGATTAGGAACAACTGCATTCGCAACTAACGTTTCCATCTCAGATGTTCAATCTATCGATATCTTTCAACAAAAAGAATACAAAGAAATCAAACCATCTGAAGTAAATGCAGATGCCTTGAAAAAAATCGGTGATAAATATGCAGGTTACACTTTAACTGGTGCTGCAGTTGCCGCTGACGGAGAATACAAATTAACATTGCAAAAAGACGGGTCAACTGTAGTTGCTTTGTTCACTTCTGCTGGTGAATTCATCAAAGAAGCTTAATATTTGAAATGTAGTAAGGTGAATAAGTAGATTTTTTCTACTCGGTAAGAGGAGGCATTGGCCTCCTTTTATTGTTTATACACTTAACACTAATTAACAACCAAAAATGTTAAATTTGTATCGTATCAAATTTAATTGTAGATGAGTTCAAAAATTTTGGTTGTAGACGACGATATTTCTTTTTGCGTAATGGTAAAGACTTTCCTGGAAAAAAAGGGATTTACAGTACACAATGTTTTTTCGGCTAAAGAGGCTGAAGGTATATTGGAAAACGAAACGTTCGACGTTGTATTGACCGATATCAGATTACCGGATAAAGATGGTATCGAGCTGTTGCAGTTAATAAAGGCAAAGTCATTTCCGACGCAGGTTATTCTGATGACCGGTTATACCGAAATCAAAACAGCTGTTAATGCCATTAAAATGGGGGCTTTCGATTATGTCGGAAAACCGATTAATCCGGATGAAATTCTGCATACGATTAACCAGTCTTTAAAGAAAAAGGCCAGTCCGATTATAGAAGAGACAGTTGATGCAGATGCGAAGACTTCAACCAAAACAAAGGCTTCCTCACAAAATGGTACGTTTCCGTTTGTAAAAGGAATTAGTGATCATTCGGGTCAGTTGCACGATTATATCGAATTGGTAGCGCCTACGAATATGTCGGTATTGATCATTGGTGATAGCGGAACCGGTAAAGAATATATCGCTCATAGTATACACGTACAAAGCAAACGTAAGGACAAGCCATTTATCGCGGTCGATTGTGGAGCGATTCCAAAGGAATTGGCTTCAAGTGAGTTTTTCGGACATCTAAAAGGCTCTTTTACCGGAGCTTTTAACGACAAAACCGGACATTTTGAAGCAGCTAATGGCGGAACTTTATTTTTGGATGAAGTCGGAAACTTGTCGTATGAAGTGCAGATACAGTTATTGCGCGCTTTACAGGAGCGTAAGATCAAGCCGGTAGGGAGTAATAACGAAATAGGCGTTGATATACGCGTGATCGCTGCAACCAATGAGGATTTACAGGAAGCGGTCAAAAAAGGCGATTTCAGGGAAGATTTATACCATCGTCTGAATGAATTTAGTATTAAAGCACCACGACTATCCGAAAGAAAAAATGATATCCTGATTTTCGCCAATCATTTTCTGGAAATGGCGAATCACGATCTTGAAAAAGACGTACAGGGCTTTTCCCAACCCGTAACCGATTTATTTTTAACCTACGATTGGCCGGGGAATTTACGGGAAATGAAAAACATTATCAAACGTTCGGTATTGTTAACCAAAGGGGATATGGTACTAAAAGAAGTGCTGCCTCAGGAAATGTTCGACAACCCGTATCAGGAAAAAACGGAAAGTGAATTCCAGTTGTATTCGTCTAAAGATGAAGAAAAGGCGATTCTCGATGCGTTGGAACGCGCGCGCTTTAATAAAACCAAGGCGGCTCAGTTGTTAGGAATCGACCGGAAAACCTTATACAATAAAATCAAACTTTATAATATCGAGCTTTAACGGATTTCAAATTTTAGTTTCTCGATTAATACTTCCAATTGATCAATGATCGATTGTACATATTCCTTTTGATTGACCTTTTGGAAGTCAAGCGTTTTGTCTTCCAAAGGGATTAAAAGGGCCACAATAGATTGCACTTCCATTTGTTTGAGCATCGGGATTAGTTTATGAGCCAATTGGGCAATTGCTTCCTGATCCTTATTTGCGACGGCTGTTTTTAATCCTTCGATGTTGTCGCTGCAACTGTTGATAAAGGCTGTTATGATGCCTTCTAACGCTTTACGGTCGTTTTGCGTAAACTGATTCAGACTGCTAAGATTGTACAGTTGGTGGTTGCGATGTTGGTTCTGGTCGTATTTGATTTCACGAACCAGACGCCCTTCAAAAATAGCTTGTAGTTGACTCAATAAGTCTTTTAATTGTATCGGTTTGGGGTGAAATGTCTCAAAACCTTTTTTGATAAAATCTTCAAATACCAAATCGCGTTTTCCGGTTAACGCAATAACGGGTAACGAAGCCAGATTTGGGTTGCTTTTAATCGCTTCAACCAGTTCAAAACCATCCATTTTAGGCATTTGAATATCGGTGATGATCAGATCAAATGGAGTTTTTAGTAGCATAGCGACTACTTTTGTAGCATCCGTTGTGGTGGTGACCTGAACCGAATAGGTAGCCAAAATTTCTTCCATTAATTTTAATTGCATAACATCATCGTCTACAATCAGGATCTTTTTGTCCTGTAGAAAATCGTATGCCGTGGTGTCATTTTCGGAAGAAGGATGTAAAACCGATTGTTCGGCAGGGATATTCGGGATGTGAACGGTAAACGTCGAACCTTTATGTTCTTCGCTTTCCAGCGTAATGGTTCCACCTAAAAGTTCGATTATCCGTTTGGCAATTGTAAGTCCAAGTCCGGTTCCACCGTATTTTTTTTCGATTCCGGAATGCGCCTGCGTAAATTCTTTAAAAACGTCTTTTTGTTTGTTTTTCGGAATACCAATCCCGGTATCGCTCACTTTAATCGAGATCCAGTCCGAATCCAGTCCGGCGGCAACGACTACTTGTCCTTCCTGTGTAAATTTGATGGCGTTCGTCACCAGGTTGGTCAATACTTGTTTGATACGGTACGGATCGGAAATAAAAAGTCCGTCCAGTTCCTTTTGAATGTTCCATTGCAATTGAATTCCTTTATTTGTTGCGTTCGGAACCAAAGGCTGACAACTGTTTTCGATCAGGTCTTTAAAATTAAAGTTGATTTTCTCGATTTTAATTTTGTTGTTTTCCAGTTTCGAAAAATCAATCAGGTCGTTCACCAATTTGAGGATATAATGGGACGAATGTTTGATATTGTCCAGATATTGTAGCTGTTTTGGGGAAACGGGCGTATTTTTTAACAGGTCGGAAAAGCCGATAACACTTCCCAATGGTGTCTGGATATCGTGCGTAACGGTAGCCAAAAGCATGGTTTTGCTTCGGAGTAGATCTTCTTTTTCTGAATTAAGCCGTTCCAATTGCATCCTGTATTTTTGATTCTTCTGTAAATCACGAACAATAATTAAGCCAAAAAGAATCACGAGTAAAAGTGCTACCGCTCCAATCCACGCAATATTTTTAGTGGTTTTGCTAATGGCAAATTTCGATTCGTTGATGGTTTGATAGGATTTCTGCAGGATTTCTTTTTCAACGGATATTAATACATTCCGAAGCTGATCGGAAATAACGCGGTTTTCTTCCAGTAATTTTTGTTCCCGTTTAAAGAGCTGACTTTTAATTCGGTTTTCTTTGGTTACCACATCCGAAATAATTTTTTCGAAAGCCAGAACCAACGAATCGTTCGAAACCGGAAGTACACTTAATGAATCCCGTTGGTGTGGATCGAGTACATTATCGAGGAATTTCCGGATCTGCGAATTGTTGCGCGCCCGACTAATCGGCTGGAAGTTTAAAACCAACGAGTCTTTAACGTTATAAATTTTGGTTATGGCTTTGTCCAGATTGTTTTCGTGACTGAATTTTTTTCGGAAGTCAAGAATCTCCCGGATACTTTTCCGCTTCTTTTTTAAGAGCATTTGTATCGAGTCGAATTTGACAAGTTGATTGTCGTCGGCACCTTCCTTAATCGTCTCAATTTCAGAATTGATACTGTCCAGTAACCGGTAATATTCGTTGATGGTGTTTTTGTTTTCGGTGAGCATCGCCGATCGGCCGATGGCTTCCGAAGTATAGAGGTTGGTTACGACATTACTGATCTTCAGAATTTTTTTGTTTTCTTCCGATGTCGTCTCTTTCGGAGTAGCAAGTTTTAGAATTTCGGAATAGATATACCAAACGGAAATCACTGCGATAACAATCAGGAAAATATATCCCAGAACAACTTTAAATTGTAATGACTTGGCTCTTTTATCCATTTTATAAAGATACTCGATCTGTTTTTGTAATCAAAAAAAAAGTCCAACGCAAAGTTGGACTCCTTTATTGTGAAGGGTTTGGAATTAAGAAACCAAACCTCTTGAAATTACAATTCTCTGGATTTCGGAAGTTCCTTCGTAAATCTGAGTGATCTTAGCATCACGCATCATACGCTCCACATGGTACTCTCTTACATATCCGTTACCACCGTGAATCTGAACAGCCTCGATAGTAGTATCCATCGCTACCTGTGATGCATATAATTTTGCCATCGCTCCGGAATGTGAAATATCCTGACCGGCATCTTTTTCACAAGCGGCTTTAAAGCATAACATTCTCGCGGCAGTGATTTGTGTTGCCATATCGGCCAATTTAAAAGCAATTGCCTGGTGTTTGAAGATTTCTTTACCGAAAGCTTTACGCTCCTGCGAATATTTTAACGCCAATTCGAATGCTCCGGAAGCAATTCCCAATGCCTGAGAAGCAATTCCGATACGACCACCGTTTAATACACCCATTGCAAAGTTAAATCCGAATCCGTCAGCACCAATTCTGTTTTCTTTTGGTACTTTAACGTCGGTAAACATTAAGGAATGTGTGTCGGATCCGCGGATTCCCATTTTTTGTTCTTTTGGACCGATTTCGAAACCTGCCCATCCTCTTTCAACGATAAAAGCATTGATTCCTTTGTGTCCTTTTTCTACATCTGTCTGTGCAATTACAATATAAGTAGAAGCGGTATTACCGTTAGTAATCCAGTTTTTAGTTCCGTTTAACAAATAATGATCCCCCATATCGATGGCAGTCGTTTTTTGTGACGTAGCATCCGATCCGGCTTCCGGCTCTGATAAACAGAACGCTCCGATAACCTCACCTTTAGCTAGTGGTACTAAATATTTTTCTTTTTGTTCTTCGCTACAGTATTTTTCAAGACCGGCACATACTAATGAGTTATTTACTGACATTACTACGGCAGCAGAAGCATCAACTTTCGCGATTTCTTCCATAGCCAATACGTAAGAAACACTGTCCAATCCGGCTCCACCGTATTTAGGGTCAACCATCATTCCCAAAAATCCTAGTTCGGCCATCTTTTTAACCTGTTCTTCAGGGAATTTTTGGTGTTCATCTCTTTCAATTACGCCCGGTAGTAATTCGGTTTGAGCAAAATCACGAGCAGCCTGCTGTATCATTAAATGCTCTTCAGTCAGTTTAAAATCCATTTCTTATAAGTTATTTTGTTTGAATGTTCTTTAAAAAAGTTCCCAAATATAGCGTATAAATGTCATACTTTCAACTGGATTACCTAATTTTAACCCATGCAAAATAGTGTCTATAACGTTATCGGAGTCATGTCCGGAACTTCCCTGGACGGGATTGATCTGGCAGCTATAACTTTTACGCTGGAAAACCAACAGTGGCAATTTCAAATCCAACAATGTGAAACGGTTCCGTATTCGGAAGAATGGATAGCATGGCTTCGCGAAGCCGTTGGTTACACACCGTTACAACTGGAAATGTTAAACGAAAATTATACGGTTTTACTCGCCGGTGTAATCCGCGATTTTATCCGAAAAAATGACATTCAGAAATTGGACGCAGTATGTTCGCATGGACATACCATCTTGCACCAACCGCAAAACGGACTGACATTGCAGATCGGAAACCTGCCGAAAATTGCTAAACTGATCGGGCAAAAAGTGGTCTGTGATTTCCGGGTAGATGACGTAGCCCTTGGTGGACAAGGCGCGCCATTAGTTCCTATTGGCGATCGTTTATTATTTGCTGATTATGCCTATTGCCTGAATCTGGGCGGCTTTTCCAATGTTTCGTTTGAAGAAAACAACAACCGGATTGCTTTTGATATTTCGCCGGTCAATACGGTGCTGAATTGTTATGCGGAAAAATTGGGCTATGCCTATGACGACCGGGGGAAACTGGCGGCAAAAGGAAAGGTGTCGGAAAAATTATTACAGGAACTGAATGCGTTGCCGTTTTATCAGGCGAAACATCCTAAATCGCTTGGTTTTGAATTTGTAAGAGAAACCGTTTTTCCATTGATTGATCAGCATGAATTGCCGGAATTGGATGTGTTGGCTACGTTTACAAAACATATTGCGTTTCAGATAGGCCAGGCATTACCGCTACCCAAAGGTAATTTATTGATCACCGGTGGCGGGGCTTACAATCATTTTCTTATTGAGTTGATCAAAGAGAATTTACCCGAAATAAAAGTCGCTGTTCCCGATGCCAAAACAATCGAATTTAAAGAAGCGCTGATCTTCGGTTTGCTGGGTGTTTTAAAGCTTCGCGACGAAATAAATGTACTGGCCAGCGTTACCGGAGCGCGTCATAATCACAGTTCCGGAAGAATTTATGATATAGCGTAAAAACTTTGAGATTTTAAGAGTTTCAGGCTATATTTGTGCGACTTAAAAAACAACAATACAATAAATAATTACATAAAATGAAAGATTTATTAAAGAAATTCGAAAATAAAGAACCGGAAGTAGTATTCCATTGGAAAGATGCGGAAACGGAAGCTGAAGGATGGACAGTGATCAACTCATTAAGAGGAGGTGCTGCCGGAGGTGGAACCCGTATGCGTAAAGGTTTGGATATGAATGAGGTGTTGTCACTTGCCAAAACAATGGAAGTGAAGTTTTCGGTTTCAGGACCTGCGATTGGCGGTGCAAAATCTGGAATTAATTTCGATCCGAACGATCCGAGAAAAAAAGGCGTTTTACAACGTTGGTATAAAGCGGTTTCCCCTTTGTTAAAAAGCTATTACGGAACCGGTGGCGATTTAAACGTAGACGAAATCCACGAAGTAATCCCGATGACAGAAGAATGTGGTGTTTGGCATCCGCAGGAAGGGGTATTCAACGGACATTTTAAACCGACTGAAGCCGATAAAATCAACCGTATCGGACAATTGCGTCAAGGTGTGGTAAAGGTGATCGAAAACACAACGTTCTCTCCGGATATCAATAGAAAATATACGGTTGCTGATATGATCACCGGATATGGTGTAGCACAGGCGGTTCGCCATTTCTACGATATTTATGGCGGAAGCGTACAAGGTAAAAAAGCAATCGTACAAGGTTTTGGTAACGTAGGTTCGGCTGCGGCTTTCTACTTAGCTGAAATGGGTGCAAAAGTTGTTGGAATTATCGATAGAGACGGAGGGTTGATCAAAGAAGAAGGATTTTCATTCGAAGAGATCAGAACGTTATTCTTAAACAAAGACGGAAACAAACTGGTAGCCGATAACATGATTCCTTTTGAAGAAATCAATGCTAAAATCTGGAACCTGGGTGCTGAAATCTTCACACCGTGTGCCGCTTCAAGATTGGTAACCAAAGAACAGGTTGACAATATGATTGCATCCGGATTGGAAGTGATTTCATGTGGTGCGAATGTTCCGTTTGCCGATAAAGAGATTTTCTTCGGTCCGATTATGGAAGAAACCGATAGCAAAGTAAGTTTAATTCCGGACTTTATTTCCAACTGTGGAATGGCTCGTGTATTCGCTTATTTTATGGAGAAAAAAGTACAAATGACAGATGAGTCGATTTTTAACGATACATCGGATATCATTCGTACAGCCATCGAAAAAGTACACGCACTTAATTCAGACAAGAAAAACATTAGTGCAACAGCTTTTGAAATAGCACTAAAACAACTTTTATAATAGCTAAAACGCCCAACAATTTGTTGGGCGTTTTTTTTTAATAATAATTATTTACCTTTATTGCCGTTATAAAGAAAAAAGGAATACTATTTGCTAGACCTTTTTATACAGTTTATTTAGCGAAATAATGAAAGGATTCGAAACAGAACAGGAAAAGAAATCATTTGTGATTACAACCGTATTATGCGGGGTGATTATCGCATTGCTGTTTCTTTTAAAATTTTCGTCCACGTTGGATATTATGCAGCTTGAAGGTGGCGGTGGCGGTGGAATTGCTGTAAATTTTGGTGACAGTGATGTCGGTTCCGGTAAAAATTTACAGAGCGAAGTACTCAATGTATCCAATCATACCAAAGCAACTCCGGCGACTCCTGCACCACAGGAGGAAATCATCGGTCAGGATTATGACGATGCTCCGGTAGTGGCTACGACAAAAAAAGTGGAGAAAACCAAAGTAACCCCAAAACCGGTTGATAAACCCGTGCCTACTCCGGAAAAACCAAAACCGTCCAAATCGACAACCGATGCGTTAGCGAATTTGATGAACGGTTCTAAATCCGGCGGTGATGGCGACGATAATACCAGTGGTAACAAAGGGAAATTAAACGGTGATAAAAATGCTTCCGGCTATTATGGCGGTGGCGGTTCCGGAAATGGAAAAGGATCGGGTAATGGAGATGGTGAAGGTCCGGGTTCCGGTAACGGAAAAGGTGGCGGTTATGGAAACGGAAACGGTACCGGAGTTGGAAACTACCAATTGGCGGGACGTAAAGCGATTTCAAAACCAAGACCGAATTATAATTGTAATGAAGAAGGTTTTGTAGCCGTTGAAATAGAAGTAGACAAAAACGGAAAAGTAATTGGTGCCGAACCCGGTGTACGTGGAACGACCAATGCCGCAAAATGTCTGTTGGATCAGGCACGAATTGCCGCCATGCAAACCAAATTCGACCCGAATCCAAGCGCACCCGACAAACAGGTGGGAAAAATTATATATAACTTCAAGTTGACAGAGTAAAGATTCCTTTACTCTTTTTTCTTTTATAGCAAATGAATTATCAGGAAACGTTAGACTGGATGTTTGCACAATTGCCAATGTTCCAGCAGCAAGGCGCCTCAGCCTATAAAAAAGATTTAACCAATACGGTTTTATTGTGCAAAGAATTGGGAAATCCGGAAAATAAAATCAAAACGATACATATTGCCGGAACCAACGGAAAAGGATCGACGTCCTCCATGATTGCTTCGGTTTTACAGGAAGCGGGGTATAAAGTGGGGTTGTATACGTCACCCCATTTAAAGGATTTTCGGGAGCGGATTAAAATTAACGGTACCGAAATACCGGAGACTTTTGTATGTGATTTTATCACCCAACACAAGGCTTTTTTCGAAAGTAACCAGTTGAGTTTTTTTGAAATGACCGTTGGTCTGGCCTTTGATTATTTTGAAAAGGAAAAAGTAGATGTAGCCGTTATTGAAGTCGGTATGGGCGGTCGACTGGATTCGACCAATGTCATCACGCCTTTGGTATCGGTTATCACGAATATTGGTTTTGATCATACACAATTTTTAGGAACAACCTATCGCGAGATTGCGTTCGAAAAAGCCGGAATTATCAAACCTGGCGTTCCTGTTGTTATAGGAGAATATAACGAAGAAACCCAGCCGGTTTTTATCGGAAAAGCGACCGAATACGGTTCGGAGATTTACTTTGCTTCCGATTTGATCACTCAGGATTATCCCAGTGCTTTATTGGGCGATTACCAATTCCATAATAAAAAGACAGTGGTACAGACCGTAGAAATTCTAAAGCGTTTTTTTACGATCACCGAAGAAAACCTTGAAAGTGGTTTGCTGAATGTGGTAAAGAATACACAATTGCGAGGGCGATGGGAGCAAATTCACTCGAATCCGAAAGTAATTTGCGATACGGCACATAACAGCCACGGACTAAAAATCGTCTTAAACCAGATACAAAAAGAAAAATTTGGCCACTTATATTTCGTTTTAGGTGTGGTAAACGATAAAGATTTGGATTCTATTTTGCCGTTATTCCCTAAAAATGCAACTTATTTTTTCTGTAAACCGAATGTCCCAAGAGGATTGGAAGCTACGGTTTTACAACAAAAAGCAAACGAATTCGGATTGGTTGGATCGGCATTTGATTCTGTGTCAGCTGCTTATGTGGAAGCCTTGCGTATGGCAGGCTCAGCCGATTTTATCTATGTTGGTGGCAGTACTTTTGTTGTAGCGGAAATTTTATAATTTTTTTTGTTTTTTGTTTGCAGATCTAAAAAACTGTCCTATATTTGCACTCGTAATCAGGAACATAATTGCTGACTACAAAACATAAGGGCGATTAGCTCAGCTGGTTCAGAGCACCTCGTTTACACCGAGGGGGTCGGGGGTTCGAACCCCTCATCGCCCACAGATTTAGAAACTCCAAAGTCGAAAGATTTTGGAGTTTTTTGTTTTTTTTAACTTTCCCTAAAAAATTATTTGATCACAATGCGAGATATTTTGATGTTATCTCACTTTGTGGGCACGGATTACAAATCCGCGCTATCTGGCTATAAAGTATTGGTTTGCCAGTAGTTATTTCCTTTTCTTTGTTCGAGTGTTTTGCTTTTGCAACAAAAATGCTGTATATTAGCAGTAAATTGATTGCATCATGGGAAAAGTCACAAATAAAACAAAGCCATTCGATACGAAAAGAAGTATTCAAAAGGCAACAGGGAAAACGAATCCTGGCAGACAGTTTTCGTTGCATTCTGATGGTAAAGAATACCGATGGAGTAATAGACTTGAACGCGTAGGGGTTATAAGAGCCGGTATTCCCTATGATTCTATTGAGATCATTAGCAGGAGACTTAATAATCCGGTAAAATCCGTCTTGGCTATGGTCGGAATTCCTCAGACGACTTATAATAAGAAAAAAAGTGAGCATTCGCTTTTAGACAGCAGAGATAGTGAACTGGTGATACTGATTAATGAATTAATCGATTTTGGACTGGAAGTTTTTAATAATGAAGAAGAAAAATTTCAGCGTTGGTTAAAGAAACCCAATGTATCCATCGGAGGAAATTCACCCGAAAGTATGCTGGATACCATCACAGGAATTAATGAAGTACGATTTAGTTTGAATCGTTTGGAATTTGGAAACTTAGCCTAATGATAGTATTCAGAATCGAACGTGAGAAATATCTGGATACGACACTCACCGGAATTGGCGCTTCAATGTCCGAAGGTTATCGATGGAATAGTCTAAATACTAAAATGGTTTATACTGCCGAATCGAGAGCACTGGCAACGTTGGAAGTGGCTGTTCATTTGGATTTGAGTGAAGATTTGCCGGAGGATCGTTGTTATGTTGAAATTGAAATACCGGATGAGGTCGTCATACAGGAAGTGGCTATAGACGATTTGCCGGACGATTGGAATTCAAAACCACCATCTCTGACAACTCAAATAATTGGAGATGATTTCGTATTTTATAATGAAGCCGCAATTTTAAAAGTTCCGAGTAGTATCGTCCCTCAGGAATATAACTATTTAATAAATCCCAATCATCCGGATGCATCAAAAATTAAAGTTTTAAATACTTCACAAATGACTTTTGATTCAAGGTTTAAAAGTGCAAAAAAATAAAACTACTGCTCGAAATTATGGCTGCAGGTTACTCACTCTCATCAACCACGACAAAAGTAAAATCGCAGCTGACAGCATATAGATAGCTACCTTCCCGACGAGTTCGATAATCATCCCTACCGGAGCCATAAAAAAAATCCCAAATTCCGATAAGAGTTTGGGATTTTGTAGTAAGCAATTGTTTTTATCGTTTTATAATTTTAATAATTTTTACAAGATCACCACTAGTTACCTTGACAAAGTAATTTCCTGATGGTAAATTAGAAAATTCGACTACTCCATCGTTCGCATTTATCGATTTGACATATACTTCCTGTCCCAATATATTACTTACACTTATAGTATTAATTGTACGGACATATTTAAGGTAAAGGACGTTCGAAGTTGGATTTGGATAAAAGCTAAATTGAGTATCATCAAAAGAATGCGTAGCCAATATAACGGAAACCGTTACTGGATATGGAGCACTGCTACAGCCTTGACTAGTCGTATTGACTGCGTAATAAGTAGTACCGTTCACCAAAGTTGTAGTGTCGTTCAACGGATTAGTATGCGATATTGCGTCCGATTCAGATGCATACCAGACAACAGTTGACGGACTGATAACAATATCAGAGGTTGTTGCATTGCCGGTTATTACTTGTGACGATTCACCAACTGGAGATTCCGAATTGTTTATGGTTAAATTTAATATCACCGTGTTCGTACATCCGGAAGCGTTAGTTGTAACATTGGTGTAGGTTCCGCTGGTTGTATAGGTGGTTCCGTTTTCAGTCCATGTATAACTATCACAAGCCGTTTCGGTAACGCTTGATGTCGTACTGTTATTAATAGTCAGGTTCAACGTTGCGGTGTTCGTACATCCGGAAGCATTAGTTGTAACATTGGTGTATGTTCCGCTGGTTGTATATGTGGTTCCGTTTTCAGTCCATGTATAACTATCACAAGCCGTTTCGGTAACGCTTGATGTCGTACTGTTATTAATAGTCAGGTTCAACGTTGCGGTGTTCGTACATCCGGAAGCATTAGTTGTAACATTGGTGTAGGTTCCGCTGGTTGTATAAGTGGTACCATTTTCAGCCCATGTATAACTGTCACAAGCCGTTGCTGTAACGTTTGATGTCGTACTGTTGTTAATTGTTAGGTTCAACGTTGAGGTGTTCGTACATCCGGAAGCATTAGTTGTAACATTGGTGTAAGTTCCGCTCGTTGTATAGGTGGTTCCATTTTCAGCCCATGTATAACTATCACAAGCCGTTTCGGTAACGCTTGATGTCGTACTGTTATTAATTGTAAGGTTTAGCGTTGCGGTGTTTGTACATCCGGAAGTATTAGTTGTAACATTGGTATAGGTTCCGCTGGTTGTATAGGTGGTACCATTTTCAGCCCATGTATAACTGTCACAAGCCGTTGCTGTAACGTTTGATGTCGTACTGTTGTTAATTGTTAGGTTCAACGTTGCGGTGTTCGTACATCCGGAAGCATTAGTTGTAACATTGGTGTAGGTTCCGCTTGTTGTATAAGTGGTACCATTTTCAGCCCATGTATAACTGTCACAAGCCGTTGCTGTAACGTTTGATGTCGTACTGTTGTTAATTGTTAGGTTCAACGTTGCGGTGTTTGTACATCCGGAAGCATTAGTTGTAACATTGGTGTAGGTTCCGCTGGTTGTATAGGTGGTTCCATTTTCCGCCCAGGTATAACTGTCACAAGCTGTTTCGGCAACGCTTGATGTCGTACTGTTATTGATCGTAAGGTTTAGCGTTGCGGTGTTCGTACATCCGGAAGCATTAGTTGTAACATTGGTGTAGGTTCCGCTGGTTGTATAAGTGGTACCATTTTCAGCCCATGTATAACTGTCACAAGCCGTTGCTGTAACGTTTGATGTCGTACTGTTGTTAATTGTTAGGTTCAACGTTGAGGTGTTCGTACATCCGGAAGCATTAGTTGTAACATTGGTGTAAGTTCCGCTCGTTGTATATGTGGTACCATTTTCAGCCCATGTATAACTGTCACAAGCTGTTTCGGCAACGCTTGATGTCGTACTGTTATTGATCGTAAGGTTTAGCGTTGCGGTGTTTGTACATCCGGAAGCATTAGTTGTAACATTGGTGTAGGTTCCGCTGGTTGTATATGTGGTTCCATTTTCCGCCCATGTATAACTGTCACAAGCCGTTTGGGTAACGTTTGATGTCGTACTGTTATTGATCGTAAGGTTTAGCGTTGCGGTGTTCGTACATCCGGAAGTGTTCGTTGTAACGTTAGTGTAGGTTCCGCTGGTTGTATATGTGGTTCCATTTTCCGCCCATGTATAACTATCACAAGCCGTTGCTGAGTTCGTCGTTGCTGTGCTATGGTTGATTGTCAAATGTAATTCATTATTGGTCGCCGAATTGATATAGGTTCCGCTTACAGTGTAAGTTATTCCAGTATCTGCCCATGTATAACTGTCACAAGCGGTTTCAGTTATGCTCGTACTTCCCGGACAGATAATGAATGTTGGTACTTGTAGTTGTGCCGTAAGCCCGTCACCCAATTGCGAGTAATTGTTATAGCCCCAGGCCCAGAATGAACCATCATTTTTTATAGCTCCGGCAAATAGTGAACTTGTACCTACTGAAATGGTACGCCAGTCATTTCCAGTACCAATTTGGGTAGGAATCAATACATTCGCAGTGCTTGCTCCTAAGCCCAATTGGTGGTAAGTA
Source organism: Flavobacterium sp. CAU 1735 (assembly GCF_039888695.1). NCBI lineage: Bacteria > Pseudomonadati > Bacteroidota > Flavobacteriia > Flavobacteriales > Flavobacteriaceae > Flavobacterium > Flavobacterium sp. CAU 1735. Next base: position 246,090 of record NZ_JBDQQQ010000005.1, on the reverse strand, counting down.
CCTTGTCCCCACGACCATATCGTACCATCCGTTCTTCTGCCAATACTGAAGAAAAAGCCTGCTTTAGCACTTTCCCAGTTGTTGTCAGTTCCCACTTGCGTAGGTAATGAGCCTCCGGAAGTAGTACCGTTGCCTAATTGGCCACGCCCGTTTGTTCCCCATGCCCAAAGTGTTCCATCCGTTTTTACGGCTAAGGTATGGCTTACACCACGACTAACGCTCTTCCAATTGGTGTCTGTTCCAAGCTGAACAGGTGAATATTTGTCGGCGGTCGTACCATCACCAACCTGACTGCCTTCGCCCCAACCCCAAAGTGTACCATCTGTTTTTACAGCGATTGTAACATTGCTTCCTGCAGAAACACTCTTCCAGCCCGTTCCGATTAATTTGGGAGCGATCCTGTTGGTGCTGCTACCGTCACCTAACTGGCCATGATCGTTGAGTCCCCAGGCATACATGGTTCCATCATTTGTAATTGCCACCGTATGATCATATCCTGCCGCTACACTAGACCAGGTGTTACTTGAGGATATTTGAGTTGGGATGGTTTTGTTAGTGGTATTGTTAAGTCCTAACTGGCCGCTGGCATTAAAGCCCCACGTCCAGAGCGACCCATCTGCTTTTATCGCTGCTGTATGGAATTGCCCGCCTTCTATACTTTGCCAGTTTGAGGCAGTACCGACCTGAGTTTTTACCGGAGTATTGACAAGATTGCCGATCCCCAATTGGCCGTAGTTATTTCTACCCCAAGCCCAAAGCGTTCCATCTGTTTTGATCACAAAAGTGCTGGATGATCCTGCGCCGGCCTTTTGAATACATTGCGCTGACAATTTTAGACTTAGTAACACTAATAAAATTGTAATTATTCTTTTCATATTTGTTATTGCGGGTTAATTAATTTACGATTGATATTACTATTTGAAAATCAACAATAAGTTGTTTGCTTAGTGCTTTGTGAATTATAAATTTTCGATGGTAAACCTGTCATTTTCATTGAACTTCTTTATACAGTTGGCACAAAGTAGTGGCGTAATGTCGATATTGGTCAGATTGTAAATCGAAATCATAAATTCAATTGAATATTCAAGGAAGTATTCCTGTATTTTAATGTGTTTTAGCAATATTCGTCTACTTCGATTAATGACTAGATTCGTTATTTTATTCTTTGCACATTAAAAACGATAATCACCAAATCACACAAAGACGGTGCAATGATAGTTCAAAAGCAAGAAAAAACTTGAGCCAATGAACAAGTGCGACCTATAGGTGGATAACTGTAAACTATTACGGGATATTCGTTCTTTCGGGATATGTTTTGAAAATAAAAAACTCCGGATGTTGCTACTGCAATAACCGAGTTATTTAGGGGGCTAGCAATTATAATAAAATTCGAGGCTCTTAAATTTTAAACTTTTTAATGTATTGAATAAGGAGGACTACAACAAGTATTCAAACTCCTGATAGCCTACAAAATTTAAAAACTCCAAAGTCGAAAGATTTTGGAGTTTTTTGTTTTTATAGATTCGGCCAATTTTATTTCTGAATCGTTTGAGAAATTGTATTAAACAGATTTTGTCGCATTTTGGAATTCCGTTGATCCAGAAGTAATATTGCGCCCCAGTTTTGAGTTCTGTTATAAAATATAATTGACGACTGTCCCATCGAATCTCCGGATTTTAAATAGATCGTGTTTTTGTCATCGGTTATGATATTAGTACCTAATCCCATTTCCCGATTCTGATCTTTATAGGTTATTTTTTCGGTAAGTAGTGCCGCTTTCCCGATTGCTGTCTCACTGTTTAATAGGGCTTTTAAATAAGAAACCATATCGGAAGCATTCGATTTTACCAAACCGGCTGATGCTGTGATATTCCATTCCATAAATTCCTGAATGCCACCATCAGGATTATGACCGGTTGTACGGTTTTTTACATTAAAATCTTTTGTCAGTGTATTGGTCATTTTTAATGGGGTTATTATTTTGGTTCGGATAATCGCATCATAACTTTTGCCATATACATTTTCCAGTATCTGCCCAAGTAAAGTATAACCAATGGTAGAATAACGATACTTTCCATAATCGGTTAACGTTGTACAATTATTGATCAATGATGTTAGTGTCTGTTCGTTGACGTTGCTCATGGGTTGTTGTGGATTGCGTTCGATTAGCGTTTTAAAATCGATATCGGGTAATCCGGATTGATGTGAAGCAAGATCCGAAATCGTTATTTTATTGGTAATGTTTTTATGCAGTTTATATTCTTTTGGAAGGTACCCGTCGATATGATCATCCAACTTTATTTTATGTTCTATAACGGCTTGTGCGATTAAATTTGACGTTAGAATTTTTGTAATCGAAGCAATTTCAAATACGGAGTTTTTATTGATTTTGTCCTGACTTTCACTATTTAGATGGCCATAAGAAGTATAATATTCTTTATTGTCTTGGATCAAACCGAAACTAATACCGACACCTGGGTTTTTCTGATAATTATCCTGTAGTAGCGAATCAATCTTTTTGGTGATGTCTTGTCCAAAAGAAATGTTGCAGATCAATACTAGTGCTGTTACTAATTGTAATGAAGTTCTCATTGTACCGTGTTTTTAGGTTAAAAAATATTTCGGTACAAAGATGTGGGTGAAATAATGATTGTGCGACCGAATACGCATAGTCGTACGCATTTGTTTTAAAAAATAAGTACGAATAGTCTATAATAGAAGTACGAGTAATTACAAGGTGTTGTTTTATAGTTGTTTACGATAGTTGGTCGGAGTGTGATCGGTGTATTTTTTAAAGACGGTATTAAAAGAAGATTTGAAATTAAAACCGACTTCGTATAGAAATTCAGAAATGGGGACTTTACTTTTCGTGTCATCTTTAAAAATTTTTACGGCAGATTCGTAGCTTTTTCAAAGTGAAAAGGAATCGTTTTTTCGTACTTTTATTTTTCACGGCTTTATTATCCGGAACTAAAAAAACGGTTACCTATTGATGTTAAAACAGTGTTTAAATATTTCTCTGACGTGTGACTTGTTCTATATTTGTGCGAAATCATCAATCATTAAACGCAGTTAAAATCAAATGAAACACTACTATCTTACGCTTCTTCTGCTGTTTTCGGCTTATGGCTTTTCGCAAAACCGATTACCGGTTATCAAAGCGAATACCAAAACAGCAACAATTCAGGAAGTCGGACAACCTCTAAAGAAATGGAATTTAAGTCCGCAGATTAAAATCGATGCCTTTACAACCAATAAGTTGATAAAACCGGTTGTGATAAAATTTAAAACGGATATCGATTCCATTAGTTTTAAACTAAAACCCGGACAACAAAAAGATTTTATTGTTTTGCTCAATGGAAAGGATTCCTGTTATACGCGGATTCAAAGTCCCGAATTGAAAAATTTTAACCGGGTAAAACCGGAAGTTCACGATACGATTCCGTTTGCGATCAATAAGCATAACACCAATTCGATTAAAGTGGTGTTAAACCAAATGGATACGTTAAACCTGAATTTCGATTCGGGTGCGACAGAATTGGTGCTGATTGAAGAAGCCTTAAAAAACAAGGTGAAAAGTAAACTGGATCTGTATAATACACTGCATGATATTAAAGTTGGAAGCAGAACCTACAAATCGAAGGTTTACGATATCCAATTGGCAGGCCATGGTGTCGATGGTCTTTTAGGCTGGGATAATTTTGACGGTTATATTGTTGAGCTCAATTACGATAAAAATATCATGGTAGTGCATTCAAAACTGCCAAAAGCCGTAAAACAGAACAAAGCGATTGACAAGTTTAAAATGAAATATTTTAATCAGGTATTTTATATCGAAGGCGAGATAACGCAAGGAAAGACGACCGTAAAAGACTGGTTTATGTTTGATACCGGATACCAGAAAACGGTTGTCTTGGATAATGATCTTTTAAACAAGGCAAAATTCCCGGTCGCGGAAATGGCGGTAATTCGTACGGATACGCTTCTTGGTATCATGAAAAATAAGATCCCGGTGGTAACTTCCAATTTGGAAAGTCTGAAACTGGGCAAAAACGAACTGAAAAATGTACCCGCTCAGATTTTAACGACCAACAAACCGGTACGCGGTGCCAATGTTCATATTTTAGGGAGTGATGTTTTAAAACGATTTAATACGTTTTTTGACTTTCAGGAAAACGTAGTTTATTTGCAGCCGAATCATTTGTATGAGGTTCCCTATATTGAGAAAGCATCCTGATTTCAATTACAAAAAACGACCCATATCGAGGTCGTTTTTTGTTTTTATAGTATTTTTTTAAGGATCTCCACGCTGCGGATCAATTCGTCTTTCGCTGCCGAAGCAAAACCCAATCGGATCGAATTGGTGCAGTAATCCGGATATCGATGTGTTTTTCCATCGGATAGTAATAAACCTTTTTGTAGTGCTTTTTGAGCCAAAGATTCCAGATTGATGGAATCGGCAAAAGTTGTCCAAACCGTCATGCCGCCTTCCGGAATGGAAAACGTTACAGCATCGGATAATTGATCCGTAAGTAAATCACAAAATAAATCCCGTCGTTCTTCATAAACGGCAATCGCCTTTCGCGTATAGCGCTGTAGTGTTCCGTCCTGTAAAATAGTAGCCATCGCATTGTCGAGCATATGATCACCCTGCCGATCCAGTAAAATCCGAACCTGCGCCAAATGTTCGATCACGTTTTCCGGACCTACCAGATAGCCCATTCGAAAAGCTGGCGAAAAACTTTTACTAAAAGAGCCGCAATAAATTACCATTCCATTTTCATCGGCACTGGCTAAAGGTAATAATGGGCGGTGTTTGTAATGGAAATCAAAATCATAGTCGTCTTCAAAAATGATAAAGCCGTATTCATTGGCCAGTCGTAATAACTCCAAACGCCGGTCAATACGTAGGGAGACGGTTGTTGGGTAATGATGATGCGGAGTCACATAAACCATTCGTACTTTTTGTGTCCGACATATTTCTTTTAGTGCCTCTACAACAATACCGTGTTCGTCAACCGGAATGCCGATATGCCGCGCTCCGGCATGAAGAAAATTATGATCGGCTCTTTTCCAGCCCGGAATCCCGGAAACCACCACATCACCGGGACGAATCAGAGCGGTACAAACCAGATTGATACCCATTAAGGTTCCCCGAACGGAAAGAATATTCTGAGCCGTTGTTTTTAAACCACGTGTCGTGTTGAGGTAATCCGATAAGGTTTCCCGGTAATATTGCGGACCGGCCGGATTGTTATAACTGCCAAACCGGTGGTAAAGCCCGCCACGCGTAAGCTGGTTGCGATAGGCGCGGTATAGTTCTTTTAATGGAGCAAGACTCGGATCGGGATAACCATCGTCCAGATGAAGCTCCGGAATAAAGATGTCGGTAGCCTTATCCGGGTAGTTTTGAAAAGGAATACGAAACCCCGCTTTTTTCATAGTCGGATTCCGACTACCGGTTAGTGTTTCCGGTTCATGGTCTACAAGATGTGTCGAAATAAAAGTTCCCCGGCCGACAAAACTTTCCAGCCATCCTTGCATTTGCAGCTCTTCATACGCCTTACCCACGGTAATTCGATTAATCTGTAGTAGTCCGGCAAGATCCCTTGTGGAAGGTAGTTTCTGACCCGAACGGAGTTTTCCGGTTTTGATACAATCGAGCAGGATATCGGCCAGTTGTAGGTATACCGGACGTGTTATAGAATGATCAAGAGACAGGTTTTCGAATAACGAATACAATATTGGACTATTCATAATAATAGTATTGGATGATAAAGATAAGCCAATGATAATTTAGTTTTGGCATAACAAAAGAATAATTGCGATGGATTATAAAATACGGGAATGCCAAGCAGACGATCTCGATACCTTGATTGTCTTATGTGCGAAACATGCCGATTACGAACGGGCTACGTATGAGGCTCGTGGTAAAAAGGAAAAACTGGATGCCGCTCTTTTTTCGGACAACAAAAAGCTATACGGTATTGTAGCGGAAGTTGCCGGTGAAGTGATCGGTTATGCGACTTATACGTTTGATTTTTCCACTTGGAAAGCGCAAAAGTTTATTTATCTGGATTGTTTGTATCTGGAAGAAGCGTATCGTAATTTTGGAATCGGACATGCTTTAATGGAAAAAGTGATCGAAATCGGGCAAACCGAAAATTGTATCAATATGCAATGGCAAACTCCGGATTTTAACGAAAAAGCCATCCGTTTTTATAAGCGTATCGGCGGAATTGGGAAAGAAAAAGTACGGTTTACACTACCGTTATAAATACAAAAAGCAAATAGTATGGAAAAGATAATGATTCGCGAAATTACGCTTCAGGATATGGAAGTATGGCAAGCCTTGGCAAAAGAGACGTTTTTTGAAACGTTTTCGGAAAATAATTCCGCGGAAAACATGGCACAGTATCTCGAAAATAGTTTTAATATTCCAAGGTTAACGACCGAATTAAACAATCCGGATTCGCAGTTTTTTATGGCTTGGGATGGTACCACAGCGGTGGGTTATCTAAAGTTGAATTCCGGAAAAGCACAAACCGAATTACAGGATGATACGGCTCTTGAAATCGAACGTATTTATGTGAAAAGCAGCTACCACGGACAAAAAGTCGGACAGTTGCTGTATGAAAAAGCATTGGAAACGGCTCAAAAAGAACATAAAAACTATGTTTGGTTAGCGGTATGGGAAGAAAATCACAGGGCCATTCGATTTTATACCAAAAACGGATTCGTGGCTTTTGATACCCATATTTTTAGATTGGGTAATGAGGAACAAACCGATATCATGATGAAAAAGGTTTTGGAGTAAGATCAGTTCTCATCCATTATAAGGACCGTTTTTATAACTCTGCATTCGTGCGGGGTTCATTTTTTATCCCGTTTTGCTTCGCTATTCATTACATTCAAATTTGTAAAATCTGTTTTTGTTTATCAATTCCGGAAGATATCGGGAAAATTAGTATGTAGTTTGAGGTAAAATGCTAATTTTGCGGAATACACACTAAAGTTGTTAAACCGGAAAGTGTTTTTTAGAAGATAAACAATAAATGGATAGCGTAATTGCTATTATTGCAAATAATGGCAATACGGATTTTTAATAAGTAACGAAACGATTATGTCTGACGAAATGAAAACATGTCCGCAATGCGGATCACCTTATGGGTATTATTTAAACGATTTGGCCTATGCCTGTCCGGAATGTACACACGAATGGAATCCTGCCGAGGTAGGATCGCAAGATGTTCTGGTAATAAAAGATTCGAATGGGAATATTTTACAGGATGGTGATGCGGTTATTGTAATTAAAGACCTACCGGTTAAAGGAGCAAAAGGGCCAATCAAAGCGGGAACCAAAGTGAAAAATATCCGTCTTACCGATGGTGATCATAACATCGACTGTAAAATCGATGGCTTTGGCGCAATGGCATTAAAGTCGGAATTTGTTCGAAAAGCATAATATGTAAGCCTGATTATATACAAAGGACATACTATCGAGTATGTCCTTTTTTATTTAATGACTTTCGGCATATTTTTTAAAGTTGTTTAAAATGGCCTGCCATCCGTTTTGTTGCATTTCAATTGGATTTTGATTTTCCGGATCGAAAGCGATCACAAGATCGGTAGCGGTATCATTTTCATGGAATGTAACGGTTACTTGTCGGCCGTCGGGCATCGTATAGGTAAAATCTTTTCCATCGTTGATTTCGTCATAAGTCGCTTCAAATTCAAACCCGAAGCTTCCGTCCCGTGCTTCCATTCGGGCGCTATAGGTACCGCCAACCTGCATGTTGTTTGATGCTTTTGGACAATGCCAGGATGGATCGGCAAAGTTCCATTGCGTAATATGTTCCGGTTGAGTGTAGTAGTTCCACACTTTGTTTTTATCGGCTAAAATAGTAGCGTTAATTGTGATTTTATCGGCCATAATTATCGGTTTAAGAGTAGTAGTAATTCGTCTAGTTTTTCAAGGGTTGCGATCATACCCGGTTCCATACCCATTTGGATTACGGTTTCCAGATCGGATAGGGATTTATAGGTTACAATGGTTTCCACCAGTGTATTGTTGCCTTTGTCGGTAAAGTTAACCAGCCAGTCGGAACTCGGAAGCTCTTTATTAAGGTCACCGGCTTCGTTCGCAAAAGCATCCCAGGCCGTATAATAATCGATCGGTTTGATTTTCTGATATGCCATCCAGTTCCAATATTCGGTACCGTTTGGTTCGATCATGGCATAGTGCCAGTGGCCGCCTTCACTAAAATCCATGGCTTTGGTTTTGGTGGTTAACGGTTTTGGCGCAAACCATTGATCCAATAATTCACTTTTGGTATAACAGTCCCATACCAATTGACGGTTGGCCATAAACTCCCGTCTGATTGTCAATGTGTTTTTTTCCTTGTCGGCAAGGAAGTCGAATTGCAGGTTGTGTTTCATTTTTGTTGGTTTTTAAGGTGGTCTAATAGGTTGTCAAGTTGTTCGAATCGGCTTTCCCAAATCGTACGGAATTGTTCCAGCCATTGATCAATTTCTTTCATCTTGTCGATTTCAAGCTGGTAATAAATTTCCCGTCCCAGTTGTTCCTGTTTTAACAATTGACATTCGGCTAGTATTTTCAGGTGTTTCGAAACAGCTTGCCGTGTCGTGTTAAAATGTTCGGCTATCGCATTGGGTGTCATTGCTTGTACGGCAATCAATGTGAGTATGGCTCTTCGGGTCGGGTCAGCAATGGCTTGAAATATATCGCGTCGCATAGTCTTTTCTTTTTTATGTGAAACCAATCAGTTGCAAATATATATGAAACTATTCGGTTGCACAAATATTTTGAAACAAAAAATCAAATGACATAAAAAAACCAGCCGGATTTCCGGGCTGGTTATTAGGGATTTACTATAAAAACAGGAGGATTGTTTACATTCGGTTGGTTTCTTCATTGAGCGAAGCGGCTTTGATCGATTTGGATTTTCCACCGCCAAAATAATAGGTTGCCTGCAGATAAAAGCGTCGGGTTTCCCATCGGTTTGTCCAATCGGTGGTCACATACTGAAGTTGTGTGACATGGTGGTAAAAACTTTTTTTCAGAATATTAGTACAGCCGCCAGATAACTGTAGCGTTTTGTTGAACAGGTTTTTTTTGGCCGATACGCTAAAGTCGCCAATGGCTTTCGAATATCCGTTTGGTGAGGTCGAACGTCCGGCATAAAATCCGTTTATGTTGAGTGTCCAATCTTTAAAAGTGAAGTTTTCATACAAATTGATTTCGTGACGGAAACCGTGACCCTGATATAAAAATCCGGGAATTTCCGATGATTCACTACTGTAGGTGCCCTCAAAATTGAATTGCATTGTCCACCACGGTGCTACCTGATACGGATAGGTGGCCGAAAATCCGATTTTCTTCCCGGTTGACGCATTGGCTTTGTAGTTGATGTTGTAGTTTTCTTCCGGTTGATAGGCGATCACATCGGTAAAGCCATTGTTGTAAAAATAGCCATAGAGACTTAAATTTAGGGCGCTTTTATAAATATAGCTCAACTGAAGACTGTGGTAATACTCTGGTTTTAAAGCCGGATTTCCTTTTTGAAGCGTATAGGCATCCAGGTATAAATAATACGGATTTAAGGATAAATAACCCGGTCGGCCAATACGGCGGCTGTAGCTCAATTGGTATTGGTTGTTCTCTTTTTTATAATTGATGGAAAAAGAGGGAAAGAGGTTGGTGTAACGGTTCGAATTGGATTGATGATTGATGGGAGAGCTGGCTTCATACTGAAAATACTCAGCGCGAAGTCCGGCCATAAGATTCCATTTGCCCAGACTAAGGTCCACTTGCGCATAGGCAGACGTAAGGTGTTCTTTATATACAAAATTATTGATCAAAAGACTGTCGGGTATGATGGATAAACTGCTGTTATGGGCATCGTAACCATTATAATAATCCATATGGATATAGGAATATTTAAGTCCGCTTTCCAGATATAGTTTTTGCGCCAGACGCTGACGAAGATCGGCCTGTGTGGTAACGATTGTATACTTGGTTGTATTGGTACCGTTGAGTTGCATATAGGAATTGTCGGCATAATCATTCCGTTGAAAACCGGATGACGAAGTGGTATAGCGCGCCAAATTCGCCTGTATATCCAGTTTGGTCGTCGTACTGTCGGTCACAAAACTGTAAAAAGCATTTCCGGTTAATCGTTCGGAGGGTTTTTGTTCGTGTTTGCTTAGGTTTACGGTAGTCACGGGAGCGCCATTCAGAAATTCGTAGGTAGCGCCATAGGTGTTTTCATCAGCATCGGAACGGGAATAGGACCAATCCGTACTGATCAGTTGTCTTTCACTAAGTTTACGCTCCACAGCAAGGTTAAGGCTTTTGGACACGGTTTCCGGTCGCCATTTATTATATTGATCAATAACACGGTTACCTTCCGGAGCGATAATGTCCTGTCGGATATGACGGTGGTTTACAGAGTTACCTTTATAATAGGATGCGTTTCCGCTAATATTCCATAACGAATCGCTATAATAGATCCGACTACCGTATTGGTGTTTAAAATATTCACCGTACGATGCCCAGGCATACGCATTTCCGTTTAGGTGTTTTTCTTTTTTCCGTTTTAAGATAATGTTGATAATACCAGCGGTTCCAGATGCATCATAACGCGCCGACGGTTGGGCGATGATTTCAACGGATGCAATATCGTCGCCTTTTAACGATCGGATGTATTCGCGAAGCGCTTCCCCTTGAAGGGCGCTTTTCTTTCCGTTGATCATAATCTGAATGTCACCATTCCCGCGGAAAAGCAGGTTATCGTCTTTATCGAGTTGAATACCGGGAACCTGACGTAAGGTTTCAAGACCGTTATTACCCAGTCCGATGCCAGCCATATCGATGTTGAAAATCATTTTGTCTCCTTTCATGGTAATGGCATTTTGTTTGGCCTTAACGATTACTTCGTTTAGGGTTGTATTGACAGCCGGTTGTAGGATCGCTTTTAAGTGAAGCGGAAAATCCCGGGCCGTTATTTTTTGACTATAGTCGTCATAACCCATATACCGTATGGTGAGTGTACCGCTATAAAATGTTTCGGAGATAGCAAGGCTAAAGTTTCCCTGCTCGTCGGTATGTGCGGATAGTATATTTTTTTGTAAGGTATCTGTTACGAATATCGAGGCGAAGGGAAGGGATTCACCCTTGGAATCGGAGGCATTTCCGGTAATTTTTTGTGCTGATAGAACAACGGGAATAAGTAAGAGGACAACTAAATAGTGAAATGATTTCATAGGCTGATTTTAATAGTACAAGAGTACGTTGCTTCGAAATGGCATTTCTCAAAAAAGGATAAAGTGTCACGATTGTCTTATAAACCGACGATTATGGCATATAAAAAATTTGGTTGTGTAAAACGGGTAGTTCGTATCGGATTTTCCGGGTTTTGTTGGATACCGTTTTCGGGCTATCCGGAAAAAACATACTTTAGCGGTATGTCTAAAAAAAGAGAAATACAGTATCATATTGTCTTTTGGGTCGTGGTGATGCTTCTGGATCATTTGCTGGAAGATATTATGAAGGATCGCAATAACGCTTTTTTCTGGAAAGCACTTCAGGGAACCGGATTTACGTTACTGCAAATGGTGATTTTTTATCTGAATTATTTGTGGGTTTGTCCGAAAACAATTCCTTATAAAAAATGGAAACTTTTTGCCCTATGTCAGTTGGGATTGTTTTTCCTGTTTCCGGCGCTGCGTTTTATAATCGAAGAAGTGATCATTTACCGGATTACCGGAAATCATAATTATGTGATGGAAGCACTTACGGTGGCTTATTATGTATATGATAATTCATATTATGTGATACGTACCTTGTTACTTAGTATTGTTGGCTATTTCCTGAAATACCTATGGACGACTAATGAGAAGATGAACCGCTTGCAGTTGGAAAAAAAGCAGGCCGAGTTACAAGTGCTTAAAAATCAGTTGAGCCCACATTTTTTATTTAATACGCTCAATAGTTTTTATTCGGATTTGTATGATACGCAGCCCAAAGTGGCCGAGGATGTTATGAAATTGTCTGAGATGTTGCGTTATGTGACGTATGAAAATGAAAACGATAGGGTATTGCTTCGCGATGAGGTAGTGTTTTTACAGCATTATATCGCGCTTTTTCAACGGCGTTTTGACGGAACAATTCCGGTAGAATACCATTATCCTGAGGAGTTAAAAGAATATCGAATTCCGTCGTTACTGCTGATTCATTTTGTAGAAAATGCCTTTAAACACGGAATTTTAGATGATCCAAACCATCCGATTGTATTTGATTTTACAATACAAAACGACCGACTGGTTTTCCGGGCCTCTAATAGCTATCGCAAAAGCCAGCATTATGATGTTAGCGGCATCGGACAAAAAAATATCGTACAACGACTTGCAATTCTGTTTCCGGATAATCATAGTTTACTCGTGGACCAACAGGAAAATACCTATACTGTCGTTTTAAATATTCCATTGTTATGATACAACAACCTATAACCTGTATAATTGTAGATGACGAACCACCGGCAATACGACTGCTGCAAAAATATGTGGAACAGTTACCCGGATTGGAATGTATCGGAACCGCAACCCGTGCCGTGGAAGCCTTGCATCTAATCGAACAACAGTTACCCGATATTGTTTTTCTGGATATTCAGATGCCGGATCTTACGGGTCTACAGCTTTCAGCTCTTATAAAAGGAAAGGTTAAGGTGGTGTTTACAACCGCTTATCCGCAATTTGCCGTGGAAGGTTTCGAACAGGATGCGGTTGATTATCTGTTAAAACCGGTAGCGTTTAACCGGTTTATTGGTGCTGTCGAAAAAGTGCGGAAAATTTCAGATTCATCAAAGCCAAAGTCCGTTGCCGAAACGGTACAGGAGGATTACTTTTTTATCAAAACGGATGGCAAAAATAGGTATAAACGGGTTCTTATAAATGAGATTTATTATATCGAGAGTATTAAGAATTACGTTGTGATTCATACCGGCGACGAGCAGGTGATTACCTATAATACCTTAAAATATTTTGAAGAGCATTTGCCGGAAGACCGGTTTGTGAAAATACATAAATCCTATATGGTGGCATTGGGAAAAATAGAAAAAACCGACACAAATGAAGTCTGGATTTTGAATAAAAGCTTACCGCTAGGGGATACTTATAAATCGGATTTTTTTAAAAGAGTACAGCAGTTTCTACTTTGATGTGATACAGCTTGTCACACCTGACAGGTGTAGCAGATTAGCGTCCCAAAGCGTCCCATATCTGATAAAACACCTGATTGCCTTCCGGAGTTGAAAAGTTGGTGTTAAACATCATGATGCGCCCGACACTGGTTTTCGGATCAAAAAACAGCATGGCCATAACGCCGGGATCGCCACCGGTATGACCAATATAGCCGGTATAACCAAAACCTATAAAAATACCGGTATTATACGATTCACTATACGGATTCTGAGTGTTTCGCTCGGTAAAGTGTTCGGCCGATAATTGTGGTTTAAAAAACTCACGATAACTTTCTTTGGATAGGATTTTACCGTTGCCATTATAACCCCGAATCAGTTCCTGTAGGTACTTGCTCAGATCGTCGATTGTGGTCATAAAACCACCATCCGGATACGAACTCATAGTGTAATAGGGAAGAAGTGTTTTCGGATCCTGATAATAACGCGACAAACGCGACAAATCTATAGCATCGAATTTCCAACCGGAGTTTTTGAGTTGTAAAGGAGTAAGAATGTGTTTTTGAGTGAAAACATCAAAAGGCTCTCCGGTGGCGCGTTCAATGATATAAGCGGCCAATGTTGTTCCGGTATTGGAGTATTCATATTGTGTGCCCGGTGCTTTGTTTAAAAAAGTGTCTGCCATATGCCATTTTCCATGAAAAGCCAGCATATCTCTTGTGAAAATATTCAATCCTACGGCCGATTCTGCCGGATTTAATATTTGGGTATCGTCAAATACTAAAGGCAAACCGTTTAGATTCTGATCGGGTTTTAGATAATAGTTTTTGCTTAAATAATTTTCGTTGTCCAGTATCGTCGAGGTATGAGTAGCCAATTGCCGGATGGTAATAGGAGTATTTAGGTAATAGGGGTTGATCACTTCAAAAGGAAGGTACCAGTTAACCTGATCGTCCAATCGGAGTTTGCCAAGTTCCTGGGCTTTTAGCAGTGCTATACCCACCAGTGTTTTGGATACGGAAGCAATGCTTTGAACGGTCTGTACGGTATAGGCTTTGCGTGTTTCCCGGTCGGCATATCCGAATCCGTTTTTAAAACGTACTCCCTGATCATCTACAATGGCAACACCAAATCCGTTAAAATAACCTTTGTCGTAAAGTTGTTGTAACCGATTGGTAAGGGAATCAGTCGCAGATTTACGGATAACGGTTGTTGTATTTTGTTTCGGTGCCGAACAGGAAACCGAAAACAGAATAATTGTTGCCAGAAGAAGGATAGATTTTTTCAAAAGGTCGAATATCAGGTTTTTACGAAGTTACAAAAATAATATTCACCCGATTTAATTTGATACATCTGACTTCGTTTGATACACCTGACAGGTTTCTAATACCTGTCAGGTGTGAAATGAAGGAAATAATGGAAATGATATGTTGCACTATTATTTCTCGTAATTCGCTTCGATTTCCTGTAATGCGGTAATAATACTTTCGGTTTTGGCATGTTCCTTACGGATGTATTTTTTGCCAATTATAAAATAGGCGATAAGCATCCAGGTAACATAGGATACAAGGGTAACGATTTTTACTGTGGTCGATAACGGTTGCATCACTTCTATAAAATAAAAAACGAAGGCGGTATTTAAAACGATATAATAAAGTTGTGTATAGGTTGTATTCACTTTTTGCTGAAAACGGTAAAAGTGTTGCATTCCCGTTAAAGCGACTTTTGGCGAAGCGGTTAAGTCAACTTTTCGAAGGGTGTTTATCTGATATAATCGCAAAGCGGAATACCCAAACATGGCAAAAAACATAAGCCCGATACCAATAAATGTGGTAACCTTTTTAAAAGCGATATTGTTAAAAATCACGGAAAGGAATACTATGGTAAGCATTAAAATAATAACCTGAATACCAATTTTCCGGGTCATGGATTGTTGTTCTTTTTTCGCTTTATTGATGATAACAGTAACATCAGGTAGCGCACCGGTACTTTGTTGTTGCCAGATTTCTTTTAGATTGTCAAACGCTTTCATATTTACTGTAAATGGTGTTTAATTGTTGTTTTATCCGGTGTATTTTTACGCGTAAATTGCCTTCCGTAATTCCGGTTGCTGCGGCAATTTCACTATAGGGAACATCTTCCAGTAACATTGTAATGATCAAACGATCGGATTCGTTAAGCTCGCTAATGCATTTGTAAAGCAACTGAATTTGCTGTTCTTTTTCATTGCTGTCGTCGTGGTCGATTGTTGCCAGTTCGGGTTTGAGTTCGTCGGTTTGTTTGTTTTTTTGCGAACGGATATGATAGAGGCAGGTGTTTACCGCTATCCGATAAATCCAGGTGCTAATTTGCGATTCGCCCCGGAATTTGCTCTGGTTTTGCCAGATCCGGATAAATACTTCCTGAAGCAAATCGTCGGCTTCCATATGGTTTCCGGTATATCCCAAACAGATACGGTGTATTTTGGCCGAGTAGGTCGCATACAATTCCCGGAATTGACTGTCTTGCTGTTGTTCTGTCGACACGCTTATTTTTGATTTAGAAAGTTGTCCATTGCGCTGTAAAACCATTCCGGAGCGTCGTACATAATAAAATGCTTACTGTCGGCGACCTTGATTGTCTTGTTTTTTAAAGCGGCATATTGCTCGTTATAGATTTTTTCGCTGTTTTCTTTAGTGCTAAAGATACTGGTTAAAATCAATACCGGACTTTTGATTTTTGCAATATCCGTACGAAGATCCGTTAACGACATTTCCACGATGGTCGATCCCAGAGTTGTACGATCGCTGGCAAAGCTCCATTCGGCAATTTGTTTGGCTCTTGTCGTATCGCGAACCTGATACAGCATCATTTGGGTCATATTGGCAACATAGTTGTCGTTCGGAATGGATTTGAAATTATTGATCACCGCTTCTTTGTTAAAACGTGGATCGTCTTTTAAAGAGGCTACCGTTGTTTCCGGTTTGGTCAGTGCCGAAATAAACGGAACGCCGTCGACGCAAACGATTTTACCAAAAAGATCCGGTTGAGAACTGCTTACCC
The DNA here is from genome assembly GCF_039888695.1 of Flavobacterium sp. CAU 1735. Lineage (NCBI taxonomy): Bacteria > Pseudomonadati > Bacteroidota > Flavobacteriia > Flavobacteriales > Flavobacteriaceae > Flavobacterium > Flavobacterium sp. CAU 1735. The sequence continues at coordinate 229,831 of NZ_JBDQQQ010000005.1, read as the reverse complement.
ATAACGCCATAAAAGCACCCAGACTATGACCGATCAGTATCGGTTTTTTTAATTTGTTGGTTTTGACATATTGAATCAATTGATCGTGTACGGTTTGCAACACCGGATCCTGAATCGGTTTTACACCGGCAAAACCGGCCAGTGTCAGGATATGCAATTGATAGTTGTTTTTTAAATGATCGGCGGTTTCTTTCCAAACAGCGCCACTGCAGGAATAACCCGGGATAAGAAGTATTGGTTGTCCTTTGCCAATCACTTTTACGTCGAAAGCCTGTTGTTGCGCAAAGCCAAATGTAAGGTTGAAAAGTAGGAATAAAGTAAGAATAGCATTTTTCATAATAACTGCGTTTTTAGATTTGTTTTCTTTTGATGCAGTTATGATGCGATTGTTACAAAAGGATATAAAAAAATCGCTGCTTTTTTTGCAGCGACCTTTTTATAATAGTTCCAGTGTTCGTTCGAGAGCCATTCCACGCGAACCTTTTATCAGGATCGTATGGGCTTTTGGGATCTCGTTTTGAAACGAATGGGTAAAATCGTCAAAGCTGGAAAAGAAATGCAAATGCGGTTGGTCGACTTTAGATGCAAAGAAATCTTTACCGATAAAATAGGTTTTGATTTCGGGTGTACGACTCACCAATGAAACGATGTTCTGATGTTCTTTTAGGCTTTCTGTTCCCAGTTCGAACATATCACCCAAAATGGCAATTTTCGATCCGTCTTCGAGCTGTGCGAAGTTTTCCAATGCTGCCGTCATACTACTTGGATTGGCATTATACGCATCCAGAATAATATGGTTTCCGTTTTTCTCAATTAGCTGCGAGCGGTTATTGCTCGGGATATAATTTTCGATAGCCGTTTTGATGGCTTCGGTAGCGACATTAAAATAGTTTCCAATACTGATGGCGGCATTGATGTTGTTGGCATTGTAAATCCCGATTAAGTGGGATTGTATCGTAATATCTTCAACCCCGATTTTGACCATCGGATTGGCCGAAACAGATTGAATCATAACATCACTATTCCCTTTTTGTGAGAAGGTATAACGGGTGAAGTTTTTTGTTTTTTCATCCTGAATAGGGTCGTCCAGGTTGACAAAAGCGGTTTTTTCGTGTTTTTCCAGATATTGGTACAACTCACTTTTTCCTTTGATCACGCCTTCCGTTCCGCCAAAACCTTCGAGGTGGGCTTTCCCGAAATTGGTAATATAACCGAAGTCCGGTTGGGCGATACGGCATAACATTTCAATTTCTTTCTGATGATTAGCGCCCATTTCAACGATTCCGATATCGGTGTCTTCATTAAACGACAAAAGCGTAAGCGGAACCCCAATGTGATTGTTGAGGTTGCCAATGGTGGCTTTGGTATTGTATTGCTGCGATAAAACAGCGTTGATCAGTTCTTTTGTGGTGGTTTTACCATTACTGCCGGTAAGCGCGATAATCGGCAAACCCAATTGGATACGGTGGTAGTTGGCCAATCCCTGTAGCGCTCTTAGGCTATCGGGAACCAAAAGCATTTTGTTTTCGTCGGTAAAGTATTTTTTATCGTCAATTACAACAAATAAGGCGCCTTTGGTAAGGGCTTCTGCGGCAAAGGTATTCGCGTCGAAGTTATCGCCTTTAAGGGCGAAAAACAACGAATTGGGTTCTATTTTTCGGGTGTCGGTACAAATGCTGGAACACTGTAAAAAACACTGGTAAAGTTCTTCTATTTTCATGTTGTGAAAGTACTAAAAAAATAAAAGCCCTAAAATAGTTTAGGGCTTTTAAAGTATGTATGAAAATTTAATTATCCTCTGGCTTTTTTCTTACCTGATTTAGGACCTACTTTAGACATTGCACATCGGAATCCGATATAGTCTGTAGCCATATCCTGCGGGTAATATCTTCTTGATGCAGGATCTAACCAGTAAGCTCTGTCTCTCCAAGATCCACCTTTGTAAACTCTACTGTCGTCGTTTACTAAAGTTGTTCTCTTATCAGAGTGGTCATATTTACGAACAAGGTTACCAAGACTGTCTTTTGTTACCGAGTGTTTCGGTGAATCGTACATTCTGTTTTTGTCATCTTTTTTATCATCAGCTCCTTCTTCTTCATTTCCGAAGTTGTAGAAACGAGTCGATTGTTTATCACCATCTCTGTAGTTTCTGTTATCACTCTTAGAGAAGTTTTGTCTTAAATACGTTTCGTTGTCGTCGATAGCTACCTGAGCAATTTGTCCAGGGAAGTTACGTGCCATGATTCTACCGTTACTTAGCGTGTCATACGCAATGTTTTCAGTAGTAACCATTTCCACTTTACCGTCTTCACCGATTTTGTTTTTCATGTAAACGTTACCTCTATAGTAGTTGAAGTCATTCGCTTCATCATCTACAATTGGTCTGTAAACATCGGCAACCCACTCCGCTACGTTACCAGCCATATCGTATAAACCGAAATCATTTGGCGGGTATTTTTTAACTTCGTTCGTGATGTCAGCTCCATCATCAGACCATCCGGCAATTCCTCCGTAGTCTCCTTTTCCTTGTTTGAAGTTCGCTAACTGGTCACCTCTGTATTGTCTTTTTCCAGAACGTGTGTATTGTCCGCTCCAAGGGTATTTTTTCTTTCCTTTGTACGTGTTGTACTCACGGATTCCTCCTAATGCAACAGCAGCATATTCCCACTCTGCTTCAGTTGGTAGTCTGTATTCCGGTAAGATGATACCTGACGTTCTTTGGGCGTAAACGTTTTTAGCATCTTCTTTAGCGGCTAATTTATTTCGTTGTCCTTTGTAAACAAGCTCTTCGTTTCCTCCATAAGTTGATGTAGGGGAAGCTAAATACGATTCCGTACTAAAAGTGCTCTCCGCTTTTACTTCCGTAATTTTAGAGTCTTTTTTCAGGTATCCTTCGCGCTCCAGAATGGCCTCATTCACACGGTCTGTTCTCCATTTGCTAAATTCAACTGCCTGAATCCAGTTTACACCAACTACAGGGTAGTTTGCATAAGCAGGGTGTCTTAGGTAGTTGTTTGTCATTGTTTCGTTATACCCTAAACGATTTCTCCATACCAAAGTATCCGGTAAGGCACCAACATAAATGTTTTTGTAGTTTTCATCTGTCGGTGGGAAAATGGTTTTTAACCAGAATAGGTACTCCGTATACATAAAGTTCGTTACCTCGGTTTCATCCATGTAGAACGACTGTACGTGTTGTTGGTTTGGAGTGTTGTTCCAATCGTGCATTGGGTCATCTTGCACTTTACCCATAGTGAATGTTCCACCTTCTACGGCAACCATTCCAGGAGGGGTTTCTTGCTTTTTGTACTTCGCATTGTATTGGAAACCACCTTTCTTATCGTTGATTTTCCAACCAGTAGCTGCAGAAGTTCCTTTTGACCCCGATTTTTTACTACAACTAGTAAAACCAATCGATAGCGATAATGCTGCCATCAATTGTAAAGCCATAATTCTGTTGATTTTCATACTTTCAGTTAGGTATAATTTTAGTGCCGCAATATAATAATTAACCGTTAAACGGCAACAATTTTTTTGTGATTTATTAAAACTAATTATAATTTTTTGTTAAATCTAATATAAAGAACGCCAGTTGTATTCAGATATTGTGTAAGCGACCTTTTTATTTATATGTAGTGCGAAATTAGTTTTTCCAAAAAATATTTTTTCTCTTTGTAATATCTCTGTAATTAATACGTTTTGATCTTGATGAAAAAATATATACTCTTTATCTTTTTGTTTACGAGTCTGCTATCGTTTGCGCAGCAGAAAGAGCATATTGTAATTGAATGGAAACCGGCTGCAGGAATACAGTATGAAACCGTTAATTATAAGGTGCCGCAATTTGCTGCCGAAAACTTCGAATTTAATGCCGATCTAAAGAGTATCCGTTTTAAAAAAGCGATTCCGATTAATGGTGCTGTCGATACCCGATCACTGAAAATTTCGAATGTGGTTTACGAATCCGTTAGTCGTAGCGATCTTAATGATCTTTCGGTGGCGTCTTTACCGGATAAACTGAATGAAAAACTGGAGCATTTTATCGCAAGAGACGAGCAAAAAGCAGTGCTGATTTTTTCTCCTATTATTAAGGTAGGCGAAACGTTTAAAAGAGTGGTTTCGCTGGACGCCGAATTTTCAAATAGCGCTTCGTTGCGAATTGCTTCTCAGAATATGAATGTAGCTGCGGTTACGAGTTCTGTATTGGCTTCCGGTGATTTTTATCGTTTTTATGTTGAAAAATCAGGGGTTTATAAAATATCAAGAGCTTTTTTACAACAACTGGGTATGAATACCGGTGTGGATCCGAGGAATATTAAAATCTACGGAAACGGCGGGCGGATGTTGCCACTATTAAATAGTACGCCTTATCCGGATGATCTGGAAGAAAATGCGATTCAGGTAATCGGTGAAGGTGATGGGGATTTCGGAGAATACGATTATATTATTTTTTATGCCGAAGGACCGGAAGGTTGGAATAAGGAAAGCCTTACTAATGTGAATCTGTATGCCGATCGTTCGCATTATTATATAACGACAAAAGGCGGCCCGGGAAAACGAATCAATACCAATGTGCAACCAACAGCGGCAACAACCGTAACCTATAACCAGTTTGACGATTATCAGTTTCACGAAGTGGATAAAGTGAATATCGGCCGACTGGGACGCAAATGGTTCGGAGAAATGTTCGCCATCGAAAACGAACAAACATTCAAATTCCAGATACCAAATATTGTGACTTCTGTACCGGTGAAAATCCGGGTGAATATGGCTTCGGCCTCCTATGGAAATTCCTCTTTTCAGGTAAAGGCTAACGAACAAAGTATTGGAACGGCCAATTTTAATGCGTTGAGTCCGGATGTGCATGTAGCGGCTTATGAAACCTTGCTGGAAAATACCTTTTCGGCTACTACCGGGGACATTTCGGTAAAACTGACGTACGATAATGGAGGGGTGCCTTCTTCCAATGGTTATCTTGATTATATTGCGTTGGAATCGCAACGCCAATTGTCAGGCTATGGGAAACAGTTTTTGTTTTACAGAAATGATGCGGCCAATAATATAGGTGTAGCGGAATATATAGTGTCCAATGCTTCCGGTGTCGGACAGGTTTGGGATGTGACCGATATTTATAATGTTACAAAATTTGAAAATCAGGGACAAGCTACTTTTTCGTTTAAAGCCAATTTGGGTGAAGTCCGTAAATATGTAGCGGTCGATTATAACGATTTGTATTCGCCATTAAATGATGGTGCGGGACGTATTGCTAATCAGGATTTAAAAGGAACGATCTTTAAAAACCAACAAGGGGAATTTCAGGACGTAGATTACCTGATCATAACGCCGGCTTCTTTAAATGGTCAGGCAGAACGATTGGCAAATTATCACCGTAATAACTCCGGGTTAAATGTGAAAGTGGTTAACCTTGAAAATGTCTATCAGGAGTTTTCATCGGGGAAACAGGATATTGCTGCAATTCGGAATTTTATTAAATATGTATACTGGAATGCCTCAACGCCGACTAAAAGAGTACGATATGTGAATATGTTTGGCGATGCCTCTTTCGATTATAAAAACAGAATTCCAAACAATACGAATATAGTGCCGGTTTTCCACGGACTCAATCCAAGTGATCCGAAAGTAAATAATTCGCAGAATTTCTCGGCCTACGCCTCTTTTATGTCGGATGATTTTTATGTGTTGATGGATCCGACTGAAGGACCGATGCTAACAACGGACGGTTTGGATATTGCGGTGGGAAGGATGTTGGTAAGTTCCGGTCAGCAGGCTAGTGATATGGTCGGAAAGGCTCTGGAGTATTTTGATGAACGATCGTATGGTAGATGGCGCAATAATTATGTGCTGATTTCGGATGACGCCGATAATACTACCGATGCCGGTTTGCAGTTTGATCTTAATGCACTGGGTGATGAATTATATAAGGAAAAACCATTTGTAAACGTAAAAAAAATCCATACCGATTCCTATTTACAGGAAGTGGCTGCCGGAGGGGAGCGCTATCCGAAAGCAAGACTGGATATATTAGAGGCTTTTGCACAAGGTGCTTTGGCGGTGAATTACTTCGGTCACGGTGGGGAAGATGGTTTGGCTACCGAACGTATTTTTGATAAAGCGGATGCACAAAACCTGACCAACCGTTTTCGCTATCCGTTGTTTATTACAATCACTTGTGAGTTTACCCGTTTTGATAATCCGTATCGTCCAACAGGAGGCGAATATATGTATTGGAATACAGCCGGAGGAGCGGTGGCTTTAGTCGCAACAACGCGGGAAATCGGAATCACTACCGGATTAAATATGAACAAATCTTTGAGTAAATTCCTGTATTCCTATGGATCGGATGTATATGGTACCATGGCAGAAGCACTTCGTAGAACGAAAAATGAAAATCTGACCGATAACCGGAATGTGGTGTTTTTTATTGGTGATCCGGCGATGAAGCTGGCGATACCAAAGCCAAAAATCCGACTTACAAAAGTGAATGATGTTCCGATCGCCGGATTTAACAATGCGTTGCAGGCGCTTTCGTATGTGAAACTTGCCGGGGAAGTAACCGATGAAATTGGAAATCCGTTACCGTCTTATAATGGTGATCTGGCCGTGCAGATTTTTGATAAGAAAATTTCAAGAAGTACGTTAGGTAATAATGGTGCTTCTAATAGTAGTGGTCTGATCATTATGAATTTTAAAACCCTGGGAGAAACCGTTTTTAGAGGAAATGCCTCGGTGACTAACGGTACATTCGAGTTTGGGTTCGTAATGCCAAAAGATATTCGGGTACCGGTGGGTAACGGAAGGGTGAGTTTTTATGCGAAGCGAAAACAGATATTGGAAAATCAAACCGGTTACGATACGTTGATTCAGATTGGTGGCGTAAATCCAAATGCTGCGGTCGATAATACACCGCCAAAAGTGCGTTTGTATATGAATGACGAATCGTTTGTGTCGGGTGGAATTACCAATGCATCACCGTATTTACTGGCATTTTTGGAAGACGAAAACGGAATTAATACGGCCAGTGGTATCGGACACGATATTATCGGAATCCTGGATGGCGATGAAACCAAGCCGTATGTGATGAACGATTATTACGAAACATTTCCGGACGATTATACCAAAGGAAAACTACGGTTTCCGTTCCGGAATCTGGCAAAAGGATTGCATACGCTCACGTTTAAAGCTTGGGATGTATACAATAATCTTGTGACAGCCGAAATTCAGTTTGTAGTGGTTGGCGATGAAGGTCTGGAGCTGGATAAAGTGTTAAATTATCCGAATCCTTTTGTAAGTTATACTGAATTTTGGTTCACGCATAACAGTCCGTACGAACCATTGGATGTACAGGTTCAGATCATGACGATTACCGGAAAAGTGGTGAAAACGATTAATCAATCCATTATGACAGAAGGGTTTCTGTCGCGTGATATTAAATGGGATGGAAGAGACGATTTTGGAGATCGGATTGGAAAAGGAGTATATGTATATAAATTAACCGTTAAATCTTCGGTTTCAAATAAAAGGGCCGAAAAGTACGAAAAACTTGTAATCCTTTAATAAAATATTATATTTGTTGAATTAAATCAAATAATAGCTAATGAGAAAAATTGCAATATTATCGTTGTGTTTGTTTGCAGGCGCAACCCAATGGATGCAAGCACAGGATAGAGTTATTACAACCGGAGTTCCTTTTTTAATGATTGCTGCCGATGCTAGAGCAGCGGGTATGGGAGATATCGGTGTTTCGAGCTCTTCCGACGCTTATTCGCAACAATACAACCCGGCGAAATATGCTTTTGCCTTAACAAAGCAAGGGTTTTCTGTGAGTTATACCCCATATCTTACGTCCATTGCCAATGACATTTCATTAGGTCAGATTACCTACTTTAATAAAATCAACGAACGTAGTGCCTTTGCCGGTAGTTTGCGTTACTTCGGATTAGGTGATATTCAGCTAACCGATGCGTTGGGGAACCAGTTAAATACCGTTAGTCCAAACGAATTCGCTTTGGATGCATCCTACTCTTTGAAATTGAGTGATCAATTCGCAATGGCGGTTGCCGGACGTTATATCCGTTCGAATCTGAAAATTAACGATGGAACAAACGATGCTTCTGCAGCCAATACGTTTGCTGTTGATGTTGCCGGTTTCTACCAGTCGGAAGAAATTGCCTATTCCGATTTCGACGGACGTTGGAGAGCTGGTTTTAACTTCCAGAATATGGGGCCGAAAATCAGTTATGATAACGACGATCTAAGTAGTAACTTCCTTCCTGCAAACCTAAAATTAGGTGCCGGTTTCGATTTTATCCTGGACGAATACAATAAAGTATCCGTAATGGGAGAAGTAAATAAATTATTAGTGCCAACACCACCGGAAGTTACCGATCTTAACGGTGACGGAGTTATCGATAGTAACGACCGTAATATCGCAATTTCCGATTACCGTAAAACAGGATGGGTTTCCGGAATGTTTAAGTCGTTTGGCGATGCACCGGGTGGAATGAGCGAAGAGTTAAAAGAATTTACCTGGGCTTTAGGAGCAGAATACATGTATCAGAATTCCTTTGCTTTACGTGCCGGATATTTTAACGAAAGCGAATTAAAAGGAGCCCGTAAATATTTTACAATGGGTGCCGGATTCAAATATAGTGTTGTAAAAGTGGATGTTTCCTATTTGTTCTCAACATCGAAAGTGAGAAACCCGCTTGAAAACACCTTGCGTTTCTCTCTGACATTCAATTTCGGAGATTCCTATGATGAATATTAGTAGATAATAATATAATAAACAAAGCGTCCAAATTCCGTTAGGAATTTGGATTTTTTGTCTAAAAGAAGTTTTTAATATGAAGAAAATAGATGTGACAACGTCATTTTGGGTATATGATTCTGAAAATGAATTGCCAAATGAAGTAAAACCATTAATGGAGCAAGCCGTTGCAATCCGTAAAAAAGCCTATGCGCCGTATTCGAAGTTTCGGGTAGGAGCGGCCATTTTATTGGATAATGGAAAAGTGGTGGTGGGATCCAATCAGGAAAATGCAGCCTATCCGTCCGGACTTTGTGCTGAAAGAGTAGCGATTTTCCAGGCGGGTGCTTTATATCCGGAAGCGCAGATTTTAAAAATTGCGATTTCGGCTACTTCCGACGAAAAACCGGTTGAATCGCCGATACCACCTTGTGGGGCTTGTCGCCAATCGATTGCCGAATACGAGTTTCGTCAGGAAAAACCAATTGAACTGTATTTTATGGGAGAAGTGGGTGAAGTGTATAAATCGGATTCATTACAAAATATATTGCCATTCCATTTCGATAAAAAATTCCTGTAAACGGTAGGGTATCGTTATAACGGTTTGGTGTGGAATTGTGAGAGAATAAGGCTGGAAGATTTTATTGTTTTAAAAAGAACGGTTTGTTTGAACTCCTTTTTTAAAACTTGACAAAAAAATAACAAAAATACATTCCTGTAAATTTTTACTTCTTCCGAGTATGTCTTATTTTTGCCGTTCGCAAAATTGTGTAAGGTGCTGTATTATGCTTTGTCAAATCAATACGGTGCAACAGCAAAAGTAAAAGCAATATGAAAGAAATCACAAAAGAAGTTTACCTTAAATGGTATGAGGACATGCAGTTCTGGAGAAAGTTCGAAGACAAACTGGCTGCATTATATATACAACAAAAAGTTAGAGGTTTTTTGCATTTGTATAACGGACAGGAAGCTGTTTTAGCGGGTGCACTTCATGCAATGGACCTAAGCAAAGACAAAATGATCACAGCTTATCGTAACCACGTACAGCCAATTGGTATGGGAGTTGATCCGAGAAGAGTAATGGCGGAGTTGTTAGGAAAAGCGACCGGAACCTCAAAAGGATTAGGTGGATCGATGCATATTTTCTCTAAAGAACACGGATTTTACGGTGGTCACGGTATCGTGGGAGCGCAAATTCCGGTTGGAGCAGGTATCGCTTTTGCGGATAAATATTTTGGAACAGGTGGGGTTACCTTAACCTATTTCGGAGATGGAGCGGCACGTCAGGGATCGCTACACGAAGCTTTTAATATGGCAATGTTATGGAAACTTCCGGTAGTATTTATCGTTGAAAACAACGGTTATGCGATGGGAACTTCTGTAGAGCGTACGGCCAATCATACCAACATCTGGAAACTGGGATTAGGATACGAAATGCCATGTGGACCGGTAGACGGAATGAACCCGATAAAAGTAGCCGAAGCCATGCATGAAGCGATGGAAAGAGCAAGACGTGGAGACGGACCAACTTTCCTTGAAATCAAAACATATCGTTATAGAGGACACTCTATGTCGGATGCACAACACTACCGTACCAAAGAAGAGGTGGAAGAATACAAAAAAATCGACCCGATCACACAGGTATTGGATATTATCAAAGAAAAAAACTATGCTACAGAAGCTGAAATCGAAGCGATCGATCAGCGTGTAAAAGATCTTGTGGAAGAGTGTGAAAAATTCGCAGAAGAATCACCTTACCCGGATTTAAACGTAATGTACGACGTAGTATACGAACAAGAGAATTACCCATTTTTACCACATAAATTATAATCGATTATGGCAGTAGTTGTTACCATGCCCCGTCTAAGTGACACCATGACCGAAGGTGTTGTGGCGACTTGGTTAAAGAAAGTAGGAGATGTTGTTAAAGAAGGCGATATTCTTGCAGAAATTGAAACCGATAAAGCAACCATGGAATTCGAATCGTTTAATTCGGGAACCTTATTGCATATCGGAATACAAGAAGGAGAATCGGCTCCGGTAGATGCTTTATTGGCAATTATCGGTAACCCGGGCGAAGACATTTCCGTTTTATTAAGTGGTGGTGGTCAGAGCGCGGCGGCAGCTCCGAAAGAAGAAACGGCTCCGGCTTCGGAAGACGTAAAAACAGAAACAAAACCACAGGCAGCCGAAATTCCTGCCGGTGTAAAAATAGTTACGATGCCGCGTCTGAGTGATACGATGACCGACGGTACCGTAGCAACCTGGTTGAAAAAAATCGGTGATGCTATTTCGGAAGGGGATATCCTGGCCGAAATCGAAACCGATAAAGCAACGATGGAATTCGAATCGTTTAACGCCGGTACGCTTTTGTATATTGGTGTTCAGGAAGGACAGTCGGCTCCGGTTGACAGTATTCTGGCGATTATTGGCCCTGCCGGTACCGATGTAAGTGCGCTTGCCGCAAATTACAAAGCCGGTGGTGCGGCAGAAACCGTTGCCGAAACCAAAACAGAAGTAAAAGAAACCGTTGCTGAAACAGCAGCGCCACAAGCTACAACAGCTAACGGACGTGTATTGGCATCGCCTTTGGCTAAAAAAATCGCACAGGAAAAAGGTGTTGATTTGGCTCAGGTAAAAGGAACGGGTGAAAACGGACGTATTGTTAAAAAAGACGTGGAGAGCTTTACGCCTCAGGCGACTTCGGCACAACCGCAAACCGCAAGTGCACCGGCTGCTACAGTTGCTGCACCTCAGGTAAAACCTTTTGTTCCGGCTGGAGAAACCTATGTGGAAGAAGTGAAAAACTCACAAATGCGTAAAACGATCGCCCGTAGATTGGCAGAATCGAAGTTTACGGCACCACATTATTACCTGACTATCGAAGTGGCTATGGACAATGCGATGGCTTCCCGTGAAATGATTAACGGATTGCCGGATACCAAAGTGTCGTTTAACGATATGGTAATCAAAGCATGTGCGATGGCGTTGAAAAAACACCCGCAGGTAAACTCACAGTGGAAAGACGATGTAACGGTAATCAACCACCATGTAAACATAGGAGTAGCGGTAGCGGTAGAAGACGGATTGGTCGTTCCGGTATTGCGTTTTGCAGACCAGATGACTTTATCTCAAATCGGTGCTAATGTAAAAGATGTAGCCGGAAGAGCCCGAAACAAAAAATTACAACCAGCCGAAATGGAAGGTAGTACATTTACCGTTTCGAATTTAGGAATGTTCGGAATCACAGAATTTACTTCGATCATCAACCAACCAAACTCGGCAATTTTATCCGTAGGAGCGATTGTTGAAAAACCGGTGGTTCGCAACGGACAAATCGTTGTTGGAAATACAATGAAAGTAACCCTTGCGTGCGATCACAGAACTGTTGATGGTGCAACCGGAGCACAGTTCTTACAAACTTTAAGACAGTATCTGGAAAACCCGGTGACTATGCTGGCGTAATCTGGAATATTCCAAATAAAAATCAATCCCGTCTTGAAATTCAGGACGGGATTTTTAGTATTTTAGCGAAAGTGTAAAAAGACTCCTCCATGAAAAAAACACTTTACCTTTTACCATTCGTATTACTGGGATGTGCAACATCGAATACTAAAAATGATACAACTGCTACGGCTTCTGCTTATGAAGTGAAGCAGCAGGATGTATCCAATACCTTACAATATTTGTCTTCCGACGAACTGGAAGGTCGTGATAGTGGCAGTAAAGGAATTGAAAAAGCAGCCGTGTATCTTGAAAACCTGATGCGCGAAAACAATATTAAACCCTATTTTAAAACTTACCGGGATACGTTGGGTAATTTCCATAAACCGGCTTTTAATATCGTAGGTGTTATCGAAGGAAATGATCCGAAACTTAAAAATGAGTTTGTGATTATCGGTGCGCATTACGATCATATCGGACGCGTGTCGACTCCGGTTAATGGCGATGATATTGCCAATGGTGCCAACGACAATGCTTCCGGAACAACGGTAATGTCGGAAGTAGCCAAATATTTTGCAAAAAATAAAACCAACAAAAGAAGCATATTAGTTGCCTTCTTTTCGGCGGAAGAAAAAGGGTTGTTAGGTTCCTATCATTTGGCGAAAAAATTAAAAGAACAGCATTTTAATCTCTACACCATGTTGAATTTTGAAATGCTGGGTGTGCCGATGAAACGGGAATTTTCGTCCTATATAACCGGTTTCGGGAAATCGAATATGTCGGAAAAAATTAATGAATATACCCATAAGAAAACCGTAGGTTTTTTAGAAGTCGAATTGCAATACCGCTTGTTTATGGCGTCGGATAATTATCCGTTTTTTGTCGAATTTAATGTGCCGGCACAAACCGTTTGTACATTCGATTTTGAAAATTATTCCTATTACCATCATCCGTCGGATGAATTTAAGTTAATGGATACGGCACATATGGCGGCTTATGCGAAAGAAATCATCCCGGCAGTAGAGGGAATGACCAATTCGAAACAAAAAGAGATTAAACTAAATTAAAAGCATACAATCGAACAGGATTTTACAATACAATGAAAAACATTATTATAACAGGGACAAGCAGAGGAATCGGATATGAACTGGCATTGGAATTTGCAGCTGCGGGACATCAGGTGTTGGCCTTGTCGCGAAAACAACCACAGGCATTACTCGAAAATGAAAATATCAGCTGTTTAAGCATTGATCTTTCACTGGAGGAAGATCTGGAAAAAGTACAGCAATTTATCGCGACGACCTGGAAAAAAGTGGATATCCTTATCCATAATGCCGGAGCGTTATTGCTAAAACCATTCGGGGAAATTTCGGCTCAGGAATTCGAAAATATTTATAAAGTAAATGTTTTTGGTGTGGCCAATTTAACCCGTATCTGTATTCCATACCTGCAAAAAGGAAGCCATGTACTAACGATTAGTAGTATGGGAGGAATTCAGGGAAGTATGAAATTTGCAGGACTTGCGGCGTATAGCTCGAGTAAAGGAGCGGTAATTACCCTGTCGGAATTATTGGCCGAAGAATACAAAGAAAAAGGAATCGCTTTTAATGTATTGGCATTAGGCGCCGTTCAGACGGAAATGCTACAGGAAGCATTCCCGGGATATGAAGCACCGCTAAACGCAAAAGAAATGGCCGACTATATTTTTGATTTTGCTTTAAACGGAAATAAATATTTCAACGGAAAAGTACTACAGGTTTCTTCAACCACGCCATAAACGCGTTCAGAGGGATTCACATGAAAGATAAATTAGCACCCTATATACCGGAGCATGCATTGGATGCCGTTTTTGAGCTGATAAAGCTCAATCGCGTACATCTGAAAATCGTTAATGAAAGGGTAACCCGACATGGCGATTACCGGAAACATCCGGATGGCTATCATCAGATTACGGTTAATGCCAGTCTGAATAAATATCGGTTTTTTATGACGCTTATTCATGAAATTGCTCATTTGGTGGCTTTCGAAAAATATGGCCGGAATATTAAGCCGCATGGAGACGAATGGAAAAACACCTTTCAGCGGTTGATGGTACCGTTTTTGCGACCGGAGATTTTCCCCAATCAGTTATTACCGTTGCTGGCCCGGCATTTCAGAAACCCGAAAGCGAGTAGCGATACCGATGCCACATTAGCCCTTGCTTTAAAACAATTTGATCCTGCTAACGATAAAAATTATATATTTGAAATCCCGTATGGAAGTATCTTTCGGATACATAATGGAAGGATTTTTAAAAAAGGGGCACAGCGAATCAAACGATTCGAATGTATGGAATTGAATTCGGGAAAGGTGTACCTGTTTAATCCCAATGCCGAAGTGGAATTGTTACCCGGATAATAAACTAAAGAATTAGCCATATCATTTGGCACAATGCGATGAATAAAAATTATTATGCAATATTAATGGCCGGTGGGGTTGGATCCCGGTTTTGGCCAGTGAGTACAGTCGATTTTCCAAAACAGTTCCACGATATGTTAGGAACCGGGGAAACACTGATCCAGAAAACATTTAGCAGACTCTCTAAGATTGTACCGGAAGAAAATATATTGATTTTAACCAACGAACGCTATAATCAGTTGGTGTTGGAACAATTGCCTCAGGTAAAACAGGAACAGGTAATCCTGGAGCCTGTAATGCGAAATACAGCACCTTGTATTGTATTGGCCTCTTTAAAAATACAACAAAAAAATCCAGATGCATTAGTGGTTGTAGCGCCAAGTGATCATTGGATTGAGGATGAAGATCAATTTATAGCCAATCTTCAAAAATCATTCGAGAACTGTTCTCAAAACAATGTTTTAATGACATTAGGGATTTTACCGACTTTCCCAAATACCGGTTATGGTTATATTGAGTACAATAAGCTGGATAATAACCCAATTAAAAAAGTAGTGCAATTCCGGGAGAAACCGGATTATGCCACAGCTAAAGCGTTTATCCAAAGCCGTAACTTTTTGTGGAATGCCGGTATCTTTATTTGGAGTATACGTTCCATTACCGAAGCTTTCGAAACTTTTCTTCCAGAGATGATGGCCCTTTTTCAAAAAGGAATTAGCGTATATAATACACCTAGGGAACAGGAGTTTATCCACGAAATTTATGGCGATGCCGAAAATATTTCGATTGATTATGCTGTTTTGGAAAAGGCCAAAAATGTATATGTATTGCCGGCAACTTTCGATTGGAACGATTTGGGAACCTGGGGATCGCTACATGAAAAATTGCCAAAAGATGAGCAATTCAATGCTGTTGTAAATGCAACGATGATTCTGGAGAATGCTTCTAATAATATTATCCGGACTGAAGGTAAAAAACTCGTGGTGATTAACGGGTTGAGCGATTTTATTGTCGTAGATAAAAACGATACGCTGTTGATTTATCCGAAAGATAAAGAGCAGGAAATTAAAAAGATTAGTGTACTGCTGGATCAGAAATAAAGAAAAATAAATAGTAAAAATCCCCATTAGCAATGCTTTTGGGGATTTTTTTATGGCTATAGCTGGCGTTCAAACAGGAAGAAGCTATAATAGGATTATCCGTTGTCGTATAGGTTAAGGTTTAAATAGCTTTTTTAGATTATCAACGGCTGTTTGAATATTAAATGTTAACAGGTTAAGGTCAAAATGTTACCGATAAAGGTAAGTAAGAGCTTGAATGCGATTTGTTTAAAATAACATTACTAAATTTTGAATAAATAAGCGTTAACTAGTATATCGGATAGGATGCCTGTGTTTTATGAATTTCAAAAATGAAAATCAGAATATAAAATCAGGGATTATCCGGAATATTGTGAAACGTTCTTTTTCGTATTGTTCCCTTTTTTGGAGTACTAACTAATAATACTATTTATATGCCACAATTACCAGAACCTGTTATTACCTGGGACAACCTACTTGCCCAGATTTTGAATAATGTTGCTGATCCTGCATTAAGAAATGAGTTGGAAGAATATTGCAATGTTACATTTGCTACACTTAGAAGTCATTTGAATGACTATCATGAGTTACCTGATCCACAACGAATAGGAGAAGAAGGATTTCGACTATTAATAATTTTGAAAAATGATATGTCATTTTTACAGGATTTATCCTTTGAATATGTCAGACAATTGCTTCATAATACGCCGGAGGAAATCATAACATTCTCAAATACGATGCTAAGCACGGATTCTATTATAGTGCGAAATGTTGTTTATGTAGGAACGCTCGACTCGGAATTAGAAGATGTATTCCATTTTGTAAATGTTTCACCATCATTTACAGAATATGATATGGCTAATATCGAGACATGGTTAATTGCACAAAGCAGAAAAGGAACGCCCTCTACGGTCAATTTATGGACCGATAAGAATAATGTGCTTGTCAATGATTTATATGTTGAAATTCATCGAATAGCCATCCGGAGAGTCATGGATCGATGGCGTGCTTTATATCCTGAACGAATCGCTACACTGGAACAATTGAATGCTACTCAAGATCAGATAGTAGCATTAAATGAGGTTTACAGACAAAATCCAACACTTGAGATATTACAACAATTAAGAAATTTGGTAGGTCAGGCTATGCAGCTTCGGGCTACAGCAGCGGCTTTTCTCGAGGAATTTAAAGCATTGGTTCCTTCTGAAGGAATACCTTTACAGGATACGGCCTATAATTTTATAAAAGACCAACCTCATGAACAATGGGATAACTTTCGGGTTCGGTTTATGAATGACCAGCTCCACGTACCTCAGGATAGAATACAGGCTTATATTCAAAAAATCAATGACCGACAAGAGTTATTGGATAGAATTCAAGATGAGTTTCCACGAAAATATCCCCATTTCGCCTCAAAAGATGTCGAAGATATCTTGTCTGAAAACCCCGATTTAGAGCGTTACTACAATCGGGAAGTATTAATGCGTATGGATTATCGCGCTGCTCAAAGTGTCCTGACTTTACTGGTGTTAAAATCAGAAGGCGGTAATGTACTGGAAACAGGTTGCTTGCCAAAATATAACAACTCGGTAACCAATATTCTTGAACTTCATACCACAAATTCAGTGCTGTTACCCGGAATGGAGGAAGCAGTAAGAGTTTCTTCCTGTGATAATAAAGAACAGGTGGAAAATGCAATTAAAGAGCGTATAATTGAACGGAAGATACTACAGAAAGAGCATCCTGCCGATGTAAGCTATTTAGATGCATCTTTAGGTGACCAACAAAAAATTAATGCCATATGGGATGCTGTTAAAGAATTGGAACCCGTAGGATTTTTTAAAACAATACAACACAACTATGTTTTTAAAGATTATGTTAAGCGTACCCGGGGTACTGAGCTTATAGAGCAGTATAAACGCTCTCGTGTTATAATTAGTGCAAAAGAGAATTCGGCCGGATTACAGGCTGTTATAGCGTATCTGGTTAAATCGTCTAAGATAGTCGAACAGATTTTACCACACCTCTCTGTTAACATGACACTTCAAAGTCTTAGAACATTTAGAGATGAAGTATTTAGCGAAGAATTTTATGGCGGTTTGGATACTGATGCCCGAAATTATAAAAATTTTACAATAGAAGCACAAACACACTATCGACTAAACCGATTTCTGGACTCTGTAGATGTAGATAATGATGTTTTATGTGGTGTTGGATTGATCGACTTTGCCCGTGATAATTTTTTTAAAGCACAATATGGAAACTTTTTTTCTAATCTTGAACTTATAGAGCCTGTAGGCATGTTTCCAACATATGTCTCTTATTTTGTAAACGAACCCGAATTCGCCGATTTATATACGCATTTTGATTATGCTCCTTCTCCTACTATGGATGAAGAACTGGAAAACGTGTATTTCAGAAACTTACAAAGGGTGCTGAAATTTAAAGACTATTTTGAAACGAAAGCGATACGTTTTTATGAATTGGCACACAACTTTCAACCGCGAAATATACAGTTTTTACCGCAAGAGTTATTGTTGCCAATAGAAGAGTCGGAAGGTTTGTGCCTGGGCTTATCGGTGATACAGGGGTTGGCAGATGACTTAAATGCTACTGATGTATTTGCTTCGGATATTGCAGCGCTGTCCGGGTTACAATTAAACAAAATGGATAATGTGCTGTCTGCATCTGATTTAGGACTTTACAATCAGTTTTTAGGGAAATTAAAAGCGCTAAATATAGCTGTAAATAAAGAACTGTTTAAAGTGAAAAAGTCAATATTCAAAGAGACGGCTACTGCTCCTGTAGAAAGATTATCCGATGCCATAAACAAACTGACTTTTACAAAAAATGAACGATTTCTATTGGCCACACCTAACCACGGAATGACTTTGAGCCGTAAAGGAGACTGGTATACTTTTTATGATTCTAATATTGGTTATGTTAGTTTTGATAACCTTCAAAAAGCGGGCTCGTTTATTCAGCAACATTTAGATCTGATTAGTGGGCTGGGAGGGTATTATGGATTGGCCAATAATCAAGTATATATTACAAGATACAGTAATTCTGATCTGAGCACTTTTGGAGGATTAAGCTATTTTACCGATATAATAAATCAGGGTGGTATTTCTTTGACATCTGATAAATTAAGAAGTTTAGACCGAAAAAACGGAGTAGTAAAATTTAATGAGACAGGTTTTAGACGAACAGAATTGGTTGAGATGGGAGGGATGTATAATTGGGCACCTCTTGACGAAAATACCCCATTTAGCGATAAGGATTTCTGGGATAAAATGTCTTTTGATGCTCAAAAATTATATCGCTTTATGTACAACAATGAAGTCGATACAGCTACTATTAACAGGTTAAAAATCTTAAAAACGGCTGGAAAATTACCAACGGATAATGGCGTTTTGTTACTGTCTGATCTGACCAATGGAAAAGCGACGGGACATGTCGAGACATTGCATTATAATATATTGCAATCGTCTGAACAAGTGGCTGATATATACGGTCAGTTTTCAGTTAAATTAGACGGTCTGCTGAACAATATGGAAATTAATCCGGAAATGTATAAATTCAAGAGCGGTGCGGTCGAAAAACTCGAAGGTCAGAAATATGGACTAACATTAATAAATAAAGAAACCGGAAAAGAAGTCGCAATTGTAATGGATTGTGCCGATTTGGAAAAAACAATAAGTAATCATGTATATACCCTGGCCGAAGGCGCAGAACCTGCCCTAGTTTTAGGGGGTGCCGGTTTAGGACTGATGGGGCTAATTCGCGGGGCTGTAGCTTTACGGGGCGGATATGGGAGTAGTTACGATATTGCTGCTGTAGCACTGGGCGGAAAACAGTTGGCCGATGCTATGTTGGGTACAATAGCCATGTTTATTATAGGAGATACTCTGGCGCAATCGGGAACAATATTTACTTTTTCTATAGAAGGAACTTTGGCAAATTTATGCGAAAAAACCGCCTTAAAGATAGGGGGAGACATTGGTAAGTTGCTAACATCCATTAGTGTATTTTTAAAATTACCTTTGATAGGACTCAATATATGGGGATTGTACGAAGATGTAATCTATTTGAATAAAGCAGGATCCGGCCCAGAACGAGCTGTAGCAATAAGTCAGCTGGTAGTAGATTCTATGGTGGCAGCACTTACACTAGCCTCTTTTGCTGTCCCCGAAGCCGCAATACCTGTACTGATTGTTAGTGCCGTAGGATTAGGCGTGACTGCAATTGTACACAATCTGGCAAATGCTCATGAACGGTATTATCAATTTGTTAAATGGCAGGATATTATGCGTTCCCTTGCCGATCCTGTACCACATAAGTCTCCAGATGGAATCATTGATCTTTCGCGAAATCAAATTTTGGGAGATGTTGTCCTGGTGCTTACGGATGATGATAAAAATCCGTACCGCTTAACCTATACCAAGTCTAATGATACCGCTCTTCACTACGGACATTGGCCAAACGAAACACCGGAACAAGTGAAAAAAAGAGTGGATTACGGATACCCCTCTACAGCACCAATTCCGCCTTTCGCACGCGAAGAATTTTTTGATCCTAATAATCAGCCATTGGCGATTGGTAAAGGAATTATCAATACAGTGGTATTAGGTTTTGGAATTCGTTACAAACTGATGTCTCAGGTGGAATATATCTCAGACTGGTTGGGTTATGACGATAGAAATCAAAGAGCCAGTGGCGGATATTGGGAAACTTTTTGTGAAGAATCGGGTACTAATCCTATTGAACAGGATGGCGCTTCATGTACTGTAACGGGCAACAGCGAAAACAATCTCTTTATGACACCTAATATTGTCGATTGGTCCGATGTCACGAAAGCAACAGAAACCATACAAAAATATGCCGCGTATCAGTTTACGATAACGACCGGACCAGGTAATAATATCGTGGCATTGGGACAAAGCGGAACGTATAAACTCGTTGGAGGTTCTGGAGATAATGTTTTGGATCTGTCGCATATTGAACTGGATATTAAAGTAGATCTCGATATTGTCGGTTATCAGAATATTTATAATGACCATGCAGGCGGAAAATATGAAAATTGTATCAAAGCTTCGATTACTAATTTTAATATCGTAAAGTGTCCGGCCTTTATTAATTATAATGTGTATCGTTTAGCCGCAATAAAAGGTGCTACCAATAAACCGAATGTGTTTTTCCTGGGTAGAAGTACATTTGTACAAGTTGTGGGTAGAGGAGGCGGAAATATGTATATCGTTAGCCAAATAGGAAAACGGGAGCTGCAATATTCACAGCAAATTATTTTACATGTTGAGCCGGTATCTGTAAAAAAAGAAGAACTTACTGTGTCAGTAGAAAGGATTCATTTTGAAGATTATAAACTCTTGGATTTTGACAACTGCAAGTTCACATTAAATAAAACAACAGAATTAGTACCCGTTTTGACACTGGAAGGGTTTCTGTTACAAGAAATCATTATCTATGGATTTGAAGTAAACAATAATGTCATTACAAATATGTTGTTTTCGACCCAGGATGGTTTCTCATTCTATTATGATAACAATCTTAAAAAAGGAGTGGTAACACAAATCGATTTCGATAAATGGAACCTGTTTAATGAGCCTGTATTTAAGGAAACCTTCGATTTTCACTTTTTTAATACAATCTATAAAGAGAAGTTCACAGTAGCCGATGATGTGGTTTGTATTAATACTTCGGGAACAGCTTATATGAAATTAAGTACTAAAAAAGCGGTCCTGTTGGCTAATTTGAAAGCAGAAACAATCACTATTCCAAAGGAATTTATGGATTTTGAATGGACAATATCGACAAGTCATACCACGCATACAATCGATATAAAAAACTATATGTGTAATGCGAATAAACCGCTAATTGTTTTTGACGGACATTTTTTAGCAGTTCAGCAAAATACAATCGATCTGTCGGATTTTGGAAGTGCCTATGATTTAAGAATTAGCAAAAAGCGTAATGCTTTTCTGGTAACATTAACCAGTACTGATCGGGTGAAACAGCTAACCATTTATTTTAAAGATGTTTTTAATCAGGATATGACAGAAACAATAGTCAATACAGATGCTGTATTGCGAAGAGGGCCACATAATGTCCTGAAGGTTACCGATCTGTTGGGACTTTGTAAAGATCTTATCGATGAAGAAATCTTTATACCTTTTGTTGTACTATAAAAAGCATAAATTATCGTATGATCGTAAAAAAAATCAAGGGCACAATAAGTATTGTGCCCTTGATGATATTAATAGAGATGCCGATTTATTGCTCTCTGTTTTGTGCCTTTCGTACTTTTTTAAACAGGTTTGATGAATATACAAAGTCCACAATGGCCTCGTTATCCGTTTTGAAGATTTCCCTCTTCGTACCTTCCCAGGCAAGGATTCCTTCTTTTAGGAAAATAATTTTTTCCCCGATTTCCATTACCGAGTTCATATCATGTGTATTGATCACGGTAGTGATGTTGTATTCTTCAGTGATTTCCTGAATCAGGTTGTCGATTACGATTGATGTTTTCGGATCTAGACCGGAGTTGGGCTCGTCACAGAATAAGTATTTTGGGTTGTTTACAATCGCACGGGCAATAGCCACACGCTTTTGCATCCCTCCGGATATTTCGGAAGGTTTCTTTTTATGTGCGTTGATCAATTTTACACGGTCGATAACAAAATCAACACGCTCCTGAATTTCACGCGGGTTTTTATTGGTGAACATTTTTAATGGGAAACCGATGTTTTCCTCTACTGTCATCGAATCGAATAACGCACTTCCCTGAAATACCATTCCGATTTCGGTACGCAAATCACGTTTTTCGTCGCTGGTAAGGTCGGAGTATATCCGGCCGTCAAACGAAATGGTTCCTTTGTCCGGCGTATGAATGCCCAATAAACTTTTTAATAATACGGTTTTCCCGGAACCACTCTGTCCAATGATCAAATTGGTCTTCCCGGTGTCAAAAACCGTGGAAATCCCTTTTAAAACCTTGGTGTCACCAAATGATTTCTCGATATCTTTTACTTCGATCATGATTATTTGGTTAAAAGTAATTGTGTTAAAATATAATTCGCAAGGATAATCGCCACACTGGTCCATACAAACGACGTCGTACTGGCTTTTCCTACTTCCAATGCGCCTCCTTTCATATAGTATCCGTGGAACGATGGGATCGTTGCTAATAATAAAGCAAAAACGATGGTTTTTAGAAAAGCATAAACCACGTGAAACGGAATAAACTCCACTTGTAAACCAGTCATAAATTCATCACTCGATGCAAAACCACCGTAAACACCGGCGATCCATCCGCCTAAAATTCCCAAAAACATACTTAAACCGATAACAAACGGATACAATAGCAATGCGATTACTTTTGGAAATACAAGGTAGTTCAGGGAATTGATTCCCATTACCTCTAAAGCGTCGATCTGTTCGGTTACGCGCATCGTTCCGATACTGGACGTGATAAAAGATCCCATTTTACCGGCCATAATGATGGAGATAAAAGTAGGAGCAAATTCCAGAATTACGGATTGACGGGTCGCAAAACCGATCAGGTATTTTGGGATTAACGGGTTGGTTAAGTTTAACGCCGTTTGGATGGCAACTACGCCACCAACGAAAAACGAAATAAACGCCACAATTCCCAGTGATCCGATAATTAAATCGTCTATTTCTTTGAAAATTAGCTGCTTCATCGCCGACCATTTTGTCGGTTTATTGAAGACTTCTTTCAACATCAGGAAGTATTTTCCTATTTGTGACAGATATCTAAGCATAATATTTAATAAATCTTGGCTAAAATACCAATAAGTTACGAGTTTTGGGGTATTGCGACGGAGTTTTTTGGCCTATGTAAGCTTGGCTTTCATTTTTTGGAAACGGTATTTTCGGATAAAACGACCTTGTTCCGGCGTTACCAAATACGGTTTTTTACCCAACCAGGCTTTAAAAAAACCAACCATATAGTCGATAAAAAGAAATGGTTTCTTTTTTAATAGGGCCAGTTTTAAAGAAGCGATAGCTGTAATTGTAAAGCCGTAGCGCAGACTGTAAAATGCAGCACCTTGTTTATAGCGTGCCGTTTTGTTGTAATTCGCTCCGGTCGGTTTCAGGTGTTTTACCTGTAAGCTTGCATCGGTTACGACTTTCCAGTTGTAAAACTTGCAAAGCAATTCGTCAACCGTATCCCAACCCATTGCCGGTTTTAATCCGCCAATCTGTTCAAAACAGGCTTTGCGATAGGCTTTAAAAGCACCGCGAATATGATCTTTATCGGTCAGGTTTTCCAGTATCCAATCGCCGTTTTTTTGGATATAAGCGAAACCGCCGGCCATACCGATTTCGGAATCACTTTGAAAAATGCGGATAATCGTTTCGAAATAATTGGGTGGCAAAATCAGGTCGGCATCCAATTTGACAATAAAATCATAGTTGCCATCCAATTGCTCATATCCTTTTTGAAATGCCTGAATAACTTTGCTTCCGGGTAAATGGATCGCATCCGATTTTTTTTCGATGATCGAAATCCAGGGATAGCGTACTGCAAAATCGTTCACAATGGCATGGGTATTATCCGTAGAATTATCGTTTACGACCACAACCTGTTGCGGAAGTGCGGTTTGTGCCGCCAACGATTCCAGGGTTAACGAAATAAACGCCTCCTCATTATGTGCCGGAATAACGATATAGTACCTCATTATTTTACTTTTTCAGCATACACGATATAATAACGCGGTGTAAAACGGCGTAGTAACGGACGAATTCCGATCTGTTTTACCGGGTTGGTAAATTTTTCGCGATCCAGAATTTTCCAGCCGGTTTTTTCCAATAACCAATCCAGTTGCCAGTCTTCGAATTCATGGTAATGACGATCCCACATATCGGTTTTGCTACGGTAAGCAGGCGAAAACCACAAACGCATCGGAATCGAAATAATCAGTTTGTCCGATTGGATGTTTTGTAAAACCGTAAACGGATTTAACAGATGCTCGAAAATTTCGAAAGCAGTGGTTACCGGATAGTTGCCTTCCGAAAGTGCCGTCTGATCGATATCCAGATCTTCTCCTTTGGTATTGGTTACGGTATAGCCGTTTTCTTTCATAATCTTCGAAAACGGGTTGTCAACACCCAAATCCAGAATAGCTTCCGAAGGGGAAATATGTTTTTGTAAAAAGGCTAGTGTATGTTTAAATCGCTTGTTCGGAAATGTTTTTTCGTACATAGTTATAATCGGTAAACGAAGGCATTTATGTTCATTCCTGCGCCTACGGATGCAAAGATAATAACATCTCCTTTATGAAGTTCCTGATTTTCAATTTTTCCTTTTATCAATAAATCGTATAAAGTCGGAACGGTGGCTACACTCGAATTTCCAAGTTTGTGGATACTCATGGGCATTACACCTTCCGGTGGTGTTTGTTTGTACAGTCGGAAAAAGCGCTGGATAATGGCTTCGTCCATTTTTTCATTGGCCTGATGAATCAGTACTTTTTTGACTTCTTCGATCGCAATATCACTTTTATCCAGACATTCCTTCATGGCTTTCGGCACCTGACTTAAGGCAAATTCGTAAATCTTACGACCATACATTTTGATATAACGAACATCAGGATCGTGTTCGGAATTAAAGGAATTTCCGAAATATAGAAAATAGGCTTCATCATAGGTAAAAGAAGCGGTTTCGTGTGCGAGTATTCCGCTATCCGTATCGTCGGAAGCTTCTATAATCGTAGCACCGGCACCATCGGAATAAATCATACTGTCACGGTCGTGAATGTCGACAACGCGGGATAGGGTTTCGGCTCCAATTACAAGACATCTTTTAGCCATGCCGGCTTTGATATAGGCATTTGCCTGTATCATGCCTTCAATCCAACCCGGACAACCAAACAGGATATCGTAGGCCACACATTTCGGATTTTTGATTTTAAGACTGTGTTTTACCCGCGCGGATAAACTGGGAAGAATATCCGTTTGAATGGCACCTTGTTTTACATTGCCGAAGTTGTGGGCAAAGATAATATAATCTAAAGTCTCCGGATCGATTCCGGCGTCTTCGATCGCTTTTTGAGCGGCAAAATAAGCAATATCGGAAGTTAATAATTGATCCTCGACATACCGACGTTCTTCGATACCCGTGATTTCTTTAAACTTTTGAGCAACGACATCATTCGCATACGGAAAAGGCGAACCGTCTTCATTTAAAAACTGATGCTGGGCAAAATCGAGATTGGTTACGGTAATATTGGGAATATAACTTCCGGAACCGATTATTTTACTGTTCATAAGGTGAATTTATACTTATACTAAGTTATTGATTTTAAACGCTTATGTGCCGGTAAAAATTTTGTGTAAAATGATTATTATGAAATAGTTATTTAAAGGAGATTAAAATTATTGATAGTAAAATTAATTGTGATTTTTTTGAGAAATCTTTAGCTGCATAATCGTCGCTATGGATAAGGCACGTGTCTTGATTAACTCGGAATTACTGCCTTCGAAGTGTTCGTCAACTGTTTTGTTGAAATATTCCAGCCATATTTGAAAATGCTCCGGGCGTAATGGTTCTTTTTCGTTGAGATCCAGATGGATTTGCATTACGTTTTTCCGGTAGCTTCCCTCGCGAAGAAGCGTTTGTTCCCAAAAATCGACCAAATGCGGAAGGTGGGCTTCCAGGTCAATTTGAGCAATGTCGGTAAAGATATAACGAATACGGTCGTCGGATAAAAGTTTGTTGTAAAACTGTCGCATCAGATGGAGTAAATCGGTTCGGGTGGTAATGTCATTCATATTGTGAAAGTATAAAAAAAGAGCCGCGATAAAGCGGCTCTTCGTATTTATATTGAATTTTAGTGTTCCATATATGCTTCAATTGGCGCACAAGAACAAACTAAATTACGGTCACCGTAAGCATCGTCAACACGACGTACGGAAGGCCAGAATTTGTTTTCGGCAATATACTCCAACGGATAAGCCGCTTTCTCTCTTGTATAAGGGAAATCCCATCGATCAGCTGTTAACATCGCTAACGTGTGCGGTGCATTTTTCAATACATTGTTTGTATCGTCGGCAGTAGCGTTTTCAATTTCTTTTCGGATTGAAATCATCGCGTCACAGAAACGATCCAACTCGCCTAAGTTTTCACTTTCGGTAGGTTCGATCATTAACGTTCCGGCTACCGGGAATGAAACTGTAGGTGCGTGGAAACCGTAGTCCATCAAACGTTTTGCGATATCGGTTACTTCGATTCCGTTTTGTTTGAAAGAACGGCAATCAACAATCATTTCGTGAGCCGCACGTCCGCATTCTCCCGTATATAAAATAGGGTAGTGTTGTTCCAAACGCGCTTTCATATAGTTGGCGTTCAGAATAGCAAACTGTGTTGCTTGTTTTAATCCTTCGGCACCTAACATGGTGATATAACCGTATGAAATCAAACATACCAAAGCCGATCCGTATGGTGCAGCCGAGATAGCAGAAATCGCCTGATCACCACCGGTAGCAATTACCGGGTTTGTTGGTAAGAAAGGTACCAGGTGTGGCGCTACGCAAATAGGTCCAACTCCAGGTCCTCCTCCTCCGTGAGGAATCGCGAATGTTTTGTGTAGGTTCAGGTGACAAACATCAGCACCGATAGTAGCAGGATTTGTAAGTCCTACCTGAGCGTTCATGTTGGCACCGTCCATATATACCTGACCACCGTTTTCGTGGATCAGTTTGGTGATCTCGATAATGGAACTTTCGTATACACCGTGTGTAGACGGATACGTTACCATTAAACAAGAAAGGTTGTCTTTATGTTGGATTGCTTTCGCTCTTAAATCTTCAACATCGATATTTCCTTCCGGAGTGGTTTTGGTTACGATGATGTCCATTCCAGCCATTGCAGCCGAAGCCGGGTTGGTTCCGTGTGCCGACGAAGGAATTAAACATACATTACGGTGTCCTTCACCTCTGGAAATATGATACGCACGAATTGCCATCAATCCGGCATATTCTCCCTGAGCACCAGAGTTTGGCTGTAAAGAAGTACCTGCAAAACCGGTTACCACGTTTAATTGTTCTTCCAGTTTTTTCAACATGGTTAGGTAACCCGTAGTTTGGTTTACCGGAGCAAACGGGTGGATGCTGTTCCAGTTGGCCATACTTAATGGTAACATTTCGGCAGCCGCATTTAATTTCATTGTACACGATCCTAATGAGATCATCGAATGATTTAATGCAAGGTCTTTACGCTCTAATTTTTTGATATAACGCATTAAAGCCGTTTCCGAATGGTGACTGTTAAATACGTCGTGTTGTAGGAATGTTGATGTTCTTACCAGTTTCTCCTGAATATGGATAGCCGTATCTAAAGCGGTTACCGTTACGGTTTCTTTTCCAAGAACTTCAGCAAAAACAGCTACGATCTGGTTGATGTCGTTTAAAGAGGTAGTCTCGTTAAAGGAGATCGAAATCGTATCGTTGTCGCTATAATAGAAGTTTACTTCGTTGTTTTCGGCTACTGCTTTAACTTTAGTTGCATCGGCTTTTACCGTGATCGTGTCGAAGAAAGCCGTATTGATTTGGTTGATTCCCAGTTTTGCCAATGCATTTGCAGTCGTAACCGCCGAAGCGTGTACTTTGTCGGCAATATACTGTAATCCTTTTGGTCCGTGGTAAACGGCATACATACCGGCCATAACCGCTAGTAATACCTGAGCGGTACAAATATTGGAAGTCGCTTTTTCACGTTTGATGTGTTGCTCACGGGTTTGTAACGCCATACGTAACGCACGGTTACCGTTAACATCCTGAGAAACCCCAATAATACGTCCCGGCATACTACGTTTGTATTCTTCTTTGGTGGCGAAGAAAGCCGCGTGTGGCCCTCCGAATCCCATTGGAATACCGAATCGTTGCGTGGTTCCCACTACAACATCGGCTCCTAATTCGCCCGGAGCGGTTAATTTTACTAAACTCAGAATATCCGCTGCTACAGCAACTTTAATTTCTTTGGATTTAGCCGTATGGATAAAACCGGCATAGTCGTAAACCTGACCGTGTTTTCCAGGGTATTGTAAGATTGCTCCGAAGAAATCTTCTGAGAAATCAAACGTTTCGTGGTTACCTACAACCAGTTCGATTCCAATTGGAGTGGAACGGGTTTCCAGTACCGATAAGGTTTGCGGTAAAATTTCTTCCGAAACGAAGAATTTATTAGCATTGTTTTTTTTCTGATCTCTTGTACGTACGTCAAAAAGTAATGCCATCGCTTCTGCAGCAGCAGTACCTTCGTCAAGTAACGAAGCATTGGCAATTTCCATTCCGGTTAATTCGATAACCGTAGTCTGGTAATTTAAAAGTGCTTCCAAACGTCCTTGGGCAATTTCTGCCTGATACGGCGTGTAAGCAGTATACCATCCCGGATTTTCAAAAATGTTACGTTGAATTACCGGTGGAACAATTGCCGGGTGATACCCTAAACCGATATACGATTTGAATACTTTGTTTTGGGCACCCAATTGCTGGATATGTGTTAAATATTCGTATTCTGTTAAAGCCGGATCCAGTTGTAAATCGTTTTTTAAACGAATTCCGTCCGGAAATGTTTCATACAATAATTGATCCATGTCCTTCACCCCAATGGTTTGGAACATGTGTTGAAGGTCGCTCTCTCTTGGACCTAAATGTCGTAAAGCAAATGCGTCTGTTTTCATCAGTTCTTAATGTCCTGTTTATAAACGTTTGATATTCCCATAACAGAGAATAGCATCAAACTGTCGTTAAGTTGTGTTTTAAGCGAACAAAAATAACTATTAATCTCCTAATAAAATTCTTTTTTAACTCCATTTTTTGTTGAATTTTCAACCAAAATTAAATGTTATTAACAGATTGATTATTTTTGTAAGTATGCAACTACTCAAGAAATTACTTGACTTTTATATTAACGGAAGTATTCATGTGGCTATTGCGGTTTTCGCTTTGGTACAGATGACCTTCCATTTTTTTCATATTTCATTTGACTGGGCGATGTCACTATTTGCCTTTTGCGGAACAATCGTTGGCTATAACTTTGTGAAATACGATGCATTAGCCCGTGCGAAAAAACTCAAAATGAGTCGGCAGTTAAAAGCAATTGTTGTGTTAAGTGTGGTAGCTTTAGCCGGAACATTATATGGTTTCTGGTTTCTCCAACGGCAAACGCAATTGTTGGCGCTGGCTTTTTTGGGACTAACACTATTGTATACCCTGCCGGTTTTTCCAAAGTTGGGGAATGCCCGGAATTGGGCCGGAGTGAAAATCTATATTGTGGCTTTTTGCTGGGCCGGAATTACATTGTTCCTTCCGATTTTAAACGCCGGACTGGATTTTACGAATGATGTCTTTCTAAAGTTTTTTCAGCGTTTCCTTTTAGTGATCATCCTTATTCTTATTTTCGAAATTATCGATCTGAAAAACGATGATCTTTCGTTACAAACTGTTCCGCAACGCTTGGGCGTAAAACGAACCAAATGGCTCAATTTATTCCTGTTACTGCCTTTCTACGGATTGGAGTTTTTTAAAAGCGATTTCCAGATCGTACAGTTGTGGATTAACCTTGTATTAGTATTGGTTATTGCGCTTTTTACCCTTTTTTCAAATCCGAAACGATCCGATTATTATACGTCTTTCTGGGTCGAAAGTATCCCGGTTTTCTGGTGGGGATTGGTGCTGCTTTTTGCATGATATATAAGAAAAAACTTCTGCTTATTGGTTTTACCTGTTTTGTGTTTAACGGGGAAATACGCTGTTTTTTATGGTCTTGGTACACTAGTTTTGGAATGGAAAATCAAAACATAGTGAGCCGGATGCACTTTAAAACGGGGCGGAAACTGAAAAGCCTATGAGTAAGTGTGCAACCAAATCTTTATCATTATGGAATTAGAAGTAGTATCACAGGGAATGGTCATTAAGACTGTTGGCGGAACCGGTGGATCGGAATTCGCATCGGATTATATTCGGTCTATCGGTATCTATAGCGGAACGGAAGTAGATTCAATTACCATTAACGGAAGCAAGCACGGCGGTGGCGGTGGACGCGATGGCGGGACGCTTATTTTAGGCTCGGATGAATATATCAACAGAATTGCAGTTCGCTCGGGTGCGCGTATTGATAGATTAGTACTATCAACCAATAAAGGACGTACAATTGGTGGCGGCGGTAATGGTGGAAGCGAAACGATTTTGGAAAATATCCGCGTGGTGGCCATTGGAGGAAAATCCGGTGCCCGAGTGGATCAGTTGCGAATCACTTATGTTGAGGATTATTATCCGTCGACATTGGTGGAAAAAAGAGGACAGTTCGTGATCGGTTTTACGCCGCAGGGAACTATACTAAAAGAATATACGGAATCGACTTCTAAAACATCGGATAGTTATGAAAACGTAACGGAAACCATGTTAAGTCAGCAGTATAATGCCAGCGTGGAGGCTGAGTATTACGCGAAGGTGGCTATTTCAACAGAAATCAAATATGTGAATACGCAATTAACAACGATTAAAAAAGAATTATCCACTCAGTTGATCAACCAGCAGTCCAAGGAAGTGACCATCGAAAAAGGGATGGTAGGCGTGTTGTTGGTGAACGGTACTATTTTGAAAGGTTCCGACGGGGTTTACTGGATGTATCCGAATACACTGTTGAGTTATGCGGTTATTGCGGTATCCGATTATCAGAATGTCCTGAATCACTATGATCTTACAGGTGAATTAGCAACACAAATGCCGGAATTGTTGAAATACAAAACAGAGAAAAACGACTATGTGTTTTATGAAAAAGAACCGGTTCGTTAAGTATAATATCAGTTAAGTAAATCGGGAAAACCACGGACAAAGTTCGTGGTTTTTTTGTGCTTATTTTGGAAGGCGTTAATTCTCGGCCAGGTATTTTAAAAGTTTGTTCCGATTTAAAATCATATGATACAGGTGTCTTTTAAGAAATAGGAGGTCAAACAATTTTCCGATAATTCCAAACGGTGTGCGGTATTCTATTTTGTCGATCATAATCGTGGTGTCATCCCGGATTTCAAATAGATGTTCGTGTCTGAAAAAAGTAAAATGGCCTTTTGTCATTTCGTCTGTAAAATGATCGGGTGACGCCATCGCTGTAATTTTGCTTTGATGGTTGAGGTAAAAACCAAAATGTTTTCCGCGCCAGGTTACGGTTTCATTCAGATGAATCAAACCGGATGTCTTTCCGGCAATTGCCTGTTCCTTCGTTTGTGAAACCGATAGTTTATGGATGTCGATATTTCGGGCCAGATCAAAAACAATTTTTGACGGTGCTTTGATCGGAGTGGAAATGGTAAAAGTGGTCATGCGAAAAACAGTTTTAGTTTTAGGATTACTAAACCGGTAAATACGGTGGCGAATAGCAGAAATAAAATATTCATAAAATAACTACCCATTTTAAAATGCCATTTTTTTGGAATCGTATACATTGGATAATAGGCAATTTGCGTGGCGACTTTTCCGGTCCAGTAAGCAGCAATAAGTGCAGTTAAAGCGAAGGCAAGTCGGGTGTTTTGTTGTAAGTCGTCATAGAGAAAGATGGCGATGAGTCCGAACGAAAAATTCAACCCCTGTATATACCTTCCGTAGGTTTTGGCAATTTCCTGGTTTAAGGGTTGTAGTTTTTTAACATCATTATACCAGTCAAAAACCTGATGACGGATATACGGGTAAATCATCGCGGTGAAAATCTGGCCGATTCCCGCTACGACAATCAGCCAGTTTGGAATTGTAAACATCTTGATTAGGCTTTAAAAATTATTTTTTCTTCTCTTGCGGTTTGGCTGGCTTTTCGTTTTCCTCTAAAAAAGAAATAGAGATTTAGAAAAAGCATCACCCCTAAATAGATCGCAAACCCACCAATTTTATAGCTTAAGGCTTCAATAAGTTCCTGATAAGTATTGTCGTACAGATTCATGTCGAGTATCATCAGGGCAAAACCGAGGTTGAGCAGGTAAAATCCGGTTTCGAATAGTTTGTTGGTAGCGATGGCAATTTCTTCACGACCTTTAAAAATGTCAAGCATATAGACTTTGCTGTTTCGGAAAAGTGTTTTAGAGACATAATAGGTCAGGAAAAGTGCAATGGGTAAATAAATTACATAACCGATAAGTGTTTTGGTCGTTTCCATGAGGGTATGATTTATAGTTACTGAATTAATTTTTGAACATAGTTTTTTAGAACGAAAAGATTGGTGTAATGCAATGCAGCCAATAGGAAAAGGATGGTTGCGGCTTTGATTGCGATCACTTCGATGAGCATTGACAGGGTTGTAATGGTTTGCCAGTTGGTAATCGTAATGGCGCAATAGCCAATATTAACCAGATAATATCCGGTAAGTAGAGCTTTGTTGATTTGAAGACAAAGCGCTTTGTGATCCGGGATTAGTGTGGCTACAAATATATTTCCGTTGTCATAACAGATTCTTCCGATTTTAACGATGACCAAGCTCATAAGTCCAAGGAAGAGGAGGTAGGCAATAGTATTATAGTGCGTCATTTTAAATAATTTTATAATTATTAAACTTTCAGAAAAAAATGAAACTTTGAATTAAATTTTTTTATTTCATGATTTTGATAACCAGCTTGGTTAACCAATTGTCTTTGTATTCGGTAATCTTGTCCAATACATTGTCGGCTTTTAAAACGAAGTCATGTAGTTTGGTCGTTTGTTCGATAAAATGTTTTGCCTCGGCCGAATTGTTTCCTTCGATAGAGGATACTTCTTTTAAGATTTTTAAAGCGGGTTTGATTTCCCGTTTGCTTCTTTCCTGTGAAATTTTAACCGCCAGTTCGTCCAGGTCTTTTTCGGCTGTAAAGAATTCTTTTCGTTCGCCGGCTTTGTATTCTTTATAAACAATACCCCAATCCATCAGTCCTCTTAAATTCATACTGGCATTCCCTCTGGAAATATGAAGGGCTTCCATAATGTCTTCCATCGAAAGCGGTTCGGCGGATACCATTAACAAAGCGTGAATCTGAGCCATCGTTTTGTTGATGCCCCATTGGGAACCTAAGGCGCCCCAGGTTTGTACAAATTTGTTTTTTGCTTCGTTGAATTCCATAGTTCAAATGTATAAATAATTTCTAAAGTTTCAAAAATAATTGAAAGTTTATTTTAAAAAATAACCCGAAATCAATCGGGCTATGTCTTTTATAGTAATCCGGCGCGTTTTAGGAGCGCTTCCGGTTTTGGTTCCTGACCTCTGAATTTTTTGTAAAGCGTCATCGGATGATCGGTTCCGCCTTGCGATAATATGTTGTCTTTGAAGCGTTGTGCGACTTCCGGATTAAAGATTCCCTGTTCCTGAAAATAAGCAAAAGCGTCGGCATCGAGAACTTCGGCCCATTTGTAGCTGTAATATCCGGACGAATAGCCGCCCTGAAAGATATGCGAAAAAGAAGTACTCATCGCATTTTCGGCTACATCGGGGTACAGTTTGGTTGAGGCGAATTGCTCGTTTTCAAAAGTTTTTACATTATGAATTCCGGATGGATCCTGTCCGTGCCATCCCATGTCGAGTAATCCGAAACTGATTTGGCGTAAAGTAGCCATTCCTTCCAGGAAGCTGGCGCTTTCTTTTATTTTTTCGACGTATTCCATCGGGATGATTTCGCCCGTCTGATAGTGTTTTGCAAACAAAGCCAAGGCTTCCGGTTCGTAACACCAGTTTTCCATTACCTGACTTGGTAATTCTACAAAATCCCAGTAAACACTGGTTCCGGATAAACTCGGATAGGTAGTATTGGCTAACATACCGTGTAGGGCGTGGCCAAATTCATGGAATAAAGTAGTTACTTCATTAAAGGTAAGTAACGACGGTTTGGTTGCTGTTGGTTTGGTGAAATTACAAACGATCGAAACATGCGGTCGTTCGTTTTCTCCATTTCGAACCGACTGGTGTTTAAAAGAGGTCATCCAGGCACCGTTACGTTTTCCTTTTCTTGGGAAAAAGTCGGCGTAAAAAATGGCAACAAGATTTCCGTTATTGTCTTTCACTTCAAAAGTTTGTACTTCTTCGTGGTATTTATCGATGTCGAAAATTTCGGTAAACGTGATGCCAAATAGTTTTTGTGCTACGGTAAAGGCGCCGTTTAGTACGTTTTCTAATTTGAAATACGGCTTTAAGGTTTCGTCGTCGAGGTTAAAAAGCTCCTGTTTTAATTTTTCGGAATAATAAGCACCATCCCATTTTTCCAAGTGATCAATTGGATCCAGTTTTTTGGCGAAATTGGTTAATTGTGCAAACTCTCTTTCGGCTGCCGGTTTGGCTTTCGATTGTAAGTCATCCAGAAATGCGGTTACTTTTTCCGGACTTTGCGCCATACGCTCTTCCAATACAAAATGTGCATGAGTGGCGTATCCTAAAAGATTGGCTCTTTCGTGGCGTAAGTTTGCAATTTTAATTACGATTTCCTGATTGTCAAAAGCATTATTCTGGAATCCTTTACGGCCAAATGCAATGCTGATGGCTTTACGTAGTTCGCGATTGTGCGCGTAGGTTACGAACGGTAAATAACTCGGATGATCCAATGTGAAAATCCAACCGTCTTTATCCTGACTTTTTGCGATGGCATGTGCCGCTTCAATAGCGCCTTCCGGTAAACCGTCAAGGTCTTTTTCGTCGGTTAGGTGCAATTGGTAATCGTTTGTTTCGGCCAAAACATTTTCACCGAATGTTAGCGAAAGTTTCGCCAGTTCCGCGTCGATTTCGCGCAAACGGGCTTTTTTGTCTTCTGCCAATAAGGCTCCGTTTCGGGAGAAACTTTTATATTTTTTAGTTAACAGCGTATGCTGCTCGGTAGTAAGATTAAGTTGATCAATTTGTTCGTATACGGTTTTAACGCGTTGGAATAAATCGGCATTTAAAATAATGTCGTTTCCAAATGCGGTTAAAACTGGCGATACGTCCTGTGCGATTTTCTGCATTTCATCACTGGTTTCTGCCGAATTCAAATTGAAGAAAATGGAGGATAGTCGTTCCAAAGCATCACCGGAATATTCCAGTGCTTCAATGGTATTGGCAAAAGTTGGTGCTTCCGGATTGTGAATTATAGCGTCGATTTCGGCACGTGCGGCAGCGATTGTTGTGGTGAATGCCGGAGCGTAGTCCTCAATTTTTATTTGCGAAAACGGCGCAGTGTTATATTTAGTAGTAAATCGTTCGGTTAAAATACTCATATATTGTAATATTAGCTTTAAATAAAGGTACACGTCTGTGAAAGACAAGGTACAAATTAGCTTTTTCTAATCCAAATCCGGTTGACGAAAGCGGGAAATTTATTTTAGATCTTCGGAAGCTTTTAAAACGGCTTGTTTTAGGCTTTCTTTATAAGCGGTGATTTTGTCCAGAACAACACTGTCGTGACTTCCGATGATCTGCGCTGCAAGGATACCTGCATTTTTGGCACCGTTTAGCGCAACTGTGGCCACCGGTACGCCGCCAGGCATCTGAAGGATCGAAAGAACACTGTCCCATCCGTCTATCGAATTGCTGGATTTTACCGGAACACCAATTACGGGAAGTGGCGACATCGAGGCGACCATTCCGGGTAAATGAGCCGCTCCGCCAGCTCCGGCTATGATAACATTAATGCCGCGTTTGTGGGCATTCGTACTGAAATCAAACAGTTTTTCCGGAGTACGGTGTGCCGATACAATGTCGACTTCTGTAGTGATTCCGAATTCTTTTAATATAGTGATGGCGTCCTGCATTACCGGCATATCCGAAATGCTACCCATAATAATGGCTACTTTGCTCATAGTGGTTTGTTTTAATTAGGAATGACTAATTACTTTGATGGTGTTTTTGACTACTTCTGCGGTTTTACGGGCTTCGTCTATATTTTCGTTCACAATGGTTACGTGTCCCATTTTACGGAAAGGACGTGTTTCTCTTTTTCCGTATATATGAGGTGTTACACCATCGATAGCTAATATCTTGTCGATGTTTTGATAGATAACCGGGCCGGAATACCCTTCTTCGCCAACTAAGTTTACCATAATACCGGCAACTTTGCTATCGGTATTGCCTAAAGGTAAGTTGAGGATAGCACGGATGTGTTGTTCGAATTGCGAAGTATAACTGGCTTCGATGGAGTAATGCCCGGAATTATGAGGTCTGGGTGCTACTTCGTTTACCAGAATAGCATCGTCTTCGGTTTGGAACATTTCCACAGCCAAT
The DNA here is from genome assembly GCF_039888695.1 of Flavobacterium sp. CAU 1735. Classification (NCBI taxonomy): domain Bacteria; kingdom Pseudomonadati; phylum Bacteroidota; class Flavobacteriia; order Flavobacteriales; family Flavobacteriaceae; genus Flavobacterium; species Flavobacterium sp. CAU 1735. The sequence continues at coordinate 192,906 of NZ_JBDQQQ010000005.1, read as the reverse complement.
AAACCAACATGATTGAATTTTTCGGAAACCTGTAACGCGATAGCACGTGCTTTCTGTGCAACCGTTTCGTCTATACGAGCCGGACAGATTACATATTCAACCTGATTGGCTTCCGGGTGAAATTCCATTTCGACTACCGGATAGGTTTTGACCGATCCGGATGGTGTACGACTTACGATTACGGCCAGTTCGTTTTTAAACGGAACCATTTGTTCGGCGATGCATTCGGTATCGGGTAACGAAGTAAGGTCGTTAGCAGTGCGGATAATTTTTACACCGTTGCCATCATAACCAAACTGCGCACTTTTCCATACAAAGGGTACATTGGTTTCATTGTGTTCGACCGATTGGATCAGACTGTTTTTATCGGTAAACCTACGATAAGGTGCAGTAGGAATTTTGTTTTCGGAATAAAAATCTTTTTGTCGGCCTTTATTTTGGATCAGCCGCAGGGTTTTGGGTGATGGATAAACGGCCAGACCTTCCTGTTCAAGCTGGTCTAAAGCATCAAGATTGACATTTTCGATTTCGATAGTCAAAAGGTCTACTTTTTTACCGAAACGGTATACGGTTTCGAAATCCATCAGGTCACCCTGAAAAAAACGCGTCGCTCCATATTGAGACGGTGCTTCGGCACTTGGGTCAAGAATATAGGTCTGGATGTCGAACTTACGGGTTTCGGTAAGTAGCATTTTACCTAACTGTCCGCCACCAAGTATCCCCAATTTAAAATCAGAAGAAAAATAATTCATTGTGTTGTTGTTTGTGCAAAGATACTTATCATAATAGAAAACACAATCGTATTACTTTATATTTTGCGGTTTTTCAATGAGGTAGAATTGAAAATAACATATTGTATATTTTATAACTTTGATAACAGAAACGGTTATAAATATACATTTTGATTGTTAATTAAATATAATTAATGTAAATTGTGTACTTGTTTAACCGAAAAAAAATAAAATTATGGTAAAAAGACTACTCATGTTGTTAGCTTTTGTTCCGTTTATAAGTCACGGGCAATTTTTACAGAATTTTGACGGAGGAACGACTATTCCTACCGGATGGACCGTTGTTAACGGTGGTGATACCGGAACCTGGGTAATTGTTAATTTTACCGGAGCAACCGGTATTAGTGCGCATAGTGGAACCAATGCAGCCGGTATCGGTTTTGGATCAACTGCTCACGATGATTATTTGGTCACTCCAGCTGTAACGGTTACGGCGGGTGTGTCGGATTTCTTAACTTTCTGGGGAAGAAGCCGTGACCCGTTATATCCGGAAACAATCAGTGTGAAGGTTTCAACTACAGGAACAGCGGCTGCAAACTTTACCGCTACGTTGGATGCGAATGTGGCTCCTGCGAGTGGTGCTAATTTTTTTAAATATCAGTATGACCTGTCGGCTTATGTAGGGCAAACGATTTATATTGGGTTTCATTCTACTACAACCGATATGTTCTATTTTGATATTGACGACGTAGAAGTAACGGCTTTACCAAGCTGTATACCACCTACAAATCCTATGGTTGGTGCTATAACTGCTGCCACTGCTGCTCTGTCCTGGACGCCGGGAGCGGGAACAACTAATTTTGAAGTACAGTATGGTGCGCCTGGCTTTACTGCCGGCTCCGGTACAGCTGCACCGCCGGTTACAGGAGCTACAGCTACGACTTTATCGGGATTAACTGCGAATACCGCTTATGAATATTATGTTCGTGCTAATTGCGGAAGTGGTAATTTTAGTACTTGGATAGGTCCGAGAGCCTTTAGAACAAGTTGTGCGTCGGTAACAACGTTTCCTTTTACCGAAAGTTTTGATGCGACTACCATCCCATCGTGTTGGAGTAATCAAACGGTTTCCGGAACAGCAAACTGGGCGTATGTAACCGCTAATGGTAATAGTTCGATTGCACCGAGAACAGGGGCAAGAATGGCAGAGTTTAGAACGACTACAACCGGAAATAAAACAAAATTAGTTTCGCCTCCGTTAGACTTAACAGCGGTATCTAGTCCGCAATTGAGTTTCTATTATGCTAACGTAAACTGGTTTGGTGATATCGATGAGTTGCGTATTTTCTATAAGACAAGTGAAAGTGGTGCCTGGACTCAAATCGGAGCGGATTATATAACAGAACATACCGCCTGGACTCAGGTGACTTTACCGTTGCCAAATCCATCGGCTACCTATTATGTTGCTTTCGAAGGTACTTCAAACTGGGCGAGAGGTCTTAATCTCGATGATGTAACGGTGAGCAGTGCTTTATCGGCTTCGACATTTGATAAAGCTAATTTCAGAGCCTATCCGAACCCGGTTAAAAATATGCTGAATCTGGCCTATAATGAAACTATTTCGGCAGTTGAAATCTACAATTTGTTAGGACAAAAAGTATTGTCACAAAATATAAACCTTTCCGAGGCTCAGGTAGATATGAGTAATTTATCTGCTGGGAACTATCTTGTTAAAGTATTTGCCGGTGATGTGGTAAAAACAATTAAGATTATCAAAGAATAATTCTTGATAATTAATCCTGGGAAACGACTCTTTTTATAAGGGTCGTTTTTTTTTGTTTAAAGACTATATCTTTTTAAGGATTTTTCGCGCGACACTTTGATAGGCCGGCGAATGATCGGGAAAACCTTGTTGTAATAGCTGTTTTAATTCCGGATAAATCCAGGGATTTTCTTTGCCTAATAAGTATAGGGCCTGAATGGCGTAGGCTTTTGAAGCGACTTTGGTGTCGTTGATCAACCAGTCAAAACAGGTTTCGGTAATGACTTCAATGTTTTTATCGGAAAGGAGTTTTGTTTTGCGATTGTTATAGTCGACAAGGAAAAGCGCAATTTTGGATATCGAACGCAGAGCGCTTTCGTTGCGAAATTGTGGTAATGTCGCGCAGAAAATATCGTTCTTTGGGAAAATCAGATCGAGTTGTCGTTCGAGTACCAACTCCATGATCCAACAGGCTTTATGGTGATTTTTGTCGGTTATCGTGATCGCAGCCGTAAACAGATCGTTAAATAATGAAGGGTTGTTAAAGATATAGGCGGCGTTTTCTTCCCGACTGGCACGATGGGCGGTACTGTTTATAATTTTGGTATATAAAATTTCGTTCATTTTTTTCCTGAAATCTTCATCGAAAGTACAAAATAATTCAAAAATTTATAATTCTTAATTGTTAATTATCAATTGTCCAACGGCAATTAGTATCTTTGCCAATTATTCTAAAGGTTACAATGGAAATACAACTTCACGACAAACAATTTGTCCCGTTTCTTTCGGCAAAAGAAATCGATGCCGCTATTGCGAAAATGGCCGATGCCGTTGCAAAAGATATGAATGGTGAAATACCGGTTTTTGTAGGTGTACTTAACGGAGCCTTTATGGTGGTGTCCGATTTTATGAAGCACTATAAACACGATTGTGAATTGAGCTTTGTAAAAATGGCTTCTTACGACGGAATGCAAACCACACACGAGGTAAAACAACTTATCGGTTTAAATCAGGATATTACCGGAAGATCGGTAGTGATCATTGAAGATATCGTAGATACCGGAAATACCATAGTGGAATTACAGAAAATGTTTGCAGATAAAGGTGTGAAGCAATTGAAATTTGCGACGCTTTTCCTAAAGCCGGAAGCCTATGATAAGGATATCACAATCGATTATGTCGGATTGGAAATTCCAAATAAGTTTATCGTCGGGTTCGGATTGGATTACGACGGATTAGGGCGTAATATCCCGGAAGTATATCAATTAAAATAACACAGAAAAAATAACTATAAAACCATCATAACAACAATTTAATTAAAATGATTAATATCGTATTATTTGGAAAGCCCGGAGCCGGAAAAGGGACACAAGCCGAATTTTTAAAAGAAAAATACAACTTAATACACATTTCAACCGGTGACGTTTTTCGTTATAACATTAAAAACGAAACCGTATTAGGGAAGGAAGCCAAAACCTATATCGATCGTGGTGATTTGGTTCCGGACAGTCTTACTATTAAAATGCTTCAGGATGAAGTAGAGAAAAACCCGGAAGCGCGAGGTTTTCTTTTTGACGGATTTCCAAGAACAATTGCACAAGCCGAAGCGCTGGATGCGTTCCTGAATTCCAAAAACTGGGAAGTAACGGCAACGATTGCTTTGGAAGCCGATGATGAAATTTTGGTACAACGACTGTTGGAAAGAGGAAAAACATCTGGAAGACCGGACGATCAGGACGAAGAAAAAATCAGAAACCGTTACCAGGAATATAACGAAAAAACAGCGCCGCTAATCGAATATTACAGCGCACAGCAAAAATTCCACGCGGTTAACGGAATCGGCTCCATTGCCGAAATCACTGAAAGACTAAGCGATGTAATTGAAAAATTATAGGCCGTCCCGGTGAACAATAAATAGAATACTAACGATAAAAAAATAATAAAAAGTCAGGTAAAACTGATATCATAACTAATTTACAATCCTAAACTTTGGAAATAATAATAATTTTCTTTCTAATCCTTTTAAACGGAGTTTTCTCCATGTCGGAAATAGCACTTATTTCAGCTCGTAAAAACCGTTTGGAAACGGCCGCGAAAAAAGGAAACACCAGTGCGAAAACAGCTTTAGAACTGGCTAATTCACCCAATAAATTCCTATCGACCGTTCAGATCGGAATTACACTAATCGGAATTCTAACCGGTATTTATAGTGGTGATAACGTTACCGGCGACGTAAAACTGTTTTTAGACGGATTTGAAATGTTCAGGCCTTATTCGCAAACATTGGCTGTAGGTATTGTAGTTGTGATTTTAACGTTTTTCTCCCTGGTTTTAGGAGAATTACTACCCAAACGAATCGGATTAAATTACCCGGAAGCGATTGCCAAAACGGTAGCGGTTCCGATGAAAGTGGTTTCGATTGTAACGGCACCTTTTATCTGGTTGTTGACCGCATCGACCGATTTTGTGCTAAACGTATTGAAAATTAAGCCAACGGCCGATGGGAAAGTAACCGAAGAAGAAATTAAAGCCATCATTAAAGAAGGTACCGAAGGCGGAGAAGTACAGGAAATCGAACAGGACATCGTGGAACGTGTTTTCCATATCGGTGACCGTAAGGTGAATTCCCTGATGACACACCGTAAAGCGGTGGTGTATCTGTCTTTGGAAGATGATGTAAACGAACAAAAAGAAAAGGTGCTGGAAGAAATCCACTCCGTATATCCGGTGTGTGAAGACAATCTGGATGAGGTAGTTGGAGTAGTGTTGTTAAAAGACTTGTTTACGAGTTTTGAAAAAGGCGATTTCGACCTGAAGGCAATTGTAAAAGAACCGGTTTACCTTATTGAACATACTTCGGCCTATAAAGCGCTGGAGCTTTTTAAGAAAACAAAAGTACACTATGCCCTGATTACCGACGAATATGGTGTGGTACAGGGGATTATTACATTAAACGATATTCTGGAAGCACTCGTTGGTGATGCCGCCGAATTCTACGAAGAGGAATTCCAGTTGGTAGCCCGCGAAGACGGAACCTGGTTGGTGGACGGACATTATTCGTTGCACGACTTCCTGACCTATTTCGATATGGATGATCTGATTAACGATTATGACGTGACAACTGTAAGCGGATTGATCATGACCGAATTGTCCTATATTCCAAAAGTTGGTGAAAAACTAATCTGGAATAAAATGGAACTGGAAGTGATCGACATGGACGGTGTGAAAATCGATAAAGTATTAGTACGCTCATTAAAAGAGTAAGCTGCTTTTAGTGGCTTACTATTGAAAAACAAAATAAAATTAAATGACAGAAGGGAATTTTGTAGACTACGTAAAAATTTATGTTTCTTCCGGAAAAGGAGGGAAAGGGTCTACGCATTTGCATCGGGAGAAATTTATTGAAAAAGGTGGTCCCGATGGTGGAGACGGTGGTCGTGGTGGTCACGTGTATCTGGTAGGGAGCAAAGGTCTTTGGACTTTGTTTCACCTTAAATTTGCACGCCATATCAAAGCCGGACACGGAGGAGACGGAGGTAGTGCGAGAAGTACCGGTGCCGATGGTGAAGATAAATATATCGAAGTGCCGTTGGGAACAGTGGTGCGCGACAAAGAAACCAACGAAATACTTTTTGAAATAACCGAAGAAGGTGAAAAAAAGATCCTTGTAAAAGGAGGTAAAGGTGGTTTGGGGAACTGGCATTTTAGAAGTTCGACCAACCAGACACCGCGTTATTCGCAACCGGGTATGCCGGCCGAAGAAATGGATGTCATCCTGGAATTAAAGGTATTGGCCGATGTAGGATTGGTTGGGTTTCCGAATGCTGGAAAATCGACCTTATTGTCGGTGCTGACATCCGCGAAGCCAAAAATTGCCGATTATCCGTTTACGACCTTAAAACCGAATCTTGGAATTGTGGCGTATCGTGATTTTCAGTCGTTTGTAATTGCCGATATTCCTGGAATCATTGAAGGTGCGGCCGAAGGTAAAGGATTGGGGCATTATTTCCTACGACATATCGAACGAAACTCGACCTTGTTATTTTTGGTTCCGGCCGATGCTCAGGATATCAAAAAAGAGTACGATATTTTGTTGGATGAGTTACGTCGTTACAATTCGGAAATGCTCGATAAAGATCGTTTGGTGGTGATTTCGAAATCGGATATGCTTGATGACGAATTAAAAGCCGAAATGAAAGCACAACTCGATAAGGAATTTAAAGGAATTCCGTATTTGTTTATCTCGTCGGTTGCCCAACAGGGATTAACGGAGTTAAAAGATAAATTATGGCAAATGCTTAATCAGTAATACGATAGCTATAAAAAATAGTAAAAAGAGGTGTCCGTTTCGGAGGTCTCTTTTTATTTTATGTCAGTTTTGATCAATAGATAGTAAAATAAAAAGTTAAAGTTATTTTGTTATAGATTTTTATAAACCCTTTTTTTTATAAAATTCTTAAAAAGAGGTATATTCGCGTCACTAAAAATAACAGATCTATTATGAAAAAAATTATTTTATCCTTAATTGCTACGATACTGCTTGTACCTGCAAGTGTTAGAGCAGACGAAGGGATGTGGTTTTTGATGTTTATCGAGCGTTTAAACCACAGGGATATGCAAAAAATGGGATTGCAGTTAACGGCTGAGGAAATCTACAGTATTAACCACCACAGTCTTAAAGATGCAATCGTTCAGTTTAACGGAGGTTGTACTGCCGAAATGATTTCTAAAGACGGATTGGTATTAACAAACCACCACTGTGGTTATGATGCGATCGCAGAATTGTCTTCTCCGGAAGCCAACTACCTTAAAAACGGTTTCTGGGCTGCCAACAGAAAAGCAGAATTAAAACCAAAAAGCTTATTCGTTCGTTTCTTCGTTCGTATGGACGATGTGTCCAAAAGAATTTTATCGAAAGTAAACGATAAAATGACAGAAGCAGAACGTGAAGCAGCAATCAACAAAGAAATTGCACTTATTGAAAAAGAAAACAACGAAGGTGGAAAATACACCGTTTCTGTTCGTCCGTTTTTCCAGGGTAACGAGTACTACTATTTCGTGTATCAGGATTATAAAGACGTACGTTTAGTAGGAACACCTCCTGAAAATATTGGAAAATTCGGTGGTGATACAGACAACTGGGAATGGCCACGTCATACAGGTGACTTCTCTATGTTCCGTATTTATGCAGATGCAAACGGTAACCCGGCTGATTATTCTCCAAGCAATGTACCATTACAACCAAAACACCACTTACCGGTTAACCTTGGTGGTGTAAAAGAAAACGATTTCGCAATGATCTTAGGATATCCAGGTAGAACAAACCGTTGGATGCCAGCTGGTGGAATCGAGCAAAACGTAAAATTCGCATACCCGGCATGGGTTGAAGGTTCTAAAATGGGAATGGATAAAATGAAAACCCATATGGATCAAAGCGATGCGGTACGTTTAATGTATGCCTCTAAATATGCTTCATTGGCAAACTACTGGAAAAACCGTCAGGGAATGATCGACGCGTTAACAAAATTCGGTACTGCTAAAACAAAAGCTGCTCAGGAAGCGAAATTCGACAAATGGGCCAATCAGAAAGAAAACAAAGAAAAGTATGGTCATGTGGTGGAAACCATCAACAAATACTATGCTTTAACTAACGAAAAAGCACGTCATGATAACTATTTAATGACGATGTTGCGTTCAAGTGCTTTCGGTACGATTTCAAGAACGATGGGAAGACAATTGGAAAATTACGCAAAAGCAGATGAAGCCAAACGTAAAGAAATGTACCCGGGTCTTGTTGAAATGATCGACGAATTCTACAAAGAAGCTTATATTCCGGCTGAAAAAGATATCCTTGCAGGTCAGTTAAATCTATATGCTACAAAAGCAGGATATACATTGGCGCCAATGGTAGAGAAATTAGGAAAAGAGAACAACAACAACTTTACAAAATATGTAAACAATGCTTTTGATAGCAGTGTGTTTGCTTCTCCAGAAAAAGTAAAAGCGTTTTTACAAAACCCTAACGCGGCGACTATTACAAACGATCCGTTAGTAGTATTGTCGAATGACTTATTAAACCACTACAACGCAAAATCGGATGCAATTTCTAAAGCACAAAACGATTTCGGAGCGTCTTTCCGTTTATTGGTTCAAGGATTACGTGATTCAAAATTAGGTCCTATCAAATATCCGGATGCTAACTCAACACTACGTTTAACTTACGGAAAAGTTCGCGCTTTACCAGCTGACAAACGTAATGATGCGAAAGTAAATAACTATACGACTATGGACGGTATGGTTAAAAAATACAAAAAAGGTGACGAAGAATTCGACTTACCGGTTCGTTTAATGGAAATGAACAAAGTAAAAGACTACGGTCGTTATGCTGATAAAGACGGTTCAATGCACGTAAACTTCCTAACCGATAACGATATTACAGGTGGTAACTCTGGTTCTCCGGTATTAAACGGTAAAGGAGAATTAATCGGTTTGGCATTCGACGGAAACATCGAAGCTATGGCTGGTGACGTGATCTTTGACAAAAACTTACAAAGAACAATCAACGTGGATATTCGTTATGTATTATGGGTGATCGACAAGTTCTCCAATGCAAAACACATCGTTGACGAAATGACAATCGTAAAATAATTCCGATTCGTTTCCGAAATATAAAACCGCTTCAATCGAAGCGGTTTTTTTATGCCCGTACAGCAATAAATTTCCGGAAAATTATTTTGTCAGTATCGGTACGAATTTTGTAAGTTTAATACCGTATTTAAAACAATACTTTACCTTTAAAACTGATAGTAATGATTCGGAATTCTTTAAAAAAATGGTTGCTGGGTTGTAGTCTTTTAGCTGGCGTAACCTATACAGTTATCTATGCCTGCTCGGATATTGGGGATTGGGGATATTATTACCTGTCCAACTTTGCTCCGGAGGCCTATGTCGATAAATCGTATTCACCCTTGTTTTATTCGGGTGATATGTTCTATACAGGCTATGATGACGACTTTACAGGACGATTTAACGAAGACATTGTGGCCGAATGGGATCATTACCTCGGAGGCACCATCAACAAAGAAAAACTGAGTTATCTGATATTAAATGATAGTTCGAGAACGACAGTAGAGAATATGTATAATGTGGCTTTTAATAAAAAGAAACCCACTCTTTCCGATTCTAAAATCGATCTGAAAAATAAAAAAGTAAAAGACTTTTTAGAGTTTATGTATTATGCCCGACAAATTGATCAGTATACTACAACGCAATATGATCCATGGGATGCCAACGAAAAGCCTGTCTCACGAGTATCGCCGCAGTTGATCAAAACGGTAGAAACAAAATTTGAACAAACACAGGATGCGTTCCTGAAGAATCGCTATTGGTTTCAAACGATGAAGGCTTATTTTTATAGTGATTCCAAACCAAAAACCATCACTTTTTTTGAGAAGACCCAAAACAGTGTGCCTAAAAACACGTTGTATTACCGCGGACTTTCGTATGTTGCCGGGAGCTATTACAAACAACAAAACTATGTAAAAGCCAATTACGGCTATGCGGTGGTATTCGATAAATGTCCGGCACTTCGTCAGACGACGGCCTATAATTTCCACCCGCAGGAACAATCCGATTTTAACGCTTCGTTACAGTTAGCCCAGAATACGGATGAAAAAACAGCATTGTGGGCGCTTTTGGGGTATTATGCCGATGAACAAAAAGCGATTGCCGAGATCTATAAGCTCAATCCAAAAAGCGAACATCTGGAATATCTGTTAACACGTCTTGTGAATAAAGAAGAAATCCGACTAAACGATGATGAGTTTAGAACAATTCCAGAATATAAAATGAAGATCAATGAGAAGCTGAACAAAGACATGGTCGCTATGGTTGATAAAATTGCAGACGAATCCCAAACGGCAAAGCCCTATTTGTGGAATAGCGCAGCAGGCTACCTGAATATCTTTAAAGGCGATTATAAAAGAGCTGCCAAACTGTTTGATAAAGCCGAAAGCAAGGCACCGAAAAGTGAGCTCTCAGACAGACAATTTCGTCTTTTAAAATTGATCAACACTATTAGCACAACCACTAAAATGAATGCGAAATCGGAAGCAGCACTGCTAAAAGAGCTTAAGTGGTTGTATCTGGAACTTCCGAATGTGGAAAATGAACTTGCTTATTTTCGTTATTATAAAGCCAAAGAATGGAGTGCCCGTTATATTGCATCGTTGTATGCCTCACAGAAAAATGGTGTAATGGCAGAATTGTTTTTACGCGATAAAACGTATTATCATAAGCCGGAAAGCCAGGAAGCCATGAAAGCTTTTTTAAGCAAATCCAATAAAAGCGAATGGGAGCAAATGGCCATGAAGCTTTATAATGTGACGTTGTCGGATATTTACGATTATCAGGGTGTGATAAGTGCTTATAACAATAAAATCGATCAGGCAATTAGCTATATGGAACAGTCCGAAAGAAGTAAAGATTCGTTATGGGGGAATCCGTTTAATGGTAAGATTAGGGATTGTAACGATTGCGATCATGTGGCCTATCAGAAGGTGAAATATACCAAGCTTTCTTTTTTACAAAAAATAAAAGAAATGCAGGATAAGCTGACAAAAGGTGAGGACGTATATAGTAATAACCTTTTATTGGGTAATGCCTTTTATAATATGACCTATTATGGTAATGCCCGTGCTTTTTATGATGACGTTATCATGGCGCAATGGGGAAACTATATCGATGAATTTTATCAACCGATTCTGTTAAGCACAGCACTGGCGAATGAGTATTATAAAAAGGCCTTTGCGGCAGCAACCAATCCGGAGCAAAAAGCAAGATGTATGTATATGATGGCCAAATGCGAACGGAACGATTTCTATTCCGGACGGTATCATACCAGGGATACTTATTACCGACAAGCGGAAGTGAGCTTTTTGGCTTGGAATGGGTTTCAAAAACTAAAATCAGATTATTCGAATACGCAGTATTATAAAGAAGTGATCAAAGAATGCGGCTATTTCCGGAAATACCTCGGAATGGAATAATTCCAAAATTTGAAACTGTAAAGCCTTTTATAATTAAATGAAAAGTGAAGCAAATAATTGCAATCATCCTATTCGTAGGATTGTTTTCGGGTTGTTCGAACAATTCGGAAAAAAGAGAACCTAAGGTAGCATTCTATTACTGGAAAACGGTTTTTAAAGTAACGGAAAATGAAAAAAAGGTGCTGTCGGACAATAATGTCGGAAAACTATATATCCGTTATTTCGATATTGGTCTTAAGGGGAAAGAAGCGGTACCGGTATCACCGATAGGCTTTTCCGAAAAACCGGATCCGTATAAAGTTGTTCCGGTGGTGTATATCAAAAATGAAGTCATGCTCGAACCGACAGTCGACTTGGAAAAGCTGGCTGAAAATGTCAATACCTATATCGGAAAAGTCAATACCCAATACGGAATTGCGTGGGATGAAATTCAGGTGGATTGCGACTGGACGTTAAATAGTAAAGACCGTTATTTAAAATTTGTCGAACAGTTAAAGTCGGTTAGTGCCAAAAGATTGTCGGCGACCATTCGGTTACATCAGGTGAAATATTTTAATAAAACCGGAATTCCCAATGTGGATAAAGGCGTGTTAATGTACTACAATATGGGAAGTATCGCGCCCGATAACCGGAATTCTATTTACGATCGGGAAGTGGCGCAAAGCTATATCAAAAGCCTGAAAAAATTTCCATTGGCACTCGACGTGGCTTTGCCAATATATAGCTGGGGAATTCATATCCGGAATCATCGGGTGATCAAAGTGATCAGTAAAATTGATGTGGCGGCTCTTGAAAACGATCCGCATTTTAAAAGAACGGATGGCATGTATTTTACCGTAGTGGAAAGCGTGATCCGCGGTGGCAATTATTTTAAAGAAGGCGATCAGCTAAAAATGGAATCCATTTCAAAAGACGATCTGGAAAATATGGCCGATGATCTACGTGATAATCTGGCAAACCGCCCGGATGAAATTATATTTTATGACTTGGACGATTTTAATATGACATCTTATAATAGCGATCAAAAAATCTTTAAAAAAGTCGCAGCCTGGTTTTAGACTTTGAGATTTTAAAAGTCGTGATTATTTTGGGAATAGCATAATCAAAAAAGGAGGTTTGATCAAGCCTCCTTTTTTTGTATTAACGTTTTATCTGAACCCGAATTCCTTTCGTATGACTCGTAAATTCCGGAGCATACATACTTTGTATCGTAGTGATACCGTTGGAGAAATGACCACTGTTATTGGCGCGTACATCATATTCGATAACATAGACTCCTTTTCGGATGCGATCAAAAAAGAAATGGGTGGCGGCATCGCGCGTACTTTGGTAATAGCTCAGTCCCTGTTTCCATTGATAACCGGAAAGTACATTTAAGGGTTCAAAACCGGAGGCTCTCATATCTTTTAAATGAATATATTCGATATCCTCAGTCGCTTTGATGATAATGCGAACGGTAACCAAATCACCAACAGCAATATTTTTTCCGGTAGTGATGCGTTCCAGTTGTTCTCCGTCTTTCGTGTTTTTTTTAAGATATAATTCTTTGGAAGTTGATAAGGTACTTCCGCTTTGTGTTTTGATTTTATCGAGGTCTTCAAAATATTGCCAGTAATAACCGCCATAACCCGGAACATCGGATTTGTTTTGAACGGAAATTGTAGCCATTTCGGGACTGATTTCTTTTTGATTCCAGTTGAGTTTGATATAACCGGTCTCGGCTTCTTTTTGGTTTTCGCTTAATTTGTTTGATAACATTTTTTCAGAACCGATTTTAAAAACGGTGTTGTCCTTTTCTGAAAGCCAATTGCCACCATACGATAATAAGGCATAAATAGCCTCGGTAGTGGATTTGGTCGTTGGCCAACTTTGACCTTGTTTGTTTTTAAGCAGCCATACTTTCATCGCTTCGATGGCTTCTTTATCGTTGGTGATTTCAGCAAAGGCTTCGATCAGTAACGCCTGTGTTTCTATAGGCGCCTGATACCAGAACCATCCGGGTTTATTCGCAATCCAATACATGCCGGAATCAGGGTTGTTGGCCGCGGTTTCTTTTAAACTGGCTATAATGGTCGCTGCCGTTTTCTTATCTTCAAAGCGGTTAAAAACCAATGCCGCCAATCCTTTTTCATATAAAGAATAGTCTAGCCAGTTCTTTTTGGAAGTATCAAGATATAGCGCTACAATCTTTTGCTGCTCGGCATTTAATGGATGACTGTCCAAATAAAAACTACGGGTGTACAGGTAGTACAGATTTTCGTATGGGTGCGGTTTGTATGTCTGTTTAAGGGACTCGTTGTGTTGTTCTACGAATTTGAAATCAAGATATTGAATGCCTCGATTAGTGATGCTGGTAAACTGTTTTTTGATGGCATCGGTCAATTGCATTTTAGACAGGTGACCAAAACCAGCCATAATATGGCGGGTGATATAATAACTTTCGTTTCCGTTTTCGAACCAGGCGAACCCTCCGGATAATTTTTGTTTTTGTTTTAGCTTATCAAAAATAACATCAGTGGAAGTTGCCATTTTGTCCAGGTCGAATAGCAATGCCAGGTTTTTCTTTTTTTCGGCTTCGGATTGTGAATCGCGTAACCACGGGGTTTCGGCCAATATGATGGATTTTAGTTCTTCATTTTGTTCCAGTTTGGAAGTGCTTTTTCCGTCTTTTCTCCAGTTTTCAAATAAAGTGGCAATTTTAGGATTGCTGTTGATAATCTGTGAAGCCAGTACATTGGCATAATACCGGGCAAATGTTTGTTCGGCACACTCGTGTTCGTATTCCATTAAATACGGAAGGGATTGCAACGCCAGCCAGGTCGGATTGGAAGTATATTCCAGTGTGATCTGATGGTTGCGAAGGGTAGTAGAGGTATTGGTTTTTAAGTTTTCAAGGGTATAGGTTTTTGTTGTATTCCCGCGAACCCATAACGGAATACTTTCGGTAACCAATTGTGTGTTGGTGAGTACCGGAAGTATGTTTTCTTCGCCGTCGCTAAAGTTGCCGGATTTGGCGACTATTTTGTACTGAACACCCTGAATGCCTTCGGGGATAACGATTTTCCAGCTTACTTCCGTATTGCCTTTGGCCGGTATCACAACGTTTTTAATGTTGTTTTGATTGGCGGTTTTATGATCGATCGGTTCCATGGTTGTCGCATCAAAAAGTTGTAAAGTGGCAATTCCGGATTTGGTTTCATAGGTCATATTGGCGATTTTGGCACTAATATAAAGCGTGTCTTTTTCGCGTAAAAAACGAGGGAAGTTTGGTGTGATCATCAGGTCTTTTTGAGTAACAATCTGATCTTCATAATAGGCGGTTTTCCCTTGTTTGGTATGGCCAAAAAGGCGAAGTTTCCATTTCGTTAAAGACTCTGGTGAAGTAAACGAAAATTTGATTCTCCCCTCTTTATCCGTTTTTAAATGCGGATAGAAAAACGCGGTTTCATTAAAATTTTTCCGAGTTTTTACCTCAGCGATTTCGGATAATGATTTTTTTGTTGTGATGATCAACACGCCATTGGCACCTTCCGCACCATACAGTGCGGTTCCTTGTGCACCTTTTAATACGGTGGACGATAATAGGTCGGAAGCCGGAATGTTTTCCAGCATACCGGCATCGGCTATTTTTCCATCGATGACGATTAAAACGGGTTTGTTTCCGCCTTCTCCGATTCCTCGTATCGCGACCGGCTGCTGACTAATTTGCAGGCCGTTCACTTTTCCGGTTAGTGCCTGAAGTACATTCGGAGCGTAGATAGTCTGCGCCATGGAAGTAATGCTTTGCTCTCTGCGTTTAATACCCATGGCTCCGATAACGACTTCGTTTAATGCTTTTGCTTGGGCCGTTAAGGTTACATTGATAACTTTGTTTTTTACAATAATAGTTGTTGTTTCCATTCCAATAAAACTATAGGAGAGAACCTCGCCTTCGGAAGCAGCGATATTGTAATAACCATCCATATCGGTTTGCGTTCCTCTGGTTGTGCCTTCAATTGTAATGGAAACACCCGGTACGGGTAATCCGCCTTCGGTTACGATTCCACTAATGGTTTTGGCGTTGTCAGGTGTTTTTGTTTTACCGGTTTCAATTAGTTTGTTGTATTGCCTTTGGGTGAAGTAATCATTAGGATTTACGAAGTTAAATCCAAACCAGATTAATTCGGCTGATTGCTGCGAGATATCCGAATAGTAGGAATTCGGGTAGAAAAGCAGGCTGCCGTAGATCGTGTCAAATCCCAGTTTGGTTTTTTCGGGTATGTAGCGGTCGTACCGAAGCGATTGTATCTTCTCCCATTCTGCTGTAGTAAACTGATCCAGGGAACTGTCGTACATCGAGGCTAGAACTTCGGCTTCGGTTTTGTTTTTGATACGGAAAGCCCAGTTTTCATGACTTCCGGGTTCCATTTTATTGCGAATACTTTCTACTTCAAAAGCCAAAGGTTCTTGTTGCTGGTCAATGTTGGAAACAACGGTGTGAAAAATAACTTCGTTGTCAAACAGAGTTTGGAATTGCATTTTGATGGCTCCTTTGGCTCCTTTTTTTATTGGAACTTGTAGGATCGCTTGTTTGTTTTGGAGCTGAAAATCTTCTCTGTAATATTGGATGCCGTTATAATAAATATCGGCATTTAGATATAAATCGGCAAAGTTGGAAAGGATTTGCACTTTGATAAAACCATCTTTTTCCGGCTGACTGTTTAGTGGTTTTACGGTAAATAGTCTGTCGGAAGGCTTTTGCTTGTCGTTTTGCTGATACAATTGAAAGTTAACCTTTTGTTTAATCGAATGTCCAAGGGAATCGTTAGTCGAAAAAACAACTTTATAATTGCCTGTTTTCCAGTTGGACATAAAGTCTAACGGGATTTTACGATCCGATTGGGTATTGATCGTCTTTTTGAGAACTAGGGTTTCCGGAATGGAATCGTTATATCGTTTTTCATAAGGAAATAAAGCATCGAAAGTACTATCGTCTATAGACTTTATTTCGGAATTGTACCCTTTTCGTTTCCATTTATTGTCGATAGGAGCAGTATAATAAAAGGTTAGTGTTCCTTTGGTTGGGATAAACGAATTGTTTAGGTTTTCGCTGTTTAATTGGATAAATTCTTTTTTTCCGGTTTCGATAATCGGAGGAAGGCTGACGCCCAGTTTTAGCATATGATATCCGACATTTACAATGGTGCTATTACTTCGGGTTTCCCCGTTACTATCGGTTATGTCAACCCGAACCTGATAATAGAATACCGGCAATTTTTCGGGACTATATTTTGTGTCGGGTTCGGCGGTAAAGGCAACGGTAAAATTACCGCTGGCATCTGTTTTGGTTTCGCCTTTAGTTATGATGGGAGTGTCGTCCGCATCGTAAAAGTAATTCGAAAACGATCTTTTGATGGTATACGTAACTATAGCATCGCTGATCATACTACCCGAAAGCGCCTTTGCATTTCCTTGTAATGCAATCTGCTGATTAACGGAATATGGTTTTGTTATAGGTATAAAGGCAATCTGGAAATTAGGTCTTTTATATTCTTCGACTTTAAAACGAATTCCTTCATTTCCACGCCAACTCATAGTGTCCCAAAAATAATGTTGATCTTTTTCTTTGTTGTAAAGCGTATCGTTTTCTACGTTATCGGGTTGTTCTGTTTTAATGGAATAGGTTCCGGTAAGGCCAATTTTAGGAAGGTTGAATTCGCCGGAGAAAGAACCAAATTCATTTGTTCGGGCTTCGATCTGTTTTATGGTAGAACCATTTGGATCGATCAGATTAACCTTCACGGTAAGGTTGGGAACCACTTCCGTCTGATCGTTTTTATTCCAAAGTGCTATTCCTTTATAATAAAAGGCTTGGCCGGGTCTGTAAATAGCCCTGTCCATAAAAAAATCAATTCTCGAATCGGAAATTGAAAGCGTTTCATTTTCTTCTTCCTTATCCTCCTCATCGTAGTTGTTTATAGAATGGCTTATATACAAAGAATCGTTGTTTGTTGTCGCCAGAAGATACTCCTGATTGGTATATCCGAAAATACTTGCCCGACCTTCCGAATTGGTCTGGATTTTAAAATCTTTGCCGGAAATAGTAACATTTTCCAACGGCTTTCCGGTTTTTCGATGCAGGGCTTCAAAGTATACTTGTTTGTTTTTGACGTAGCTCAGTAATCCGATGTTGCTAACCGTAAAAACATCACCACTGGTTTCCGGGGAATTGGTGTCCATAGCGCTTTCATAACGAATTAGGTAATTTCCTGTTTCGAAGTTCGGAAGTAAAACTTCAGTGGAATATTCGAAATGATCATTTTTATTCCGTAAAGGATAAGTAATCGTTTGGATCGGTTTTTGGGATTGATAGATTGTTTTTCGGACACTATCGCTTTCTTTGCGGGAAAGACTATCCAGAGCTGCAGTTTCCCGACTATTGATCTTGTAAAACGAAAGTGTAACCGCATTCAGGTTTTTATACCGGATGGATGCACGTATATGTTGCTGGTTGTACGTGTATTTTGGAAGTTGAATTGAAAAAGACTCCCGGATCAGAGTGTAGCGAGTATTAGATGCTATTTTATAAATACTAGACATTCCCAAAGCTAGTATACTGTCGTAGGTTTTTGCAGCAATAATATTATAATCAGGATGTATCTTTTTTGAGGCTTCCGATTGATATATCGAAGCCTTTTGATACAAGACCTTTTGAAGTGTAAGGGAATCTAAATTTTGTTTCTGAAATCGGTTAAGAATTTTTAGCGACTGTTGGGCATCGTTTATTGAGAATATATACTGTAGATATTGCAAGCGTTCGTATTGATATTTTGAACGCAATGCGCTATTTTTTTCGAGCTTTTGATATAAGCGCATTATGGTTTTTAGCGATTCGTTTTGTACCACTTGAAGATTATTTTTGTTGAAGTTTTCCGAAGTATCCAGTAAGGATTCCCACTCAGTTTCCGTGTTTTTTAGATTGTATCGAGACAACCATTTTTTGGAGTAGTATTGAAGTGCTTCCGACGCTAAATAATCATAAAGCGTATGCTTTTTAAAGTCTTCGTATTTTTCAAAATCAAAAACGATTTCATAGTCGCGTAACGGCGTTTTCTGTAATTCCGCTTCTGCTTCAATCGATTTTCGATAGGCAGTTTGTATTTCTGTTTCAAATATGTTGAGTGGCCACGTTCGGAAGTCCGATTCAGGAGTATAATCCAAATTGGATAGTTTGTTGATTTTTGATCGATTTCTGTTTAAATGCGTCTCAAGACATTTCGCATAAATATGTTGTAATAGTGCTTGTGTGGGAATACTGCTTTTGGAAAGGATTTGTTTTAAATCGGCAATGATTTTTACACCGGCATCTTCTTCCAGTGTCTGCATGTATTTTGACGAATAAAAGAAGGCTTTAACCATCTCGGCTTCATCTCCACGGGATTTGGCTTTTTTGTAAATATATTGGACTTCGGTATTGGCCGAACGGATTTTTCCTTCCTGTTCAAGTGCAATTACTTTATCCCATTTTTTATCAAATTTCTGAGCATATAATAGTGTCGAGAAGAATAGGGCAAAAACAAATGTAATTTTTCTCATAGGTAGGAATTTTTAAGCAAGATACTATAAAGTTTAAATATTCTCTAATCGTTATAAAAAAGGATGTATTTTGTTATTTTTGAATGATGAAGCAATGGATTTACATAGGATTGTTAGTGCCTTTTTTATCGTGGTCACAAGGTGATTTGGGAAAAGGTATACAGTTGTTTGAACAGGCGCGCTATGAAGAAGCACGACCTTATTTCAGTGCGATTGTCAAAGAAGATCCGGATAATGCCAAAGCGATAGTGTATTTAGGTGATATTGCGGCGCATCAGCAACAATGGGACGAAGCCATTTCGTGTTATCAGAAACTAAAAGTGCGGTATCCTAAAAATGCGGAGTACTATTATAAGTATGGCGGTGCGATGGCGATGAAGGCAAAGTCGGTTAGTAAGTTCAAAGCATTGGGGATGATCGACGATATAGAAGAAGCCTTCCTGACAGCTGCTAAATTAAATCCGAAGCATATAGAATCGCGTTGGGCTTTGGTAATTTTTTATCTGGAAATCCCCGGAATATTGGGCGGAAGTGAAAAAAAAGCACAACGCTATTCCGATGAACTAATGGCAATTTCACCAGTGGACGGTTATCTTTCCAAAGGTCATATTGCCGAATATTTTAAGCGTTATTCCGAAGCGGAAAAATATTTTATCAAAGCGGTGGCTATTGGTCAGTCAAAAGTGACCTACCAACGTCTGGCCGATTTGTATAAAAATAAAATGAAGATGCCGGAAAAAGCAAAACAAACCTTAGATTTGTATCAAAAGAAAAAAACATAAAAATGCGTACACATTTTATCGCTATCGGAGGAAGTGCCATGCATAATCTGGCACTGGCTTTACATAGCAAAGGATATAAGGTAACCGGAAGTGATGATGCTATTTTCGAACCTTCCAAAACCCGATTAAAAAACAAAGGATTATTACCGGAAGAAATGGGATGGTTCCCGGAGAAAATCACATCCGATATCGAAGCGGTTATTTTGGGAATGCATGCCAAAGCCGATAATCCCGAATTGTTAAAAGCACAGGAATTGGGATTGAAAATTTATTCGTATCCTGAATTTTTGTACGAACAGTCAAAAGATAAAACCCGGGTTGTAATTGGCGGTTCCCACGGGAAAACAACCATTACTTCAATGATTCTTCATGTAATGCATTATCATAATATCGATGTGGATTATATGGTGGGAGCACAATTGGAAGGGTTTGATACCATGGTTCACCTTACGACCGATAATGATTTTATCGTTCTGGAAGGCGATGAATACCTGTCATCTCCAATGGATCCAAGACCGAAATTTCACTTATACCAACCGAATATTGCATTGATCAGCGGAATTGCCTGGGATCATATCAATGTGTTTCCGACCTATGAAAATTATGTAGAGCAATTCTCGATTTTTATCCGGAAAATTACCAATGGCGGTATATTGGTTTATAATGAAAATGATCTGGAAGTAAAAAGAGTAGCCGAAGAAGCGACCAATCCGATCCGGAAAATTCCATACCATACTCCGGAGTATACCGTGGAAGATGGAACAACGTTATTAGCAACACCGGAAGGGCCAATGCCAATTGAAGTTTTCGGAGCGCATAACCTGAATAACCTTGCCGGAGCAAAATGGATCTGCCAGAATATGGGTGTCGATGAAGCCGATTTTTACGAGGCCATCGCTAGTTTTAAAGGCGCTTCCAAACGTTTGGAAAAAATCGCGGAAGGAAAAGGTAAGGTTGCCTATAAGGATTTTGCACATTCGCCGAGTAAAGTGGCCGCGACGACTAAAGCGGTAAAAGAACAATATCCAAACCGAAATCTGATAGCTTGTCTGGAGTTGCATACCTATAGTAGTTTGAATGCTGAATTTTTAAAAGAATACCAAGGAGCACTCAATGCTGCCGATACGGCTGTCGTGTTTTATTCGCCCGAAGCGGTTAAGATCAAACGACTGGAAACAATAACCTACGAGCAGATTGCTAAAGCATTCAATAGGGAAGACCTGATTATTTATACCAATCCGGAAGATTTTAAACAGTATCTTTTTAATCTTAACCTGGATAATACGGCACTTTTATTAATGAGTTCCGGAAATTACGGCGGACTGGATTTCGACGATGTAAAGAAATTAATACAGTAATAAAAAAGGATTGGCTTTCGCTAATCCTTTTCTGTTTTATAGGTATAGTGTCCGGTAATCGGATACTTAAAAAGAAAATCTTCCAACACTTGTCCGCGGCCTACATTGTGAACAATCAGATGGCGTTTTCCGTCTTTTGATTTTCGATGTACAACGATGCCGATATGGGGTAAGGCTCCGGGAAGCATCCAGGTAACAATATCTCCGGTAGTATAATCGGATGCATTAGCGGTAATCGGTTTGACTTTTCCAAAACGGGAAAAGTAAACCTGAAGATTGGGAACTCTTCTGTGATCAATATTCGTGTCCGGTTTTTTTAAACCCCATTTCGAAGGATACTTCGAAAAGTTTTTTTGCATATCCACATGAACCTCCTTCTGTAAATCAATCCCAAGCTTCCGGTAAGCCCTGATAATTACATCCGTACAAACGCCCTTATCCGACGGGACATCCCCATTTGGATATCCAATTTTTCGATACACCGGATCATACGTCACCCGATCCTTTGTTAATACCATAGCCGCTTCGGATAATTTTTGAGAGGGGTGAAACTGGCTGTTTATGGCTGTTATTGGGTAGGTTAGGAATAGAAAAACCAGAAAAAAATTCATAACTTTATTTTTATTAGAATAACGGACTTTGAACGAAACTAGTATTAAACAAAAAATATACGCCAAAATGAAAGTAATCAACTATATCCCAATTAAAGACTGGGCACCTTCCGATCAACCCAGAGAAAAACTAATCGAAAAAGGCCGAACCATTTTAAGTAACACCGAATTGCTAACCATCCTGATACGATCCGGTAGTGAAAAAGAAAGCGCTCTGGACCTCTCAAAAAAAATTCTGGGTAGCCTCGATAATAATTTAAACGCTTTAGGGAAGCTATCCATCAAACAATTAATGTCCTTTAAAGGCATTGGTGAAGCAAAAGCAGTAACCATAATCGCAGCCTTGGAATTAGGGAGGAGAAGAAAAGCCGAAGCAAGTAAATGGAACCTCCCGATTATTATGTCCAGCAAATCCGTTTTCACAATTATGCAGCCTATCCTAGGAGAACTGGGGCATGAAGAATTTTGGATTCTCCTCTTAGATAACTCCAATAAAGCAATTCATAAATACCAGATCAGTAAGGGAGGTTTGGTGGCTACCCTTGTAGATCCAAGACTGATTTTTAAAACTGCCCTTGAATATAGCGCAACCGGTGTGATCTTAGTTCATAACCATCCTTCCGGATCTCTAAAAGCCAGTGAAACCGATATTAGTATCACCTATAAACTCAAAGAAGCCGGAGATTATCTGGATATTAAAGTACTCGATCATATTATCGTAACTGAAAACGAATACTTTAGCTTTCGGGACGAAGGATTACTCTGAAGCATTACATTCCGGACAAATTCCACTAATTAAAATTTGTTGCTCCCGAACGGTATAACCGGAAGGTAAATTAATCCGGATAGCAATAGACTCCATGCAAGTCGTTTTTTTACATTTTTCACAACTAAAGTGAACATGATCGTGATTGTGTTCTGACTGCTCTTTGGATTCACATTCCTTACATAAGGCATATTGAACCACCCCGTCAAGGTTTGTAATTCTGTGGAGTTTTCCCTCGTCAACGAGTCGATCCAATGCCCGGTATATTGTAACCCTGTCATATGTGTTTCCAAAATGATTGTGGAAATCTTTATGGGCTAAGGCGGTATTTTGTGCCTTCAACAGTTCAAGTATCGCAGTTTTGGTACCGGAACTACGTTCTCTTTTGATTTTTTTTTCAGCCATCTTTAAAATGAACAGGTTGTGCTATTGCTTTGTAAGCCTTTGCAACAAAATTACAAAAAATCAAAATACGATGCTTTGGTGTCAGAAAGGTTCATGATCGAAACGAAGCGATACTGTGGCTATTGAAAGAAACACTAGCTTTTGTTATATTATTCATAATAAAAAGAACCGGAACTAATTTTTTGTTATTTTTGATTGGCTTAGTATAAATAGCTCTTTAGGAGCTATTTTTTCTTTTAAAATAGCCTACATTGGATTTATTAAAAGCATTTGATAATGATTGCTACTAAAAATATTACGTTCTCATACGGGAAAGGGACTTCTTTTGCGTTTCCCGATATTAGCTGTTCTGATGGTGATACCATACTGATTACCGGTGGATCCGGAAAAGGAAAGACAACATTGCTACATCTTTTGGGTGGACTTTTACGACCTCAGGCAGGTGAAGTCCTTATAAATACTACCGATATCGGAATATTGTCTGAAAAAAAACTGGATCATTTCAGAGGGAAAAACATCGGACTGGTTTTACAGCAATCCTATTTTATAGGCGCATTATCCGTACTTGAAAATGTCGAATTGGCCTCCTGGCTGGCTTCGGGTAAGCAACGTACCGAAAAGGCTAAAGTGTTATTACAACATCTCGATCTCGAAAATCATATCCATAAGTTGCCTTCACAACTTAGTATTGGTCAGCAGCAACGGGTTTCGATTGCCAGAGCGTTGATCAACGAACCAAAAGTACTTTTAGCAGACGAACCGACTTCCAGTCTGGACGATGAAAATGCGTTTAAAGTTGCCGATTTACTGGATAATCTGGCCAAAGAATATCGTTCGGCACTGGTAATCGTGACACATGATTCCCGATTAAAGCAACGTTTTACCAATCAAATTACGCTGTCATGATTACAAAATTAGCCTGGAAAAATACTTGGTTTAAGCCACTCAATACAACGCTAAGCATTATTTTGCTAACAGCCAGTGTGGCGATTATTACAGTGTTAATTCTGTTGCAAAAACAATTTGAGGAAAAATTTTCCAGCAATGCCGATGGAATCGATTTGGTTTTAGGCGCGCAGGGAAGTCCGTTGCAACTTATTTTGTCTTCCGTATATCAGGTGGATGCGCCTACTGGTAATATCGATTATCAGGAAGCCAAAAAATGGATGACAAATCCTTTTGTAAAGACAGCCATTCCACTGGCTTTTGGCGATAATTACCACGGTTTTAAAATTGTTGGAACCACTACCGATTATATGGAAAAGTATGCTGCAAAAGTAGTGTCGGGTAAAGCCTTTGAAAAGGATTTTGAGGTTGTTGTGGGAAGTGAAGTGGCTAAAAAACTAAACCTGAAAACCGGAGATAAATTTTTTGGATCCCATGGCGATGCCGAAGAAGGCGAGGTTCATGAAGAACATGCCTATCATATCGTTGGCGTATTATCGGAAACCGGAAAGGTAATCGACAACCTGATTCTTTCGAATATCCAGAGTGTTTGGGCGATGCACGATTCGCATGAACATGGCGAAGCCGAAATGCACGACCACGATCATGAAGGACATGACCACGATCACGCGGAAGCCGATCATCATCACGATGCAGTTGGGATTAGTGAGGAAGGAAAAGAGATTACAGCTGTTTTATTGAAATTTCGAAATAAAATGGGGATTGTAACCTGGCCGCGAATGATTCCGCAAAATACCAAAATGCAGGCGGCTTCACCGGCTATTGAAATCAACCGACTGTTCACTTTGTTTGGTGTCGGACTTCAGGCTTTGCAATACCTGGCGTATGGAATTATGCTGATATCCGGAATTAGTATTTTTATTGCTTTATACAATACATTAAAAGAACGAAAATATGAATTCGCCTTGTTGCGAGTGAACGGAGCAACCCGTTTTCAATTACTGTATCTGGTCGTTATTGAGAGTTTGATCTTATGCGTACTGGGTTATCTTTCCGGCACAATAGTTGGAAGAGTAGCACTACTGTTTATTTCCGGTTCCTCCGAGGAAGAATTTAAAATGACATTTAACCCTTTTGAGTTTGTCTGGGAAAAAGAAGGATTCTTATTTTTACTGACTATATTTGTCGGTGTTTTAGCGGCTGTTATTCCGGCTGTTAAGGCGTATAAACTTAATATTTCAAAAACTTTGGCCAATGCGTAAAAAATCGATAGTAGTAATAGCCCTTACGGCACTGCTTTTAGTCCTGGAATACGGTTATACTCCGGAAAAAGCACAAAACAACACACCTGCGGATACAAAAATGGAAAAAGCAGGATTCGTTAGTTTTACGAACAGCCGAAACACTATAGTAACGGCAAGTTCGGATACGCTTACCTGGAAATTGCTGGGTGATATTAAATATGTAAAAAAACAACATAAAACATACGGAGAAGTAATGTTCCCGCAGGTAAATGCGAAACTAAAACTAACCAATAAAAAGCGCATTGTGATGAGCGGGTTTATTATCCCGATCGATAACAAGTCCTATGCGTTAAGTAAAAATGTGTTTGCATCTTGTTTCTTTTGTGGTAAATCCGGGCCGGAAACCATTATGGGAATTAAGTTTAAAGGAGAAACACCAAAATTAAAAACCGACCAATATGTAACATTGGAAGGGAATTTTCGCTATAACGATAGCGATGTAGAAGACTGGGTTTATCACGTAGATGATGCCGTTATCGTTAAAGGAGCCAAATAAAATACAAGCATGAGATTTACGAATAAAACCGATATTTTTTTCGATCTGGATCATACCCTTTGGGATTTTGAAAAAAATTCTGCATTAGCTTTTGAAGCAATCTTCGAAAAGCATGCAATGCCTATTTCGATGGAAACTTTTCTGGAATACTATATTCCAATTAATTTTAAATACTGGAAACTGTATCAGGAAGAAAAAATTACACAACAGGAATTGCGATATTCCCGTTTTAGAGAAGTATTCGACTTGTTACAATATCCAATCGACGACGCGAAAATCAATCTTTTAGCACAGGAATATATCTGGTATCTGCCAAAGTTCAATCACCTTTTCGATGGTGCTATCGAAATCCTGGATTATTTAAAACCGAAATACAACCTGCATATCATCACGAACGGATTCCATGAAGTTCAGGAAGGGAAACTCAAAAATGCCAATATCGACCATTATTTTATTACGATAACCAATTCGGAAAAAGCCGGAGTTAAAAAACCCAATCCGAAGATCTTTGAATTTGCATTGGATCTTGCCCGAACGGATAAAGACAAAAGCGTGATGATTGGCGATAGCATGGAAGCCGATATCGAAGGGGCGTTAAATGTTGGGCTTGATGCCATCTTTTTTAGTGAATCCGACTATGGGGACGCTTTAAAAGTGCCACAGGTGCGTCACTTGTTAGAACTTAAAAAAATACTTTAGAATAGTAAATCAAACCAATATGAAAAAGACTGGTGTAATGCTGACAATCCTGTTGCTTTCGGCAACGGCATTTTCGCAACGACTAACGGATTATAAATATGTTATAGTACCGGCTAAATTTTCCTTTTTGAAGCAAGCCAATAAGTATAACCTGAACGCTTTAACCAAAATGGTTTTTGAAAAGAAAGGGTATACAGTGTTGTATGATACGGATATTATGCCGGATGAGGTTGCTCAAAATAGATGTAATGCGTTATTTGCTAATATGGTGGAGGATAATACGGTTTTCAATACCAAAATTAAAGTGGAGTTGACAGATTGTAAAAATCAAACTGTTTTTATTTCGGAAGAGGGAACCAGCCGATTAAAAGAGTATGATAAAGCCTATATCCAGGCCTTCCGAATTGTAGGGAAATCGATTGAGGAAGGATTACAGGATGCTAAACCGCTACCAATTCCACCACTAAAACCTGCGCCACCTGTAACGGAAAATCTGGTTGTACAGGAAGCCATAAAAAAAGACCCAATAACTACAACGGTTATATCCGGACAATTGTTTGCACAACCGATAACAAACGGTTATCAGTTAGTGGATAGTACGCCGAAAATCGTTTTAAAAATATTTAAAACCAGTAACCCGGATATGTATACCGCTAAAAACGATAGCGTTCAGGGTGTATTGATCAAAAAGAATAACGCCTGGATATTCGAATACTATCAGAACGAAAAACTGGTATCCGAAAAACTGGATATTAAGTTCTAATAATTGTATTTATCCTTCCAACGGTTTTTTAGAAAATCCCGGGTTGCATTTTCCCGGGAATTATTTCCCGGATCATAAAATATAGTTTGCTGTAATTCGTCCGGAAGAAACTCCTGATCGACAAAATTGTTTGCATAATCGTGTGCATACTTGTATTCGTCTCCATAGCCCAATTCTTTCATGAGTTTGGTAGGAGCGTTGCGCAAATGTATCGGAACCGGTAAGTCGCCGGTTTGTTTTACCAGTTGCTGTGCCTTTCCAATAGCCATATAACTCGCATTACTTTTGGGAGATGTCGCCAGATAAATAGCGCATTGACTCAATATGATGCGACTTTCCGGATAACCAATTGTTGTTACCGCCTGAAAGGTGTTGTTGGCCATAATTAAAGCCGTAGGATTGGCATTACCAATGTCTTCCGAAGCCAGAATCAGCATGCGACGCGCAATGAATTTAACGTCTTCGCCACCTTCAATCATTCGTGCCAACCAATATACGGCTCCGTTTGGATCGCTACCGCGGATGGATTTTATAAAGGCGGAAACAATGTCATAATGCTGTTCTCCGGTTTTATCGTACAATACGGTGTTTTTCTGGACCAATTGCATGACTTTTTCATTGGTGATTTCAATTGTATCGCCTTCGGATGCATGGATCACCAATTCGAAAATATTGAGTAGTTTTCGCCCGTCTCCGCCCGAAAGTCGTAGTAACGCTTCGGTTTCCAACAAACGAATATTTTTGGATTTTAAAATCGTATCTTTTTCAAGCGCCCGATGTAATAAGGCTTCAAGATCTTCCTTGGAAAACGGATTCAGGACATAAACCTGACATCTTGACAATAAAGCGGGAATGACTTCAAAACTCGGATTTTCGGTCGTGGCTCCAATAAGGGTTACCCATCCTTTTTCGACAGCCGCCAATAAGGAATCCTGTTGTGATTTACTAAATCGGTGGATCTCATCGATAAATAATATCGGGTTTTTGGCCGTAAACAAGCCACCGCTTTGTTTGGCTTTATCGATCACTTCACGTACATCTTTTACCCCGGAATTAATCGCGCTTAAAACATAAAACGGGCGTTTGCTTTCCTGTGCCATGATTTGGGCGAGGGTTGTTTTTCCGGTTCCCGGTGGTCCCCATAAAATTAGCGACGGGATGATACCGCGTGCAATTTGGTGGGTTAAGGAACCCTGTTCGCCAACCAGGTGTAGCTGACTAATATAATCGGATAAATGTTGCGGACGTATGCGTTCTGCCAATGGTGCTTCCATGTGGTAAAATTACAAAAAACTAACTTTTGAATGAAGTACGAATGCAATTTTGAAAAGAAGAACTGACAAAAAAGCATTAAAATCTTTTTGGTGATGTTTTTGATGCGTAGCCGGAAGAAATAAATGGCATGAAAGAAATAGACTTTAAATTTTCACCTTCGGTACTGGCCTGGCCTTTGTACTTCGTTTTGACGCTCTGGCTGGTTTTCTGGGTGGAGGTCAGGTTTAAGATTAGCCTTTCCGATTATGGAATTTACCCGCGAACATTGTCCGGGTTAAAAGGAATACTGTTTAGTCCGTTCCTGCATGGAGATATTAAACACCTTTATAATAATTCAATACCTTTATTAATGCTGATTGCTGCTACGCGGTATTTCTATCGGAAACAGGCATTGGAAGTTATCGTACTGGGAATCCTGCTTTCGGGTTTCGGAACCTGGCTAATTGGCCGGGAAAGTTATCATATCGGTGCCAGTGGTTTGATTTATGTTTTGGTAAGTTTTATCTTTTTTAAAGGTATTCAAACCAAGTACTATCGACTGGTGGCGTTGTCGCTAACCATTATTGTATTGTATGGTGGAATGATTTGGTATGTGTTTCCCAATCCGGAGGAGAATATTTCCTGGGAAGGACACTTGTCGGGATTTGTTACCGGGTATTTATTATCGTTTTTTCTGAAAACACCCGAATATAAAAAGCCAATACGCTATGAATGGGAGCATCCCGATTTCGATCCATCGCAGGATCCGTTTATGAAACACTTCGATGAAAACGGAAATTTTGTAAACCTGCCAAAAGAAGAGGAACTGGAAGTTGTTGAACCGGATATACTTTCTGATCTATATTTTAAATCGGATATGCCGGTTTATTATCGGATTATATACAAACCGAAGTCGGATACGGAACCTGGAGATAGCACACAAAAAAAGGATTAAGTACTACTTAATCCTTTTTTTGTATTTCTATTTTTAACTTCTCTGACGGACGGT
Organism: Flavobacterium sp. CAU 1735; assembly: GCF_039888695.1. Taxonomy (NCBI): domain Bacteria; kingdom Pseudomonadati; phylum Bacteroidota; class Flavobacteriia; order Flavobacteriales; family Flavobacteriaceae; genus Flavobacterium; species Flavobacterium sp. CAU 1735. Next base: position 163,438 of record NZ_JBDQQQ010000005.1, on the reverse strand, counting down.
TTCGTATAGAAAGGCACCACAGGCAACCGAAACATTCAAGGATGAGATCGTTCCGAACATCGGTAGTTTTGCTTTTTCATCTACAATTTTAAGTACCGACGGATTAACCCCTTTGTCTTCACTTCCCATGATAATCGCCAAAGGACCACTTAGATCGATATCATAAAGAAGACTTTCGGTTTTTTCGGTGGCCGCTACTGTTTTAACACCCGATCCCTGAAGGTAAAAAATAGCATCCTTGATATGGTCTACCTTACAAATTGGCACATTGAATACCGCACCAGCCGATGTTTTTACCGTGTCGCCGTTAACCGGAGCAGAACCCTGTTTTTGGATAATAATCCCATCAACACCGGTACATTCGGCAGTTCGGATAATGGCACCAAAATTACGGGCATCGGATAACTGATCTAAAATCAGAAAAAGTGGTTTTTCACTTTTTTCAATAACCGATTCTACAAGAGATTCAAGACTGTAAAAAGAAACCGGAGCAATACTTGCCACAGCACCCTGATGATTATTGGAGGTTAAGCGGTTTAGTTTTTCTATCGGAACATATGAAAAATTAATGCTGTTCTTTTTGAGTGTTTTCATCAACTCCTGCATCAGGTCGCCCTGAGCTTCTTTCTGAATAAAAACCTTATCTATTTCTTTCCCTGCATTTACGGCCTCAATAATTGCTCTGATGCCGAATATTAAATGTTCTTTTTCCATACCGGCAAAGATAGAAAAAACCATCACATAAATAATGTGATGGTTTTAAATGAAATGAATTAAGAGTGGATTAATTTGTGTCCCAGATTAGTTTTGTATTTAATTGGTCTCCTCCTATGTTTTGTGCGGCGTGATAGTACTCTACTGTATTCAGATCCTGAAGATTTACAGGGTAAGTAAGTCGTGCAGGCATCTCTGTCAGGTTAACCAACGGTGTGAAAGTATACGTCAGTGTGCCTGAAACGGGATTAACGAGTGTGCCGGTTTCTCCTGGTTTAATGAGGATATCCGGATAACCGGTGCGTCTGTATTCTGCCCAGGCTTCATAAGGCTGCATAAACAACGCAATGTATTTCTGAGTCAATACATTTTTTTGATTCGCGGCCGGAAGTCCGTTGATATAGGTTGTTATCTGATCTTCTGGGACGCCCCATTTTTTCATGGACGCCTGTACTCCCTTTTGATAATAATCCTGATTCCATCCGTTTATTTCAGATAATAGGAATGCTACTTCGGAATATTCCATCAGATATTCGGTATAATCCGGTCTGAAAATAGTAGCACTGAATAAGGATACGCCGCTAACCTGACTGGTGGTTAGCTGAGACGAAATTCCATACGGCATACCTTGGTAACGCGTTAAGTCAGAGGACTCCTCATAATTTTTATGTAGCGAATTCTTTTTTGTAGTGCCTATCGGAGCTATTATTTTTTGTAACCTCGGATCCGGACTAAAAGGGCCGATCTGACCTTTTAAAAGATCAATAAAGGTTTTTGATGCGGTAAAATCGGTTCGATTATCGATAAAAAAAGAAAAATAAGTTGGTGCCGGGTTGATCATGTTGTCCTCGAATGTTACGCCTACACTGTCGGCGTTGGATTGCATTATTCCGGATGCAATTGCCTCTTGTATATGTATTGCGGCTGCCGGGATAGTGTTTTTTACCCGATTGGCGATCCGTAGTCGTAATGAGTTTCCAAAACGTTTTAATTTTTCAGCATTTCTAAAAATGATATCCTGATTTTCGTAGAAAATGACATCATTTAAATCAATCGATTCGACGGCTTCTTTTAATTCTTTTAATAAATCCGTGTAGATTTTCTGTTGGGAGGCAAACTTAGGTGTTGGATTATTAATGTCTAATGCTTGAAAATCAGGATCGTCATTTCCAAAAGAGTAATAAGGAATATCACCATAAGCGTCTACGAGTTTATGAAAGTTATAGGCAAGCATGATCCGGGCAGCGGCAATCTGATTGGCCTGATTACCATAGGTGGTCATTTCGGAAGCTGTAGCCGGATTGGTATTGAGATCCAGTATTGATTTAAAATTCAGGGCTTCTATATAGTATGTGTTAAACAAGTGAAGATTCACCGTTTCTCTAAACAGGAAGCGATCTTCGTCAGTATAATTGAGTTGTGCCGAGTATTGCATCCAAGGTAGTGTCATTCTGGCTGAACCGAATGCACCTCTTGTGGCAGAACCGACAATAGTTTTTGTCGCACCATTAAATAAACCCGGAGTACTTACTTTTGTTGGACGATTGGGGTCGGTGTTGATTTCTTCAAACCGGTCGGTACAACCGGAAAAGATAAATACTATCAATAGTACTATCCGTATGAATATCGATTTTAATAGCTTCATAATGTTATACGTTAAGTGAATCAGATTTTAATTGTTACAGTCATTCCGTATGTTCTGGTTGAAGGAAGTGAGCCTCCTTCCAACCCTTGTATGTTACCGCTTCCGTAACTTGTGTTTTCGGGATCCATTCCCTTCCAACCTAATCCCCAGGCGAAAATATTTCGCGTAAAGGCTGAAAAAGTCACCTGACTTATTTTTTTTCCGATAGCTTTTTTAGGTAAATTGTAATCTAAAGTAATTTCCCTTAGTTTGATGTAGCTGGCATCAAAAACGTTTTGTGCATCAACACTATTGGAATGGGCCCGAGCCCATCGATAAGCTGGAATTACTTTGGTGTTTGGGCTTCCATCTTCCAGAACACCGTCGAGTACGATCCCGTTTTCCCTAATTCCGTTGGCGGCTGTTTCTTCCAATACACCGGCATAATGTCCATACATATGGGTTGTTGAAAAATAACTTCCTCCTTTTTGAATATCGATTAAGCAACTCAAGTTCCATTGTTTATGATTGAAAGTGTTGCGAATACCAATATTATAATCCGGAATAATACAGCCTAATGCTTTTCGTTCTCCTGTTTTATAGGTTCCGTTGGCATTGATTATTCGCTGTCCCTTTTCGTTATAGGCATAATCGTACCCGTATATTTGACCATATTTTTCACCAACAACAGCCAGTAAGGTAACCCGGGGAGTGATCGAAGTTGCCAGTTGTCTTGATTTAGTGTCTTTATATAAAGAGAGGAGTTTGTTATCATTTTTTGAGAAGTTACCTTTGATATTCCAGCTGAAGTTGGAATACTTTATCGGTGTAATGGATAGCGAAAGTTCAATACCGCGGTTGCGCATTTTGCCGGCATTTACATATTGGGAATAAAAACCGGTTGCAGCTGTAACCTGTAGCGGTATGATAAGATCTTGGGTGACATTTTCATAGAGGGCGAGGTCGAAACCTAGCCGGTTTTTGAATAGCTGTACTTCCAAGCCGATTTCCTTGTCGATTTTTGTTTCCGGAATTAAATCGGGATTGTTTGCTGTTTCATTATTGTAATAGAAAGGAATTGATTGAAAAGGTCGGCTGATTTCGTAGTAATTCGCAAGCGAATAGGGGGAAGCTCCGTTACTCACTTGTGCCCAGCCACCTCTGATCTTTCCGTAGGATAACCATGAAACATTCCGTAATAATTCTGAAAATATAAAACTACTGGTTACCGATGGATAATTTGCCGGTCGGGTTACCGTCGAAAACCAATCTTTCCTATTGGTCACTTCCAGATAGAGCATGTTGGCATAACCTAACGAAACCATTGCGTATACACTGTTGACACGCATTTGGGCACTGGCATTAGTAGCAGTCGCAAGATTTTTAGAATTAGAAAGATTGTATAGATTAGGAATGATCAGTCCGCCGGTAGTGCTGCCTGATAGTGCATTGTTTTGATGATGTCTACGGTTGATTCCAATAAAGGAATTGAGGCTGAATTTGTCCCAGCGTTTGTCAAAATGCACTCTTGCTTCGTAATTCATCTCTGAGGTCTGCCGTATAGCCTGTGAATATCCGGACAAGGCCTGTGAATACACTGCCGTTTTATTCTGGACGGTGAAATTATATTGATCGCCATATATATTTCCAACAGCATAGAGGTTTTTGTTGAAATTGTATTTTAGTTTAATACTTCCGGTATAACGGTTTCTTAGGTCTTCGGAAGTGTTTTCATAAGTCGTCCAATACGGATTGTCAGAATACAAAGGGGTAGGATCCGACCATGATGTCCTGTTCCAGGAACGTTGCTTACCATTGGGTAGTTTGTAATTTTTTAGGTTGTCAAAATCCAATTGTCGTTGCCCCCATTGGAAAAATTTCTGCGCAACGGAATTGCCATCATATCCTTGAGTAGGTCTATTAAAGGCATTGGTGTTTGTATAGGAAAGCGTCCCATCAACCCTGAGGTTTTCGTGTAGCATGGTGCTTCCGTTTATTGCGAATGTGTTTTTTACCAGTTTTGAATTTGGCACAACACCTGTTGTATACTGGTTGGAAAGCGAAATCCTGATAGTACCACTTTTGGTCGCATGACTTACGGCCACATTATTGGTCGTTGTATAGCCTGTGTTAAAAAAAGAAGGCACGTCTTTTCGCGGACTTACCCAAGGTTTCGTTACCAGATAATCGTTTGGATATTCAGGATCGAATGCACTCCAGGGAAGATAGTGGAGGTTGGCATTATATTTAGGTCCCCAGCTTTCGTCGGTACTATAGTCGGCAAGATTGTATAACTGACCATTAATGGTAGCGGTTGGCAGTATACTGGACGAACCGCCGCCATATAGGCTTTGTAATCTGGGCATGATATAAATATTTTCCAGCGTTAAACCTGTTTTTATGGAAAGTTCCGTTTTTCCGTTTTTCCCGGATTTTGTCGTATACATGATTACGCCATTTGCCGCTCGTGAGCCGTATAAGGCCGCTGCCGGACCTCCTTTTAATACGGAAACCGATTCAATGTCATCGGGATTGATATCGGCTGCTGCATCACCGTAATCCCTACCGCCGCCGCCCCTTTGCGCGTTGCCGCTGTTATAATTAGAGTTGTCCATAGGAATACCATCGATAACAATGAGTGGACGATTATTTTGTGTAACCGAACCAATACCTCGGATGAGGATTCTTGAAGAGCCGCCCATAGTGGATGGGGCGGTTACCTGAATTCCGGCAATATTCCCGGATAATGCACTCAGAGCATTGGTTTGCCCGGCGTGGTTGATTACGTTGCCTTTAATCTCCTGGACGGAATATCCAACGGCTTTTTTTTCTCTTTTGATGCCTAATGCGGTTACAACAATAGTATCCATTTCGGTGACTTCTGCTTTCAGGACGATATTCAAAGGTGTAATATCGGCTTTGACTTCTTTTGTTTTCATCCCCAAAAAAGAAATCGTTAGAATGGCTGTCGGGCTTACTTTTATCGTATATTCTCCGTTCATGTCGGTCTGAATACCGTTTGTTGTGCCTTTCTCAATAACACTCACACCTGGTATAGGCAGGTTGTCGGAATCGGTAATCCGACCTTTCACATTTCGCTCTTGGGCAAAGAAATACTGGGTTGCTAATATAGCGGTTAGCAAGAACATAAACTTTATTCTCATAGGTCTACTTTTTTGATTCCCATATAAGGTATAGCCTTAATGGGGGGTATCCAAAAAACAAGATCCTGAGTAATTTTTTTTACGATAATACGGTTTGGTGTAGTTTTTACTATTAATAATATAATATGATGCAATGGAATTATTGATTCCTGTATTGTTTTGTTAAGAACAAAAGATGAATGAGTGAACTATTTCTAATTTCAGGGTATTCTGTGAAGAAATGAGTAGTTTTTGTGTGTATTTAAGTAGGGGATAAAGAAGCTGAATGTGTTGAAAATGGCACTAAATAAAATAATGATGGCAATCGGAAATAAAAAAACCACCACATAAATGCTGTGATGGTTTTTAAATAACTCAAATAAAAAGAACTAGATTTTCTAATTTACATCCCAAAATACTTTGGTTGTGAGTTTATCGCCACCTATGGCTGCACTCGCTGCCTGATAGCTGGCTCCGTTAACGGTTTGCTCATTTACCGGATAGGTGAGGCGAACCGGAATTTTTCCTTCGGCAACAGGGAAAGCACTCGCAGGAGCGGTTAAGCCCGGAGCATCAAGTCTTCGGAACGAATTCCAGGATTCAAAACCTCTGTTGTAGAATGCGATCCAGGACTGTTTGCCTATTTTTTCTTTCCAGGTTCCCGTTGCTGTGGCATAGGCTACAGAAGGTTGCGTCAGATAGGTAGCAACATCCGATGCGGCCACATTCCAATAGTTTAATGAGGCGGTTACGGCTGCGGTATAGTAAACGTCGGGAGTTCCGCCAACGCTATAACCTCTTGCAGCTGCTTCGGCCAGGTAAAAATTAACTTCGGCCGCATCAAAAAGTACTCCTTTGGCATCCGGTTTTTTAATTTCATCCCCAACATGCGAATAGGACGTTTCATAAGGCTGGGTGTTGGTGTAACCGTAAGCACCACCTACATAACTACCGTCTGCCATCGGAGTAAAATAAATAGGTCTTCTCGGATCATTAAGTGTGTTTAACTCATTTACAAAAACAGATGTCGGTACAAAGTCATTACGGTTGCTGGCTACCAATTCTCCAAAAATCTGGTTGTAGTTTGGTGAAAAGGAGTTGAATTGTACCAAAGCATTATTGGTATTGGTGGTAATAACGCCGGCAGTAAAGGCGCTCTCGATAGACGATTGTGCCAGAGAACTGTTTACATCCGATAAGTTAATGGCTAGTTTTATTTTTAAGGAATTGGCAAATAATTTCCATTTGGTAACATTTCCGTTGTATAACAGATCACCACTTGAAAAGGAAGCATGACTGTCGTCCAGTTCGGCAATAGCGGCATTTAAACGGTTTAGCAGATCCGGATAAATGGTCTGATCGTCATCGTATTTGGGTAAAACAATATCAACCGGTTGTAGTGCTTCCGAATACGGAATATCACCAAAGGAATCAACGAGTACCTGATAGGTGTAAATGTTTAGGATCTCGATGATAGCCGATTTGTTTTGCTGTATTTTGTCCCAGTCTGCCTGTGCAATATTTTCCGGTTTGGCCTCGGCATCGACTACTTCTTTTGCCGTTTTCAGGTTTCCTAAAACACGGGTGTATAATATCCGCCAGTGGTTGTCCGGAATTCTTCGGCTGGTTAAGTTGTAACGGGATTCAGCTCGGTATAAGGTCGCGGCCCAATATTGGGTAAAGTAACGGAATACATTCAGGTTGACGCTGGGCGTGGTTAACTGATCGGTTAGCTCTTTCTGAGAGTTTGCCAATAAAGCTTCGGCCGAAGCGGCATAGGTCTTACTGGTATCGTCGTTAAAATTGTCGTCATCATTAACACATCCTGTGAAAAAGAATGATGCGATTGCGATTATAGGGATTAATAACTTTTTCATCTTTTAGAAATTTAATTTTACATTGAAAGAATACACTCTAATCGATGGCATTACACCACTTTGATATCCCTGAATGTTACCGCCGGACGAACCTGCTTCAGGATCTGCATAAGGGGTGTGTTTTTGTATAATCCACAAGTTGTTCCCGATTAGACTAAAGGAGACTCCTTTTATAAACGAATGGCCCAGTAATTTCGATGGCATGGTGTAGTTTAAGGCAACTTCTCTTAGTTTTACGAAAGAAGCGTCGTATACAAAGGCTTTTTCCGGATTGGAGTCACCTCCAAATACATTGGCCGAAGCAGTCGCATCAACACGTATGTCATTGGGCGTTCCGTCTTCTTTTACCCCCGGTAGGATAATACCACCACCCTGACTCAACGGGCTTCGTATCGGATTGCCCAGGTCGTTAAGTCCTGCTGTTTCCGGATATAGTCCGGTTTCCTGTCCGTAGGCTTGATCAAGTGAGAAAATGCTACCGCCTTGTCGTACGTTGATCAAGAAGCTAAGGGAAAGGTTTTTGTACGTAACTTTATTGGATACACCACCAATCCAGTCCGGTTGGATATTTCCTAACACCTGATCCGCGTTTGTAAGGTAAAGTCCGTCGTCGCCTACAACCGGATTTCCGTTGGCATCATATACATAATCGGTTCCGCGGATGGTTCCGTAGGGTTCTCCAACGGTTGCGTTTAACGAAGTACGCTGGAATGTGGTTAGTAACAGGTTGGTTCTTCCGGAATCCAGCGATAGCAGTTTGTTTACGTTTTTCGACCAGTTTACATTGATTTGCCATGAAAAATCGGTGGTTTTGATTGGTGTTGCACTTAAGGCAACCTCGATTCCTTTGTTTTCCAGTTCCCCGGCATTAATCTGTTTGGAGATATATTGTGTGGATGGCGATTGTGGTACAAAGAAAATCTGATCTTTTGTATTCGTTTTATAAACGGAAGCATCCACGCTTAAACGGTTTTTAAAGATAGAAGCTTCCAATCCTAATTCCCACGAATGGGTGATTTCCGGTCTTAGTTTTTCGAATTCGATTAACTGATCACTGTTTCCAAAAATAGGATTGTTGTTGATGGATCCGTTATTTTGTTTGGCTCCCAATCGGCCGTATACCGGGTCGTTACCTACACGAGCGTAGTTTAAACGCAATTTGGCAAACGACAACCAGTCGGCTTTTAGCATTTCAGAAACAATAATACTGGTTCCGGCAGAGTAGTAGTCGTAACCGCGGCTTGATTTTGGTAAAGCCGTCGATTCGTCATGGCGGAAAGATCCTTCCAGATAAACCATTTTTTTATAGTCGATATTGGCTTGTGCATAAACACCTGCTTTTTCGTATGGAATAGTCGATTCCACCGGCGGAATAAATACTTTTGAGTTAGAAAGGCTGTAGATGCCCGGTACTAACAATCCACCTGCTGTAGCACCTTCGAACGAATACACATCGGCGCGGATAAAGTTAAAACCTCCGATAACCTTAGCCGAAACATCAGAACCCAGGTTAAAATCATACGTACCAATGATGTCGTAGTTTTGTTGCAGGAAGTCGCGGGTGTACATTACATATCCGGACGATTCGGTTGCCTGATTGGTCGATTGTGTGATTCCGAATTCCTCGGCGTGACTGCCAATTGCTTTACGCAGCTCTTGTTTGTCGTAGGAATAATCAATACCCACACGACCTAACAGGTTGAAGTTTTTCGTGATGTCAAAACTAATACTGGCTCCGGTTAGCAAACGTTTACGGTTGTCGCTGGTATAGTTTTCGTAACGATCGAAGTACGGGTTGTTCCAGAAATTTGGACGTAAATCGCCGTTAGTAGGGTCGATCTGGTTCCAGCTTACGTTGCTTCTTGTTCTGAAATATTCACTTTTTAAAGCTTGCATGTCGACATTCACCGGCCACCATTGTCTAAAACCGGTCAGGATATTGTCGCCATATCCAACGCTATTTCTACCGGTTACACTTTGATGCGTAAAGGTCATAAACGAATTCACTTTGATTTTGTCGTTCAGGTCACGGGTATAGTTACCGCTGATCGTATTTTTTACCAGTTTACTATTGGGCATAATTCCGGTTTCGGAATTGTTGGTATAGCTCAGGTTAAAAGCACTGTCGCTGTTACCACCATTTAAGGAAACGTTGTTTACATAGGAAGTAGAGTTCTGGAAAAACGTTCCCGGATTATTGGCAGCGGCTACCCAAGGTGTCGCTTTTCCGTAATTCGGATTTCCCGGTACAAAGGCATCCCATTGGTAAACCATTAACGACGGATTAAAAGCATTTCCATAGGAAGCATCGTCTCCTGTAGATGCTACCAGATCCGGAATACCGTCGCCATTTACATCGGCACTGTAAATACTATCTTCTCCGGCATATCCCTGTCCGTATTCGGTTTGATATTTTGGAAAAGTAGATTTGTCATAATACCCCACCGATACGGTAGAGCTGGTTGAAATTCCGATTTCGGAGTTTTTCTTTCCTTTTTTAGTAGTGATCATGATGGCGCCCTGTTGAGCTAAACTTCCGTATAGCGCTGTCGCAGCCGCACCTTTTAATACGTTAATCGATTCGATGTTGTTCGGGTCAATATCTGCTGCCGCATTACCAAAATCATAACCATCACGACCGTTTACAGCGTCCTTACTGTTTAGGTTGGCATTGCTAATCGGAATACCGTCGACTACGATTAAGGCCTGGTTATTTCCTGTGATGGATTTGGCACCACGAAGTACGATATTGGTCGAACCACCAAAGTTTGAGTTGATTTTTACATCCAATCCGGCTACTTTACCGGCTAAATTGTTGACGAAGTTTACTGTAGGAGAGGAGTTTACCGCTTCTCCTTCGAGTTTCTGAGAGGCATATCCCAGTGATTTTTTGTCTCGTGTAATACCTAAAGCGGTTACAACAACACCTTCCAGTACTCGGGCTTCTTCTTCCAGTTTTACATTTAGTACTGTTGCATTCGCCCGTAACTCCTGGGTTTTCATACCAATAAAAGTATATACCAGTGTAGCGCTAGGGCTAACTTTAACCTTGTAATTACCGTCAAAATCGGTTTGGGATCCATTGGTAGTTCCTTTTTCAACTACGCTAACACCGGGTAAAGGTAAACCATTTGTATCGGTCACTTTCCCGGAAACGATTCTTTCCTGTGCAATCAGATTTTGCACCAGTAACACTAAAAAAAGTGTTAAAAAGGATTTGATTTTTACTCTCATTTTGGTTTTTGATTACGGTTATGCAATCAAATTTCTTAAAAAAATCACAACAAACCAAGGAAAGTGTAAAAAAAATGCTAAAATTTTGTTTTAAAGCTAATGTGAATTATTGAGTTGGAAAGCTGTATTTCGTTATTTTTCGCGCTTCCATTGGCATAAATTATGTTAAAAAGTCCTGTCTTTGTTAATAATCCGAAGCCAAAGCCCAATCCAAGCAAATTATCTTTAAGGTTTGTGATTTTATCTTCAAAATAAGCAAAATCAGTTATAGAATGAACATAAATATTGGAGGCAAGTACGTAACGGTATTCGATAAGTAAACTGGAATACAAACTCGCTTGTAAACTATTTTCGTTAAAACCACGTATCGAATTGATACCGCCAAAGCGAAACAGTTCATTAATTATATAATGATCACTTTGGAGATAGAAGGTTTGGTTGCGGATATTGAAAATGTTACGCCTGTTGAGGTAGATGTTATGAGAAGCGTTGAGTTGGGCGTAATACTGGTCGTTGTTTTCGGCTTTTGTTTTTCGGCTACCGATTCCGGCTCTGAGGAAAAGGCTGGTTTTTTCCGGAAACAGAAAGTCTTCCGGATTGTATTGCGCATATTCGTAGGTTCCGGTTACGAAAGAGTTGTTGTAATTGCTAAGACTGTTGGAGTTGGCTTTTTGAATGTCGACCGACTCGGTTTCCTGATAACCCAAAAATACTTTGGAGTTATAATTAAAGTAATATCCCAGATTGATGTCGGATGAGGTGTTCTGAAACGTGCTGTCCTGTTTAAAGATTTTCAGGCTTCCCTTTATTCCTAGTGGACTTTTAAACAGGTAGGGGATTTCGGCACCTATAGTAAAGGTGGTTTGTTCTTTTCCGTCGTTTTTCCAGTACAAGTTGAATTTTTCCCCGGCATTTAAGATATTGTTTAAAAGCAGGTCGAGGTAACCGTTAAACTTTACGGAGCCGCTATCGTCGTTGGAAAAACCAACAAACCCATCAAAGCGATTCGGTCGCGCTTTTTCTAGATATACATATACTTTGGTGCTATCGGTGGTAAATAGGATTTCCGGATATTTGATTTGATTGACGAAAGGCAACGCGTTAAAGTTGCTGTGGATCTGTTTGAGGTTGTCTTGGTTAAAGATGCGTTTTCGGTTTTGACGGACGATGTTTCTGCGGATGCCTTCCGGGAATTTTGGATAACCAGCAATGATGATATCGTCCAGAATGCGTTTTTTTTCGGTGTCGATTTTTAATTCGGCATATAAGGTGTTTTGGTGTTTTTTATGGTTGATCAGTTGGATGCTGCTCAAAGAATATCCTTTTTTTTCAAGTAGGTGGATGGATGTGTTCATAAAATCTTCCACTCCGGACAGTGGAATGATAAGTGTGTCCTTATTTAAGTTGAGTAAATCGCGAACGGCCGCAGTATTATTTTTGGTATATATATGGATGCGATTGGTTTTTTTGCCCAGCTCGTACCGGAAAAGAAATGTGCTGTCGTTTACTTTTTTTTGATTCAGCAAACTATTTTCGAGGTAGCCAATCTTTACAAGTGTATTGGAGAAATTGTGGCTCTCGTCGAGGATTGATTTGATGTTGCTGTGTTTTGATTGGTAACCGATACTATCGATCAACATGCTTTGTGTAGCGGAGTTGCCTTCGATTTTTAAATAGAGGTTCTGGGTCTTTCCCGATAGCGAAAGTAGCAGGAAAAGGGTAAGTAAAAATAGCTTTTTCAAAGACTAAATTGTTTTGGTAAAAATAACGCAAAATTTACAAAAAAGTATGCAGAAGTTATTTGTTGATTAATGTGGTTGAAAATTAATGATTTATGATTTGATTTGTTGAAAATAATTTCTACATTTGCAACCCCGTAAAAAGCGGGAATTTAATAACGTTAGAAATTTTATTAAACATTATGCCAACAATTCAACAATTAGTAAGAACAGGGAGAGCCCAGATAACTAAGAAGAGTAAATCGGCTGCTTTAGATTCTTGTCCTCAAAGAAGAGGGGTTTGTACGCGTGTTTACACTACTACACCAAAGAAACCAAACTCTGCAATGCGTAAAGTTGCGCGTGTACGTTTGACAAATGGTAATGAAGTGAATGCTTACATCCCAGGAGAAGGACACAATCTACAAGAGCACTCGATAGTATTAGTTAGAGGTGGAAGGGTAAAAGATTTACCAGGAGTTAGATACCACATCGTTCGTGGTGCTTTGGATACTGCCGGAGTTAACGGTAGAACTCAAAGAAGATCTAAGTATGGTGCTAAACGCCCTAAAGACAAAAAGTAATTTTTAAAAACTTTTAAAGAAAAGACATGAGAAAAAGACAGGCCAAAAAAAGACCTCTTTTACCAGATCCGAAATTTAACGACCAGTTAGTAACGCGTTTTGTGAATAACTTAATGTGGGATGGTAAAAAATCGACTGCTTTCAAAGTATTCTATGATGCTTTAGAGATCGTTGAGACTAAAAAGCAAGATGCAGAAAAATCCTCTTTGGAAATCTGGAAAGATGCATTAACTAATGTTATGCCTCACGTTGAAGTTCGTTCTCGTCGTGTAGGAGGAGCTACTTTCCAAATCCCAATGCAGATTCGTCCGGACAGAAAAATCTCTATGGCGATGAAATGGATGATTCTTTACGCTAGAAAAAGAAATGAGAAATCTATGGCAGGGAAACTTGCTTCTGAAATCTTAGCTGCTGCAAAAGAAGAAGGTGCTGCTGTTAAGAAAAGAATGGATACTCACAAAATGGCGGAAGCGAACAAAGCATTCTCTCACTTTAGATTTTAATTCATAAGAAACATTAGAAATGGCTAGAGATTTAAAATATACTAGAAATATCGGGATTGCTGCTCACATTGATGCGGGTAAAACTACAACAACAGAGCGTATTTTATTTTATACCGGGAAAACACACAAAATTGGTGAAGTACACGAAGGTGCTGCAACAATGGACTGGATGGAGCAAGAAGCGGAAAGAGGTATTACAATTACTTCTGCAGCTACAACTTGTACCTGGAATTTCCCAACTGAGCAAGGTAAAGCTATTGCTGATACTAAAGATTACCACTTTAACATTATCGATACCCCGGGTCACGTTGACTTTACAGTAGAGGTAAACCGTTCCCTACGTGTATTGGACGGATTGGTATTCTTATTCTCTGCAGTAGACGGAGTTGAGCCTCAGTCTGAAACAAACTGGAGACTTGCTGATAACTATAAAGTTCCACGTATGGGATTTGTTAACAAGATGGACCGTCAAGGTTCAAACTTCTTAGCAGTTTGTCAACAAGTAAAAGATATGTTGAAATCGAATGCAGTGCCATTGGTATTGCCAATCGGTGATGAAGCAGATTTTAGAGGAGTAGTAGACTTGATCAAAAACCAGGCTATTGTTTGGCATGATGATACTCAGGGAGCTACTTTTGATATCGTTCCAATTCCGGAAGATATGGTTGCTGATGCGAAACAATACAGAGCTCAGTTAATCGAGGAAGTGGCTGCGTATGACGAAAACCTTTTAGAGAAATTCATGGAAGATGAAAGCTCTATTACTGAGGAAGAAATCAACAATGCATTAAGAAGAGCAACTATCGACATGGCGATTATCCCAATGTTGTGTGGTTCTTCATTCAAAAATAAAGGAGTTCAGTTTATGTTGGATTCAGTTTGTAAATTCTTGCCTTCTCCATTGGATAAAGAGGCTATCGAAGGTACAAATCCTGATACTGACGAGCCGATCTCTCGTAAACCATCCGTAAGTGAGCCATTTGCTGCTTTAGCATTTAAAATTGCTACTGACCCTTATGTAGGTCGTTTGGCATTCTTTAGAGCTTACTCTGGACGTTTAGATGCGGGTTCTTACGTATTGAACAACCGTTCTGGTAACAAAGAGCGTATCTCTCGTATTTACCAAATGCACGCGAACAAACAAAATCCAATCGAATATATTGAGGCTGGAGATATCGGAGCTGCTGTAGGATTTAAAGATATCAAGACTGGAGATACATTATCTGATGAGAAACATCCGATTGTATTAGAGTCTATGGTATTCCCTGATCCGGTAATTGGTATCGCTGTTGAGCCAAAAACTAAAGCTGACGTTGATAAAATGGGTATGGCTTTAGCGAAATTGGCTGAAGAGGATCCAACGTTTACAGTTAGAACTGACCATGCTTCAGGACAAACGATTATCTCTGGTATGGGTGAGCTTCACTTAGATATCATTGTAGATCGTATGCGTCGTGAGTTTAAAGTTGAGGTAAACCAAGGTGAGCCACAAGTTGAGTACAAAGAGGCGTTTACAAGATCTGCACAACACAGAGAAACGTATAAAAAACAATCTGGTGGACGTGGTAAATTCGGTGATATCGTATTTAGAATCGAGCCTGCTGATGAAGTTGATGGAAAAGTGCCTGTAGGATTACAATTCGTTAACGAAGTTAAAGGTGGTAACGTTCCTAAAGAATATATCCCTGCTGTTGAAAAAGGATTTAGAGAGGCTATGAAGTCGGGTCCTTTAGCTGGATATGAAGTAGATAGTTTAAAAGTTACTTTATTGGATGGATCTTTCCACCCTGTGGATTCCGATGCGCTTTCATTCGAATTGGCTGCTAAAATGGGATATAAAGAGTCTGCTAAAGCGGCAGGTGCTGTAATCCTTGAGCCAATCATGAAGTTAGAGGTATTGACTCCGGAAGAAAACATGGGTGACATCGTTGGGGATTTGAACCGTCGTAGAGGTCAGATCAACAACATGGACGATAGAAATGGTGCTAAAGTTGTTAAAGCTAGTGTGCCACTTTCTGAAATGTTCGGATATGTTACTACATTAAGAACATTATCTTCTGGTAGAGCAACATCTACAATGGAATTCTCACACTATGCTGAGACACCAAGCAACATCTCTGATGATGTAATCAAAAAAGCAAAAGGTAACGCTTAATTTTTAGGAAAATGAGTCAAAAAATCAGAATAAAATTAAAGTCTTACGATCACAACTTAGTAGATAAATCTGCTGAGAAAATCGTAAAAACTGTAAAAAGTACAGGAGCTGTGGTAACTGGTCCAATTCCGTTGCCTACGCACAAAAAGATTTTCACTGTGTTACGTTCTCCACACGTAAACAAAAAATCAAGAGAGCAATTCGAAGTTAGTTCATACAAAAGATTATTAGATATCTATTCTTCATCTTCTAAAACAATTGACGCTCTAATGAAATTAGAGTTACCAAGCGGAGTTGAGGTAGAAATCAAAGTGTGATAAAACTCGCATTTTAAAGTATTTAAGCATTAAGTTTTTTTATTTAAAACTTAATGCTTACTTTTGCGCACTCTAAAAATAAAAATATTCAATAAGTAATTAATAATTAGTTTTATATGTCTGGGTTAATTGGTAGAAAAATCGGCATGACTAGTATCTTCGACGAGAACGGGAAAAATATTCCTTGTACAGTTATCGAAGCTGGTCCATGCGTTGTTACCCAAGTCAGAACCAATGAGGTTGACGGGTATGAAGCGTTACAACTTGGTTTCGATGACAAAACAGAAAAACACGCTACTAAAGCTGAGCTAGGTCACTTTAAAAAAGCGGGAACTGTTGCGAAAAAGAAAGTCGTTGAATTCCAGGATTTTGTAACGGAGCACAAATTAGGTGATGTGATCACTGTTGATGTGTTCAACGAAGGTGAGTTTGTGGACGTGGTAGGCGTTTCAAAAGGTAAAGGTTTCCAAGGGGTTGTTAAACGTCACGGTTTTGGTGGTGTTGGACAAGCTACACATGGTCAGCACAACCGTTTGAGAGCACCAGGTTCTGTTGGAGCATCATCTTATCCATCTAGAGTATTCAAAGGAATGCGTATGGCTGGAAGAACAGGAGGAGAAAATGTAACAGTTCAAAACCTTAGAGTTTTAAAAGTAGTTGCTGAAAAGAACTTACTTTTAGTTAAAGGAGCTATTCCTGGACACAAAAACTCTTACGTAATCATTCAAAAGTAATGGAAGTAAAAGTATTAGATATCAACGGAAAAGATACAGGTCGTAAAGTACAACTTGCTGACTCTGTATTCGCAATTGAGCCTAATAACCATGCGGTATATCTTGATGTTAAACAATATTTAGCAAATCAAAGACAAGGTACTCACAAAGCTAAAGAAAGAGCTGAAGTAACCGGAAGTACTCGTAAGGTTAAAAAACAAAAAGGAACTGGTACTGCTCGTGCGGGAAGTGTTAAGTCTCCTTTGTTCAAAGGTGGAGGTACAGTTTTCGGTCCTAGACAAAGAAGCTACTCTTTTAAATTGAACAAAACTTTAAAGAGATTAGCACGTAAATCGGCTTTCTCAATTAAAGCAAGTGAGTCAAATTTAGTAGTTCTTGAAGACTTTACTTTTGAAACACCAAACACTAAAAATTTCATTAACGTATTGAAAGCTTTAGGGTTAGAAAACAAAAAATCTTTATTTGTGTTGGGTGAATCAAATAAAAATGTATATTTGTCGTCACGCAATTTAAAGGCTTCTACTGTTGTAACTACTTCAGAATTAAGTACTTATGCTATTTTAAATGCAAATAGTTTAGTGCTTTTAGAAGGTTCATTAGAAGGAATTGAAGAAAATTTAAGCAAATAATAGGGCTATGAGTATCATAATTAAACCTATCATTACTGAAAAAATTACCAAAGACGGAGAAGTTTTCAACCGCTTTGGTTTCGTTGTTGATAAAAAAGCGAACAAAATTCAAATCAAAAATGCTGTTGAAGCGGCTTATGGAGTGAATGTGGTTGCTGTAAATACAATGAATTACAGAGCTGATAGAACGGTTAAATACACTAAGAGTGGTTTAATCAGTGGAAAGACTAATGCTTACAAAAAAGCAGTAGTTCAAGTACAAGAAGGAGAAACAATAGATTTTTATAATAATATCTAATAGAAAATGTCAGTTAGAAAATTAAAACCTATTACCCCGGGTCAGCGTTTTAGAGTTGTGAATAGCTTTGACACTATTACAACTGATAAGCCGGAGCGTTCTTTGATCGCACCGAAAAAAAACTCTGGAGGTAGAAATAGTCAAGGAAAGATGACCATGCGCTACACAGGTGGTGGTCACAAACAAAAGTATCGTATCATCGATTTCAAAAGAACTAAAGTAGGAATTCCTGCAACAGTTAAGACAATCGAGTATGATCCGAATCGTTCAGCGTTTATTTCGTTATTGTACTATGCAGATGGTGCTAAAACGTATATCATCGCTCAAAATGGTTTACAAGTAGGACAAACTGTAGTTTCTGGTCCTGAAGCGGCTCCAGAAATTGGTAATACTTTGCCTTTAAGCAAAATTCCTCTAGGAACTGTTATTTCTTGTATTGAGTTAAGACCAGGACAAGGTGCGGTTATCGCTCGTTCGGCTGGTACTTTTGCTCAGTTAATGGCGAGAGACGGTAAATATGCGACAATCAAAATGCCTTCAGGAGAAACAAGATTAATCTTGTTAACTTGTTCTGCAACAATTGGAGCAGTATCTAACTCAGACCACCAATTGATCGTTTCTGGTAAAGCTGGTAGATCAAGATGGTTAGGTAGAAGACCGAGAACTAGACCGGTAGCTATGAACCCAGTAGATCACCCAATGGGTGGTGGAGAAGGACGTTCTTCTGGAGGACATCCACGTTCAAGAAAAGGTTTACCTGCTAAAGGTTATAGAACTCGTTCTAAAGTTAACCCGAGTAATAAGTATATCGTAGAACGTAGAAAGAAATAATAAGTAAGACATGGCACGTTCATTAAAAAAAGGACCTTTTGTACACTATAAATTAGATAAAAAAGTTCAGGAAAATATCGAAAAAGGTAATAAAGGAGTAGTAAAGACTTGGTCTAGAGCTTCTATGATTACTCCGGATTTTGTTGGACAAACTATCGCAGTTCACAACGGTCGTCAATTTGTACCTGTTTACGTAACAGAAAACATGGTAGGTCATAAATTAGGAGAGTTTTCGCCAACAAGATCTTTTAGAGGTCATGCTGGAGCTAAAAATAAAGGTAAAAAATAATAAGAAGCTATGGGAGTTCGTAAAAGAGAAAGAGCCGAGCAGATTAAAGAAGCTAATAAGCAAATCGCATTTGCTAAGCTAAATAACTGCCCTACTTCACCTAGAAAAATGCGCTTAGTGGCAGATTTAGTTAGAGGTCAGAAGGTAGAAAAAGCTCTTAATATATTAAGATTTAGTTCAAAAGAAGCTTCTCGTAAATTAGAGAAACTGTTGTTATCAGCTATCGCTAACTGGCAAGCTAAAAACGCAGACGCTAATATGGAAGAAGCTGGCTTATTTGTAAAAGAGATCCGTGTTGATGGTGGTATGATGTTGAAAAGACTTCGTCCAGCTCCACAAGGTCGCGCGCACAGAATCAGAAAACGTTCTAACCACGTTACAATCGTGATTGGAGATATTAATAACACACAAAGCAATTAATAAAGATGGGACAAAAGACAAATCCAATCGGAAATCGCCTTGGTATCATCAGAGGATGGGATTCTAACTGGTATGGTGGAAATGACTACGGTGATAAACTTGCCGAAGACCACAAAATCAGAAAGTATATACATGCTCGTTTATCAAAAGCTAGTGTATCAAAAGTAATCATCGAGAGAACTTTAAAACTTGTAACCGTTACTATCACTACTGCTAGACCTGGTATCATTATCGGAAAAGGTGGACAAGAGGTAGACAAGTTAAAAGAAGAACTTAAGAAAATTACAGACAAAGAGGTTCAAATCAACATCTTTGAAATTAAAAGACCAGAACTTGACGCTTACTTAGTAGGTACAAGTATCGCGCGTCAGATCGAAAGTCGTATTTCGTACAGACGTGCTATCAAAATGGCTATTGCTGCTGCTATGCGTATGAACGCTGAAGGTATCAAAGTTATGATCTCTGGTCGTTTGAACGGTGCTGAAATGGCACGTTCAGAAATGTTCAAAGAAGGACGTATTCCTCTATCAACTTTCAGAGCTGACATCGATTACTCACTTGCTGAAGCACATACTACTTACGGTAGAATGGGAATCAAAGTGTGGATCATGAAAGGTGAAGTTTACGGTAAGAGAGATCTTTCTCCGTTAGTAGGTATGGACAAAAAACAGTCTAAACCTTCAGGATCTTCTCCTGCAAAAGGAAATGGTAGACCAAACCAACGCAAAAGAAAGTAATTTTTAAACTAAAGAAAAATGTTACAGCCTAAAAGAACAAAATACCGTAAGGTACAGAAGGGTAAAATGAAAGGCATTTCTCAAAGAGGACATGAACTTTCTAATGGAATGTTTGGTATTAAATCTTTAGATTCAACTTTCATTACTTCTCGTCAAATCGAAGCAGCTCGTATTGCTGCAACGCGTTACATGAAAAGAGAAGGTCAGTTGTGGATTAAAATTTTCCCAGACAAACCTATCACCAAGAAACCTCTTGAAGTACGTATGGGTAAAGGTAAAGGTGCAGTTGAATATTGGGCTGCAGTTGTGAAACCTGGAAGAATTATGTTTGAAGTTGGAGGAGTTCCTCTTTCTGTTGCAAAAGAGGCTTTACGTCTTGCTGCACAAAAACTTCCTGTTAAAACTAAGTTTATCGTTGCTAGAGATTTCGAAGCATAATCAATTTTTATTATGAAACAATCAGAAATTAAAAATCTATCTGCAGCTGAGTTACAAGGACAACTTAGTCAGTTAAAGAAGACATATGCCGACCTAAAAACAGCTCACGCTATTTCTCCAATTGAAAATCCATTACAATTAAGAGTTGTAAGAAGATCAATTGCTAGAGTAGCGACTGAGTTAAGCAAAAGAGAGTTACAATAATTGTATTCTGCTGAAAGATGGAAAAAAGAAATTTAAGAAAAGAAAGAATTGGTGTTGTTACTAGTAACAAAATGGAAAAATCTATTGTTGTTTCTGAAACAAGAAAAGTAAAACACCCATTATATGGTAAGTTCGTGTTAAAAACGAAAAAATACGTTGCACACGACGAAACAAACGATTGCAACATTGGAGATACTGTTCGAATCATGGAGACTCGTCCGTTAAGTAAATCTAAATGTTGGAGATTAGTTGAAATCATTGAAAGAGCGAAATAATTATGGTACAACAGGAATCTAGATTAAAAGTAGCAGATAACACGGGAGCTAAAGAAGTTTTAACTATCCGTGTTTTAGGAGGAACGAAACGTCGTTATGCCTCTGTTGGAGATAAAATTGTAGTGTCTATCAAAGACGCAACACCAAACGGAAACGTGAAAAAAGGTGCTGTATCCACTGCAGTTGTTGTACGTACCAAAAAAGAAGTGCGAAGAGCCGATGGTTCATACATCAGATTTGACGATAACGCTTGCGTATTGTTAAATGCTGCTGGTGAAATGAGAGGTACTCGTGTTTTTGGTCCGGTAGCCAGAGAACTTCGTGAAAAACAATTCATGAAAATTGTATCATTAGCACCAGAAGTGCTTTAATTCGTTGTAAAGATGATGAAGCTAAAAATAAAATCAGGAGATATCGTAAAAGTAATCGCCGGTGACCATAAAGGTGCTGAAGGTAAAGTTTTACGTGTACTTCGCGAGAAAAACAAAGCGATTATTGAAGGTGTTAACATGGTGTCGAAACATACGAAACCAAGTGCTAAAAACCCTCAAGGTGGTATCGTTAAAAAAGAAGCTCCTATTCATATCTCTAACATCGCTTTAATCGATCCTAAAACTAAGTCTGCGACTAAAGTTGGGGTAAAAGTTGAAGGAGATAAGAAAGTGAGAATTTCTAAAAAATCTAATCAAGTATTGTAGTGATGGCTTATATACCTAGACTAAAAGAAGAATATAAGAGTCGCGTTATCGCAGCTCTTACAGAAGAATACGGTTACAAAAACGTAATGATGGTTCCTAAACTTGAAAAAATCGTTGTAAGCCGTGGTGTTGGAGCAGCTGTATCAGATAAGAAATTAGTAGATCATGCTGTTGAGGAGCTAACAAAAATTACGGGTCAGAAAGCAGTTTCTACCATTTCTAAAAAAGACGTTGCTTCTTTCAAATTAAGAAAAGGAATGCCAATTGGTGCTAAAGTAACTTTACGTGGAGAAAGAATGTATGAATTCCTTGATCGTTTGATCACTTCTGCATTACCACGTGTAAGAGATTTCGGCGGTATCAAAGCAACCGGATTCGATGGTAGAGGTAATTACAACTTAGGTGTTTTGGAACAAATCATTTTCCCAGAAATTGATATTGATAAAGTAAACAAAATTGCCGGATTTGATATTACTTTCGTAACTTCGGCGTCGACAGACAAAGAAGCGAAGTCATTGTTAACACAATTAGGATTACCTTTTAAAAAGAATTAAGTTATGGCTAAAGAATCAATGAAAGCCCGCGAGGTGAAAAGACAAGCTTTGGTAGACAAGTATGCTGAAAAAAGAAAGGCTTTATTAGAAGCTGGAGATTATGAAGGCCTACAAAAATTACCAAAAAATGCTTCTCCTGTACGTCTACACAACCGTTGTAAATTAACAGGAAGACCAAGAGGGTATATGCGTCAATTCGGTATTTCACGTGTAACTTTCCGTGAAATGGCTAACAATGGATTGATCCCAGGGGTTAGAAAAGCTAGCTGGTAATATAAAAGAATTATAAATTGATTAAAGGTTCGGTAAATGAAAATTTACCGAAAACCATAATCGCAAATTAATAAACATGTATACAGATCCTATCGCAGATTTCTTAACAAGAATCAGAAATGCCGTAAGAGCAAACCACAAAGTTGTGGAAATCCCGGCTTCTAACATGAAAAAAGAAATCACAAAAATTTTATTCGATCAAGGATATATTTTAAGTTACAAATTTGAAGACAGTACTGTTCAAGGTACTATCAAAATTGCTCTTAAGTACGACAAAGAGACTAAAGAGGCTGTAATTAAAGATATCCAAAGAATTAGTAAACCAGGTTTACGTAAGTACGCAGGTGCTGCCAAACTACCTAGAATCTTGAATGGTTTAGGTATCGCTATCGTTTCTACATCTAAAGGTCTTATGACTGGGAAACAAGCGAAACAATTGAATGTTGGTGGTGAAGTTATTTGTTACGTATACTAATAAAAAGACTAAGCAATGTCAAGAATAGGAAAAAGTCCAATTGCAATTCCAGCTGGAGTAACTGTAGAGGTTAAAGATGCTGTAGTTACAGTAAAAGGAAAATTAGGAGAACTTTCTCAAGAGTTTTCAGATGTGTCTGTTAAAATTGAGGAAGGACAAGTAATCGTAGAAAGATCTTCTGATGCTAAAGATCAAAGATCAAAACACGGTTTATACAGAGCTTTAATCAATAACATGATTGTTGGTGTAGCGGAAGGTTTTACTAAAGAATTAGAATTAGTTGGAGTAGGATACAGAGCTTCTAACCAAGGTCAAAAATTGGATGTCGCTTTAGGTTTTTCGCACAACATCGTTCTTGAAGTTGTTTCAGAAGTAAAAGTTGAAACAGTTTCTGAGAAAGGTAAAAACCCAATCATTAAGTTAGCTTCACATGATAAACAACTTTTAGGGCAAGTAGCGGCTAAAATCCGTTCTTTCCGTAAGCCGGAACCTTACAAAGGAAAAGGTGTGAAGTTTGTAGGTGAAGTATTAAGAAGAAAAGCAGGTAAATCAGCTTAAAAATTAAGACTATGTCATTAACAAAATCTGAAAGAAGACAAAGAATCAAGTTCAGAATCAGAAAGATTGTAAGCGGAACTGCTGCGAAACCAAGACTTTCTGTTTTTAGATCGAATAAAGAAATCTATGCGCAAATCATAGATGACGTAAATGGTGTGACACTAGCTGCCGCTTCTTCAAGAGAAGCTGGTGCAACGGGAACAAAAATCGAAATTGCTGCTGCTGTAGGTAAGTTAATTGCTGAAAGAGGTAAAAATGCAGGTGTAGAGATTGTTTCTTTTGACAGAGGTGGTTATTTATATCACGGAAGAGTTAAATCATTGGCAGACGGCGCTAGAGAAGCTGGACTTAAATTCTAAGAATTATGTATCATAATTATAAAAACGTAGAACTAGTAAAACCAAGTGGTCTTGAATTAAAAGACCGTTTGGTAAGTGTTAATCGTGTTACTAAAGTTACAAAAGGTGGTAGAGCTTTCGGTTTTTCTGCTATTGTAGTAGTAGGAGACGAAAGCGGTGTAGTAGGTCATGGTCTTGGAAAGTCTAAGGATGTGTCTGAAGCTATTGCAAAAGCAGTAGAAGATGCTAAAAAGAACTTAGTACGTATCCCATTGGTTGGACACACTATCCCTCACGAGCAAAAAGGTAAATTTGGTGGAGCACGTGTATTTTTGATGCCTGCTTCTCACGGTACCGGAGTAATTGCCGGTGGTTCTGTGAGAGCCGTTGTGGAGTCTTTAGGGATCCACGATGTATTATCAAAATCACAAGGTTCATCAAACCCACACAATGTTGTTAAAGCTACTTTTGATGCTTTATTACAAATGAGAAGTGCACACACTGTTGCAAAACAAAGAGGTGTATCTTTAGAAAAAGTATTCAAAGGTTAATTCAAGGAAATTATGGCGAAAATATTAGTAAAACAAGTTAAAAGTCAAATCAATTGTCCTCTTATTCAAAAGAGAACTCTTGAAGCTTTAGGTCTTAGAAGACTAGGACAAGTTGTTGCACACGATGCAAATCCTGCTATCCTTGGAATGGTAAATAAAGTTAAACACTTAGTTTCTGTTGAAGAAACTAACTAATAACAATAACAGTTATGAATTTAAGTAACTTACAGCCAGCTGAAGGTTCAGTACACAACCAAAATAAAAGATTAGGTAGAGGAGAAGGTTCTGGTAAAGGTGGTACCGCTGCACGTGGACACAAAGGAGCTAAGTCTCGTTCTGGTTATTCTAAGAAAATTGGTTTCGAAGGAGGGCAAATGCCTTTACAAAGACGTGTACCTAAGTTTGGTTTCAAAAACATAAACAGAGTAGAATATCAAGGTATCAATTTGGATACACTTCAGTTATTAGTTGATAACGGAGTGGTAACCGATACAGTTGATTTCGCTGTTTTAGTAGACAATCGTTTAGCAACAAAAAATAGCTTAGTAAAGATTTTAGGAAGAGGAGAGCTTAAAGCAAAACTAAAAGTAACTGCTCACAAATTTACTGCTACTGCAAAAGCGGCTATCGAAGCTGCAGGAGGAGAAGCCGTAACTTTATAATCTTTATAGACAGATGAAGAAATTTATAGAATCATTAGTAAATGTTTGGAAAATTGAGGAATTAAAAAATAAAATTTTAATTACTCTTGGGTTATTATTAGTTTACCGTTTAGGTGCTCAGGTGACCCTTCCAGGTATTGATGCTACTAAATTGCAAAGTTTATCTAGTCAAACAGATCAAGGTATTGGTTGGTTAATCAATGTATTTACAGGTGGTGCGTTCTCGCAGGCATCTGTATTTGCATTGGGTATCATGCCGTATATTTCAGCGTCGATTGTAGTTCAGTTAATGGGAATTGCGATTCCTTATTTACAGAAACTACAAAAAGACGGTGAAAGCGGAAGACGTAAAATCAACCAAATCACTAGATGGTTAACTATTGGTATTACCCTATTGCAAGGTCCAGGTTATATTTATAACTTGTATAAACAATTGCCTGCAGATGCCTTTTTATTAGGATTTAGTTCATTCTCATTCTTATTCTCATCTGTAATCATTCTAGTTACAGGTACGATTTTTGCAATGTGGTTAGGTGAAAAAATTACTGATAAAGGTATCGGAAATGGTATTTCGTTGTTGATCATGGTAGGAATTCTTGCCCGTTTGCCGCAGGCTTTCATTCAGGAGTTCTCTTCCCGTGTAACAGAAAACAACGGAGGACCTATGCTTATCGTTTTAGAAGTAATCATTTGGTTGTTAATCATTATTGCTTGTATTCTATTAACCATGGCAGTTAGAAAAATCCCGGTTCAGTATGCACGTCGTACAACCGCCGGAGATTTCGAACAGGATATGATGGGTGGTAACAGACAATGGATCCCGCTTAAGCTTAATGCTTCTGGGGTGATGCCGATTATCTTCGCTCAGGCAATCATGTTTATCCCTGCTGCTGTTGCTGGTTTATCGACATCTGATACAGCACAAACTATTACAACTAGCTTCCAGAATATCTTCGGATGGCAGTATAATTTAGTTTTTGCTTTATTAATCATTATTTTTACTTACTTTTACACCGCAATTACAGTACCTACAAATAAAATGGCTGACGACTTAAAGCGTAGTGGAGGTTTTATCCCGGGAATTCGTCCTGGTGTTGAGACTGGTGACTACCTGGATAAAATCATGTCGTTGATCACTTTCCCTGGTTCGTTATTCTTAGCATTGATCGCTGTGTTCCCAGCTATCGCGGTAAGTTTACTTGGCGTTCAACAGGGGTGGGCTATGTTTTATGGCGGAACATCGTTGCTAATTATGGTGGGAGTTGCAATTGATACTATTCAACAAATAAATTCTTATTTATTGAATAAGCATTACGACGGTTTGATGAAAAGTGGTAAAAATAGAAAAGCAGTAGCTTAATTTTTATGGCAAAACAATCAGCAATAGAACAAGACGGATCAATCATTGAAGCATTATCAAATGCTATGTTCCGCGTAGAATTAGAAAACGGACACATTGTAATTGCTCATATCTCTGGTAAAATGCGTATGCATTATATCAAATTATTACCTGGTGATAAAGTGAAGTTAGAGATGAGCCCTTACGATTTGTCTAAAGCAAGAATTACTTATAGATACTAAAGGCTATTAAAATGAAAGTAAGAGCATCAGTTAAAAAAAGAAGTGCCGAGTGCATTATTGTGCGTAGAAAAGGAAGATTATACGTTATTAATAAAAAGAATCCTAGATTTAAACAAAGACAAGGATAGTTATGGCAAGAATTGCAGGGGTAGATATACCTAAAAATAAAAGAGGAATCATCGCGCTAACCTATATCTTCGGAATTGGGGACAGCAGAGCGAAAGAGATTTTAGCTAAAGCTAACGTAAGCGAAGATAAAAAAGTTCAAGATTGGAATGACGACGAAATCGGAGCAATCCGTGAAGCAGTGTCTTATTTCAAAATTGAGGGAGAATTACGTTCTGAAATTTCATTAAACATCAAACGTTTAATGGATATCGGATGTTACAGAGGAATTCGTCATAGAGCTGGACTTCCATTAAGAGGTCAGAGAACTAAAAACAACTCTAGAACAAGAAAAGGTAAAAGAAAAACTGTTGCTAACAAGAAAAAAGCAACTAAATAATAAGTAGTAGTATGGCTAAGGCAAATACAAAAAAGCGTAAAGTTATCGTTGAATCAACAGGCGAGGCTCATATTAATGCAACTTTTAACAACATCATCATCTCGTTAACTAACAAGAAAGGTGAAGTTATTTCTTGGTCTTCAGCGGGTAAAATGGGTTTCAGAGGTTCTAAAAAGAATACTCCTTATGCAGCTCAAATGGCAGCAGAAGATTGTAGCAAAGTTGCTTTAGAAGCAGGACTTAAAAAAGTAAAAGTTTACGTTAAAGGTCCTGGAAATGGTAGAGAATCTGCTATCAGATCTCTTCACAATGGAGGAATTGAAGTTACCGAAATCATCGACGTAACTCCAATGCCACACAACGGATGTCGCCCTCCAAAAAGAAGAAGAGTTTAATTTTTTATAGTATAACCTAAGGTAGGAACAAGATTATCGGAGGAAAGACCTGAATTCATAATCCCTACCTTTTTTAATTTTTAGCAATGGCAAGATATACTGGTCCACAAACTAAAATCGCTCGTAAATTTGGTGAAGCGATCTTCGGAGATGATAAATCTTTCGAAAAAAGAAATTACCCTCCAGGGCAACACGGTTTAGCGAAAAAAAGAGGTAAAAAATCCGAGTACGCTATCCAGTTGATGGAGAAACAAAAAGCGAAGTACACGTATGGAATTTTAGAGCGTCAGTTCCGTAACTTATTCGAAAAAGCAGCTGCTTCTAGAGGAGTAACGGGTGAAGTGTTAATCCAATTATGTGAAGCAAGATTAGATAACGTTGTATACAGAATGGGTATCGCTCCTTCTCGTCGTGCTGCGCGTCAAATCGTTTCACACCGTCACATCACTGTAAACGGTGAAGTGGTAAATATCCCTTCTTATCACCTAAAACCAGGTGACAAAGTTGCTGTTCGTGAAAAATCAAAATCTCTTGAGGCTATCGAACGTTCGTTATCTAATTCTAGCACTGTTTACGAATGGATTACTTGGAATAATGATACTAAAGAAGGTACTTTCGTTTCTGTACCGGCAAGAATCCAAGTTCCAGAAAACATTAAGGAACAGTTAATCGTAGAGTTGTACAACAAATAATAATTAGACATCAGTCGAAATAAATATGGCAATATTTAATTTTCAAAAGCCCGATAAAGTTATCATGATCGATTCAACCGATTTTGAAGGTAAATTTGAATTCAGACCTTTAGAACCGGGATATGGATTGACTGTTGGTAACGCATTAAGACGTGTTTTGCTTTCTTCTTTGGAAGGATATGCAATCACTTCGGTTCGTATTGAAGGCGTGGATCACGAATTCTCTACTATCTCCGGTGTGGTTGAAGATGTTACAGAAATCATCCTGAACTTGAAACAAGTACGTTTCAAACGTCAGATCGAAGATATCGATAATGAATCTGTTTCTATCTCATTTTCTGGTAAAGAGCAACTTACGGCCGGTGATTTTCAAAAATTTATCTCTGGCTTCCAAGTGCTTAACCCGGATTTGATTATCTGCAACCTTGATAGCAAAATTACCATTAACATGGAATTATCTATCGAAAAAGGTCGTGGTTATGTTCCTGCTGAAGAAAACAAAAAACCAAATGCACCTATAGGAACTATTTTTACAGATTCTATTTACACTCCAGTAAAGAATGTAAAATATTCAATAGAAAACTTCCGTGTGGAGCAAAAAACTGACTATGAAAAATTAGTTTTTGAGATCATTACTGATGGTTCTATTCACCCTAAAGATGCCTTAACAGAAGCAGCTAAAACGTTGATTCATCACTTTATGTTGTTCTCTGACGAAAGAATTACACTTGAGGCTGATGAAATTGCTCAGACAGAATCGTACGACGAAGAATCATTACATATGAGACAATTGCTTAAAACTAAGCTTGTCGATATGGATCTTTCTGTTAGAGCACTAAATTGTTTAAAAGCGGCTGAAGTTGATACACTAGGCGATTTAGTATCATTTAATAAAAATGATCTGATGAAGTTCCGTAACTTCGGTAAGAAATCATTAACAGAACTTGACGAATTAGTTGCTGTTAAAGGGCTTACTTTCGGAATGGATCTGACTAAATATAAATTAGATAAAGAATAATCTAGTCCGCCCTAAAAGCGCGATTAAATTGTATAGCAATGAGACACGGAAAAAAAATAAATCATTTAAGCAGACAGGCTGGACATAGAAAATCTATGTTGGCTAATATGGCTTGCTCACTTATTGAGCACAAGCGTATCAATACTACTGTTGCTAAAGCGAAAGCTTTAAAGCAATTCGTAGAGCCATTGGTAACAAAATCAAAAGAAGATACTACTCACAACCGTCGTGTTGTTTTCGCTTACTTACGTAACAAATACGCTGTAACGGAATTATTTAGAGAAGTAGCCGCTAAAGTTGGTGACCGTCCAGGAGGATATACTCGTATTATTAAATTGGGTAACCGTCTTGGGGATAACGCTGATATGGCAATGATCGAACTTGTAGATTTCAACGAATTGTACAACGGAGGTAAGAAAGAAGTTAAAAAAGCAACTACTCGTCGTGGTAGAGCTAAAAAGACGGAAGCTGCTCCTGCTACTGAAGCTCCGGCTGCTGAAACTACTGAAAATACAGAAGCTACTGAATAATCATGAAACAATTGATTCTTCAATAAAAATTAAGGATGAACTTTTTAAGTTTGTCCTTTTTTTTTGCCTTTTTCTTTCGGATTCCAAATGTCAAAATGAAAAAAGAACAGCGGTTTTGTCCGAATAGTTTCCAGAAAGAAGAATTTAGATTAAATTTGCAAAATTTTACAACACAACACACAATGAAATATTCAAATCGAAATCAAGCCATCCTTTTACTAAGTGACGGAACTGTTTTCCATGGAAAATCCATAGGAATTGAAGGAACCACTTTTGGAGAGGTTTGTTTTAACACCGGAATGACCGGATATCAGGAAATCTTTACCGATCCGTCTTATTTCGGACAAATCATGGTGGCAACCAATGCGCACATCGGAAACTACGGTGTTCATGAAGATGAAGTGGATTCCGACGGAATCAAAATTGCCGGACTGGTTTGTAAAAACTTTAGCTTTAATTATTCCAGACCCGATGCTTCCGAAGGTTTATTCGAATACTTCGAAAAAGTAAACCTTGTTGCAATCTCCGATGTCGATACGCGTGCTTTGGTGAGTTATATCCGCGATAATGGCGCTATGAATGCCGTAATTTGTACCGATGGAACACCGTTGGAAGAATTGAAAAAACAATTGGCCGCTGTTCCGGATATGAAAGGTTTGGAATTGGCTTCCACTGTGTCGACAAAAGAGCCTTACTTTTTTGGTGATGAAAAGGCAACTTATCGTATCGCAGCACTTGATTTAGGTATCAAAACCAATATTTTGAGATGCCTGGCCGAAAGAGACTGCTATATCAAAGTATTCCCATACAATACTTCCTTTGAAGATTTAAAAGCATTTAATCCGGATGGATATTTCCTATCCAACGGACCTGGTGATCCGGATCCGTTAAAAGGTGTACAGGAAGTGGCACGCCAGATCCTGGCTACCGATGTTCCGGTTTTCGGAATCTGCCTTGGACATCAGATTATTGCTTTAGCGAATGGAATTTCGACCTATAAAATGTTTAACGGTCACCGTGGAATCAACCACCCGGTGATGAATGTAATCACAAACAGAGGTGAAATCACGTCGCAGAACCACGGTTTTGCCGTAGTGCGTGAAGAATTGGAAAAACACCCTGATTTTGAAATTACCCATGTGCATTTGAACGACGGTACCGTAGCCGGTATGCGAATGAAAAACAAAAGTTGTTTCTCCGTACAATATCACCCGGAAGCGAGTCCCGGACCGCACGATGCCCGTTATTTATTTGACCAATTCGTCGAAAACATTAAATTAGCTAAAAATTAATCCGGCCTTTTTTAAAGGCAATCAAAAAGTATCAATTATGAGCATGATTATTAAAGTTCACGCAAGACAAATATTAGACTCCAGAGGTAATCCAACAGTAGAAGTAGATGTGTTTACCGAAAACGGTATCATGGGAAGAGCTGCTGTTCCATCGGGAGCTTCAACCGGAGAGCACGAAGCTGTCGAATTAAGAGACGGTGGAAAAGCATATATGGGGAAAGGTGTTTTAAAAGCGGTGGAAAATGTAAATATAACAATCGCATCCGAAATCGTTGGAATGTCGGTTTTCGAACAAAATGCCATCGATAAAGTAATGATCGAATTGGATGGAACGCCAAATAAATCCAATTTAGGCGCAAACGCTATTCTTGGAGTTTCTTTGGCTGTGGCAAAAGCGGCAGCAAACGAACTGGGAATGCCATTATATCGTTACGTAGGTGGTGTTTCGGCAAACACACTTCCGGTACCGATGATGAACATTATCAACGGAGGATCACATTCCGATGCGCCTATCGCATTTCAGGAGTTTATGATCATGCCGGTAAAAGCGCAAAACTTTACGCATGCGATGCAAATGGGAACGGAAATTTTCCATAACCTGAAAAAAGTATTGCACGATAGAAATCTAAGTACTGCTGTTGGTGATGAAGGAGGTTTTGCTCCAAATCTGGCTGGTGGTACCGAAGATGCCTTGGATTCGATTAAATTGGCAGTAGAAAATGCCGGATATACTTTCGGAGATGACGTAATGATCGCTTTGGATTGTGCGGCATCCGAATTCTATATCGATGGTAAATACGATTATACCAAATTTGAAGGCGCTACCGGAAAAGTAAGAACGTCCGAAGAGCAAGCACAATATTTAGCCGATTTGGCTGCAAAATATCCGATTATTTCGATTGAAGACGGAATGTATGAAGACGATTGGAACGGATGGAAATTATTAACCGAAAAAATCGGTGATAAAGTACAGTTGGTAGGTGATGATTTATTTGTGACCAACGTACAGCGTTTGTCAAGAGGAATTAACGAAAATATCGCTAATTCCATCCTGATCAAGGTAAACCAGATCGGAACGTTAACCGAAACCATAGCAGCGGTAAACATGGCGCATAATGCCGGATATACGTCTGTAATGTCGCACCGCTCCGGAGAAACGGAAGACAATACTATCGCCGACCTGGCCGTAGCATTAAACTGTGGACAAATTAAGACAGGATCGGCTTCCCGTTCCGACCGTATGGCAAAATACAATCAATTGCTTCGAATTGAAGAAGAATTAGCTGAAGTTGCTTATTTTCCACAGGAAAGAGCATTTAAAGTGAAATAACAACGCTTTTAAGTATAGGAAAAGGCTGTCCGATAAGGATGGCCTTTTTTGTTGCATTACACCTGACAGGTTTCCAAAACCTGTCAGGTGTCTCATTATGAAAAATAGCGATAAAAAAGCGTGTTTTATGTAACATCCCGGTATTTTTTAGTAACGTAATTTAACTTGAGAAAACACGACTTTACAGGGTGTTTTTTTGTGCGGTAAAAAATGTGAAAAATGTAATTTTTACGCTTAATTTTTACGGAATAATTAACGATTTCCTTGCTTGATTTTCTTTCCATTTCGATTGGAATTGCTTAAATTCGCAGATAACAAAAATATTTTACATTTAATTCCTAATACAAACATGTCAAAAACTGCAATATTAGAAATTGATGGCAACAAATATGAATTCCCGGTAATAGTAGGAAGCGAGAACGAAGTTGCTATCGATATAGAAAAATTACGTGCTGCAACTGGCGCGATTACGCTTGACCCGGGGTATAAAAATTCAGGATCTTGTAAAAGTGATATCACTTTCCTTGACGGGGAGCAAGGTATTCTTCGTTACAGAGGATATGCCATTGAAGACCTGGCGGAAAAAGCAAACTTTTTAGAAGTTTCGTATCTGGTTATTTTTGGCGAATTGCCAACAGCAGCCCAATTAGAAAAATTCGAAAACGATATTCGTAAATACACGTTGGTTAATGAAGAAATGAAAAACATCATCGATGGTTTTCCAAAAACGGCACACCCAATGGGCGTTCTGTCTTCACTAACAAGTGCACTTACAGCGTTTAATCCGAAAGTTGTCAATGTTGAAAACGAAGAGGAAATGTACACCGCTGTTTGTAAAACAATGGGTAAATTCCTGGTATTGGCTACCTGGACTTTCCGTAAAACTTCTGGTTTCCCGTTAAACTACTACGACAATACGAAAGGATATGTGGAAAACTTCCTTCGTTTGATGTTCGAATTACCAACTGGACCGTATAACGTCAATCCGGTTATCGTAGATGCGCTGGATAAATTATTCATCCTTCATGCCGATCACGAACAAAACTGTTCTACATCAACAGTACGTATGGTAGGTTCGTCTCATGCTGGTTTATTTGCTTCAATCTCTGCCGGTGTTTCTGCTTTATGGGGACCACTACACGGAGGTGCAAATCAGGCGGTATTGGAAATGTTGGAAGAAATCCAGAAAGATGGAGGTGATGCGGAGAAATATTTAGCGAAAGCGAAAGATAAAAACGATCCTTTCCGTTTAATGGGATTCGGACACCGTGTTTATAAAAACTTCGACCCACGTGCGAAAATCATCAAAAAAGCAGCTGATGAAGTATTGGCTACTTTAGGAGTTAACGATCCAATCTTGAACATCGCGAAACAATTAGAAGAGTCTGCTTTACAAGATGAGTATTTCAAATCGAGAAACTTATATCCAAACGTAGATTTCTATTCCGGAATTATTTACCGTGCTTTAGGAATCCCGACCGATATGTTTACCGTATTGTTCGCAATCGGACGTCTTCCGGGATGGATTGCACAATGGAAAGAAATGCGTGTTAACAAAGAACCAATCGGACGTCCACGTCAGGTGTATACCGGTTATGCATTGCGTTCTTTTAAACCGATGAACGAAAGATAATAGTTGTTATCATAAAAAAAAATCCCGAAGTAGCTTCGGGATTTTTTTTATTCTGTAGTTTTTTCCGTTTCCGAATCGTCAGATACATCGTCTGCTTTCTCTTCTGTCTTATTAATCCAATCGGAAACCGACTCTTTTGCATCGGCGGCTTTTTCTTCAAACCATTCGCCGGCATCGGTTATGGTGTCTTTGGCCTTGTCGGCAAAGTTGGTTACCGTTTCCGATACACCCATTTCTTCCAGTTTGTTAGAAACAGTATCGCCGATATCAGTAACCGTCTCGGCTACCTCTTTGGAAAAAGACTCGATTTTGTCTGATGCCGCTTCAGACGTACTATGTAAGGCGTCGCCAACATTTTCGGTAGTCTGTTTGGCCTTCCCGAAAAGCGAACTAAAAAAGCTTGATAATCCCATGTTTTGTAGTTTTTTAAGTAAATGTATTAAAAAATTATTTTTTGTTAACTTATAATCGCTTTATTTTTAAGTTATTATAATTCGGAAGAATAATTCGCAATCAGTCGGATATTTGATCGGGACTTTTTTATTAATCAAAGCCCTTTGTTTATATTTGCCAAAAGCCAAAAGCTATGTTAAGTCTAAATGTAAAAAATGAAACGTCGCGGCTTAGAGCCGTCGTTTTAGGAACTGCAGTAAATAATGGACCAACGCCCACGATCGATGAGGCCTATGATCCGAAATCATTAGAACATATTAAAGCGGGAACCTATCCCGTGGAACCCGATATGATCAAAGAAATGGATGCCTTTAATGCCGTTTTCGAAAAATACGATGTTAAAGTATACCGCCCGGAAATTATCGAAAGCTATAACCAAATCTTTTCCCGTGATATCGGTTTTGTCATTGATGATACTTTTGTTAAAGCCAATATATTACCGGATCGCGAAAGAGAATTGGATGCTATCCAGTATGTAATCGACCAGATGAACCCGGCAAAAGTGGTTCGCCCACCCGAAGAAGTGCATATTGAAGGTGGCGATGTAATGGTGTGGAATGATCATATTTTTATCGGAACCTATAAAGGAAGCGATTATAAAGACTATATCACGGCACGTACCAATATGGAAGGTGTAGCCTACATCAAAAATCTGTTTCCAAACAAAATTGTAAAAGAATTTGATTTGGTAAAATCGAAGATCGAGCCGAGAGATAATGCCTTACACCTGGATTGTTGTTTTCAACCGGTAGGAACCGATAAGGGAATTATCTACAAAAGTGGATTCCGCGAAGAAGCCGATTATATGTATCTGGTTAATCTTTTTGGAATGGAAAACCTGTTCCATATCGAAAGAGAGGAGATGTATCAGATGAATTCCAATGTGTTTTCGATTGCACCGGACGTAGTCGTGTCGGAACGCAATTTTACACGACTAAACAACTGGTTGCGCAGTAAGGGGATAACGGTAGAGGAAATTCCATATGCCGAAATCGCCAAACAGGAAGGGCTTTTACGATGTTCTACCTTACCGTTGATCCGGGATTAATAATTTTAAGAAAATAGTGTTATGAAACAAACAACAAATACCATTTTGATGATCCGCCCGGTGGCGTTCCGTATGAACGAACAAACGGCTGTAAATAATTATTACCAAAAAGTATTGGACAACCTGTTGCCGGCTACCGTAAATGCCAAAGCACAGGAAGAGTTTGATGCTTTTGTTGAAAAACTAAAAAACGTTGGTGTAAACGTTATCGTTGTGGATGATACCGTTACTCCGGACACGCCGGATAGTATTTTTCCGAACAACTGGATTTCGTTCCACGAAAACGGAGATGTGGCTTTGTATCCAATGTTTGCCGAAAACCGTCGTTTAGAGCGTCGTGAGGATATATTGGATATTTTAGAAGAAAAAGGTTTTCAAATCGAAAATCTTGTGGATTATACATCGGCAGAAGAAGATAATATCTTTTTGGAAGGAACCGGAAGTTTACTGTTGGATCGTGAAAACGGAAAAGCCTATTGCGCTTTGTCGCCACGAGCAGATGAGGAACTGATGATTGAGTTTTGTGAAGATTTCGAATTGAACCCGGTGATTTTTGAAGCGTATCAAACGGTAAACGGAGAGCGCAAGCATATCTATCATACGAACGTGATGATGTGTTTGGGGGAAACATTTGCGGTGATCTGTGCCGATTGTATCGATGATACCAAAGAGCGTAAAATGGTATTGGATTGCCTGAAATCGGACGGAAAGGAAATTATATTAATCACGGAAGATCAGGTGAATAATTTTGCCGGAAATATGTTACAGGTTCGTGGTACTGATGATAAGCGTTATTTGGTGATGAGTGCTTCGGCGCATCAGAGTCTGACAAAAGATCAGATCGCGAAAATCGAAAAACACTGTGAAATTTTAAGCTCCAGTCTGGATACGATTGAAGCCTGTGGTGGTGGAAGTGCCCGTTGTATGATGGCGGAAGTATTTTTGCCGGAAGCAGAATAAGTAACTGTTTAGATATAAAAAAAGCCGCTATATAGCGGCTTTTTATGTTGTAAGAAGTATTAGTTTTTTACAAAGCTATCGATGATTTTGTCTGTCTCCGCTTTTGGAGTATCTCCTTTTAAGTCGAATAAATAACCGAATAACGATTTACGGTTTACTTTTTCTTCTAAGTTTAAATCTTTATTTCTGTCGAAGATTGTTTGCCATTTGTCGCGAACGTTTTTCCACATGGCTTTGTTTTCTTTCCAGTATTTGTGAGCGGCAACACATTTAGAATCGGCTACTTTTGTGTAGATGTCGATTCCTTTTTCCTGTGCTAATACTACATCTTTACCAGCATCGTCACGTTTGATTTTTTTGTTATCCTGGTTGTGGATCCATCCGAATTTCGTGATTTCATGCTCGTTTCTTCTGTTTAAAACATTGTAATCGTTACGGATTGTGTGCTCTCTTCGTGGAAGTGGCGCATCGGTGTAGTTTCTCCAGTATGAAGTTCCGTCAACGTGAACCCATGTTGCTGTTCCTTCATAACGCGGACTATCGTCTACCTGGAATACACGTTGTGTCCATTGTCCTTTTACATCGGCTTTAGAAAGCGTTTTGTATTTCCATGACGTGTCTTTAAAGAAATCGTATAAACGGGTGTTTTCAAATTCCCAATCCTGTCTCCAGTGTTTTACAATCATAGTGTCTCCTACAATTAGTAAATGCTGCATTACGATTTTGTTTGGTTTGTCTTCAACCAATTCTACCCACTCTAATCCTTTGTCATATTTTGTAGGGGATGGTTTGTAGTTCTCGTCTTTTGTAGTTTTAAAAGTCTCTGCGAAATTAAACTCTACTTCATAACATCCGCACATAGATTTGATCGCGTCGATGTCTTGTTTTTTCTTATTGCCTTGTGCATGACCTAAAAAGGCTGCAAACAATAAAGCAACAGTTACTTTTTGTTTTAGATTTTTCATTATGATGTATTAATTAAAAAATTTCCTGTGCAAAAATATTAAATTTATTTAGAACGAATAAAAATTATCACTTACATTTGCAGAAAATTATTAAGAATAAGTCTAAATTAAGACAATAAATGTTGTGTCATATTTTCTATTTGGTTGATCAACAATTCTTAAAGTCAAAAAAACGCACAAAAAAAAACGCATGGGTTTCAAAATAAAAATTTGCAGCGGGTTATTTCTACTGGGAGCTTTTTCCGGTTTTGCACAAGAAAATGACAGCATCGTCCCTAAAGTTAACAAATTGGATGAAGTAGTCGTAACCGGACAATACAATCCACAATCGGTTAAAAAATCGGTTTTCGAAGTAAAAGTAATCACCAGAGCCGATATCGACAGACAAGCCGGAAACAACCTGGCCGACATCCTAAATCAGACCTTAAACATTAATATCATACCAAATGCTTCTACCGGAAAATCGGGTGTGCAGTTATTTGGATTGGATGCGCAGTATTTTAAAATATTAGTGGATAATATTCCGGTTGTAAACGACGAAGGTTTGGGTAATAATACCGACCTGACGCAAATTAACCTTGACGATATTCAGCAAATCGAAATCGTGGAAGGTTCCATGGGAGTTGATTACGGTGCAAATGCCGTTTCCGGAATTATCAACATCATCACTAAAAAATCGTCTCAGTATAAATGGGAAGTGACACCTTATATTCAGGAAGAGACGGTTGGAAAAGAATATAATTTTGCCGACAAAGGACGTCATATCCAGTCAATCAAAATCGGACATAACTTTAATGAGAAGTTTTACGCTAACGCAATGTTTACCCGTAACGACTTTAAAGGATTCTGGAACGATAAAATGGGTGAGAATTATGTAAATAACGACGGACTTAGAGGTTACGAATGGTTGCCAAAAGTACAGTTAAACGCCAAATCATTATTAGCGTATACCACAAAAAACTACCGTTTGTTCTATAAATTTGAGTTCTTTCAAGAAACAACCGATCGTTTTAGTGCCGATGTTCAACAAAATTTTGATCCGGTTACCGCAACGGATAACCCGATAGCAAAAGATGAAATTTACAGTTCTACGCGATATTACCATCATTTAAACGCTTCCGGAAAATTTGGTGACAACGGAATGAATTACGATGTGTCGTTTTCCTATCAGGAGCAAACCCGTGATCTTGAAAAATACAACTACAGAATCCGTCAGCAGGAGCATTTCGGAACGGAGAAATTAGAATACGAATCCCGAAAAGTATACTATTCCAAAGGGTTTTTCTCCAACTTCCTGAAAAATGAAACGTTTAATCTTCAGGCGGGATACGAAGTAAACAGTGTTAACGGGTATATTACCAGCTTAGCCGGATTGTTTAACGGTGAAAATATCGAAAGAGAATTAAACTCGTACGATGTATACACCTCTTCCGAAATCAATTTTAACAAACGCTTCTCGATTCGTCCGGGTGTACGTATGTTGTTGTCATCCAAATTCGATACACAGGCGGCGCTTTCATTGAGTGCGAAATATGCTTTCGACAGCGGATACGAATTACGCGCCATTGTAGGTACGGCACCACGACTACCAAACTTCGATGAGTTGTATACCTATATGGTCGATGTAAACCATAACATTCAAGGGAATCCAAACTTAAATCCGGAACAAGGGAAATCAATTTTCCTACACCTGAAAAAAGATACCAAAATCAACGAGGCGTTCTCGATGCAAAACAAACTTTCGGGTTGGTTTATGGATGTAAAAGACAGAATCGAAATGATCATTATCCAACAATCGCCTTTAGTATACCAATATAACAATATTGATGTGTATAAAACCTGGGGATTGTCGCTAACGAATACCGCACAATACAAAAACTTTACCGGTAATTTCGGGGTTACCTTCTCCGGAATTTCAAAAGTGTTAGACAGTGGTGTATTGTCAAACGACGATTATCTGTATGCGTTCCAATTAAATGCGAATACGTCGTATAGCTTACCAAAATGGGGAACTGTTTTCTCGGCCTACGTAAAATATAACGGACCGCAATATCAGTTTGTAGAAAGAAACGGCGCATTGGAAAGAGGAAAACAAAATCCATTTACTTGGTTGGATGCGACGATCAAGAAAACCTTTTTGGATAAAAAACTGGAAGCGACTATCGGAGCGAGAAACCTTTTGGATATCACGACGATTAATACCACGGCTACAGAAGCCGGAGCGCATTCGGCAGCCGGAACAAATATCCTGATGGGATATGGAAGATCCTACTTCGTAAAATTATTGTATAAGTTAAATATGTAATCAACATGAAATCTAAAATACTACAAATAGCATTAGCCTTGATCCTGTTCGTAACAGTATCGTGCGAAAAAGATTATACTGTTGAACAGAATCCTTTTGTGATTGCTTTCGAAAGACAATCGATCGATTTTTCGACCATTCCGGATCAAAGGGAAATGAAACTGATTTTTTCGGAACCGGCAAAAACCGATGGGAAAATCAGTATTAAATTATCGGGAACCCATGCCAGTTATGGAGTAGACTTTAGTACGCTTCCGGAAGCACAGGGCGGTATTTTGGAACTTCCGTTTGCAAAAGGGCAAAGCGAATTGACGTTTACATTTAAAAACCTGATTTACCCGTTTGATAACGACGAAAAATCCATTTTGATGGAAGTGGTTGCAATCAATTATACCGGTGAAACATCGATTCAGGGATATACAACGTCATTGGTATCGTTCCAAAGATCTTTGGGAGCGACATTACTACCGGAAATTGGAGGACCTAATCAGGGGAATCAGATTTTTGTCGATTTAAGTAAAGAAACAATGACCAGTTCCCGTAGAGATGTTTGGGATTTGGGATTCTATTCCGGAAACCAATTCCGCGTAACAATCAACGGTTCGCTATATATGGCGGTTAAAAAACTGGATGCTACCAATATCGATGCCGTTACACCGGCAAGTGTTAGTGCTTTTCAGGCGCAAGTTGCCGTTGGAACCTTCGATCCGACCAATACCAATTATATCGATGCGCCAAATGGCATGATTAATCAAACAGCCATCGCTGAAATTTCTGCAAACGACGCTGAGAACAATGTATATCTGGTAAATATGGGATATACCATCGGTAATACAACGCCACCGGCGGGAACTGTAGCTATTGCAGGTGATGCTCGTGGATGGAAAAAAATAAGAATCTTACGCGACGGTGACAACTATATGTTACAATATGCCGATTTGAACAGTACGACACACCAACAGGTTTCGATCCCTAAAAAACCGGATTACAACTTTACGTTCTTTAGTCTGGCGACACAAAATGTCGTGAATGTGGAACCGCAAAAGAATTTATGGGATCTGTGTTTTACCGTATTTACCAACGAAATTGTAAATTCTGGTTCTTATGGTTATTCCGATTTCGTATTGAACAACCTGAAAGCAGGTGTGAGAGGCTATAGAGTAGCGGTGACTTCGGCTGTGAATTTTGGCAATTTCACCATGGCGAATGTAGTGGAAAGTAATTTTATGGACGATCAGCGTGTGATTGGTGCCGAATGGCGCGATGTGTTCACCGGTAGTGCTTATACCGATCGCTTTTATGTGATTAAAGATACCGATGGAAATTACTATAAAGTGCGAATGCTGGAATTCTTAAATGAAGGTGGCGTACGTGGATATCCAAAATTTGAATATAAACTGATACAATAAATATAATTAAATCTAGTACTACTATGAAAAAACAAATACTACTTTTAGCAGCAATGCTGGTTGGTTCATTTGCGGGCGCTCAGACCGTTCAGGAAGGAACGGTAACCATGGGACCAAGTTACGCAAATCAGGTGTATTTTAAATTCGCTACTCCGGGAGTGACTAATGCTTACCCACACAGTTCTTGGGATGTTGCTTTCTACAGAAAAAGTGCAATGGCTTTTGCAACCCGTATTAACGATGCAAAAGGTATTGAAGTTTACCAGGCTTCCAATACGGTAAGCAACTGGGCTTCTATCGATGTAAGTCAGGTGGCAAACTGGACACGTCTGTACAACAGTGATATCGAGTGGACAAAAGGAGCTTTCGATTATGGTACGGCTACTTATGGTTGGGGCGAATATAACATGGCAAACCACCACGTAACCGGATCGATCATTTTTGTATTGAAATATCCAAATGGGACCTATAAAAAATTCAAAATAGATGATTTCTTCTCTGGTTATACCTTTACGTATGCAACCTGGAATGCAGGAACAAGTACTTGGAGCGCCGATCAGACAAAAGTGGTAGCGAATGCAACGAACCCGAACAATATCTTTAATTATTTCTCTTTGGAAACGGACGCAGCGATTATAGCTGAGCCGGCTACTGCAGATTGGGATTTGATCTTTACAAAGTTCACAACCGATTACCCAATGGGAGGAAGTACAACGAAATATCAGGTAACGGGTGCTTTACACCACCCGGATGTTAAAGTGGCTAAAAATACAGAGCCAGGAGGTGTAATGAATACATCTAATCTTACTTTCGCTTCGGCTATCAATACTATCGGATACGACTGGAAAACATTTACCGGATCGACTTATACTATCGATGGATCGAAAGCATATTACGTAAAACAAGCTAATGGTACTGTTTACCGTATGGTATTCACAACATTTGCAGGAAGTTCAACTGGAGTGATCAAATTCAACTACCAGGATGTAACCAGTGCTTTGGGAACGGTATCATTTGAAGATAAGATCGCTTTCGGAATTTACCCGAATCCGTCTTTAGATAAAAAAATCAATTTGATCTACGATATTAAAGAAAATATGGATGCCAACAGTAAAGTGAGTATCTATTCGATGACAGGTGCGAAAGTTTTCGAAACCGCTATCGAAACTGCTCAGGGATTCTATAGCAGAGAATTGGATTTATCTGCTTTAGGAACCGGTATCTATATACTGAATCTTGAGTCGGGAAGTAGTACGATTACTAAAAAAGTAATCTTAAAGTAATACTTTCCAATTGAGTAGTTAGTTTAAATGTTTGTTTTTGTTTTAGAAAGAGATTTCAGTATTGAAATCTCTTTCTTCTTTTTAGGGCGATACGGTTTTTAAGATGTTCACCACCGCACTGCTGATATATTGTATTCCGATGGCGATGACGATAAAACCGATAATTCTCGAAATCGCT
Source organism: Flavobacterium sp. CAU 1735 (assembly GCF_039888695.1). Lineage (NCBI taxonomy): Bacteria > Pseudomonadati > Bacteroidota > Flavobacteriia > Flavobacteriales > Flavobacteriaceae > Flavobacterium > Flavobacterium sp. CAU 1735. The sequence goes on along the minus strand of NZ_JBDQQQ010000005.1, from coordinate 121,028 downwards.
ACAATTCCCGAAGCTCCAAGAATACGGGAAAGGTAATGCGCACTTTTTAAAATGATAAAGATGGTAAGCGCTACCGCTAAAATAGCCGAGCAGACAATCGCTTTTTCGGTTACCTCGGTAAAATCCTGATAAAACGCAATTAATAAGGAAATGGAACCCGGTCCGGCCAACATCGGGATTGCCAATGGTGTTAACGCAATATCACTACGCTTCTGAGCATCGTGCGCCACTTTTTTATTAACACCTCTTGTTTTGTTGAATTTTCCGGAAAGCAATGCAAATCCCGAATTTACGATCACCAATCCTCCGGCAATACGTAGCGCATCGATACTGATACCGAAAAACTTCAATACATATTCGCCGATAAAAAACGAAATGACCAGAATAATAAAAACGTTGACAGCGGTCCATAATGAAATTCTCGATCGTTCAGCGCTGCTTTCGTGATGCGTCAGTCCAACGAAAATCGGGATAACGCCCAAAGGGTTCAAAACGGAAAAAAGGGCTGCGAAAATGTAAATAAATAGTTCCATAGTTTTTTTTGCAAAATAAAACGTTAATATTCCTTTCGGCTTTAGGGGAGTGTTATTTCAAAGTTATGATAAAACAATGTTATAATTGATTTGAAATGTAAGAAAATAAGCGATAAATACGTAATTTTATACTTAAATATACGAATATGAAGACATTGGTTATCGGAGCTTCGTCAAATCCGGAGCGTTATGCGAATATGGCATTGAAAAGTCTTTTAAAGCACCAACACGAAGTCGTGGCAGTCGGGCTTAAAAAAGAAGTGGTGGAAGGCGTGACTATCGAAACGGAAAAAATACCGTTTACCGGCGTGCATACGGTTACTTTATACCTGAATCCGGTACGCCAACAGGAGTATTATGACTATATCATTAGCCTGAAACCACAACGCGTGATCTTTAATCCCGGAACGGAAAATCCTGAGTTGTACCGTCTGCTTGAAGCAAACGGCATCGGTTATGAAGTAGCCTGTACTTTGGTGTTGTTAACGACCAACCAGTTTTAAGCGATTTTTCTTTTCTGACTAATCGCCAGTAACAGTAAAAATGTAATGAGTCCGTTGATAATGATCAACTCGTTATCAAACACATAATCGCCAAAAAATACTTTCGAATGCTGACTTAAATAGAAGGTCAGTGCCGGTGCTAATACGCAGATAAAAGGAACTAATTTGTCGCGTACACCACGGCTTTTTACAAATAATCCGAAAGCATATAATCCCAATAACGGGCCATAGGTATACGATGCAATCTTAAAGATCATACTCACCACTGAAGCATCGTTGATCTCGTTAAAAATGATGATCACCAGAAACATCAACAAGGAAAAGGAAATATGAACTAGATGACGGGTTCTTACAATATTCGGTTTGTTGGCATTTTCGGCTTTGTCCATTCCTAAGAAATCAACACAAAAAGAAGTGGTTAGTGCCGTTAATGCCGAATCGGTTGTCGCAAAAGTAGCGGCCGTTAGTCCTAACAGGAATACAATCGAAGGAATGAGTGTTAAATGATGGAACGCAATTTCCGGGAATAATAAATCCGTACGCGGTTTACCGGTTATCGCATCCAAAGGCACTTCGATTCCGTTTTTGCCGGCATACAAGTACAATAATGCACCTACACTTAGAAAGAATAAATTGATCACCACAAAAATGGCCGTAAAGGAAAACATATTCTTTTGAGCCTCTCCAATATTTTTACAGCTCAGGTTTTTTTGCATCAAATCCTGATCCAGTCCAACCATCGCAATGGTTACAAAAATGCCACCCAATACCTGTTTTACAAAATGGTACCGACTTCCGATAAAATCATCAAAGAAGAATATTTTGGAATAATTACTCTCTTTTATCGCCTCGAACGCTTGTACCGCATTATAATCAAGACTGTCACAGATAAAATAAATCGTAAAAAATACCGACGATACCAGGAACAACGTTTGTAAGGTGTCGGTGACAATAATCGTTTTTAAGCCGCCTTTATAGGTATAGGCAAAGATCAAACCGAGTGATATCAGTACGGTAAACGAAAAAGGCACATTATAGAAATCAAATACATAACGTTGTAAAACAATCACTACCAGATACAGTCGGAAAGCCGATCCGATGGTACGACTCAACAGGAAAATAGACGCGGCGGCCTTATAACTGTAGTAGCCCAACCGTTTTTCCATATACTCGTAAATCGATGTCAGGTTCATTCGGTAATACAACGGAAGCAATACGGTGGCAACAATGATAAAGCCAATGGCATTACCGAGTACAAACTGAAAATATTTGAATTCCTCTCCGTTAGGCGAACCTACCTCGCCCGGAACGGAAATAAACGTAACACCCGAAAGTGCCGTTCCGATCATCCCGAAAGCCACCAGATACCATTTGGAATTTTTATTAGCCTTAAAAAAGGCATCATTACTATGGTCTTTTTTGCTGATAACATTGGATATCAGGATTAAAAGTCCAAAGTAAATAACAATGATGGTCAATATGGTAAAAGGTGTCATTTTTGATATTTTAGGTGGAGCCAAAATACAAAAAAATGTTAATTTGAGATCACTTTTTCAACGGATTGACGTGAGATAAAATTCAATTAAAAAGAGTAATTTTGTCCCTATGGAATTCTCATCAAAATTATTGGAAAAGGCGGTCAACGAAATGTCGCAATTACCGGGAATCGGAAAGCGTACGGCGTTACGACTGGTGCTTCATTTGCTAAAACAACCGAAAGAGCAAACGCAGCTATTGGCAAGTGCTTTAACGCAACTCCGGGAAGACATTCGTTTTTGTTCCCGTTGCCATAATATTTCCGATGAAGAAATCTGTTATATCTGTTCCAATCCCGTACGGGAACAATCGGTGGTTTGTGTGGTCGAAGATATCCGTGATGTGATGGCACTCGAAAATACCGGATTATACAAAGGCTTGTACCATGTGTTGGGTGGAAAGATTTCCCCAATCGACGGAGTAGGGCCGAGTCAGTTAAATATTCCATCATTGGTGGAAAAAGTAAAATCCGGAGCCGTAAAGGAAATTATTTTTGCACTGAGTTCGACTATGGAAGGCGATACGACCAATTTCTATATTTACAGACAAATCAAAGACTGTGACGTAATCGTTTCGGCTATTGCGCGCGGAATTGCAATTGGCGACGAACTGGAATATGCCGATGAGGTAACGCTGGGACGTAGTATTTTGCATCGAATTCCTTTTGAAAATGCCATTAAAAATTCCTAAAACTTTAAAAAATTAACGTTTCTTTGTAAAGCTATAGTACCGTACGTAAAATAGCCTTTGATAAACTATATTTGTTGCTCAAAAAGTCATCAGAATGATAAAAACATTTTTAATGTTACTATTGGTCGGAATCTTTTCGGTTTCGTGTGTGTCCAATAAAGAATTATTGTATTTGCAGAACTATAGTAAAGATACGCTGGCTGTGGCGGTAAATCCCGTACTGTTTAAACCGTACCGTATACAGACCAACGATGTGGTGAGCATTAAAATAAAAGCACTGGATCAGAAACTGGTCGATATGTTTAACCCTGCCGCGGCGGCGGGAAGCAGTGCCAATGGTGAAACGGAACAAAGTCTGTATTTTAACGGATTTTCGGTAAACGATCACGGAAACATCCGTATTCCGGTTTTGGGCGAAATAAATGTACTCGGTTATACCCTTGACGAAGTACGGATTCGGATTGAAAAGCAATTGCTGGAAGAATACTTTAGAAAAGAAGCTAATATTTTTGTCGACGTTCGTCTGGCCGGTTTCCGCTACACAATTAATGGCGAAATAACGGTTCCGGGAACAAAAGTACTCTATCAGGATAAAGTTACGATTATGCAGGCGATCGCTAATTCCGGCGATATTACAATGACCGGAAATCGAAAAGAAGTTATGATCATTCGACAATATCCACACGGTACCGAAATGCATACCATCAACCTTACCGATGCCAAAGCCATGCAATCTCCGTATTATTACATACAGCCCAACGATTATATTTATGTCAAGCCGCTAAAACAAAAATCATGGGGAACGGGAACTACCGGAACGCAGACTGTGGCGACCATCATAACCGCGATGTCGCTGGTTACAACAACGTTTTTACTCTTTAAAAACCTATAGTATATGCTGAGTACTAAAGACTTTTCCTTATTTGAAAATCAAAATAATTTCGATTTTAAAGGCTTGCTTTTAAAAATTGTCAGCTATTGGAAATGGTTTTTAGCCTGTCTTATTGTTACTTTTTTTATCGCATATCAGATAAATATCCGAAAAGAGAAAATTTACGGAATGGATGCTTCTGTCGTGATAAAAGATGAAAACAATCCGTTCTTTACGTCCAATACCAGTTTGGTATTTAACTGGGGCGGAACTTCCGATAAGGTACAAACCGTGATCAATACCCTTAAATCGCGTACGCATAACGAATATGTTGTAGACAAACTGGGTTTCTATATCGATTATCTGAAAAAAGGAAAATACAATTTTCAGGATGTATACGGTGAAACGCCTTTTTATATTCAGATTGATAAAAATAAAAATCAGCTTGCAGATATTCCGGTTCTGATTCGCTTTGTAAACGAAAAGGAATATGTTTTGTCGATTCCGTTTGATGAAAATACATCGGTAAAAACCTATAATTATCTACAGGGAACTACCGAAAACGTAAATGTATCGGCCGGAACGTTCGAAAAAAAGTTTGCCGTAGGCGAAGCGGTTCACTTGCCTTTCCTGAATCTTAAAGTACTGATTAATGCCAATCCGGGCTTTTATAGCGGAAACGAATATTACATTCGCTTTAATAATTTTGACGGTACCGTTGCTGCTTATAAAGGACTGAATGTAGAAATCGATACCAAAGCGGGATCGATTGTGCGTCTTTCGTTACAGGGAACCAATAAAAAACGTTTGGTCGATTACCTGAATACAACGGTTAATGTGTTGCGGAAAAAACAACTGGACAGTAAAAATCAGTTTGCCAAAAATACCATCGCTTTTATCGATAGCACGCTGATTGCAATGGAAGAACATTTAAAAGATTCCGAAAAAGAACTGAAAAATTTCCGGAAAGATAAAAATGTATTTGAACTTCAGGGTGGCGGTGAAAAAATCACAGAACAATTATCAAATTTTGATATCGAAAAAGACGGGATTACACGTAAAATCAATTACTATAATTCCCTGAATAACTACCTGCAAAAAAGTACCGATTATTCGAAATTGCCTGCGCCTACCGTTGCGGGAATCGAAGATCCGAACATCGTAACCAATGTCGCAAAGCTGATTCAGCTTTCAAGAGAGCGTTCGGAAATGGCTTATTCGGTTAAAAGTCAGAAACTTTTTGACGAGTTCGATAACCAGATGAATGCTACCAAAAGAGTATTGCTGGAAAATATCAACTCGGCTAAAAACGCCATTACAATCGATCTTGGTATCATCAACAAAAGAATTGGTCAGGCCGAAAGTACCATCCGACAATTACCGGAAGAACAGCAGGAGCTGATGAAGATCACCCGAAAATACGATCTGAACGATAATATTTACAGTACATTCCTTCAGAAAAGAAGCGAAGCCGATATCGTAAAAGCATCCAATGTTTCGGATATTGAATTTATCGATACCGCCAAAGATATAGGCGGCGGATTGTTGGGGCCGAAAACAAGTGTAAACTATATTCTGGCCTTACTGTTGGGAATTTTGATTCCGTTGATTGTGGTGTTTACTATTACGTTACTGGACAATTCGATCCACGGAACGGAAGATATCGAACGTCTTACTGCGATTCCGATTATCGGGATTGTAGGGAAAAAACATACCGAATCGAATATGGCGGTTTATGAAAAACCAAAATCACCTTTGGCCGAATCGTTCCGATCCATACGATCGTCCCTTCAGTTTTTATATAAAAAGCAAAAACTCGACGGTACAAAAATTTTAATGCTCACGTCATCGGTTGGGGGCGAAGGAAAAACATTCTGTTCGATCAACATGGCTACTGTTTTTGCCTTAAGCGAAAAGCGAACGGTTATTGTGGGTCTGGATTTAAGAAAACCGAGAATTTTTGGTGACTTTAACATCGAAAACAATATTGGAGTGGTAAACTACCTGATCGGACAAAAGAGCATTCAGGAAATAGTACAACATACGCACGTGCCTTTTCTGGATGTAATTACGGCAGGACCTATTCCGCCCAATCCGTCAGAACTATTGATTAGTCAGGCGATGACGTCCATGATCGAAGAATTAAAAGAATTGTACGATTATATCATTTTAGATACGTCTCCGGTTGGTTTGGTTTCGGACGCACTGGAACTAGCAGAATATTGTGATGCTACCTTATATGTAGTACGTCAGGGCGTAACCAAAAAAGGCATGCTGGCGATTGTCAATGAAAAACACAAAAGAGGCGAACTGCATAATATCAGTATCGTACTAAACGGTTTTGACAACAAAACACAATATGGTTATGGGTACGGTTACGGCTATGGATACGGCTACGGAACCTATGTTAATGGTTATATGGAAGAAGAAGTGACAGATAAAACCATCTGGGAAAAAATTAAATCGAAAATTTTTAAAAGAAAATAATGAGCACTGAAGCTGCCGATAAGGAAAAATGGTTGTATGAAATTACACCCAAAGCAAAATTGTTTACATTCGACTTCGGTGAGATATGGAAATACCGCGATTTATTACTGATGTTTGTCAAACGCGATATTGTAACCTACTACAAACAAACGATTCTGGGGCCACTTTGGTTTTTAATTCAACCGCTGATCACATCTGTAATTCAGTTTATCGTGTTTTTTAAAATTGCCAAATTACAATCGGATGGTATTCCGTATTTCCTGTTTGCATTGGCCGGAAACACCCTTTGGTTCTATTTCTCCGAATGTTTTAAAACCACTTCCGAAACGTTTAGAACCAATCAGAATATTTTTGGGAAAGTCTATTTTCCGAGAATCATTATGCCGCTGGCGTTAACAGTGTCCAACCTGGTTAAGTTTGGAATCCAGTTTTTGTTATTCCTCACCGTAATGGGCTATTATATGTGGCAGGGTTCTCCAATAGAACCCCGATGGACCATTATACTTACCCCGTTTTTATTGCTGGTGATGGCTTTAATCTCACTGGGGCTTGGAATGATCATATCTTCAATGACGACTAAATATCGGGATCTGACCTTTGTAGTGTCTTTCGGAGTTTCGTTGTATATGTATGTTACGCCGGTTATTTATCCGGTGTCGCAGGTGATTAAAGAACTACCGGAAGGGTATTCCTGGCTTGTCTATATTAACCCGCTGACAAGTATTTTTGAGTTTTTTAAATATTCTTTTCTGGGGAAAGGAACTTTTACAATGTTGGGACTTTTGTATTCTGTTGGAAGTACGATCGTTATTTTTCTGTTAGGATTGGTTATTTTCAATCGTACGGAAAGAAGCTTTATCGATACAATATAAAATCTATAAGGTAGCTACAAAGCTCTGGTAATAACGCTTATATTTGTAACCGGTTTAGAAGGTTGTAAAAAACAGGATAAACCCGCAATTCGTTGCGATTTAAATAAAATAATCAGAACGCTTATATGAGTATAAAGAAAATATGCTGTATTGGTGCAGGATATGTTGGAGGTCCAACTATGGCTGTTATTGCACAGAAATGCCCGGATATACAGGTGACAGTTGTCGATTTGAACGAAAAACGTATTGCTGCCTGGAACGATGAGAATGTTGAAAATATCCCGATTTATGAACCCGGACTTAGCGATGTCGTAGCTTCCTGCCGTGGACGTAACCTTTTTTTCTCTACCGAAGTAGATAAAGCGATCGATGAAGCTGACATGATTTTTATCTCGGTAAATACGCCTACAAAAACGTATGGTATCGGGAAAGGAATGGCGGCCGATTTAAAATATATTGAGCTATGCGCGCGACAAATTGCAAGAGTCGCTAAAAACGATAAAATTGTAGTCGAAAAATCGACATTGCCGGTACGTACTGCCAGTGCCATTAAAGATATTCTGGACAACACCGGAAACGGAGTGCAGTTCCAGATTTTATCCAATCCGGAGTTCCTGGCCGAAGGTACAGCCGTTGAAGATTTACTAATGCCGGATCGCGTACTGATTGGTGGCGATACAACCGAAGAGGGACAAAAAGCGATTCAGAAACTGGTAGACATTTATGCCAACTGGGTTCCGAAAGAACGTATCCTTACAACCAATGTATGGTCTTCGGAATTGTCAAAGTTAACAGCCAATGCTTTTCTGGCACAACGTGTATCGTCTATCAATGCCTTGTCGGAATTGTGTGAAAAAACAGGTGCCGATGTAAATGAGGTGGCCAAAGCAATTGGTATGGATAGTCGTATCGGATCAAAATTCTTAAAATCATCCGTTGGTTTTGGAGGATCTTGTTTCCAGAAAGATATTTTAAACCTGGTTTATATCGCAAAATCCTACGGATTAAATGAAGTAGCCGATTATTGGGAACAGGTAGTTATTATGAACGATCACCAGAAGCGTCGTTTTGGTAAAAACATTATCCAGACATTATACAATACGGTTTCCGGAAAGAAAATCGCTTTTATGGGATGGGCATTTAAAAAAGATACGAACGATACCCGGGAGTCGGCCGCTATTTATGTTGCGGATGACTTGTTGAGCGAGCGAGCGGAAATTGCAGTATATGATCCGAAAGTACAGGAAGATCAGATTTTTTATGATCTGGATTATCTTGATAGCCGTTCTGCCGATGAAAACAGAAGTGGATTAACGGTGACCAACGATCCGTATATAGCTGCCGAAAAAGCACATGCCATTGCAATATTAACCGAGTGGGACGAATTTAAAACCTACGACTGGCAACGTATTTATGACAATATGTTAAAACCGGCTTTTATCTTCGATGGTAGAAACCTGTTGGATAAAGAAGCTGTTCAAAAAATAGGATTTGTATACCAGGGTATCGGTTCATAAACATCAAAAACATACTATCAAAAAAGCCTTTCTTATCTGCATGAGAAAGGCTTTTTTCTTTAAATAATAATGAATTTTGTGACTTTTTAAAATTTCTTGAAAAAAATATTTTTGTTTCAAAATAACGAGTACTTTTGTTGCTCACAATAGAAGAATGTTAGAATCTTTAATAACATCAAAAACCCGACTACGGCTATTGGTTAAGTTTTTTATCAATGCAGCCAATCATGGCCATTTGAGAGGCTTAGCCGAAGAATTCAGCGAATCAACCAATGCGATACGTAAAGAATTAAATAATCTTTCGGAAGCTGGTTATCTCGAAAAAGAAGCCGTACGCAATACGATTTCGTATCGGGCCAATACCAACCACCCTCTTTTTTCGCTATTACAAAGTGTGGTTAGAAGGACAATAGGTCTGGATACGATTGTAGCAACCATATTGGAGCGAATGGGCGAAGTGAAAAAAGTATACCTCATTGGCGATTATGCCGAAGGAAGAGATACCGGAACCATTGAAGTAGTTATTGTGGGGGAAGTACTGAATGAGGAATATGTTGAGCAATTGGCATTTAAGATAGAAGGAGAAATAAAGCGAAAAGTGAAATTTATATTTTCCAAAGATTATCGAGAAGAAGGGTTGTTGTTGTTTGGAAACGAATCGTGAATTTTGTTTTCAGGGCAGACAATTGCTGTTCGGGTAGATTACGTTAAGTAGAACTGAATTAAACGAATAAAAATAATGGATAGAATACTGATTACTGGCGGTGCTGGATTTATAGGCTCAAATTTGGTAGAGTACTTTTTGGGTAAAAACTACCATGTTACCTGTCTGGATAATTTTGCAACAGGTCATCGTCATAATATTGCGCCTTTTCTGGGAAATCCTAATTTTAATTTAATTGAAGGTGATGTCAGAGATTTGGCGACCTGTCATAAAGCTGTAGAAAATGTCGATTTTGTCCTGCATCAGGCAGCATTAGGCTCGGTGCCGCGTTCTATTAATGACCCTGTTACCAGTAATGATGTAAATGTATCCGGATTTTTAAATATGTTGGTTGCTTCAAGAGATGCAGGTGTAAAGCGATTTGTTTATGCAGCGAGCTCTTCTACTTATGGTGATTCGGAAGCTTTACCAAAAGTGGAAGATAAGATCGGAAAACCTTTATCGCCCTATGCCATTACAAAATATGTAAACGAGCTTTATGCGGATATTTTTAGCAAGACGTATGGTATGGAAACGATAGGGTTACGCTATTTTAATGTGTTTGGAAGAAGACAGGATCCCAATGGGGCTTATGCGGCTGTGATTCCAAAATTTGTGATGCAGTTTATGCAGCATGAAAGCCCTGTAGTAAATGGTGACGGAGAATATTCCCGTGACTTTACCTATATCGATAATGTGATTCAGATGAATGAGCTGGCAATGACCACAAAATCACCGGAAGCGATTAATACGGTATACAACACGGCTTATGGTGACAGAACGACTTTAAAACAGTTGGTTGAGTATCTGAAAGAATTTTTATCGGAGTACGACCCGGAAATAGCCAATGTTGAGGTGGTATACGGACCGAACAGAGCAGGAGATATTCCGCATTCTCTGGCGAGTATAGAAAAAGCAAAAATAAAATTAGATTATAATCCGAAATTTTCAATCAGAGAAGGGCTTAAGGAGGCAGTTTCTTGGTATTGGAGTAATTTAAAATAATAAAATATCAGTTATAATGGATAATAAAATTGCAGTTATAGGTTTAGGTTATGTAGGCTTGCCATTGGCAAGATTATTTGCAACAAAGTATGCAGTTGTTGGTTTTGATATTAATAAAACACGAATCTCCGAATTAAATTCGGGGCAGGACAGTACACTTGAAGTGGACAGTGAAACACTTAAAGGAGTATTAGTTGCCAAAAATCACAACTCAAAAGGGTTGTATTGTTCTTCGGATTTAGAAGATATTAAAGATTGTAATTACTATATTGTTACTGTGCCTACGCCTGTTGACAAACATAACAGACCGGATCTTACTCCTTTGTATAAAGCCAGTGAAACGGTGGGAAAAGTACTGAAAAAAGGAGATATTGTTATTTATGAGTCTACCGTATATCCTGGAGTAACGGAAGAAGAATGTGTACCGGTACTGGAAAAAGTATCCGGACTGAAGTTTAATGTGGATTTCTTTGCAGGCTATTCGCCGGAGCGTATTAACCCGGGAGATAAAGAGCATACAGTAGAGAAAATCTTAAAGATAACCTCCGGATCTACTTTGGAAATCGGACAAAAGGTAGATGAACTTTATAAAAACGTAATTGTTGCCGGAACGCATCTTGCACCAACTATAAAAGTAGCCGAGGCCGCTAAAGTAATCGAAAATTCACAGCGCGACATCAATATTGCTTTTGTAAACGAACTGGCAAAGATTTTTAATATTCTGGAAATCGATACACAGGCAGTTTTGACAGCAGCCGGAACAAAATGGAACTTTTTACCGTTCCGACCAGGATTGGTGGGCGGACATTGCATTGGTGTAGATCCTTATTATTTAGCACAAAAAGCACAGGAAAAAGGCTACCACCCGGAAATTATCCTTGCCGGTCGCCGTTTAAACGACAGTATGGGCGAATATGTAGCCTCACAGGTTGTAAAACTGATGATTAAAAAAGGAATACAGGTAAACGGAGCCAAACTGTTAATGATGGGTATTACTTTCAAGGAAAACTGTCCTGATGTGCGTAATACTAAGATTGTTGATGTTATAGCGGCTTTAGCTGATTATGGTATTGAAGTTAATATATACGATCCTTGGGCGAATCCGGCTGAGGTGAAGCACGAATATGGATTGGTTACCAGTAATGAATTACCATCGCAGCAATTTGATGCCGTAGTTTTAGGAGTAGCACATAAGGAATTTTTAAATGCTGATCTGAGTACTTTGCTAAAGGAAAACAGCCTGTTGTATGATGTGAAAGGAGTTTTGGAAGGTGAAGTGGATGGGAAGTTATAATTTTGTTATACCTAATAGTTAAACAAATACATGATTACGACAAAAAGAGAATATAAGTACTATCTAGATCAAGATAGGTTGGCTTCAAGCATCAAAGGGAAGGGATTTTTGTATCAAATCAAAGAGTTTTTATTTCCCAATTATATTTGGAAGTTTATACGACTTATGCGCAAATATGAATATCTTAAAAATACTAATCAAGGACTTTTTGGAAAGATTCAACTCATTTTTGTAAGGATCGCTTATAGAAGAATATCTCTTAAGTTAGGTTTTTCTATTCCGGTAAATGTATTTGGACCGGGCTTGTCAATTCCACATTATGGAACTATAGTTGTCAATCCGGCGGCGAAGGTTGGAAAAAATTGTCGTTTACATGTTGGGGTCAATATTGGAGCAAGTGCAGGAAGTTCAAAAGCGCCTGAAATTGGTGACAATGTGTATATAGGACCAGGAGTAATCATGTATGGAGATATAACCATAGTAAACAATATAACCATAGGAGCTAATTCAACAGTAAATAAGAGCTTTACCGAAGAAGGGGTTGTTATAGCAGGTTCCCCGGCTAAAATTGTTAAAACGCAGTTTCCTGTATGGTGGGAAAATAACCGATTGTCTTTATAAAAGGGAATAACAAAGGTTTTATTGATGAAGTTATATGGAGTGAGCTTCATTATAATTTTAAAAAAAGAAGAAATTAATAAAGCATATTGCGTAATAACGAATATCAAACGCTATTTTGCAAATAAAAGCGATGTTTTATCTTTTATTTCTATGGATTATAAGTAGTGTTGTTGATGGAGAATTGTAATTAAAATTTATTAAATGTCAAATCGTATTAATGTTAAAACAAGTAATACTGAACAGGTATTTTGGGTTGCATTAGGCAGTTTAAGCACCTTAGGGCTTTCTATTGTAAGTGCAGCAATTCTATCACGATATCTGGATAAAGCAGAATATGGGACTTATAAACAAATACTATACGTTTATAGTACTTTATTAATTGTTTTTTCTGCAGGCTTACCAAGAGTATATGCTTATTTTTTACCCCGATATCACTTAAATGAAGGTAAGGCAATTGTATGGAAGATAAGTAAAGTGTTGTTTCTGGCAGGAGTGTTATTTTCGGTTTTTTTGTTTTTATTTTCAGATTGCATTGCGGATGTTTTAAAAAATGAAAAATTAGCGTATGGATTGAAGGTGTTTTCGCCAATGCCCATGTTATTATTGCCTACATTAGGTATTGAAGGTATCTTTTCGACCTATAAAAAAACTTTGTTTTTAGCAATTTATAATACGCTTTCAAGATTATTGATGCTGATTTTTATAGTTGTTCCTGTTATCTTGATTAAGGCAAATTATATTATCGCAATTTATGGATGGTTAATCGCTTCATTGATAATATTTGTGATGACTTATTTCTTTAAAGGAATACCTTTCAAAGGAGTGGAATCGAAGGCAGCTAAATTGGAGCTTAAAGAGGTTTTCGCATATAGTATACCTCTTGTTTTTGCCAGTTTTTGGGGTATCGCTATTAAAGCTGCGGATGAATTTTATATTAGCCGTTTTTTTGGTGCAAACGTTTTTGCCGAATTTTCGAATGGTTTTATCGAGTTACCTCTCGTGTCTATGATAACTACAAGTACTTCAGTCGTTTTAATGCCTGTTTTTTCAAGGGTTATACATGAAAATAAAGGCGTTGAAGAATTAGTAATTACTTGGAAAAGCGTTTTAAACAAATCTGCAATGATTATCTATCCGATAGTTGTTTTTTTTATGTTTTTTTCTACGGAGGTAATGGTTTTGATGTACTCAGATGTTTATTTTGAATCCGGAAGATATTTTAAAATTAATATGGTACTTAATTTTTTTAATATCATTATTTTCTTTCCATTAATGTTGTCATTAGGAGCAACTAAATTCTATTCCGGATTACATGCCTTTATTGCAATTTTAGCCTGGATTGGTGGATACTTAATCATGATCATTTTTAATAATCCAATTTCACTTGCAATTTTTTCGGTATCATTATCGATAGTAAAAGTGATAATTGCTTTAGTATATGTGAGCAAAAGACTAAACGTCAAAGCATACGAGTTATTTCCTGTTTTTCAGATGCTCAAAATAATACTGCACACATGTCTTGTTATGTTTGCTGTGACTTTTTGTCTTAAGATGATAGCCATTGAAAATAGTTTAATGAATCTTATTGTGGCAGGACTGTTATATGCGACGTTAGTTTTAATGACAGGGCGTTTTTTGAAATTGAATTATTTAGAATTTTTATATCCATTACTTAATAAAATTAAAAAAAATGGTTGATGGATTTAGTTGGGCAAATAGAAAATGAAAATGTTTTGAGTGGTTAGCTTTTCTTTTGTTTAAAATACGAATAATTAAATTGCTATATAAAATATATATATGATTAAAAAGGACTATAGAATTGTATCTGTCTCCTAAAATTACAAACAATAATTTTGAAATTTATATTTAAAATGTGTTTTATGAATAGGATTGCTATAGTATATCTGATAACAATAATCTTTAAAAAATGAAAATAACCTTAATTGCAGGGGCAAGGCCTAATTTTATGAAAATTGCTCCTATAATACATGCTATTCAGAATGCACAAAAAAAGGGAAAAGACATCTCATTTCGATTAGTGCATACAGGGCAGCATTTTGACGAAAAAATGAGTGCTACCTTTTTTAGAGAGCTTAACATTCCGCAACCGGATGTTAATTTAGAATGCGGAGGAGGTAGTCAGGCAGAACAAACGGCAGCTATTATGATTGCTTTTGAAAAAGAATTGTTAATGAATCCTGTTGATTTGGTTTTGGTGGTTGGTGATGTGACATCAACAATGGCCTGCAGTATTGTTGCTAAAAAAGTAAATATAAAAGTGGCTCATGTTGAAGCAGGTATTCGTTCTTTTGATTTAACCATGCCGGAAGAAATAAATCGGATGGTTACTGATAGTATTACAGATTATTTTTTTACTACATCGGAAATTGCTAATGCTAATTTGAGAAAATCGGGGGTTTCTGAAGAAGCCATCTTTTTTGTAGGTAATGTCATGATAGATACTTTGTTGGAAAATATACCACGCTTTTTAGCTCCCTCAGTTTTTTCCACTTTGGGGTTGCAGAAAGATAATTATCTCGTAATGACTTTACATCGCCCTGCCAACGTAGATCAAGGTGAAAAATTAAAAGAGCTGATACTAACTATTGTTAATAATGTTGATGGATTACCAGTTTTGTTTCCAATACATCCAAGAACAGCCAAAATTTTCAGTGATTTAGGAATACAAGCTGAGAATCTTTTTATAATAGACCCTTTGGGTTATTTAGAATTCAATTATTTGGTTGCAAATGCCAAGGCAGTCATAACTGATTCAGGAGGAATCACTGAAGAAACAACTGTGATGGGGATTCCATGTATTACTTTAAGAGATAACACAGAACGACCGGAAACAATTACTATTGGGACTAATGAATTGGTTGGTACTAACCCATCAGCTTTACTTCCGGTATTATCACAATTGCTAAATGGAAAATGGAAAAAAGGAGGAATTCCTGAGAAATGGGATGGAATGGCAGCAGAAAGGATAGTTGAATGTCTTTTAAATTTACAGTAAGTCACTGGTTTAAAGTTTTTTTTGATAGTTCTGATAAGGTTATAATATTTGTCAAGCTTTGAAAAAATAAAAATGATGATTGGCGGAAGTGTAAATTGTTTAGATCTAATAATATAGTTTAAATGAATACTAAGCAAAAAGCGTGGAGTGTAAAAGAAAATAATTTAGATAGATTTGTTAAAATTGTTTTTTTTATAATTAGTCCTTTTATCGGGTTTTTATATTCTTTAAAAAATATAAAAACCAAATCGTCGTATGTTATTTTCTTCCTAACAGCAATTTGTTTTGGTATTAGTTTTACTATAGAAAAGCGAAGCGGAAATGAGTATGATTTAGATAGTTTTTTTTATAGGGAAGAATTTGAGTCTTTTCAAAACCTAAGTTATTTCGAGTATATAGAGGGTTTTAAAGATTTTTTAAGTTTTGACGAAGGAAGAAAAGATTATTATTATGAAACGATAGCTTTTTTTGTTTCTAGATTTACAGATAACTATCATTATTTGTTTGCTGTTTTTGCTATAGTTTTTGCTTTTTTGTCCTTAAAAACGTTTCGGTTTTTAACAGAAGAAGAGAATTTCAAAAATGATTTATCGTCTTATATTCTAGCCTATATATTTTTAACAAACCAGATTTTTAATATCAATGGAGTTCGATTTTGGACAGCAGCTTGGGTCGCGGTTTTTATAGTATTTCAGGTTTTTAGAAATAAAAAATACCACTATTTAGTATTGATGGCACTACTTCCATTTATACACGGTTCATTTTGGATATTTATTTTTGTTGTTTTTTTATATTTAATATTAAGCCGATTTTATAGAATTTTTATTGTTTTATTTTTCTGTAGTTTTATTTTCTCTTCAGTATCGTTACAATTGGCAAAAGATAGTACCGATTTTTTACCAATTTTTCTTGCTAAATTAATAGATTCTTATACCAGTACAGAAACGATTGAGAAGTTAAGTGCTGAGGGAACCGGTTTTTTTTGGATAGCTAAGATTTTCAAAACGATATCATTTACCTATATGAATTTACTGGTGTATTTGTTTATACGAAATGAAAAATTAATTAAAGGAAACTTGAAAACGGAAAGTCTTTATAAATTCCTATTAGTATTAGTAACTTTTGCAAATTTTACTATGAGTATCCCGTCTCTGGGAGGAAGATTCTTTACATTGTCTTACCCGATAATAGCTTATATATGGCTAATCAATTTTGGAAAGAATAGGTATAAATATTTACTCTACTTTTTTCCTATTGCATTCTTTTTCAATATTTATGAGCAACTTATTTTGTATTTAAAGGTTACGGGCGTGTATTTTTATATTTCAAGTCCATTTTATATTGTTTATGAATACTTGTTCTAGAAGGATTTTAGGTTCGGTGATTGTGTGGTGAATATAGACTTCGTTTATGTGTATTTAAAATGAAAGTTGATGTAAAATGTTTTAATAAAAATGAAAAATAAAAAAATTATAATTATTGCGAGTGCTATTTTTCCATTTCAATCTCCTAGAGCTAATAGAGCGACTGAACTAGCTAAAGAGCTTGGTAAACAAGGACATGATGTGACCCTCTATGGTGTATTAGGGAATTATGATTATTCAGTGTTTGAAGCTAAAAATAACGTCAAAGTTAAAAACATTGAAAAAATGACTTTTGCAACTTTGAATAGCGATAATTCTAGTAAAGATACTTTTCTAAATAAAGTTTTAAGACGTTTATTAGGACGTTGGCTGGAGTTCCCAAATATTGAATTCATGTTTAAGATGACTAAAATTCTTAAAAAAGAAAAAGGGACAGACATGTTGATATCTATCGCATATCCGCATCCTATTCATTGGGGATGTGCATTAGCAAAAGCGCGAATGGGAATGGCGTTTCCTAAGCTCTGGGTGGCAGATTGTGGAGACCCTTATATGGGAAATCCAATTGAAACACCAGCTTTTTATTTTAAATATATTGAAAAATGGTTTTGTCGGAATGTAGATTATATTACGATTCCGATAGAAGAAGGAAGATCAGCATATTATTCTGATTTTAGAGATAAAATTAAAGTCATTCCACAAGGTTTTGATTTTGATTTAGTGCGTATAGATTCAAGAGAACCTAATAATGAAGTGCCTACATTTATTTATTCGGGCGTGTTTTATCAGGGAGTTAGAGATCCTAGAATGTTTCTGGATTACCTTTCAAAAGTGCCAATTAATTTTAAGTTTATCATTTATACACAATCAAAGGATATATTGGAACCTTACAAAAGTAAATTAGGAGAAAAACTTATTATAAAAGATTATGTAACCAGAGAGGAATTATTAGTAGAATTGGCTAAAGCTGATTTTTTGGTAAATTTTGAAAATGGAAACGCTGTACAGTCTCCCAGTAAGTTAATTGATTATGCGTTAGCAAAAAGACCTATAATGTCAGTATCGTCTTTTACAATTGATGAAAATAATATTGATAGGTTTCTGAAAGGAGATTATAGCAAAAAGTTAGAAGTACATAATATAGATCAATATGATATAAGAAATGTCGCGAATAAGTTTATTGCACTTAATTAAGGTAATGATTTATTAAAGTAGTCTTTATGATTATAGTATAGTGTAAAATAATAATAGTAATGTGTGGTATATATATAACTAACATTCCTTATGAAAAGGAAGAAGTGTTGGACAAACTTAACTTAATAAAGTTTAGAGGACCTGATAATTTAGGGTACTCAAAAAAAGGGAATATTTCTTTAGGTCATCTACGATTGGCTATTGTCGATTTGGATGTTCGTTCAAATCAACCATTTTTTTACGATAAATATAGTATCGTTTTTAATGGCGAAATATATAATTTTCAAGATATCAGAGATGAATTGGAAACACTGGGACACTCTTTTGAAACAACTGGTGATACTGAAGTTTTAGTAAAGGGATATGCAGTATGGGGTAAAGATATTTTACAAAAGATTAATGGAATGTTTGCATTCGCGATTTATGATTTTGAAAATGAAAAAGTTTTTTGCGCAAGAGACCGGCTTGGTGTAAAACCATTTTATTATTATTGGAAAGATGGTCTTTTTGAAATTTGTAGCCAATTAAAACCGCTAATGAATTCAGAGAGTGAAGTATCAGAAGAAGCGATTTCAATTTATTTAGATTGTGGTTATGTACCTTCTCCATATTCAATTTTGAAAAATGTATTCAAGTTAAGTCCTGGGAAATGTATTGAAATTGATTTAGTGGCTCAATCGATGAATATTTCTGAATATTGGAATTTGGAATCCGTTACGGCTAAAGATATTTCCTATGAGAAGGCTAAAGAAGAATTACACAAATTATTAATCGATGCTGTAAAAATAAGGTTGGATTCAGATGTTCCTTTAGGAACGTTTCTTTCTGGAGGAATAGATTCAGCATTGGTTACAGCTATTGCGTCTAAAATAACTACTGAAAAGATAAATACATTTACTATTGGATTTAATGATCCGAAGTTTGATGAAAGTAAAATAGCAGAAGAGTTTTCAAAAATTTTAGGCACCAATCATAAAACTACATTTTGTGATGCCAATGATGCCTTAAAATTACTGCCGAAATTTCAAGAAGTTTATGATGAACCTTTTGCTGATAGTTCCGCTTTGCCTTCGTTGTTGTTGAATTTAACTACAAAAAAAGGAGTCACTGTCGCTTTATCCGGTGATGGTGGTGATGAAAGCTTTTTGGGATATAATTATTTTGAAAGTATTCGAAAAGCTACAGTTTTTTTTAAAGTTCCTTACTTTATTAGAAGTTTTCTGGGGCTTTTCATAATAAATAAAAAATCAAAATTTAAAGAGTGGCTTTCAATTAAGAATATTGACGATTTTATCGTAAGGATTTTTGTTTCAATGAATAGTTTGAATTTAGTAAAGAACGATTCATGGATCAATACACACTACTCAATATTTAAAAAATTAGCATCTGATGAAAAGCAAAGAGCAGCGGATCTAAATATTAAACTTTGGTTAGAAAATGATAGTAATGTTAAGGTAGATAGAGCGAGTATGGCTTATGCCGTAGAAGTCAGAAGTCCTTTTTTAGATTATAGGATAATTGAATTCGCCAGAACGTTACCCGTAAGTTTTAGATATCAAAAAGAATTAAGAAAAAAGATTTTAAGAGATATATTGGAAGAATATATACCTAGTTCCGTTTTTAATCAGCCCAAGAGAGGATTTTCTATACCATTAGATGATTGGATTAAAAATGACCTGAAAGAGGAAATTTTAAATTGTTTGAATGATTCCTTTTTGAATGGAGTGCCTAATCTGGATGTGAAAAAATTCAAAAAACAATTGTATAATCATATGGAAGGGACGGAGATTAACGGAACCAATATCTGGAAGTTATATGTACTTGCGAAATGGTCTGAGTACAATAATATTAGTCTGGGCTCAAAAACGAATTAAGGCGTATTAGTGTTTTTCCGTTGCTTATAAATGAAAGAATACTGATTATTCGGGATACTAATGTTTCTTGTTCGAAACTTTTATAAAATATGAAATCAAGGAGCATTGAAATTATCATTGATGTCATTACGGATCGTCTAGACTCGAAATCTGAAATTAAATTAAAATAAAGAAAGGATCTTATTATGGAAAAAAAGAGAGTCGTTTTTGTTGCGGCTTCTACTCAGGGTGGTGGTGCCGAAAGAATGCAAATCAATATTATGCATTCTCTTTCTATTGAAAAATACGATGTCTTTTTTGTGAATACCAGCAGTGAGCCTAAACCTCAAACCTTAAAGCCACATATTACATATATTCAGTACAATAAAAGCCATGCTAAAAATGCATATCGCTTACTGTCTAAAGATTTAAAGCATATTAATCCGCATTATATTTTTACCACATCCATTGTTGTGGCGTATTTGTTGCAGATCATACGTATGATGTCCCGACTCAAATCCAGGTTGATTGTTCGTATTGCTGTACCGCCGTCAGAATCGCCTCATAAAGGGGTGAAATCATCTATTCTAAGTTTGATTAATTCGTTTACGCTTAAGCATGCTGATCTGATTATTGCTCAGACCGAATTTTCGAAAATAGATGTTGCCAGGCACTATAAAGTACCGTTGACAAAAATAAAAGTAATCAGGAATATTGTTGATCAATCGTTATTAGACGAAAGTGGAGATCGGTATTTTCCGGGTGAATTTAGTAGCGGGAATTATAACATAGTAGCTGCGGGAGCCTTGTATTCGGTAAAAGGATTTGACCTTTTGATCCATGCGATGAAAGAAGTGGTAAAGCACAATATAACGACCCGTTTATATATTTTAGGAGATGAGCGATATGAGACGGGATATAAAGCCCAATTGTTGCAGCTGATACAAGAGAATCAATTAACGAATCACGTTTTTTTATTAGGTCATCAATCGAATCCGTATCCGTATTATAAGAATGCCGATTTGTTTGTGCTGTCTTCACGTAAAGAAGGTTTTCCAAATGTTGTTTTAGAAGCATTATATTATGGTATTCCGGTTGTTGCAACCAATTGTGTGGATTTTTCTGAAGTCATCAACAATGGCGTAAATGGATACATTGTTGCTAAAGATTCCGTAAATGATTTATCGGAAGGGGTCATTAAAGCTATTGATCATTTGAAAAAAACGACGACTAACAAAATTGTTAATTATAATTACGAGCAAATTTTTAGCTAATGCATTTAGTTTCTGTTATTATTCCGACCTATAAACCCGGAGACTATATTTACCAATGCTTCGAGTCGCTTGCTATTCAGACTTGCGGCAAGGCTGTATTTGAGGTTGTGGTTGTGTTAAATGGGGAAAGAGCACCTTATTATGATACTATAGCGGCAGCTCTGAAAAAGCATAATTTTAATTACAAGCTATTCTATACCAATGTACCCGGGGTATCAAATGCAAGAAATATAGCGCTTGATTATGTCGCAAACAGTGCTACATCGTATGTTACCTTTTTGGATGATGACGACAGATTAAGTTCGTCTTTTATAGAAGAATGTTTAAAAAAGGCACAACCGGATGTCATTGTGGTGTCCAATGCCAAAACCTTTGTTGAAAATACAGATGAAAAGCTCGGTGATGATTATCTCTCCAGTTGTTTTAAAAAAAATCAGGGAAAAAAATATAATATCATAAATTACAGGAGTTTTCTATCAACAGTATGCGCGAAATTCATTCCGTTATCTGTAATTGGAAAAACCAGATTTGATACGCATTTTGCTATCGGTGAAGATTCCTTATTTGGTTTCGAAATATCCGGCAGAATCAATGAAATGAAATTGACAGACGAGAAAGCTGTTTATTTGAGAGGTTTACGGCCATTATCGGCAAGTAGAAAAAAACAAAAAAAAATACCCCGTATTTTAGGGAGCTTAGGCTTGTGTAAAAAGTACTCACAGGTTTATTTTTCACACTGGAGGCAGTACAGTTTCAAGTTATATATAACGAGAATTTTAGCTGAAATGCAATATATCTTAAAAACCCTTATCCACTAATAATAACCGACTTAAAGCAAATAAATAATGAAATATACTTTTGAAGTTATTACATCTCCCGATATTTTGTGGGATAAAATGGCCTCATGCTATGACCATACTGTATTTAAGTCCAAAAACTGGGCAAATTTTCTGAAGGAATTCTATAAGGTGGCTCCGTTTGTTGTTGCTATATCTGAAAAAGATAAAGAGATCGGCTATTTTTATGGACATAAAATAAAGAAATTTGGCGTTCCGATAGTAGCGTCGCCTTTTGAGGGTTGGTCAACATCGTATCAGGGTTTGTCGATGTTAAAAGAGATAACGGTAAATCAAAGATTGGATATTTACGAAGAATTAATAGCATGGTTGTTTAAGAATAAACACTGTCGTTATTTTCAGGTTTCTGATTGGCAATTGGAAGTTGCTGAATGCCTGCATCGTAATTTCACTATTGAATTGCAGAAAGGTTATGTGCTGGATCTTACAAAAGATAAGGAAGAACTTTATAAAAATACGAGTTACAGCAGTGTGCGTTATTCCATTAATAAATCCAAAAAAAAGGGAGTAGAAGTAAAGGAAATTTCGGATGTAAATGAATATGCTCACGAATATTATAAACAGTTGAAAGAGGTTTTTCAGAGACAAGGTTTAACGCCTACCCATTCTATGGAGCAAACCAAGACAATGTTGCAACATACCTTTTCTGAGAATATGGTGGCTCTTTATGCTGTTAATCCTGAAGGCGAATGTCTGGCGTCAGCATTTTTTCCTTATGCGGGTAATTATGGATTCTTTTCAGGAGGAGCAAGCTACCAGTCGGCACAAAGTTACTGTCCTAATGAGTTAATCATGTGGAGTGCAATAGAAATGTTGAAGGATAAAGGGGTGAAATATATGGAATTCGGAGGAGGGCGCCGGTATAAAGAAAAGTACGGTCCTACGCCTTACGTGAAACCAAAAATTATTGCGTCGAACCTGTTCTGGCTTATTCCTGCCAAAGCATTTGCCAAATCAGCCTTTTATACCGTTAGGAAAATTGGAGCATTGCTTAAAGGTAGAAGCGTCAATGAAGGGGTATAATACTAGTAAATGATGAGAAAAATGATTTCTTTAATGTATCATGATGTATATGAACATACCGTTCATGAAAGTGGTTTTCAAACAGCACCAGCCAATAAATATAAAATTTCAAAAGAGGAATTTGAAAAACAAATTCAAAGGATATCCCAATATTGTACTGATAGAAATATTTTAAAAGAAAATGTAACGCTGACCTTTGACGATGGTGGGGCTTCTTTTTATTCAATAATAGCTCCGATTTTAAAAGAATATGGCTTTAAAGGATATTTTTTTATTAGTACCGCATTTATTAATACGAAAGGGTTTTTAACATCTGATCAGGTGATTTCGCTGCATGAAGAAGGACATTTTATAGGAGCACATTCGCATACACATCCGGGTATGCTAAATAAATTGCCGTTAGTAGAACTGGAAGAAGAGTGGTCCGTTTCAATTAAAATATTAAATGAGCTGTTAAAGATCAAAACAACACATGTATCGATTCCTGGCGGTTCATTTTCTAAGGAAATGGGAAATATACTTGCGAGTAAGGGAATTGAATCGATATTTATATCACAGCCTACCGATAAAATAGAGCTTATTAGTGATAATTGCCGCACCATAGGAAGATTCGCAATTTATAACAATACAAAAGTTTCTGAAGTTGAAGATTTATTGAAGACTGTTTCGGTAACGCGTTTAAGACAGATTGTGAAATGGAAAAGCTTAATTCTGTTTAAGTATGTATTAGGAACAAATTATTTAAAGATTCGGAAATTTTTATTGAAATCATAAAAAGCATGAAGATTTTATACTTACATCAATATTTTAAATTTCCAAGTGAAAATGGAGGGACGCGTTCCTATGATCTAGCTACTGGATTTGCAGAAAAGGGATATGAAGTCGAAATAGTGACCTCCACTTCAGATCCGGAATATAATCAGGCGAAACGCTGGGTAAAGTTTCAAAAAGACGGCTTAATAGTACATTACATCTATTTGCCGTATGGGAATCACTTATCGTATTTTAAAAGAGCTTTGGTTTTCTTTCAGTTTCTTTGGTTTGCATCGTTTAAGCTGTTAAGAATAAAAGCAGATTTGGTTTTAGCTACTTCTACACCTTTGTCTATCGGTATCCCTGCGTTGATAAAAAAATGGACAACTAAAACACCATTTGTTTTTGAAGTAAGAGATGTCTGGCCGGAAGCGGTTATTGCAATAGGAGCAATCAAAAATATTTATTTGCAGAAATTATTGTACCAACTGGAAAGAATAATTTATAAAAATACAGCTGCTATTGTTCCGCTATCGGTTGATATGAAGAAATCTATTGTCGATAGATATCCACAAATTCAAATGAAACCTATTGAAATTATAGAGAACATATCTGAAATCAGACGCTTTCAAAACAACTACAATCAGGACAAATCATTATTGAAAGAAAAATTAGGTTTTATTCCCCGATTTACGGTTTTATATGCGGGGACTTTCGGTCGTGTGAATGGAATAGGTTATGTTGTGAAATTAGCCAAAGAAGTAATAACAATAGATCCGACTGTTGTTTTTGTATTAATTGGTGCTGGGGCTGAAAAAGAAATGATCACACAGCTTGCTTCAGATGAGGGCGTTTTGGATAAAAATGTTTTTATACTTGATCCGGTTTCCAAACAAGAGTTACCACAACTGTATTATGAATGTAATATGGGAAGTTCTTTTGTGATACCAGTAAAAGAATTGTGGGCCAATTCGGCCAATAAATTTTTTGATACTTTGGCGGCAGGAAAACCGATAGTGATTAATCATCCCGGATGGCAGAAAGATAAGATAGAATCTGAAAATATTGGTTATGTACTTCCGGAAAAAATTGACAAATTTGTAGCTCGTGATTTTGTAAGCTATACTCAAAATGATGCGCTGATTCTAAAGCAATCCACCAGAGCTTTGGAAGTTGCTAAAGATAACTATTCATTGGAAATAGCAGTTGAAAAGTATATAGCGGTTTTTAATAAGATAGTATAATGTATAAAAATTATTGTAAACATTTTTTCGATTTTATAGTGGCTTTTTTTGGACTGCTAATTCTGAGTCCGATATTTATTATCGTAACGATTCCTTTGTTTATTGCAAACGATGGAAAGCCTTTTTTCTTTCAGATCAGACCCGGAAAAAACGAACGTCTTTTTAAAATCATCAAGTTTAAGACGATGAATGATAAGAAAGATACGGATGGAAATTTATTGCCGGATTCCGAACGTTTAACGAAAGTTGGAAGCTTTGTTCGTAAAACATCGTTGGATGAAATTCCTCAGCTGATAAACGTTTTAAAAGGGGATATGAGCTTAATCGGACCAAGACCCTTGCTGCCGGAATATTTAGAAATGTATAATGAAGTTCAAAAGAAAAGACATTTAGTAAGACCAGGAATTACAGGTTTGGCTCAGGTTAAAGGGAGAAACCAGATGAAATTTAGTGAACGACTCAAAAATGATGTTTATTATGTGGAAAATCTTACTTTTTCATTAGATGTTAAGATTATTTTAATGACGATACAGTCAATATTATTTAAGTCAAATTCTATAGTAAACGGGCAAACTGTTGATGAAGTGGATGATATTGGGCTAAGTAAAAATTTAAGTTCTAACCATTTTAAAAAGAGATAGATATGAATATAAAAGGAAATAAAGTTACTTTAAGAGCTATAGAAAAAGCAGATTTAGATTTATTGCATAAATGGTCAAATGATCCTGAAATAAATTATATGCTGGGCGGATGGCATTTCCCATCTGGTTTATCGGATCAAGAAAAATGGTTTGACTCGCTTAACCTATCAAGTGTAAATCAGCGTTTTGCAATAGATACAAAGGAGATGGGCTTAATAGGTATGGCAAATTTGGTCAACATTAATTGGAAAGACAGAAATGCCTTCCATGGAATGTTGCTTGGTGATAAAGATATGAGAGGAAAGGGATATGGTGTTGATACTATAATGGCAATAAATAGATTTGCCTTTGAAGAACTGGGATTGGAAAGAATGGATGGATCTATGATTTCTTATAATGAAGCATCCATTGGAGTTTATACAAATAAATGTGGATGGAAGATTGAAGGTGTAAAGAAGAGGTGTTATTTTAGAAAAAATCAATGGTGGGATCAGGTAGTTGTTGGAATAACCAGAGATGATTATTTTGAATTAATAAATAAAAACAAGTACTGGGAAGATGTTAAATAAAGAATTTGGCTCTGATTTTCATTATTGTAAAGAAGACAGATTTCTTTTGAAAAGTCCAGATCAATCCGTCTTTTTAAGTAAAGAGTTCTCCTTGTTTTTTTCAGGAAGAGTTGCTTTATATAACTTGGTGAAAGACGGAATTGAAAAGGAAAAGTGGCGTAAAATATATTTTCCTAGTTACTACTGCCATGAAGTTGTCGAATACATCCGGACCTTGCCGATACAAGTTGTCTATTATAACTTTAACCCTTTTGTAGATTCAGTTAATACAAAAATAGAGGTATCCGATGATGAACAAAATGTTGTTGTGAATGTTGATTTTTATGGACTGAAAAAAGTAAATCTCGAATATTTAAAACGAGCAGTGCTAATAGATGATTTAACTCATAATATATTAGGATTTAAGCATAGCACTGCTAGTTACTGTTTTGCGTCATTAAGAAAGGAATTGCCGGTTCCTGTAGGTGGTTTTTGTTTTTCGCCAAAAGGATATGTATTGCCAGTAGGTGAAGATAATAACAAAAGTGAAGATATAGCCTTAAATAAAATGCAGGCTATGATTTTAAAGAGAGCGTATTTAGAAGGTAATTTGCGGGATAAAGAAGAATTCAGAAGATTGTTTGCTCTCGCTGAAGAAAAATTTGAAGAAAATTATACAAATACAATAATTCCTGAAACTGGAAAACAAATATTATACGAGTTAGATATTGATGAGATTCTCAGCGTAAAATCGTCTAATTTAAAAGAAGCAGTGAAGCGATTAGAAGATGTAAATCAAATAATTGTGAATATGAAACAATTGGATGATGCTTTTGGATTGATTATTGAGTGTCAAAATGATAAGACGAAAATAAAGTTGAAGGAGTTTTTATTGTCTAAGAGTATTTTTCCAGCAACGCTATGGCCGAATCAGTTTGTTGATATTGATACTCAAGTAGAAAATAGGATGTTATTCATTCATGTAGATTATCGTTATGGACTGGATGATATGATTTTAATAGCAAATTATATAAAAGATTTTTTTGCAAATGGTTAAATTTAGCATAGTTGAAATTGAAGATTTTGAATGGAAAAATATAGTTTCGAAGAGTAAACAGTACGATTTCTATCATACGCAATCATATCACCTTTTGGCCAAAGAAAATCATCCTGTATTATGTGTGGCATATTTTAATGATGATTTTATTGCTTTGCCATTAATAATCAGGGATATTGTTGGAACCCCTTATAAAGATTGTACATCAGTATATGGATATTGTGGACCAATAAGTAGTATGGATTTTAATAAGATTCCAGATGAAATTATACAAAGTTTTCAAAATAAATTATTAGTATTCTTTAAAGAAAATAATATTATTACAGCTTTTTCAAGATTACATCCGCTAATCGCTAATGAAAAATTGTTTGATGGTTTTGGAATCGTAAAGGATATTAATAAAACGATTGCAATTGACTTACGATTGTCATTGGATGAGCAACGAAAACAATATAGGAAATCCAATAAATCGGAGTTGAATCAATTAAGAAGAAAAGGATTTCAGGTAATTGAGTCCCAAAATAAAAGTGATGTAGATACATTTGTTTCGATTTATCAAGAAACAATGAGAAGAGTGGAAGCATCGGAAAGCTACTTCTTCGATAAAGATTATTTTTATGATTTTCTGAATAATAGTTGCTTTGAAAATAAATTGCTGTTGGCTAAAAAAGATAATATTATTACTGCTGGAGCCATATTTACCATTACGGATAAAATTATGCAATATCATTTGGCAGGAACAACAGAGGCTTATATCAAAGAGACACCAATGAAACTAATACTTGATGAGGCTAGACTTTTAGGCAATGACCTGGGTGTTGATTTCTTACATTTAGGAGGAGGTGTAGGTGGAAGTGATGAAGACTCACTTTTTAGATTCAAATCCGGTTTTTCAGATTATAGATGTAATTATAAGGTTTGGCAATTTATCGTTGATCCAGAAAAATATGATGAGTTAGTTAAAAACTGTAAAGTAGTACGGACTAATTTTTTTCCACTTTACAGGAGTTAATAATAGTACCCGTATGTTAAAAAGAGTATTTGATTTTAGTCTTGCATTAGTCCTTTTCAGTATGCTCTTTGGGGTATTATTGGTTGTATGGATTATATCCGTCATAGCAACGCGGTCAAACGGTCTTTTTCTCCAAAAAAGAATCGGACAGTACGGAAAGCCATTTACGATACTAAAATTCAGAACCATGCGTTTAGTATCTGTCAGTGATACTAAGAGTGAAGTTGTTATTCCAACGATAGCCGCTTTTTTTCGCAAATATAAATTGGACGAGTTACCACAGTTACTCAATATACTGTTCGGACAAATGAGTTTTGTTGGTCCAAGACCCGATATTCCCGGTTATTACGACAAGTTGGTCGGTGACGAACGTAAAATTTTAGAATTGAAACCCGGGTTAACTTCAGAAGCGAGCATTAAGTACTCGAATGAAGAAGAAATATTAAAAAATATTCCCAATCCTGAGAAATTTAACAATGAGGTTATTTTTCCGGATAAAATAAAAATGAATTTACATTATTATCATAACCGCAGCTTTACAGGGGATCTTAAGGTGATATTTAACACATTACTCCGTTTTTGTTAAAAATAAATATTTTACTAACAGGGTTTTTATATAATATTCAGGGTTTACCATGCTATATAAATAAGTATAATGTTAACAATGACAAAAGAATAATTATTTTTGCATAAAGATTAGTTCTTCTTTTTAAATAAATATGAAAAAAAATGAGTTCTGCTAAGATTTGGCTTTCTTCACCTCATATGGGAGGAACGGAGCAACATTATGTTAATGAGGCTTTCGAAAGTAACTGGATCGCTCCTTTGGGACCGAATGTAACCGGTTTTGAAAATGCATTGCAATCGTATCTGGGCGGTATAGCCGAAGTGGCAGCATTAAGTTCAGGAACAGCAGCGCTGCATTTATCCTTAATTATGTTGGGTGTACAAGCTGGTGATGAGGTACTATGTCAATCCATGACATTTTCGGCATCGGCCAATCCAATTGCCTATCAGGGAGCCACGCCGATTTTTATTGACAGTGAATCCGATACTTGGAATATGTGTCCTGTGGCACTGGAAAATGCCATCAAAGACCGTATCGCTTTAGGGAAAAAGCCAAAAGCGATTATCGCGGTACACTTGTATGGTATGCCTTATAAAGTAGACGAAATCAACCAAATTGCAGCAGCCTATGATATCCCGGTAATCGAAGACAGTGCCGAAGCGTTGGGAAGTACCTATAAAGGACAATCCTGCGGTACTTTTGGTCAATTTGGGGTTCTGTCGTTTAACGGAAATAAAATCATTACAACATCAGGTGGTGGAGCCTTGGTTGTTAAAGATTCGGAACTGAAAAAGAAAACAATATTTTTATCGACTCAGGCAAGAGACGAAGCGCCACATTACCAGCATAGTGTTATCGGGTATAATTATCGGATGAGTAATATTTGTGCCGGAATCGGAAGAGGACAAATGGAAGTGCTGGACAATCATGTTGCGTTGCGAAGAAAAGTAAATCAATATTATAGAAACTATTTTAAAAATATAGAAGGGATAACCGTATTACAAGAGCCAACAACCGATTATTTTTCGAATCATTGGTTAACGGCAATTTATATCGATCCGGTTATTTTTGGTGTAACGGCTGCCGAGGAATTGCGACTAATGCTGGATGCTGACAATATCGAAAGCAGACCACTTTGGAAACCAATGCATTTGCAACCGGTATTTGAAAAAGCTCCTTATTATGGAGGAACTACCGCAGAAGAGCTGTTTAAAAACGGACTATGTCTGCCTTCCGGTTCGAATATGACCGATGCTGAAATGGAAAGAATTGGAATAGTTCTTGATATGTTTTTTAAATTAAAACTTTCGGAAGCACTTTAATTCACCTTAATTATAGTAATAATTCATGAATAATAATACTGTTGAACTTGAAAAATAGTGTGCTTCAAGGCCTGTACTCTAATTTACAGCAGGCTTCATCAACTTTTAGAGAAGATTTTTCTTTGCAAAGTTTACGCTATTTGCCCCGATGGATTGTCTTATTTATAGACATTTCCGTCGTGATGATCGCTTCTGTGATCAGTTATTTCTTGCTCGACGGCTTGGGAATTCAGTTCCGATTGGCATTAGATAAAGACAAATTTATCTATGTCGTTAGTGTATATCTTTCGGTAACCGTTTTCTTTTTCTGGTTATTCCGAACCTATTCCGGTATTATCCGACATTCGACGTTTATCGACGGTATTCGTTTGTTTTTCGCTCAATCGTCCACCTTTTTAGTGATGTTTTTTATAAATGTCTACTTCGAACAGGCCATTGGTGATAAACTGTTTCTGAATACCCGTTTGCTGCTCAATATTATTATTTCCTTTATGGGATTATTTCTGTACCGCATTGTGGTAAAACAGATTTTTGAGCATTACCTTACCGAATCCAAAAAAATAAAACTCGAAAGAGCGCTGATCTATGGTACCGGTTTTAACGCTACTGCCTTAGCCAATGCGTTGCGTACCGAACGACCACAACGTTTTAAATTACTGGGGTTTGTAGATTATGACGCATCCAATACCACAAAAAGGATTTTGGATATGCCAATTTATACCAGCCGAAAAAAAGTGCCGGTTTTACTACGCTCCTTAGGTGCCAATACGTTAATTCTGGCTTCGAACGATTTACAGGAAGATCGAAAAATCGAACTAATCGATGAGTGTTTGGAATACGGATTTAAAGTATATACCGTACCGGTAGTAGCCGACTGGTCGGATGTTAAGGACATTTCCAAAAAAGTAAAGTCGATTCAGATTGAAGACTTACTGGAGCGAATGCCAATCAAACTGGATAACACCGCTATTCAAAAGGAAATAAATGGGAAAACGGTGGTGATTACCGGAGCAGCCGGTTCAATCGGTGGTGAAATCGTAAACCAGGTAATTGCCTTCTCTCCTAAAAAAGTGATACTAATTGATCAGGCCGAAACACCCTTGTACCATCTAACGTTAGAGCTGAGTAAAAAGAAAACAACGGCAACCGTGCATTCGTTTGTCGCCGATATACGGAATAAAAAAGAAATCGAGTCGATCTTCGCCAAATACAAACCGGATATTGTATTCCACGCGGCGGCCTATAAGCATGTGCCGATGATGGAAGATCATCCGATACAAGCGGTTTTTACCAATGTAATGGGAACCCGTAATCTGGCCGATTTGTCCGTAGCATACAAAGTTGCGAAGTTCGTAATGATCTCTACCGATAAAGCCGTAAATCCAAGTAATGTAATGGGAGCCAGTAAGCGGATTGCAGAAAAATATGTGCAGACGCTAAACTATCATTTGCACGACAACGGTGTAAAACACACTAAGTTTATCACCACGCGTTTTGGAAATGTATTGGGATCTAATGGTTCGGTTGTCCCTTTATTTAAGCAGCAAATTGCAAATGGTGGTCCGATAACGATTACGCATCCGAAGATTATTCGCTATTTTATGACAATCCCGGAAGCTTGTCAGTTGGTATTGGAAGCCGGAGCTATGGGAAGTGGCGGTGAGATCTATATTTTTGATATGGGAAAACCGGTAAAAATTATCGATCTCGCTCGTAAAATGATTCGTATGGCGGGATTACAACCCGATAAAGATATTAAGATCGAATTTGTCGGATTGCGACCGGGAGAAAAATTATACGAAGAGTTGTTAAACGACTCTTCTAAAACGCTGCCTACGCATCACGAAAAAATTATGATTGCAATTGAGGTCTCCGATACCTTTGAAGTGATTTCTGAAGCGGTAGATTTTTTGATCAACATCACAGAAGAAGGAAACGAAATGTCCGATATTGTAATGCAGATGAAAACAATCGTGCCGGAATTCAGAAGTATGAATTCGTCGTTCTCGACCTTGGATATTAATTAAAAATCAAAAGCGTATCTTTGCGCAAAATTTATTATTTATGGAGGTAATTTCTCGCTTTTTCTGTTTTTTGGCTCTGGGAGCTCTATTAATCCTGTCTTCCTGTGCGCAAAAAAAAGATATTGTTTATTATCAAAATATCGATCAGTTTTCGAGAGAAGGATCTTCTGCAACATTCGAACCGAAATTACAACCGGATGATTTGCTAATGATTGTTGTTTCGGCAGAAAACCCGGAAGTGGCGGTACCGTTTAACTTATATGCGGTTACCATGCAAGGTAATATCGAAACAGCCGCAAGCCAGCCTCGTTTACAAACGTATCTGGTGGATTCCAATGGAGAAATTTCTTTCCCGGTTATCGGAACTATCAAATTTGGTGGATTAACCCGTAGTGAAGCCATGACAAAATTAAAAGGACTGTTAAGTGACTATATCAAAAATCCAACGGTTAACATGCGGATATTAAACTACAAAGTAACGGTTCAGGGGGAAGTAACCCGACCAGGAACCTACCCAATACAGTCGGAACGGATTACACTACCGGAAGCATTGAGTTTGGCTGGTGATCTTACCGTTTACGGAAAACGTAACAATATTCTGATAATCCGTGAAACAGAAGGTAAGGTAACAACCACACGTATCGATCTTACAAAGCCTGAGTTTTTCAATTCTCAGTTTTACTATCTCAAACAAAACGATGTGGTATATGTAGAGCCTAACAAAACCAAAGTAAATTCATCGGTAATCGGACCGAATATCACCGTAGCCATTTCAGCAATTTCTTTGTTAATAACCATAATTGCTTTAACCACAAGATAGATATAGATGAATCAGGAATTTAATAATTTTGAAGAGCAAAACGAAAATAACTTTTCTATTCGGGAACAGATTGATAAATACTTAATCCATTGGCATTGGTTTGTACTGGGGATACTTCTTT
Source organism: Flavobacterium sp. CAU 1735 (assembly GCF_039888695.1). Lineage (NCBI taxonomy): Bacteria > Pseudomonadati > Bacteroidota > Flavobacteriia > Flavobacteriales > Flavobacteriaceae > Flavobacterium > Flavobacterium sp. CAU 1735. Next base: position 87,705 of record NZ_JBDQQQ010000005.1, on the reverse strand, counting down.
CATTAGTAACGGCATTCTTGTATTTGCGTTATTATACATCACCTAGCTACAAAGCAGTTGCAACGATACTTGTAAAAGATGATAAAAAAGGGGGGATCGCTTCTGAGTTAGCTGCTTTTTCCGATATTGGAATGTTGACAGGGGCAAAGAGCAGTGTCGATAATGAAGTAGAGGTCTTAAAATCCAGAACATTAGTAGAAAACGTTATACAAAGATTAGATCTAAACGTATTCTATATAGCTGAAGGAAGAGTTAAATCTTCTTTTTTATATAAAGATTCGCCAATTAAAATTGAGTTTACAAATAAAAGCAAAGATTTTTATTTGCAAAATTTTGCTTATAGAATAGAAAATAAAAGCAATAATCGTTTTGTGATCTATGATGAAAAAGAAAATAAATTAGGTGAATATTCTTATGGTAATGAAGTAAAAACCAAATACGGAACATTTATTGTTAGCAAAAAAATAGAAAACTTAACAGATGCCGAAGGTAAAAGCCATAGCAATGATCCTTTTGTTGTCCATGTTAAAATAGTGCCCTTGTCGAAAGTTACCGAAAATTTTAAATTAAAATTGATGGTAAATCCGCTAAGTAAGAATACCAGTGTTATCGAATTGTCGTTAATAGATCCTGTAAAAGAAAGAGCGGAGGATTTTTTAAATGCTTTAGTTAGAATATATAATGAAGATGCCATTGCCGATAAAAATTTTATTTCCGAAAATACCTCGCGTTTTATTTCGCAACGTTTAGAGTTGATCACTCAGGAACTGGACGGGGTAGAGAAAAATGTGGAAGGCTATAAAAAACAAAATAAAATTACGGACATCACTTCCGAAGCAGGTTTGTTCCTGGAAAGTGCCAGTCAGTATGAAAAAAGTGTCATCGAAACTGAAACCCAGATGAAGGTGGTCGCTTCGATGAAGGACTTTTTAAAAAATAGCAAAAAAGGAGATCTTATTCCAAGTAATCTTGTTCCAAGTAATCTCGCTTCCAACGTCACAGCCTCTACATCCATTGATGAGTTTAATAAAATGGTACTGGAACGCAATCGTATTCTTAAAAGTTCTACGCCAAACAACCCGATTATCATTGCTTTAGATGAGAAAATAGAAGCCTTAAAAATAAGCGTAGATGAAAGCCTGAATCGTATGCAGACGACATTGACGATTAAAAAACGCAACCTGGATCGTCAGGAAGGTTTATTGGGCGGACGCATTTCCCGAATTCCAACACAGGAACGGGAATTCAGAGTGTTGCAACGACAACAGCAAATCAAAGAATCATTATACCTGTACCTGTTACAAAAAAGGGAAGAAACGGCAATTTCTTTGGCGGTAACAGCACCAAATGCCAAAGTGATCGATGCGGGCAAAGCTTCGGATATCCCTGTTTCGCCTAAAAAAAATCTGATTTATTTAGGGGCATTGTTTATGGGACTGCTTATTCCTTTTGGAATAGTTTATCTGAGAGATTTGTTGGATACTAAAGTAAAATCGCGTCAGGATATAGAAGCAAAAATCAAAGCACCATTCCTGGGTGATGTGCCACAATCGCTTTCGGCTAATGAATTAATCACAACTACTAGCCGAAGTAGTGCTGCGGAAGCATTGCGGATCGCTAAAACAAATCTGGAATTTATGTTAAACCATGTTCCGGAAGGACAGGCAAAAACTATTTTCCTGACATCAACGTTCCCGAAAGAAGGGAAAACCTTTATCACAGCCAATATTGCTGCTACAATAGCCTTGTCGGGTAAAAAAGTATTGTTGGTTGGTTTGGATATCCGTAATCCAAGGCTGGATGAGTATGTCCAGATTCCATCCAAAGGTTTAACCAATTATCTGTCGTCCAAAGACGATGATATCAATGATTATATCATTAAACACAACGGCTTCGAAGAGTTTTATGTATTACCTTCCGGAGTGATTCCTCCGAATCCGGCCGAGTTGTTGATGAGTAAAAAAGTAAATGCACTTTTTGAACAATTAAAAAAAGAATACGACTATATCGTGGTCGATACGGCTCCGGTAAGTTTGGTAACCGATACCTTACTGGTTGCGCATCTGGCAGATGTCTTTATCTATGTGGTTCGGGCGAATTATTTAGATAAGCGAATGCTAAGTGTACCGCAAACCATTTACAGAGAGAAAAAATTACCGAATATGTGTTTGTTGTTAAACGATACGGATGTAACCAAAGGATACGGCTATGGCTACGGTTATGGTGCCGATCTTGAAGATGAAAGAGCATGGTGGCAAAAACTTTTTAACCGATAAAAAACAATCCGGTTTATAAAAAAAAGTCCTTATTTATAAGGACTTTTTTAGTTTATTTAAAAAGAGCATTGCGTTTCATCGCGGCGACAAGCAATAACTCATCGATCTTTATCTTTTTTGAAAAAGAAGCAATATGACTTTTATGATGTATGTCGGAACCGGTAAAATCGATCATGTCGTTTTTAAATAGTTTTTCAACCGTTTTGGTAACGTGCTCGCCATAATAACCAACAGCCGAAAGTAAATTCGCCTGAAACAGACATCCGGCTTTTTTTAGTTTTTTATAGGCGTCGAAATTGTTGTGGTAAAAATTATAACGCTCCGGATGCGCCAGTACAGGCTGATATCCGGCTACCTGTAACTCAAATAAAATATCAAACAACTGAATCGGCGGATTGATATACGACATTTCCACCAGAACGTAGTTGTCTTTTAAGGTTAACAGTTTTTCGTTTTGAAATAATTTTACAAAAGTATCGTCCAGCATATATTCCGAAGCCGCTTTAAGCTGTAAAGCTCCGGAAAGTTCCGGTAAAAGCCCGTGTACTTCATGTAGCTTGTTTTCAATGCCTTCGCGGGTATTTTCCCAAACCGAACTACAGGTATGCGGTGTTGTAATCATCCGGGCGAAACCGAATTCGCGGCACGAGTCTAATAAATAAGCCGTATCCTCCTGAGTTTGGGCACCGTCGTCAATTCCAAAAAGAAGATGGGAATGAATATCGGTGTAGTCCTGCGGTATAAGTTCCTTTAAAAGGGCTTTGGATTTAAAGAATGATAACATACTGCAAATATAGCCAAATTGAGTATGCAAAAATAAACTGCAATCGGGTGAGAGAAAAGGAATCTTATAGCAAAAGAAAATATTGTTTCAGGACTTTATTTCGCTAAATTTGACTCCGTCTAAAATTATAGATAAGTTTGTAAACTATTAACATTAAAACTACCAATACTATCCGGTGAAAGATGTAATTCTAAAGGCCGAACATATTTCCAAACAATATCGTTTGGGAACGGTCGGTACGGGAACCGTAAGCCATGATTTAAACAGATGGTGGCACAGAGTGCGCGGTAAAGAAGATCCTTACTTAAAAATCGGTGATGTAAACGATCGTTCGAGAAAAGGGAACAGTGATTATGTCTGGGCTTTACACGATATTAGTTTCGAAGTCGAGCGAGGAGAAGTACTGGGAATAATCGGGAAAAACGGAGCTGGAAAATCCACCCTGTTAAAAATCTTATCCCGGGTAACGGCACCTACAACCGGAAGTATCAAAACCCGCGGGCGTATTGCGTCGTTACTGGAAGTAGGAACGGGTTTTCATCCGGAAATGACTGGAAGGGAAAACATCTACCTGAACGGTTCCATTTTGGGAATGACAAAAAATGAGATTACCTCCAAAATAGATGAGATTATTGCTTTTAGCGGTTGTGAACGCTATATCGATACACCGGTAAAACGCTACAGTAGCGGAATGACCGTTCGATTGGCATTTGCTGTTGCGGCACACCTCGAACCGGAAATCCTTGTAGTCGATGAAGTATTGGCTGTTGGTGATGCGGAATTTCAGAAAAAAGCAATCGGGAAAATGCAGGACATCGCCAAAGGCGAAGGACGAACCGTACTATTTGTAAGTCATAATATGGCGGCCGTAAAAAGTCTTTGCACCAAAGGTATTGTCATGGAACACGGAAGGGTGGTTTTTGAAGGTAATGTAGACGACTGTATTGACGAATACCTGAGAGAATCGCAGCAAAATGCGACAAGACAATGGGATAAAGACCATCCCGGATCGGAATTTTTCCGTCTGCACAAAGCGGAAGTCCTTAATCAGAATCAGGAAACAGCGTTAAATCATATGATCTCAAGTCCGGTAATGGTTCGTTTTACGTATGAAGTACTGAAAGACGAACAACAATTCACACACGGATTTAATTTATTTAACAACCAGGGAATTCATATTCTGAGTTCACACGACACAAAATCCGATACACTCCTGGAACCAGTATCCAAAGGAATATATACCAAAACCATTACAATTCCGGGCAATTTACTGGCGGAAGGAGGTTACACCTGTAGTTTTGCGATTATGCGTTATAGTCCGTTTCATGTGGAGTTTCATGAAATGGAAGTGGTTGGATTTAATATCATTGATGAAATGGGCGATAATACGGCTCGTGGCAATTATTCAGGACGATTCCCGGGATTGGTACGTCCGTTGTTAAAATGGGAAAAAATATGAAAAAAGGATGGACAGGCGAACGCCTCGAAACATTTATATATAACAGAGATGCTATTGATCATTTGCATCGTTATGCTATAGCACAACAGTATGTAACCGGAAAAACGGTTCTCGATATTGCTAGTGGCGAAGGATACGGAACCAATCTTTTAAGTGAAAATGCGGCATTTGTTTACGGTGTCGATATAGACGAAACGACCGTAGCAGCGGCAACACGCAAATACCACAAAAATAATATCCGTTTCCAACAGGGAAGTACCAGTGCGATTCCGCTGGAAAACCAAAGTGTAGATGTGGTGGTCAGTTTTGAAACCATCGAACATCACGATCAGCACGATGAAATGATGCGCGAGATCAAACGCGTTTTAAAACCGGGTGGTATGGTGATCATTTCCACTCCGGATAAATTGTACTATTCCGATCAGCGGAATTTTAAAAACGAGTTCCATATTAAAGAACTCTATCAGCAGGAATTCGAAACCTTGTTGTCGGGATATTTTGCAAAGCAACAATTGTTGGCGCAACGCTATTGTAATGGGAATTCCCTGATTACCGATATCGCAAGCCCGGAACAACCCGTGATTATGGCCGGCGATTATAAGGCTGTACAGCAAACGGATATACCCGCTTTGTACCTTGTAGCCATTGCTTCAGACGAATCATTTGACCGACAGGGTCTTTCTGTTTTCGACGGAAGCAGTATTGTGGAAATAGAATACCAGCAAAAAATGGCCAAAATCTATAATTCAAATTCCTATAAAGTGGGGCATAGGGTATTAATGCCGTTTAAGTTTCTAAAAAAAGCCTTTAAATAATGCTGGCGATCGTAATTCCATATTACAAGATTCAGTTTTTTGAAGAAACACTCCGTTCACTCGCCAATCAGACCGACAAACGGTTTACGGTATATATCGGAGACGATGCCAGTCCCGATGATCCATCGGGGTTATTAGAACGATTTAGCAGTCAGTTTCCGTTCGAATACCATCGCTTTGAAACCAATAAAGGCGGCAATTCGCTGGTTCGGCAATGGGATCGTTGTATCGATTTGATCAACGACGAGGAATGGATTATGATTTTAGGCGACGATGATGTATTGTCGGATAATACCATAGCATCCTGGTATTACAATTACGAACAGTTTAAGGACAAAACGAATGTGGTTAAGTTTGCCTCAAAAATAATTTTTCAGGAAACAGCCCGAATTTCCGATCCTTTTCTACATCCTGTTTGGGAAAAAGCAACGGAATCTTTTTTTAAAAAAACAAAAGCGCTTACAAGAAGCTCGCTGTCGGAATATATTTTTACCAAAAAGGCTTACGATACCTACGGTTTTTACGATTATCCACTGGCATGGTACAGTGACGATCGCGCGTGGATCGATTTCTCCGAACAGAAAAGCATATACACCATTAATGAAAGTTTTGTCTTTATTCGATTTTCAGAAATGAATATTTCAGGCCGACAAGACAATACCGTTTTAAAAAAGAAAGCCAAAGAACAATTTTTTGGAGACTTTATCCTAAACAAATTAGCCCTGTTTTCTAAAAAGGAGCGATTGGATTTATTGTTAACCTATGAAGTTGCGGTAAAAGACCAGCGAAAGTTAGTCTTCAAAGAATGGCTGCTGTTAGGGAAGCACTATGTTCGTAATTTTACACCAATATCGTTTTTAAAATTTATCCGACGTTTTTTTATCAGTATTTTTAAAAAATGAAAGCGTTAGTATCCGTAATCATCCCAACCTATAACCGAGCTGATCTGATTGGAGCGACTTTGGACAGTATGATTGCCCAAACCTATCAGGACTGGGAATGTATTGTCGTAGACGATGGCTCGACAGATAATACCGAAGAAATCCTGTCGGCATATAGCAATAAGGATAGTCGGTTTTACTATTATAAAAGACCCGATAACCGGACGAAAGGCGCCAATGCGTGTCGGAATTATGGCTTTGAAAAAAGCAAAGGTGCCTATATAAAGTGGTTCGATAGCGATGATATTCTGTATTCCGATTTTCTGGAAAAACAGGTTCGCATATTGGAAGAAGATAAAGAGTTGGATTTTTGCGCCTGTCTGGCGGAAGATTTTACAGAAGGTTCACCTATTAAAACCGTTTTTAGAGCAAACCGAACACCAAAGGAAGATGTATTAACGGCCTATCTCACCAAAAATCATTATTTTTTTACCGCGGCACCGTTATGGAGACGTACAACATTGGAGGGCAAAGCTTTATTTGATGAAGAATTAGCCAATAGTCACGAAACGGATTTCCATTTCAGAATGCTGGCCAATCATTTAAAATATGTATACAGAGAGGATGTACTATTTGGAATCAGAAGAGGACATCAAAGTATAACGCAGGACAAAGCCAATGAACTTTCGTCGCATATTTCCCGACTTAAATTTTTTACAAAAGCATTTAAAATTGTAGCAACAACGGCGACAGAAAATCAAAATACGCTCCAACAATATTTATTATACCGACAGTTGAGTTCGTTTTATCAGATCAAAATAAATTCCGGAAAAACAATAAAAGGATACGGTATTCAAATACTGAAAAATATTTTCAATACAGCCTATCCGCTACAAGATAAAATCCGGATCTATATCGGTTTTATACTCATCACAATTTCGAATAAAGGTTATAATTTTTTAAAAAGTGCCAGGATAGACATCAATGAAGCGATCGAAAATTAAATAAAGTAATCGTTTAAAAATATTGATCATCAAAAAATCGTTACGTAAAATTAAAACGGATTTGTCATAAACAAAATAAACAAGGAGTTATGAAAGTTAGTGTATGTATGATAACTTATGGGCACGAAAAGTTCATACGTCAGGCGATAGAAGGCGTCTTGATGCAGGAATGTGATTTTGATTATGAATTAGTTATCGCCAACGATTGTTCTCCGGATACCACCGACGAAATTGTAAAAGATATTATCAAAACACATCCGAAAGCACACAAAATACACTATTTTCCCCATTCCAAAAACCTGGGTATGATGCCTAATTTCCTGTTTGCTATGGCACAATGTAAAGGCGAGTATGTGGCGATGTGTGAAGGAGATGATTATTGGATAACCAAAGATAAACTTCAAAAGCAAGTCGGTATTCTGGAAGCTAACCCAAATACAGGATTGGTTTATACGGATGTAAAACATTATGATCAAAAAATAGAAAAGTTGCTGGATAAACCGGCCGGAAAGGAAGTCAGTAAAGCGGATGTTATTCCCGTAATGTTAAAAAACAAATTTATTGAGTTTCCAACTACCTTGTTTCGGAAAAAAGTTCTCGATAAAGCAATTGAAATCAACCAGACGTCACTGTTAAAAGGTGTGATCGGCGATACCCGTATTCTTTTAGAAACTGCATACCTGTCGGATATTTTCTTTTTAAAGGAAGTGACAACCGTATACCGGATTGTCGAAGGAAGTGCCAGTCATCCCAAAAAAACGGATAAATATATTTTTGCACTTAAGGATTCGTATTTATGCCGAAAAGAATTTGTAGAACGCCATAACCTGCCAAAAGTCTGGTTGTCGGATTCGATATGTAATACCAATAGAGGATTGATCAATACGGCTTTTATTGCAGATAACTATACTGATGCATTGAAGTTACTTAAAAATGTAGTAATTTTTGAGATGTTTACATATTCGAGTAAATCGGTTATAAAGCAAAAAATGACCTTGGGAATATGGGGTAAAGGATTCCTGGCCTTTTTAGGAATCGGTGTTTTACGCCAAAAAATGAAAAAGAATAATCAGACATAAAAAACAATACCCTAGTATTCTTTGGGATATTATAGTGATAAAAGCAATTTATTTTAAATACGATGCGGGTAGGATTTAATCCACATAAAGATCAAATACAACAAGCGGACGATTACTTCCATCAGGTAATCTTACCGGTCTATATTCCGTCTTTCGACGGTTATTTTAAAGACAGTTTTGCGATATTAAAATATTGTATCGATTCCTTATTGCTAACGGTTCATTCCAAAACCTTTATCACGATTGTTAATAATGGTAGCTGTGAAACCATCGTTACTTATTTGAATGAATTATTGGCCGCCCAAAAAATTCACGAATTGCTGCATACCTCTAATATCGGAAAAATGAATGCCGTTTTAAAAGGCTTGTCCGGTAATGACTTTCCTTTGGTCACTATTGCGGATTCCGATGTGATGTTTTTGCCCGACTGGCAGATGGCGACCTATGCAGTGTTCGAAAATTTTCCTAAAGCCGGGGCGGTTTGTCCAACGCCGTCTTCGCGATCGTATAAAACCTATACTGCTAATGTTTTGTGGGATTATTTCTGGTCCCGAAAATTGCAATTTACAGCCGTGAAAAACCCGGATGGATTAAAAGCGTTTGGACATAGCGTGGGAAATGAAAATTTTTACAACCGTTACCAGCTGGAAAAATACCTCACGCTTACGCAGGGAAATACCAAAGCAGTAATTGGCGCCGGACATTATCTGGCCACCTATCGCAGCGAAATTTTTAAAAATAAATTGCCCAAGCATACTCAATATCGTTTAGGAGGAACCAGCGAGCGGGACATATTGGATATTCCAGTGGTCAAATCCGGTTATTACCGATTGGCAACGGAAGATAATTTTGCGTACCATCTTGGAAATGTAACAGAACCCTGGATGGCCGATACATTACAAACCCTAACAAAAAGCGCTGTGAGTCCGATAAAACAGCCCGTTTTAAAAGCAAACAATGCAACAAAAATCGGATATTGGATCAAAACAAAACTTTTTTCCCGATTGCTGTTTAATAAAAATATAATACCCTTATTTTTCAAGTTTAAAGGATTGCCGGCCAATGTGGTACAATCATATTTAAAGAATTAACTGAGGAAGAAAAACAAACCGAAAAAAGACATAATAACTGTTGATACCCATGATAACCGTAATCTATCCCTATAGAAACCGGGACTTGGAACGCGTGCGACGTTCCCTGGATTCCTTACAGATCCAGACCGATATACGATTTAAAGTCGTATTGGTCGATTATGGATCGGATCAGATAACAGCACGTGCCGTTCAGGAATTGGCAAAGCAGTATGCTTTTGTAGAATACCATTACCTTTTTACAACAGATCAACCCTGGAGCCGGAGTATCGCTTTAAATTATGCCATCCGGAAAGCCGATACCGACTATTGTTTTATGGCGGATATCGATATGATTTTCGCCCCGGATTTTATGGCTTTTGCCAATCAGCATGCCCGATTGGACGAAGGAATGTATTTCCCGGTAGGGTTTCTATCGGAAGCGGAAAGTACCAGGAAAAAATCATTTGATCAGTATGTGCTAAAATTTAGTAGTAGTAGCGAAGCCGCAGGAATGTCGTTGTTTCCTACGGCAAAATTGCATCAGATTCGAGGGTACGATCAGTTTTTTCATTTTTGGGGATCGGAAGACAACGATATTCACAATCGCCTAAAACAATTGGGTTGTCCGATTCGATTTTGTGACGATAAAATACGGATGTTACACCAATGGCATCCCAACTTCCGACAAACGGAAAGCGCATTGTTAAAACAGGAATTGCAACTTTCGGGTGTGGCCGAATTAAACCAGGAACATTTTCGGTTCAATCAACAACGACAATTCACAACGGTTAACTCCGAAAACTGGGGAATCGTTATAGACGAAAAAGACTATAATTTCCTACGGGAACTTCCGGTTCAAAAAATAACAAACCGTAAAAGTGCCATTGATCATTTGATATTCGGTCAACTGCCGCAATTGAAAGACGGGGAAACGCTTAGTGTTTGTATCGAAGAAGAGCCGTTGTATAACAGTTTTAAATACAAACTCAAAAAAATACTGGGAAAAAAGGTGCCCGATTACTATACGTTAAAAGAGAGTAACGATCTGTTGTTGCGGCATATTGTTACCCAGTATGCGCATTTGCCATATACCTACAGAATACGTGAAAACCTTAGCGGTATCGAGTTTAAAATAAAAAAATAGAAGCCATATTTTTTATATTTTTACCAAATGGTAACAAACTTTCCCAAAGTAATCCTTATTTCACAAATGCCCCTGCCTTATCCGAAAATAGGGAGCTGGACAACCTTGTATAAGAATTACTTCGAAAGTAAGCATCAGGTCGACTATATTATCTGCGAACCTCCCGAAAAAAGATTTGATACGGTAGAATATGCAGTGGTTGAAAACACCTTACAGGCAAAAATCATCCGGAAATGGAAGAAAAACCGCTATGTGGGATATCTGAATGCGTTGGAAGAATTGTTACAACCGGATCAGAAATACATCATTCAGATTGTCGATAATTACGGAATTGTAAAGCCGCTACTAAAATTCCTTTCGGAAAGTGGCTATCGTCAGCATTGTTATTTGCAATTCTGTTATCACGGCTTCCCGCCTTTCTACGAAAATTTTGCCGGACGTTGGTTTTTTGAAGGGATCGATGAGATGGTAGTGTTAACGCACGATTCGTACAAAGCCCATAAAGACTATTATACCGTTTTACCAACCCGTTTTTCGGTACTTCATAATGGCGTGGACACTAAAAAGTTTCACCCGATTGCAACAGACGCCAGACAACTTCTAAAAGAAGAATATGGTGTGATCAATAAAAAAGTATTTGTCTGGTGTGCACAGGATCGTCCTAAAAAAGGATTGCATATTGTTTTGGATGCCTGGAAAAACGTAATCGAAAAAAGAAACGATTGTGTATTGTGGATTATCGGAACCGAACCCAAAGAAGCGATGGAAGGCGTTCGTTATTTCGGGAAAATTCCGAATGATGAATTGGCAAAATACCTTCAGGCAGCCGATTGCTATTTGTTTTCAACGCTGTGTCACGAAGGTTTTGGCTTAAGTCTTATCGAAGCTTTGCATTGCGGTAATTATTGCATCGCATCCGCTTTAGGAGGCGTTCCCGAAGTATTACAATACGGAAAGTTTGGAAAACTAATCGAAAGTCCGCATTTTGTCTCCGAATGGGAAAAAGCAATGTTGGATTTTGCAGAAAATCCCGAGCAATCTTATGCTTTTGATACGGCTTTGTATACCACCGAAAACTGGAATGCAGGAATGAATACGATTATTGCATCTGCCCAAAAGAAAATGGCCCAATGAAAACGATAGCTGTAATTCCGGCTCGCGGCGGATCGAAACGACTTCCCGGGAAAAATATAAAACTACTCGGAGGAAAACCGCTTATCGCGCATTCTATCGAATATGCCAAAGCCAATGCGGATATAATTGATGCTATCGTAGTAAGTACCGATGATTCGGAAATCAAAAAAATAGCCCTGGATTACGGAGCGATTGTAATCGACAGACCGGCTTCGCTTTCGGGCGATTTGGAACCAACGGTTACCGCTTTAAAACATGTGCTGGAATCGCTAACGGAAAAACCGGAAAATGTCGTTTTATTACAGGCGACAAATCCGTTACGACCGGAGGCATTACTTCGGGAAAGCTTTGAAAAATATAGCGCCACCGGAGCCGATAGCTTGTTTTCGGTAACCCCCATAATCCGTAAACTAGGAAAAATAACCCAATCCAGATACGTTCCGTTTAATTATGAAATCGGACAACGGAGTCAGGATATGGAACCTTTATATTTTGAAAACGGATTGCTATACATCAGTAAATCCGAACTTATTTTAGAAGAACAAAAAATTATTAGCGAACAGGCTATTCCCTGGATTGTGGAACATCCGTTTGCCGAACTGGATATCGATACGGAAGCCGATTTTGAATATGCATCCTATCTGTATCACAACCATAAAACACATAATAAATGAATCCCTATATTGAAATAGCCGGAAGGAAAATCGGGCCGGATTATCCGCCATTGGTAATTGCCGAAATCGGAATTAACCACGAAGGTTCCCTGCAAACGGCCAAAGAAATGGTCGATGCAGCTTTTCGCGCCGGTGTGGAAGTGGTGAAACATCAAACCCATATTGTAGCCGATGAAATGAGTGGTGCCGCCAAAAAGGTAATACCGGGCAATGCCGATGTTTCGATCTATGAAATTATGGAGCGTTGTGCGTTAAATGAAGCGGATGAGCTTGAACTGAAAAATTATGTGGAAAGCAAAGGAATGCTCTTTATTTCGACACCGTTTTCAAGAGCAGCAGCCGAGCGATTGCGAAAATTCGATATTCCGGCCTATAAGATCGGTTCGGGCGAATGCAATAATTATCCGTTACTCGAGCATATCGCATCTTTTGGAAAACCGGTCATTTTAAGTACCGGGATGAATACCATTGAAAGCATTCGTAAAGCCGTGGCCATTTTTGATAAGCACAAGGTGCCGGTAGCACTGTTGCATACTACGAATTTGTATCCGACGCCAATCCATTTGGTCCGTTTTGGAGCGATGACCGAAATGCATAATGCCTTCCCGGATAAGGTTTTCGGATTAAGTGATCATACATTAAACAACAATGCCTGTCTTGGGGCGGTAGCCTTGGGAGCGTCCATTTTGGAACGCCATTTCACCGATCATATGGAACGTACCGGGCCGGATATTGTATGCAGTATGGACGAGCAAAATTGTGCCGATCTGATTCGGAATGCCGCTGAAATCGCACTAATGAGAGGCGGAACCAAACAACCGGCAAAAGAGGAACAGGTAACGATCGATTTTGCATTTGCAACCCTGTGTACGATTCAGGATATCAAAAAAGGGGATGTTTTTACAAAAGAAAACACCTGGGTAAAACGCCCGGGAACCGGAAAAATACTGGCCGAACATTTCGAATCCGTATTGGGTAAAACCGCCGGACGGGATATTGCTAATGACGAACAGCTAAGTTGGGACGATATAGTATAATCGCAGGATGAAAAAAATTGTATTTCTAACCGGTACCCGTGCCGATTTCGGGAAAATCAAATCGCTGATCCAGGCTTTGGAAAAGCAACCGGATTTTACACCCTATCTTTTTGTGACCGGCATGCACCTGCAACAGGAATACGGTTATACGTGGATTGAGATTGAGCGTTGTGGATTTACAAATCTGCATGCGTTTGAAAATCATACCCACGAAACAACGATGGATTTGACACTGGCCAAAACGATCGAAGGATTGTCGGCCTACTGTAAAGAGATCCAACCGGATATGATTATCATTCACGGCGACAGGGTGGAAGCACTGGCAGGAGCTATTGTGGGATCGCTCAACAATATCCTGGTAGCGCATATTGAAGGTGGTGAAATTTCCGGAACGATAGACGAATTGATCCGACATGCGACAAGTAAGATGAGTCACGTTCATTTTGTGTCGAATGATACGGCCAAAAAACGACTGATACAAATGGGCGAACTGGAAGCGTCTGTGTCGGTTATCGGTTCTCCGGATCTGGATATTATGTTTTCGGATACACTTCCCGACCTGCAAACCGTAAAAGAATACTACGAAATAGATTTTGATCATTATGCGGTGGCCATGTTCCACCCGGTGACAACCGAATTTCAGAACATGCAAGACTATGCCGATAATTTTGTCGCGGCATTATTAGATGATGATCGCCCGTATGTGGTCATTTATCCGAATAATGATCTGGGCAATTCTGCGATTGTAAAGGCTTACGAAAAGCTAAAAGACAACAAACGTTTTCGGGTTTTTCCGTCCTTGCGGTTTGAATACTTTCTGACTTTGCTCAAAAATGCCCGTTTTATTATCGGAAACAGTAGTGCCGGAATCAGAGAGGCGCCGTATTACGGTTTGCCGATCATTAACATCGGCAGTCGCCAGCAAAATCGTTCGGTAAACAGTGACATATTGAATGTCGACTACGATAAAGCGGCTATTCAGGAAGCATTGAAAGTTATCGGGACGCATACTGTTCAAAAAATAACCGGTGATTACGGTAGCGGAAATAGCGCCGAATTATTTGTCAGTTCCCTTAAAGAAGCGAATCTTTGGCAATTAAACCACCAAAAACAATTTAGGGATATTTAAAAAGATGTCAAAAAACAAAATTTTTATTCTGCTTCCGGACGGAATTGGACTTCGCAATTTTGCCTATTCCCGTTTCCACGAGTTGGGAGTCGAACAAGGCTACGATGTGGTTTTCTGGAATAACACCCCTTTTCAGCTAACCGATTTAGGGTTTCAGGAAATTGCAATCCGCGAAGCGAAAAGTAACAAACGTACCGAAGTCTATAAAAATGCCCGGAAACAAATTGAATTAAACCGGAATAAAAAACAATGTAACGATGCGGTTTACGATACCTATCGGTTCCCGTATTCGTATAGAAATATAAAAATAGCGCTTAAAAGCATCGCGACGCAATGGTTGGCATGGCGCTATACATCCGATAGCGGAATTTTGAAAATCCGACAAAATATCCGCGAACTCGAAAAACAAACGGCCTATTTCCGGGAATGTAAAAAAGTGCTGGAAACGGAAAAACCGGCGATGGTATTCTGTACCAATCAAAGGCCAATGACAGCTATTGCGCCACTTTTGGCCGCTCAGGAACTGGGAATTCCCACGGCAACTTTTATTTTTTCATGGGATAACCTGCCCAAAGCCACGATGGTAGTCGAAACCGACTATTATTTTGTCTGGAGTGATTTTATGAAAGCGGAACTTTTAAAATATTATCCGTATATTAAATCGGAATCCGTTTTTGTAACGGGAACACCGCAGTTCGAATCGCATTTTGAAACAGAGCGACTGCTTTCGAGGGATGCTTTTTTTCAAGCTAATGGATTGGATCCGAATAAAAAATATATCTGTTATTCCGGAGACGATGTGACCACTTGTCCCGATGATCCGGAATACCTTGAAAATGTAGCGGAGGCTATCGAAACACTCAATCGGGAAGGACAAGCATTGGGAATTTTGTTCCGCAGATGTCCGGTGGATTTTTCGGATCGTTTTGATTCGGTACTACAAAAATACAAACACAGCATCGTACCGGTAAATCCCAAATGGGAGAAAAAAGGCGGTATGTGGAATACAATTTTACCTACTCCGGAGGATCTGGATTTACAAATGAATACGATCGCCCATACCGAAATGGTGATCAACTTGGGATCGTCGATGGTTTTTGATTATGCCGCACATCACAAACCGTGTGCCTATATCAATTATGATGTTGAAAATAAAAAAATAGCCGACTGGTCGGTAAAAAAGATTTACAACTATGTGCATTTCCGTTCGATGCCCGATCCGGAAGCGGTGATCTGGTTGAACGATAAAAATACAATCGACGCTGCGATTCGGGAAGTGGTCGTTCACGGAAACAGCGATACGACAAAAGCCGAAGAATGGTTCCGGATCATCAATGCGGTTCCACCCGAAATGGCCTCAAAAAATATATGGACTGCGATTAATACCCTGTTGTCATGATGCACATTGCTTTTTTAACACCGGAATACCCGCACGAAAAGGTATTGAACAGCGGCGGAATCGGAACCAGTATTAAAAATCTGGCCGTAGCATTAGCGCAAAAAGGCGTGACGGTATCGGTAGTGGTCTACGGACAAGCGGAAGATTGTGTTTTTGAAGAAAACGGCGTCACGATTTATTCGGTCAAAAAACGAAAATACAAATGGGCAACCTGGTATTTTTATCGGAAATACCTGGAATCCTATCTGAACGATCTGATTGTTTCCGAAAAAATTACACTGGTCGAAGCACCGGATTGGACGGGTATAACGGCTTTTATGAAATTAAAAGCACCGTTGATCATCCGATTTCACGGCAGTGATGCCTATTTCTGTCATTTGGAAAACAGACCGCAAAAACGGAAAAATTTCTATTTTGAAAAATGGGGCATCCAAAAAGCAAAAGCCTATATCGCTCCGACAACCTTTGCCGGTGTGCTAACAAAAGAGATTTTTAATATCCGAAATAAAGAGATTGCAACGATTCATTATGGATTGAATCTGGAGCAATTCCGCGATAATGGAACACATCAGGAAGAAAACGGATTATTGCTCTATATCGGGACGATTATTCGGAAGAAAGGCGTACTGGAATTGCCCGGAATCATGAAACACGTGATCGAACAAAACCCGGAAGCGCGTTTAATTCTGATCGGAAACGATTCGTCCGATATTAAAACCGGAGCGTCGTCTACCTGGGAATTACTGGCGGATAGTCTCGACGATGCGCTAAAAAACAAAATAGAATATAAAGGCAAAATACCGTACGAAAAAGTACGATCGTATATCGAAAAAGCACAAGTCTGTGTTTTTCCTACTTTTGCCGAAACTTTGGGAATGGTAACAATTGAATCGATGGCCATGCGAAAACCGGTTGTAAATAGTAATATCGGTTGGGCTAACGAACTGATTGTAGACGGAGAAAGCGGTTTTCTGGTACATCCAACGGATCATAAAACCTATGCCGACCGTATTGTACGTTTATTAAACGATTCGGAATTACGGGAAAATATGGAGAAAAAAGCCGAAGTCAGAACGCACGAAAGATTTAATATTGCCAAAACGGTTGAACAGAATATAGCATTTTACCAAAAGATAATCGGAACATGATCGTATTGTATCATCATCAAAATACCGTCACGACTGTTATGGACCTCGAAAGCGGTACCACAATCGCGGTTCCGGATTCCGGAAATATAGCCCGTAGTTTGCTACGTCTGGCAACGGACTATCCGGATCGGTTGTTACTTTGGTGCGATACCAATTATCGCGAGGTACTTCATCTCGAAAAAATCGCGGTGCTTTTCTCGCATAAAAAAAGAATGCTATCCTACGGTATCGGAAATTTTATACCGGATGCCATTGGTTATGTGGACGAGAGTTTGTTTGCCAATCCCAATCGCAACGTAACATTTCCAACCTGGCAAATGCACAGCACCGTAGGGGGAATATTTGCCGAAACGGTAAACGCATTAAAAGGTCTGAAGGCCGACCGGAATTTTGCCTATTTTTTATGTTCTCTGGCGAAATGTGGAATGGCCATCGGATTAGAATGTTGCTCGGAACCCTTACTACTCCGAAAACAGTTGGATGCCAAATTTAAAACCGGACCGGAAGCATCGAATCAATTACTTTTCCGATTTGTAAAACAACATTATCGCGGTCGGTGGATTTTGATGTTGTTGTTAAACCTGTTCCTATACGAACGAAAAGTAACGCTATTTCCTTTTATTATGGCGTTATTTTATAAACGAAGAACACTTTCCGGAGTATTGTTCAATAATGACATAGAACCAATAACCGATAGAACACCTTTTGCGTTTGATGTTATCATTCCGACGATCGGTCGAAAAATGTTTTTATATGATGTTTTACAGGACTTATCGGCTCAGACACTAAAACCGAAAAGCGTAATCCTGATAGAACAAAATCCGGTGACGGATAGTAATAGCGAATTGGATTACCTTACAAAGGAATCATGGCCTTTTGAAATCATACACCGTTTTATACATCAAACCGGAGCTTGTAATGCGCGGAATATGGCTTTGTCGTTTGTACAAAGTGAATGGGTATTCCTGGCGGATGACGATATTCGTTTTCAGTCGGATTTTTTAGAACAAGCAAGCCGCGAAATTGGTAAAACAGGAGGGAAGGCATTTACGCTAAGTTGTCGACAGAAAGACGATATCCCGAAAGATACCAATCGCATACAATGGGAAACGTTTGGTTCAGGTTGTAGTATCGTACATCGTGACGCCCTGCAAGGACTGAAATTCGACATGCGGTTTGAAAATGGTTTTGGAGAAGATACCGATTTTGGAATGCAACTCCGCAATAAAGGATATGATATCTTATATTTGCCACAACCCGAAATATTACATCTGAAAGCACCTGTAGGCGGTTTTAGAACCCGTCCCGTTTTGGAATGGCAAATTGATGAGGTTCAGCCCAAACCATCGCCTACGGTGATGTTGTTCCGACTGTTGCATTATACCGAACAACAACTATTAGGATACAAGACTACACTTTGTATCAAGTTTTATACAATCCAATCCGATAAAAATCCGCTACGCTATTATAAAAAGTTCCGCAAAGCCTGGAACCGGAGTACCTATTGGGCAAACGTTTTAAAAGAACGATCATGAAGAATACATTGATCATCTGTACTTATAGAAGAGCGCAATCGGTATTGCGATTGTTGCAATCGGTGGCGGAGCAAACCTGTTATCCCGATGCGATTCTTATTGTCGATGGTTCGCCAGACGATGAAACGGAAAAGATCTTACAGGAAAATACCTTTCAAAATTTAAAATATCATAAAGTTAGCCCGGAAAACAGAGGGCTTACCAAACAACGCAATGTTGGGATCAATCTTGTTCCAACCGATAGTGATGTGATCTGTTTTTTAGACGATGATACCATTCTGGAAAAAGATTATTTTGAAGCATTGCTTAAAACGTATACACAATATCCCGATGCCAAAGGCGTAGGAGGTTATATTACCAACGAAGTAAAATGGAAGCCGATCACGCCGGAATATACGATTTCGAAAAATGAATTCGAATACGACGGATGGGTACGTAAAGACGGTAGCCGTTTTGTGTTGCGAAAAAAACTGGGACTGGATGCGGATCGACCGCCCGGATTTTTACCAACGTTTTCACACGGGCGAAGTGTTAGTTTTTTACCGCCTTCCGGAAAAACTTATCCGGTGGAACAACTCATGGGTGGTGTTTCGTCCTTTAAAAAAGAAATTTTTCAAAATTTCCGTTTTTCAGAATATTTCGAAGGCTACGGATTATATGAAGATGCCGATTTCTGTCTTCGGGTTTCGAAAATGGAAAAATTATACGTTACAACCAGCGCCCGACTGGAACACCATCACGACGCTTCCGGCCGGCCGAATCAATACAACTATGGCCGAATGGTGGTTCGAAACGGTTGGTATGTCTGGAAAGTGGCCTATCCTCAAACCGATTGGAAGTCAGCATTCAAATGGCATGCAATCATCGGTCTGCTACTTTTGACCCGAATTAGTAATATCTTTACAACATCCGATAGAAAGGCAGCCTTTACCGAATCGTTGGGACGTTTTACCGGATGGATCAGTCTGCTGTTTAACAAACCAAAGGTCGAATCCGGAAAATTCTTTTAGCATATGAAATTAGCCCTTATTACACATGTACCGCATATTATCCGGGAAAACCGGTATTATGCCTATGGGCCTTATGTAAAGGAAATGAACCTTTGGTTTCAATATGTCGATACGGTTTTACTGGTCGCTCCGGTTCAGAATGGAGCTATTTCGGCGATCGATTTGCCCTATCAACATTCGGAAATCGAATTTCGCGAGGTTCCGGCTTTTTCACTTTTATCGGCCAGGGAAATACTAAAAACGATAACGCATTTACCCCGTATTATCCGCTCGACCTACCTTGCGATGCGGGATGCGGATCATATTCATTTGCGTTGTCCCGGAAATATGGGACTGGTCGCCTGTCTGGTACAAATCTTATTTCCGAAGAAAAATAAAACGGCAAAATATGCCGGAAACTGGGATCCTAAAAGCAAACAACCCTGGAGTTATCGCCTGCAAAAGTGGATTTTGAGCAATACGACACTCACCCGGAATATGAAAGTTCTGGTATATGGCGAATGGGAAAATGCCAGTTCGAATATTGTTCCCTTTTTTACGGCAACCTATCGCGATAGTGATAAAAAAGAAGTGCTGTTGCGAACGCCCGATACGACAATAAACATACTTTTTGTAGGAACATTGTCCAAAGGAAAACGACCTTTATATGCCGTACAACTAACGGAAGCGTTGCTCCAATCGGGATATGATGTTCGCCTGGACTTGTTTGGCGAAGGTGCGGAACGGGAAAATCTGGAAAATTATATTCGGGAAAACGGACTACAACAACAGATCGTTTTACATGGAAACCGGGAAGCGGAAATCGTCGAAAATGCCTACCGGAAGAGTCATTTTTTAATATTACCTTCGCAAAGTGAAGGCTGGCCTAAGGTGGTTGCCGAAGCCATGTTTTGGGGATGCGTACCCGTTGCGACAAAAGTTTCCTGTGTGCCGTCGATGTTGGATAACGGAAAAAGAGGTATCTTGTTATCACTGTCTATTGCAGCTGATAAGGCATCTGTAGAACGATGCATCGTTAACCATTCGGATTACCGGGAAAAAGCCAGACAGGGAATGGAATGGTCCCGACAATTTACGTTGGACTATTTCGAAAATGAAATAGGAAAAATGCTAAAAAATCAGTGATGCTAAAAAAAGTCATTATATTCGGGATGATAAGTATAGTGCTGCTATTGCTTGTAATTAACAACAGAACACCGTTTATGCAACCGGAAGGCGGCCCGTGGTCTGTTGGATTCGGAGAGTCAACTGTATTTCCACATAAAATTCCGATTGAAAAAAATCAATTATACACTTTTGAACAGCTAAAAAAACAGGAAGACAGCACGACATTCCTGGCCGATCCGTTTTTTATAAAAGAAAAAGATACCTTTTATCTTTTTGTGGAACATAAAAAAACAAAACCTAACGGAGATATTGCATTACTAACATCGACCGATGGCGTCAATTACAATTACAAAGGAGCGGTACTGACCGAAAAATTTCATTTGTCCTATCCTCAGGTTTTTAAATATAAAAATGAATTTTATATGTTGCCGGAAACCAAAAGTGCCGGACACGTATTATTGTATAAAGCAGAACGATTCCCTTACGGCTGGAAAGTTTGCGATACCCTGATTAAAAACAGAGCGCTGAAAGATCCGTCAATTTATCTGTCGGATAGTCTTAATGTTTTAGTTGCTTCCGATGATCATTTGAATATGTATTTGTTTGAAGCGGATTCGCTTTTTGGAAAATGGAAATCGCACAAAAAGGAAAAAGTACTAATGGGAACTGAAGCAAGAGCCGGTGGCCGTTTTTTTGCCGATAAAAAAGGCTTGTTGTTGCCGGTTCAAAATTCAACGGAAGGCTATGGTTTTGGGCTATCGTTATACCGTTTTAATTTTGCCAACGGAACGTATACCACCAAAAGAGAGCATCCGTTTTTCCTTAAAAGAAGCGAAACAATTAAAGAATTTAACGCGGGCATGCATCAGATCGATGTACAGTTGATTGATGGAAAATATTATTATGTTTACGACGGTAATCGTTTAAAAAACAATGAACGGAAATTGAATGTCAAAGGACCGTTAAAGTGGAATTATATCGATTTTAAAAATTGGATTTACCAACAATGCGAATCGTTCAATTAATTGACAGCCTCGAAATCGGAGGTGCCGAAAAAATGGCTGTAAGTTATGCCAATGCCTTGTCGGCTGAAATTTCGTTTTCAGGGCTAATCGCAACCCGGAAAGAAGGAGCTTTAAAAAACGAATTACAATCCGATGTTTCCTATTGGTTTGCCAACCGAAAATCCGCTCTGGATTTTAACGCTTTGTGGCGAACGCGAACGTTTGTAAAAGAGCATAAGGTATCAATAATGCATGCGCATAGTAGTTCTTTTTTCTTTGCCGTATTGTTAAAAATAATTCAACCTTCTTTAAAAATTGTTTGGCATGATCATTATGGTTATAGCGATTTTGTGTCGGAACGAAAAAATAAAAGGTTGTTACAGTGGGCATCGTTCTTTTTTTACCGAATCATCGCTGTCAACGAAAAACTAAAAAACTGGTCCAAAAAGGAGTTGCATTGTAAACAGATAAAATACCTTCCTAATTTTGTATCCGTAGTGCATAACGAATCCGGAATACCGTTACAAGGAGCAGATGGAAAACGAATTCTCTGTCTGGCAAATTTAAGACCGCAGAAAAATCATTTGCTGGTATTGGAAATTGCAAAAAATATAAAAAACATACATCCGGACTGGACATTTCATCTGGTTGGGAAAGATTTTAAAGATGCCTATTCGGAGCAGTTGCGGGAGCAGATTCTTGCTTTAGGATTACAGTATACTGTTTTTCTATACGGAAGTGTGGCAGAAGTGGATTTTGTGATCCGACAGTCGGACATCGGGATATTAACCTCCATTTCCGAAGGACTGCCGGTTTCGTTACTGGAATATGGCTATTTTGGTCTTCCGGTGGTAGCGACAGCCGTAGGGGAAATTCCAACGGTGATTAACGGTGCAAACGGTATTTTGATACCGGAAGGCGATGCCGGATCATTTACCGAAGCATTGTTGCAACTGATTGCAGATCCGGTAAACCGTAAACAAATCGGAACCGTACTGCAAAACGACATCAAACAACATTATATAAAAGAATCCGTAGTACAGGATTATCTGAATTTTATCAGTAATGGGGAATAAAAAACAAACGACCTATATCGCTTTATTACTATTGCATATTGTAATAGGTGGTGTTATTTATGTAGTGCCGTTTTTATCGGTACTACTAACCATGCTGACTTTTGTTTCCGGTTTAGTGATTTTGCTTAAAACCAGAAATAAGAATAACGAAGCACTGTATTTGTCGGCCTATGTCGTTGGAATCGAAGTATTCCTGCGAATGACAAACGGTATGATTTTTAATGAATACGGAAAATATTCTGTCATGATCTTCCTGCTCATCGGAATGTTTTACACCGGTTTCTCCAGGAATGCATGGCCTTACTGGTTATTCCTTATTTTTTTGGTGCCGGGTATCATTGTTTCCACAGCAACCCTGTCGTATGAAACCAATATGCGAAAAGCCATCGCATTTAATATATCCGGACCGGTTTGTCTCGGAATGGCGGCTATTTATTGTTTTGACAGAAAAATAACCATTCGGGAATTGCGGAGCCTGTTAACGACTTTTGCAATGCCGATAGTTACCGTAGTGACCTATCTGTTTTTGTATACGCCCAGTGTACGGGATGTGGTAACCGGAACGCAATCCAATTTTGAAACTTCCGGTGGTTTTGGTCCCAATCAGGTATCAACCATGTTGGGTTTTGGAACCTTTGTGTTTTTTAGCCAGTTTTTATTGAATTCACCGACCCGGAGATTACAAATTATCAATATTGCGTTGACGTTAATGACGGCCTATCGCGGTATTATTACCTTTTCCCGTGGCGGTATGATAACCGGATGCATCATGATCCTGTTATTGGTTATTATGACGTATTTTAAATTGAACAAGGAAGGGCGAAGTAAAATGTTAGTGGTGTTTATTTTTACCATATTGGCGAGTCTTAGCGTTTGGATTTACAGTTCCTATCAGACAAGCGGACTTATTGACAAGCGGTATGCCAATCAGGATGCTCTAGGAAGAGAAAAAGAAAGTAAATTATCGGGTAGGGAAGAGTTGATTAAAACGGAAATCCAAATGTTTGTTGATCATCCATTTTTAGGAATTGGTGTCGGAAAAAATAAAGAATACCGACAGGAATTAACCGGGATTGATCTGGCTACACACAATGAAATTACGCGAATGCTGGCAGAACATGGTATATTAGGAGTGATCAACCTGTTAATCCTCTTTATCGTACCGTTAGTGTTGAGTCTGGGAAACCGGAATCATATCTTCTTGTTTTGTTTTTTAGCCTTTTGGCTGTTCACGATTAACCATGCGGCCATGCGACTCGCCGCACCGGCTTTTATTTATGCCTTAACCTTATTAAAAGTATATCCCGATGACGAAAAAGATCCTTTACATCGGGAATAAACTGGCCGGTCATGGTCAGAATCCTACAACAATCGATACGCTTTCGGTTTTGTTTGCCAAAGAAGGGTATCGGATAGTTACGGCTTCGTCCCAAAAAAATAAAGTGCTGCGAATAGTCGATATGCTGCTTACGGTTCTAAAACACGCGCGATCGGCCGATTTTGTAATTATAGATACCTACAGTACCTTCAATTTCTGGTATGCCTTTCTGGTAAGTCAGGTTTGCAGAATAGTACGATTAAAATACATTCCGTATCTGCATGGTGGCGATCTGCCGAAACGCTTGCAGCAAAACCCGCGTTTGTGTCGGATGATTTTTGATCATGCCTATAAAAACGTAGCGCCGTCGGCCTATCTGATCGAACAGTTCCGACAAAAGAATGTGCCACGTCTGATACAAATTCCAAATCTGATAGAACGGGAGCAGTATACCTTTACACAGCGGAATGCCATCAAACCCCGTTTACTTTGGGTACGGGCATTTGCCGCAATTTATAACCCTAAAATGGCGGTTGATGTAGCGGCATCATTGCAAAAAATATACCCGGAAACAACCTTATGTATGGTTGGTCCTGATAAAGAAGGAAGTCTGGATGCGGTAAAAGCCTATGCCGGTTTCAAAAAGGTAGCGGTTCGCTTTACCGGACAACTATCCAAAACGGAATGGACGACATTGGCCGCCGGATACGATATTTTTATGGCGACATCTCATTTCGACAATATGCCTGTTAGCGTGATGGAAGCGATGGCTTTGGGATTACCGGTAGTCGCGACAAATGTTGGCGGAATTCCGTTTTTGCTCCGTAATGATGTTGAGGCACAATTGGTTGCCGATGGCGATGTCGAAGCCATGGTTGCGGCCATTCGGATGTTAATTGAAAATCCGGATAACGCTCAAAAACAAATCGGAGAAGCCTATCGTAAAGTCGAAAGCTTTGACTGGAAAGAAATCAAAAAGCAATGGAAGCTATTGTTTGAGTATTAGTAATATTATTGTATGTTTGTTTAATAAATGAAGATTAATTCTATAAAAAAACAAGTATAAACTGTTTTAATTATATAAAAACTTGTTTTTTGTAGAAATAAATTCCCCTACATGAGCGGCAAAAAAATACATTTTGAAATTTCTGAAAGGAAAGTGCTTTTGCGTATAATAGATGTTTTCGCTGTTTTTGCTGCCTTATACTTTTTGACGGTTACCTTTAAATTTCATTATTTTTCCTTTAAACAATCCTCAATAGGTTCCATACTGTTTCTGGGGCTTTATATCAACCTGTTCGGAACCATTTTCGAAATGTATAACCTGCAGGTGGCCAGTAATCAGTTTCAGATTGTTAAAAGTATTATTCTAACGGCTTGTATGACGGTTTTTTGCTATTTGCTAACACCCGTTTTTACGCCGATATTACCATCCAATCGTTTGCAGATTATTTACTTCTTTTTTGCAATATTACTGAGTCTGTTTGCGTGGCGTCTTTTCTACCTGCATTTTCTGGCCTCCCATCGTTTTGTGAAAAGAGTGGTTTTTGTGTGTAGTCCCGATACCATTGCACAATTGGCATTGGAGTTGGGAAAGGCCGATCCGCATTATGAGATTGCCGGATTTGTTTCTTCCGAAAGCCGGGTTGTTGGAAATGAAAATACCGATGGTTTTCGGGAAATCGATTTTGCCGAGCTGGAGCATTTTGTGAAAAGACATTCGGTTGCCGAGGTGGTTATCGCTTTAAAAGATACCAAACCGATCACTCCCGATGTATACCAACAGTTACTGAATCTGCTTGAAAAAGGTGTGATTATCCGGGAATATATGCAGGTTTATGAATATGCGACACAACGATTACCGATTCTATATGCCGAAAAGGAATTTTATCGATTGTTCCCGTTTAGTCGTAGTAATCAGAATCGTTTGTATCTGATCGTAATGCGCGGTTTCGAAATCCTGTTTTCTATTTTGGGATTACTATTCGGTTGCCTGTTATTGCCAATTGTTTGTGTCGGAAATCTGATCAGTAATAAAGGGCCACTTTTTTATACTCAGGAACGAGTTGGGAAAAACGGAATCCCGTTTCGGATTTATAAATTCCGTTCTATGGTGACCAATGCCGAACAGAATGGAGCCGTTTTTGCAAAAGCGAATGACAATCGGATAACGCCTTTCGGGAAGTTTCTACGCCGTTCCCGTATCGATGAGTTTCCGCAGTTTATTAATGTCTTAAAAGGCGATATGGCCGTGATTGGGCCACGTCCGGAGCGTCCGGTTTTTGTGGATGCGATTTCACAAAAAATGCCGTTTTACCAGATCCGACATATTATAAAACCAGGGCTTACGGGTTGGGCACAGGTGAATTATTCCTATGGGGAAAGTATCGAAGATAGTATGGTAAAACTGCAATACGATTTATACTACATCAAACATCGAAGTGTTTTTCTCGATGTGAATATTATCATTAAAACGCTGAGTACCGTTTTATTCTACAGAGGACAATAATTACAGCTTTTCTTTCCGAAGCAAGCGGACTAATATCGCAGTATTGGCTATGATAATCGGAAGCATCAACAGGAAATGGTCTTTGTTAAAAGCATAACCGATAAACGCCAGCATGGAGGCAAAACAGATATACACACTGATTCGGAATCCTTTTTTGTTTTTAGCGATTAAAAAGAATAAGGATATCAGGAATATCGGGCTAATCACCAAAGTGTTGTAGTTGGCCGATACTTCTTCGTGGAAGGAATAAAAACCAACCAATGCGAAAAACAATCCCATCAATCCCATAATCGCCAAGTAGCCGATCGCAACCGGTTTTTTATGAGCAAACGCGACAAACAACGCCAGAGCTGCTATAAAAGTATAAATGTTATTCCAAAGAGAACCCGATGTTTCCGAAGGTTGTTGTTCGTATACCGTAACGGTTTCGGAAGCCAATGGTGTCGCACCTGATTTGGTCTTGGAAACGCCTTCCATTAATTCCAAAGGAAGGAAAAGTTTATCCGACTGTTTGTCGACTTTAGCTCCGAAAATAAGATTGATCCCCAGTTTTTCATAAAAACTATTCGCCAGATAGGAATTTAATATCGTACGGTAGTCCTTTTTAGTATCCGGAATATCGGTGCTGATAGCGGTTTTTAATAAGCTGTTGATACGTTCGGCAACCATAGTGGTACAGTTGCGGTCAATAAATTTATAGGTGTAGTATTTCTGATCGGATGAAAGTACGGCTACCAAATCGTTGATCAATTGTTGTGTCTGTTCCGGTGTCAGATTTAATTTTTGCTCGTAAACCGTACGATTTTCATATTGGTAGTTCTGAATAAATTCGTCATACGAACCGGTGGCGACAAAGTATTGCATATCGCCTTTTACAAACTTCATATAAAAATTAGGCGTACTAAAATCGAAGGCACCATAGTTGAAAACCACATCCACACCATTTTGGATGTTGTGAATTCGTAGTGCGGTATGTCCAAAAAGGGAATGCAATTGATTTCCGGAACCACAGGTTAACAAGCTGACTTCAGTTTGTTCGGATACTAATAAATTGGTTTGTGCGGAGCTAGTAGTCGTGAACAGTAAAAATAAAGTCAGAATCGAAAGAGTAAAGGAACGCATGGTTTACGGTGTTAGGGTTATCTGCTGAAAATGCCTAAATCAACTTTTAAAGAAAAGATATTGGAATACAAAGCCACACTCTGATCGCCAATGTCGGTTAATGCATAATCCACCTGAATGCCTTTGTATTTAAAACCAAGGCCAAGATTCGGTTGGAAATTCAGCTTTTCGGAATTGTCTATTTGTTTTACATTTTGGAAATTACCCACACCGGCACGTAAAAAAACCAGATCGGTATAACCAAATTCAAAACCGGCTGCCGGATCGATACTCACAGCATTGGTCGAAATAATATCGTTGGTTCGGGCAAAACGCATGTTGAGTTGCGTCGCGGCCAGAATACTGTAATCGTAGCGAATGATAAATTTCTTGGAAAGGCCAAGTTGTAATTTCGGAAGGGTAATCTCGGTGGTTTCCGGTGCTTCCTGATTTTCGCCTGGTACGGCATCCTTTATTTTATTATAGGCATCTTCATCGATGGTCCATACGTTATACGTCGTGGTGATATCGCGAACCATCAAACCCACTTTCCAATCGTTTTTTTCGTATTGGATTCCCAGATCAAACCCAAATCCCCAGGAACTGGCAAAATCCCCGATAATACGACGGATAATCTTGGCATTAACACCATAATTAAAACCGTCTAACGGTAAGGCACGGGCATAGGAAAAAGTTAAACCGTAATCGGCCGCCGAAAACAAACTGATCCGGTTATAGTCAATATTTCCCTGGCTATCGATTAATTGCGTGGTATTTAGAATGTCATCAACCCCAAAACGGATCAGCGATATACCCAAAGCACTGCGTTCGTCAATCTTCATGGCAAAACCGGCATAATCGTACTGCGCTATGTTGGCAAAATAACTGGCGTGCATCAAACCAATCTGTTTCCCTTCCACTTTTAACAGTCCGGCAGGGTTCCAATATCCGGAATTGACATCGGCACTATGGGCTACAACAGCATTGGCCATTCCCAAAGCAGCAGCATCCACACCAATATTCATAAACTCGTTGGAATACTTTCTAATGGACTGACTGTAAGAAAGAAACTGAAATAAAAGAAATAATAGTAATAAGGTTTTTTTCAAAGCCATTTATTTTATACAAATATGAAATAAAAATCTCAAATACTAAACTCTATTTTGTATTAACTTATTGTATTACCTTTGTCATAAAATTTGTAATTTGGTCTCTTGTGACAAGAGTTTCCAATACCTCCTAAAAAACGAAATATATATGTCTGTAAAGAAACACATTCCCAATGTTATTACGCTTTTAAATCTTTCTGCCGGAATCTTTGCTTTGATTCATGCTTTTAACGGAAATTATAACGAAGCTTTTTCCTGTGTTTGTGTGGGTATATTTTTTGATTTTTGGGATGGCTTTTTTGCCCGATTGCTAAAAGTACAAAGTCCGCTTGGCGTACAATTGGATTCCTTGGCCGATATGGTAACCAGTGGTGTGGTTCCGGGTGTGGTGATGTATAAAATGCTGGCTGATATCCAGGAAAACCAACCGGATTATAACCTGACACCGGAAACTTTCTATATGGGGATTGTACCGTACCTTGGATTCTTGATCACTTTAGGATCGTGCTACCGATTGGCGAAGTTTAACATCGACACGCGTCAGACGGATTCATTTATCGGATTGCCAACGCCGGCCAATGCCTTATTGATCATGAGCTTACCGATGATTTTATTTGACAATCAGTTTGAAACACTTTCCAACCTGTTGAGTAATCCGTATGTTTTAGTAGGAATCAGCTTGTTTAGTGCCTATATTCTAAACGCTGAAATTCCGTTATTTTCATTAAAAGTGAAATACTTTAGTTGGGCGAATAATAAAACACAAATACTGTTTATGGTGGTTTCGGCCTTATTCCTAATCTTCTTCCAATATTTGGGAATTCCGATGATCATTTTGTTTTATGTGTTGCTTTCGGTAATCACAAATAACCTAAACAAAGGAGTAAAAGCGGTTTAAGTGTCATGAAGAGGCGCACTGCTCCGCGAAAAAAGACACCTGTTTCCCGGAATTACAAAGCTAAATCCAAATCTAAAAAAGGCTTTTCGACCGGGAAAATCATTTTATATGCAGCTGCCATTGCTTTGGCGATTACTTTGGTTGCGACGGTCTACCAGTATCGCAACGGTTTTCTGTATTATCTGGGATTTAAAACCGATAAGGTAGCCGGAAAGCTAAGTGCCGAGGAACGTAAAATAGCCGATGTCCGTATTTTTGAAATCCTAAGCCGTCATGATACAAAACTGGTCGGTTTTGATGTATCCGAATATCAGGATAAAATCGATTGGAAAGCGATCGATAAAATGGAAGGGGAGTTTCCGCTTAGTTTTGTTTTTATTCGTTCCACGGCTGGAAATAACTATGTCGACGGTCGGTTTGAGGAAAACTGGAAAGAAGCTAAAAAGAATCATTTTGTCCGCGGTGCGTATCACTATTACCGACCAAATGAAAATTCACTGGAACAGGCAGAATTGTTTATCAAAACAGTAAAACTGCAAAAAGGCGATTTTCCTCCGGTTTTGGATATTGAAAAACTTCCGGAAGGCCAGTCGATGGATAGCTTAAAAGTTGGCTTAAAACGTTGGCTAAAACGAGTGGAACGCCATTATAAAGTCAAACCGATTATCTATTCCGGCGAAAGCTATTATAAAGATTTTTTAAAAGACGAGTTTAAAGGGTATCAATTCTGGATTGCCAATTATAACTTTTTTGTCGAAAATATAAAAGACGAATGGCTGTTGTGGCAGTTTACCGAACAAGCCGAAGTTGACGGTATAAAAGGCTTGGTGGATATCAATGTTTTTAATGGAAACGGCGAAGATCTCCGGGCGATTACGATCAAAAAATAAAGGGTTATCATTTGATAACCCTTTATTTTTTTATATTTAAAATTCTAATTTCTTACGACGTAATTCGAAGTTTTGTCCGAGGTATACTTTTCGTACCATTTCGTCTTCGGCCAATTCTTCCGGTACACCGGCTTTTAGAATTCCACCTTCAAACATCAGATAGGTTTTGTCGGTAATCGCAAGGGTTTCCTGTACGTTGTGATCGGTAATCAGGATTCCGATGTTTTTATTTTTTAGCTGCGCTACAATACGCTGAATATCTTCTACTGCTACCGGGTCAACGCCGGCAAAGGGTTCGTCCAACAGGATAAATTTCGGATCGGTGGCCAAAGCACGTGCGATTTCAGTACGACGTCGTTCTCCTCCGGAAAGTAAATCCCCGCGGTTGGTACGAATGTGTTGTAAGCTGAATTCATCGATCAACGATTCCATTTTAGCTTCCTGTTCCATTTTGGATAACTTGGTTAGTTGCAGTACGCTCATAATGTTGTCTTCGATACTTAACTTTCTGAAAACGGAAGCTTCCTGCGCCAGATAACCAATACCGTTTTGTGCCCGTTTGTACATCGGGAAGTCGGTAATGTTCATGTCGTCCAGATAAATGTTACCGCTATTCGGTTTTACCAATCCTACGATCATGTAGAAAGAAGTGGTTTTTCCGGCACCGTTCGGACCTAATAATCCTACGATTTCCCCTTGGTTCACTTCTACGGAAATGCCCTTTACAACGCTTCTTTTCTTGTAGGTTTTGATTAGGTTTTCAGCTCTTAATTTCATTCTTATAGTCGTATAAAATTGCGTAAGGTCGTGTGTTATGCCTTATAAAGGCCTTGCAAATAAACAAATAAAGGCGTAAATGCGGAATAAATTAACAATTAATTATTTTCTAAAGCTTCCCAGAATTCGTACGCACGTCGCAAATGTGGAATAACAATGGTTCCGCCAACCAACGTGGCGATTCCCATGGCTTCCATCATTTCTTCACGGGTGATTCCGTTTTTATAGGCCGTTTCCAGATGGTATTTGATGCAGTCGTCACAACGCAGTACGGCCGATGCGACCAATCCCAATAATTCTTTTGTTTTAACATCCAAAGCACCTTCCATATAGGCATTGGTGTCCAGGTTAAAGATACGTTTGATGATCTTGTTGTTGTCGTTTAACAACTTCTCGTTCATTTTAGAACGGTAATCGTTGAATTCCTGTACTAAATTGGCCATGGTTATGAGTTTTTCAGTTCTTCTTTCTTAGTTACAAATTTGGAGATAAAGATGCTCAGTTCGTATAAGATAACCAATGGGATGGTTACGATAATCTGACTGATTACGTCCGGCGGTGTTACAATAGCCGCGATGATCAAAATGACAACGTAGGCATATTTCCGGTAGGTTCTTAAAAAGTTTGGTGTCACAATGCCCAATCGGGATAGGAAATAAATTACGATTGGTAATTCGAAAACCAATCCGGTCGATAGCGACGTGGATTTTACCAATCCGATATACGACTGGATGTCGATGGAGTTGACTACGAATTTACTAATGGTCAGATTGGCCAGGAAGTTAATTGACAGTGGAGTGATCACAAAATAACCGAACATTACCCCGAGGAAGAAAAGTAGTGACGATACGAAAATAAAGTATCGGGCGTTGCGTTTTTCTTTTTCGTATAAAGCCGGACTGATAAATTTCCATAGTTCCCATAAAATAAACGGGAAGGCAAGGATAAATCCAACCGTTATCGAAGTCCAGATCAACATCGCAAACTGACCTTCCATCGTACGGTTTTGCAGTTCGAACGGAAGTTCCGTCAAACAAAAACTTTTGTCTAAATCGTATTTCTGAGCCAGTTCGCAGAAAAAGCGGTAGGTTACGAAATTACCGTCTTTCGGGCCGAATATAACGGAGTCAAAAATAAAATCACTGTAATAATAGGCTACGCATCCACCTACTAAAATGGCAATTGTACTTCGTATCAGGAGCCAACGGAGTTCTTCCAAATGATCCAGAAACGACATTTCTTTCATGCTTTTTTTCTTTGCCATTAGATAATCCCTTCTTTTAAGATGTCGTGAATATGTATGATGCCGATATAGTGACCTTCGTTTGCAACAACCAGTTGCGTGATGGAATTGTTTTCCATGATGTTAAAAGCATCAACAACCATATCGGTAGGTTTGATCATTTTCGGGTTTTGGGTCATAATGTCTTTTGCGGTTAGATCGCCAAAAGAATCCCGGTTGTTTAGCATTCTTCGGATGTCACCGTCAGTGATAATACCGATGATTTTGCTGTTTTCGACTACGGCGGTTACGCCCAATCGTTTTTCGGAGATTTCCATGATTACGGTTTTGATGCTGGCGTCCGGACTAACCACCGGTTTATGAGTCGCGTCCAGCATATCGCTTACGCGAAGTAGTAATTTTTTACCCAAGGCACCACCGGGATGGTATTTGGCAAAATCCTCACTTTTAAAATTGCGGAGTTCCATCAAACATACGGCCAATGCATCACCCAAAACCAACTGTGCGGTGGTACTGTTGGTTGGTGCCAGATTATTCGGGCAGGCTTCGGCTTCAACATAGGCGTTTAAAACATAATCGGATTCTTTTGCCAGGAAAGACGACTTACTGGCGGTCATTCCGATCAAAGGATTTCCGAAGCGTTTTAACAACGGAACCAGGACTTTTATTTCCGGGCTGTTTCCGCTTTTGGAAATGCAAATCACCACATCGCCGGGTTGTACCATTCCCAAATCGCCATGGATGGCTTCGGCGGCATGCAGGAACATCGATGGGGTGCCGGTTGAGTTTAGTGTGGCTACTATTTTGGTAGCGATAATCGCGCTTTTTCCGATGCCGGTTACTACCAGGCGTCCGGTGCTGTTGTAGATCAGGTTTACGGCTTTTGCAAAATCGTCGTCCAGGTAGTTGATCAGATTTGCAATGCTCTCACTTTCAGATTGTATGGTTTTTTTGGCTGTGGCCAAAATGCTTTCGATAGTGCTCAAATCAGAAGTTTTATAAAATTTGTGTGTATGAAAGATTTTTGTATCTTTATATTCTGCAAATTTATGTAAAATACTGTATAATAAATAATGAAACTAACCGAAATTGACTTACACAAAGAGTTAAAAAAGTATTTTGGTTTTAACCAATTCAAAGGTTTACAGGAGGACGTTGTTCGAAGTATTATTACAGGTAATAACACTTTTGTTATCATGCCTACCGGTGGTGGAAAATCCCTATGTTACCAGTTGCCGGCATTGGTGTTAGAAGGAACTGCAATCGTCGTTTCACCGTTGATTGCCTTAATGAAGAATCAAGTCGATGCCATTCGAAGCTTGTCCTCAGAAGCAGGTGTCGCGCACGTATTGAATTCTTCACTGACAAAAACAGAAATTAATCAGGTAAAAAAAGACATTACTTCCGGATTGACGAAGCTGCTGTATGTGGCCCCCGAATCGTTGACCAAAGAAGAATATGTCCACTTTTTACGGGAAGTTCCCTTGTCGTTTGTAGCGATTGATGAAGCCCACTGTATTTCCGAATGGGGACATGATTTCCGACCGGAATACCGGAATCTTCGCAATATCATCAAACAACTCGGTGATGTGCCGGTGATCGGTTTAACCGCTACGGCAACTCCTAAAGTTCAGGAAGATATTCTAAAAAACCTGGACATGACTGATGCCAATACTTTTAAAGCGTCTTTTAACCGTCCGAATCTGTTTTATGAAGTGCGTACCAAAACGAAAAATGTCGAATCCGATATCATTCGTTTTATCAAACAACATAAAGGGAAATCGGGGGTTATCTATTGCCTTAGCCGAAAAAAAGTTGAGGAAATTGCTCAGGTATTACAGGTAAACGGCGTCAGTGCCGTACCATATCATGCCGGACTGGATGCCAAAACCAGAGCCAAACATCAGGACATGTTCCTGATGGAGGACGTGGAAGTGGTTGTGGCAACCATTGCTTTCGGTATGGGAATCGATAAGCCGGATGTGCGCTATGTGATCCATCACGATATTCCGAAATCACTTGAGAGTTACTATCAGGAAACCGGTAGAGCCGGACGTGACGGTGGCGAAGGACATTGTGTCGCGTATTATTCGTATAAAGATATCGAGAAACTCGAAAAATTCATGTCGGGTAAACCGGTAGCCGAACAGGAAATTGGTTTTGCTTTGCTGCAGGAAGTTGTGGCCTATGCGGAAACATCGATGTCGCGTCGTAAATTCCTGTTGCATTATTTCGGAGAAGAATTCGACGAAGTAAACGGAGAAGGTGCCGATATGGATGACAATGTTCGCAATCCGAAAAAGAAAATCGAAGCACAGGATCAGGTGGTGACATTGCTGGAAACGGTTCGTGACACCAAGCAGTTATACAAATCCAAAGAAATTATATTTACGCTGATCGGTAAGATCAACGCGACGATCAAAGCGCATAAAACCGATGCACAGTTGTTTTTCGGAAAAGGGAGAGACTTTGAGGAAAAATACTGGATGGCACTTATTCGTCAGGTTTTGGTCGACGGACTTTTGTCGAAAGATATTGAAACCTACGGTGTTTTAAAACTGACGCTAAAAGGAGAGGGTTTTATTAAAAATCCAAATTCGTTTTTGATGTCGGAAGACCATGAATATAACGAGTCGGATGATGAAACCGTAGTTACGGCTTCCAAATCTTCAGGTACGGCAGATGAAACCCTGATGGGAATGCTGAAAGACCTGCGTAAAAAAGTAGCTAAAAAAATCGGAGTGCCACCATTTGTGGTATTTCAGGATCCTTCGCTGGAAGATATGTCGTTAAAATATCCGATCAGCCTGGATGAACTGAGTAATGTTCACGGTGTTGGTGAAGGAAAAGCCAAAAAATACGGAAAAGAATTTGTAGAGTTGATCGCCCGTTATGTGGAAGACAACGATATCGTTCGTCCGGACGATCTTGTTGTAAAATCAACGGGAGCCAATTCGGCCTTAAAACTGTATATCATTCAGAATATCGACCGGAAATTGTCGCTAAATGATATCGCTTCGTCAAAAGGACTGGATATGGATGCGCTGTTAAAAGAAATGGAGCAGATCGTATATTCCGGAACCAAATTGAATATCAAATATTGGATCGACGATATATTAGATGATGATCAACAAGAAGAGATTCACGAATATTTTATGGAATCCGAATCCGATAATATTAAGGATGCCTTAAAAGAATTCGACGGCGATTATGATACCGAAGAGTTGCGACTGATGCGAATTAAGTTTATCAGTGAGGTAGCAAATTAAAAAAAAATATATTTTTGTATATACACCTGACAGGTTTCTTAAGCCTGTCAGGTGTTTTTTTTTTTAACGGAGAAGTATTTTTTATTCGGAATACAATTCACCGCGGTGTGGTTTTAGTGCGTCGCGAACCGGAATCATATTTTCGTCGGTTACGACCATATAGGCAATTGCATACATTTCGTTAAGGATTTCAAACCCGGTAATGGATAACGGTAATTTTTCCATCGCGATATATTCTTTTAAATGAATCTCGTGGTGCTCGGCCGTTTTGGCTGCAGCCGGTCCGCGAAAATCCCAAATCAGTTTTATTTGTCTGGACATTGTTTTTTATATTTAAACAACAAAATTACAAAGGATAATTCAGCTGTAAAACCGAAAAATGAATCGGGTGGAATCATTTCTGTTGCAAATCACTATTTTTGCAGTCTGATTTAAAATCAAATCCATAAAATGCCAAGAGAATTACAAATACAGGTTGCTCCGGATGTAGCAGCAAATCAGGAATTATTGCAGCAACATATTGCCAAGTTGGTACAAAGCAATGTTTCGGATATTCAGCATGTTTCGATAGTAAAACGTTCTATCGATGCGCGTCAGCGTTCGGTAAAAATCAACCTGAAAGTAGCGGTGTATTTTACGGATGAAAAATTTACGGAAATCAAAATCGATTTACCGGATTATAAAAATGTAACCAATGCTCAGGAAGTAATTGTAATTGGCGCAGGTCCTGCCGGACTTTTTGCCGCTTTGCAATTAATCGAACTGGGATTGTGTCCGGTTCTTATCGAAAGAGGAAAAGATGTTCGTGGTCGACGCAGAGATTTAAAAGCGATCAACCGGGATCATATTGTAGATGAAGATTCCAATTATTGTTTTGGAGAAGGTGGTGCCGGAACCTATTCGGATGGGAAATTATATACCCGTTCGAAAAAAAGAGGGGATGTGAACCGTATTCTGGAATTGTTGGTGGCCTATGGTGCTTCATCGGATATTTTGGTTGAAGCGCATCCGCATATCGGAACCAATAAATTGCCAAAAATTATTCAGGATATACGGGAAAAGATCATTGAATGCGGTGGAAAAGTATTATTCGAAACCCGTGTTACCGATATTCTGGTAAAAAATAATGAAGTGTACGGTGTGGAAATCCATACCGGAGAACAGCTGTTGGCACAAAAGATTATATTGGCTACGGGACATTCGGCTCGCGATATTTTTGAATTGCTGGATCGGAAAAAAATCCTGATCGAAGCCAAGCCGTTTGCTTTGGGCGTTCGGGCAGAGCATCCGCAATCCTTAATTGATAGTATTCAGTATTCCTGTGATTTTAGAGGGGAATTTTTGCCTCCGGCGCCGTATTCAATCGTAAAGCAGGTAAACGGCCGTGGCATGTATTCTTTTTGTATGTGTCCGGGTGGTGTTATTGCGCCTTGTGCTACGAGTCCAGGCGAAGTGGTGACCAATGGATGGTCGCCTTCAAAAAGGGATCAGGAAACCGCAAATTCCGGTATTGTAGTCGAGTTAAAGTTGGAAGATTTTAAGCCGTTTGCAAAATTCGGTGCTTTGGCCGGAATGGAATTTCAAAAAGCCATCGAGCAAAAAGCATGGCATTTGGCCGGAGAAACCCAAAAAGTACCGGCGCAACGTATGGTCGATTTTACACAACATAAAGTATCAACGTCTATTCCAAAAACGTCGTATGTTCCGGGAACGACTTCGGTAGAATTAGGACAGGTATTCCCGGGATTTTTAACGCAGATTATGCGCGAAGGTTTTGTCGACTTTGGAAAATCGATGAAAGGCTATCTGACGAATGAAGCGATTTTACACGCGCCGGAAAGCCGTACTTCTTCACCGGTTCGTATTCCGCGCGATCATGAAAGTTTAGAGCATTTACAGATCAAAGGATTGTATCCTTGCGGCGAAGGTGCCGGATATGCCGGTGGGATTATTTCTGCCGCGATCGATGGTGAAAAATGCGCCTTGAAAGCTGCGGAAAGTATAGCGCGATAATTTTTACTGCTTTTTAAGCCATTCTATGGCTTTTGATACGACCTGATCGGGCGAAGCTTCCGTATCGGGAACGATACCATTTTTATATAGCGTTTTATTGCGATCGGCAAAATAACCCGTCGTGATCGAAATCGTAGCGCCGTCCGAAAGTATATA
This sequence comes from Flavobacterium sp. CAU 1735, assembly GCF_039888695.1. NCBI lineage: Bacteria > Pseudomonadati > Bacteroidota > Flavobacteriia > Flavobacteriales > Flavobacteriaceae > Flavobacterium > Flavobacterium sp. CAU 1735. The sequence continues at coordinate 49,654 of NZ_JBDQQQ010000005.1, read as the reverse complement.
GGTTTCATTAAGGACGGAAGCACCATAGGTTTTGGCTCCGAAGCTTTGGGTTTTTGGCCTTCCTTTAAAAGCGACCGCAACTGCTTCACCTGAATTTCGGGTAGTACCATCGGTTAATACGGCTACTGGTGGCCCGTTGTTTTTTAGTTTGTAAAATTCATGCAGGTCTTCAACAAGTGTATTCCCATAAAATATTTTTCCGTTTTCACTAATCCACGGTTCTTCATTGGTGTCGTTTATAAAATAACCAACGGTTCCGTTGCCCAATATCGGCGCAATTGCAGCAAGCATCGGACTGATTGATCCGTAGTTGTTTCCTCTTAAATCTATAATCCAGCCTTTTGTTGGATGTTTGTCCTGTTCGGTAATCTGTTGGATTATTTGCTGGCGGTACATTTCGATCTCGTCTTCGTCTTTCGGACAATTACCCAGATATAAATAACCAATGTCTTTTGGAATTGTACCCGATGGTATTTCCGGGATTATGGCATTGTCGGCGTTTTCCGGTTGCGGTGTATTAAAGGAGCTATGACGGTCTTTTAATAATTGTAAGGCATAGCTAACCGATGCATGAGCTTCGTGTAACGTTACTGCTTTTCCGGCATGCGCCAATACATCGGTTCTGAATTTTGTCCAGTCGATGTGTTTCCGATTGACGGATTTGGTTTCCAGAAGGGTGATCACTTCATTTAGATAGGTCTTTGCTTCCGGAGAAATGCTTTGCTCTTTCTCCCGGCAACCGGAAAATAATGTGGCAATAAGTACTAAAATAAATAACGACCGCATGACAGAATTTTAAATTACCGGTAAAGATACTATAACTCGTATCGGGAATAACAGGCTTTAACGCTTTATTCAGATTGTTGCGGGTTGTCGATGGCATGATGTAACGGACGTTCCATCTGAACCAGATCAAAACCGATATCCCAATAGTCTTTTACGACAGCTTTGGTTTCAAAACCAAATTTCTGGTAAAATGGATAGACCAGTTGTGAGGTGCGTACCGATATCAGCTCGATTCCGTTGATCGCCTGGATTTGTTGAATTCGGAATCGGGTTAATGCCGATCCCAATCCTTTGCCCTGACTATCGGGATGAAAAAGATCCCAGGATATCTTGGCTGTTTTGCGGTCTTCGGTCAAGTTAACACCACCGGAACCCAATACGATGCCGTCAACTTCAACTACAAAATAATATTCCAGATGTCGTTCCAGATATTCTGCAAAATCGGCTTCTTCGCTCGGTGCAAAATAATCGGGAATGTTTCGTTTTAAAAGTGCCATAAGTTGCGGTTTGTCGCTGTCCTGATAAGGGCGGATCTGAATATTCATTTGTTTTTAATTTGACGTTGTACGGTGAAGGTACTCAAAAATACTGTTAAATTATCGGAAAATGCGACTGTTTTTTTAGTGCCGGCAACGGTGATCGAAAGCGATATAAACCGTTTCTTTTTTGTATTTTTGGCAGGTAATCTGAAGCTATGACAGAAGAGAAAGTAATATTAGTAAACGAAAAAGACGAACCCATAGGATTGATGCCGAAAATGGAGGCGCATGAAAAAGCAGTATTGCATCGTGCCTTTTCGGTTTTTGTGCTGAACGATAAAAACGAAATCATGTTACAGCAACGGGCGCATCATAAATACCACTCCCCGTTATTATGGACCAATACCTGTTGCAGTCATCAGCGGGAAGGGGAAAATAATATACAGGCCGGATCACGTCGATTACAGGAAGAAATGGGGTTTACAACCGAGTTAAAAGAGCTTTTCTCTTTTATCTATAAAGCGCCTTTTGATAACGGATTGACGGAACATGAACTGGATCACGTGATGATTGGGTATTATAATGAAGTACCGGAAATTAACCCGGATGAAGTGGAAAGCTGGAAATGGATGAGCATTGAGGCCGTTAAAGAAGATATGGAATTACACCCGGAAATCTATACGGTCTGGTTTAAAATCATCTTCGATAAGTTTTACCATTATCTGGAAGCACATAAAGTTTAAAATAGAAACATGAGAGTAACTGTTAGCCGTAAAGCCCATTTTAATGCCGCCCACCGATTGTATCGTAAAGATTGGACATTCGAAAAAAACCAGGCCGTTTTTGGAAAATGCAATAATCCCAATTACCACGGGCATAACTATGAACTTATTGTAAGTGTTACCGGTGAAATCGATCCGGAAACCGGTTATGTTATGGATCTTGGCGAATTGGCTGCTATTATTCAACGGGAAGTGGAAGAACGATTGGATCATAAAAATCTGAATCTTGATGTGCCGGAATTTGAAAACCTGAATCCCACTGCCGAGCATATCGCTGTTGTGATATGGGATAAGCTCCGAAAAGAAATAGCAACCGATAAGGATTTAGAAGTGGTGCTTTATGAAACACCGAGAAATTTTGTAACCTATAACGGAAAATAAGATGAGTATAAAAGTTGGCGACCGTATTCCGGAATTTGAAACGACAGATGCTAATGGCGCGGTCTTTTCGATAACTTCACTTTTGGGTAAAAAACCGTTGGTAATCTATTTTTATCCTAAAGACGATACGCCCGGTTGTACGAAAGAAGCCTGTGCTTTCCGCGATAGCTATGAAGATTTTTCCGATTTGGGAGCCGAAATAATCGGGATAAGCGGCGATAGTAGCGCTTCGCATCAGGAATTTGCCAGTCGGTATAAACTGCCTTTTGTTTTGCTGGCCGACAAAGGGAATACCATTCGAAAGCAATTTGGTGTTCCAACTAATCTGTTGGGATTGCTACCGGGACGGGTAACTTATATTGTAGATCGTGCCGGAATTGTTCGTTTGGTGTTTAATAGTATGAATGCAAGTCAGCATATGCCTAAAGCACTTGAAGCAATCCGATCGATGGAATAAGTTTTTTTAACGTAACTAATAAAAGTTTGTATTGGTTAATTACAAAACTTTTTTGCATTTTTGCTGATCTAATAAAATGAATTAATAGATTTATGGCAATAGATTGGTATCCGTTATTATTTTCCCCCATTTTAAAAGACAGAATTTGGGGTGGTACCAAATTATCGTCCTTACTTCATAAAGACATCGTATCACAAACTACAGGTGAAAGTTGGGAAATATCTACTGTTTCCGGCGATATTAGTGTTGTCAAAAATGGAAAACTGACTGGTAAATCTTTGGAAGAACTTCTGGATATGGATCCGGAGGCTTTGTTAGGGAAAAAAGTCCATGCAGCGTTTGGAACTGCATTTCCATTATTATTTAAGTTTTTGGATGCCAAAGAAGATTTGTCGATTCAGTTACATCCTAATGATGAGCTGGCACGTAAGCGCCATAATTCGTTTGGAAAAACTGAAATGTGGTATGTCATGCAGGCCGATCCGGATTCGCGGATTATCGTAGGATTCGAAAAAGAAGCGTCTCCTGAAGAATACCTGCACCATCTGGAAAACAAAACGCTTACCAAGATACTGAAAGAGATAAAAGTGGCACCGGGCGATGTTTTTTTTCTGGAAACAGGAACCATTCACGCAATTGGCGCCGGAATCGTTATCGCAGAAATACAACAGACTTCCGATATTACCTATCGCGTATACGATTGGGATCGCGTTGATGCCGAAGGAAAATCGCGAGAATTGCATATCGATCTGGCATTGGATGCAATCGATTATTCCGTTTCGAATACAAAATGTGACTATTCTAAACAGGTGAATACGTCCAACCCGGTAATCAACTGTCCGTATTTTACAACTAATTTTATTCCGTTGGATGGCGAACTTGCTTTTCAAAAAACATCCGATTCATTTACCGTCCTGGTTTGTACGGAAGGAACTTTTTCCATCCGGACCAATGGAAAGGAAACCGCTTTTCAAAAAGGCGATACAGTGTTAATTCCGGCTGTAATAACCGATTTTGAACTTAGTGGAACCGCTTCATTATTAGAAATATTCATTTCTTAATATGTAATCAAAAGAATAGTTGTAATTTTGCCATCGAAATTTTAAACATTAGAAAAATGGCAAGCGTTAGAAATTTAAAAAAAGACATCAATTACGTTTTAGGTGATATTATCGAGGCAGTTTACATTTGGGAGATGACGACCACTGGTAAACCAACAGAAGCTTCAGACGCCTTGGTAACGGAAGCGATCGCAACATTCGATAATTTGGTTACTAAAGTGAATCAGAAAAATGTTGAAAATAAAAAAGCGCATTTTAAGCAAATTAATAAAGAATTAGAAGAGGCTGCAAATCAGTTGGTTGATAAAGTTAACGCGCTGTAGTCTGAAAAATCAATAAAAAGTGCACAAAAAATATTTGGAAGTTTCAAAAACAGCCTTATATTTGCAACCGAATTGAGACGCCGGTGTAGCTCAGCTGGCTAGAGCAGCTGATTTGTAATCAGCAGGTCGTGGGTTCGAGTCCCTCCATCGGCTCAATTTTTTTGCCACATTTTGTGGTTTTACTGAAAAATAAAATACAGTCTATTTTTTAAATAAACTTGTATTTAAACTGATTTGAGACGCCGGTGTAGCTCAGCTGGCTAGAGCAGCTGATTTGTAATCAGCAGGTCGTGGGTTCGAGTCCCTCCATCGGCTCAATCATCTACTTTAAGCCACTTGAAGAGAGTGGTTTTTTTATTTATAAAGGTTTAAGGGATTACCGTAAAAGGTGATCCCTTTTGTTTTTACAAACAGAAACAGAATAAAGCACATGTCGGATCGTAATTCGGTAGACCTCCTTTTTGTTTTAACTGATCAATATAAACAAAATTATATTTCTGGTATTCAGACGAGTATTAATAGTCTTATTTCTGTCTTCATATTGCCTTTTACCGTCTTTAATTTAGTCTTAACTTTAAAAAAAATATTGCCAATACAGTATTCCTAAAACACAGCACTTCCATTTTAAGAATTCCCACCTTATTATAATTCTTCTATGTGTTTTTTACTGTTTAGCCTTTCCGAATAGTGGTAGTATAAATTGAATAATAAGCATATTCCCCTGTGACTTTTAATTGAAGCAAAGTATTCGAATACTGTGCCTCATTTTTCTCTAACGTTAGAGATTTTTAATTTATAGAAAGTCTTGCACGTCAAGTATTAATCAAGGGTTCTTATAGGGCTCTAATTCTGACAATATCTTCTTTTTAGTATAATTTAAAATAAATATAAAATGAAAACACAGCAATTAAAGTTTCTATTTTTAGCATCCACTCTATTTTTGGGGGTATCTTTAAATGTAATGGCTCAAGTTTCACCTCAAGGGAGAGCGACAAGTAATAAATCTTATAACGCAACTACTAATGGCTGCAAAGATGACGTCACCAATGCGCCGTGCTGGTCGTGGACCGTTGATAACGATAATAATGACTACAATGGAATAGCAGGGTTTAAATGGTGGAATAATGGTGGGAATACTGTGAGTGACCTAGTGATGCAAATGGTAACTCAACCTTGGGGATATTCTCTTGAAGTTCCTTCTCCGGATCATAATTCTATTTTATCTCTTATTGCAAATGATTCCCGAATGACGCTACATGAGAACAGGGTTTATCCCTTTATGTTCTTTCAAACCGGCGATGCCCGAACGGGTATCTTTTATGGAAAAGATCATTTTATGAATTTTACATTAAACCCTAAAGTGCCAACGAATAGTAGTACTTTTTCATATGCCGATGGCTTTCGTTTTTTGGATTCTCAAGGTGCCGATATCGTTAACAATCCGGATTCATACGGAAGAGAATTGATGCGAATTACTAAGAATGGATTGGTAGGTATTGGAACCTCAAAACCTGCTTGTCGTTTGCATGTTAAAGGCGGATTTATGATTGAATCTGTTGAAAACGAGTGGGTAAAAAATAGTTTTAAAGTTAATGTAAGCAGCTCAAGAGTAGTTTTGACTAGCACTGGTGAAGATGAAGGAATGTTTTTGGAATCGAAAACAGGTAATAAAATAACTATTGGAGATTTTGATGATGATGTTATAATAAGTGCAAATAATATTATCTGTAGTAACAATACATCGACCGATAATGTATTCATGTCGATTAATACGGTGAGACAAGTTGAGCATGCTACGTTAACAGTTGCCGGAGCTACTTATATAGGTCCCAAAGCGGATTTAGCTGCTGATGGAAGATTATCAAAGTTTAATCCTAAATATTTAGCCAAATATAGTCTTTGGGTAGAAAAAGGTATTGTATCAGAAGATTTTGCATTTGCGGGTGTAGATAGATGGCAAGATGGTGTTTTTAATGCCGATTACGATTTGCTACCCTTAGAACAAGTTAAGTCTTATATCGATCAGAATAAACATTTGCCAAATGTGCCTTCCGAAAAAAGTATAAAAGAGAATGGCTATACAGCGCATCAAATGAACATGATTTTTATGCAAAAAATCGAAGAACTTACCCTGTACACTATTTCTTTAAAGGAAGAAATAGAAGAAATGAAAAAAGAACGTGTCAATAATAAAGAATAAGTATATGAAAAAACATTTATTTTTTATAGTGCTATTCCTGAAAATAACGCTGCTTTTTTCGCAGGGTGGAACTCGAGAGGCATGGTTGAGAAGTGGGGCACCGAATTATGATGCCAATAAAAATTTAAATTATGCGTATTCTAATAACGAGTGTGTATTATTTGGGAATAGTATAATCTCGATACCAATGGATAATTCGTATATTCATTTAATCGATTTTTATGGAGAAGGTAGAATAGTAGATCATAATTTGGTTTCAGGTTTTAAAGATGCCTATAATATTAATCACGAATATCAATTGGTAAGTAACGGACCTGATCGGGGGCATAGAATACCGAATAGAATACCGGTTCCTAATTACTATGGAGATTTACAGCTCTCTAGTTACGTTGCCAGTGATAGAGTAAGTAATATTACTTTAATGGGAGCACCTATCCTGCAAAACACAGCGCAGGAAATGGCCCGAATGATCCGGAAAGACGGAAAAGGGAAAATTATTATCTATGGTTTTGGCGATCGTGACTCAGGGGTTGTCATATTGGAAAAAGAATTGAAAAAAATAAACTTTCAGCGTGTTGAACATAACTTTTTGGAGCCTCCTTTTGATGAAATCAGTGGCTTTCCACATGCTCCAAGAGTGTATAAAAGCAAAAAAATTAGTATCGTTGGAGAGAAAGTTTTTTGGTCGTTAAATCCAAAACTAGACCATGGTGTTACTCAGGAAGAAATGATGACTCTTGATTTTACCAGTTTATTAAAGATGGGGGCGGATTTAAGTGGAGGTATTAAAGGAACAATAGATAAGTCTGGAGGGAAAATTTCTATTGAGGTTTATCCGTATGATAACGATGGTCAGGATGGAATTCAAAAACTGGTTGCATTGAAATCGTTTTCGAGAGATAAGTTAATATATGGTGTTTATACTGATACTAGCAACGTTAATGAGTATGTAGGACTAACAAAAAAAATACCATATGGATTTATTGTTAGTGAAAAAGGTGAGAGTTTTGAAGTATTGGGAGAAACCGATTCCAATGATATAAAGTTATTGGCAGCAAATTCTAAAAGTGGTTGGGAAAAAGGAGCGTGTAGTTATTCTTTTTTAAGAGGTCTGATGTGGTTCGGATGGATGACCGGAGGGCTTTATAATATGGACAAACCGAATTCACCCAATGCTCCGTGTGAGAAGATTATAACGCATTTACAATCAGGAAGACAACCTGTAGTGGTAAAGATTACAATTAAAGATGCTACTTTATATGATTTTAAAATACCAGGAGTAACTGGTGGTAGTATCGTTAATTTTGTTGAGGATAAAGGAAGCAGTGAATATAAAGTCATAAAAAGATTAGTAGTTACCATTTTAGAGTCTCCTGAGGATTTCAGAGAGGCTACTTTTTATAAGGCAAGAATAATGGGTTACATAACTGAAGCAAACAGGTATTATACTGCAAAAACCGGGAATGTAAAAAATGCTGCGATTAGTGCAGAAATCGGTAACCCAAGAATTTTATTTAATAGTGTTGATTTAATTTTAAAAAAAGCAACTACTAGCAGATATAATTATAATATAGTAGCTCAAGAAAAACTTTTTGAGTCTGAGGCCAATATAAAGAATAATAACGATGAAACAATGCAGTTAGTCTATGTGCATTCTCTGACAAAATATTATCCCCGAGCACCAGCTGAAAGAGTTATCCGGGGAATGTCGAAGAATGGAGGTGCAACAATTTCTAATTCGGATTACACGGTTTTTTCATATAGTAGAATGTTTGATGATGACCCCGATGTATATGGAACCCCTGGAAGTACTCTGGCGCATGAATTTGGGCACTATTTTGATCTGGACCACCCATTCCAGGGCGGATGTCACGAGTCGGGGGGAGGTGATAATATTTCGGATACCCCTCCGGCTGAAGGTGCCTTTTGGTATTTAAAAGACCCTGGAGGTCCAAATGAAAGAGGCATCGAAAATCCTTGTGAGAATCCTCCAACGTGTCACAATCAAAGAAGGCAGATCGAAAATATTATGGATTATGGACCTTGTAGATGGTTTTTTACCAAAGGACAGGAAGAACGAATGATGAGAAGAATAAAAACAAAACAAAGTTTATATAATAGTATGTGGATTAGTGACATAAGTGCGGATCCACATGAGGTAAACATTACGGTAAATGATCAAAGAGATCATTCCCAAATTATAAGAAAAAGAGAGTTGAAGGACAATCAGTTTTCTATGAGATTGAGAATGCTGTATCCTACTTCTCAAAAGAACTACTATAATTTAGAAATCTTTTCTGATTTACCCCAAAACGCCACGGTTCAAATATTCGATATTCATTCAACGTTGTTATACAAAGCCTATTATTCAATAAAAAATGGCTTGAACTATTTTCCGATTAAATCCCGGTTTTTTAAAAAAGGAGGACTCTATTTAGTAACCTATATCAATGATGAAGGTAGAACGGAGAAAATAAAATTCCTGGGATCTCAATAAGAAATAAATAGCTTATATAAAAAGTTCTTGGAAAAAACGATCCGATTGGCTCTGCAATTGGTGTAACAAAAAATGCTATAAATATAAAAGCGGCTTAGAAATAAGCCGCTTTATTGTTTTTATTTCGTCGGTGCCGAAGCTTCCTGTTGTTTGCGTTTTGCAACAAACTCCTGTAGTAATTTTCCGTAATAGGAATGCGATACTTCCGGAGTTAACGATTTCTGAATCGTATCCAGGTATTTGATATTGGCATCGTAGATATCGGTTAACGCAATATAAGGAGCTACGTCGTATTTCGCATTGTTTACGGCAAAATTAACCGCACTCAGATAGCGACGAATCACCAGTTTTTCATTGCGATCTTTAAGACTGTCCAGCATTTTGGTGTCACGCATCTTCTGAGCAAATAGCATCATACTTAACGCCTGATTTTCCTCGTCTGTATAACGCGATTTTATTTTTTTGTAATCTTCATACAACTCGTTGTTTTTAGAGCCTGTAACCTTCGTTTTTGCGTAAAATTCTTTTAAGGTGGTTTGGATAGTCATATTTCCGGGTTCTGCAAAAAACATCAGACTGTTGTCAAGCGACTTGGAAGTACCACGGTCTAAAAACAGGTAGTACATTTCCGGATGATCAATTTTTATAGTGCTTTCAAAATTGGAATTCCCTTTAATCGTAAAACTGTCGATCGTAACAAAAGAAGTGTCAACTATTTTCTTTAAATATAGTTTACCTTGTTTGAGTCCGTCTACCGATCCTGTAAGGTGAAGGCTATTACCGGCTACTTCGTTTTCTTTTTTACAGGCTATAGCGAGTAAAGCGACAGCACATAAGGTTATCAGTGTTTTTTTCATTATAAAAGCGATTTTTAAAGAGTGCAAAGTAAAGAAAAAAATAGTGAGTTACTAGGGATGTGATACAAATAGTGTTTTTCACCTCGGAGTATAAAAAAACCTGTTGGTTAGAACAGGTTTTTTATTGAGGCTGAAAGCCAGTTATGTTTTGGATTATCCTTTTAACCAGGCATCTTTAAGCTTGGTTTTAGAAGTATCGGTAAAGTGTAATCCTTCCACATCTTCCATGCTTAAGGTTACTTTTCCTTTTAAGGTTAGTTCCTTGTTATTGCGCTTGATCTGCATGGTGATCGGATCGTTTTCTTTCCAATCCATGCTCGACATGATCATTTCGTAGATGTTGTCAAGGTTATACGCCGTTCCGTTGATAGAAAGGATGGTATCGCCATTTTTCAAACCAATTTTTTTCATAAAAGCATTTAGCTCGATCTCCGGAAGTACAACAATCTCTTTCGTCGACGGATTTACCGTGATATATGGCATTTCGCCTTTTAAGAACGGATTGGCTGGTTTTTTAACAGCTCCTTCTTTTACACCAACTTTCGCAAAATAGACATCGTATGGAATTGGCGTGTCACCCGCTACATATTTTGTCAGGAATTCGCCCACTTCCGGGTAGGTTAAGGCCGTAATTTTAGCAAATAATTCATTGTCGTTAAACGGTCGGCTATTTCCGTATTCTTTGGATAAAGCTTGCATCAGACTTAAAATACCACGTTGACCGTTGCTGCTTTCACGCATCTGAATGTCGATACACATGGCAATCAAAGCTCCTTTTTGGTATACGTTGTAATACGAATCTTTATACTCCTTATCTAAAATGTTTTTACTCATTTTTGTAAACGGCATTTTGTCGTCGAAACGTTTTGAGGTTGCTATTTTTTCGGACATTCTACCGTAAAAATCATCTTCCGAAATCAAGCCCTGATTTACCTGGAACAGGTTGGCGAAATATTCTGTTACACCTTCATACATCCATAAGTGCTCGGACATTTTAGGAGTATTGTAATCGAAATACTGAATTTCGTTCGAGTGGATGCTCAACGGTGTTACAATATGGAAAAACTCATGGGAAACCACGTCTTTTAATTGTTCAACCAACTGTGCTTTTGGCATCATTTCCGGCATAACCACTGTTGTGGAAGTCGTGTGTTCTAAAGCACCGAATCCTTTGGCATCCGGTTTTTTCATATCCGAAAGGTATAATAACACACTGTATTTTTTAGTGGTGTTAAACGGACCTAAGAATTTTTTCTGAGCACGCATCATCGTTTCCATTTCCGGAGTGATGTCTTTGGCCGTGTAGGTTCCGTTTGGCGAGTATACGCTGATCAGGATTTCCATTCCGTCTACCGTAAAAGTGGTATAATCGGGTTTGGAATACATAATCGGATTATCTACCAGTTCGGCATAACGGGAAGTGGTAAAAGTGTCCGATTCGTTACTCGGATCGGTATCGGTTAAAGAAGTCGCGCCCCAAAGTGTTGCCGGATGGGATACGGTTACGGTATATGGAATTTCACCTTTCCCCTGGAAATACCCCACAAATCCGTGTGTATTCAGCATAAAGTTTTCATTTGCGGCGATATTGGTTCCGGCCGGCGAAAAAATATCATGTGTGCCTTCCACGTCATAGGTGTCGTTTACCCAATAGGTTACTTTGCTTAAGGTTTTGGCATTGGAAATCTGCCAGGAATTAGCATCTGATTTATTGACCGGAAGGAGATTTCCTTTGGCATCATACGCTTTAAAATCATCGATGAATTTACCGTAATCGTCCTCGGAATAGGTTCCCGGAATAATTTTCGGGATATGAAAGGTTGCGGTTTCAGTAGTAAACGATGGAGCCATAATGGTAACCATTACTTTATCGTCTTTTACATTTTTCAGATCAATAGCAACTTTTACATCGTTTACTGCAACTGTCTGTGGTTGTTGTGCTGTTTTACAGCTCATTACCATCGCAGCCATTGCCAATGTACAGATAAGTCTTTTCATTGTAATATTTTTAGTTGTATATAGGTATTCGGAATTGTTTTTTTGTTACAATTTATGCTTTTTTAAGAAAAGATTTATCGCTTGTGCCAGTTCCGGTGTATTGCGGGTTTCCGGTTTACTATAGGAAGCCCGGTTTTCAGCATCGTCTCCGGTTATGGTTTTCAAGACATGATTCATGTTTGGAATTATTGTCAGTGAAGCGTCCGGTTTTGCCTTTTTTAATTGTTCTGCTTCCGATTCGGCTACTTGTAAGTCTTTGGTTCCGTTAAGAAGTAGTACCGGAATTTTTAATTTCTGAATTTCCTGTTGCGGCTTGTATTGTATCCATGACGTCATATAGGGTTGAACGCTTTCCCGAAACATAGAACTCAACAGCGGACTTTTTACAGTCGCCACTTCACCTTTTTTTATTTTTTCTAAAGTGGTTATTAGTTCTTCTTTTACGCCGGGCGCCTGTTTGGTGATCTGATCGATTAAAATTTCGTCTATCGGTCTTCCCGGTCCGGCGATCGATATAAATCCGTCGGCTTTGGTTTGTTGTGCTGCAATCATACCGATTTGAGAACCTTCGCTATGGCCTGCAAATACGATTTTACTGTAGTTTCCGGTTTTTTTAAAATGATCAAAAACGGTTGCGGCATCGGTAATCATATCCTCAAAACGCATGTCTTTTTCGTTAACTGTTCCGGCAATGATTTGTGCAATCACTCGTTTGTCGTAGGTAAAAACAGCCCGATGTTCCTTAGCCAGATCTTCGGCCAGGTATTTTAGTGAATTGTTTTGCAGACCAATCTGATTTCCGTTCCGATTGGTGGGTCCGGAACCGGCAATTAGGATGATCAATGTTGGTTTTTTGACTTCCGGAATCGGTGTATACAGATCGCCTTTTAATAAAGGATTGACCTGTATTTCGGTTATTTTAAACGGTGTTTCCTGTGCGATCGCAGGTATGGAAATACAAAGGAAAAGCGATAGTACTATTTTTTTGATCATGGTTGTTAAGAGTGTCTAAGTATATAAAAAAGGCCCGTTTTAACAGGCCTCAGTAGATTTAATCGAATTTATTTTTAAAGTAGTATTTACTGTCCAGATCATCATCTTCCAGATCGTTATAACGTTGTGGCTTTGGTTTTGGTTTATTGGCAGTAACCTTTTTTTTCCAAAGTTCAAAATTGTCTTTTGATAACTTTTTGCGAACCATTTCGGTAACTTCGCTTTCGGAAATTCCAAATTCTTCTTTTATTACTTCAAAAGGTCTTTTTTCCTCCTGAGCCATAGTGACAATTCTATCAATTGTTTCCTTGTCGAATTCTAAAACTTTGCTTTTTTTCATCAGATGAAAAATTAATCAAATAAATGTTTTTAATGGTTTATTTACACACTCAATATTACTAAAAAAATGAATTGAGCAATATGGGTGCTGTTATTTTTTTTGATTTTTCAAAAATCAGACCAAAATGTTTTTTCCTTTTGAAAAATGAGCAAAAAAATAGTGTCTCAGCGGTATTTATCTAGCGTATCCGTCAATTTTTTTACAATTTTTAATCGATGTATAGCGAACTTTTTATTTGTTATTGGAATTAAAAAGGAGGTAATTCGGATGGTAATACGGAAATAGTAGCCTTATTGAGATTGTTCGGAAACGGTTGTGATAGATGTAGGACGAAATGTAGTTTTTGTGTAGCCAGAAGAAAAGTAAAAAAAAGAGGATAAAAAAACGGCCTTATCGATAAGGCCGTTTTTCTAAAATGTATTTTTTGATTCACTATTCTTTACTAAAAATTGATTTATAGACAATACCGGCAATCAGTGCGCCAATAATTGGTGCCACGATAAACAACCATAACTGGCTTAACGCTTCGCCACCTACAAAAACCGCCTGACTTATACTTCGGGCTGGATTTACAGAGGTGTTGGTAACCGGAATACTGATCAAATGAATCAGGGTTAACGCCAATCCGATGGCTAATCCGGCAAATCCTTTTGGTGCTCTATCGTCTGTAGCGCCCAGAATCACAATCAGGAAGATAAAAGTCATTACGACTTCGGTGAGAAAAGCGGCATTCATACTGTATTTGCCCGGCGAAAGTTCGCCATAACCATTGGAAGCAAACCCGCCAATATCACTACCGTTACCCGTTGCGATTACATATAATATGGCTGCTGCGGCAATACCGCCCAAAACCTGAGCCACGATATAGGGGATAAGCTCTTTGGCATCAAAACGACCGCCTACCCATAATCCGATAGAAACCGCCGGGTTGAGATGTGCGCCGGAAATATGCCCAAGCGAATAAGCAATTGTCAGTACGGTAAGTCCGAAAGCCAAAGCGACTCCAACAAAACCAATTCCTGCGTCGGGAAAGTTACAGGCCAGCACTGCGCTACCACAACCTCCTAAAACCAACCAAAATGTTCCAATGAATTCTGCGATAAGTTTTTTCATAAAATAAAGGGATTAGTTAAACAATTGTAATAAATGTATTTCAGGGAAAATGTAAGGCTTGATCAAAATATTGAAGGCATAGAAAAGTAGTGCGGTCGAACAGTAAAGCATACTGTTGCCACAGGTAAATCGGTAAAAAGGCGGAAAAGGAAATTAGGGATTGTAGAACCGGAATTGAAATAAAAGCTTTATTCGGGTGAAAATCCGGGACCGTAAAAGAGGGGCTTTGCGTATATAATGCACTACTTCTGTAGAAACCGGCAACCGATGTGCTGCAAAGCGAAAGGGGTAAGAGGGATTGCCAGGTTAAACTCATTTTCAGGTAGTTAAATGATTATATCCGTATTACGAATATAATCATTTTTACCAGAAAATTCTATATTAATTCTTTTTTTTGAACGAAATGTTCATAATGATAATGGCGAGAATGATTAGTAAAATTCCCATCCATTGTGTTAGGACTACGGTTTCATTGAGAATCACAAAGGCCATCATAACCGAAACGGGTAATTCCAACGACGAAACGATACTACCTAATCCGATTCCGGTATGTGGAAATCCGGCATTCATCAACATCGGTGGAATGATGGTTCCGAATAGGGATAGTACAATTCCCCATTTTAAGAAGATTTCAAAGTTATACGGAGTCGTTTGTGTGAAAATTCCAAACCCGAATACAATCACAGCACCACCCAATAGCATGTATAAGCTTCGTTGTGCCGGCGATATTCCGGTAGCAACACTGTTGGCGGTAAACATGGTTGTTGTGAAGGAAGCGGCTGCAAGCATTCCCCACATTAATCCGCGCCAGTCCAGTTGAATTTCGTTTTTAAAGATGTTAGTTGCCAGTGCGGTACCTCCTAAAACGATGATCACCGATATTACTTTTTGTAATGATGGTAGTTTTTTGTCGATAAACATTTCCAGTAAAACACCCATCCATACCGTTTGCATCAATAAAACGATACCAATGGATACGGGAATGTATTTTACGGCTAGATAATAGAAAACACTGGTCATTCCCAATGATGTTCCGGCCAGCATTAACTGAGCGATATTCTTTTTAGTGGCTTTTACGACAGTACCTTTATTTTTGGATTTCTGAAAAGCATTGATGATTAGGATTCCGATGATACCCAAAATAAACTGGGACGACGTAACCTCGGCAGTGGTGTAGTTTTCCTGATAGGCTAGTTTAACAAATGTTGCCAGCATTCCATAACTGGTAGCACCTAAACCTACTAAAAAAACTCCTTTTAAAACTTTGTTTCCTGACATTATTATTTGATTTTAAAACAGCCTGCAAAGATAAGCTATCCCGTTTAGTTAGAATAATCAATCGGAAAAAAAATAATGTTTTGATAAAATAGGTGCTGATTTTGAGTGAAATGGATAAAAAAAAGGATTGGCACTATGGTCAATCCTTTTTAAAATAGCATTGTTGATCCGTGATTATTCCGACCAGTATACTAAAGTTACTTCGATAACACCGTTAGCATTTACAAGGCTATCCGATAAGGTTACAGTAGTTGCAGAAGCACCGCTGAAATAACCGTTATAAGCACGGAATGTGTAAGTACCCGGAGCTAAATTGCTATAACAGTCTTCGTAATTTTCAGGGTAGAAATATACATTCGCATCGTTATACGCATAATAACCGTGTAAGTCGTTGTAGGTAACTGGATTTCCCAGGTGATCTACCAGTTTCATACAAACGTTGTAGGTTTTGATAGCAGTAGCAATTGAATTAATTTCGTTGATAAGGCTAGTAGTTGTAGTGTATTGCTGATCCAATACGCTTTTTACATTTGGAATCAGGTTTAAAGCGGTAGCGTTATCATTTGCAGCCAAAGCATCGTTGATTTGGAACGTTAATCCGATAAGAATATCGTTTAAGTTTACCAATTCGGCAGTGATAGCGTTAATGCTAGCTGTAGAAAAGGCATTTTGAGACGCTGTACGCGCTAGGCTGGCAAAATAATCCACATCATCAGAATTGTTTTGGATGGAGTTTACCTGAACAAACATGGCATCGTAAAATTGTTGTGCATTTGGTGCATTTAATAATACGATTTGTTTTGCCAATTGTACCGCTGCCGTTTTAGCAGCTGGTGTATCCTGTTGGATGTTTTCGGCTGACTGGATTGCGTAGTCTAAATTTTGTTGTGCAGTTTGTGCGAAAACAGAGCTGCCTACCAATGCTACAAACAAGGTCATAGCATAAAAAGTAATTTTCTTCATAGAAATAGATTTAAGGTTTTGTACGCCAAATGTATTAAAATGTATTAAAATTATTACGTATTGAGTATTATTATTGTATTAATAAAATATTATTTAGACATTTTGCGTGTTTTGTTGTTTTGTTGGTGTTTGTTTTGTGATCTTAATAGTGTGGCGTTGAACGCGGAATTGCTATTATAAAAAACTGTTTTTTGCTGTAACAATGGCAGGAATTGACTTATATTTTTGATTGTTATCCATTTACCGATTTTTCAAGTGGAAATAATTTGTATATTTGTAGGAACTAATACTTTATTGTAATGCTAAAGTTTATAAATAAAAGCGGAAAAGCTTCGGTTACTTCCAATCCCGAAATTGGAAGCGGACTGGTTCGTATTGCGCACAAAATAAGTGCCGTTAGCGGAGAAAGCCAGTTAGTAAAAATCGGAGGACGCTATTTTAGAGTAAGGGAATTGGGATAACCGGATGAATATTGCTTTTACAACAGTATTATTGTTTATCATCCTTGCTCCGGGGTTTTTGGCCCGAATCGCTTATAATTCTTCTAAATTAAGTGTTGCAGATTCCAATAGAAATCTGGTTAACGAATTAACCTGGTCGATCATTCCGGCACTTACACTACACATCATTTTTGTTGCGATCATACAGAATGCTACCCGATATTCTGTCGATTTTGTGCAATTGGGTAACTTGGTTTTGGGGACTTCCCAAAAAGCAGATGCGAGTTTCGCCCAATTAAACGATTATAAATACGCCATATTTTTTTATAATCTTATTCTTTTTAAAACCTCTTTTGTCGCGGGTTATCTACTGCGAAAAATGGTGCGCTTTTTTAAACTAGACCGAAAGTTCCGTTATTTTCGTTTTTCAAATAAATGGCATTATATCTTTTCCGGGGAATGCCTGGATTTTCCAGATGTTCCGGATGAATACGAAGAAATTACCAATAAAATTATCAATGTACTTTGTAAGGTAAATGGTCGTACGGTATTGTACACCGGCGAATATTTTAATTATTATGTAGATGGTAAAGGCGATTTGGAAGCGGTACATTTAAAGTATCCGATTCGGAGGTATCTGGAAAATGATAAAGCCGGTGACGAAGATTATTATGTGATCTCCAGTCGTTATCTGATGATTCCAAATTCAGATATCATCAATATCAATTTTAAGTATATTAATTTTGAAGAAGTTGATGAAGCGGAATTATCGGAGGAAGAAAAGGACAATGCGATACAGTTGTCGGAATAATTCAGATATAAAAAAAGCAACAGGTGGTCCCTGCTGCTTTTCCTAAATAATCGAATATAATAATTGGAGTTATTTGATTAACTCGAAATTACGTTTTACAAAAGCGGTTAGCTCTTCTCCTTTTAAAAGATTTTGAGATAGCTTCGCTAAATCCAAAGCCTGTTTTACAAGACCTTCCTGTACCGGTTTATCGGTTGTGTTTAGAATGGTAGTGGCCAGATCGGAATTGGTATTGATAATCAGGTTGTACATTTCCGGGAAATTGCCCATACCAAACATACCACCGCCACCGGACTGACTCATTTCTTTCATTCGGCGCATAAACTCCGGTTGCGTGATCATAAATGGAGCCGCTTTACTGTCCATCGCTTCCAACTGAACCGTGTACGACGTCTTCGGTACGATTTCTTCCAACACCGTTTTCAGGTTGTTTTGCTCGTCTTCCGATAGTTTCGAAATCGGGTTGTCATCTTTTTTAATCAGATTGTCAATATGATCCGAATCCACACGGGTGAACGTTAGTTTTTCATTGTCGGCTTCCAGTTTCTGAATCAGGTGTGACACGATCGGGCTGTCCAATAATAGTACTTCATAACCTTTTTCTTTAGCCGATTCGATATAGCTGTGTTGTACATCTTTATTCGAAGCGTACAGAACAACCAGTTTGTCGTCTTTGTCTGTTTGTTTGTCTTTTATGGCTTCCTTTAATTCTTCCAGCGTATAGTATTTTCCATCTACGGAAGGATATAAAACGAAAGCACCCGCTTTTTCATAGAATTTCGGTTCGGATAACATTCCGTATTCCAAAACGATTTTAATGTCGTTCCATTTCTGTTCGAAATCCTCACGGTTCTCAGTAAACAACGATTTTAATTTGTCGGCTACCTTACGGGTAATATAATTTGAAATTTTCTTTACGTTTCCATCCGCCTGTAAGTACGAACGCGATACGTTTAACGGGATATCCGGAGAGTCGATAACTCCTTTTAACATGGTTAAAAATTCCGGAACGATTCCTTCTACGTTATCCGTAACAAAAACCTGGTTTTGATACAACTGGATTTTGTCTTTTTGGATTTGTAAATCGGCCGACATTTTCGGGAAATACAAAATACCGGTCAGGTTAAACGGATAATCAACGTTTAAGTGGATGTTGAATAACGGTTCTTCGAATTGCATCGGATACAACTCGCGGTAGAAGTTTTTGTAATCAACATCGCTAAGATCGCTCGGTTGTTTGGTCCAAGCCGGGTTCGGGTTGTTGATGATATTGTCTACGGTGATCGTTTCTTCCGTTGCATCATCACCTTCGCCGGTAGTTACTTTTTCGGTGCGCGTTCCGAATTTGATCGGCACCGGCATAAATTTATTGTATTTGATCAATAACTCACGGATTTTTCCTTCTTCCAGGAATTCCAGTGAATCTTCGGCAATATGAAGAATGATTTCCGTTCCTCGGTCGGTTTTATCAGACGCTACTAATGTAAATTCCGGGCTTCCGTCGCAAGTCCAGTGTGCAGCCGGTTCGTCTTTGTGGGATTTGGTGATGATTTCCACTTTTTCGGCAACCATAAAGGCCGAGTAAAAACCAAGTCCGAAATGCCCGATGATGCCCGAGTCTTTAGCGGAGTCTTTGTATTTTTCCAAAAACTCTTCCGCTCCGGAAAAAGCAACCTGATTGATGTATTTTTCAACCTCTTCGGCCGTCATACCCAATCCCTGGTCGATAATATGTATTTTTTTATTGTCTTTGTCGATCTTTACTTCGATAACCGGATTTCCATAATCCACTTTTGCCTCACCAATACTGGTTAAATGTTTTAACTTTAGCGTGGCATCCGTCGCGTTTGATACAAGTTCACGAAGGAAAATTTCGTGGTCACTGTATAAAAACTTCTTGATTAGAGGAAAGATGTTTTCTACCGATACATTGATTTTTCCTGTAGTCATATATAAGCTGTATTTTTTTTGTTAAACTTTTTCTGATTTATGCAAATTAAGTACCAAACCAAAAAAATGTGACAAAATGACCGAAATGCAGCTTATAGTGGAAAAATTCTTACTCAAAATTTAACAAATTAATGCTGTAGGTAGTATATTTGTGTTAGTTATTTTAAAGCGCTCTATATGAAAAAATTAATTTTCTTAAGTGTACTTACCATGATGCTGTTTTCATGTAAGTCAACATCGGTAACCAACACGAAGTTAGATCGAACTTCACAGGTTGCAATTAAAGGTAACTGGGTTTTAAGCTCTGTTAGTTACCCGGGTTCAGAATACATTAAGGTGAATTCGTTTCAGATCGCCGACTCAAAGTGCTTTGAAGGAAGCAGCTGGAAATTTATTTCAAACAACAACAAAGGGAATATGGCCTTGGAAAAAGCCAATTGTCCGGCTTTCGCTTCTGCTTTTACCTGGTTTGTAAATAAAGAAGGTGAGTTTGTTTTAAAACTTCTGGATGCGGGCGAAAAAGCCAAAAAAGTGAAAGAAGGTTATGTGTTGAAATTAGCAAATCAGTCGGAAACATCATTCCAGTTGATCGATAAAATCAACGTAGGAGGTAAACTGACAGATGTAGTATACCAGTTTGAAAAATTGAACTAATTAAAAAATAAAATCAGGAATATGAAAAAGATAACAATTTATACAATAGCAGCGGTATTCATGATCGGATCCGTTTTTACAAGTTGCGATTCGGTTAAAAACGCAAATAATACCCAAAAAGGTGCTGGTATTGGTGCTGTAGCCGGTGCGGTTTTAGGTGGTGTACTTGGAAACAATATCGGTAAAGGCGGAAATGGTGCTTTAGGTGCGGTTCTTGGTGGTGTTGTTGGTGGTGTTGCCGGTGGTGTTATCGGAAACAAAATGGACAAACAGGCTCGTGAAATCGAACAGGCTGTACCCGGTGCTGAAGTAGAGAGAGTTGGAGAAGGTATTAAATTGGTATTGGGCGAAAATGCTGTTCGTTTTGATACTAACAAATCTACCCTGACAGCTTCTGCCAAAGCAAACCTTGATAAATTGGTTCCGGTTTTTCAAAGCTATGCCGATACGGATATCGTAATTTACGGATATACCGATAATACCGGTAAAGTAGAGTACAACCAGTCGTTGTCTGAGCAAAGAGCGGCTTCTGTAAAAAGTTACCTGGCTGGAAAAGGTTTGTCTTCCAATCGTTTTAAAGTATCCGGAATGGGTATTGCCGATCCGATTGCAACAAACGATACTCCGGAAGGACGTAGCAAAAACCGTCGTGTTGAATTTGCTATCACAGCAAATGAGAAAATGGTTCAGGATGCTAAAAAACAAGGCGGAAATTAATTTCCAAATGATATAAAAGATAAAAAGACTGTCGAAACGACAGTCTTTTTTAGTTTATGCTAGGATCAAAGTGTTTCGATAAATTGCTTTGCTGCATTTAATGTCAGTTCCGGAGCTTCCTTATGCGGGGTATGACCAATATTCGGAATAAGATACTGTTCCGATCGTCCGGAAACCAGACTGATGGTTTTGGCAACCTGATCCAGTGTACCGTATTCATCGGCTTCTCCCTGAATAAACAAGAGCGGACAACGTATTGCGGATACTAATTTTTCGATGTTCCAACTTCTAAAATCGTCACGAGTCCAGGTTAATGTCCAGGCTTTAAACAGCGTGTCCACCTTATCGCCGTGGTATTTCTGCAAACGAACCGCTAAGTCAGTAGTGGTATAGGCTTCCATAGCTTCGCGGATTCCTTTTAAGGTAACTTCTTCTACAAAAATATGAGCCGCTTCACAAATCACGGCTTTGATGCGTTCCGGATAGTTACTGGCGGTAATCAGTGCAATCGAACCACCATCGCTATGTCCGAATAAAATAGCTTGATCAATTTCTAGATGAACAAGTAATTCGTTTAAGACAGTGGCTTCTTCTGTCAGATAATCAACGGGTCTTTCGTATGTGGACATCGGAGCCGATTTGCCATACCCAAGCCGATCGTACACCAATACGTTGCATTGCGTGACTTCAGCCAGTTTTTCCGGAAAATCCCGCCAAAGTTGTATACAGCCCAGAGAGTCGTGTAAAAAGACCAGTGTTGGTTTGCCCGGATGATTGTTTTGAAAATGAATGTAAAGTGTTTTTCCGTTTATGGAAAGTTGTGTTTCAATAGTATTCTGATACATAAAAAGTAAGCTGAAATCGTTTAAATTAAAATTTTCCTTCCATATCCTGAAAAGCCCATTGCGCCATCGCCTCAATCACCGGTAATAAGCCAACGCCTGCATTACTCAGTCGGTAGGTGACAAAAGGAGGAACAACCGGTTTGGCTTCGCGGATTACCAGATTGTCTCCTTCCAGTTGTTTTAAATGCTGGATGAGCATTTTTTCGGTAATGGCCGGAATAGCCCTCTTTAATTCACTATAACGTTTGTCGCCTTTGGAAAGATGATACAGAATAATCGGTTTCCAGTAACCGCCAATGCGTTCCATCACATAACTCACCGGACATTGTTCCAGAGCATAACGTTTATTTTCCTGTATCGTTGATGTTTCTTTAATCGCTGTCATAATACATACTTTAGGGTAAGTACTTGTGTAAAAGTAAGTGCAAATATACCTTTGTATTGTCAAATTAAAAAACAATTCACATGAAAATAACAATCTCTGGTTCTTTAGGGAACATCGGAAAACCCTTAACCACAAAATTAGTAGCAGCCGGACATGATGTAACAGTTATCAGTAGCGCAGCAGATCGAAAAGAAGCGATCGAAAAATTAGGAGCAAATGCAGCGATCGGATCGGTAAGTGATGCCAATTTCTTAAAAGAAGCGTTTACCGGAGCAGATGCCGTTTTTGTCATGACACCACCTAATATGGGCGGTGCCAATATTATCGCAAATACTACCGAAGCCGGAAAAGCGTTTGCTTCCGCGATCATTGCATCGGGTGTAAAACGCGTGGTTATGTTGAGCAGTATCGGTGGGGATTTGCCAACCGGAAACGGGCCGATCGCCGGATTGCATAACATCGAGAAAATATATAGCGAATTGGAATCGGTTTCCGTAACCTTTCTACGTGCCGGTTTATTCTTCACCAATTTTTATAACGATGTACCGTTGATCAAAGGAATGGGAATTATGGGTGCGAATTATCCGGGTGCTATTCGTGTGCCGTTTGTATATCCGGGCGATATCGCAACCGCTGCTGCCGAAGAATTGCAAAAAAGCAGTACCGGTAAAAATGTCCGCTATATTGTGAGTGATGTCCGTACGCCAAATGAAGCAGCTCGGATATTAGGAACGGCGATCGGAAATCCGGAATTGCCTTGGGTTGAATTTACAGACGAACAGGCTTTACAAGGAATGCAACAGGCCGGACTTCCGGAAGAGGTGGCGCAATTGTATACTGAAATGGGTTCCGGTTTCCGAAATGGAACGATTCCGGCCGATTTCGAACGCAATGGTTCGCCGGTAGACGGGCAAACGAAACTGGAAGATTTTGCGACGATTTTTGCTGCCGGTTTTTAAGAATAACGAAATCGGAATGAACAGACCTGACCCGTTTTCATAACCGGTCAGGTCTTGTTTTTAGGATTCTGTTGTTCAATTTTTATGAAAGATATTTAACAAATATTTTGTTTATTTTTTGGATTACCGCATCAATCGCTTTGTAACTTTACAAAACCTTAAATATAATTTGATTATGGCGGTGACGAAAAGAACCAACGGAAAAAAAGAATCCGTTACAGAAGATACGATTATTACCAATTATATGAACCAGGTTCTGGAAAAACATCAGGAACCGGTGAGTGTGTTTCACTTTTGCAAGGAAAACAAAATTGATGAAACTGCATTTTACAGTTTCTTTCCGTCACTGGACGGAATCCGGGAAACCATTTGGATCAAGTTGTTCGAAAATGCAGTGATAAGCCTTAAAAATGACGAGGCCTTTGCAACCTATTCCAATCGGAATAAATTACTGGCCTTGTATTTTACTTTTTTTGAAATCCTGACTTTAAACAGAAGTTACGTCTACTTTGTACTAAAGGAAAACGAAAAGGGTTTACATAATCTGAAACAACTGCGCAAACTCCGCAATCGATTTAAAAAGTTCCTTAAAGAAGAAATACAGGCGCAGTTTGCCGATAAACATGAAAAAATCGATAAGGTGGCCAAACCGATATTGACGGAAGCCGCCTGGGTACAATTCCTGTTTATTCTGAAGTTTTGGATAGACGATACATCGGTTGGTTTCGAAAAAACGGATATCATGATCGAAAAAGCGGTAAAAGCAGCATTCGATGTATTGGATACAACCCCGTTGGAAAGCCTTTTCGACCTCGGCAAGTTTGTCTGGAAAGAAAGATTTAACTAGATCCTCCCTCAAAATCGTTTGACCTTATGAAAACACTCAATAAAATCCCGACAAACAAAATGGAACGGGCAGGAGCGCTCGTGAAAACAGGTTTAAAAGTGGGCGGAAATTACCTGGCCTATTATGGCGAAAAAATGGTAAATCCGACACTTTCCAAAGACAAACTCAACGAAAATAATGCGGAGGATATCTACGATGGATTGAAAAATCTGAAAGGTAGTGCGTTAAAAGTAGCGCAGATGCTCAGTATGGAAAAAAACATCATGCCGAAAGCGTATGTTGAAAAATTTTCACTGGCACAATTTTCCGTTCCGCCATTATCGGCGCCGTTGGTTCGCAAAACGTTTAAAAAATACCAGGGCGAATACCCGGAAACCTTATACGATACCTTTACACCCGATTCGGTCAATGCGGCAAGCATCGGTCAGGTGCATAAGGCGACAAAAAACGGAAAAAAACTGGCCGTAAAAATTCAGTATCCCGGTGTAGCCGATAGTATTAGTTCGGATCTGGCTATTGTAAAGCCGTTTGCCATTAAAATGTTTAACCTACAGGGAAAGGATTCGGATAAATATTTTAAGGAAGTAGAACAAAAACTGCTGGAAGAAACCGACTATAAACTGGAATTAAAACAGGGAATGGCGATTGCCAAAGCCTGTTCGGCTATAGAAAATCTGAAATTTCCGGGCTATTATCCGGAATGGTCATCCGAAAAAATCATTACGATGGATTGGATGGAAGGACAACATTTGTCGGAGTTCGCTGTCAGTAATAGCGATCCACAACAAGGAGATCGCATCGGACAGGCCTTGTGGGATTTCTATATGTTTCAGATGCATACTTTAAAACAGGTACATGCCGATCCGCATCCCGGGAATTTTCTGGTGGATGCCGAAGCGAATCTGATTGCTATCGACTTCGGTTGTATCAAGCAAGTACCGGAAGATTTTTATATCCCATATTTTGAACTGGCCCGACCTGAAGTGATCAACCATCCGGTGCTATTCCGCGAAAAATTATTTGAACTTGAAATCCTCCGCCCGGATGATACACCTGAAGAAATTGCTTATTTCTCAGAATTGTTTCACCAGTTGCTAAGTCTGTTCACGCAACCTTTTCACGGAGATTATTTCGATTTTTCCAATGCGGAATTTTTTGAAAATATCGCCAAAATGGGGGAAGCTTTTTCGAAAGATACCCAATTACGGAAAATGAACGGTAACCGCGGATCGAAACACTTCTTGTATATCAACCGTACTTTTTTTGGACTGTACAACCTGTTGCACGACCTTAAAGCACGGATTGATACCCGAAATTTTGAAAAATATCAAATCTCCTAAAAGGATTACCGCTGTCTTCCTGTTGTTGGATAAGGAAACTTTGTAATTTTGTGCCTCTAAAAAATAAGAATGCTACACGTAAAAAATATTTCGTTCGGTTATAACGAAAAAACGATAATTAAGAATATCGATTTTACCATAGAAAAGGGACAGCATATTGCGGTTATTGGTGAAAGCGGATGTGGAAAGAGTACCCTTTTAAAACTGATTTACGGGTTATACGATCTGGATGAAGGTCAGATTTTCTGGGGCGAAACCCAGGTACTCGGACCGAAATACAATCTGGTAGCCGGTATGCCGTTTATCAAATACCTGGCTCAGGATTTTGATCTGATGCCGTATGTAACGGTGGCCGAAAATGTCGGGAAGTTTTTATCGAATTTCTACCCGGAGGAAAAGAAACAGCGCATTCAGGAGTTGTTGGAAATTGTGGAAATGACAGAATATGCCAATGTAAAGGCAAAATACCTGAGTGGCGGTCAGCAGCAACGTATCGCGCTGGCACGGGTATTGGCGTTGGAACCGGAGGTGATGTTGCTGGATGAGCCGTTTAGTCATATTGATAATTTTAGAAAAAATGCACTGCGACGCAATTTGTTTGCCTATCTGAAAGCCAAAAAAATTACCTGTATCGTGGCAACGCACGATAGTACGGATGCCTTGTCTTTCGCCGATGAAACTTTTGTGTTATTCGACGGTGAAATTGTAGACCGCGGGCCTTCGACGATCATTTATAATAATCCGGTAAATAAATATACCGCTTCACTTTTTGGCGAGGTTAACGAACTGAAGTTGTCGGATATCGTAGAAGTCGAAGGTGAAGATGAGGTGGTATTGTTGTATCCGCATCAATTGCGGGTTGTGGAAAGCGGAAAAATGAAAGTACTGGCCAAGCAATCGTATTATAAAGGAAGTCACTATCTGATTAAAGGTATTTTTGACCGGAAAGTGATCTTTTTTGAACACGATACAGCACTGGAAAACAATGAGGAAGTAACCTTAATGATCAGCTAAATAATATACGATGCCAAGAGAAGATAGCTTAATGCGGCAAATTAGTGAACTCGGATTTGCTTTAAAACGATTGATGGAACGAATGAAAGGCGGAGGATTCGGTGGCGGACTTACGTTGGATTCGGATCCGGTCGATAACGCACTGACGGAAGAAATGGGTTTTGGACGGGATACATTATTACAGGTAGCACCGGAAAATATCATTTCCTTCTTATTGGAAAACCCGGGATTTTCGGCGGACAATCTGGAACTTTTTGCCGATTATCTAACGCAAATTGGCCAGGGAAAAGACTATCAGGAAAATCTCTATCGGAAAGCTGTTGTCATCTATGACTATGTGAATAAAGCTACCGCTACTTTTTCGATGGAACGACAAAATAAAATACAAGCGATTCGATCGAAATTAAAATAAAGAAAGCCTAATTTGTTAGGCTTTTTTTTATGATAAAAAGTAGCGGACGTCGTTTTTTAAGCGATGTTAAAAAACAATCTTGTTTTTAAAATATTGTTATAAAAATATTTTTTTCGTATTTTTGATAAAGACAGAATTTTAAAATGAAGGAGTTATGCAAGAGTTAAAATTTAAAATATCACCGGGAACAATACGGAAAGTCAATCGTATGCTTATTGCTAATAATGATGTTTGTTTGGAAAATACCGGAAATTATAAAGGTGTGATTACTGTCAAAACCATTATAAATGGGATTGTCAGGATTAGAGAGATCAGTAGAGCGGAAATTAATGAAGCATATGGGAAATCTCTAAAGGAATATGCAGCGAAATTATAATTACATTTATTCCAAACTGGTAGAAGGAGATACCGATCTTATTGGACATATTGCTTATTCATTCTATAAGAAGGGTAAAGTTGAATATATTGAAAAACAGGAACAGATAGGAAATTGTCTTACCGATACGGATTTAATAGCATTTAATGATTTTTCATCTTCCGATTGTGCTATTCAAAGTTATAGAGCGAAAGCAGAGTGTACGCTCCAAGGGTTTATTGATAATCTACTTCAAGAAGAACTAAAAAATTATGACGGACAGGTTGCAAGTCGGCAAACGGAAATATTGAAAGACATTATAAAGCCGCTTGTACCTTCCTTTTGGAATACTATTGCAATTGGAGTAATCAGTTCTTTTGCATTTGCCCTTTTAATCGTCATTTTTGCAGTAATTGCAGAATATGGGAATAATGTCGTTACTATTAATGTTGTAAAAACACAAACTAAAATTCAGAGCGAAAAATAACAATACTTCGGTACAATAAAAAAATCCCTCCTTGTTACAGGAGGGATTTTTAGGATTAATTTTTAAGATATTTTTCTAGGAATTGATCCTGTTCCCATAACAAATGGAAAATATTTTCTTTGGCTACATAACCATGAGATTCTTTCGGTAGAATTACCATTCTTGCCGGTGCTCCCAAACCTTTTAATGCCTGGAAATAACGTTCCGTTTGTAACGTAAATGTTCCCGGGTTGTTATCGGCTTCACCGTGAACCAATAAAAGAGGTGTTTTCATTTTTTCGGCATTCATAAACGGAGACATCTCGTTATAAATGTTTGGTACTTCCCAATAGTTACGTTGCTCGCTTTGGAACCCAAAAGGAGTTAGTGTTCGGTTGTAGGCACCACTACGGGCGATACCACAAGCAAACAAGTTGGAATGCGTTAATAAGTTCGCCGTCATAAAGGCACCATAAGAATGTCCGCCAACGGCAACTTTTTTACGGTTGATATATCCCAATTTGTCCACGGCATCAATTGCTGCTTCGGCATTGGCTACCAATTGCGGAATAAAAGTATCGTTCGGTTCGGTTTTTCCTTCTCCAACAATCGGGAAAGCGGCATCATCCAAAACGGCATATCCTCGGGTTACCCAATAAATAAACGATCCGTAGTATGGGAAGGTAAACTCATTCGGGTTGGACGAACTTTGTCCGGCGCTGTTTTTGTCTTTGTATTCGGTTGGATACGCCCAAATCAGTAACGGTAGTTTGTCTTTTTTAGCCGTACGGTCATAACCTGCCGGTAAGTATAGCGTACCGGATAATTCCACTCCGTCTTTACGTTTGTATTTGATCACTTCTTTATAGACGTTTTTAATACTTTCAAACGGGTTGGCAAAATCGGTTACCTGTGTTAACTGGTTTTTCTTTTTGATGTTGCGGAAGTAATAGTTCGGGAATTCACTTTTGGATTGGATTTGTACCAAAACATCCCCTTTTTTAAAGTCTTCTATAGAAAAAATGCTCTCCATTTTATCGGTATAAGCCGATTGGTACAAACGTTTTGTCTTTAAGGTTTTGATGTTAAACTCGTCGATAAAAGGAAACTGTCCGTTTTTGGTGTAACCGGCACCGATTAAAAAGGCATTGTCGTTTTCCAGTGCCAAAACGCGTTTGCCGTAATTGTTTTTAACGGTTTCAAAATTCCCCGGATCGGAATAAATATCCTGCTCGTTTCGATCCCAGATTACTTTTGGTGTTTCTGATGGACTCGATGGGTTGATCAGGTAGGTTTTGGTATTACGCGTATCATACCAGCTGTCGGATACAATTGCGATTTTGTCGTTACCCCAAATGATATCGCTAAAACGCTGTTGTGTTTTTACTAATGGTGTCGGATTGGATGTAAAAGGTGCCGACCATAAATACAACTGATCGCGGAAATCGACCTTGTTTTCCGGATTTCCTTCATCCAATGCTTCGGCAAAGAAAAGTGTCGCCGGAGCATCGTTTCTCCAGTTCATACTTCTTTTTCCTTTACGCACGGCCATAAAACCTTTTGGCATGATCTCCGTTAACGGAACTTCATTTACCACTTTAACTTCTTTTCCAGTTGCATCATAAACGGTTGTTTTTTGCGGGAAACGGTTTAGGGGTACGATATACGAAAACGGTTTTTGAAGGACTGTTACCAATAGGTAATTTCCGTCCGGTGAAAACGTTTCTCCGGCATACATATCGGCGGCTTTAAAAAGACTGCTTTTGCCATCCAGTCCGATACGGTATAATTCCGAAGTAGTGATGTTTTCGAAGTTGGCTTCATCGGTTCTGTTTTTCAACAAATCCTGATACGTTCTGTTTTGAGAAACTTTTCCTTCACTGGTCGATACAATCGGACCGTTTGGTAAGTCTTTTTTAGCATCGATTAAAGCCGGTCTGTTTTTCGGTAACATTTTTACCAAAAGACTTTGTCCGTCGCGGAACCAATTCACTGGATTTCCAAGATTGGCATTCAGATTGGCTTCGGTTAGTTTTGTAGCTTTAGCCGTTGCAATATCCAGAATCCATAATTCTACTCCCTTGTCAGTGGTATGAGTAAAAGTCATTTTTTTCTCATCCGGCGACCAGGAAAGGTTGCTGATTTTCGGATTTTGCGGTAAACCTTGTACCTGTATTATGTTTTTATCCTTAATACGGCGCACTTTAATGTTGTTCATATAGGTAACCGTACTCGAAATATTGGTTACCGGGTTGATACGCAAACCGCCCAGACGTAGTTCTTCCTGGTTGAGGTCGTCCAGACTTTTGTAGGTGTTGCGATAGGTGAGTAGCATCCATTCTTTTTTGGTATCCATGATAACGGATGGCGCTCTTTCAAAATCGGCCAACTGTAAGATACTGGCTGGCGGCTTTTGGTAGGTGGTGTTTTCCTGTGCGAATAGGGGAGTGATTCCCAATAGCACAAATAAAACCGATTTGTACATTAATTTCATATTCGTGTTACGATTAATAGTGATTTATAACTTACGAAGATTTCGTCTAAAAGATTGGTCTACGATGAACCACTCTTGTTACAAAAGTGCTGTAAGTTTTAAGAAAAAAGAAGGTTGTTGATGCTAACGGTCTGAGATTGTGCAAAAAATAAAAGGATAAGGTGACATGTTTTTTTATAATTTGTAAATTTGCATCCCTGTTTTTAATAAAAAAATAAAAAAATGTATCAGTCAAGAATTTCAGGATTAGGCTATTACGTTCCCGATAATGTGGTAACGAATGATGATTTGTCAAAAATTATGGATACCAACGATGAGTGGATCCAGGAACGAACCGGTATTCAGGAGCGACGCCATGTAATTAGAGGAGAAGATACCACCACAACGATGGGCGTTAAAGCCGCTAAAATTGCAATCGAACGTTCCGGTGTGGCTAAAGAAGATATTGATTTTGTAGTTTTCGCAACCTTAAGTCCGGATTATTATTTTCCGGGACCGGGTGTTGCCGTACAAAGAGATCTTGGATTGCGCACGGTAGGTGCTTTGGATGTGCGAAATCAATGTTCCGGATTTGTATACGCACTTTCGGTAGCCGATCAGTTTATCAAAACCGGTATGTATAAAAATATATTGATCATTGGTTCTGAAGTACATTCTACCGGATTGGACATGACCACCAGAGGTCGCGGAGTATCGGTGATTTTTGGTGATGGTGCCGGAGCTGCGGTTTTAAGCCGAAGCGAAACGCCGGGCAAAGGTGTATTGTCAACTCATTTGCATTCTGAAGGCGAGCACGCCGACGAATTGGTGTTAAAAGCACCGGGTATGGGACAACGTTGGGTAACGGATATTTTGGCGGATAACGATCCGAACGACGAAAGTTACTATCCGTATATGAATGGACAATTTGTGTTTAAAAATGCAGTGGTTCGTTTTAGCGAAGTGATCATGGAAGGATTACAGGCCAACAACCTACAGGTATCCGATATCGATATGTTGATTCCGCATCAGGCAAACCTGAGAATTTCACAGTTTATTCAACAAAAATTCAAACTCACCGACGATCAGGTTCATAACAACATCCAGAAATATGGAAATACAACCGCTGCCTCGATTCCGATCGCTTTAACCGAAGCCTGGGAACAAGGGAAAATCAAAGACGGCGATACGGTAGTATTGGCAGCTTTTGGTAGCGGATTTACCTGGGCAAGTGCAATTATTAAATGGTAATTGGAGATAAACTTTTAATTTTCAATAAAATAGTGTAAATTATACAACGGTTTCGAACAATGTTTTACTTAACACCATTGTACAATGAAGCACAAGACCATTTATAATAAAGGGCAGGCACAGCTTTTTAAAAATAAATACCTGGAGATGCTCACTAAAACGCATCCGGCTGTAATTTGGGGTATGTATATCCCGATCCTAACAGGATTGTTGTTGATAGCAAATCAGCGGTATCATATAGAAGTCCGGAATGTCATTTTCCTTTTTTTCGGGGGAATGCTGTTCTGGACTTTTTTTGAATATATCGCACACCGATACCTGTTTCATTTTATTTCCGACAATCCGCGGATGAAACGGGTTTCCTATGTATTACACGGCAATCACCACGAATATCCGCGCGACCGGGAACGCCTGTTTATGCCGCCGGTACCCAGTCTGATTCTGGCAACGGCATTGTTTTTACTGCATTATCTTTTTCTATGGGATTATACCTGGGCTTTTTTTCCGGGGTTTATGTTTGGCTATTTGTTATATGCCTCCATGCATTATGCGATTCATGCCTATGCACCGCCTTTTAAGTTTATGAAACCGCTATGGCGCAATCATCATTTGCATCATTATAAAGATGAACATTTGGGTTTTGGGGTGAGCAATACGTTTTGGGATCGCCTTTTCGGAACCATGTTCGATCTGACAAAAAATGCCGAGGATCCGGAAAAAACAAAAGCGCTGCAATTTGAGAAGAAAAAAATAGAATGAAAAAACCCCGAATATACTTCGGGGTTCCTCAAACAAATTATAATAAAAATCTAAAACTTTAGGGTTATTAGAACATACCACCACTACTTTGTTTGGTGTTGTCCTCACGTTGTTTACGCTGTAACGCTCTGTTTTTTCCACCACCGAACATATAGTTAAATCCTACGAACAATGATTGACTTTCCCAACGGAATTCTCCTTCACCCGGATAAGGGTTCTGGCTTTCGAATCCGTATTTCATCGTTTTAAAGATATCGTTGAAACGGATGCTTAAAGATGCTTTGTTTTCCCAGAAACTGTAACGGGTTCCCGCATCGATTTTATACATGGCTTTGCTGTTTGCCTGAACACCATCTACCGGTCCTCTGTAGAATCCGAATAGCGAAAAACGCAGACTTTTTGAAGCTTTAAAGTTGTTGTTTAAACGGGCATTAAAAGCTGCCGCATCAATCTGTTTTAAGGTGTAATCGAAATCTCCGGTTACGTCATTTTTAATCGCTACAACACCTTTCTGACGAATGTTTGAGAAGTCGATACTTGGCTGAACATCCCACCATGAATTGAATTTATAGTTGGCCGAAACCTCAAAACCGTACGCTAAGTTTTTGTCAAAGTTGGTATAGCTCATGATGATTTTTTTGGTACTCGGGTCGGCATTGGGATCCGGATAGAATGTACGGGTAATCTCATCGTGAATATCACGGTAATATACTCCGGCTGTTACCGAACCGTTTTTCAGCATTCGGGTATAGTTTAATTCTACCGAGTTCGTAAATTGTGGAACCAATTCCGGGTTACCAATTGACGTTACCCTTGGAGTACTGAATTCACGGATTGGCTTGGTTTGTTCCACACTCGGACGATCCACTCTACGGCTCATACTAATCTGGAATTGATTTGTATCAGTTGGTGAATACGTAAAGTAAGCCGATGGATAAACGGTGATATAGTCGTTTTTAAACGGTGCATTCTCTCCGTTTTGAAAATAATCCGCCTGAACTTTATAACTCTCCAAACGCGCACCTAACTGGTAGCTGAATTTTTTAAACTTCTGACCAAAAGTGGTGTAGAAGGAGTAAATATCCACATCATAATTAAAGTTCGCATTTGGTGTGTTTAAACGGGACGTCAGGTAATTATTGTCCGTACGCATTAAACGCGCTTCAGCTCCCATTTCCAAAGTCGATTTCGCGTTTAACGGGTTCACATAATCCACGTTGATAATCGTACTGTTACGGTTGTCTTTTACATAATCGGCATAGGGACTTAAACCACCACCCATAGGGTTAAAAGAAGCATCCTGGTTACTTTTGGTGTGATTGTAGTTTGCTTCCACATCCAAAGTATGTCCTTCTTTTGCGAATAGGTGTTTGAAAGCCAGGTTATACGTACTGTTGACATTATCCGTGTCATAAATGTCTTTCTGTGTGATATTATTGGCCGAATTCGGGAATATTAAGTCAGTGCGTACATTGCCTAAACCGCTTGTAAAGCTTTGGTTGGTATAGGCTGAAATGGTGTTTTTATCGTTGATATAAAAATCCATTCCCGCTTTAAACATATGGGTTTTGTTATCGTTACTGATGTCAAAAAGTTGTAGGGAGTTGTCGTCAAATTGTTTGATTTCACCTTCATTTAAACGTTCTCCCAAAGTATTGCCATAGGTTCCGAAAAAGTTCACTTTTCCACTGCGGTAGTTCATGTCCAGCGTATTGTTGTACTTAGGTACGTCACCAAAAGTGATACCGGTATTAAAGTTTCCGTTGAAACCATTGTTGGAGTTTTTGTGCAATACGATATTGATGATACCGGACATTCCTTCCGGATTGTATTTTGCCGATGGATTAGTGATCAACTCAATTTTTTTAATTGAAGTAGACGGAATTTGCTTTAATAACTGAGAAGCATCCATATTGGTCGGTTTTCCATCAACCAATACACGTACGTTTTCGTTTCCGCGCAGGGAAATTTTTCCGTCCTGATCTACGTTTACCGATGGGATATTGTTCATGATATCCGATGCAGTAGCGCCGGCAGTAGTAAGATCACGGCCCACGTTCACGACTTTTCGGTCAATTTTCTGTTCGATGGTAGAGCGTTCGGCTACTACGGTAACGCCTTCCAGTTGTTTGGCTTCCGGTTCAAAGGCAATAGTACCCAATGCAACGGTTTTATTTTCCGGTGTAATGGTTATCGATCGTGTCAGGGTTTTGTAACCCATATACTGAATTTCCAAAACATACGATTTTGGCGCCAGTCCGCCAATAGTGAACGAACCGTTGTCTTCTGTAATACCTCCGGTAACCACTTTGTTGTTTTCTTTAATGGCAATGGTGGCATACGATATCGGTTCTTTTGAAGCCTTATCAACCACCTTACCCGTGACAGATCCCTGGGTTTGGGCGTAAAGATTACCGATAGCGGCAAGCATACAGATTAAGAATAGTTTTAGTTTCATGTTTGATTGTTTTTCTAATTGATGACTATTTTCCGGGGGCAAATGTATCGCAATATTCTGGTTGTTTGTATAGCAAAGTACTATTTATAACAGGTTTAAATAGGAGTTGCCACAAAACCCGGAAATGGATACAATCAATAGACAGAAAAAAACAGGTTTTGTTACAAAAAAAACGTAAAAAATATAGAAATAAGCGAAGGGAAATATAAAGACTTGAAAATCAATAGTTATTTTTGTTATTTTCAAATTTACAAATTACTGAATTAAACGTATCTTTGCACGCTTAAAAATAAAATCACCATGACATTATCACAAATTCTTACGCCTCCTATACAAAAAGCGATTCAGGCTTTATTTGATGTTACACTCGAAAAAGTTGAATTTCAGGTAACACGCAAGGAGTTTGAAGGCGATATTACAATGGTAATTTTTCCGCTTTTAAAATTAGTGAAAAGTAACCCGGTAGAACTGGGGACGAAAATAGGACAATACCTGGTAGATAATACCGAAGAGGTAGTGCGTTTTAACGTGGTTTCAGGATTTCTGAATATCGTGATTGACGATGTTTACTATTTGAATTTTTTCAACACGATAAAAAATGATGAACAGTATGGTTTTTGCTCACCAAAAGAAGGCGATAAAGCCATAATGGTAGAATATTCATCGCCAAATACAAACAAACCGTTGCATTTAGGGCACGTTCGTAATAACCTGTTAGGGTATTCGGTTGCCGAAATCCTAAAAGCATCCGGTAAAAAAGTATATAAAACACAAATCATCAACGATAGAGGAATCCATATCTGTAAGTCGATGTTGGCCTGGCAAAAATTTGGTCAGGATCAAACTCCGGAAAGTACCGGATTAAAAGGCGACAAACTGGTAGGGAATTTTTATGTGACGTTTGATAAAGAATATAAACAACAGATTGCGGCGTTAATGGCTGAAGGCAAAACAGAAGAAGAAGCCAAAAAACAGGCTCCGATAATTCTGGAAGCTCAGGACATGCTGCGCAAATGGGAAGCTGGTGATGCTGAAGTTGTAGCACTTTGGAAAAAAATGAACCAATGGGTGTACGACGGATTTGCGGTGACGTACAAAAATCTGGGTGTTAATTTCGATAAAGAATATTTTGAAAGCAATACGTACCTGCTTGGAAAAGATGTGGTACAAATGGGCTTGGAAAAAGGCGTTTTCTATAAAAAAGATGACGGATCGGTTTGGATCGATCTTACTGCCGACGGACTGGATGAAAAACTGGTATTGCGTTCGGATGGTACAGCCGTTTATATGACACAGGATATCGGAACCGCGATTCAGCGTGTAAAAGATTTCCCGGATGTAGGCGGAATGGTATATACCGTAGGAAACGAACAGGATTACCACTTTAAAGTATTATTTCTGATCCTGAAAAAATTAGGCTTTGATTGGGCTGAAAGTCTATATCATTTGTCCTATGGAATGGTTGAATTGCCTTCCGGAAAAATGAAATCCCGTGAAGGAACAGTAGTGGATGCGGATGATTTAATGGAAGAAATGACCACAACGGCACAATCCATCTCGGAAGAATTAGGAAAACTGGATGGTTATACCGATGCTGAAAAAGCAGCACTTTATAAAGTGATCGGAATGGGGGCGTTAAAATATTTTATGCTAAAAGTGGATCCGAAAAAGAGCATGTTGTTTAATCCGAAAGAATCTGTGGATTTTGCCGGAAACACAGGTCCTTTTATTCAGTACGCTTATGCCCGTATTCAATCCATTTTGAGAAAAGCAACTTTTAATCTGGACGAAACAGTAAGTATTGAATTACACGAAAAAGAAAGAGAACTTGTAAAACAGATCGCGTTATATCCGGAAGTGATCCAAAATGCGGCTTCGCATCATAGTCCGGCGTTAATTGCAAATTATATCTATGATCTGGTAAGAGAGTACAATTCGTTTTATCAATCGGTTTTAATTCTTGGAGAAGAAGACAACGAGAAAAAAGTATTCCGAGTACAATTATCTAAAAAAGTAGGAGAAATCATCGAATCGGCATTCAAACTTCTTGGTATTCAGGTGCCGGAACGAATGTAATTCAGGATAAACGATTAAATAATAAGACGGTGAATCAGCCAAAATCATATTTTTTTCAATCACTTGCCATTATTGCCATTTCGATTGTAGCTTTTATTGTTTTTAAATCTTTCCTTCCTAAAAAACTGTTTACGGAAACAGGAGGGAATTCCAAAAATGTTGTAATCGACAGTTTGCTTTTGGAAGCTATCGAAAAAGATACGATCAATAAAGACGAAGAGGATACTATTTCCAAAGAGCCTATCAAATTTAAGGCAGTGGATGGTATTGTTTTCCCGACGGAAACCTTTCAGGATTACAAAGGATTCCAGCATTTGGTTGGTTTTTTTGAAAAGCTTTTTCAATTGGAAACGAATCAGGAAGGTAAAGTGCGTATCGCTTACTTTGGCGATTCGATGACCGATG
Source organism: Flavobacterium sp. CAU 1735 (assembly GCF_039888695.1). Taxonomy (NCBI): domain Bacteria; kingdom Pseudomonadati; phylum Bacteroidota; class Flavobacteriia; order Flavobacteriales; family Flavobacteriaceae; genus Flavobacterium; species Flavobacterium sp. CAU 1735. The sequence continues at coordinate 12,529 of NZ_JBDQQQ010000005.1, read as the reverse complement.
GCGATATGATTGTACAGGATTTCCGATCGAATTTTCAAAACCGTTTTGGCGGAAATGGAGTCGGTTTTGTAAATATTACTTCAGAATCGGCCGCATCCCGTGGATCGATAAAACACGAGTTTTCGACCAATTGGAAAACACAATCGTATCTGAATGTGAAACACCCAAGAAAACCGTTTGGAATTAACGGACATGTGTTTTTTGCGAATGATACCGCGCATGTGGAATGGGTAAAATACAAAGCATCGAACCTGCAACATCTTAGCGAATTGTACAATCCGACCCTGTTCTACGGGAAATCGGGTAATAAAGAAGCTAAAATTGCCTATAAAATCGGTAACGATACGATTTATAAAAAACTAAACCCGTCCCGACTGGTAAACAGTATTTCATTGGGTAATACCGTTAAAAACCTAAAAGTTGATTTTATCAAAGCGGATTCTATCCCGGTTTACGGTTTTAATTTTGACGATGGTAAAGGTGTACACGTGGATAATTTTTCCAACAGAGGAAATTCCGGTTTGCCAATCACAACATTCAATACCGATGTAATGCGTCAATTCCAGGAAAAGTTGGGATACGATCTGATCGTTTTACACTATGGAACCAACGTATTAAACTACGGTTCGTATAATTATGGTTGGTATGAACGCAAAATGACCAATGTGGTAAATCACCTAAGAGAGTGTTTTCCAGGTGTTGCGATTTTAATTGTGTCTACAGCAGATAAGTCTACAAAATACGATTTGGAAATGAAAACCGATTCGGCTGTTGTACCATTAACCAATGCGCAGAAAAAATATGCCATCCAATCTCAATCCGGATATATCAACCTGTATACTCTTATGGGTGGCGACGGATCGATGGTGAAATGGGTGGAAGAAGCACCGGCATCGGCAAATAAAGACTATACACACTTTAACCATAGAGGCGCTAAAAAAATATCAGACCTGATCTATAACCAGATCAGTCAGGGTTATGAGCAGTACAAAAAACTACGTGCAGCCAGAAAAGCACCGGCAGTAGCCAAACCCGTAGTTAAAAAAGACAGTGTGACCGTTAAAAAAGACACTACTCATGTGCAATAAATTCCTTTTTATACTGCTATATGCCTTTTATGGCGGACCTGCTTTTTCCCAGGTCGACTCCCTTGAAACGGTAGTTGATACGTTGGAGATTGAAGAACAACCTGTTGTTTATGGCGATAACAAAATCGCGAATACCGCTGCTTTGCAAAAGTTTTTCGAAAAACTGTATACGTTGGAAGTTACCGGTAAAGGCAAAGTCAACATTCTTCATGTGGGCGACTCGCATATTCAGGCAGATTTATTCACCGGGGTTATTCGTAAAAACCTACAATATAAATTTGGAAATGCCGGCCTTGGTTTTTCCTTTCCATATAATTTGGCGAAAACCAACGGAAGTTATTACGTCCGTTATTCGTCAAACGAATCCTGGAGCAGTTATCGGAATATAAATCCGGTAAACGGAAATCCGGTTGGATTAAGCGGAATTGCTTTAACAACCAATGCCAAAGATTTTGCCGTAGAAATCAACGTAAAAGATCCGGCATACGAATTTAATACCCTGAAGATCCTGACGCCACAAGGTCAAAATCTTTTTGATGTGGCAACCAGTTCCAAAACAATTGTATTGGAATCGAATGTGCCGAAGAAAATCAATCATAAAATTAAAAAGGGAGAGGTTATCTCGATCATTGCCGAAAAATACAATGTCTCGGTAGCCGAACTTAAAAAAGCCAACGGCTTAAAAAACAATAACATTCGTGCCGGAAAAACATTGCGTATTCCAACGAATGAAATGCAAAAGAAAAGTATTAAACGTTCGGAGTTTATCCCATTATCACTTGAACAGCAGGATGGTGTTTACAGTTATTATAATGCCGAAACGATTAAAAAAATATACCTGTTACCTAACAAAAATGCATCAAAGTTTGCCTTAAACGGGTTGGTGTTTGAAAAAGACAACCCGGGTATTGTTTACAACAGCATTGGTGTTAACGGAGCTAAGTTTTCGGATTATAATAAATACCCATTATTTTTTGATCAGGTTCCGGCATTGCATCCCGATTTGGTGATTGTTTCACTGGGAACGAATGAAACGTTTGATAAAATGGATGTTACAGCTTATATGGCGCAACTAAACCAATTTGTAGAAACGATCAAACAGAAAAATCCGGAAGCCGAAATATTAGTAATGACACCACCACCGTCGTTGTTATACCGTCGCTCTCTGAATACTTTTGCAGCCGACTATACCCGTGAGATTAATACACAATCCGAAAGTAAGCAACATGCGGTTTGGGATATGTTTTCCATTTTTGGAGGATTATACGGTGTGAACAGGAATTATCGTCAGGGATTAATGTCTGGCGATAAAGTACATTATTCTAAGGCGGGTTATGAAAAACAAGGAACACTGTTTACGGAAGCCCTTTTACAAGCCTACGAGAATTATAAAACAAATTTGAAAAATTGATTACGTTTTTGAATATGCAAGATTGGTTTGCCCATAATATAACGTCGCTTTTTACCGGAATTACTGAAGAAACAGTAAAGAATTGGTTTTTATACAATCCGAAAGAGCCGTTGTTGTTTAATACCGGATTATTCCTGGGATTATTTCTCGTTTTTTATTCGGTCTATATTCTTACCCGAAAAACGTTCCACCTGAGATTGGTCTATGTGATCTGCTTCTCATTATTTTTCTATTATAAATCCAGCGGAATCTATTTCCTGTTACTACTGGCATCGTCGGTGGTCGATTATAATTTGGGGAATGTATTGCATCGGGAAAGTCGGGCGACTGTAAAAAAAATCTATCTGGCTTTTAGTGTGGTGTTAAACCTGAGTTTCCTGGGTTATTTTAAATATACCAACTTTATAATCGAAAACTATAATGCCCTTTCCGGGGAACATTTCGATTTCCAGAAGATCATCCTTCCGGTTGGAATTTCCTTTTATACGTTCCAATCGATTAGTTATATCATAGAAGTATACCGAAAAGAGATTGAGCCGACCAAAAGTTATGTTGATTATCTGTTTTTCGTGTCGTTTTTCCCGCAATTAGTGGCGGGTCCGATCGTACGGGCTAAAGACTTTTTGCCTCAGATTTACCAAAAACTAAACATCACGAAAGACGATGTAAACCGGGCATTGTTGTTGATCATTGGAGGATTGATTAAAAAAACAGTAATCTCCGATTATATTTCAATCAACTTTGTCGATCGGGTATTTGATGCACCATCGAGTTATACCGCATTTGAAAATCTGATGGCGTCCTATGGATATGCCATTCAGATCTATTGTGATTTCTCCGGATATTCCGATATGGCTATCGGGGTTGCGCTATTATTAGGATTCAAATTGCCAACCAACTTCCGTACACCTTACCAATCGGCTTCGATTACGGAGTTCTGGAGAAGATGGCATATTTCATTATCAACCTGGTTAAAAGACTTTTTATATATATCTGTCGGAGGAAATCGTAGCGGATCTTTTGCAGGATTTTTATTCCCGGCGTTGTTTTTCTTCGGATTAATTGTTTGGGGAATCAATTATGCACCAACCAGCAATATTCCGTTAATTCTGGCGGTGAGTTCACTGGTTGTGTTTTCATTGACTTTCCTGTTATCACGTGATAAAGAGCGTACCATGTTTACCAATGTGAACCTGTTAACAACGATGTTGTTGGGCGGGCTATGGCATGGAGCGAGTCTTCGATTTATTATTTGGGGCGCTTTACACGGTGTGGCTTTGGCGGTTCACAAAATTGTTATCGAATATTTCCCTTCCAAAAAAGAAGAGAAGAAAGGTTTTGGCGGAACAATATGGCATGTATTTGCTATAATTCTGACGTTTCATTTTGTAACCTTTTGTTGGATCTTTTTCCGGGCTAAAGATTTTACTACGGCATTAGAACTGATTCATAATATCGGTAACCTAACCTTTGATCTGGAACAATGGAAAGTAATCGCCATGGGATATAAAAATGTATTTATACTAATGACGATAGGTTTTATCTGGCATTTCCTACCGGAAAGAATTGTAAATGCCATGCAGGGAAGTTTCCGCGCTTTGCCAATTGTAGGGAAAGCGATTATTTTGGGATTGGCATATTGGCTGGTTTATGCCACCGCATCGGCAGGACCACAACCGTTTATTTATTTCCAATTTTAAAATATAAGGAAATATTAAGAAGATATTATAAGGATCATTTTGTTTTTTTGCTAATTTTGGAATGATTCTGCTAAAACAGAAGTTTGAAAAACAATCTAATAATTAATCAAAAATAAGAAGACAATGAAAAAATTAATGGCAATTGCAGCGGTAGCGCTTTTCACAGTATCGATGAATGTTAATGCACAGGAGCAAAAACCAAAAGATAAAAAAGAGTGCTGCTCAGCAAAAGGAAAAACGGAAGCTAAAAAAGCATGTTGTTCAGCTGATAAAGCAACAGCAAGCACTGAAAAAAAAGCATGTTGTTCTAAAGATGCTAAAAAAGCATAAGGATATCACACAATACAAAAGCCGCTTTATAGAAGCGGCTTTTTTTATGTTGATAAGAGATAAACATAGAATATCTAAAAAGTTTTTTATAGTTTATTTCATCATAATACTTGTTTTTCCGGGTTGCTTGTGATCCGATTCCATGTCTTTTTTCCATTCTTCCACTAATTCAGGAATACGGGTTATAACCTCACGACCAAAGATCACTTCATCGACCAAGCCAATATGCATCAGGTCGACCAGTCGACATAAGTATGATTTTCCTTTAGCCCACCATGTATAATAATCATCTATGATCAGATAGTTTTTAACCAATTTTCCGGTTTGATATTGTGCTTCACATAGTTCCCAGCCGTCCAGTTGTGCCGCATAAACACTATCGGAAACACGGCTGCCAAAAGTAGTGGTATAATAGTATTCTTTGATTTCCCATATTGCCCTTGGGTTTGTAGCCGATGGGAAAACTCCGTTTGCTCTGCGTGGTAACACTCGTACAGGAAAATTGTTTTCCGTTATGACTGTTAATTCTTTTGGAGCAAAATCACAACTATAATCTCCTTTATATTTCGAAATAAGCATATTAACAATTCCCTTTAAATAGGCATAATCCTTTTTTTCTTTTTTTTGTTTGTTAAGCGGTAACGGGCAATCGGGATTTAACTCCTTTTTTAGAGAATAAAATAATTCCTGTGCCTGATCCCGATTCATCAAAAGTGGTAAAATAGAATCCGTTAATAGTTCCCTTCGGTATTTCATATAAGAAATGATTTTTAAGCCGAGTTCTGTTAAGCCATCTTCGTTGATTAACTTATTATAGTTAAAGTGATCATTTTTAAAGGCTTCAATGATCTGCTGAACGGTTGGAACGACCAAATTGGTCTGTGGATTGGACGCACTCGGTTTTTTTGTAAAACCAAGCCTTTGATTTAATATTTTAATATTGGCCCAGAATTCCAGCGGCTGGTTTTTAAATCTATCGTTTGGTTTCATTTAATTTCTGTTCAAATTTTGTTATAAATTCTATTAATGTCATATCCATTACTTCGACAAAAGATTTTAATTCGATAAGATCAATTCTTCTTTCACCGTTTTCTACTTTACTGACTAATGATTGAGGAACACATAGCCGAGTTGCCAGATCATGTTGTCGCATATTATTACTAACTCTCGAATTATATAGAATTTCCCGTAAAATTCGATATTCTTTGCTATAAAGGCTTTTATTCATTAAACTAAGGTATTTATTGTCAGGGCATATCCCAAATCAGGATACCAATATGTACAGATTATATTTGAGCAAATAAAATAGCTATGTCAATTGAAAATAAGAATGCTGTAAAAAAGCAGCCTCCTCAGTTCCAATTGCTGAAATGGATAGGAAACAAACAGCGAATCGCAGGACAGATCATACAGTATTTCCCGGTGAAGTATAATACTTTTTATGAACCTTTCTTTGGGAGTGGTGCAATAATGGCAACTTTGTGTCCTAAAAAGGGTGTCGGATCGGATATCTATTCGCCTTTAATAGCACTTTGGGAAGCACTCAAAGAAGATCCGGAGAAATTAATTGACTGGTATAGGGAGAGAATTGACCGCATTAAGGTTTCAGATAAAGTTACCGTGTATAATCAAATCCGCGAATCTTTTAATCGATATAACAACCCGGCGGATTTTATTTTTCTGATACGAGTTTGTTATGGCGGTGTGATTCGGTTCCGAAAAGCAGATGGTTGGATGAGTACACCTTGCGGCGTGCATAATCCTATTACAACGGAAACATTCCAAAAGCGGGTTTACGAATGGTACAATCGCTTGAAGCATGTCGAATTCCGACAATGTGACTATAGGGTAATCTTTGATCAGGCCAGAAAAGGCGATCTGATTTATTGTGATCCTCCCTATCCAAATAGTCAGAATATTCTGTATGGGGCGCATAGTTTTAAACTAACGGAATTATTCGATTGTATTGAATCAGCAAAACAAAAAGGAGTACGCGTGGCATTAAGTTTAAACGGATTCTCAAAATCGGGGAGCTATTTGCAGGCTATATCGGCTACAAGCGATTTATTTAAGGAAGATATTTCGCTTCCGTTGGGAAATTCAATGTTAAAACGATTTCATATGGAAGGATTGAATCTGGAGAAGGAGCGAATCATAAAAGACAGGCTATTGCTAACCTATTAAACCGGTCGGGATTTACGATTCCCGACAAGTTTGTCCGGTATTTGTATTTTATTGACTTTGGAAGAATCGTGAATAAAGTATCCGGTTGGTAAATGTATAGCACATTACACTTCAATCTGATAAATTCGGGAAGTCTCTTCCCACGGATGATACCCGTCTCCGATATATTGGAAACCGTATTTTTCGTAATAACCGATATGATCCGTACAAAGGTTCAGGTGTTTAAAACCGGCCGCCCGGGTGTCTTTTTTTGCCCGATCCAATAACAGGGAGCCATAGGCATGACCGCGGTGTGCTTCGGCAATATACATGGCACAAACCCACGGATAGAGATCCATCCGACTGATAAAGTCATTAGTGATCAAACCGGCGCATCCGATGATTTCGGAGTCTTTTTCCAAAAGATACCATTGTGGCAAAGGTTGCGGCGCATCGATACAATTACGGATGCAATCTTCATAAATGATAGCCGGAACTTCGGGCCAGCTTTGTTGTAAATAGCGTATTGCGGTGTCTTTATATTCCGGGTTTTCCCGAACGGATAGTATTTTCATTGCGATTATATATAAAAGGAATTTATAATTAGGAATAGATAAACGAAATATTCCGGTAAACTAATTTATGATTAATCTTACAAATTAAGGAAATATAATAGTAAAACAAAACAAGAGTAACGTCGAAATTATAATTATGATCATAAAAAAAACAGCCGAAGCTGTTTATGATATTGATTTAAGATGACGTATCATCATTTTTACCTGGTCGAATGATCATTCGCAATGGCTGGTCTTTCGAAAAATAGGCAACCGTCCAGTTATATAAAGTCTGTAATCGATTGCGATAGGTAACCAACGACATCAGGTGAATAAACAACCAAACCAACCAGGCAAAGAATCCGTTAAAATGGACTTTTGGTTTTTCCAGATCAACAACGGCCTTGTTTTTTCCTATAATGGCCATCGAACCTTTGTCGTTATAACTAAAAGGTGTTAGCGGTTTTTGGGCCACCATGGCCTTAAAGTTTTTCGCCAGATGACGTGCCTGTTGTATGGCAACCTGTGCCAACTGTGGATGTCCGTTCGGAAATTTCGGATCGGTAACCTGTATACAGGTATCGCCTACGGCATAGATATTCGGGAAATCTTTAAGTTTGTTGTGTTCGTCCACCTGCATTCGTTTCCCACGACCGTAAACGGTTTCCGGTATTCCGTCAAATAGTTTGGCACTGACTCCGGCTGCCCAGATCAGGGTTTCCGTTTTAATGGTTTTTCCATCGGCAAAATAAACCGTACCATCTACATAATCTTTAACCTGTGAATTTAAACGCACTTTAACACCAAGTTTCGTTAACGCTTTATAGGTGTTTTGTTGTGAATTGACACTCATCGGGGCCAAAACGGCCTTTCCGCCATCAACCAGATAAATGTCGCTTAAGGTATTGGCAAGCTCGGGATATTCTTTTCGCATAATTCCGTTGCGCATTTCGGCAAACATCCCGGATAATTCCACTCCGGTTGGTCCGCCGCCGGCAACGACTATGGTTAGCAACTGACGTCTTCTGCGCGGATCTTCGCAAATAGCCGCTTTTTCCATTTGTTGCAATAAACGGTTTCGCATTTCGACAGCATCGTTTAACGTTTTCATCGGAATGGCATTTTTGCGAACATTATCCATTCCGAAATAATTGCTTTCGGCACCGGTAGCAAATACCAGTTGATCATATTTTAATTCGCCATTCGAAAGTATCACTTTATTATTTTTAGCATCTACCCGAAGTAGTTCTGCCAATCGGAATGTAATGTTTTTTTTGCCCGAAAATAACTTCCGGAACGGATAGCTAATACTGGAAGGTTCCAGAAAAGCGGTCGCTACCTGATAGATGAGCGGAGGGAAAAAATTATAATTGTTTTTGTCTACCAGTGTCACCTGAAAATCGGGATTGTTACCCAACGCTTTTGCCAGATTGATACCAGCAAAACCACCTCCTATTATGACTATTTTCATACGCGTAGTGTTTTAAAAAACGGAGTGTTTTTACAGTAGTATTCGTGTTAAATCAACACTATAAATTTACCCATTTATAAACGGATAACCAATTGGAAAACACTATTTCATATAAAATATAACAAAGCATTAACTTTTAAACACTATTTTCATCGATACAATAAAAAAAGCGATAAAATAAAATTGAGTCGCCAAAATCAGATCCTATGTTTTTTGAAAAAATAAAACAGAACCGACCTGAAAGCATCGTTTTTTGGATCAGAATCGACTATAATGCTGCGTAATTCGCAAAAGGATTGACTTGCGGCTGCAATTCCTGTTTTTTTGTGGAACGATTCTGTGGAACTTCAAAATCAAATTCTTAAATTTGCACCTCATTAAACGAAACACAGAATCATGTTTGATAATTTAAGTGATAAACTCGATAAAGCCTTTCATATATTAAAAGGTCATGGAAAAATTACGGAAGTAAACGTTGCCGATACCTTAAAGGAAGTGCGTAGAGCGTTACTGGATGCCGACGTTAACTTTAAAATTGCCAAAGATTTTACCACACGTGTAAAAGAAAAAGCCATCGGTGAGGATGTATTAACAACCTTACAACCGGGGCAATTAATGGTGAAAATCGTTAAAGATGAATTAACCGAGTTGATGGGTGGGGATGTAGCCGGAGTGAATTTGTCTGGAAATCCATCTGTGATTTTGATGTCCGGTTTACAGGGATCTGGTAAAACCACTTTCTCCGGAAAGCTGGCGAATTTCCTGAAAACAAAGAAAAACAAAAAACCTTTATTGGTAGCCTGTGATATTTACCGACCGGCAGCGATCAATCAGTTGCACGTAGTTGGTGATCAAATCGGTGTGGAAGTATATTCCGAACCGGAAAATAAAAACCCGGTTGAAATTGCACAAAATGCAATTAAACACGCGAAAGCCAACGGTTATAATGTGGTGATTGTCGATACGGCCGGACGTTTGGCAGTTGATGAAGAGATGATGACCGAAATTGCCAATGTTCACAAAGCAATCGAGCCACAGGAAACCCTTTTTGTAGTGGATTCCATGACGGGTCAGGATGCGGTAAATACGGCAAAAGCGTTTAACGATCGTTTGAATTTTGATGGAGTTGTTCTGACAAAATTAGACGGGGATACCCGTGGTGGAGCGGCGATTTCGATTAAATCGGTGGTGAACAAACCGATTAAATTTATCGGAACCGGAGAAAAGATGGAAGCGATTGACGTTTTCTATCCGTCACGTATGGCCGACCGTATTTTAGGTATGGGAGACGTAGTGTCCTTAGTAGAAAGAGCTCAGGAACAATATGACGAAGAAGAAGCGCGAAAATTACAAAAGAAAATCGCGAAAAACGAATTCGGATTTGACGACTTCCTGACGCAAATTCAGCAGGTTAAGAAAATGGGTAACATGAAAGACCTTGTCGGAATGATTCCCGGAGCCGGAAAAGCGTTGAAAGACGTAGAAATCGAAGACGATGCGTTTAAACATATTGAAGCGATTATTCATTCGATGACACCGGACGAACGAAAAAAACCGGCGCTATTGGATGCGAAACGTAAAGCAAGGGTTGCGAAAGGATCCGGAACCAATATTCAGCAGGTAAATCAATTGCTGAAACAATTCGACCAGATGAGCAAAATGATGAAGATGATGCAGGGAGCAGGCGGAAAAAACCTGATGCGAATGATGGGAGGAATGAAAGGAATGAGATAAAATAAAGACGCGATTAGTCGCGTCTTCTTTTTTAGATAAAAACAACACACAAATACACACGAATGCAACTACTAGACGGAAAAAAGATTTCGGAGGAAATCAAAAATGAAATTGCTGCCGAAGTGCAGAAAATGAAAGAAAACGGAGAAAAGGTACCACACCTGGCAGCCGTAATCGTTGGAAACGACGGTGCGAGTCTTACTTATGTAGGTAGTAAAGTAAAGGCTTGCGAAAGAGTAGGCTTCGAATCGACTTTGGTAAAATTGCCAAGTACGACTTCGGAAACGGAATTACTGAAAAAAATCAAAGAATTAAACGAAGACGATGCTATCGATGGTTTTATCGTGCAATTGCCGTTACCGGATCAGATTGACACGCAAAAAGTATTAATGGCGATTGATCCGAGTAAAGATGTGGATGGTTTCCATCCGGAAAATTTTGGAAAAATGGCATTGGATATGTCAACGTTTATTCCGGCAACACCATTTGGAATCCTGGAATTGTTAGAGCGCTACAATGTGGAAACAAAAGGAAAGCACACGGTAGTAATCGGAAGAAGTCATATTGTTGGACGTCCGATGAGTATTTTGATGGGAAGAAAAGGTTTTCCAGGAAACTCAACAGTTACTTTAACGCATAGTCATACAAAGAATATTACGCAGATTACAAGTCAGGCGGATATTATTATCACAGCATTGGGAGTTCCAAATTATCTGAAGGCCGAAATGGTTAAGGATGATGTAGTGATCATTGATGTTGGGATTACCCGTGTGGCAGATGAAAAATCGGAAAAAGGATATGTGATTACCGGAGATGTGGATTTTGATAATGTGAGCAAAAAAGCATCCTTTATTACACCGGTACCGGGAGGTGTTGGTCCGATGACTATCGCCATGCTGATGAAAAACACATTATTGGCAAGAGAACAAAAAAGATTAAAAGCAGAATAAAATGATCATTACCGAGGTAACTTCACAAAATCAATTGGAAATTGTAAAGTCTTTGGCCTATACCATTTGGCCGGATGCTTACGGTGCTATTTTATCGGAAACGCAATTGGAGTATATGCTCGATAAAATATATGCGATTCCGGCATTGGAACAGCAACAGCAAAACGGACAACAATTTGTTTTGGCGGAAGAAGAGGGAGTATATTATGGATTTGCTTCTTTTCAGATTAATTATAAGGAAGGGAAAACCAAATTGCATAAAATATATGTACTACCGCAAACACAGGGTAAGGGTGTTGGAAAGTCCCTTTTGCACTATGTAGAGGCTGCAGTTAATCAAAATAACAATTCCTCCTTGTTGTTAAATGTAAACCGTTTTAATAAAGCGATCGATTTTTACAAAAAACAGGGGTTCGAGGTGATTGGTGAAGAGGATATTGCTATCGGTGAAGGTTATCTGATGGAAGATTATATAATGGAGAAGAAAATAAAATAAAACAAGCCGCAGGATTTCCTGCGGTTTTTTGTTTTTATACCAGACAGGTTTCCGAAAGCTGTCTGGTATTTTTATTATATAGAGTATCTTGATCAAAAGAATTTTTGGTTGGGATTTAGCACTACCTATATATAGTAGTAGCTTTTTTATTTACAGATAACCGATTTTTCACAACGGATCAGATATTATTTTTAGAAAATGCACCTATATATAAGTGGTGATTATACTAATTTGTGATGACCTGACAGGTTTTTGCAACCTGTCAGGTCTGGTATTTCAGGAATAAAAAAAGTCCAAACCCCGCTAAAACCGCGTAATCACACCAAAGACACCAAATAAAGCTAAAAAAATCGGTATTGTTAAGTCTTTGTAATGAGAGCATTAAGAAAAAGATTTAAAAAAAGGTTATATAAAGTTTGCGAAACCGGAAAAAGGTTCTAGTTTTGCAGCCGCAATAAGGGAGTTCATTGAATGTAAAGTACAGCAGATTGGGATTGACTAAGGTTAGAAAAAAAAGTCAAAAAAGATTTGCGAGAAATAAAAAAGTGATTTACCTTTGCCACCCGCAAAACAGGGAAGTTCCTTGAGTTATTGAGTAAGAAAAACGAAGAAAATTTTTTCAAAAAAAACTT
>NZ_JBDQQQ010000004.1:91969-327264 GCF_039888695.1 Flavobacterium sp. CAU 1735 | reverse complement strand
TTTCCCCTTTTGATAATCAGCTATTTAAGTGTAAATACGTAATGTTTGTAGGTCGCTTAATGGTAATTACTACAATCGGATAAATAAATAAAAATGCTTCTTAATAATTTGCGACTTCGGAGCCAAATTTTCCCTCGTTAGGGGCAGGGGGTTTTGTATGACAAAAAGGTTTTTGTCTTACGAAAACACACCTTGCTATTTCCCAATGGGAATAGCAAAGTGCCCCCTAACGTCGCAAGGCGTTTTGAGCAGCGGAAAGTATTTCAAGCTGCTCAAAACACACCTTGCTGTTACTTCGTGGTAACCAATAATTGATAAAATAAATATGAAATATTAGGTTGTGATCCGCGTGTAAAACTGGATTTTAAAATCAGGATTTTTTTAGTAGGAAGGTAGCAGTTTGCTTAGTTCCTGCAAACGGCAAGATGAACGGTTGTTAAACAACCGAAATTTCATCCGTATACTCGAAGCTTGTGTGATTAGCTTACCGTTAAATATTAAAGTAGCTGAGTGGTTGTACTTGTGTGCCACTGTTTGTACGGCTATACGTAGCTATGTCTGTACGTTGAAGTGTAGGATCTAACATTAATCTAATTCGTTAATGGAAATATTGTATGAATCCTCTTTCTCCGCGACTATCTTCTGAATAATGAAGAAAAAACAAATTTGTCCCTAAGATTTTTAATCTCAAGGCTTATTATTTTGTAAACGTGGTAATGACAAATAGTGATAATTTGATGAAAAATTGTTTTTTAAATCGTTACAGAATAGTTACCATGGATCGAAAATGTAGCATAACCAAGACACTAGTAAAGTGTTATAAAATTAAGTTTAGGAACCTTTTTCTCCGCTTTATTGTTTAATTCATTTTAAACCAATGATTTATAGTGTATTTTTTTATTGTTCAAATCCTCTCGAACCTTTGTAGTCAAATAATGACAAATGATTGACTGATAATAAATTAAAAATTCTGCTTTTTATTGCTTTTGTAATTTTAAATTTCATTTCAATTATCAAGGTATACATAAATTTCCAATCCGCTAAATGGTCAGATACTTTCTTTATTTATTTTAGATGATGTCTACATGAAGAATTCATCCGATAGTTAAAGGATTATTGAGTAACTCAGTTTGTCTTTCTCTTCTAAAATAAAATGTCTAAGCATTGTGAATATGTTTTTTAGTATTTAATAGTTCTTTTATTTTTAAAAATAGTATATTTACATACTAAAAAATGATTTATGAACTATCAGCTTGTTCAGGACGTTATTCAACTTGTTGAAAAATTCGAAAAGGAGAATAGCAATTATGGTTATGCCAAAGATGTAAGTGGTTTTAAAAGATGGTTTTTTGAGAGCGAAAAACAAACGGACTTTTCTTTAGATGAACCTGATTGGGAAGGTAAAATGGAGGGAAGAAGTCCGGAGAGTGTAATCAGTACTTTATTGGTGCACATGAATCGATATGCTAAAGCCTACTCCAAGTCGGCAATACAGGATTCTGAATTTTCGACTCAGGAAGATTTTATTTATTTGATCAATTTGAAAGCCTTTGGCGCAATGACCAAAATGGAACTTATCAAGAAAAACATTCAGGATAAGCCAACTGGAATGCAGATTATAAACCGATTAATTAAAAACGGCTGGGTCATACAAAATGATTCCGAAACGGATAAAAGGAGTAAGATAATTGAAATTTCACTGGAAGGCTTACAATCATTAGATGCTCAAATGGGGAAAATACGACTTGCAACCCAAATTGTTTCTGGAGATCTTTCTCATTCCGAAAAAATGCAATTAATACGGTTGTTAAATAAGCTGGATGATTTTCATCACCCGATTTTTTCTCAACAGATAGATAGTCATGAGCTTTTGCAAAAAGTGAATACGGCCTATTTTACAGTCTAAAAAGTATTGGCTATGAAAAAGAAAATTGCAATAATCGGTTCCGGGATTTCGGGTTTGTCGGCAGCTTCATATTGTGCACAGTCGGGCAATGAGGTTCATGTTTTTGAAAAGCAAAGTCAGCCCGGCGGAAGAGCCCGGCAGTTCCAAACGACTAACGGATACACCTTTGATATGGGACCAAGCTGGTATTGGATGCCTGACATTATCGAATCATTTTTTAATGACTTTGGTTATCGTACTTCCGATTTTTACGACCTTATAGCTTTAAATCCGCAGTTTGAAATGATTTTCAAGGATGAAAAAGTCAGTGTTCCGAAATCTTATGAAGCACTCAAAGCTTTATTTGAGGATATTGAAAAAGGAGCCGGTAAAAGACTGGATGTATTTATGAAAGCTGCCAAATTCAAATATGATGTTGGAATGCGTGAATTTGTAAATAAGCCTTGTCACAGTTGGTTTGAATTCATGTCACCCAAAATCGCGGGCACAGCTTTAAAACTGAATTTGCTTACTAATTTCAGAAGCTATGTAGGGCGCTATTTTTCCAATCCCAAGCTAAGAACGCTAATGGAATTTCCGGTTATATTTCTCGGGGCTTCGCCAATCAAAATTCCGGCCTTGTATAGTCTGATGAATTATGGCGGTTATGCTCTGGGAACCTGGTATCCTGCAGGTGGTTTTTATCAATTGGTTATTGCAATGAAAAAAGTAGCAGAAGAACAAGGTGCACATTTTCATTTTAATCAAAATATTGATCAGATTGTTGTAGAACAAGGTCAGGCTAAAGGATTAATCGTTAACGGAACATTCCAGGCGTTTGATGGCATAATAGCATCCTGTGACTATCATCATACAGAAACGCTGTTGGAACCCGAAATGCGAAATTATGATGAAAAGTATTGGGCTTCCCGAACCTTTGCGCCTTCCTGTTTAATTTACTATCTGGGGTTTAAGGAACGGATTCCTAGCTTGAAACACCATACGTTGTTTTTTGAAAACGACCTGGACGAACATGTCGATACGATTTACAACACCAAAAAATGGCCGGAAAAACCATTGTTCTACGCCTGTTGTCCGTCAAAAACTGATCCTACGGTCGCCCCGAAAGAGTGTGAAAACCTTTTTTTATTAATACCCCTTGCCACTGGGCTTTCCGATGCGGAATCGATTCGAGAGAAGTATTTAGATGAAATGTTGGAACGTATTGAAAAACATACCGGAACTAAGAACTTGAAGTCAAAATTAGATTATAAAAAAAGTTATTGTGTCAGCGATTTTATAAACGATTACAATGCTTACGGCGGTAATGCTTACGGATTGGCCAATACGCTAAATCAAACGGCGGTATTAAAACCATCGGTTAAAAACAAACATATAAGTAATCTGTTTTACACCGGTCAGCTAACAGTACCCGGACCGGGAGTTCCCCCTTCTATTATATCAGGTAATATCGTTGCAAAAGAAGTAGATAAACTTAAAATATCCCGGTATGAAAAAGCTATTTGATGAACTATCCTATAAGGTTAGCAAAATTGTGACCGAAAAATACAGTACCAGCTTCTCTCTGGGTATTCTGGCTTTAAAGCCCGCCATCAGACCTGCGATATATGCTATTTATGGTTATGTGCGACTGGCAGATGAAATTGTTGACAGTTTCCACGATTATGACAAAGCCACTTTACTGGAGCGCTTTCGAAATGAGACCAACACGGCACTCCAGGAAGGGATTTCGCTAAATCCGATATTACAATCTTTTCAGGAAACCGTGAACCGTTATAAAATCGATCCATCCTTAATCGCGCAGTTTCTGCATAGTATGGAAATGGACTTACATCCGACAGATTATAATTCCGAGCGCTATCAGGAATACATTTTAGGTTCCGCCGAAGTGGTGGGACTTATGTGTCTTCAGGTATTTGTGGATGGAGACAAGACTTCGTTTGAAAAACTAAAACCCTATGCGATGAAATTGGGTTCTGCTTTTCAGAAAGTAAATTTTTTAAGAGATCTAAAAGACGACTATCAGATTTTGGGACGTACTTATTTCCCTAATATCCAAATGAAACTTTTTAGTCCGGAGATTAAGCATCAGATTGAAGCTGAAATCGAAACGGAATTTAAAGAAGCGCTTATCGGGATCAAAATGCTACCGGCTTCGTCCCGATTCGGAGTCTACCTGGCCTATAAATATTATTTGTCATTGTTTACTAAAATTAAAAACACTCCGGCGGAGAAAATAATGTCGCAACGGATCCGTATTCCCAATAGTCAAAAGTTATCCCTTGCGATGAGCAGTTATGTACAATATAAAATAGCTGTTTTATGAAGTTATTGATGGTGTTGCTACTGCTTTTTCCCTATCTTACAAAGGTAGCAGATAATGATTATCCTGATAAGGAGATGGATTTTATACGGGCAAATTACATCAAAGCGGTATCCGATAAAAAGCTGTGTAAAGCCATGTTGGTGCAGTTGCATACTAAAAACGGAAATAGTGTTTATCTTGCTTACAGGGGGGCTTTCAAAACAATATGGGCCAGTCATGCCATCAATCCGATTGTCAAACTCAATGCTTTTAATAAGGGAAAAAAAGACATCGAAAATGCTGTAAAAGAGAACCCGGACAATATTGAAATTCGTTTTATCCGATTATCGATTCAGCAAAATTGTCCTTCTTTTTTAGGATACAACAACGAAGTAGAACAAGATTTGCAATTTATTCACGAAAACAAAAACAGCATAACCTCAACATTACTAAAGAATATGATTGCCAAAGTCGTTAAAAAAGAAATACGATGATATACCGATCTAAAAGAAAACAACCATTACATGTATCAAAACCGCTTTTTTCAATGCGGCTACAATTAGTAATTCGTTGAATTTAGGTGTTTTAACATGTTTTATACCTGTAAAAGACGGGAATATATACTTAACCGGTTTCATTTACACAGGAACTATTGTTTAATTAAACTTTCAAACCGATATGAATTTTAGTATCGTTCTTTTAACATTTATACTAATGGAAGTCGCCACCTGGATTATCCATAAATATGTGATGCATGGATTTTTATGGGTTTTACATCGGGATCATCACGATCACACCAATAAAGGACCACTTGAAAAAAATGATTACTTTTTTGTAATCTTTGCATTACCGGCCATTGCCTTATTATATTTGGGTTCTTTAAACAATTTTGATTACCGGTTTTTCATAGGTTTGGGTATTACCCTATATGGGATAGCTTATTTTTGGGTGCACGATATTTTTATTCACCAACGAATAAAAACATTGCAGAAAACACAAAATCCCTATTTTCTGGCTATCCGAAGAGCACATAAACAACATCATAAACATACCGGTAAGCATAATGGAGAATGTTTCGGTTTTTTATGGGTTCCCTTGAGATATTTCAGAATGTATTTTAACGCTAAACAATAATGAAACCATATACCTATTTATTGGTTAATTTACTTACCGTAATTATTTGCTTTATTTTTTCATTTGACAAAAGGATACAGTTCAATAAACAATTTTCTGCCTTTTTAAAGGCCAGTATATTGGTTGCAATACCATTTATAATATGGGATATCTTTTTTGCAAAAATAGGGGTCTGGTGGTTTAATAAAGCTTATACCCTTGGCATTAGCCTTTTTGGTTTACCACTGGAAGAGTGGTTGTTTTTTATATGCATTCCGTTTTCGTGCCTCTTTACATTTTTCTGTCTCGATAAGTTTTTTAACCTTGACTGGGCTATAGCCTGGAACAATATCATCGTATTTATCAGCGTGATTGTATGTGCCGTATTTGCTTTATTGCATGCGGATAAAATTTATACTTTAGTTACGGCAATTATTACAATGCTAACCTTGATCTTTTTACATTTTATAGCCCGGGTAGATTGGATCGGAAAAGCTTCTCTGGTGTTTTTCATATTAATGCTTGGCTTTTTTCCGGTGAATGGCGTATTAACCGGTACAGGACTGGAGGCACCGATTGTGAATTACAATCCGGAAGAATTTTTGAATATACGATTACTTACCATTCCTATTGAAGACGCTGTTTACGGGTATGCTCAATTTCTTCTGAATCTTTATTTTTTTAAGATGTTCCAAAAACGGGATTAGTGTTTTTTGATGTCCTTATGTAAGTTCTGGATACAGGATATTATAACGTATTGCTATTTAGAACGATTTTATATTTTGTCTGGAGTTCCTATAATTTAATTTGGCGAAACATTTTACTGTAGTTTTGTGTTAAGGATAGTTCGATACTACATGTAAATTAATAAAATTTGTTGGTGTACAATTGATTAATCGGCAAATTCCAGAAGATTAATTCTGAAAATTAAGATGCAATGAAATTGCATAAAATATAAAATCGTGTAGTAGTAAAATGTATCATTTCATCAATTTTATTGAGGGAGTCCCGTTAGTACGCCCATTGAAAGTGAAGGTGCTAAGAGAGAATAATGAATACCTATCCATAGTTCAAGACTTGAATTTGTATGCAAAAAGTGATGATTTAAATGAAACTATCGAAGAGTTAAAAGAGGATCTGAAGAATCTGTATCAGGACTTATTTAATGGTGGTTATATCCCTTCAGGTAACGCAGTCAAGCTCAAAAAAGAATTTGAAAAAATATTAAAGTAAATGGGAAAATTCATAATATTTACTGAAAAAGAAGTAAATGTTGCCATTCGCGAAATAATTCCAACGAAGGATATTTATAAGAATGGCAGGCATGATACTGCAAAAATCATTATAGGAAATAAATATTACGGTATGATAACGTTGCCTTCTTTAAGCGATGAAAAATTTGGAGAAAGCAGAACTAAAATAACTATTAAGCAATTGGGATTAACATCTATTCAGTATAATGAATTTGTAAAAGGTATAATGAGTAAGAAGGAATATAATAGAATCTTAAGTTGTAAGTGATTTACATATTATAAATTTTATAAAACAAAAAGAAGGTCATAAGTATTACAAAAAACTAATTGTACCTACCGTACTTATTACCTATGGTACGTTAAGCCTTATATCCAAAGATATAAAAAACATCAATAGCTACCCACAGTTTGAAGTAAATGAGGATAGTCCTAAGCATAGTTTTTTGATAACTATACACAATATGCAACAGCCGCTGCAGTTTATAGCCTAAATCTTTTGGGTGTAAAGGGAAAGCATAATCTTAGAGATAGAATTATAATTTATTTAACATCTCAACTTCTATCAGCCAGTGTCCATAGTAATGCTTTCAAACTACTTGGTGAAAGAAGAGCGACCGGATAAAACAAATAAATTTTCCTTCCCTTCCAGACATACTACAACAGCGTTTTCATCAGCTCATTTTTTGTTCCGCGAATACCAGGAAGAATCTTTTTGATTAAGTATTGCTGGATGTGTATTTGTATTATTTACAGGCGTTTATATGGTTTTAAACGACAAACATTGCGTTGGAGATGTAGTTGCCGGCGCCGGGATAGGAATATTGTCTACAGAAATTGCCTATTGGCTTTTCTAAAAATTGATACACTATTTAAAGGTAAAAATGAAAAAGTATCTACAATAATTTACCCATATTATGAATATAACCATAATGGTCATTGTGTAAAGTGTGAATTTTACAACTTTATAAAATAATTTAGTAACCAATAGTTAGTTATTAATATTAATTTTAAAATATTGATCAAATTAAACTATTTTGAAACTTTACATCCGATATATGGTAAGTAACCGATGTAAGATTGCGGTTAGAGATGAACTCAAAAAGCTCGGACTGCATATTGTTGCGATCAATTTAGGGGAAGTAGATATTCTAGAAAATATTTCTTTAAAAGACAAACAACAACTTAATAATGGCTTATCTGCTCTAGGTCTAGAATTAATTGATGAAAGGAAAGCTATTTTAATAGAAAGCATAAAAGGTGCTATCGTTGAAATGGTGCATTATTCAGATAAAATAATCAAGATAAATTTTTCGAACTATATAAGCCAAAAACTAAATTATAACTATACTTACCTGGCCAACCTTTTCTCTGAAAGTCTGGGAATCACGATTGAACAGTTTATCATTTCCCACAAAATTGAACGTGCGAAAGAACTAATGTTTTATGGAGAACTGAACATAAGTGAAATTGCTTTAAAATTGCATTATAGCAGTCTGGCGCATTTGTCTACACAATTTAAAAAAGTAACGGGCTTTTCACCTTCACATTTTAAAGAAAAAAAAGAAAACAGACGTTGTCCGATTGAAGAAATCGGCCTGTAAATCTAATAGTATTCTTACATTTCTCAATTTGATAGATATGCAATTGAATATAAAATGTATTTCATAAAAAAGAAAAACATTTTACCTAACCGGAAGAGTCTGATCCTAAAAGCATTAATTATTTAAATGTAGAGTATGATAACTGTAAAAAAAAAGGGGATTATACTCGAGAAAACCAATCTGGATTTTGAAAACGGAGGCGTTTTAAATCCCGCGGTCATTAAAGAAGGAAATAGTGTCCATCTTTTTTACCGGGCTGTGAGTAAAGGTAATTTTTCCAGTATCGGTTATTGTGAATTAGACGGTCCTGTTTTGGTAAAGGAAAGACGCACTACAGCCTTTCTTTCATCAGAGTATAGTTATGAATCACAAGGGTTGGAAGATCCCCGACTTGTAAAAATTGAAGACACTTACTTTTTGACATATACGGCTTATAATGGCGTAAATGCATTAGGGGCACTCGCGCTCTCAAGTGACTTAATTCACTTTAAAAAACAAGGAATCATAGTACCTCAAATTACCTATCAGGAATTTATAAGACTAACAGAGCATGGAGCAGAAAGTAAGACCCGATGCCTGGTTTATAATGAACACAACAGGATTTTTCATAGTGATACAGCAGGTGTTTATTTATGGGATAAAAACCTGATTTTTTTTCCGCGGAAAATTAATGACAAATTATGCTTTTTGCATAGAATAAAGCCCGATATCCAAATTATAGTAGAAGTAAACGATTTAAAGGAATTGACATATGAATTTTGGCAGCATTATTTTTTAAACATTGATGAATCGATTGTTCTTTCTCCAAAATACAAACATGAATCAAGTTATATAGGTGGAGGTTGTCCCCCAATTGAGACCGCATTTGGTTGGTTAATCATATATCATGGTGTTCAGGATTCGGAGCATGGCTATATTTATTCTGCTTGCGCAGCTTTACTGGATTTAAAAAATCCAAGAAATGAAATTGCTCGATTACCCTATGCTTTATTTAAGCCTGATCAGGAATGGGAATTGAAAGGTGAAGTAAATAATGTATGTTTTCCAACCGGGACCAGTTTATTTGACGATACATTATACATCTATTATGGTGCTGCCGACGAACGTATCGCCGTTGCATCAATCAGTATTTCTGAATTATTAAAAGAATTAATGAATATTCATAATGAAAAATAAGATACAACGCGATATTATTCGATTAACCTTAGAACAAAAAAAAGCGGCATCAGAAAACAGAACGTCCGAAATTTTAGTTATATCCAGTTATCCTCCCAGAGAATGTGGAATTGCAACCTATTCTCAGGATTTAATTACAGCACTGAATAATAAATTTCAGAGCTCTTTTTTAATTAAAGTGTGTGCCGTTGAGACATCAAAGTACAAACATTCTTACCCAAAAGAAGTGGCCTATGTCCTTGAAAGTGACAATCAGAAATCGTATATCGATTTAGCGGAAAACATTAATAAAAATGATGCCATACAAATGGTGTTAATTCAACATGAATTTGGATTATTCAGGACAAACGAGACTGATTTTATCACATTGCTGACGATCATTACCAAACCGATTATAATTGTATTCCATACAATATTGCCACAACCGGATGAGCTTTTTAAACGATCGGTTCAAAAACTGATTTCATTTGCTAAAGCAGTTATTGTAATGACTCATTCGTCTAAAAAAATATTAATCGATGATTATTCTGTATCTCCTCACAAAATATCAATTATACCGCACGGAATCCATTTAGTAGCCCATACAGACAAAGATGTTCTAAAACGGAAGTATGGATTATCCGGAAAAAAGGTACTGGCTACTTTCGGATTGTTAAGCTCCGGGAAAAGTATAGAAACGACCCTTGATGCGCTACCGGAGATCATCCAAGAAGTTCCCGATGTTGTATTCTTGATAATAGGCAAAACACATCCTTCTGTGGTTAAGCACGAAGGCGAAGTTTATCGGGCAATGCTTAAAGAAAAAATTAAAAAATCAGGCTTACAACAAAATGTAAAATTCATAAATAAATACCTCCCTCTGGATGAGTTATTAGAATACTTACAACTCACCGATATTTACTTATTTACATCTAAAGATCGCAATCAGGCTGTAAGCGGAACGTTTTCATATGCGATAAGCTGTGGTTGTCCGATTATTTCTACTCCAATTCACATGCTCTGGAAGTATTAGAAAATAATACCGGAATTATTATCGATTTTGAAAATCCAAAACAACTGGCTAAACAGGTGATACACTTATTGAACGATGAGCCTTTGCGAATCAATATCAGTTTAAACGGACTGCATAAAATGGCTCCGAATGCATGGGAAAACTCCGCTATCAGTCATGCGGTTTTAATGGATAAACTGATCCATCATAAACTCTCACTGCACTATAAAATTCCGGACATTAACCTGAATCATCTCAAAAAACTTACGACTGAAATAGGAATCATACAGTTCAGTATCATTAACAAACCGGATAGGACTTCGGGATATACATTAGACGACAATGCAAGAGCATTAATTGCCATGTGTCAACATTTTGAATCAACTAAGGATACAGCCGATATCGAATATCTGGTTTGCTATTTTAACTTTATAAAGTATTGTCTGCAACCGGAAGGTAATTTTTTAAATTATGTAGACGATAATAAGAATTTTACGGCACAAAATAAACTTGTAAACCTGGAGGACGCAAACGGTAGAGCCATTTGGGCATTAGGCTATCTTATTTCTATCGGAGATTTACTACCTGAAACATTTGTTGCGGAAGCTCAGGCAACAATGAAAATAGCCTTGAGAAATAGTACTAAAATTCGTTCGCCTCGTGCCATAGGGTTTATTATAAAAGGCATCTATTACAGTAATTTCAAAATGAAGTCGGATGAAAATATAACAAACGTAAGAAGTTTGGCGAACAGTTTGGTTCAGATGTTTGAAACGGAATCGAATCCCGAATGGCTTTGGTTTGAACGTTATCTGACATATGCCAACAGTGTACTGTCTGAAGCCTTGATTTACGCCTGGCTTTTAACCGAAGATCAGCAGTACAAAAAAACGGCAAAAATAACTTTCAATTTTCTGCTTTCTAAAATATTTAAAAAAACGAAAATAAAAGTAATCTCTAATAATGGCTGGATGCATCATAGGGAAGGGATACTACCTGAAAAAAATGGAGGCGAACAACCCATAGATGTTGCGTATACCATTCTGGCATTGCGTTTATTTTATGAAGTATATAAAGAAAAGGACTATTTAAATAAAATGAGCATTGGTTTCAATTGGTTTTTAGGCAAAAATCATTTGCACCGAATCATCTACAATCCGCTAACCGGAGGTTGTTATGATGGATTAGAGGACAACTATGTAAATCTCAATCAAGGAGCAGAATCAACGGTTAGTTATTTAATGGCCCGATTAGCAATGGAAAAATATTTCCCTGAGCTGACTAAGAAAAATAAAACCACAGGAATTCTCCTTAAAAGAACAAGAAAAACAATGTCCGGAGTAAGATCCTATCCCTTAAGAAAACAAAGTGTAACGTGTTTAAAACATGGGAATTATGAAAACTATAAAAATAATTATAGAAGTATATATGGCTACCTTTATAGTGTATTAATGAATCAAAAAAAGAACTTATGAAAAGTATAGCTATAATGACAGTTGCTTTATTATTTGCATTAAATAGTAAGGCCCAAAATGTAAATGTTCAGGAAACCTCCAAAACGACTGTTACTACAGTGAAAAATTCGGATGGAAACAAAAAATTTACGAAAAATGAAACCGTTAGGGAAGTTCAGAATATTGAGTTGAATGATGTAAAACCCCATACTTTAAATACAGAGATGAAAGAGTCTCCGGTCGTGTCTACTTCTGTAACAAAAATCACAAGTCCGGACGGAAGTTCAAAAACCTTTGAACCGGATAGATCGGCATATTATTTATCAAATGGGAATAAATATAGAATTGCTCCCGATGGTGCGGGTTATGCAATAAAACAAGGAAGTAAAAAATTAGCCTTATTAAGAAAGACATCAACGAACCACTATGTATACATTACCAAGAATAAAACTTCAATAGGATATTTTGATACAAATGGAAATTTGATCATAGAAACATACGATGGTAAATCGGATACGATTCTAACAGAAACGTATTTGGTTACTAAAAATTAACAGCATTTAGTCTTTAAATTCTATTTTGCTATTATTTAGAACTAACCCACGAATATTAAATTAGTATTACAGAATTTTACCCACTTGGTATTTATATGCTTTACTATAGGAATCATAATTTCTGTTTAAGTATTGTGCGCTGGAAAAAGAAACATCGCTTATTAGTAAGGCAATTGTTTTTCTTTTAAAGCTTATATTAAAGTATATAACTATCAGGTTTCATTTATAAAAATAGTAGGCTGATCAATTCAAGCCTTTTTTTATTGCTAAAGAATAGTCTTTCGACATCTTATTTTAATGTGGCATTAGTGCGGCGTATGGATTCTCTATTCTTATAATTTAACCAGGCCTGTCCTTTATACTGTCGCATCCAATTGTCGTAATATTGCATAATGGTCATATTTCGGATTCCTTTAAGCAGGTTTTTGGGTCTGCCGGCTAATGCTTTTAAACGCAATGAAAATCCCGGAGTAGTGTATTTCATGTAATACCACCATCCTTCGGGAATGTATAACATTTCACCGTGTTCAAGATTAGTGATATAGGGCGTTATCATTTCTAAAGCCGGAAATTTTTCAAAATCAGGATTGTCAAAATCAATATTTTCATGACATATCCAGGAATAAGGGAGGCGATATATATATTGTGCTTCATTTGGAGTAACGAGTATGCATTGCTTTTTGCCTTCAAAATGAATATCAAAAATATTAGATAAGTCGATATCGTACTGCATGTATACTTTAGTCCCCTGTCCTCCAAAAAAGATAAACGGAAGAGTTTTTATCAGTTTAATACCCAATTCCGGCCATCTTATATCTGTTTTCAGATCCGGTACATCTTTCATCAGATTATATAAAAAGATTCGTAAGTCTGTTGGTCCTCGCTGTAAGATTTCAATATATTGCGACATCGGAAGAGTTAAATCGGGCTCGTTTAATTTGGGGATACACTCTGCTATTCCACTATTATATAAGGGAACGATTTTATCGCCGGCAATTTCTTTTAAAAATTTAAAACTCCATTTGTGAACCGCTGGCCAATCATCAACTTGATTGGTGATGACCAGAGGTTTTTGAAGGTTGTAATAATTGTCAATAAACGCTTCTTTTGTGAGTTTTTCGACTCTATCGATCTCTATATAGTTAAAAAAAGCCATAGCACTTTTTTTTAGATGTTTAAAAAGAATCTTTTTGAACTAATCTCGAAAAATAACCTTTAACAAAGGCTTCTCTTTGATTCTCCGTCATTTTATCAGTATCCTGAATATCAATTTTTATAGCATCGAAATGGTGATCAGATCTTAAAAAATGGAATAATTCGGTTTTTGCATCTGTTGCTCCAAAAAGAATAACATTTTGATAGTGAATAATTGTTGCTCCCAATTTTTTATAATAGGACAATGTTTTTTGCTGCTCAATGTTATGTACTCTCTTTTCTCTTTTTTTTAGCAAGTGCTGTTTCTCAGGATGTGGAGATGCCGTAGGAAAGCTAATAATCGTTGTATTACCACTGTTGGTATCAAACTTTAATAGATAGGCTTCGGAATGATCCATCCAAATGCCCAGATTTTTTATTGTTTTCATTTCCTTCTTAATTAAAAGTATAGTAAGTAAGCATATAATACTACTAAAATCGGTAACGTTATTTTAGTAGTTGTTTTTCCCTATTGAATAGAGTGATAATCATCATTTTGTTTTCGTATTTATAAAGTGCTGAACAGATAAGAATTGAAGTTAACTTTCTGTGTATATAGTCTTACCGAAAAGAATGTTGTAAAAAATCGCTAAGAACTTTTATTTCCTCAGCGATTTTGTTTTGAATTATTATATTAAAGGACAGTGGTTATTTTGGTAAGTTCTTCTTCAGTCTTACCAGGGTTTATTGGTACGCGATTTAACATCGCTTCTTTTTTTCTTCTTCAAAATGTAAATTAGCATCGATTATGAAAGAGAATTTAGCGTTGAGCTTTCTTTTTTGTTCCCTCAAATTAGAGTTTTTTTTACATTAGTTGTAGTATTAGTATCAGGCATTTTATCAGAATCGCTCATAATGTATCTGTCTTATTTGTAAAGCGTTATTAAACGATAAAGAGTGCCGGAATACGTTTTATATGTTAGACCAACTACATTTATGAGTTACATCATTCACCTATTTAATCGTAAACGAGTCTATCATTTAAAGGCTTTGTCACCCTTAATGAGTCTAATCAATATAACGATTATTGCAATTATCAATAAAATATGGATTATCGGACTGGCACTATAGCCGAAAAAACCAACAGCCCAAAGTATCATTAAAACTATCGCAAGTATATAGAGGAAATTGTTCATGATATTGTTTTTAAATGAATCGAACGTATAAAAAAATCGCTAGGTATTTATTCCCAACGATTTTCCTTTTAAAGATTTTAAAGAGCACTAATTATTTGGGTTAATTCCTCTTTGGATTTGCCTAATTTATTTTGTACTCTGCTTAGCATTTCGTCTTTTTTTCCTTCCTCGAAATGTAAATCAGCATCTGTTAATGATGGGAATTTAGCTTTAAGCTTTCCTTTTTGTACATACCAATTTGACTTTGTCGCATTTGGTGTCACAGGAGTTTTAACGGAATCTTTCATTGTGAATTAGTTTTATTTGTAATGTTGTTATTACACTGTAAAGGTACTTCTGTCTGATACAGAAAGTATTACACAATTTATATGATCCTTTATATCATTCACACATTTGATGTAACAGACGATCTTTTTCAGCAATAGACAATTGCTGTTTAATCGATTCTAAATATTGTTCGAAATCGATTATGGCCATCTGATCCTCACCATAGGATAAAAACAATGGTGTTTCTCCTAAATGCTCATAGAGCTCCGGAAATTCCTTTTGGATGATTACCGTTATGGTAAAGATCTCACGCATAAGTTTCCGGGTGGTTTCAATATTATTCATAGCCGCTTTTTATTACCGTCAGAATCATTTTAAACCGTTCATTAGCTTTGATTAAATTGGGCTTATGAGCCGGAATAATTATCGATTGCCCCGTTTCCAGTAAAAACGAAGTGCCGTCAATTATAATTTCTGCTTTCCCCTCGATAATCTGAGCGAATGTGTCAAATGGAGATGTTTTCTCTGTGAGTCCCTCTCCACTGTCAAATGAAACCACACTGATATTTCCGGTTGATTTTTTTAGAATTGTTTTGATCACCACAGCATTCGGTACATATTCTATAATTTCTACCGTTATATAGACTTTTGCTTTTTCGATATCAGGAACGTTCATGATTTTGATGTTATTAGTTATTCTTACCTGCAAACAGCTAAAAGGCAAATAAATTTTAGTATTTTACATTACTTTTTACTGTTTACAGTCAGGTTTGTAAATGCCAAACCTATTTCATTCAGATCATGGTTGAACTCATTTTTAAAAGTATTCCAGTCCGATTGCTCATCGTTATACGTGTTTATTCGCATTCTTAGTTCCAGATTTCGTTGCTCCAGATTATCAATTTTTCTGGCATAACGGGTATCGTATTTTTTTCCGGGTTTTCTCATTTCTGCTTTTAATTCGGTAATACGTGTCTGGTTGGCATCAATTTTTGCTTCCGATTCGTTTTTAAACACGATCCATTCCTGCTGATGTTCTACTCGTAACGCTTCATCACGGATTCGTTGTTGTTCCGCATTATTTCGGTCTCGTGTAGCCTTCAAGTCTAGTTTTGACTGTTCTATTTTTCGTTGCGATGCTTCTTCTTTTTTAGAATAAGATTGACATGCTACGAGTAAGCTCCCTGCCAACATCATCATGATTGCCAGAGAAAAAATTGCTTTCTTCATTTAATATAAGTTTAGGGATTAAAAATCGGTAACTGTTATAAATACCGGGATTGGCTCAATCCTTACTGTTAGCAGTATTTAGCGTTATAATCTTGAAATAATTTTGTATAGTTCTTCTTTTGTTTTACCGAGTTTGATTTGAAGTCTTTTATACATTTCTTCTTCTTTTCCGGGTTCAAACAGTAAGTCGTTGTCAGTTAGTACGGCGAATTTTTCTTTTAGCCTACTTTTTTGTTGTTTCCAGCTCACATTTACTTCTGAAGGGCACATTGTTATGGTTTTTAATTGTGAAAAAGATTTCACTATACAAAGGTTAGTCAAATTGCCATAGAACACATTACACAATTAAATAGCAGTATTATATGATTCACATATTTACGGCCCTCAACTGTATTTTGTATTCTTAGGAAGAAAATAAGGACTCTTATTTTAGGGCAGAAAGCTTGTCAAGCTTAAACTTTATATCCTTAAGAATCTTAAACTGCTTTTCCTGAGTTTCAAAAAGTGTTTTGATTTGTTCTTCAAGTAGTAAATCCATTTTTTGATGCAAACTTCTGATTTGCATTTCGGTTTTAAGATTGATCAGATAATCATTTTCATTTCGCTTTCTGTCTTTTTCTTCCTGACGATTCTGACTCATCATGATAATAGGAGCCTGTAAAGCTGCAATACAAGAAAGTATAAGATTCATTAAGATAAAGGGATAGGGATCAAACTTGTATAAACCAATGGCAAAAATGTTAAAAACGATCCATATGAAGAGTAATATTCCAAATAAAAGAATAAACTTCCAGCTTCCTCCAAATTGAGCCAATCGATCTGATAATTTTTGTTGATTGGTTAACATTTCTATCGGAGGATGCAAAAGATTTTGAATAATAAGTTCTTCTGCTTTTATTGTGTCCTCAACAATTTTGTGTAGCTTATTGAGATGCTCTTTTTCATCTGATAATAATTTATCAATTTCTTTACTTTCCATAATATATCAGATTATGTAATAGCAAAATGGATAGATAATGATTTAAGGTACCATCTCAATTCAATTTGGAATTATAATCAAAATTCGGATATTTTCAAAAACCGAGCATTATATAATCCATAAAATAAATTATATAATTCACATGTTTTCAAGTCCTTTTCGGTTTTTTTTCTTTAAATTTTTAAAGAAAGAAGGAGTCAGCCCGGTAATTTTTTTAAACTGATTGGATAAGTGAGCCACACTACTATAGTTTAATTTGTATGATATTTCCGTAAGAGAAAGCTCATCATAGAGCAATAGCTCTTTTACCTTTTCTATTTTATGAAGAATAATGTAATGCTCAATTGTAGTTCCTGTCGCTTCCGAAAAAAGATTCGCCAGATAAGTGTAATCGTAACTTAGCTTTTCGCTAATGTAATCGGAGTTTTTTATTTTAGGAAATTCATCTTCATAATGAACCATCTCAATAATAACATTTTTTATTTTTTCAATTAAAATTGCTTTCTTATCATCCATTAACTCCAGGCCTGATAAAAATAAAGCCTCTTTTAATCGATTATGTTGTTCGTCTGATAAAATTTCTTTGACTTCAACTTCTCCTAAATCTATAGCGCCATAATTAATCCCAAGTTTATTTAACTCGTCTTTTACCACCATCTTACAGCGTATACTGACCATATATTTTATATAAATCTTCATCATAATTAATCAAAGAAAATGTATACGCTATCTAAGAAATATTCTGTAGTAAGAATAATCTATTTAATTGTTGTTAGCGATGATTAACTCTCTCAAATTTAGTGATTTAATGCATAGCTGCTTAAGAAATTAAGGAATAGTTAAGGGGTTTCTATGATTACGACGACTGAATTATGTTGGGATTAGAGAAATTGAGTAAGCAGTATTCTGAAAATACTTACATAGCTTATTTGCAAGTATCTATTTTGGACTTGTATTACGCTACTATTAATTCATACTCATTTGTAGATTGTATGCATCATTTTGATTTATATTATATATAACAAGTGCTTGAATAAGCAAGCTTTAAGGGTAAAGTCAAAAACAATAGAAAGGATATTTTAAATTATTGAATAGTAATAATTTATTATTATCTTTGAACTGGGTTGTTTAGGTCAAAAATGTGACAACAACTGCCTAATGATGACAGTAATTTTGTTACCAAATCGATATCATTTTATTTGAAATTCCTGAAGAGCTTGTAAACAGGGCGATACGTGAAGTAGGAGGATACCCTCTTTCTATTGGTATTAGAACTACAAATAGCTTACCAGCCATCCCCATCATATATTTTTCAAAAGAAAAACAGAAAAAAGAAAGTGATTTAAACACATTGGGAGAAGCGGACAAACAAAAGGAAACGCAATAAGTCCCCTTGGGGTGGTTTGTGAGCGTGCGAGCAAACCATTATGGCGTAGTCTTTTGGATTGTTATACGCTTTTCCAATGTACATTTACGGTCTTTTTAATGGTTTAATTTTGAGTATTTATAACCAGTCGTAAGGTTTACCTAGCCTGTTTAGATAGCAGTACATTTCTTCTTTTTTTAATTCCGGAAAAAACTCTATGGCACTATCGATTCCATAGTTTGGTAAAAAATAGATTTCATCGCGAAGTGCTTTTATTACTCTTTCATAACCGTAAAAGCGCACTAATTCATCAGCTTCTTGTTGTGATCCTCGTTCTATAATCCTGCCAATTACCATTTTGTAAGCTTCATCCCAATCCATTTCATCAAAATGATATTCCCAAAAGAATTTTGGATCAAGATTAGGGACATCTTTATTTATGTTTTTGATTTTCATACTTATAAAGTTAAGCAAACTTTTACTATTATCTTATTTATCTTATCTACGAAATCCTTTTGTATTCTTTTTTTTAGGAATTTCTATCGTATTGGTTAGTCTGGTTTCTGTAAAATTTTTAGTGGGCTCAAATACCGCTTCTCTAAAACGTTCCTTCATACTGTTCCAGTTTCTTTCATTACCATTTAATATCTTAACCATCTGTGAAGATGCTATATTTTGGTGATACAGCATAGCGTTCCCTGCAAGTTTTGCATTCCCCTCGTATTTCTGTTCATAGGCATCTAAATACGTTTTTAAGGGATGATGATCCAGTAAAAAGTACATATCTATAAAATCTTTTATTCTACTACCGCTTTGAACAATTGCATGAAGTTTCATTGCTCCAATATCTTCGTTTGAAACCATCCTAATTCCCATTATATCCTCAATGGGTTTTAATAGCGGATATTTATGAGTAATAATATCAACTTTAACTTTTTCAACATAAGCATTTATTGAGTTTTTAGTGCATCTTTTCAAAATAGCATTATAGTTGTTCTGTAAATGGATTGCTAAATTTTCTACATTAAAATCCTTATTTGTAAATAAGTCTATATCAATTGATTCTCGATGTCCTATTTTTAAGGATAGTGCTGTTCCTCCAACTAAAACAAATTCTTTTAGCAATTCATCTTTCATTAGCTTTTGTAGCTGTACCCATAACTCCTCACTTACCGTTTCTCTATATATCATAATCTTATGGTTTAAATATTCTACGATGTTTTGTAATTGATTAATTACTATTGAATAGATAAAACTAATTAATTAGTTTACAGTATGTTGTTTATAAATACGGTGAGTTATGGTGCATTATATAGTAAACCACAACAAATAAAATAATAGCCGGAAAACTATTCGGGGATGAGTATATAGGATTGAAATCAAAAACAATAAAAGCAAAGCAAAATTAGCAGACGCGTGCAACTACGCGCGCATAATGGTGCAGCCAAAAACTGCACCACCCTTTGGGACTTATAGCGCTCCGTTGCCCTTACATCTGCTTTTGAAAAGGCTTTCTTTTTTTCGTTTTTCTTTTGAAAATGATATGAAAGTGATTCCCTTAGTCGGACAAATGATACTTATCAAGGACACAGGACTGTTAAAGTTTCAGAACAGCTATTTATTTTGGATATTGCCTTTGAAAGAAATCAATGATAGTTTATAGGGCAGAACCTGGTGATAACAGGTTCGCATCCTGCTCATATTTTGCTTAGGATGCGTACGCTTTAAATATTTAATTTTATTGTGCTGTAGAATCTTTTAAAATGAAGTGAAGAATAAATGTTAAAGAGTTGGTGGTGGTTCATGCTATTTTTGGTATACCATTACTTATGATGTAGGATTAAAATGAGGGAGATATGGAATTAACAGTTTTGGACATTAAGATTGTGGATGCATTATGTAGGGAAATAAGAGAAGTTTCCGGATTGGTGAGAGAGATTACGGCACCGCACAGGGCATTACAGCAGACAAGTAAGTGGTTGGATCAGCAGGAAGTTTGTCAGTTGCTGGGTGTCAGCAAAAGAACCCTTCAAACCTATAGGGCAAAAGGAATACTCCGTGCAACACAAATCAACCGAAAGAATTTCTTTAAATCGGTTGACGTGGAAAGGTTAATGCAAACCCAGTTACCTTTAAAAAAGTAATGGATATGAAGTCAATCGGAGATTCAAATCAGGATATGCTTGCTTTACTGGAAGTAGTGGTAGGCATTAAAAACGAACTACTTCATATCAGGGAACATTTTCAGCCGCTATTAAGGGGGGAAATTTATCTTAGTGGGGAACAGGTTTGCGCTATGTTACATATCAGCAAACGGACGTTGCAACAGTACAGGGATGATGGCCTTATACCTTATATCAAGTTTGAAAGGAAAATTCTTTTTAGGGAATCCGATATTATTAAAGTACTCGAAGAAAATTATAAACGGTAGCTTGGTAAAAGTGTTTGGTTCTTTCAGGTGAGTAAAAAAAACAGCCCATTGCAAAAACAATGGGCTGATATATTTAATGTGATCGTAACAACCTGTTTACAGGCTCGTCACAAAAGAACTTTCCATCGTTTTAAATTTATTCGCGACCTTCTGCATATCTTTTCCAACTTTTTCATTGAGTATCTTAGCATAAATCTGTGTTGTAGCGATGTTTTTGTGTCCCATCATCTTGCTTAGACTTTCAAGCGGAACGCCTTCGCTTAAAAATAGAGTTCCAAAAGTGTGGCGAGCCAAATGGAAAGTAACCTTTTTTTCGTTAAGACAGGGTATTGCCTGAGATAATCGAAATAGAAAATTATTACATACCCTATTACATGGTACAGGAAATAGTTTTCCGTTTCTCGCTAATCCGGTATATTTTTCAATGATCATTTTTGGCATATCCAGTAACATGACGTTTGAAGACGTGGTTGTTTTCTTTCGTCGGATAATAATCCACTGGTTGCCATCAAAAAATTGTTGAATATGGCTGTGTTCTAAACGCTTTATATCTGAATAGGAAAGCCCAGTAAAACAACTAAACACAAACAAATCTTTAATCAATTTATCAATCCGCCTTTTACATTCATAGCTTATAATTTTTTCTAGTTCACTGCGCAGTAAATAGCCTCGGTCTTTATCCTCTTTGGTGTTTTTGTACTCGGAAAAAGGGTTAAAGCTAAGATACTTTCTACTTATAGCTAAACGGCATACAGTGGTAAAACCGATCATATATACCCAAATACTGTTATGTTGTATGCCTTTATCATCGCGTAAGTAGTAATCAAATTCCTGTACCAAATTGCAGGTAAGATCGTTAAAAGACAGGTCGGAATATCCATATTTTTTGATTGCAAAAGAGCGAAGGTGCCCAAATAGTATTTTATATTTACTCAATGTACCATACTGCCTGATCCCGTTATCTACCTTTTTTTGAAAATCAGTAATATACTGATCAAAAAACTTAAAAAATGTCAGTTCGCCGCTACTTAGCCCAAGATAGGTGTCTTTGAGTTTTGTGCTGTGCACTGTACCCTCATTCTTTAATAGTTTGGTATAGCACTGTTCTAGGCCCAAACGTATCTTGTCCAGTTTTGTATTAAGGGTTTGTGCTTCTTTACTTTTTCCTAAAACCCTACCATATTTCAAATCCCAATTGGATGCAGAAACGTCAAGTTTGGCACTGAATGCCGATTGCTTTCCATTTACTGTGATGCGGCACATAATCGGCACATTTCCGTTCTTCTTTAGTGCATTTTTTTTAAGATAAAACAATACCTTAAACGTTGATCTTTTTGTCGTTTCCATAACTCGCTACGCTTAATGTTAAAATTAAATTTTCGTGAGCTGGAAAACAAGATGAATAATAGTGCAGAATACTGAAAAACAACTGTTTATAGTAGTTTTGTCAAATATAAAATAGGTAACGATTTAGTAACCTAACTTTCGTTTTTCTTTGCTTTTTACTGCTTTCTAATTCATTGCCTACAAATAAGAAAACGGCTGTAAAGCCCTTATTTACAACCGTCTTTAACTATCTTGCTTTTTGAAGCATTTTTAGTAAACTTTTTATTTTAGAAATAGAACGTTTGGTTTGAAAATGTACTATGCGGATATCATTTACCAGGTCATTGGTTAAACAACAGGCGGTTTCTTTTGAATTAAATACACGGTCTTCCATCATAAAGGATATTTTAAATTAAACATGATTTTACTCTAATTGATATCATCTTAGATTTTCTTTTCTGTGTTTTATCAGAAATAAGCATGTCTAAGAGACCAAATAGTATTCAGTTTTTTCGGGTAATATCATAGATGACAATACTGTAAAAATAGGAACGATAAAAAATTATAGTATCATTCAGATTATGACAGCATTATTACTTAATAGATAAAATGAGGTAGATAGGAGCGGACGGATGGATTTTATATGTAATGCATACATTTAATTTTTTTAGTTAATACTAATTTTTCAATCGGTTTGGGAGAATATATAAAGAGAGGAGAAAATGGGTGGTCTTCCTTAACTAGAGGGTAATTGTTCAAAAAGTTTTATGAGACTAATTTTTAGCCCATAAAAATAATTGGGAAGACACTGTTTATTGTGGGAGGATAGTATATTCAGAAATGACAAAACAAGTCATAACGATTTTTACTTAAACAAAAATAGTTAAAAATGTTTTAAAAAAGTAGTTTTTTTGAAAAAAATGTTTGAAAAGTTGCTAAAATGATCTTTTAACCGATTAAATAAGGATAAGTGTTGTTTTGAACTTTATTGCTGTAGCTATACTGTAATAGTGATAAAAGAGCTGTTTATAGCATTAAAATAACAAAAGCTTGTTTTAGTACAAAACATCTATTTTCCTGTAGAAAAGAGTCATTCTTTTTGAGAAAAAATAGAAGTGTTTTTACTTTGTTTAATGAATTTAAGATTTGAAATTATAGAAACAGCGAATGCATTTCAAGACTTCAGATAAATAATTCAAAATTTATAAACCGGTATATATACAGTTTTGATTTTTATACTGGGTAGTTGTACATAAAGAAGTCGGTTTTATTTCTTAGGGAATCTAAAATATAATTAAGATAAACAATATAAAATTATAATAGTTAAATAGTTAATCTGTATGAAAAAAGTTTTGAGTTAGTTAAGTTTTCCATACCATGGAATTTATTTTTTTTCATATTTAATCCAAAAAAATGGATAAAATCATTTTTTTTGCCGGTGTGGTTAGCCGGCTTTTTTATTGATAAAAGAAAAAGTAATATTACTTTTTTGCGGGTTTGGAAATGAAAAGAATTTAACAGGATTTTATAACTTCAAAAGGGATTCATTCGGCTTAGAATCCTTAAATTTAAGAAATTCTAAAAACAGTCGGGATTGCCCAAATTCAGGCTGAATAACTCAAAATCTGCCTATAACTATGAAGACAATTATCATCGCAACTGATTTTTCAGCCGAAGCCATTAATGCTGCAAAATATATTGCAAAAGCGGTTACCGGAAAAGCCTATCGACTTGTACTTTATAATCTGTATAACACTTCTATTCATGCACAAAATGCCCGCTTGTCAGCTATGGAAATCGATAAGATGTTTCAGGCACAAAAAAGTAAGGTGAACGAAAAAGCAATTGCTTTGAACGAAATGTATCGTGTTGAAGTGGTTACACATGTAGTAGCCGGTAATTTTTACGAAGAATTGGTGAAAAGTATACAACAATTTGATGCCGAATTGGTTGTAATGGGAATGGCCGAAAGATCGGTGGAACAGGATTTGTTAGGCAATACGACCACCGCGGCGATCAGTATGCTAAAATTCCCTGTACTGAGTATTCCCTTAGGAGCCGAATATAACGGTATCAAACATATTCTCTTTGCCTGCGATGTCGTGAGAGGTGTACACAAAACGGTACTCGATAGAGTACGGGAAGTAGCGGCCGATTATCATGCTACTGTTGAAGTATTTCATATTCGGGAAAAGTCGGAAGAAATAACGCATCAACAAGACGAAATGCATCCGATGGAAGCAACATTATCCGGAGTGAATCACACCTATAAAAACGTACAGTCGTCTGAAATAATTAAAGCCATTCGGGATGAAATTGTAGCGTCTGAAACCGATTTGTTAATTATGGTTCCGTATAAATATGGTTTTTGGGATTCGATGTTACACAAAAGTAAAACCCGAGCGATGGCATCCGGAAGTAAGGTTCCATTATTATCGCTTCCGCTATAACACAATTTAAACTCTTTTTAAACTATAGGTTAAATTTATGAATTGGCTTGTTTTCCGAAACAGGACTCTCTAATTTTGTCATGTGAAAAAACTGGCCGTATACATACTCGTATTTCTGATTAGCCTGAACAATTGCTTTTTTGTACAATTGTTCAAACTGCCGGTTTTGTTTCAACACTTTGAAGAACACCAAAACGATGATGGGAACCTCGGCTTTGTCGATTTTCTGGCCATGCATTATTGGGGTGACGATATTAACGATTCGGACGACGATCGCGATATGCAGTTGCCTTTTAAAAAAGTGGATCACCATGTGCCGAATTTGGTATTTATTCCGAATCGTATTACCTATACTACGACTATCAATCGTATACCGGACACTTCCTGGTTAAAAATTACCTATAATAGCCACTTACACCCTAATCCGCATTTGGGTGCTTTGTTTCGTCCTCCAATCGTATAACTTCTTTATCGGATTTTAAAAAAATACCAAAGACACAATCGTGTCTGTTGGCGCATTTACTATAAATTCAAATGAAGTTATGCTAACAAAAATCATTCAATTTTCAGTTAAAAATAAACTGGCAATTGGGATATTCATGTTACTATGGGTAGTCTATGGTATCTATGAAGTGACTCGCTTGCCTATTGATGCCGTACCGGACATCACGAACAATCAGGTACAAATTATTACAACGGCACCAGCCTTGGGAGCCGAAGATGTGGAACGCTTAATTACCTTTCCGATTGAACAGGCCATTAGTAACATCCCAAACCTAAAAGAAAGCCGGAGTATTTCCCGCTTTGGTTTGTCGGTGGTTACAGTCGTTTTCGATGAAAAAGCCGATGTTTACTGGGCGCGTCAACAAGTAACCGAACGCCTGCAACAAGTGGCTATCGACGAAAATGCCAACCGACCGGAAATGGCACCGGTAACCACCGGACTGGGAGAAATTTACCAATATGTCCTCAAACCCCAAAAAGGTTTTGAAAGTAAGTATTCGCTGGCCGATTTACGGACCATACAGGACTGGACTGTAAGAAGACAGTTACTTGGAACACCCGGTATTGCCGACGTCGCAACCTTTGGCGGAAAGCTAAAACAATATGAAGTAGCCGTTAATCCCGCCCGACTCAAAGCACACAATCTAACCATTAGCGATGTTTTTACCGCATTAAACCGGAGCAATCAGGATACCGGTGGGGCCTATATCGAAAAAGGACCTACCGTTTCCTATATCCGTAGTGTGGGACTGGCACGGGATATAAAGGATATCGAAAACATTGTGATCAAATCTACTCAGGCCGGAACGCCGGTACTGGTTAAAAACATTGCGGAAGTAAAATTAGCATCCGCCATCCGTTATGGAGCGTTAACCACAGATGATCGCGGGGAAGCCGTAGGCGGAATCGTGATGATGCTAAAAGGAGAAAATGCCAGTAATGTAATCGAAAATGTTAAAAATAAAGTTACCGAAATCGAAAAAATCCTCCCGGAAGGTCTTACGATAGAACCGTTCCTGGATCGTACCAAAATGGTGGATAACGCTATTGGAACCGTAGAAAAGAACCTTATCGAAGGCGCGCTGATTGTCGTTTTGGTACTGGTTCTCTTTTTAGGAAACCTGAGAGCCGGGTTTATTGTCGCTTCGGTAATACCATTGTCCATGCTTTTTGCAATCAGTATGATGAATGCTTTCGGAGTAAGCGGCAATCTGATGAGTCTCGGTGCATTGGATTTCGGACTGATTGTCGACGGAGCGGTGATCATCGTAGAAGCCATATTGCATCATTTGCATTCGGAAAAAAAATACCAACTACAAACCGATATTTCACAACAGGAAATGGATCGGGAAGTAACCGGATCGGCTTCCCGCATGATGAATGCCGCTGTTTTTGGTCAGATTATTATCCTGATCGTTTACCTGCCAATCCTGTCGCTACAGGGAATTGAAGGGAAAATGTTTAAGCCGATGGCGCAAACGGTGGCTTTTGCAATCCTCGGTGCTTTTATCTTGTCACTAACGTATGTACCCATGGTTAGCGCACTGTTTATCAGTAAAAAAGTAAACCACAAACCCAATCTTTCCGACAGGGTAATGGCTCGTTTGGAAACCGGTTATGAAAAACTGCTTTCCAGAGGCTTAAGGTTCCGAAAAGGAATTGTGGCGGTTGCCATCGTGTTGTTTTCGCTGGCAGTATTGTTATTTACCCGAATGGGAGGGGAATTTATCCCACAACTGGAAGAAGGTGATTTTGCAGTCGAAACCCGATTGCTACTCGGTACCAATTTAACCACAACTACCGAAACCATACAGAAAATATCCGTGGCATTAAAGGAACAGTATCCCGAAGTAAACCGGGTCGTATCGCGAATTGGTAGTGCTGAAATACCAACCGATCCGATGCCGATTGAAGGGGGAGACATGATCATTGTACTTAAAGATAAATCGGAGTGGACGAGTGCTTCCTCATTTTCTGAATTGGCCGAAAAAATGGCGGCTACGGTTCAGGAAGTCGCACCAGGGGTCACAACAGGTTTCCAGTTTCCGGTGCAAATGCGTTTTAATGAATTGATGACTGGTGCGAAACAGGATGTGGTTTGTAAAATCTATGGAGAAGATTTGGATAAACTGGCGCAATATGCTGAACAATTGGGAGCAATTAGCCGTAGTGTAAAAGGTACAGCCGATTTATATGTGGAAAAAGTAACCGGTATGCCGCAAATTGTAATCGATTATAACTGGGCCGAAATGGCCAAATATGGCCTATATGTTCAGGATATTAACCGTACGGTGAATGCCGCATTTGCCGGAGCCGTGGCCGGAAATATTTATGAAGGGGAAAAGCGTTTTGATCTGGTCGTACGTGTCGATGCCGCCGGACGAAAAGATATTAACGACGTTCGGAATCTTCTGGTAGCTACGGCTTCCGGAGCGCAGATTCCGTTATATCAGGTAGCGTCGGTTCAGGAAGTGGAAGGACCAAATCAGATTCAGCGGGAAGATACCAAACGCCGGATTATTGTAGGCTTTAATGTACGTGGTCGCGATGTACAGAGTATTGTAAACGAACTGCAACAGAAGGTAAGCGCTCAAATTAAATTTGATCCCGGGTATTATGTGACCTATGGCGGTGCTTTCGAAAACCTGCAACAGGCAAAAAGCCGATTGGGTGTGGCGGTTCCGGTGGCATTACTGTTAATCTTCGGACTATTGTATTTTGCTTTTAGATCGTTTAAGGAAGGAATCATCATTTTTACAGCGATACCGTTATCGGCTATTGGAGGTGTGTTCGCACTGACCTTACGGGATATGCCGTTTAGTATTTCGGCCGGAGTTGGATTTATCGCGCTTTTCGGTGTTGCGGTTCTGAATGGAATTGTACTGATATCGGAATTCAACCG
The DNA here is from genome assembly GCF_039888695.1 of Flavobacterium sp. CAU 1735. Classification (NCBI taxonomy): domain Bacteria; kingdom Pseudomonadati; phylum Bacteroidota; class Flavobacteriia; order Flavobacteriales; family Flavobacteriaceae; genus Flavobacterium; species Flavobacterium sp. CAU 1735. The sequence goes on along the minus strand of NZ_JBDQQQ010000004.1, from coordinate 299,126 downwards.
AATCCGAAAACTAGGTGAAATCACCGATCCGTTACAACTGATCATTACCGGTACCAAAAACAGATTGCGCCCGGTATTGATGACGGCGGCTGTAGCTTCTTTAGGATTCCTGCCAATGGCACTGAGTAATGGTGCCGGTGCCGAAGTGCAACGTCCGCTGGCTACCGTGGTTATCGGTGGATTGTTAACCGCTACGTTGCTAACCTTATTTGTATTGCCAGCCATTTATTTAATGACATATGACACGAAATTATTTCAAAAGAAAATGAAAAAGAATAAAAACAGCAACCTGCTGCTACTCCTGTTCGGATTTTTAATTTCCGGAGGATTATGGGCGCAGGAAACGGTTCCGGTTTCACTGGACGGATCGATTGCCATTGCGATCAAAAACAACAAACGAATCCGAGCGGCGCGACATAACGAACAATCGAAAGAATGGTTGCGTCAGTCGGCTTATGATATCCCGAAAACCAATGTAGATGCCGATTATGGACAGTTTAACAGTCAGTTTAAAGATAACCGTTTTGGGATAAGCCAGACGTTTAATTTTCCAACGGTCTATTCCCGACAAAAGAAAGCACTCACGGAAGGGTTTCGGGTAGCTCAGGCACAAACACAACTTACGGAACAGGAGCTAAAAGCACAGGTACGCCAATGGTATTATGAGCTGATCTGGTTACAGCATAAAAAAGCGTTATTGCATTATGCCGACAGTATTTACCGTTTGATGGAAGAGAAGTCGAAGCTGCGGTTTAAAGTCGGCGAAACGAATATATTGGAGAAAAGTGCCTCGCAGTCGGCACGACAGTTTTACACGAATCAATTCAATATGATCACTCAGGATATTGCGATAGCACAACGATCGTTTAATACGGTTTTACAAGATAGCATTAGCTATGTTCCGGAAAATTCGCCCATTAAAATGGATGAAAAAGGTACGCTTGAAAAACCAGCTGCCGAAAATCTTCCGGCGGTAAAATTATCACAGCACGAAGCCGAAAGTGCCCGTTGGCGTTGGAAAACCGAACGTGCCAGAATGCTACCGGATATTACGGTGGGCTATAACAATCTTAGTATTACCGGTTTTCAGACCAATGCGTCGGGACAGGAAGTTTATTACGATAGCAACCAACGATTTAGTTATATAAATGCCGGGATAAGTCTGCCGTTGTTTTTTGGAAGTCAGTCGGCGCGTAGTAAAGCTGCTAAAGCCGAGTGGGACTATTATAAAACACAGGCGGAAGCCATCAAAACGGAGCTTTCGGCACAACAACTAAACGCTGCAAAAGAACTGGAAAAATTCCGGGAAAGTTTACAGTATTATGAATCACAGGGACTGGAAAATGCCAAAACAATCATCGATGCGGCAAACAGCCAGTTAAATAATGGGGATATCGATTACCTGCAATGGGTAATGGTAGTCAATCAGGCCATCACCATCAAAAACGAATACCTCGATACGGTCAATAATTACAATAAGGCTGTGATTCGGGTACAATCTTTAAACAACTTCTAAATCATGAAAAAGTATAGTATCTCCATAGTCGCACTAGTATTTATGATGTTGCTTTCCTGTAGTAAAAAGGAAACCGAGACGTCAAAAGATTCGACATCAACTACGCCGGGTATAGTAAAACTGAGTACCGCACAGGTTCAGAATGCCGGAATAACGGTAGGACAACCTTCGGAAAAAGAACTCAGCGGCGTTCTCACCTTACAGGGAACCGTAACCGTACCGCCGCAAAGCCGCGTGGATGTAACGTTTCCGCTAGGGGGCTATATCCGGAAAACAAACGTAATGCCGGGTATGCATGTTAAAAAAGGACAACTACTGGCGCAAATCGAAGACATGCAATATATCCAGTTACAACAGGATTATCTTACGGCTAAAGAAAAATACAATCTGGCCGTAATGGAATACAACCGTCAGAAAGAATTGAATGCAAAAAAAGCCAGTAGCGACAAACTATTGGAACAAATCACAAGCGAACGCGAAACCCAACGAATTACCATGACTTCATTGGGGCAAAAACTTTCGTTACTGGGAATCAATATCGGACGATTGTCTACCGCTACGATTAGTAAGTCGATTGCCATTGTATCGCCGGTAAACGGACTGGTGTCGAAAGTAAATATCAATATCGGAAAATATGTCGGACCGACAGAAATGTTGTTTGAGTTGGTCGATATGCAGGATGTCGTACTGTCTTTTAATGCTTTTGAAAAAGATATCGCCTATCTGAAAACCGGACAAAAACTGGATGTTTACACGAATGATCAATCAGATCGGAAACACCGTGCAACGATTGCTTATATTAACCATTCTCTAAATGAGGATCGTGCCGCTGAGGTAATTTGTAAATTGGAATCGTACCAACCGGCCTTACTTCCGGGACTCTTTGTAAACGGTACGATTGAGGTGCAATATAAAAAGGCACTTACAGTTCCGGAAAGTAGTGTTGTAGACTGGAAAGGAAAAAAATATGTTTTTGAAGCACAAGCGGAAAATCGTTTTGCAATGATACCGGTGGTGGCAGGAATTGCACAGGATGGATTGCAACAAATTGTATCGGATAAAATCAATTCGGGTTCCAAACTGGTCATTCAAAATGCCTATACATTGCTGATGAAAACGATGAATAGCGGAGACGAGTAGAAAAGAGAAAAGAGAAAAGAGAAAAGAGAAAAGAGAAAAGAGAAAAGAGAAAAGAATTTGGTCGTTAGCAATAATTTGCCCGAAATAGAAAGACCTGTCAGGAATTGTCTCGCCCGACAGGTTTTTTTCGTTATACACCGAAATTGGAAAGCGGTGCCGTGAGCCGTTCCAGAAAATACCGGGCGGCTTTTTTCTGATAAGCATCCTGATGTGTGATGATCATCGCACGTCGGGTCATGTTGATTGTATTGATCGGAATAATAGCCAGTTCTTTGTCGATCGCAACGGTGGTTTTGGCCAGAATCGTATACCATTTTCCGGATTTTACCAGATCGAGTAAAGTCGGAATATCATTGATTTCAGCCGATATTTTTGGATGTATGTTGTGTTTGGCAAAGATATCGCCCACAAACTTACGTGTACTGTAACCGGCTGCCGGTAATACAATAGGCAACTGACTTATTTCAGTCAAATCGATTTCTTTTTTATCCGCCAGCGGACTATTTAATGCGGCAACCAAACACAATGGGGATTCGAATAACAGTGTATATGTCAGATTTTCGTCGGCTATGATTTCTTCAAAAGCCAGAACCAGATCCAAATGCAAACCGATCAGTTTGTCGTGTAATTCTTCCGACGTACCAAAGTACACTTTTACGGTAACACCGGGATAATCGTTTAGAAAAGCAATTAATGCCGGCGTGAGCAGATGGCGTAATCCGTAGGTCACTCCAATAGAAAGAGCACCGGTTTTGAGTTCGCTGAGGTCTTTTAATAAGGTTAGTCCGCTATTGGCTTTGTTAACGGTTTGTTGCGCATAACTGTAAAAAAGATCTCCGGCTTCGGTGAGTGTAATCCGTTTACCGATCCGGTTAAACAAAGGCGTGTCGAGTTCAATTTCCAGTTGTTTAATCTGTTGCGACAACGTACTCTGACTAATATTAAGCGCTTCGGCGGCAGCGGTAAAATTGAGTAATTCCTTGGCCTTTATAAAATATTTGAGTTGACGTAGCTCCATTTTTTAAATCGGTTTTATCGATTGATGATATAGAAAAATAACGTTTTACAAATTTATAAATTATAGGGAACTTTGTAGTGTAAAATGATGTAAAAATGAATATGTTCCGGTCACTTAAGTATAGAAATTTCCAGCTTTTCTTTTATGGACAATCTATTTCTTTAATGGGAACCTGGATGCAAAAAACGGCTGTAAGCTGGTTGGTTTACCGACTTACGGGATCGGCCTTTTTATTAGGGTTGGTCACTTTTGCCAGTCTGATTCCTTCTTTGGTACTATCGCCTTTTGCCGGTAGTTATATCGAAAAACACAATCGCTTTAAAATTATGATGAAAAGCCAGGTTATCTCGATGATACAAGCGGGTACGTTGGCCATAATGATCTATTTTAAATATTATAGTATTCCGGCGCTGATCGGTTTGAGTTTGCTTCAGGGGATCATCAATTCGTTTGATGTAATCTGTCGGCAAACGCTCATGATGGATATGGTGGGTAATAAAGAGGATCTACCCAATGCCATTGCGTTAAATTCGACCATGACCAATCTGGCTCGGATCATCGGTCCGGCTTTGGCAGGATTGGTGTTGGGAACTCTGGGCGAGGATTTCTGTTTTATCGGGAACTTTTTAAGTTATATTCCGGTATTGTATTGTTTGTACCGAATGGACATCCGAATTTCAGAAAATACCGAACCGATTAATAATGTGTGGTACGAGTTAAAAGAAGGGTTTCATTATCTGGTACACGAAAAAGAGCTGATCAGTTTGATTTTATTGCTTTCAATGAACAGCTTGATTGTGATTCCGTTTAATACCCTGATGCCTATTTTTGCCAAAGATATTTTTAGCGGAACGGCCAGTACTTTTAGTTTGTTCGAAAGTGCGATTGGTCTTGGTGCGGTGATCAGTGCCGTTTATCTGGCGAATCTGAAAAAATACGATCATATTATTAAAATCATTATAATAGCCGGTTTTATGCTTGGAAGTAGCGTGATGTTACTGGCGGGTTCCAACCTCATCGCCGTTTCGGTTATCCTATTGGTTGTAGCCGGTATCGGAATGATGGCACAAACATCGGCTATCAATACCTATATCCAAACCCATGCACATCCGAGTATGCGTTCGCGTTCCATTAGTTATTTTATCATGGGATATCAGGGACTAATTCCGGTAGGGAGCCTTTTGGCTGGTGTTGTAGCAGAATCGATCGGTGTGCGTTTAACCGTGGTTTTCCAGGGCGCCATTGGAATCGTAGCCATATTGGTATTCTACCTGTATTGGAAACGAATGAAAGCCAATAGCATTATAAAAGAAGAAGTGTATAGTAACGAACGATCTTAATCATGAAAATCATACCCCTTAGCGAAGGTATATTCTGGGCCAGTAAAACAAAAGAATTTACCTTGGCCGATAGTGCTCCGGTTGGCGAACCGGGCGCGTTAAAAATGGCAATAAGTCCTTTTCTGATCCAACTTCCGGACGATCTGGTTTTGGTTGACGCCGGACTCGGCTTTGAACGCAACGGAAAACCAATTCTGATTTCGTTGTTGCAAGAAGCCGGGTATGAACCGGAGCAAATTACAAAGGTTTTGTTAAGTCATTTGCATAAAGATCACACCGACGGATTGGGCTTTTTTACTAATGATCATTTTGAAACCTATTTCCCGAAAGCAACTTTGTTTTTGCAGCGAAGAGAAATGGACTATGCGCTATCGCAACCGGACAATCCGTCGTTTAATTTGAGAACACTAAAAGCTTTACAGGAACTGCCAAATGTGGTGTATATGGAGACTGATAAAGGTACTATCGGAGCACACATTACTTTTGAAGTTACCGGTGGGCATTCGCCGTTTCATCAGGTATTTTGGTTCCGGGATCAGGATGAAATTGCATTTTATGGCGGTGACAATCTGCCGCAGGAATCCTATCTGAAATACCATATCGCCTATAAAACCGATTATGAAGGAAGAAAAGCAATGGAATTACGTCAAAAATGGGAGCAACAGGCCCGTATGGCAAAGTGGAAAATACTGCTCTACCATGATCTGGAAAAGCCGATTTTGGAATTATAAAAAGGAATTAAATATTTTTAGGGTAAACAGGGCTTTATGGAAACATAGAGCCCTGTTTTGTATTTTAGTTTTTTAAAATAAACAGGAATCAGAATCACTATGTTACAAAACGATTCCATTGTCTGAAGTAAATAATAAACCATCCAATGATAAAAAAAATAGCCGTTTTACTTCTTTTGAGTAGCATTTTTTTCTGTAGTTGCAGCAAGTTTGATCCACAAACTGCAACGGAAGTGATACAAAATTATTATAGTGAAGGAAAGCTGAATGGTGCTGTTTTGATCGTACAAAACATCGGTATCCTGTTACTGGAACAAAAGAAATTGTTGGCATACGACGATCCTGTAAAACGCTATCTGAATGACCGGTTTATAACTTTTTGGAAGAAATAAAAGAAACCCTTGTAAAATAGGGCATTTTACGTTTTTTAAAGCCGAAAAATCAGCACTTTATTTTGTCAATAAAATAGTGGTTTTAAGTAGAATACAGCGGTTTTAAATGGTTATTTTTAATAGATAACACTAAACGCATTAAATATGATTTCAAAATTGAAAAGCTTATTCCTGGTTGCTGTTGTGGCCGGGTTCTCTCAAAGTTTGAGTGCACAGGATATCAGAGTTGGCGTACACGCTGGTTTTCCGATTGGCGATGCTGCTGATGTTTCGTCATTTAATTTAGGAATAGATGGTGCCGTTTACTTTTATAAAGTAAAAGACTTTCTGGATTTGGGTATCGCAACCGGATATACCCGTTTTTTTGGTAAAACGGAAACGGTGGCGGGTATGGATTTTACCTACGACGATTTCGGCTATATTCCTGTGGCGGCTTCGGGTCGTGGAAAATTTGATCACAATATTTTCTACACTGCAGATATCGGGTACGGAATTGGTCTGAATAACGCCGACGGTGGTTTGTATTACCAGGGTAAACTAGGATGGAACAAAGACAATTTCGATCTGTTTGCCTTTTACCGTGGAATATCCGACAACTTTACAGTGTCTGCTATTGGAGTAGGTGTAGCGTATAAACTGCACTAATACTTTTAAAATTTTGTAACTCCTATACGCTACCGCCAAACCGGTAGCGTTTTTTAATTCAATTTGACTACCTTCGACCGAATTGTAGCACTATCGTATGTCTGATTTACCTTTAAAACAGCTGGAAAAAGCCCTGGATTTTATCGAGCAACATTTGGAAGAACCCTTATCGGTAGAAAAAATCGCTACTGTAGCAAATTATTCGCCCTTTCATTTTCAGCGGTTGTTTAAAGCGTATACCGGCGAAAATCTGTTGGAGTTTTACAATAGAAAACGGATCGAAAAGATCGCGGCTTTATTAATCAGGGATACGAAGGAAACGATAGGAACCCTGGCTTTTCAATATGGCTTTTCGGATAATGCGGCACTGACGAAGGCATTTAAAAAGCGCTATTCGGTTAGTCCGACAGCATTCCGAAAACAGCGTAGTAGTCGGTACGACAAAATTAAAAATAGCAGGAATGGACAAATTTTTCAGGGATTTGAAGCCTATATTTGGCGTATTGAAAATCTTAAAAACTGGATAAAAATGAATGCAGTAATAACGGTTCAGGAAATGGTTGCGTTTCCAATGATTTACCAAAATCATATCGGTGTGGAAAATCTGGATGCGACTTTTACAAAAGTGATTGAATTTGCGTTGGAAAATAAACTGACAGATCCCGAAAAGATCGCAGCGATCCGGATTTACCACGATAGTTTTAAAATTACGGCTCCGGAAAAAGTCCGTATGGAAATTGGAGTAGTGGTCGATCGGGATATCCAAACCGAACCGGGTATTTTCTTCAAAAACCTGTCACCCGGAAAATGTATTACCGCCAATTTTGAAATCAACCTTGCCGATCTTGAAAAAGCCTGGTCGTCGTTATATATCTGGATGAATGAAAACGGCTATCGCCCGGCGGAACAATTGCCATTCGAAATTATTCGGAACAATTACAAGGAACATCCACAGCAAAAATGCATGCTTACGTTGTGTATTCCGGTAGTCCGAAAAGAATAATTTTAAAACGATTCGCCTACTTCAAAGCGGAGTGTTTCCCGGGTTATCGGATGTACAAATTCCAGATAAGCCGCATGAAGATGCAAACGGTCGGCACCGGTTCCGTATAAATCGTCTCCTACAATCGGTGCATTCAAACCTAGTTCATGGGCGGCGTGCATTCGCAATTGATGCGTCCGACCGGTAAGTGGCCAGAAATGAATTCGGGTTGTCGCTGTTTGTCGCGCTACGACTTTCCAAAGGGTAACGGCTTTTTTACCGTGGGTATAACAAACCAACTGTCGCGGTCTGTTGTCCAGATCACCTCGTAACGGAAGTCGGATTTCACCTTCTTCTTGTTGGACCAATCCCGATAAAAGGGCGGTATAGCGTTTTATAACCGTACGTTTTAAAAACTGACGCTGGATGTGTTTGTGGGCTTCTTTTGTTTTGGCAACAACCAAAAGCCCTGAGGTGGCCATATCCAAACGATGAATGATCAACGGTTCGATGTTGCCCCAGGTTGTTTTGAGTCGGGTATAAACCGAATCCTGAATTTGTATGCCCGGAACCGAAAGTAATTCAGCCGGTTTGTCTACAACAACCAAGCTGTCGTCTTCGTATATAATTTTAAGAATGGTATTTTCCCCGTGGTTTTGTAATAGCGGATTAGGATCCAGAGGAATGCCTTCCAGCATATGTTTTAATATGGGCTGACATTTACCGGTACAGGCCGGATAAAACTGCCGGTGTTTCCGGATTTCCGATTTAGGGGAGGTCCCCCACCAGAATTCGGCCATGGCCAAAGGTTCATAACCATTCGCAAAAGCATATTGCAATAATTTCGGAGTAGCACATTCTCCAGCCGCTGCGGGTGGTTTACCAAAAACGGTTTCACTAAAAATGGATTGCAGACTTCGGGTTTTTCCGTGTTTATTTAAAAAGGAATAGTGTTCGAAAAGTTGTTGCTGTAAAGCGGCGGATTTTTCTTTGCGTTCTTTTTTTAACGCTTCTATCTGGTCTTCAAATCGGGCTAACTGTAATCGGGTTTCATCCAAGCGTTCTTTCCATTTGTTGGTGAGCACCTGTAATTCCCATTTGTCCCGTAAACTTTGTTTGATCAAATCGGCTTCAAAAACGGCATACTCCGATTCTGTCAGGTTATTTTTTTGCGCTTCACGGCTTTTTTTACGTTCTTCTTTATTCGCTTTTAGCTGTTTTTTAAAAGCAGCAATTTCTTCCTGCGATTGATTTGTAAATTGTTCCAGTTCGGTTGTAAAACGATGGTATTGCGGATCGGCATTTATCGTTTCAATGGCACTGTTAATGCTGTTTAAAATGGTTTCTTCTTTTAGAAAAAAGCTGTTTTCAAGCAACATGTCAAAAACGGGTGGCACAAAGCGCGGATGCTGATTCGTACCGGCCAGTTTTCCGGAAAAAGCGGACAAATATCCTATTTTGCCGTTAGCATCCCCAACAACGAGTACACCAAACATTTTCCCGATAACGATTCCTTCCTGATTTTCGATAAGCCCGAAATTATGTTCCATATCCGTCTGACTTTCCAGGTAGTCCTGTAATTCCGAAGCGGCAATTTGCGTGAGCGGATGCGGTTCATAATAAAACGGAAAGGTAAAGCGTTCCGGTAGCGAAATAGCGTCCAGAATACGATCGTTAAAGTAGGTGATTCTATTTTGGGTGTCGTTGCCCACAGTTGTTGATTTTAGTGCTGCGAAATTAGGGTATTTCGGTTTAACAGCCGCCAAAACAGTTCAATTTTAGCAAGTCGTATTTTTTGTTTAGATAGAAAATCCGGTATTCACAGGTTCCGAATCAAACGTGAAAACAGGTGATTATACGTTTACGGGACTGAGGACTATCGGTTAATTTTAGAAACTTGTTTAAAAACAGGTGCAACCAAATCAATACTAAAAACTAAAGTTATGGGTAAAGTAGTTATTTTAACAGTAGATGGCGGTGGTATAAAAGGAATTATACCGGCCTATTTTCTTAACGAACTGGAAAGCAGATTGAATAAAAGCTGCTATGAACTTTTCGATATGATCGGCGGAACCTCAACCGGAGGTATTATCGCTACAGGACTAACATCGCCAATAAACGGTAACAAACCTTTTACGGCTCAGGAGGTTTTAAACATTTATCAGAACGACGGAAGTAAAATTTTTGTACCACAAGAGTCATTAATACCCGACTGTTATGCGCAATATTATGGCGACGATGGTAATGGTAACGGTATCGAACCGTATTTGCAGCAACAATTCGGGATGGGAACCTTAAGTGCGGCGCAAGCCAATATGAAGACACTTAATGGACGTACCAAACACGTGTTTACAACCAGTTATACGATTAATAGCAGTGGTAATACGATACAGAATCCGGTATTGGGACAGGATTACGGACCGTATTTATTTAATTGGATGGATGCGACCAATGCTGCGGTCGACGATTATATGGTATGGGAAGCAGCCCGTGCAACGAGTGCGGCACCAACCTATTTTCCGGTAGGTAATGTGGGCGGTGGACAGAATTCGAATTCGAATGCGCAGGAACGTTGGGTACTCGATGGAGGTGTGATGTCGAATAACCCGGCCATATGGGCCGTAACGGAAGCATTTCGTACCGGATTGGCAACAAGCCTGAGTGATATTGTACTGATATCCCTGGGAACCGGAACATATGCTTGTGGCGCCGGACTAGTGACTGTTGATCAGGGTGATCCGGATCCGGATAATGGGAACTGGGGGTATATGCCGTGGGTTACCAGTGATCTGGAAGATTTGTCCGGTAACGACAATGGACGTGGCGCCGTTGTGAATATCATTACTGAATCGGTACAGTTGGTGTCGGGACAACAATTACAGGCGTTAACCGCTTCGGGGCTTACGTATTACCGATTGGAACCGCCTATTATTCAGGGGCAAACACATATGGATAATATCGATCCGGGAAATATTGATTCGTTAATCGCTACCGCGTCAGAATATCTGATCGATAACGCTACAGGCGAGAAAACGTTTAATGCGATTGTAGACTTGTTGACTACGTTGCAACCGGTTTCTGTTTCCGTTTAATTCAACTTTTGATCAATATAAAAACCGGTCTTAGTATTATAAGGCCGGTTTCTTTTTGGCTTTTAAAGCCGTATATAATTTTTCGTAAACCGGTGCTGCAACACCATAAATAAGCCCTTCGGAAACTACATAGCCGGTTAAAGCATCCAATTCGGTTTGCTTTTTTTCATTTTTAAAATCACTATGTAACGATGAGGTCGCTGCAAACGGAAGCGTTTCTATATTGGCTAAGGTAGTCGCAACACTATCTTCCGGTAGCGGTATGTGTTTGGCTTTGGCCAATGTGTAAACTTCTGTTAGCAGTGCTAGTAACGTATCGCGTTTGTCCGGATTTTCAAGGATTTCACCAACTGACTGATCATAAAAAGAAGTAGCCGTAGCGATGGCCGATACGAATATAAATTTTTTCCAAACTACCGATAGGATATCCTGAGTTAGGGAGGCCTGAATTTCGGCTTGTTTTAAAAGCGTTTCCAGTTGTAAAAGACATTCGTCCGATGCCTTATCGGAGCCAAAAAACAGACTTTCGATGTTTCCGCTATTGGTTACGATTCCGGGAGCCGACAGACGGGAAACCAGATAGACGCAGCCTTCCAACACTGTTACATTGGGGTAATGACGCTTGATTTTTGGCGTGCTGTCCAGTCCATTTAGTAACGGAAGGATAACGGTTTTTTCGGTGATACAGTCTTGCAATTGTACTAATGTCGACTCCAGATCGTAGGTTTTTGTACACAGAATAATGTAGTCGGCTTTGTCAAGATCGGAAGGCGTATCGCTCGCTTTTTGCGGAAAAACAGTACTACTATCCGAGCCTTTCACAATCGTAAGACCATTGGCGCGAATCGCATCGAGGTTTTTGCCCCGGGCCAGAAATTGCACGGCTACACTAGTATCGTTTTGAAAGGCTTTCGCCAGTAGTCCGCCAAAATAGCCGCCAACACCACCGATTCCTGCAATTAGTATGGTTGTCATCACATTTTATTTTTGTAGAAAGTTAAGCGAAAAAGAAATGGTTATCAAGATATTTTTTAATGCTACCGGTTTCCATAAAATTCCAAATACGATTACGTATCGGGATATAAGGAATCGCCCAAATAGGCCTTAAAAAAATCTTTTTTGTAAACTTCTCCCAAAGGGATTTCATTATCGCCCAAATAGAGACTATGATGATCAAAAGAGTCAATCCGTTTTATATTTACCACATACGATTTGCTCACGCGTAGAAAAAGATCCTGTGGCATTTTCTGATGAATCGTTTTCAGGTTCATTGCGGTAATTAATTTTTGCGAGCCGGTATATAAAACGACATAATCTTTAAGGCCTTCAACATATAAAATATCCGTAAAATGAATCTTATAAAACCGACGGTCAGATTTAATGATCATAAAATCTTCCGTATTCGATTCCCATGTGGTTGTATTGGCTGTATCGGCCAATAGTTTTGTATAGGTTTCCGCTTTCTGAATAGCTCTTTGCAATCTCGATTTTTCGATCGGTTTTAACAGATAGTCGATAGCGTCCAAATCGTAACTTTTTAAAGCATATTGCGGATAGGCCGTGGTAAAAATAAGCAAGGTATTTTTGGGAAGTTGTTCTGCAAACTCCAGTCCGGAAACCATTGGCATTTCGATATCCAGAAAGATAAGATCGACTTTAGTGGTATTTAAAAATTGCTGCGCGGCCGGTGCATTGGCAAACTTTCCGAGTATGGTAAGATTCGACACTTCCTGAATAAGTGCTTCCATTTCGGCTCGGGCAAGAGGTTCATCATCTAATAGAATACAGTTCATAGGGGATTTTTAAGGTAACGTTATACGCCGATTTTGTATGGGCCAGGGTTAAGGTATGGGCTTTTCCGTATAAAAGATCCAATCGGCGTTTGATATTTAATAAACCCAAACCGCCTTTCTTTTTATCGACAGACGGAATATAGTCGGGATCTATCGAATTATAACAGTAAAAACAGAGCATCGTGCCCTCTGTTTCAATCCGGATCGTAATATCGGACTGGGCGCCGCTTATATTAATACTGTGTTTGACGGCATTTTCTACAAAAATGGTAAAAAGACTCGGCGGTAATAGCATATTGTTTATAACCGACGGATCGATCGAACAGGATAAAGTTACCGAAAGATTGTCGCGTCTGATTTTTTCCAGTTCGAGAAAGTTGGATAAAAAGTCAATTTCTGATTTTAGCGGAATTTTCACCTCATTATTTTCATACAACTGGTAGCGCAAAAACTCAGACAGTTGCAGGATCACTGTTGTGGCTTTGTCGACATCGGTTCGAACCAGAGCTTTAATCCCGTTGAGCATATTAAACAAAAAATGGGGATTGATCTGGTTCCGAAGCTCGTTTAGCTCCATAGTGAGCGTAATATTATTTAATTCATTGATGCGTTCCGTATCGATAGTCCAACGCTGAAATAATTTGATCATTGTAGTAACCAGGATAATTGGCATTAAAATGATGGTGCCTTCATAATAGCCGCGCAAATGATTATCATGCTTATGCCGTATAACAAGGTAGTCGGGACTATAGGCACTTAATAAACCACCAATGATCATCAACCAGGCGATAACCAATGCCAATAGAAGTAAAATATACAACAGGTAGCGGCCTTTAAAGAAAAACTGAGAAACAAGAAAGTACATGTTAATATAACTCATTGTGATAATAGAACCGCATATACACGCAAGTCGGTAATAGTTATAAGGTCTTGGATACTCCGTTATTTCGCGGGAAAATGCGATAACGGCCAGAATTCCCGACAAGAGTATGAAGTGGCGTAAAATCCGGTAATCGTTATCAATTATAAATCGAATAATCCAACTATTACGGACTTCCTGTGTATTGTATTCCATGTTTTAAAAAATAACCGGATCAAATGTAGGTCGAAAGTACCATGCTATAAAAAAATTATACAAAAGTCCATTCGTTTTATACAAAACGCAACAAAGTACCCTTTACGTATAAATTGCAAGGCGGTTGGTATAAAAAATAAAATGCAAAAGACCTAATCTTTTCCTTTGCCGGAATTAACAATCGAATTGTAGTCGTTTACCAACTTCCGGAGACTATTTGAGACAATTTGGATTAGAATCTTAAAAAAACGAATGGTAAAAATGAAAAACGTATTTTTTGCAGTGGGACTTTTTTGTTTTACAACGCCGGTGCTTTCTCAGGAAAACGACACAAAAAAACAGGATAGCGTGAGTATGGCTCGACGGGCATTGACTTATGGCGCGAATAAATTTGCAATTGTACGTCCTTTGAATATTGAGTATACGACGGTAGCGCCTTATAAATATACCTCCAAACTCGGAAATACAGCCTTGCCGGAAAGTAAAGTTACCGACTTTTCGCAGCTTAAGGTGAGCACGACTTTTAATTTTATTAAAACACAGAAGTGGATGCTCGGCGCGACCTTAGCCTATAATTATACCCGTACGGGAACTGATTTGGCATTGCCGGAAGAAGGTATTGATGGTGTTCAGAAGGATTACCATTATCATTATGAAACGCTCAACTTTTCGTATTTCTCAAAATTGTTCGGCAAAACAGCGGTGTTTACTTCAAGTTTGATTGTTGATGGGAGTGATCAACATTTTGAAAGGGTAAAAGGATTGGTTTCGGGAACCTTGATTCTAAAAGCAAATGCCAGGACAAAATTGATGGCCGGTATTTTAGTCAATATTGATCCGAGTTCGGAAATTCCGGTAATTCCGATTTTTACATTCGAACATAAATTTAATTCGGGTTTTATGATCGATATGATTATTCCAAAACAGATTTTGCTGCGGAAACAAATGGCAAACAGCTGGCGCTTATCGGTCGGTACAGAATTGGACCGAACCAATTTGTATTTATATGGCGTAAATCCGCAAAATAGATCGCAAAAATATGAATACCGCCAACTCGACCTTAATAATGGGATTGTTTACGAACAGTTGTTGGGCGAACATTTGGTACTAACGGCACGAACCGGATTAAAATGGATCGCGATCAGTCGTATTTTTGAAAAGCAAAATACCTTTAATGATACTGTTTTTGAAGTAACTGCCGATCCGACTTTTTATTTCAATGTCGGGATTTCCTTTAATCCTTTTCTGAAAAAAACAAAGACGAAGTAATTGGAATTTATTATGATCAAGATTTTTAAAACCAGTATAAAAAAGCCTTCGGAAGCCAGAGAAGTGATGCAGATACTTTCCGGTCGGTTTCCCAAATGCAAAGTCAGTTTTGATTTGGAAGATTGTGATAAAATTTTGCGAATCGAAAACGATAGGCTTCAAACTAAGGCAGTTGTCCGAGTACTTGAAAGCCGACAACATTTTTGTGAAGAACTGGAATAAAATAGTATTTGGAATCCTATATTTTCTCTCTGAATTATGAAATTTTAGTTTATTTTGGCATACGAAAATAAGTAACCCAAAAACAAATTAAAATTGAAACGTATTCTACTACTACTGGTATTCCTTACTAACGCAACCTGGGCACAACAAATCGTAAAAGTTAGCAATAACTATGCAACTGAAAATAAAGAAGTTCAGGAATTGATCGATTTTCAAAACATATATATTGAAAAATTGAATTTTGTAGGCGAGGCGCTTAAAGGAAAATATTATGAAGTGAACATACAGGAATTTAAAAACGGTAAACCGTCTCCTAAAGTCACGTTGTTTGATGGAAGTGAATCGGATTATTTTAAGATCAGTTTAGAAAGTCTCTCGCTGAAGTTTTTCTTTAGTATGACCGACGGTAAGCTAAAAACATATATGAAGGGACCTGGTTTCGGTAGTAAAAAAAGCTATTTTAAGTTACATAATGATTCCGAATTATATGCACTAAAAGATTTTTTTGGCTCCAAAGAATTTCTGGAAATCAATATAGCTTCCGAAACGGATATCCCTATTTTTGCGATTATAACGCCTACAATGCATAAAGATGGTTCCGGTTCGTACTGCGAAGTAGTGCAATCGGACATAAAACCCGAAAATTTAGGAACACATTTTAAAATACCGCACTATTTTTTAGTGAGTATACGCTTTAAATAATATTTTTGAGATGTAATTAGAAACTAAAAAATGGATAACTGTAAAAACTGTACCACAACTATAACCGGTAAATATTGCGCTAATTGCGGGCAACCGGCACAACTTAAACGAATTGATGCGCATTATATCGTGCATGAAATTGAGCATGTTTTGCATTTTGAACGGGGTATTTTATATACGATGCGGGAGTTGTTTTTACAACCGGGGAAAAATATCCGGGAATACCTGTCGGACAATCGTAGCCGATTGGTAAAGCCGATTTTATTTATCATTGTAACATCGTTGATTTATTCATTTATCAACCATTACTTCCATATTGAGGAAGCTTATACGGCTCAGCTGTCTCTCCGGAAATCGGCAGTAACAACGATGACGGATTGGGTGCAAAAGCATTATGGCTATGCCAATATTATTATGGGGGTTTTTATTGCGCTATGGGTTAAATTATTTTTTAGAAAATACCAGTACAATCTGTTTGAAATCCTGGTGATGTTGTGTTTTGTGATTGGTATGGGAATGCTGATGTTTTCGGTATCGGCCTTAATAGAGGGACTGACTCAAATCCCGTTATTCCTGTATGTGAGTGTTGTGATCACAGGATATTGCGCCTGGGCTATCGGACAGTTTTTCGACAAAACGAAGCCTGCCAATTTCATAAAAGCATTGATAGCTTATATTCTTGGCAGTATAACGTTTTGGATTTTATTAATGATCTTAGGTATAGTAATTGACCTGATTTATTTAAAAAAGTAAATTAAATTACAGATAGCCCGTTTTTGGGCTACTACTGTTCGGTCATCCATTTCACCAGGCTTCCCTGTTCCACGATATTCCAGGAATGCGGATGCTTGTCGCCATTGGCTCTGTACCCGCGGTTTTGAGTAGCGATATACTCGGTTTGCGTACTACCCAGTTCTCGTAAGGTTTTGGATGCCTGTTCCAGTTTGTAGGCGTTTAAATCTTCGTAGGTTCTGCTTTTTTGCTGCTTTTGCCATTCCAGATCCGGTTCGGAATAAAAACGGGTTTTAATATCTTTTAAATAAGCGATAGTATTGGTTGCTTTACAGGAAACCAGGTATGGCGAGGCATTTTTATAGTTTTCGAGATGATCAGCAGGTTTTCCCAACGTACTTTCCAACAATTCGATTAAATAGTGGCCTTCCGCGACAGCTTCCGCATCTACATTTTTGGCAACCTCTTTTTGAGAATCGTTGTATAAGGCTTCCAGATCGATCGGAGAATCGATTACCATAATGCCTTTGGGTTGAATCGCGTTTTTATTCTTTATCAGATAACTGGACAATAGCATAGCCACATTTCCACCACCGGAAAAACCACCGATATAGAGATTGTCTGTAACAACATTATGCTGGTCCAATATGGTGTTGAGTGTTTTTGCGTATTCCTTTTTTTCGGAATCACTTAAGAAAAGCCTTTGATTGTAATTTAAAAGTAGGGTAGTGATCCCTTGTTTTTCGATATCTTTCAAAAAACCAGCCTCGGCTTTGGTATTGGCAATATCGCAGGGAAAACACGGAAATAATACTAAAACGGCTTTTTGCGGACTGGCAATTTTTAGTTCGTAATCTTTTCCTGTGATCACTTTTACGGCTTCATTTTTGGGAGTACAAGCACCGAATAGCATTACCGTGAAGATAACGAATAGTTTTTTTTTCATCTGGATTTAAAATAGGGTTGGATTGCGAATGTAGGAAAATTTCGTTCCGAAGAGATAAATTTAACCTTATTTTAAACTACTATAATAGGATATATTTCTACAGATATTGCGCCGGTAAGATCGGACTGTTTTTGTAAATTTGTAAGCTTCCGGAAGACAAAAACGCGGGGCTTATCATATGATTATACGAAAAAGAGAACACTGGTTTAGGATGCTTTTTGTATGGCATGGTTCGGTATTACCGGGATTATTACCCCGTTTGTTGTTATTGTTGCTTTTGTCGATAGCCGTTGTTTATTTCCACGGAACGATATTGTCGTTTAAAGTACCGCTCAATACGGCTCCGTTAACATTGTTCGGTTTTGTATTGGCATTGTTTTTGGGTTTTCGGAATAGTGCCAGTTATGATCGTTTTTGGGAAGGACGAAAACTTTGGGGCGCTTTATTGAATGTTACGCGCGCGCTGACACGTCAGGCGTTAACACTCGGAACGCAAGCCGATAAAAATTCGGTTTATGCGTTTGTACAGTTGTTAAGTGCGTTTACACACGCTTTAAAACACCAGTTACGCCATACGGATCCGTATGCGGACCTCGAAAAACGATTAAATACGACACAACTGGAAGTAGTAGGGAAGGCAAATTATAAACCGGCTATTATTCTGAATCTTTTGGGAGAATGGGTACAAACGGCCAAAAATTCCAACCGGATCGATTCCATTCAGCAAAGCCGCTTTGATGAAAACCTGGATAAATTGGCCGATATTCTGGGCGGATGCGAAAGAATTCAGTCAACACCGATTCCGTATAGCTATCGGGTACTATTACACCGTACGGTATATTTATATTGTTTTTTACTGCCTTTTGCTTTGGTCGATAGTTTGGGCTGGTTTACACCGTTTATCGTTGTATTTATAGCTTATACTTTTGTTGCTTTTGAAGCTATTGCCGATGAAATCGAAGAACCTTTTGGAATGGAAGCCAACGATTTGGCACTTAGTGCCATGTGTCAGATGATCGATACTACCATTTTCGAACAGATTGGCGTGACGATCGAGACGCTACCCGAAACAGCAAAAAATATAATTGATTAACACGGCGCATTCAGATCATTTGTCATCCGTATTTGATGATTGTATAGCATGGGTAATCGGATAAATAAAAAAGGGAGTACTATTGGTACTCCCTTTTGCTTTTACGGTTTTTAATTATTCCGAAAATTCATATTCACCTACACTGGCGATAAAACTTCTTTCAAGTGCATCCGAAAGTTTCGAAATGTCCGACCATTGTTGCAGAAGTGCTTTAACAATGTTTTCCGCTTCTTTAAAATTGGAAGCGCGTAAGGTGTATTTAGCGATATTCAAACTATCGATCTCGTCGATGATTAGTTCGCGTATCTTATTGATTGTGGTTATTATAGCAATAGTGTTTTCGTCGAGTATTGCGGTATCATTTGTAAGTACCTTTAAGACTGCGATATCTGCTTTTAATTTGGAAATGGATTCCAGATTTTTGGCTCTGTCACTAATCGTAACTTCAACCTTGTCGCCTTTGCTCTGGATCTTTTTAATTTCCTGTTGTATTTTTGAAGCTCCGGATTTACTGGCCTGTTTAATGGCAATATTGGCTCCTTTTTTTATCAGGTACATCAGCGTTGGTCCTTGTACCGCGGCAAACTGAATCTGCCCAGCTGCAACGGTAAGCGCCATAATAACACCATAGGCTAAATATTCGGTTACCATTCGGGTTGAGTTGTTTACAATCTCTTCCATTTGCTGATTAATAGCAAGGGTGTAACTCTCTTCGCGAAGTTCCATTTGAAGTAGTTCGCCATCGTCGCCTTTCAGATCATTTTTGATCACACTTTCGACGAATGTAAAGGCAGCCTGATCATTTTTGATATTGTTATGAAACAACTGAAGCGCAATTTTATCTCTAAATAGGCGTCCTTCTTTATTAGCACTGCCAATATACGGTACAAACGAATCTTTTAGCGCTTCTATTCCTGCTTCTGCGTTTTTAGCATCACCTTTTTGGATAAACGAGAGTACATCATCGCCTAAAATTTCAATGCTGTTCCCAATGGCCCGTAGTGCGGATAACTGACTTAATACGTTGTTCGACACACTCATGGTCCATTCCATTGTATGGCTTCGTAAAATGGCCTGATCCTGTTTTAAAAGATTTTCTACATAAACCAGTTTTGGTTGTTTGTTGATCAGCTGCGCGGAGTTCTGAATTAAAATCGCCTTAGAAAACAGGTTTTGCAAACAAAGGCTAATACTGTGTTCTTCGGTTACGGTTTCATTAATTCGGGCAAAAAGCAATTGCGAGCTTTTTTGAAGACGTACTGTAGACACACCTTCAAGCTGACTGGCAAGGGCATTGATATGCGCGCGGACAATAAACGGTGTTGTACTGGACGTATTCTGAATGGATTCAATTGTGGACAGGATAACCTGAATGGCTTTTAATCCACCGTCGATACTTTTCCCCAGAGCCGCCGCATTTAGGGTAAGGGCTGTCGTCTTGTTAATGCTGTTCATTAACTGGCGGAGTTGCGCATCATCGGCGGCAATCTTATTGGTAAAAGCATCGATTTCCGACTGAGCATTACTTACCCGGATAGCAACTTCGATGGCTACTACAGCACAAACAGCAACGCCCAACAAACAAAACCAAAAGTCATTTTTAATCGCGTCTTTATCGGACTGAGCCTTATTTCGTAATCGAATGGCATCCTGTAATTTCTGACTGTCGGCGGTATGCGAGGCCTTCATACTTAGAAGCCATTTGTTCAAGGCTCCGTCTATAGTATCGATCGCTTCATCCAATTTATAAACGCGTTCTGCTGCTATTTGACCTGTTGTTGTGCCTTTTTGAACAAGTTGCATCAGATCGGGTAACGTAGCATACGTCGCATCAAGAATATGATCATCGTCCAGTCTGGCGATTTCACGAAGGACGCTTGCTTTTTGAGACAGTAATTCATTTACCGCCAAAAAAGATTCTGTGGCTTCAAAAGCCGGATTAGACACCCGAATTAAATTTTCTTTAGCTTCCAGAATTTCTTTTGGAGACGCTTTTCCGCCGGTTAAACCCGACAAGTCACTTTGAAATGCGAGTAAGGTCTGTGCGGTATTCTCTATCCAGGGACGGTAACCGCTGTTGCTTATAACCGTATCTGAGCTAAGAGAATTGGCAGGAGATTTAGCCAGCGTAAGGGCCGGCGCTGCCAATGTCATTTTTTGCATGTTTATCCCCCGGCCTGCTGTTTTGGGTAATTCCTTTGGAACATTAGGGAAGGAAGGTGTTTTTCCATCCGAATTGTTTACGGCAGAATTATCAACCTGCATAGGAGCAAGAAGATTTTGTTTGATCGTTTTGGCGTCTTTCTGAAGGGTTTCCCATTGTACTTTCGAAGTTCTAAGGTTTGCCTGAACGACAAAAGCTAAAGGTTCGGTATCTTCGGCATGCCCTTGTGTATTGATCAATGAATCAATGACGTTTTCATAATCCCGATCCAATTGATCCCAGGCACCCGATAATTTATCCAAGGCTGAACTCGCAATGTTTAATTGGTTGATCAAAGTTGTAACGGATCCTTTTAGCGCCGTTACCACTGCGATTTCCGAATTAATAAGAGAGATTTCCTGTAAGGCTGATGCTTTTCTCTCGGATGATTTATTATAATCGACAATACCAATTACCGCGGCGGTTGTTCCGGCGGCAATAATTCCGATACCAATAAGGATGACCGGTGTACTTCCTCCGGCCGATTCGATCCACATGGCGACACCTACCGCAACGGTAAGTACTCCTACGACAACGCCTCCGGCTCCGGCTCCAATAATGGCCAGATCCTTGTTCATGGTGCTTTCGTAGTTGGTTACCAGTTTTTTAAGGTCTTCCAGTTTACCTTTATCACCGGTATATTTGGCTTCGATAAGGATATAATCTTTTTTCAGATTTGCTTCGTTTTCAAGCATTGAATTTTGTAAATCCTTGATTTGTTTCGAAGCGTCTTCAACTTTTTCTTTTTGTTTTTTGATTACTTTTTGAAGCGCTTTTAAACCCTGAATCAGATTTAATTGTGCCTGTTTACATTTGTCCGGATTGTTTAACTCACCGGCAAAATCGTATAACGGATTGTAAAGGGAATCGAATTCGGTTCCGAAATTAATAATCGCATCATTTACTTTAAATAGCGTAGGTCTAACCGTTGTACGCCATTTTTTAGCATCTTCCTTACTGGATTCCTGGTGCTTTTTTAGCTCCGGAACGCCCTTTAAATCGGTAAAGGTAGGTTGAGCCGAAATTGCAGCCGTTGCAATGTCTAAGATTGCGACAGCACTTGTAGCAATAGTTTGCTGGGTTTTAAATTCTTCTTTTGGAGCTAAACTTACCGTGTTGTCGGAGGCATTTTTTAAATCGGCCAAAATTTTGTCGATTTGTTCTTCTTTTAGTTCATACTCGATTGTCTTCATAATGTACTTTGTTTGGGTTCAATTTTGAGGTTCAAAAGTTTAAAAATCAATAGTTTTAAGGTCTTTTTTAAAGATATTTAAGGTTCTATCAGATCATTAAGTCTTTGTTTTTAGTAGGTTTTATTGAAATAATATTTTTTTGCGACAGCAAATTATAGATAAACTTCAGCCCCATAGTAGGTATTTTTACCTGTTATAGGGCTTTTAGAAAAGAGGTGCACGCCTGTAAACAAACGGGCATTTTTACAAGAAGACTTAGCGTTCGTTTGGTATGGAATCTTTTCTGCTACGATAAAATAGGAATTGGTTTTCCTTTTCACCAATAGCGTTTTGTCGTTTCAAAGGCTTTTTTATACGCTTTACCTATAAAGCGTATAATCCGCACAGACCAAGATGTACCTTGCATTCAAAAAACGAGAGTACTGTATGCACGATAGTTATAATGTATTCATGACGGTGTCGTATTTGTTATCTTTGCAATCGAAGCGTCAAATCAGACAGAACCATGATCACCAGTAAAGGAAAAAGAGCGTTACTAATCCTATTTGCTTTTATAGGATCGTATCTGATTTCCTATATGATGGATCCGTATTCGTCGTATTGGACCGATTTTTTTACAAGGTCGCTTTCAGACATTGTAGAAGAATTTGTAGTTTCCATTATTTTCTGTGCCGTTATTTCGGAGCTTAGTTTGTTTCTCGACCGCTGGTTTAACCGGAAAATGCCCTGGACAGTCGATCCTATAAAAAGACTTGTTGTACAAAGTTTTGTACAGATTATCGGCGTATTGTTAGTGACGTTGATTACCCATTTTATTTTCGTATTCATACTGGAAGAAAACGACGTCGAAGCAACCATAAGTGAAGTTAAAGGATATTGGCAATGGATAATCGCGACGGTGTTGACAGCATTAATGATCAGTGCTATAAACACGGGTAATTTTCTGATTACCAATTGGAAAATAACAGCAATGGATGCGGTGGCACATAAAATTAAAGCCGCCGAACACAAACAAGCTGCTGCCGAAGCCGAACTACAGGCACTTAAATTACAATTGGACCCTCATTTTGTGTTTAATAATCTCAGCGTGCTTTCGGAGCTTATCCTCGAAAACCAGCAATTGGGATATGAATATGCCGAAAATCTGGCCAAAGTATACCGCTATTTACTGGTAAATTCCCGGAAAAAACTCATTCCACTTGGAGAAGAATTAAAATTTCTGAATGCCTATCTGTTCCTGATCGAAAAGAGAATGGGACAAGGTGTGACTTTTGAAATAATCGTAAGTCAGGAACATCTAAGATTGCAAATTCCGCCGCTGACATTGCAGTTACTGATCGAAAATGCGTTAAAACACAATCGGACAACCAAAGACCGACCACTGGAAATAACGATACAATCCGATGCAGAGTACCTGACGGTTTCCAATACCTTGTTACCGCTGGTTTCCAAAGCCGATTCTGCCGGTATAGGGCTTGCAAATATCCTGAGTCGTTATTCTTTGTTATCCGCTAAAAAGCCGATTGTGGAAGAAGATACGTTTGTATTCACCGTTAAAGTACCCTTACTCCCATGAAAATTAAAAAAATAGTAATCATCGAAGATGAAAAACCAAATGCGGATCGGTTAAAAAGGTTATTACTGGACATACGACCCGATGCGGAAATTCTGGCGATTCTGGACAGTGTAAAAGAATCGGTAGCCTGGTTGGCATTGCATGAAAAACCGGATATTATCATGATGGATGTACGCCTGGCAGACGGATTAAGTTTCGAAATATTTAATCATATCGAAGTTAAATGTCCGGTAATTTTTACAACGGCCTACGATGAATATGCGGTACGGGCATTTAAATATAATAGCATCGATTATCTGTTAAAACCGATTGAAAAAGAGGAATTGGAAACCGCCTTAAACAGCTATGAACTACATATTCAAGAAGTACAGACGTTAAATCCAATCATCGAAAATCTGCTCACTCAAATACAACCAAAGGAATTCCGAAACCGTTTCCTGTTGCCCTACCGTGATGGCTATAAAACCGTAATGGTGAGCGAGGTTGCCTTCTTTTTTTCGGAACTGAATACAACACAGGCCCATCTTTTTAACGGTGATTTTGAAATCGTAACACAACCCCTGGAAAAATTGGAACAGCAGTTGGATCCAAAACACTTTTTTAGAGCCAACCGACAGTATATTATCAATATGGATTCGGTGGCACTGGTACAAAACTATTTTAACGGAAAACTAAAAATTGTCCTTAAAAAATACCCCGATCGGGAAGTAATTATCAGTCGCGAAAAAGCGCCACAATTTAAAAACTGGATGGATTACTAATGGATCCAAAAATAAAAGAATAACCTCCAAACCATTCGGCTATACAAACTCGAAACGATCCGTATAGTCCGCTGAATTGCCTTTTTCAAAAAACTGGCATTCGATTCAATTCCCTTTAAAAACGGTTCACCGGCAAATTTTTCCGCTTCGTTTAAATAAAAAAGAATCTTCTTTAGAACCGGTTTTTCTTTGTATCAAATTCTCAAAATAATTTCGATACAATATGAAAAAACAAATAACAAAATGGCTTCCAACCGGAAAGGTTGTCTCCCTTTTTTCAGTGCTACTATTTATGGCATCCTGTGGTGGAAAAGGAGAAGAAGGTATGGGCGAAATGGGGCCGCTGGAAACCGATTTTATCCGGTTAACGGCCGGAGAAGCAAACGTTACCAATACCTATCCCGGAAGTATAGAAGGAAGTGTAAACGTTGATATAAAAGCACAGGTAACCGGTTATCTTGAAACGGTTTACGTTAAAGAAGGCGATTATGTAGAAAAAGGACAGCGTTTATTCCGAATAAAAGACGAGGTGTTTCAGGAACAGGTTGCTAATAGCGATGCCGGACTTAAAGCGGCAGTGGCAGCTCAGGCATCGGCCAAAATTGAATTGGAAAAACTAAAACCGTTGGTTGACGGAAAAGTGGTTTCGGATATACAGCTTAAAGAAGCACAGGCCCGATATAGTGCCGCGACAGCTCAGGTGGCGCAGGCGAAAGCTACTTTGGGTTCCTCAAAAATTAATGCCGATTTTACATTGATCAAAGCGCCGGTAAGCGGTTTTATAGGCCGGATTCCAAACCGTATCGGAAACCTGGTTACACCGGCTGATGCGACACCATTAACCACCTTGTCGGAAATCAATACCGTTAGTGTCTACTTTTCGATGAGTGAATCCGATTATATCGCCTATAAAAAAGAGACACATCCAAAGGAAAGCGTTAGCCTGATACTGGCGGATGGCTCAACTTACGAACACAAAGGAAAACTGGAAACCGCCAGTGGTAATATCGACCGTACAACCGGTAGTATGCCTATGAAAGCCCTGTTTGTCAATCCGGATAAACTCTTGCGTTCCGGCGGAACAGGGCGTGTTGTTATTGATCATACAAAAAACAGTGTGATACAGATTCCCCGTACCAGTGTAAAAGATATACAGGATAAGTTTTTTGTATTCAAACTGGCCGACAGTAATAAGGTTGTAATGCTACCCATTCAAATTTCGGGTAATTCCAGTGACTCCTTTTTGGTAAAATCGGGAGTACAAACGGGCGATAAAATTGCCATCAACCGGATTGATGCCTTAACAGAAGGGATGGCAGTTATCCCTAAAATCATAAAAACAAGCAACACGACGCAACAATCGGATAATAAAAAATAGATCATGTTACAAAAAATAATAGACAGACCGGTACTTGCCACGGTAATTTCCATTGTTATCGTCATATTAGGGGTCATGGGACTTACGCGACTTTCGGTGACGCGATTTCCGGATATTTCGCCACCAACCGTTTCGGTTTCCGGTTCCTATCCGGGCGGTAACAGCCAAACGGTAATCCGTTCGGTAGTAACGCCGCTGGAAGAACAAATCAATGGAGTGGAAGACATGCAGTATATTAAATCGACTGCCAGTAACGACGGAAGTTTTTCGATTTCCATTGTCTTTAAACAAGGGACAAATCCCGATCAGGCGGCTGTAAATGTTCAAAATCGCGTACAACAGGCGACACCGATTTTACCTGCCGAAGTAGTGCGAATGGGATTGACCACTTCCAAACAGCAGAATAGTATGATCATGATTTTCAACCTGTATACGGAAGACAATGAAAAATACGACGAAACCTTTTTACAAAACTATGCGAATATCAATCTGATTCCGCAAATGAAAAGGGTTCCGGGAGTGGGACAAACCCAGATATTCGGAAGTAAGGAATATTCCATGCGGGTTTGGCTGGATCCGCGTAAAATGGCCGGATACGGATTGGAACCTGCCGATGTAACGGCTGCCATTGCCGACCAAAGTCTCGAATCGGCTCCCGGAAAACTGGGAGAAGAATCCGATGCCGTGCTGGAATATGTGATGCGTTATAAAGGAAAGAAAAACGTCCCGGACGATTATGACAATATCGTTGTTAAAAATAACGGAACAAACCTGATACGCCTTAAAGATATAGCCCGTGTCGAATTCGGTTCCATATCCTATGGCGGGAATAATACCTCAAACAGCCGAAATGCCGTAACGATTGCGATAATTCAAACCACAGGATCGAACGCAAATGCCATCGAAATCGGTATTGATAAAGAATTGGAAAAACTGTCCAAGTCGTTTCCACCGGGTATTAAATACGCCAAACTGGTTAGTACCAAAGAAAAGCTGGATGCCGCTACGGGTCAGGTAAAATCGACTTTAATAGAGGCTTTTTTACTGGTTTTTGTGGTTGTATTTCTTTTCCTGCAGGATTTTCGTTCCACATTAATACCGGCCATTGCGGTTCCGGTAGCGATTGTAGGTACTTTTTTCTTCCTGTTGATCTTTGGTTTTACGATTAATGTACTGACCCTTTTTGCGTTGGTATTGGCCATTGGTATTGTGGTCGATGATGCCATTGTTGTTGTAGAAGCGGTCCATAGTAAGATGGAAGGAAGTTCCATGACCGGAAGAGAGGCTACACATAGCGCAATGAGCGAAATTACCGGTGCCGTTATTTCGATTACCCTTGTGATGTCGGCTGTATTTATTCCAATTGGATTTATGCAGGGATCGGCTGGGATTTTCTATAAACAGTTCGCCTATACGCTGGCGATAGCCATTATTATTTCGGCTGTAAATGCCTTAACATTGACTCCGGCACTTTGTGCACTTTTATTAAAAAATACCCATGCGGGACAACACGAAGGAGAAGAAGTACCTAAAAAAGACGGATTTGGAAAACGGTTCTTTACCGCCTTTAATGCAGGATTTTCGAATCTAACCGGACGCTATATTAAAACGATTAGCTTTTTGGCTGCAAGAAAATGGTTGGCCGCGGGTTCTATTATTGCACTGTTTGTTGTCGCAACCTGGTCCATTACGAGTACGCCCAAAAGTTTTGTTCCAATGGAAGACGACGGAATGTTTATGTATTCGCTTGCCATGCCACCGGGTACGGCACTCGGGCCTACAACCGAAGTGATGAAAAAAATCGATACGTTGCTTTCGCAAGTGGAAGCCGTAGAAGACAATACCGCCATTACAGGATTTAATATATTAAGTAATAGTTCCGGACCGTCTTACGGGGTGGGTTTTGTAAAGTTTAAACCAACCGAACAACGCGGAGCCGTTAAGGATATCGATGCATTAATGGGCATAGTCAATGAAAAGCTGAGTCATATAAAAGAAGGTTCGCTAATGGCCATGCGATTGCCGCCGGTAGATGGTTATGGAATGACAAGTGGAGCCGAAATTGTACTTCAGGATCGAATGGCCAGAGGACCGGAGGCTTTAAAAAGCAAGACCGATGAGGTGATCGGGCAGTTGATGCAGGTTCCCGGGGTTCAGTTTGCCTATACTACGTTTCGCGCGGATTATCCGCAGTTGGAATTGAATGTAGACGAAGATAAAGCCAAACAACTGGGTGTTAGTGTAAGCGGTATGCTTAATGTAATCCAGTCGTATTTTTCCGGAGATCAGTCACTGAATTTCTCCCGATTTGGAAAGTTTTACCGCGTCAATATCAAAGCCGACGGTGTATTCCGAATGGATGAACAGGCTTTTAATGAGATTTTTGTCCGCAACAATCAGGGGCAAATGGTACCGGTAAAAACGATGGTAACACTGGAAAAAGTCTACGGACCGGAATCGGTGAGTCGCTATAATCTTTACAATGCCGTAACGATTAACGTCAATGCCATGCCGGGTGTGAGTAACGGAGAATTAATGACCCGTATGGAACATGTACTCGATAACTTGCCTTCGGATTACAGCTACGAATGGACCGGTTTAAGTTTGGAAGAAAATGAAGCCGGTAACCAAACCATGATGATTTTAGGACTTTGTTTGTTGTTTGTTTATTTCCTTCTGGCGGCACAATATGAGAGTTACCTGTTACCGTTGGCGGTGTTGTTATCGATCCCAACCGGTATTTTGGGAGCCTATTTGGGAATTAAAGCAATCGGACTGGATAATAATATTTATGTCCAGGTTGGACTTATTATGCTTATCGGATTACTGGCTAAAAATGCAATTCTTATCGTGGAGTTTGCCGTACAACGCAGAAGAAGCGGGTTGTCCATTAAAGAATCGGCTTTTGAAGGAGCCCGTGCCCGACTACGGCCTATTATTATGACCTCGTTGGCATTTATTGTGGGGATGATACCGCTAATGTTGGCTACCGGTGGTACGGCTACCGGAAACCGCTCCATCAGTACAAGTGCGGCGATGGGAATGTTAAGCGGAGTGGCTTTGGGTGTTTTTGTGATCCCATTATTATATATGCTGTTTCAATATCTGCAGGAAAAACTCTCCGGACAAAAACAGGGTTTCGATACAATTAAATAAAAAGAAAAATGACACAATCATTGATTATAAAAAAACTGGTTCCGGGATTTCTGATGCTACTACTGGTTTCGTCTTGTGTGGTTGGAAAAAAATACAAACAGCCGGCACTCGACCTGCCAGAAAAATACCGGACGGAATTACAACTCACCGCCGATACGATTCAGTTACCGTGGAGAACATTTTTTAAGGATAAACAATTGATCACTCTGATCGAGAATGCCTTACAAAAAAACAATGAAATAGCGGTTGCTTTAAAAAGCGTCGAACAACTGGATCTGGCTTTTAAACAAGCAAAACTGGAATGGTTGCCTACACTTGAGTTAAGCGGAAGTGCCAACCGTACCTGGCAGTCTAAAAACAGTATGAACGGCTCGCTGATGGGACAGTTTGTAAGTACGCCATATATCGACGATTACACGTCCGGCTTACGTCTGAACTGGGAAATGGATATCTGGGGGAAAACTTCGATGATGAAAGCCGCAACCCGGGCCGATTATTTCGCACAGCGGGAAAACGTATCGGCTTTAAAAACCCGAATCATCGTTCAGGTGGCTCAGGCCTATTATAATTTGTTGGCTTTGGACGAACAGATAAAGATCGCAAGATCGAATATAGAATTGAGCGATCGTACGTTACAGATTATGCAATTGCAATATGACGCGGGACAAATTAATTCTCTGGCCGTACAACAAGCCGAAGCACAAAAGAAAACGGCCGAAATGTTACTGCCGTTAGCAATGCAGCAAATCGCCGTACAGGAAAATGCCCTGAGTATCATATGCGGTTCCTATCCGGATAGTATTGCCAGAGCGGAAAGTCTGAAAAAGGCTATTCCGGAAGAGCTTGCAACAACCGGAGTTCCGGCCGCTTTGTTAAGTCGGAGACCGGATGTAAAAGCAGCCGAATATGCCGTGATGGTCAGTAATGCCAAAGCAGGTCTTGCCAACGCTGCGATGTATCCCAGTTTGAGTCTTGCGCCGCAAATAGGTACCAATGCGATGCAATTTAAAGATTGGTTTGACTTACCGGGATCGTTTACCAAAAATATAGCGGCGAATCTTACACAACCGTTGTTTCAGAAAAAAATGCTGCGAACGGCCTATAAAACCGCACTGATCGAACAGGAAAAAACAGCGATTCAGTTTAAGCAAACGGTGCTTCAGGCGGTAGGCGAAGTTTCCGATGCGATGGCAAGATCAAAGGGAGCGTCGCAACGATTGTTATTGGTGGAAGAAAAAGGAATTGCGCTGAATAAAGCAACAAACGATGCGCTGAAGTTGTATGCAAATGGGATGGCCAATTACCTGGAAGTGATTACGGCACAGAATAACAAATTGCAAAATGATCTGGAAACGATTGCGATTCATCTGGAAAAATACAATGCTATAACCGACCTGTATCGCGCTTTGGGCGGTGGTGTCGAATAATCAGTTAAAAAACAATAAAAAATACATGGGGATGGAAAAATAAGTTTGTTTTTTTGATTGATTTTTATTGGGAATTATTCCCGCCGAAAAGTGGTAAAGGACTCGAAATGTCCTTTGCCACTTTTATTTTTTAGACCTTGAAAAATAGAAACCAACGGAAGGTTTTATCGGTAAAAGGATTCCATTCACAATATATTGATTGTGTCGGATTGCGATCGGATAGCACCATCAAAACAGGTGATTTTACGTAACGATACGCGAATGGTTGCTACTACTTTTGAAAACTTTTGACCCCTAAAATTAAAACATAATGTCAACAACTACATTACCTACAAATAATGCCGGAATGGTTTTAATAAATGCCTATTTTCCGATGCTTTTAGATCGATTAGGACTTATCAAAAATAAGGCGTTTACCTCGGAAGAAAATCGCGAAAAAGCGGTACTTTATCTCAACTATCTGGCAACCGGCCGTCAAAATGCTGATGATCATCAGTTGTCTTTAAATAAAATACTTTGTGGTATTGCTCCGGATACCGTTATAACACAAACGATTGAAGTAACCGATCAGGAGGAGCAGCTTATGAATGGATTGCTTAAGACTATGATCAATTATTGGCCCGCTATCGGTTCGAGTTCGATTGCCGGTTTCCGCGGAAATTGGCTGATTCGAGATGGAATGCTAACCGATAAAAGCGAACGTTGGGAGTTAAAGGTTGAAAAAAGAGCCTATGACATACTGATTAATAGAGCTTCTTTTTCTTTTTCAATAATTAAATATCCCTGGATGATCAAACCGGTATATGTGGAGTGGAATTATTAGTGTTTAGGTTGTACGTTTAAAAGTTTTGTTCCAGGTAATTAACAACAGCATAAAGGTAACAAAGCAGATCACAGCGGCCATATTGGTCTGAATAATAAAAGCATGTAGGGTCGCGGCAACCAGTATCGATTGGGTGCGCCTAACGGCAAATGTCAGTATAAAAGCAAAAACAATACAGAAAGCCAGAAAAATCCAAAATCCGCCATACTGATCAAAATTATTAAAAATTAAGAGATGCCATATTGCCCAAAATATACCCGAAATAAGACTTTTTAAAACATAATGCATATTTCCCAGACTTTCGATCAGGTAACCACGCCAGGCATATTCTTCCATCAGGTTGTAAACAAGCGCAAACGAACAAATTAATAAAGCCCATATATGTTTGTCGATACCGTTACTATTACTAATTCCAAATCCGGCATAGCATAGTAATAATATAAATGGAAATAGCAGACTTTTGATTTTATGGTTTCCCAATAGGGTGATTTCCTGCTTTACGCCGCTAAATTTATAAAATAACAAAGCCGTTAGCAGGGTGACAATTCCATGATTGTAATTAAAAGTAAAAGGAATGTCGGTAATACGGGTTAGAATCAGGTTCAATACGTTCGGAAGTTTTCGCGCAAAATAAGTGCCCACCAGTATAATTCCGTAGAATAATAATATTCGTAGCCAGTTTATTTTTTTGAGTTGTTCCAGGACTGTCATAGTAATGTCGTTTTTTACAAATATATCCCTTAATAGAGAAAAAACAAGTTTTTATTTGATACGATTATTGTCCGGATTTTATATTGGGAAAATCCGGACAATAGTATCGTGAAAATTGTTATAATTCTGATTTTAAAAATTAAAAACAAAGACTTATTGCGGTATTTTTAGGAGAAGAATTACTTTTAATCCATTCGTTTACAGTAGTTTTTGGAAGTCTGGATAGAGGTTGTGCAACTCGTTGTAAGTTACTGGTTGGCAGATTATAAATAGTATAAGCTAAAGTATAATCCTGATTTCCTTTTATATGAGGTTGACCTGCACTGATTTCCATATCAAAAGAAGTACTGTAAAAACAGATGTCGGCATTCTGGTTGGTTTTATTCCGGATTATTATTAATACGAATTTGTTTTTATACGTATTCGTTTCGGCATTGAACGATTGCGTCTGAATCAGTTCCCGGACAGAATTCCGGATTTTTATTTTATCCTCATTACTATAATCCGAAAAGAGTGTCATAAAATCATCAATAATTTTTTGATAGTTTTTATTGACAAAATCTTTCTGAATGGAGTTACCGTCCATTAGGTTCAAAAAAGGTGCCGTGTATAAGTGGTGCGAGTAAGGTTCGATAGCTTTGAATAAAGCATTGGCATTTTGAGTATCCGGGTAAAAATCGGATCTCGTTTGAATCAGTTTTAGAATCGTTGCAACGGCTACCGGAAGATTTTTAGGATTGCTAAATATTTCTGTTCCGGAAGCGTTCGGATCACTATCATCCGATCCTAGGAAAAGGGCTTTACAACACGCTCGTTCGGTTCCCGAAGCTTGTGCTTTTAGCATTGAAGGAGCCGAAAGATTCGCTTCGATCCATTCCGCTATGCTTGTCTCTGTTACTGTAAGTTCTGTTTGATCGTTCATATTTGGGTGTATTAAATTTATAAGTTATTGGATTCAGACTACTGTTTAAAACAGTATAGTATATGCAGAACAAAGGATCATTTTTTTTCAGAACCAGGTTAGGATGTAATTACCTGTTTTTAAATTGACTTGGTATAACAAAAGACCATCCGTAGATGATCTTCTTGCTTTTTTTATTGCCGGTTTTGTAGCTATCGCTAAACGCAAACAGAATCAACCGTAAGCCAGAGTGACACCCAATCAAAACGACTGCTCGGTGTTTTTTTAAGTAACGTAATTCATATTTATAATGTTGATACGGTACACAACAGTATTTTATGGACTATCGATAGATAATAGTAGTCTTTTACGGATAATTTTTCCGATAATTCTTTAAATATATTTAAGTTTGCCGGCTAAAATTTTAAGCCAGTAATGAAACGATTGTATTTTGCGATTAGTCTTTTTTTATTTTCCGGAGTGGTATTGCATCCGGTATTTGCACAACCCAATAAAGGGGAATTTATTAATGCTTCTGTAGGACTTGGTATCGTATCGCCATACGATACAGAGACTAGTATGAATGGTACGGGATTTTATGCTCAGGGTGAATATGTTTGGTGTCCGCGGAGCTGGTTTGGAGTGATTCCTTATGCCGGAGTGGTAATTGCTTCGGCCGAGTCGGAAGAAAAAGATGCGAATCAGGAAGTATATAGCCTTAAAGCCAATGCTGCTTTATTGGGAACAAAGATTCGGCTTGCAGCACCCATTCCTTAT
This sequence comes from Flavobacterium sp. CAU 1735, assembly GCF_039888695.1. Lineage (NCBI taxonomy): Bacteria > Pseudomonadati > Bacteroidota > Flavobacteriia > Flavobacteriales > Flavobacteriaceae > Flavobacterium > Flavobacterium sp. CAU 1735. The sequence continues at coordinate 265,532 of NZ_JBDQQQ010000004.1, read as the reverse complement.
GTAGCACCTTTTATTGAAGTTGGAGTAGGTGTGTCTGTGGGTTCTTTTTATACGTATACCAAAGAGGATTATTACCGTAAAAACGGATTACTAATGCACGTTCCTTTTTCATTAGGATTGGCATTAGGGCGTAAGCATAATGTCGAAGTAAAATTTGCGTATTATTACCATGAATCGGTAAGGCAAACTTCGGGTGCAGCTGCAATTGGAATTTCCTTTCCACTAGAAGATTAATCAATATTTCAGGACTTTTTATAGAAGATTTTCCAAATGGAATTACCATATAAAGTCCTGAATATACAATCAATAATCACATCTTTTTATAAAGACTTCGCGGTAGTGCTTTTAGCAGTATTGCGATTAGGCGCCATCTTTTTGTGATATAAACCACCTCTTTTTTTCGATTTATCGCACTATAGATTTGTTTTGCGGCTTTTTCGGGACTGGAAACCCAAAACTGACCGTCGCCTTTGGCCATGGCAGTATCCACAAAGCCCGGTCGGATGTCTGTGATACTAATTTTATGTTTGCTTTTGTTGGCTTTTTGGCGTAAGCCTTCCAGATAGTTTATCTGATATGCTTTTGAAGCATTATAAGCCGGAGCAAGAGAACTTCCCCGTAATCCGGCTATAGACGTGATGACCGCCAGATGTCCCGATTGTTGTTTTTCGAAATACCGAAATGCCCAATCTGCGATTTGGGTAAAACCGATGGTATTGGTCATAATCGTGTGGTGTCCCAAAGCGAAATCCAATTCGGGATTCAACTCACCGGTTCCGGAACTGAGTACCAATAAATCAAGACCACCGAGTTGGTTGGTGAGCACTTCCAATTGTTCACAAAGGTTATCCGTTTGTGTAATATCCATGGCTGCGATTTCAAAGGCTTCGGGATGTTGTATTTTCAGGTCGTTTAATAATGCTGTTCTTCGTCCGGTAATCCCAATTTTATAATCGTTTGCGGCAAAAAGTAGGGCGAGTTGTTTTCCGATTCCTGATGTGGCTCCTATGATAATTACTTTTTTCATCGATTGATTTTATACGATGGCTATTATTGTGCGATCATGGCTGGTAACAGGAATTCCTGCATCATCCGGCGTACCTGTGGATGAGCGTAAGGTTTGTTGTAGGCTGTGGCTGTGATAACAATCACAAGAGGGACGTTTTGAAAAATATAGACTTTATTACCGCCGTTTCCACTACAGGCAAAGGCTTCATAATCTTTCCCTTTTATCGTAAAGCTTTCTTTCCAGAACAGATAACCGTATCCCGGTGTGTTGGGATCTTCCGGGAAATAATTGGTAAAACTTTTTTCAACCCATTCTTTTGGAAGCAGTTGTTTTCCGTTCCACAAACCTTTGTTGGCATATAATTGTCCGTAGCGTGCCAAATCCAACGTTCGCAATTGTAAGCCGCCAGCCGTATTGGCTACGTTTTGAGGCGTGTATTGCCATTGGTAGCTTTTAATTCCCAGCGGATTGAATAGTTTGGTCGCAGCGTAGGATTCCAGTCCTTTAGGCACCCGTTGGTTTAGAATATCGCCCAAAAGGACTACTCCGGCTGTAAAATAATCCCAATTTTTCCCGATTTGTTTTTCGGAGTCCATCGGAAGGTCTAATCCGAATTTAACCCAATTGTCTGTCGGATACATATTTTCTTCGTTACCCGGTGAATCCGGATTCTGATCCGATCCGTCAAAACCGGAACTCATCGTAAGTAAACTTTTTAAGGTGACGTTTTCTTTTGAAATAGAATAGTGCGCAAAGTCTTTTAGCTTGTAAAACTGATTGAGGGTTTGCTTCTCGTTTTTAATATAACCGTCCCGTATGGCGATTCCCATAAGGGTGGAAGCAAAGGATTTTCCAATCGATCGGGTGTTGTGAAGGGTGTTGCGATCGCTACCGTTAAAATATTCTTCAAGTATTAATTTTCCGTTTTGGATTACGACAATACTGGTGATGTCTTTAAAACGTTTTTCCTGAATTTTTTGGTTTAAAAGGCGGATCGTAGTAGTGTCGTAGGTAGCGGTTGCCTGTGGCCAGTCACTTTTTGGGGCGATTTTCTGAATAGCAATCTGATTTTCAGATAATGAAACTATCGGAGCCGTTACGATAAGACTTCCCTTTGCGATTAATGTACCGGTTTTGATAGTTGTACCGGATTTCAGATACGGGCGTATCTCGATCGTAAGTTTGTGTTTTCCAGAAAAGAAAGCATCTTCGCCACCACCGTTAAAAAAGAAGCGTGACCATAAAAATCGTCCCCAGGAATCTTCACCCGATTTGCTGATAAGCGGAATCTGAAACGTGGTTCCTTTGGTTTTACTTTGAAGTGTTCCCGCACCGGTATTCAGGTTTTCGGTATAAAGTAGTTTGTCGTCGGCATAAAACGAAAACTGGAAATTTCCACTTTGAACTAATTCGTCAACGGTTAGATTTGTGTTTATTGTATGTAGAAAATTAACCAGCGAATTGTCCATAAAAACACGGAGGTATAAATCATTTCCGTCGCTATTCTGAAACGATTCCAGAAAATCGGATTCTGTTAGTTGTTCCGATGGAATGGATTTGGAGAGGAAAACAATCTTTCCAATGTTCTTTTGGTATAGGGGATTGGTATTTATTTCGGGGTTGGTAATGTTGTGTTGTGCCGTGACGCTAAACGATAATCCTAAAATAGTGATCATACACCAAAAGTATGCTTTCATCCTGAGTTTGTTTTTTGATTTGATGATGTAAAAATAAGGAATCGTTTTTTTTGAAAATAGCATGAAATTAACATCAGAAGTGCATTCGTTTGCGGAAAGCCAACGGTGTTATTCCCATGTTTTCTTTAAAACAGCGGATAAAATGACTTTGATCGGAAAAGCCGGAATCCAAAGCAATGTCCGTAAGTGATTTGTATTTGTCCGGTAGTAAGGCAAGCGATTTTTCCACTTTTAGTTTGCGGATATAGGTACCAAGGGAACAGCCAAAATACTTAGGGAAATAACGGGAAATATGAACCGGATGTATCCCTAATAGCGCGGATAGTTCCGAAAGGGAAAGGTCTTGGAGGGTATCTTCGTAAAGTATTTCCTGTAGTGGTTTTATCCAATCCGGACGCGAAACAGCATTGGTTTTATTTGCGCCTTTTATGTTTTCCAATACTTCAACGAGAAGTATGTCTGTGGCCAAATGACTGGTTGTGTCGTGTAGCCTACTTTCATTAAAAAGCTTATAAAACAAAAGTTTTATCTCCGGATTTTTTACGGCAAAGCTTCCCTGTAGACAGTCGAGCGACAAATCGAATCGATCCAGCCAGTGCTGTGCTATTTCAATATGAAATCCACGGGTAAATCCAGGTGGTTTGAGGTTGTAATGAGCATCGTCCCAATTATGAAAAAGCAGGGAACCCGCAGTGCATTCATAGATTTCTTTCCGGTTGCCTTCGAGAACTTTTCCCTGAATGATAAATGTAAAATAGGGTTTTTCGTGATAATGCCAGTCTACTTTTTCGTGTGTATATTCGGTATCGGTAACCACAAGACCTCCCCATTCAAGGCGACTGTTGGTTTCTCCGAAAAACTGTCCTGTTTTGAGCTGTTTCATCTGTTTAAAACGGACTGTTACTTTACAGTACGTTATGGGATAGCAATATAAGGAAATTTATAATTTTTTGTAGGCTAATTATACCTGTTTCCCGGTGTTGTTTTGGGCAATTATAAAAGGAAATCGTTGCTTAGCTAAATCCGTTTTTAAGGTTTAATGAGGTCCTTATTTCCATTTCGGTTTGTTTTACAATTTGAGCCACAACTATATCGAGTTCTTCAGCGGAATGGTTGAGGTAGAAGAGGAGTTCTTCCAATTCGGGGCCTTCAACAGGGTCTGATTTGATCAGTTCGGTGATGCCCATAATCCGGGATAGCGGATTGCGGATAACATGGGATTGCAGATGCGCAATTTCCCGGAGTTTTTCATTCTTTTGTTCAATGGCAGTGATGTATTCGGCTTCCGAAGTAATGTCTCTCACAATAGCAAGTCGTACCCAGGTTCCGTTAAGTCGGATGTTACTGGCATTGATGTCAACTTGAATACGCTCCCCATTCTTACAATAATGTTCGTCCCGCTGGTGTACGTAATCCTGGCGTATTTTGTTTCGAAAAGCGGCTTCGTCACAGCGTATAAGATCCGTTATTTTCATATTGAGAAGTTCCTTAATGCTATATCCGTAGCAGTCTACCGCACTTTTGTTTACATGTTGCATCCGGAGGCTTTGCGGATCGTAAATCAGCATCGGTAGCGGATTAAAAATAAACAGGCTTTTATAATGGGTCACGGCATCTTCCAATAGATTTTCCCGATTAATCTTTTCCTGAACTTCCTGGCGGAGTTTCTGATAGAGGCTTTCCGATTTTAAAATGGTTTTTTCGAAACCGCGGATGATATATAAAATAACAGCTACCATAACCAGATTCGAAAATATAAAATTAAAGGAGTATAAAACCCATCGATCCGGAATGTTGTCGCTCATTAATTCAAGCCGATTTACCGGAAATCCTTCATATAAGGCAATACCAAACGAGAGACAGATTACGGCATTGACCGCAACCGACAAATAGGCCATTTTTTTTGAAAACAAAAGCGTAACAAATACGCTGAGCAATAGAAGAAAGACCGTTCCGAACATTAGCGAATGCAGCGTTACGATTTTTATAATCGAGAAAGTCAGCATTACCATAACACCGAAAAGTTTTTTAACCCGGATGTCCAGTTTTTTATGCAAAACTACAATCACTATGGAGGTAAATGCCGACAGATCAGTTATGGCTGTCAGATAACTGCTGTGGTAGCACTCGATAATCACATTAGGGATCAGTGCAATGATACCGGTTGGAACTGCAAATTTTATGATTTGTGTAAAAAAACGGTCTTTCCACATCTCATTTCGGTTCGGATATTTCTTTCCGGTAAGCGTTCCCCGGTTTATAAAAACGGAGTAACTTCTCCATAATTTTTCGAGGTGCCTGATTATAGGGGAAGCGCTAGTTCTCATGTTGGGTTTGGTAAGGCTCAATTTTACGAATAAATTCTGTATCTCGTTATGGCAAAAAGAACCATTTATCCTAAAAATATCAAGACCTGAAAAAATAAGAATAGCATGTTGATTAACAGGAATTTATTGTTAAATTGTAGCGTAAGAATGAATCATTGCGGACTTTACTATCGATGGTAATTTAACGGATCGATTAAAAAAAACACATTCGGAATGCCAACTGATACCCAAAATGTTCGAAAGTTTATCGGAAATAGTTGACAGGATCAAATGTCTTAAGCAATTAAAAATGTATCTTTCGCCTATCGGGAGAAGCATCCGGCCTTGATTCAGGAGATTTGAATCTTTTACATTAAATGAACAGGGATACGATAAAAACGATGACAGTACTCGGAATATTTTACCGGGACTGTTTGTAGTTTGTTAATTAAAAAAAGAGATATGCATTCAGCAGAACTTCAGAATATGTGGAACGATGCGATATTAAGCAGTATGCAGAATATCGGAAAGGAAGGTGTATTTATTGTAGATTTTGAAGGAAACATTGTTCGGGCAAATAAAAATGCCATGATTACTTTTGGTCTTAACGATGAAAAGTATCAGGGGAGAAGTTGTTTTGAATTGTTTCGGTTTTCTTATGCAGAAGACAGAACACCACTAGACCAAAAAGAATTGCCGTTTTCGATTACGTTAAAAGGCGGAAAAACCATAGAAGATCAGATACTGGGCGTAACCATAGCGGATAAGCCACTTGCCTGGTTGTCGATTAGTTCACAGCTCATTACGGTTTCGGACATGGAATATGTTATGATCCGTTTTTTTAATGTGACCGGAATTATAACCAAAAGTCAGAAATTAGAGAAACGGAAAAATCAATTGGATGAGATTTTGGCTTCTATAGACGATATGATTTTTGAAGTAAGCGCCGCCGGAGTAATCCTAAATTGCTGGACTAACGATAAAGATCAGCTTTTCTACGAACCGTCACTATTTTTGGGGAAAAATCTGGAAGCACTGTTTCCAGGTGAACTTGGGCGTTCTTTTGTAACATTGATCAAAGATGCTCTAAGCAAAAATAAATCACTCAGTATGGACTACCAGTCACCCGTTCAGGTCAATAGCGGGTTGTGGTACAGAATGCAGGCACGACCCATTTATTCATCAAAAGACAAAGCGGCGGTAGTTATTACCGATATTACGAACCGAAAGAAAACGGAGGAAGCGGTTCGGATCAACGAACAAAAATTCAATCAGGCATTTCTGCATTCGGGATTAGGAATGGCTTTGGTCGATACCGATGGCCATTGTATCGACGTTAATAAAACCCTGACCAAGATGCTGGGTTACGATCTGTCTGAAATGTCACGGATGAGTTGCTGCGAATATACCCACCCGGACGATTTGTTGCTTATTGAGGAAAACATAAAAAAGCTAAAATCACTCGAAAGCGAAAGTTTTACGATCAAGAAACGCTATATCCATAAAGAAGGGCATTATATCTGGTGCCTTCTCACCATGTCGACTGTTTTTAACCAACAAGGCGAGCCCGTTTTTTTTATTGCTCAGGTTCAGGATATCACCTTGTACAGTAAATATGTACAAACATTACAGCGCAATAACCGACAATTGGAGATTGCCACAATCGATCTGGAAACCAAACTACGGCAATTGGAAGAATTCAATCAAATTGTAGCGCACAATTTGAGAGGACCGGCTGGAAATATCCAGATGTTGGTTGCCGAAATTGAACATGCTGAAAATGAAAACGACAGAAAAGAATGCCTGCAACTCCTGCAATCGTCCAGTGACGGCCTTATTGCGATTATGGAGGAACTCATTGAAATACTCGAAGTGAGAGGTAGCAAATCGCTTCCTTTTGAAGAATGTAATTTCGAACGCCTCTATAAAAAGACGATTCAGCAGTTTTCAGCAGAAGTCTATGCCAAAGGTGCTGTGATCGAAACCAATTTTGAAGTCAATTCGATTTCCTATTCGAGAATCTATCTGGAAAGTATTATGCATAATTTGATCAGTAATGCATTAAAATACACCATACCGGGTAGGAAACCACATATTTATATCAAATCCTATATAGAAGAAGGAAAAAGCTGCTTGAGTGTTAGTGATAATGGGGTAGGAATTGATCTCGAAAGACATGGAGCACATATATTCAAATTCAGGAAAACCTTCCATACCGGATACGACAGTAAAGGTATCGGGCTTTTTATGACAAGACATCAGATTGAGTCATTGGGAGGACGAATATATGTGGAAAGCGAACCGGATAAAGGAAGTACCTTTTATATCCAGTTCAACTGATGCGTAAGCCCTAAATATCCCTTTATATGACAAATTTACGTATTGCTATTATCGACGATGATTCGATATTTCGTTTTATCTTCAGTAAGATGGTAAAGAAGTTTCCCGATGTCCACACGGAGGTCATCGGTTTTGAAGATGGCCTTGAAGCCATCAATTATTTTCAGTCGAATGAAAAAAAGAGTGAAACCTGGCCGGATATGTTGTTTGTAGACATTAATATGCCTCAAATGACCGGTTGGGAATTTATGGATGAAGTATGCCGTTTGGAATTGGATTTTGTAAAAAACATTCCCGTTTTTATTCTGAGCTCTTCGACAAGCCTTGCCGATATCGAAAAAATAAACGAATATCACTTTATCGATGATTATTTGGTAAAACCATTAAAAAAGGCAGCATTTATGGAACTATTACATTTGTATTACCATAAAACTGCCGGAACCATAGGGAAACCCGAATAATCACTTTTACTACTGCAACAACCAAAAAAAACACCCGATAGGATTTTAAAACCCGATCGGGTGTTTTTTGTATGCCTAAAAAAGGATCTACCGCAACTACAGAATTGTCCTTCTCAAAAACTATTAATTGCAATAAAAAAAAGTGAATTTTGACTCCGAAATAAAAAAGTACTGAAAAAAAAATAAAGAGCCAAAAACAATAATTTACGCATTCAGGACATCATTACCGGGACGATAAAACGATCCGGGTTTGCATAAGAACTCTTATGTCAATTTCAGCAAAATAATAAAGCCAGTCCGGTTTTATTTGATTTTCCAGAACTAAAAAGGCCACCAAAAGTGCAACAACCGGAGTTGCATTTTATAGGGCAAAAATAAATATGTCCAATCAAAAATTGACGGTATGAAAGATACAATACCTTTAGATAAAGAAAATAACCCACAGCAGACAGAGCAAAAGAAAAGACAGACGGAGTCGATACCATTGCGTACACCCGAACCTGGAAAAAACAACGCTCCATCCCAAAATACAGGAGCTCCGGGAACGACAAGCGAAAGTGGCAGCAAAGGACCGGGAAATAATCCGGCACCTGCGACTCATGGAACGAATTCTGCGTATACGGATGGCTCGACGAAAATGCATACAGAACTTCAGGAAAGTTTGCAGCAAACCGGAAATTTAAATCATCCGGATACGCAAAAAAAAGAAATGGAGTATAAAAAGAGCCTGAAAATTGATGAGTTACGAAAGTATAATGATATAAAATCGGGTGAAGGGAATGCAAAAACGACAACCATGCAGCCTGTCAAAAATGCTACTGAACAACAGCAACAACAAATCCCCGAATTTATACCGCAAGCTCCGGCGATCACTGGGAAATTCCGACCACCGGTAGTGTATCGGAACAAGGGCCAGTATACCGTCGATTTTAATGCAAATCAAACCGATTATGACGGCTCTTTGATCACAAGTAAAGAGCAATTTAATACATTCATCACGCGGGTTCTTAATGAGTCTGATGTCGTATTGCCCGAAGATAAACCGAGAAGCGCATCGCTTACGGGTAATTTTGATCAAAGCATTGAAAAGCTACTGAAAGAAGGGAATACCATCACCTACAGACCAAGTTCTAACGAGAGTAAAATAGAAAAACAAACCAGTACCGAAAAGAGTGGTACAGGACAAGGAACCGGTACTGGCCACGAAAATGGTACGGGTACGGCTAAACCTAAAAAAACAGCAGAAGAATTACAGGAAGAGTTTAATGCCTTCCCGGAAGCCGTAAGAAATCTTATTCGTACATCCGAAGAAGGAGGCTGGGTAACACCGGAAGAAAAACTCGAAGTTGCACAATATATATTCGACAACCTTACCGTTTTGGAAATGCTGGATTATGCCAGTAAAACCAGTAAAAGTACGATGAGCCTTTTTGAGTTTAAGGCGTCGATACAAAATTATAAAGGAGATAAAGCAAACCGGGAATCTAATCAAAAAGTAAAAGCTGATCTGGAAAAAAAACTCGGTACCGCCAGCTTTAAAGAGTTATACAAGCTTTATAAAGATTATGTTTTTTGGGTAGGACAAGCCAGTACAAGTGCGGCTATAAGTGGGATGAATAATCCTCAAGCTGGTCCGGATATCGGTAGTACGATGATCATGACGGATAAGGCGGAGATTCTTCGTAAAGCTTTGGAAAATGCAGGCTATAAAGGCGGTATATCGGAATTTGAAAAACTGATTCATCAATATGAAGCCGCTTTCGAGCAGGAGGCACTTTATACCGCTATTGATCAGCTGCAGAAGTATAAACATATCTTGTTTGAAGAAAAAAACAAACTCGAAAGTCCAGCCTATTTACAACAATTGCTCAATCAGCTCAAAGGGACTGGTGCTAAGCAAATGTATCAGGCAGGTAATTCGCAAATTGCTGGTGCATCAAAACTCCACAAAGATGCGGATGGTTTTGAAGTGCGGGTAGATTATGGGGAACGTGATAAAGGACAACAAAAACTAGATAAAGCCGACTCGCTGGTAGGAACTATAAATAACGATCTGGTAAAAGAAAAACAGTTTGATAAACCTGCCTTTGCTGAAATTTCGGATACCGCCAGACTTAAAGCGTTTTTATCAGATTATATTCGAGAGAAAGAAGAAAGTATCGATAATATACAGCAAAAAATAATCCAGAATCCGGAGGCAATTTATGGAATGGATTTGCTGTATAACAGCTGTAAACAGGCTCAGGGTATCGCTCCGGGTTCGACACTCGATGCGATTTTGACGGATAAAAAAAGCCAGATAGAAAAATTTGAGTTTATAAAAAATCTTGCCATCGCTTTTGGTGCGATTGTGCTTACGATCGCTTCGGCAGGAACCGGTTCGTTGGCATTGGTAGCCTTAGGTGCTAATTTTGCCTTGAGTGCCTATACCGTATATGAAACAATAGAAACCTATAAAACCGAAAAAGACGGTTATAATGCTGGTTTATTGAGTGATGATCCAAGTTTGTTATGGGTGGTTATTGCTATAGTGGGTGCGGCTGTCGATGCAGCAGCTCTTAAAAGTGCCTTTAAAGCGGCAGAACCGTTAGCGGATGCTGCAAAAGAATTTAATAGAATTAAAGATGTTACAAAGCTGGAGAAACGACTTGAAGCGATTACAGAGCTGAAAAAAGAAGTACGCGCCAATATTGTAAAACAAGCGAAGGTAGAAGCGCAATATGAGCGTGTAATGCAAGGCATAGCACAAGCCAAAAAGCTTACCAATGTTACGATACCTGGACTTCTGCAAACCGGAGAGCTTTTGACACATCTTGTATTTGCGATTAGAAAAGGAATACTTACATTTGAAGGAGTACTGTTGGAATTAAAAGCCGCTCGTCTGATCGAGGATTTGGGCACATTAAGCAAAGCGGATATCACTACTCTGGAACAAGCCTTTGCCAAAGCCAAAACGCTGGCCAAAGACGATAAGCTGGCTATCGAATTGGAGCAGGCATTGGTCGATCAGGATTTTACAAAATTAAAAAGTTTGCTGGATGAATTTAATGTGACTTATGGCAAAAATATGCTTGAGAAATTTAAAAAACATTCCGCTCAAATAAGAAGAGTTGCCAAAAAGTTTGACATAGAAATTCCAACAAGTCCAACGAAAATTGAAACCCAAAAAGCGATGCAGAGTTTTGTAGAAAAGGTAGTGATTGAAGGCGAAAAAAGACAGGGTGAATATATGACTTTAGGAATATGTAAATGGAGTAAGCTTGATGATGGTATCGTCGTACAAAAACTAGATGGAGAGTTTGTTACATTTTTAGATTATTCGCTAGGCGGTGTTTCAAAACAATGGGATAACATAAAATAACAAAATAAGATGGAAAAATTATTAGGTGTAAATATTACGAATCTAAAGAAAATAATAGTTGTTGAGCAGGATGATAAAACAGAATTGATTGATTCTATTTTAGTAAATAATGATTTGGTTTCGTATCAAATATATACGAATCATACTGGAATATATGTGAATACAGTTTACAACACACAAGATATTGTTGTTGATGGAGAATATGATGTTTCAGCTATTTTATATGAAACGATTTTAAATGTTGAGAATTTTAATATTGATAGTATAGAATTGTTTTGGGATGAATATAAAACCTATTTATTAGGATTTATATTAAAATCGAATTCAAAAGGCTTATATTTTATTAATTTGGGTGATGAACTTATTTTGGAATCCGAAGAAGACTTTTTTACTAAACTAAACAATGCCACTAATTTTCAGACCGAAAAAATATAATAGCACTCTAAATTTTAGAATAAAGCATTTTGATTCTGCTACAAACTAAAAACACCTGACAGGTTTTCAAAACCTGTCAGGTGTTTTTTTGTATATAAATAGCGGTATTATTTACCGTCTACATAATCCTGAAGATAGCTAAAACGTTCGGTTAGCTTTCCACCTTCGGTTATTTTAGCGCGCTGTAAGATACCGTCTTTGTCGTTATTATAAAAAGCCGGAATTACATGTTGCAGGAACATTTCGCCAAAACCTTCACTGGCATCTTTTGGTAATTCGCATGGCAGGTTGTCTACCGCCATTACGACAATCGCCCCCGGATGGTTCACATCCACTTCCTTGCCTTCACTTGGATAATAACCGTAAATCGGCTCGGCTATCGTTGAAGCGCGTAATGTACAGGCAATTGGTCCTTCTACATCACAGGAGATATCGGCTACGACTTTGATTTTGTTATCCGGAGCATTTAACATCTCGCGGGTTAAAATCACCGGAGAGCCGTTTCCATAAAAGTGACCCGCCATAAAAATATCGGATACTTTTGTAAAACGTTCGAAATCGGATATATAATCCTGCGGATTGTGGTAGAAATCCTGATTGTCCAGTTTTTGTCCGTCTTTACGTTTGTTATAATCCAACACGTCGATTTGGGTATAAACCGGAGTGGCAAAATTTTTAGTCAGATAATCTTCAATTGAAACCTGCTTGATTTTCATCGCGTCCAGGATTTCCTTAGCACCCATCCCTACTTTTCCATGTCCTGTTAAAACGATTTTAATAGGGGGTAAAAGTGGTCTTCTCAGGCGTTCCACCAAAGCCGCTTTATCGGCTAAAGTTTCGGCTTTAGGAAGGTTAAAAAGATCAAATTTAATTCCGAAAGCTCTAAAACCGTTGTAAGCGCCCACAATTCCGGCATAACGACCAAAACCGATTAATCGGTGGTTCGTTTCGTTTACAATCGTTTCATGATCAATCAGTCGGATGTTTTTCTCCAGACAAGCCACCAACAGTTTTCTGTTATACGGTTGCTTTTTGATGGTATGCGAAAAGAAAAAATATTTTTTATCCGGGATCAGGGCATCAACCGGTACTTCTTTTACACCTAATAACACGTCGCAATCGCTCATGTCTTCGGTTACTTCAAAACCAAGGGCTTTGTATTCTTCGTCTTTAAAAATCCGGATATCGGATGCTTCAACTTTAATTTCCGTCTGCGGGTAGTGTTCCTTTAATGTAACGAGTTCTGTAGGCGAAAAAACCACGCGTCTGTCCGGCGGATTTTTTCGTTCCTTAATAATTCCAATTTTCATTTTACAGTAAGTAGCTTTGAGAAATTAGCATCAAAACAGTAAGAAAACTGTTATTAATGTAACTCTCGATGGGTTGTTTAGTTTGTTTTTAATAAATAGTTCCCAAATGTAACATTTAAAGAATAGTGTTGCAATTATTTTTAATTGAAAATTTAATCATTTATATTTGCGGTCTGGTTTTTGCTGAGTATAGTAAAGACAACTGTTCGGGGTCGACTGGTTTTGACAGCGAGTGGAATTGGACAGTAAGCACGTCGAGCGCTGGGACACAGCTCGTAAATATCATGTTTCAAACTTATAAACGGCGAAAATAATTACGCTTTAGCTGCTTAATCCGAATTATAGTACGATTTGCCTAGTTCCGACAAGGTCGGAAAGCTAGATTCTCCTCAAAAGCCTTGGTTTATGGCGTTTGGAATAGGGGAACCGTAAAAGTAAACCTAGGAACGGTAATGCTTTAAATCCGTTCTGACACTGATAAAGCTAAGCAAAAAGTGGCGGTTTCCGGCCTTGCTTTTTGTCGAAAATTTAATCGGAAACTAAGCGTGTAGAAAGCTCTTCGATTGCTTGTTTGGACGAGAGTTCGATTCTCTCCGACTCCACTGAAACCCTTGTAAATCACTGATTTATAAGGGTTTTTTGTTTTTTGAAACTCCCAAAGGAAGTATTGATTTCGGTAAATAGATAAGGGTACATAAAACACCTATCAGACAAGATAGATGAATCAATAGCCCGTATTTAAACGCCTTATAGAAATGGATAAAATCACTATTGCCATCTAGTATATAATAGAATACACCGCCTGTGAGTGCTATTCCTATGGCGCCAAACAATTGCTGTAGCGTGGAATAAACACCTGATGCATTTCCAATCATGTTTTCCGGTATGTCTTTAAGGGCAATATTAGCAAAGGATGGGAGTACCAAAGCCACACCAAAACCATGCATTGCCATTATGATATATCCCGTAAATCCGATCTGTTGGTGATAAAAAAGTACAAGCTGTGAAATCATAGCAACAATAAGCAAGAATACTCCAAAAAGCAAGACGTTTTTGCCGAAACGTAGGACCCATTTCGCAGCAAAGAGTGACGAAAGAATAAAGCCGCCTCCTTGAAATACAACGAAGTATCCTGCATGCATAGGAGCTAATTTTAGCCCATCCTGCAAAAATAGTGCAAGCACAAAAAAATAGGCATCAAGCATCAACATAAATAAGGCTACCAATAACACCGCCATATTGAAATTTTTAAAAGTAAAAAGTGTAAGATTGAGCAAAGTTTGTTTCTGTATTTTCAGCCTTCTTTTTTGTCTCAAAACAAAGACGGTAATAAACAGGATTGAGAGGGGTAGACCGCTGTTGTGAAGAGGGTTGTCCTGCTCCAATCCAATGGTAAGCGAAAAAATAAGAAGCACAAGTCCTATACTTAGGATGGCGGCACTTGCATAATCCATTTTTACGGAGTTCTGATCTTTTGAAGGCTTGAGATATCTATTGGCAAGTCCTATGGTTAGTATGCAGATTGGAACGTTGATAAGGAATATATAGCGCCAGGACTGATCAATAATATAAGGTTTTAGTGCTACAAGAAAGCCACCAAGAAATTGTCCCAACATGGTTCCTATACCGATCGCAATTCCATACCAGCCAATAGCGTAGGTTCGTTGCTGGTGGTCGGTAAAAAGTACCTGTATATAGGATAATACCTGCGGTGACATCAAACCAGCACTAACTCCCTGAAAAAAACGCAAGGCAATAAGTTGTCCGGATGTTGCCGCAAAACCGCACCATGCAGAACTGATCATAAAAATAAAAGTCCCCAAAAGGAATACGTTTTTTCTGCCGTAATGGTCTCCTGCTTTTCCTCCGATAATGAGAAATGAAGCAAATCCAATCATGTACATTGCGATTACCAATTGGATTTCCGAATGGGTAGTGTCAAGACCCTGCTGAATGGTGGGAATAGCAATATTCACAATGAATATATCAACTATTGTCATCAGATGTGCCAATAGTAGCACAAGTAGTGAAATCCATTTTTTATTTTTCACGTTCATTTTATATAGAATGATCTATCTATTTTATTTAAAAAAATTAGAATAGTTGATTAATAGCTTTTTTAACAGCCTTTAAGTCGTTGGTATTTCCATGAATACTGGTTGAAACGATGGCGCCCTCTATCATCAAAAAAATTGTATTTGCCAGGCTGTGTTGTTCCATAGGAAGATTTTGTATAGTAGCAATTTCAGAAATTATCTCATTTATAAAGTCCCGTTGTCGTTGTTTATGGTCCATAACCAATTGCGCTACCTGTTTATCCTGTCGCCCGATTTCGGCATTTATTTTGATAAAGTGACAGCCCGAACAATCAGCTTCATTTTGGATTTTGATTCGGTAATCGACCAGTTTAAGAAGCTTTTGTAACGGTTTTTTTTCTTCTTTTAAATAGTCATTAAGGTTGTCAAAATAGAGACCATCCTGCTGTTTCAGATACTGATACAGTAAATCGTTTTTTGAGCTATAATGCTTATATAAAGAACCAATTGCGACACCGGCTTCAGCAATAATCTGGTTGATCCCCGTACTGTTAAACCCTTGATAATAAAATAGACGGGATGCGGTGTCAAGTATCCGTTCTTTTACTGTTATCGTTCTACCCATGACTAAAGAATTTTTGGTAAAGGTATAAATAAATAGATAGAGTTATCTATTTATATGTAAATAAAAATAAAAATAAAAATAACAACAGCAAAAACATTAAAAGATAAAAAGCCTTTACATATGTACACGTTTTCAAAAATTATGGAAGCTAATTTTGCTTTAGTAATTAAAACAGCCATTACTCAAATGTTTCAAATCAACCAATTCTTTGTCAATCATGATTAATGCTAAAAACAAAGTACACAAAAGCAGCTATATCCTAATTTTATCAATCCTCATTTTATTATTTTTAGGCTGTTCACAAACTGAAAATAGTAAAACGAACCATCAAAAAAACATGAAACACATTATTCATAAAAACCCAAAAACACTTTTCGATCCTACGCCTTTTGCCTTTTCACACGCTACGAGTGCCTCGGGTAACGGAAAATATGTATTTATCTCCGGACAAAGTGGCGGAGAGGATTTAAAACATACGCTTTCTAAGGATTTTAGAACGCAGGTTAAATTTGCGTTACAAAATTTAGAAACGGTGCTAAAAGAATACGATCTAAAAGCCGATGACGTCCTTAAAATCACCATACTCATTGTGGATCACGATCAGGAGAAACTTACGATATGGACAGAGGAAATGCATAAAGTGTGGACGAATCATGAATTTCCCGCAAGTACCTTGATTCCGGTTCCGCGGCTGGCTCTGGATGGTATGCTGATAGAAGTCGATGCTATTGCTTTTATGCCATCATAGTTGATGCTGAAAGCAGGAAAGTCATAAGATAACGCTGTTTTCGGTTTTAAAAAAAGCCTGTAATTCCATGAATTACAGGCTTTTTTTATTATCGTATCAGAAAAGCTTTATAAGATGTTGCTATCAAAAACTTTTTAATAAAGACTTAAGAGCCTATTTAAAATCATTTCGATAGATTTTTACTAAATTGTGGCCAAAGCCCAAAATTATTATTTACTGATGGTTCGTTCTGATAAATCGGATTGGATTAGTGTAAAAAGAAACTAAAAGTGTACGGATGAGGGATGGAAAAGATAAGATAATGTATAGCGCAACGCCAATAATGCCCAATGAACTAACGGGATTATCGGAGGTGCTATGTCTGGCTGCGGAATTAATGGCGTGTGAAGTAGCGCAGCTTAATTTTATTGACGATCTTTTAAAAGGATTGGATTTGAAATGGGGCAAAACAGTACCATTAGACAAATTGAATCATTTCTTTAGCAATCTTATACTAAAAAGTAATGAAATGATCATTATACCGAATACCCTAAAGCACTTTAATTCCATTGCTGTTCTTCCGGAGCTTTCGAGTGCTGAACTGAGGTTTTTTGTTGGTATACCGGTTTTTTTGGGTGACGGAAGACCTATCGGTAGCATCTGTTTATTTGCTAAAAAAGCAAAAATCGTTACCGAATCGGAAAAGAAAATAGTACATCTGCTTTCTCGCCAGATTGGACTTATCATAGAAAATGAAATAAGCCGAAGGAAGCTTGTGGATGAAATAGACGAAAAAGAGGCACGTACCGATTCTCTGTTGAAAATAGCCCAACTCCAATCCCATCAAATAAGACGACCATTGACGACCTTAATGGGACTTGTTAATCTGATTAAGGATGAAATCCATCCGGTTGATCAAGAATGGATGACTATGTTCGAGACTGCAACAAAGGATTTCGATAAAACGATTCATATGATTGTAGAAGGCTCTATGGCTAGTAAAGATCTTAAGGCAATTCGTTTTAATAAGATGGTGGAAGAGATCGATGATTATGCAATTCTTATTCTCGATGGTGACGGATATGTTGAGAATTGGAATAGAGGAGCAGAACGGATAAAAGGGTATCGATATGACGAAATTGTTGGACAGCACTTTAGTTTATTCTACACGGATGAAGACCGGCAAAACAGACGACCAGAAAAGTTGATCATAGAAGCTGAGAAAAAGGGTGTAGCAAGGGATTTAGGATGGCGACTTCGAAAAGATGGAACCTTGTTTTGGGGAAGTATTGTCATTACTTCCATACATGATAATAATGGAGCGGTAATCGGATTTACGAAAGTGACCCGGGATCTTACTGAAATCACGGAAGTGCGGGATTCATTAATTGCTTCAGAAGAATTGTATAAAATGATGGTAGAGAAAACAGGAGCATTGGCACGTATTGGTGGCTGGGAGCTCGATGTAGTCCATAATTTTCTATCCTGGACATCTGTTACAAAGGAGATTCATGGTGTGGATAGCGATTATGTTCCCGAATTAAAGAGTGCGCTTAATTTCTATAAAGAAGGTACGAGTAGAGATACGATCAAAGAGGCGGTAAAATTGGCAATCGAAGAGGGTAAACCATGGGATATGGAGCTACAAATCGTAACCGCACAGGGAAAGGAGATCTGGGTAAGAGCAACGGGAAAATCCAATTATAAAGATGGGATATGTACCAAGGTCTACGGTACTTTTCAGGACATAAATGCTTTACGAATATAGCGTAAAACAGTAATGCCTACAATTCCAATGGTGTACCGAATAGCGCTTCTTTTTATTTTTTAAGCCATTTAATCGCTTCTATTACCGATGGATCGTCGGCTAACGTATAAAAGTTCTCATATCCTTTGACACGAACCTGTGGTTTTACGATTTCGGGATATAATTTTTTGTCTTTGTTGGCAATTTTAGCCACTGAAATAAGAAAGTAAAATTCCTTATTATAAAAAACAAAACCATTGGTCGAATTGGCCAAACCAGCGGTGTTTGTACCAAAAGAGCGTACCTTGTTTTTCTGTAAAAAAACCAGTGCAACTCCTTCGCCCGAACTAGCCGTACCCGGACCTATGAGTAGGGCTATCTTAGCATCCGACAGCAAATTCATTTTTGTTTTAATACTAGCTTGTGGCTTGTTGTCAATAACGAAATCACCATTTAAAAATCCCGCTTTATCGGTTGCATTTCCATCTTTGTCGATATAATACGTATAAGTACCGTTGTCAAAAAACATAGACAAACCGGCAAGCATAGGTCTGATATTACCTCCTCCGTTCATTCGAAGATCGATGATCCATCCCTTTGGATTTTTTGTATTAAGGTTATTCACGGCATCATAAATCCAGTTGGCGTATTTATCGATGTCTTGTTGTTTGCCTACTCCTATGGTAGGGATACTAATATAGGCAATATCGCCCATCATTTTGTTTTCTATTCGAAGACCTCGTTTCCATCCCGCTTTTAAAGAATCGGTATATCGCGACATTAGTTCGCTATTGTCCAATCTGTATGAATTTCCTTCCGGAGAAAAATAATTAGCATGTTTATCTCCCAATACATTGAAGGCAATCTTAAGCGCTTCAAAAGCTTCTGTTTTGGATTTGGCTTCGCTTGCTTGCGTGTAGACTTGTTTTTCTACTTTTCTCCAATTGACATTGTTGGCATACAATGAATTTTCCCGAAGTACAATAAGAGCGCTGTCAATATAGGTTCTAACCGAGTCTGACTGAGAAAAAGCCATCGATGTGATAAAAAAGAGTAGGATAGTAAGTATATGCTTCTTCATAGATATCATTCTTATAAATAAACAGCTGTCTTATATATCCTAAGAAGAGGATATCACTACAAAGATATAGATACGTTGTTCTTAAGCAAGTTTTTTAATTTTAAATGTTGTTGTTCCATTCATTTTATAGGATCCTTTATAGGTCAGCGAGTTACCACCAAATACCCAACGATTTAGTTTACTATAAAATCGGATAGCAGTAAGAAATTAAAGAAAGCTAATTAAATAGAACGCTTTGGTTTTGATATGATTTGTCTATTGTGTTCGTTTTAGCTATTATTGCATTATTCTGAACAGCACGATAACAATTCCAATTAATCTTTATAGATATTCAGACTTTCGTCATAAACCGGACTCTGTATTCCCAGAAAATGTAAAACACTGTGAAAAACATGGTTTTGGGATACCGTTTTATTAGGTTTGAGCTGTTTGGAACCATCCGATACCCAAACGATAAAAGGAATATCATATTGTTCCTTTGGAGCGAGGCTTAACGGTAATCCGTGCATGTATAAATTCTTTTCGCCCAACGATTCGCCATGATCCGAAACAAATAGCATCGTACTGTTATAATCCTTTAACTGTTTTAGATTTTCAATTACTTTATAAAGAATATAATCGGTATAAACAATCGTATTATCATAGGCATTGATCAGTTCCTCTTTGGAGCAATTTCCTAATTCAACGCTGTTGCAAACCGGTTTAAACTTTTCGAATTGAGCCGGGTATTTTTGACTATAAGTCGGCCCGTGACTCGTACTCGTGTGTAACACAATCAATATTTTATTACTCGTACTGGCTTGGATTCGTTCTTTTAGTCCGGTTAGGAGCATTTCATCGTAATTGCATGGATCACCTTGGCAATCCGGGGCGAGTTGTTCTCTTTTTTGATACTCTTTAATATGAACGGGTGGCTCTCCCCAGTTGGAAGTTCTCCAAACAACATCGACATGATTTCGGAATAAATAATTGGGTAAAATCTCATACAAATCGTCCGTATTGGTATGTTCCAGAATACATTTTACGCCAGCAGTGGTGTAGGTTGCACAGGAAGTGGCATTAAAATGAAAAACATTTGGCGTTTGCGACAGGAGCGGATTGGTGTTTTTACCATAGCCATATAAAGAGAAATTCTGACTTCTTGCCGATTCGCCTATAACTAAAACGACAACCGATTTTTTAGTGTCTTTTATTGTGGCATCGGGTAACAAAATTTCTTTTTCGTTTTGTTTCTGTTTATGAATATAAAAAAGAGACATATTTACGCTATACGACCAGGGCATCGCAAGGCCTCCCAATGTTTTTGAATTTTTATCGATCCATAACCAATTGCTCGCATTCGCAAATGCTAACGCCAGAATAAATACCAGACTAAGTGACGCAGTGATTAAAAATTTCTTTACCGGAACGCTGGTTAGCTTTACTTTTATGATATAAATACTTGGAAGTATCGCCAGAAAAAGCAAATAGAATACCAATTTGATCGAAAAATAACTGCTCGATTCCGCATAATTGGTATTGAGTACGTTACCAATCATACTTTCGTCTATTATAACATTGTAGGTATTGATAAAATAAACCGCAATAGCATTACAAATAAAGGTTACGACCAATAAAAATTTCCCGACATAACGGGAAAGGGAAAAGATCAGATAATACACAAAAGCATTGGCGACCAGCATTATAATTATCAAGCTGACAATTAATAGTATGCCGTTCAGACTTTTATACTCGACATTATTACAAACAAAGGCGAAAAAAGGGTAATGAAAAAATAAAAAAGTTATAAAACTCATTAGTAAAACAAAACGAGTCAGGGGCACATTATTTCTGAACATAAACTTTAATGATTTTGTATGTGGAAAAAAGTAAGCAAATCAAAGACAAATAGAATATTATCAAATTCTCATGAATGATTCGGTTGATCAGTACAACTGCACAAATCAGGAACAATACAATAAAAATAGGATAATATTTTTTATCATTAACCCATGCCCAAATTTTATATTTCCGACTTATAAAAATACCTAAAAGCCCCGAAATATAACCAATAATACTTCCCACAATGACATCTATCGGATAATGTGCGCCCACGCCAACACGGGTAAAAACAAGAATCAATCCGATAAAAATGGCCAGGAAAAACCATATGATTTTATGACTTAGCTTTTTAGGCATAAAGGCGAACATCAAAATGGTATGCGCGGTAAAAATGGTGATGGAATGTCCCGAAGGTAGACTGTTGTTACCCGATAGTATTTCTCCGGTGATAATAAATTTAGAATGATCAATCATTGCGGCCGGTCTTGGTACAGCAAATAAACTTTTTAAGACGCGGGTGATTAGGCAAGAAATAAGCGACGCCGATAAAAAAGCTTCCCATATTTTGGGAGCATACACAATAAAAATACTTAAAAGCGACAATGAAATCAGACAATCTCCAAATTGAGTCAGATTAAATTGAAGATTGGGGTAGCTACCCAAATGATGATTAATAAAAAAGAAGCTATCCTGTTGAATTTTTGTATAGCTACTGATCGATAAAGCATGCTGTTGATATAGAAATAAAACAATTGTAATTAAAAGAGATAGCGGTAAAAGAAACAGAAGTATCCGAAGCTTTGAATAATTAGTACTAATTTTTGTGTTCATTCTATATTTTTATTTAAACGGTTTGTTGTTCAGTTAGATACAGATGTATTTATACTTTGGGATACTCGACATATCAAAATTTATCGGAATCTGAGGTTAGAATGTAAAAAATAGCGCTGGGGATTTTCATGGCGTAAAAGTAGAAATACAATGCTGAATAAATTTGGAAGACATAATTGTTTACTATTTCTTGATGTAAAATGATATAGTCTTTAAAAACAATTGGATAGAAAGTCCTGATATGCCATGAATCTCAATAAAGCCATAGGATGTTGTGTTAACAATTTGTTTACTTTAGACTTGAGGTGCCAATAACTTTACATTGTATAGCTCCGAATTTTGTTGAAATTGAAAGAACCCGGATGGCAAACAAAAGTATTGATCAATAAAATTGAGCTGTTTTGAAGCGGATGGTCAGTCACAAAGGCAAAAACAGCCCAATTATAAAAAGTGTTTAGTGGTTAACCGCTTTTAGGAATGTACCGGAACTATCAAATAGCAAATCTTTTCCATCGACTTCTGCTTCATATGTAAGTGCACCTTTGGCATCGGTAATTTTTGCCGCTTCCTTAATCTTTTTTCCGGGGAAGTTTTTCGCAATATAGGTTTTAATATTTGCGGGTAGGGTAGTTACATTTATTTCAATTTCTGTTTCAACGATTTTCCCGGAGGCGTCAAGCAGTACGGAATAGTCCTCTTGTGCCATCTTAAATTCCGCCTCATAATTGGCTTTTTCTTTTTCCCATTTCAAATGGGTCGCATTGGGGTAATTTTTTTGTAAGGCCGATTTAACTGCTGACGGAACTTCTTTGTCCGATATTTTCTGTGCATTGGCCAGGGGAATACTTGCCGCTGTAGCCAATATAAAAAACAACATCTTTTTCATGTCTTTAAATTTTTAAAAGTTGAAGAACAAACTTGCAACTCAATTTAGAAGAAATTCTGAACGACAATTCCTTTTTTAAAACACAGCAATAAAAAGCAGGTTTTAGTACGTAAGAATTTATCCAATTGTATTTGTAAAAGTATGTTATTTGATTGTAAAATATTTAAAATCAGGTATTTATACCCTGTTTGGCTACTGTGTGTTATTGTAATTTTGATTGGAAATACAATACCAGCGGAAGTCGAAAAACTGGAAAAATGAGTAGACAAAACTTTAAATTTTATCAAAATGGATGCAGAATTAAAAAACGCACAGGAGTTAGATGCGGCATTAAGTAATGTCGCCTTGATTACCAACATTCAGGTAATTATTGACACGGATAAGATTATAAATGATTATCCGAAAGGTGGAAGTACTGACTCGACAAAACCAACCGGTATTGGTCACCAATATCAGTATATGGTAGCTTCAAATTTAACGGGAAGCAAAGGAAGTGGAACAGCAGATTTAGAGATCAATGCCGTTTCCGGCGACGTTGTCCGATTTAATGCCGTATCGGAATATGATAACTTTAACAATGCGGTTATCATCTATAACATTCAGAAATTTGGCGGTACGGATGTATTTGGCCCTTTCACCTCGAAAGTATTTACTGCAGCGGGAGTGCAACCTTCTGCTGGCGCATCGCCGCTTCCGATTCAACAGGTTAGTGGAATGAGTTATTGGTTTTATCAGGCTGATGTGATCAAACCCGGAACCGAAGACTATAATATTAGTTTTGCCCTATATACGCTGGACAGAGCATCGGGCAACATGAAATTATTCGGTTACTTCGTTTGGGATCCAAGAATTATTGTTAAATAATACATGATTACAAAATTCAGCCCCAAACTGAAGAAATTAAAATGGCTATCCGAAACCTAGTTTTTGATAGCCATTTATAGTATAAAAGAAATATCTGACTGATAGTTATGTTATAAATGCAATGTTTATTATAGATGGGCTATCCTTTTACGGATTTGCCTAAAAATACCATTCACCGTATCTTTGCCGCATGGATTCAGTAACACAGATTGTACTCGGAGCGGCCGTTGGCGAAAAGATTCTCGGTCGGAAAATTGGGAATCGCGCGATGTTGTATGGTGCTATTGCCGGTACAATTCCGGATTTGGATGTCGTGATCGGATTATTTTTAGATCCGTTATCAGCTGTCGAAATTCATAGGGGATTTAGTCATTCCGTACTGTTTTTTATCCTTTTGTCACCGTTTCTCGGTTGGCTTATTGCCCGAAGGGAAAAGGAAAGCAAAGTTTCCGTGATGAATGGAGCCAGTCTGGTTTTCTGGGCTTTGTTTACCCATGCTTTATTGGATGCCTTTACAACCTGGGGAACGCAGTTATTATGGCCAATGGCTAATAAATTGGCTTTCCGCTCCATTTTTGTAGTGGATCCATTATATACACTTCCGTTCCTGTTTTGTTTGATCATGGCTATGCGAAAAGCCCGTACCGATTACAGACGGACGCTATGGAACAACCGCGGACTTAAAATTAGCTCGGCTTATCTTATACTGACATTGGTGTTAAAAGGCGTTACGTATTATAAATTTCAACAGGCACTCACCCTTTCGGGAATGGAAGTGCTGCAACTCGAAACCAAACCGACACCCTTAAACACCATTCTCTGGACGGCTACGGCAGAAACCAAAACAGATTATTGGATCGGAGACTATTCCTTTTTGGATACTAAACCAATCACTTTTAAGCGTTATCCTAAAAATCAGGAGTTGTTAGACGGTTTTATAAAAGATAAAACAATCCAGCGCCTGATCGCTTTGTCGGAAGGAAAATATACTGTTACGGAAAAAGATGGAAAGCTGTATTTTAACGATTTACGCTTCGGATTACTCAACCGAAATGAAACCAATCCGCAGTTTGCATTTAGTTATGAACTGCTACCTTCCAAAAACGGATTTCAAACTCAGGAAGTACCAAAAACCAGACAGGAAGGAATGTTGTTACTACGACAACTCTGGAAAAGAATCCAGGGAAATTAAACACTGCCATTTCTCTTTTTTTAACGATAGACTTAACGACTATTTTGCTATACAAATAAGTCAGTAAAGATATTATATAACATTTTTAGCACATCTTTATAGTGCCCTGTTTATCATTTGTTTAAATGCTTAAAAGAAAGGAATGTAAACGATGTGGAATACTATGTTTAAAATAGTAAACTTACTATTGGTTGTAGCGATAGTGGTTAAAAATTTATGGGATGCCTATTGGTTGTTTGAAGAACCGGAACAATTGGTAGCTATCATTATTTCGGACGATTATTGTGTGATTTTAGGATGGTTGTCACTGATTGCAACAGTGTTTATTCTGCTGCCATACACTTATGTTACCGGGTATTTGCTCACTATTTATAAAATAATAAATCTGATCGCTTTTTATATAATAGAAGGAAAACCGTTGGCAATACTTTTGGAAATGCTACTATTGGTGGTTACCATTTTACTGATTCGATATGGACATTGTTTTTCAAAACGGTATTTATGGAACGATATGACACTGGAAGATGGCTTTAATAAATAAATCCGATATTGGTATCGAAACTATCCATTTTACCGTAGGGCATTTTAAAAGCGGAATTTGTATTTTTGAGTTCCTTAAATAAATTGCCATGAAAATTGTAATATCTCCAGCCAAATCACTGGATTTTGAATCGACACTACCAACAAGTCATTATACGGAAGCATCCTTTTTAAAAGAAGCCAATACGGTACATCGCGTATTGAAAAAAAAGAAACCGAAACAACTTTCGGAATTGATGGATATTTCCGAAAAACTGGCCGATCTTAACTGGCAACGCAACCAGGAGTGGGCCACGCCATTTACACCCGAAAATGCCCGACCTGCCGTATATGCTTTTAATGGTGATGTATATATTGGATTGGATGCCTATTCGTTACCGGCGGAAAAATTACCCGTTTTGGAAGAAAAGTTGCGAATTCTTTCCGGTTTATACGGATTATTAAAACCATTGGATCTGATACAACCGTACCGACTGGAGATGGGAACCAAACTTCCGGTGGGAAAAAGCAACGATTTATATGAATTCTGGAAGCCAAAAATTACAAAAGCACTAAACAGCGAACTTCAAAAAGACGAGCTGTTTATTAATTTGGCCAGCAACGAATATTTTTCGGCTGTAGATAAAAAAGCGCTGAAAGTACCCGTTATCACTCCTGAATTTAAAGATTATAAAGATGGGAAACTAAAAATGATCAGCTTCTTCGCCAAAAAGGCGAGAGGTATGATGGTGCGCTATATTATCGATACCAATGCACAGACAATCGACGATCTGAAAGGGTTTAATTACGAAGGGTATCAATATGATGCGAATCTGAGTAAAGGTAATACTCTGGTGTTTACGCGCTAATTCAAATCAGTATAAATAAAGCGATTACAGTTGTTTTTAACAGAATTTTCGTAATTTTAAGGAACCTAAACGCTGTATTTATGAAAAAAGTATCCTTTATTTTAGGGCTAACACTGCTTCTGGTAGTAGCCGGCTGTAAATGCACAAAAAATGCTGCAGCCTATGATAAACTAACGGCCAATGGCTGGGAACTGGAATACATCACCGGTGTACGTATTGCTTTCGATGGATTATATCCGGACACGAAACCGCAATTGTCGTTTACCAAAACCGGAGAGGCAAATGGAAATAGCAGTTGTAATCCGTTTTCAACCCGCTATACTACAAAAGACCCGAACAGTATTGCGATTGTAGCTCCAAAAGCGATGACCATGCGCTTTTGTGAAGGAGAAGGGGAGCGTCGTTTTCTGGATATGATGCAGAAAGTTACTAAATATGATGTGACTCCCGACGGAAAACTCGTGTTGCTAATGGATGATATCGTAGCCATGCGTTTTAAAAAGAAATCGTAAACGACTTTAAAAAGAAAGAGATGAGGAAAATAGCATTTGTTTTTGCGCTTCTGGCTTTGACTGTGGCGTGTAAGAAAAATTCGGATAAAGAAAAAACGACGGATAGCGACATCGACATGGTACCTACGGTGCAGGAAGAATGCTATGAATACCGTAAAGATGGGAATACCATCTATATGCACCTCAAAAAAGAAGCCAATGCCGTTACCGGTAATCTGGAATATGCTTATAGCGAAAAAGATTCCAATACCGGAACCTTTAGCGGTACAATTAAAGACGATGTGTTGATTGCAACCTATACCTTTACTTCGGAAGGAATGGAAAGCAAACGGGAAATCGCTTTTCAGGTTAAGGATAAGACTTTAATAGAAGGTTATGGCGAAGTGGAAGAAAAAAATGGAGCCGTAACATTTAAAAACCCGGACAAACTCGTGTTTAATTCCGGTATGCCACTCGCTAAAGTGGACTGTAAGAAATAAAAAATCCCGACGATCTGTCGGGATTTTTTATTTTAATGCATATAGAAATATTCTTCGTAATCGCGCAGGGTTTCGCGGGTCATTTTTTTCTGATCGCGGGAGATTTCGCGTAAGGCTTCAACTCCTTTTTTAGCACATCGTTTTATGCGGCTCAGACGCAATGAAAAATCCATTAACCGGTTGATGTCTTCCGGACTTAATTTATTACTGAGTTCCGTAACGTAATCTTTGAATTCGTATACGATACCTCGGTTTTCTTCGTATTCGGATTTTAAATCCTCCAACAGTTCGTTTATTTCTTTTTCGATATCATTGCAGCGGTCTTCACTTTTCCGGCTGAATTCTTCAATGATTTTCTTCTCGGAGTTGCTGAATAATCCCATGGTAAGTTTTTTTAGGGTTAATAACTATTTTAAAATCAAATAGTTGCTATACTGTAAAAATACGGATTTTTTAATACAATTAAAAGGAGAAAACGTTTTTATAACGCAAGCATAATACCATAAAAAAACTCCGGAAGTATTTCCGGAGTTTTATAACAAATTAAATAACCTTATTTAAAATTAATGAACATTCGACATGTCTACTTTACCGCCGGAGCCTTTCTTGATCAATAGTACAAACGGTACACAGATCAGGAAGAGGATTCCCAGGTACATAAAAACGTCCATATACGATAATACCGTACTCTGTTTCATAACCGACAGTTCGATGGCTTTATGGGCTTTGTCCAGTGCTTCGCTACTGCTAAATCCTTTCGACATAAATCCCATTTGCAATTGCTGAATACGTTGTTGCACTTCGAATTTGGAGCCGTCTAAATTGGCGATCAGATCCACGCGGTGCGACTGCGTAAAACGGGCTATAAAAGTCGTAATGATTGCAATACCGAACGAACCTCCCAACTGACGCATCATTCCGGTAAAAGCGGCTCCTTCGCCAATATTTTTCCCTTTTAAAGTCGACAGTGCCAACGTGGTAATCGGTACGAATAATAATCCCAAACCAACACCTCTAAGGATTAACGGCCAGAACATATGTTCGGTTCCGGTATCCGGCGTGATCACATTGTGCATCCAGAAGGTAAAAATAAAGAACAACAGGAATCCGGTGGCAACCATATACGATTGCGGTACGCCTTTCTGGATTAATCGGCCAATGATTGGCATCATAAATCCGGTCATAATCGAACTCGGAATTAATAATAAACCGGCATCTGTAGCCGTCCATCCTAAAATAGACTGCGTATAGATCGGGATAATAAACGTGGAACCGTATAATCCGAATCCAAGAATAAAACACATAATGGTTCCTACCCGAAGGTTTCGATCCTGTAATACGCGTAAGTTTACAATCGGATATTTATAGGTTAGCTGTCGCCAGATAAACAGTAATAATCCGAAGAATGAAACAACACTAAGGGTTACAATGATCGGATCGGCGAACCAGTCATCTTGTTGCCCGTGTTCCAAAACAAACTGTAGGGAACCGATAAAGGACGACAGGAATACAATGCCCCACCAATCGACCTGATTGGCTTTTAATTTTTCACCATATTTCGGACTCTTCACAAACGAAAGGGTCAATAGGGTTGCGATGATTCCCAATGGAATATTGATATAGAAAATATACGGCCATGAAAAATTATCAACCAGATAACCTCCTAATGGCGGACCTAAAGTAGGTCCCACAATAACACCCATACCATAAATTGCCTGTGCCATTCCTCGTTTGGCTGCGGGATAACTTTCCGTAATAATGGTCTGAGCGGTTACCAATAAGGCACCACCACCCATACCCTGGATAAAACGGAAGGCTACCAACTCCCATATATTGGAGGCATTACCACAAAGAAAAGAGGAAATGGTAAAGATAATAATGGAGGCTGCAAAATAGTTTCTTCGACCGAATTGTTGCGACAACCAGCTGGTCATCGGGATTACGATTACGTTTGCAATCGCATAGGCCGTGATCACCCAGGCAACATCGGTAAGTGTAGCCCCTAAACTACCTCTCATGTCGTTTAGGGCTACGTTTACGATAGTAGTATCGACAATCTCCAATAGGGCACAAAGTACCGCGGTGATTGTGATGATGACTCTTCGAAAGCCATATTCTACTAAATTATCTTCTCCGGCTGCTTCCATATTATTTTACGTGTACGTCAACTTCTACGTTCATTCCCGGACGTAATAATTTTACTTTTTCAGGATCGTTGCTTGGCGTTAATTTGATTTTTACCGGTAGACGTTGGATCGTTTTTACGAAGTTACCCGTTGCATTGTCCGGAGGAAGGATTGAAAAACGCGCTCCGGTTGCCGGTGAAAACGAATTTACTTCTCCTTCGAATTTGGTATCCGGATACGCATCAACTACGATGATTACTTTCTGACCTTCACGCATTTTGTTTAACTGCGTTTCTTTAAAGTTTGCCACAACCCATGTTTCCTGATTGTTGATGATATAGAATAACGATTGTCCCGGTTGTACCATTTGTCCCGGTTGAATGTCAATATTCGAAACCTGACCGTCAATAGCAGCAGTAACTACAGTATAGCCTAAATTCAATTCGGCTGCTTCCAAGGATGCCTGTGCTTTTTTGATATTAGCAGCAGCAACCGATGTTTGTTTGTTGGCTACATTCGTTTTAGAAACCACAGCATCACGTTGGTGTGCACTGGCATTACGTTGTTGTTGTAATACTTCAACCTGTTTTTCAGCTTCCTGTTTGGCTGCTAAAGCCTGTTCGTATTGCTGTTTGGTGATCGAGTGGTTTTTATACAGGTTTTCATAACGCTCGAAATCATTTTTAGCACGACCCAAACGGATTTTTGCCGCATCGATATTCCCTACATTAGACTGAATTGTCGCATCGGAAATTGAAATATTGGCTGCAGAAGCACTTACATCGGCTTTGCTCACTTCAAAAGAGCTTTCGGCACTGGCTAAAGCCGCTTTAGCTTCTTCTACACGTACCAGATAATCTTTGTTGTCGATTACAAAAAGCGTGTCGCCTTTTTTAACGAAATCATTGTCTTTTACATATACTTTCGCTACATAACCCGACACACGTGGTATAATAGGGTTCATGTTTTTTTCGATCTGCGCATCGTCGGTCTCCTCGTGAGACTGAGCGTGCATATATTTGAATATTCCGTATACCGAACCCAGAATAACTAGTGTTCCCAGAACAATGATGAATTTTTTATTTGATGGTTTCTTTTCCATGATCTTTACAGAAATTAATATTAGTTTTTGGTGAGTGTTACGGATGAGGTTAATTTACCGCCGGCCGCCAATGCGGTATAGTATTTTTCGATACTATTGGCTTTGGAGTAGGCCAGGTTGATTTTTGACTGAAGTTGCTCTACGTCGGCTTCCAGTAAATCGTTGGTATCCGACAAGCCGTTGTCGTATTTGTCTTTTACGATACGGTAGTTTTCGGTAGCCTGCTCAACCGCTTCCTGGTATACTTTGTTTTGTTTTAAAGCCAGTTGGTAGTTTTCGTTTGCCTGCTGGTTTTCCACTTTTACGCGGTCGGTCATCATTTCTACAACCTGTTCTGCTTCGTGTGCTTTACTTTTCGCTGCTTTTACTTCTTTCCCGTTTTTGAAAATAGAAGTCAGATCATACGAAAGACCAACACCAAAGTTCATCGCATTGGTAACGGTCATCACATTCTGAAGATCCAGAGCGATATAACCTCCCATCAGAGAGATCGACGGATAGTAATTGGCCTGAGCGATTTTTACATTGGCATCGGCAGCTTTTTGTTGGGAACGGATGGCTTCCAAATCATTTCGTCCGCTTAATGCGTCTTCTGCGGTAGCATTCAAAATGTTGTTTTTATCAAAAACAGCAGCATTCGGAACGATTTGAGTGCTTTCCGGTAATTTTAATAAAGTAGCCAATTGGAAGTTAATCGTGCTTACATTTTTCTTCGCATCTTCCAAAGCAATTTTATAATTGGATACCTGTAATTGCGCTTTTAATAAATCGTTTCGGGCAATCAGACCATTGGCTTCCATCGCTTTAAAATCCTTTACGCGTTGTTCGGCACTCTTAATGTTTTCGGTTATTAATTGTGTGCTTTCCTGTGCTTTGTATAGGTTTACATAAAGTTTTACTACATCAAGAGCTAATTGTTCTTTGGTGTTTTTGGCCGTGTATTGTTCTGCCTGATAAAGGTTTTCGGCTACCTTGATGTTGTTTTGGATTTTAAATCCGGCAAACAAGGGTACCGACGCGCTTGCTTGTCCGAGCATTAACTGGTTTACCTTTGGTGCCGCACTGGATCCTTCTTCACCACCACCGCCAATTTTCAGGTTCACATCGGCGTTGGTCAGGCGCTGATATTGTCCGCTGACTTTTAAGTCGGGGTATTGACGGTTTTTTACCGATTGCATTTCGAATGCTTTGGTGGCCACTTTGGTATCGGCCATTTTTGCCTCGGTACTTTGTGTCATAGCCAGTTGGATTGCTTCTTCCAATGCCATTTTCTTCTCCTGAGCTTCAGTAGAGAAAACACCAAATAGAAAGAAGGCGCCCAACCAGAGGGAACTATTCTTCATAGGTTAAAAGTGCTTTAATGGTTTTTTGTATGTGTTTTGTTAAATCGTTTTTGATATAATGATCATATTTTTCCTCGGTGTCGAGTTCTAATAATTCCGTATAAAACGTACGGTTCATCTGGAAATGGAAAAAAGTACCCATTACGGTCGGTGGAATCATCGTGATGTTAATATTGGGTTTAAAAACACCTTTTTCCTGTCCTTCCTCAATAATGTCTCGTAAGGCTTCGAGGTTATAGCGCTTCACTTCGTTAAAGGACTCACAGTTGATCTCTCTTTTTTTGGAACTGATTTCAAAATGAATGATCTGATACATCCCTTTATTTTTGTTGATACGGGTGATGTACAGTTCAATTAGTTTATCGATCTTTTCAAAAGGGGAAAGGGCTTCTTTGTGTAAGTTTTCAATCTGAAGGCGTAAACCGGCTATACGTGCAATTATTAGGGCTTCCAGTAGTTTTTCTTTTGAGCCAAAATAGTAGGAGATCATCGCTACATTTATATTGGCCGCTTTGGCTATGTCTCTGACAGAAGTTCCATCAAAACCATGTTCGGAAAACAACCGCTCTGCAACCAGCAGAATCTCGTGTTGTTTATCATTAAATTCAGACATCACATAATTGGTTTGAAATGCGAGTACAAAATTAAACACTTGTTTAAATTAAACGTTTGTTTAGTTTTATTTTAACGTTATTTTAACTTAAATAAATGAGAAGAAAGAGGCTGGAAAAAAGAGGGGAGATAGCGATTATTTTAAATGATGAATTTTAAATTTTGAATTTTGAATGGGAATATAAAGAACCTTGAAAATGCTGTAGATTTGATTTATTTTTCTATTTTTACAAACTTACAATGCAATAAAAAGGCAACACTAAAGTTGCCAATTCTATACGTTAAAATCCGAAATTTATTGCAATAGATAAAATCTATTTTTGCGGTTTAACTATTTTTAAATGAGTGGTTTGGTGTCATTTATTTAAACTATAGTTTTGATAAAATTCGGAATGCTTTCAATCGGATTATTTTTTAGAAAATTTACAAAAGCACTACCAATTATCGCGCCTTTTTGATGTTGTGTCGCCTGTAAAAACGTCTCCCGATTACCAATGCCAAATCCGACAATCTGCGGATTTTTTAAATCCATTCTGGCAATCTTTTTAAAATAATTTTCCTGATCTTTTCCAAAGGAATTTTGACTTCCGGTGACACTCGCGCTACTCACCATATAGATAAATCCGCTGGAGATTTTGTCGATATGTCGGATACGTTCTTCGGATGTTTGTGGGGTGATTAGGGAAATATTCAGTAAGCCATTTTGCTCAAAAATAGCCTGATAGTCGGTTTCATAAACGGCAATGGGAAGATCAGGAATGATCAATCCGTCGATGCCTATTTCGGCACATTTCCGACAAAAATTAGCGATGCCATATTGCAATATCGGGTTAAAATAGCCCATGATCAATAACGGAATCTGAACCGTTTTCCGAATGTCTTTGAGTTGTTCGAATAAACGTTCGGTAGTCATTCCGTTTTCCAACGCCTCGGTCGAACTGGACTGAATGGTTGGTCCGTCTGCCAACGGATCGCTAAACGGTAAACCGATCTCAATCATATCCACACCGCTTTTTTCAAGGGATTGGATAATCGGAACCGTGTCGTTTAAATCTGGATAACCGGCGGTAAAATATAGGGAAAGGATTTTTTTGTCTTCCTGTAGTTTCTGTGTGATGCGATTCATAATCTGTTTTTTTACTAATACAATTTATAATCCAAAATAAGAGATATAGGTATTTAAGTCTTTATCGCCACGACCAGAAAGATTGATCACAACAATATCGTTGACTCCGAATGGTCGTTGTTCCAATACGGCTAAGGCATGAGCACTTTCGATGGCCGGAATGATCCCCTCGGTTTTACAAAGCTCCAGTCCGGCTTGCATGGCTTCGTTATCGGTAGCGGCAGCAAATTCGGCGCGACCACTTGTAAATAAATGTGCGTGTAACGGACCTACACCGGGATAGTCCAATCCAGCCGAAATAGAATAGGGTTCGGTAATCTGACCGTCTTCGGATTGCATTAATAAGGTTTTGCTTCCGTGAATGATACCGGTTTTACCTAAAGCCGAAGTCGCGGCACTTTCTCTAGAATCGATTCCCTTTCCGGCGGCTTCCACAGCAATAAGTTGTACGTTGGCATCATCCAGAAAATGATAAAAAGCACCGGCCGCATTACTACCACCGCCTACGCAGGCAATCACATAATCCGGGTTTTTACGCCCTTCTTTTTCGAACAACTGGGTTTGAATTTCGGCTGAAATAACACTTTGAAAACGGGCAACCATATCCGGATACGGATGTGGTCCAACTACCGAACCGATAATATAATAGGTGTCTACGGGATTGTTGATCCAGTCGCGGATGGCTTCATTCGTGGCATCTTTTAGGGTTTTCGAACCGGAAGTGGCCGGGCGTACTTCGGCACCGAGCATTTTCATCCGGGCGACATTTGGCGCCTGACGCTGGATGTCGATTTCGCCCATATAAACAATACACTCCAAGCCCATTAAAGCACAAACAGTAGCCGTAGCAACGCCATGCTGACCTGCGCCCGTTTCGGCTATAATCCGTTTTTTACCCAGTCGTTTGGCTAATAAAACCTGTCCAATAGTGTTGTTGATCTTATGTGCTCCGGTATGGCATAGGTCTTCGCGCTTCAGATAGATTCGGGTGTTGTACTTTTTCGAAAGGCGTTCGGCAAAATAGAGTGGTGTGGGACGACCTACATAATCGGTTAATAATGCCAGGAATTCCGACTGAAATGCAGGTTCTTCCATGATGGCTAAATAGCGTTGACGCAGTTCTTCTACATTCGGATAGAGCATTTCCGGGATAAACGCTCCGCCAAATTCGCCATAATAGCCTTGTTCGTTTGCGTGGTAGGTTGTATTCATTTTAATTGTTTTTTAGGGTTACAATAGCCTGTTTACATAGGGTTATGTCTTTTAGGCCGGGTGCTGTTTCAAATTTGCTGTTAATGTCTATGGCATAGGGTTTTAGTCCTGTTTTTGGTATTGTGTTGATGTGATCAATAGCAATTCCACCGCTTAAAAAATAAGGTTTTGAGGAAGGGTAGTTCTTCAAAAGTGTCCAGTCAAAAGGGAAACCGTTTCCGCCGGGTAATTTTCCTTTGGTGTCGAACAGGTAGTAATCGCAAACGGATTCATAATCTTCTAGTTTCCGGAAATCGAAAGTAGTGTCGATCGAAAAAGTCTTGATGATTTCCACATCTGACGCATTTCGAATGGCGGTACATAATTCGGGTGTTTCCGATCCGTGTAATTGTACGGCTTGTAATTGGTAGCGTTCGATGGTTTCCAGAATGGTTGCGCTATCGGCATCAACAAAAACACCGGTTTTTTTAATTGTCTTCGGAATTTCCGGAAGTGTGTCGTTATAAAAACGGGCGGACTTTTTATAGAAAATAAAGCCCATATAGTCCGGTTGTAAGGCCGCTATCGCAGTAATATTCTCCGCATATTTCATCCCACATATTTTGATTAAAAATGATTTTTTCATGACTATTCAGCTAACTGATTTATAAAATTTTTAATGCTATTACCTAAATCATTACTTTTCATAAAATTTTCCCCAATCAGGAAACCTTGATAGCCATAATTCCGAAGGTCTTTTACGGCTGTTGTCGTACTGATTCCACTTTCTGAAATTTTTACAAAATCATCCGGAATACGATCGGCCAGTGTCTTACTATATTCGAGGTTTACTTCAAAAGTTTTTAAGTTTCGATTGTTAACACCAATCATATTCAGACTTGGCATCAGACTTTTTTCAAGTTCCGCTTCGTTGTGAATTTCCAACAGTACTTCCAAACCAATCTGTTGCGCAAATTCGGATAATGTTTTGATTTCCGCACGCGATAAAACGGCCGCAATCAATAGGATAACATCGGCTCCGTAGGCTTTGGCTTCCAGAATCTGATAGGGGTCGATAATAAACTCTTTTCGCAATAACGGAAGGCCAACCGAGGCTCTTGCGAGTACCAAATCGTCCAGAGAACCACCAAAATATTTCCCATCGGTTAGTACCGAAATACCACTGGCTCCGGCTATTTCGTAACTTTTCACAACATCTTCCACCGTATAACTAGTATTGATCACTGCTTTTGACGGAGAACGACGTTTGTGTTCTGCGATAATTCCTGTCGGACTGTTTTTCAGATTTTGACTTAAAGAATAAACGGTACGGTCGAACAAAACTGAAGCTTCGAGTTGGGTTTCAGGAATAAGGCTCTTTTTTAAAGCAACTTCTTTGTGCTTGTCGGCTATAATTTGATCTAAAATGTGCATCTTAACGGGAACTTAATTGTTGTAGTTTGTTTAATTTTTCTAGGGCTTTACCGGATTGCAAACTTTCCATAGCCATAGCAAATCCGTCCGCTATACTCATTTGATTTACCGTAACAAGAGCAATCGCGGCATTGGCACAAACCACATTGTTTTGCGCTTCGGTTCCTTTTCCGGAAATAATGTCCAGGAAAAGTTGTGCCGATTCGGTTACGGTCGTTCCGCCTTTTATAGCATCCGGATCCAGGCGACTTACGTTAAAATCGTCGGGTTTTAGTATTTGTTCACTGCGATTGGAAATCAGTTTGGTATTCCCAGTTAGGGATACTTCATCATAACCGTCGAGGCTGTTTAAAATGGTAAAATTGATCGGCGTATTCTGGTATAAATAGGCATACATTCGGGCGAGTTCCAGATTAAAAACGCCCACCATCTGGTTTTTAGGAAACGATGGATTTACCATGGGACCCAACATATTAAAAAAGGTTTTTACAGCCAGTTCCTTTCGGATACCGCCAACATTTTTCATTGCCGGATGAAATAGTGGCGCATGTAAAATACAAATATTGGCTTCTTCGATACATTGTTGTAAAAAACCGGCGTCGCTACTAAAACGGATCCCCAGATTTTCCATGACATTACTGGAACCGGATATGGAGGAGACACCATAATTTCCGTGTTTGGCCACTTTTGTTCCGGAACCGGCCACAATAAAAGAAGCCAGGGTAGATATATTAAAAGTGTCTTTTCCGTCGCCACCTGTTCCACACAGATCAATGGTGTTGTAAGCCGATAAATCAACCGGAATGCAAAGGCTTAATAAAGCATCCCGAAATCCGGCCAGTTCATCGATCGTAATGTTTCGCATCATATAGACGGTTAAAAAGCTGGCGATCTGACTCGGATTGTATGCGCCGTTGGAAATATTGACCAGAACATCCCGGGCTTCTTCGCGGCTCAGGATTTCCTGATTGATCAGTCTGTTTAATATTGTTTTCATGATTTTTAGAGATAATAAGGGCTGTATCTTAAAGCGAATTGGCTCCAGACAGGGTTAGTAATAAAGTGATATGTTAGTGTAAACTAGCTGTTTAACCAGTTTTGGAGGATACTTTTTCCATCTGGTGTAAGTACGCTTTCCGGATGGTATTGCACGCCTTTTACATCAAATGTTTTGTGGCGGAGTGACATGATCTGACCGTTATCGTCTACCGAAGTGATTTCCAGTTCGATCGGAAAATCCTCAGGGTTGATCACCCACGAATGATAACGTCCTACCTGTATGTTTTTGTTTAATCCGTTAAACAGTGGTTCATCGTCAACCGTGATGGTAACCGGTGTTGCGACTCCGTGGTATACTTTTTCAAGGTTGATCAAGCTTCCACCAAATACCTCGCCAATAGCCTGCTGACCAAGGCATACGCCCAAAATACTTTTAGTAGCCGCATACGTTCGGATGACTTCTTTTAGTAAGCCGGCTTCTTCCGGAATCCCGGGACCGGGCGACAATACGATTTTGTCGAAGTCTTTCAGTTCGTCGATCAGGAATTCATCATTGCGGAAAACCGTTACGGAACAGTCGAGATCTTCCAGGTAATGAACCAGATTATAGGTAAAACTGTCGTAATTGTCTATGATTACTATCTTTTTCATCGGATGCTTTATTTTGGGTTCTGTTTTTATTTTATTTCGGGTTAAATAGTGGTGGCCAATTCCAAAGCTTTGGTAAGAGCGCCCAGCTTGTTGTAAACCTCCTGCATTTCGTTTTCTTCAGACGAATCGGATACAATTCCGGCTCCGGCCTGATAATGTAATTGATGATTTTTACTTAAAAAGGTACGGATCATAATTGCGTGATTAAAGTTACCGTCAAAATCCATAAATCCAATAGCACCGCCGTAAAAATTCCGTGAAGTGTTTTCAATGCTTTCAATGAGTTGCATGGCTTTATACTTGGGCGCACCGCTCAAAGTACCGGCTGGAAACGTCGCAGCAACGGTCTGCATTGTCGTAGTTTTGTCGTGTAATTTCCCAGTAACTTTGGAAACCAGATGGATAACATGGGAGAAAAATTGTACTTCGCGGTATTTTTCGACCTGTACATCACGACCGTTTCGGCTTAAATCGTTGCGCGCCAGATCGACCAGCATCACATGTTCGCTGTTTTCTTTTGGATCTTCCGATAATTGTCGGGCCAGAATACTATCCGTTTCGTCGTTTCCGGTTCGCTTAAATGTTCCGGCTATCGGATGGATTTCGGCTTTCCGGTTGTGTACGACTAATTGTGCTTCCGGCGATGATCCCATGATTTTAAAATCGCCATAATCGAAAAAGAACAGGTAAGGCGATGGGTTGATACTGCGTAAAGCGCGATAAACGTTGAATTCATCCCCTTTAAAAGCCTGAGAAAAACGACGGGATAATACGAGTTGAAAAACATCCCCGCGGAAACAGTGTTGTTTGGCGCGTGCAACCTGTTGTTTAAACTCGGTATCGGTCAGGTTGGAAAGCACATCGCCTTCGGTATCAAAGGCATAACTGGCAAAATTTTTCGAAAAAAGCAATTGTTCAATTTCCGGAATATTGTTCTGATTGTCGACACTATGACTAAAAATATACGCTTCGTTTTTAAAATGATTGATCGCGATAATGTTTTGATATACGGCATAATACAAATCCGGAATTTGCAGGTCGCCCTGTTTTTTTGTTAACGTCAGTTTTTCAAAATAACGTACGGCATCATAGGAAATATACCCGAACAAACCGTTGTTGATAAACTTAAATCCGTGGTTTTCCGATTCAAAACGGGCTGCAAAATCCTGTACCGCGGTAATGACATCCGTTGGATGGGTAATGGCATTTTGATTTGTGGTACCGTCGGGAAAGCTTTGTACGATCGTTTCATTTTCCACTTTAATACTGGCAATCGGATTGCAACAGATATACGAAAAACTGTTATTATTAGCTTGATAATCACTGCTTTCCAGTAAGAGGCTGTTCGGGAATTTATCGCGGATTTTCAGATAAATGCTTACCGGTGTAATTGTGTCGGCAAGGATTTGTTTGTATTGGGTATGTAGGTGAAATTTTTTCATGGTAACGAAATTTTAATGCAACAAAAAAGGCCTGTCGTGATGACAGGCCTTTATCTATTTTTGATTTTAAAAATACAGATAGGAGGTATCGCTCACGATGTTCGACGTAAGGAATTCCACCACCAAGTATTGTTATAAAATGTGTTCATTGTTGTGAATTATGTTACAAAGGTATAAAAATCATTTTCAATTAAACAAGCCTTTTGCCGAAAAAAAATAGAAAATATTTTTTAAGGTCTTGTTTTATAGGTGTTTATCGTTGTTTTTTGCTTCGGATAAAGGCTTGCCTTTTAAACGGAGATAAAATTGATGTTTCGGACTGCCTATGATTTGTGCCGAATAAATACCGGTATGTCCGGAAAACAGATAGGCCGTTACGCAGGCAATCGCAATATAAATCCCGCTTTCGACTCCAAATAGTTCAAGACCCATTAACGTACAGGCAATAGGCGTATTCGTGGCACCCGAAAAAACCGCAACAAATCCCATTCCGGCCAGTAAAGCCATAGGCAACGGAACAAACCAGAATAGCGCATTTCCTAAGGTGGCTCCGATAAAAAATAGCGGAGTTACTTCGCCGCCTTTAAAACCGGCACCAAGGGTAAATGCGGTAAACAGCAGTTTTGCGATAAAGTCATAGGAGGCTAAATTGGAATCAAAAGCAGCCTGGATGGTAGGTATTCCCAACCCGATATATTGTGTTGTGCCAATGGCATATACCGCCAATGCTATCACAATACCGCCAACAAAAGGGCGTAAAGGCGGAAATTGGATTCGGACTTTAAACTGATGGCTCCAAAAATGCGTGGTTTTAGAAAAGAGCAGGGCTGTAAGACCAAAGATAATTCCAGCGAATACAGTCCAGGCCAAGGTTTGCGGACTCAGTTCCGGGACATAGGGAATCGAATAGTGCGTATGGTTTACATGCCAGGCCAGACAGGTATAATGTGCAATTGCAGCGACTAAAAAACCGGGTAAAATGGCTTCATATCGGATACGACCTAAAATCATAACCTCCAACGCAAAAACCGCACCGGCCAAAGGCGTTCCGAATACCGAGGCAAAACCGGCACTGATTCCCATGATCAATATAATTTTACGGTCTTCTTTTTTAAGTCCGAACCAATGGGAAATACGATCGGCTATGGCACCGCCCATTTGCACCGCTGTTCCTTCGCGTCCGGCCGATCCACCAAATAAATGGGTGAGTAATGTTCCGGCTAAGACCAATGGTACCATACGAAACGGAATCACTTTTTTGGGAGAATGGAATTCTTCGAGCAGTAAATTATTGCCTTTTACAACGTTTTCGCCCCAATAATGATAGCTTAATCCGATAAGTAGTCCGGCTAGTGGTAACAACGCTATAATCCAGAAATGCTGT
Organism: Flavobacterium sp. CAU 1735; assembly: GCF_039888695.1. Lineage (NCBI taxonomy): Bacteria > Pseudomonadati > Bacteroidota > Flavobacteriia > Flavobacteriales > Flavobacteriaceae > Flavobacterium > Flavobacterium sp. CAU 1735. Next base: position 225,014 of record NZ_JBDQQQ010000004.1, on the reverse strand, counting down.
TCTCTGTAAACCGTGACCCAATCGAGTGCCGTCAGGAAAAAAGCCGATAATGAACCGATAAGCATGCCAATAATGATGGCCAATACCGACCAACGAATTAGAAATAAAAGCAAGGGAAGTTGCGGAAAGGCTGCAATGTGTCGTCTGAAAAAAGTGTTGTCCATAATTGTCTTGATTACATACATCTATACCGGCATAAGCCGTGTTACAGACGTCATCAGCTTTTTAAAGCGGTTCAAGGCAGACATCATTGCCATAATTAATCGGAACAAAGATAAGGATAAATTTTTATCGGATAGTAAACCGGAATGATTTTAAAAATAAACAACAATCCATTTTGTGTTTTATTTCTGATAAAAACAGGGTGAATAACCGTATTTGTTGTGTTTTTATCAGTTGTGGTTCGTTTTTTTAGGTTTCGGCTGCGAAAAATTAATTTCAAAAAATATTTTTTTATTTGGTGAATATTTAAAAAATGTTATAAGTTTGCAACATCAAAACAAATGATTTCGATGACAAATTCGGTTTTATCTATGGCGATGTGTATGTGCTGCTCAGTTAATGAGAGGAGCCTTGCTATTCGTTAATGTCGGTAAAACATTTTCAAATATCAGTAAACTCCTCAAGCAATTGGGGAGTTTTTTTTTGATCCCAATCCAAACAAAAAATAAAACTTACAAAAATAATTTCAGATAAAAATGACCAAAACAACAACCCATTTCACTAAAAAAGCAATAGCTGCAGTTTGTATGATGATGTGTTGTTGTATGCGAAACTTCGCAAGAGGCCGTCTGTCGTATTAGTTGCTGTAAGATAATAGTACCTGTTGATAAGCCTCTTGTTCCCAAGAGGCTTTTTTTATACCCGATTTTTAAAAAACAAACAAAATAAACATGGAAGAAACAACAATCAGTTCACTAAAACAAGGAAAAAACCTAAGGGAAAGCCTGGCGTTTTTGTCTGAAAATACTACTGGTAAAATAGTGTTTTCAACCAGTTTTGGTATTGAAGACCAGTTGATTACCGATGCCATTTTTGCTCAGAACCTGGACAATGTGGAAGTCTTTACTCTCGATACCGGTCGTTTATTTCCGGAAACCTATGCGACCTGGGATAAGACCTTGTTACAGTATGGCAAAAAGATAAAAACCTATTATCCGGAGCAAAATCATCTGGAAAAATTTGTGGAAGAACAAGGAATCAACGCTTTTTACGGAAGCACGGAATTACGCAAACAATGTTGCCATATCCGTAAAGTAGAACCATTGCAACGTGCTTTAAGCGGAGCAACGGTTTGGATAACCGGGCTTCGCGCCGAACACTCGGCGAACCGGAACAATCTGGAAATCGTACAATGGGACGCGCAATACCAGTTGTACAAATACAATCCGCTATTGCACTGGACGACTCAGGAAGTGAAAAACTACGCCGAAAAAAACGGTATACCCTATAACATTTTACACGATAAAGGCTTTGTCAGTATAGGCTGCGCACCCTGTACCAGAGCCATAAAAGAAGGTGACGATTTCCGTGCCGGTCGCTGGTGGTGGGAAGAAACCTCCAAAAAAGAATGCGGACTACATCAGTAAACAACCCTAAAATAAAAGATATGAGTGCTACAAAAGAATATTTAAAACAATTAGAAGACGAAGCGATATACATTCTTCGCGAAACCGCGGCACAGTTCGAAAAGCCGGCCTTGTTGTTTTCCGGCGGAAAGGATTCGATTGTCCTGGTACATCTGGCCTTAAAAGCGTTCCGACCGGGGAAGTTTCCGTTTCCGTTGGTGCATATCGATACGGGGCATAATTTTCCGGAAGCCATTGCTTTTCGGGATTATCTGGTCGATCGGATTGGCGAAAAGTTAATTGTCGGTTCGGTGGAAGACAGCATCCGAAAATACAATCTGAAAGAAACACCGGGGCGTTTTCCGTCGCGTAATGCCTTGCAAACCTATACGTTACTGGATATTATTCAGGAAAATGAATTTGATGCCTGTATCGGTGGAGCGCGTCGTGACGAAGAAAAAGCGCGGGCCAAGGAACGCATCTTTTCGGTTCGGGACGATTTTGGACAATGGGATCCAAAATTACAACGTCCGGAATTATGGGATATCCTAAACGGTAAAATCCAGAAAGGACATAATGTCCGCGTTTTCCCGATTAGCAACTGGACGGAACTGGACGTGTGGAATTATATCCAGCAAGAGGCTATCGAATTGCCGGAACTCTATTTTGCTCATCACCGGGAATGTATCGTACATCAGGATAAACTGGTCGCAACTTCCGAATTTATCCAGCCGCTTCCTACCGATACCGTGGTTGTGGAAAAAGTGCGCTACCGAACTGTTGGCGACATGACGTGTACGGCGGCTGTTCCGTCGGATGCCGAAACGATTCAGGATATAATCGATGACATTATCCAGACGCGGATTAGCGAAAGAGGGCAAACCCGATTGGATGATCAGCTATCGGAAGCCGCAATGGAAGACCGTAAAAAACAAGGTTATTTTTAAAAACAACACCTCTAAAAACATAAAAAATGAACACATTAAAATTTATAACAGCCGGAAATGTAGACGATGGTAAAAGTACGCTGATCGGGCGTTTGCTTTACGATTCCGATAGTATTCATACCGACCAGCTGGGCGTTTTGCAAAAGCAAACCAAACAGGAAAATGTAGCGATCGATTTATCGTTGATCACCGACGGACTTCGAGCCGAACGGGAACAGGGAATTACGATCGATGTGGCCTATAAATATTTTGCCACTTCGAGACGGAAATTTATCATCGCCGATGCGCCCGGACACGAACAATATACCCGGAATATGATTACCGGAGCGTCAAATTCCGATTTGATCATTGTTCTGGTGGATGCGCGTAAAGGAATTACCACGCAAACCAAACGTCATGCGAGTGTGGGTTCGTTAATGGGGATCAAAAAGGCCATTATCGCGATCAATAAAATTGATTTAGTGGACTATTCCGAAGCGGTTTTTAATACGATTAAAGCCGATTTTGAAGCGATTCGTTCGGAATTAACCTATGATGAAATCGCATATATCCCCGTAAGCGCACTGGTGGGCGATAATATCGTAACGAAATCGGAAAACACGCCTTGGTTTGAAGGCGATGCATTGTTAAGTACGCTGGAACATATTGAGATTCCGACAAAAGAAAATCTCGTAGCCCGTTTTCAAGTGCAATGGGTAATTCGGCCTAAAGATGAGGAAAATCACGATTACCGCGGATATGCCGGGCAAATCTTAAGTGGAAGTTATGCCACAGGCGATTCGGTAGTGATTTTACCTTCGGGAATTGAAACAAAAATTATAAAAATTGAAAGGCACCAGGAAGTGGTCAATCAGGCTACGGCTGGCGACAATGTGGTACTTCATCTGGGGCATAATATCGATATCAGTAGAGGCGATACGATTGTAAAAGCCAATGCCTTACCGCTTACGTCAAATGAATTAAAAGCCTGGATTTGCTGGTTGGATACGGCACCATTACAAATCGGAAAAACCTATCTGCTGCAACATCGTTTTAAAACGGTACGGGTAAAAATCCAGGCGGTCGATCGGAAATGGGATGTCAACCAATGGCAATTTGATCAGACGCATGAGCTTGGCATTAATGACATTGGTAAGATTGCCCTACGTTCGAGTCAGCCGTTGTTTTTTGATCCTTTTGCCGAAAATTCCCGAAACGGAAATGCCATTCTGGTCGACGAAACAACGTTCAATACGGTAGGTGCTTTAATGTTTTTACCCTAAAGCGATGGAACATCCGTTATACCGAAAAAATAAGGGAAACCACGAACGGATTCCCGATAAGGCAAAAACCGGAATATGGATCGAAAAGCTGTTTAACTGGCTTTTTGCAATCGATGTCGAATTGGACAATTATACCGTCTTCTTGGAAAAAGAAAAGGAATTGCAGTCGGAACTGACTGAAATAGTAAAATACGTACTGACAGATAAACAAGCCCAAATCGTAACAAACACCTTTTTTGAATCACTGGAAACCGTTCACGACTTACTGGAAGCGGATTTAGAAACCATTTTTAATTTCGATCCGGCGGCAAAATCCAGAAATGAAGTACTCGCGGCATATCCCGGTTTTTTTTCCATTGTAGTCTACCGTCTGGCGCATTTGCTCTGGAAAAGTAACGTACCGGTAGTTCCAAGGTTGGTTTCGGAATATGTACACGGAAAAACCGGTATCGACATCCATCCGGGAGCAAAAATCGGTGCTCGTTTTTTTATTGATCATGGAACAGGTGTGGTCATCGGAGAAACGACAGTTATTGGTAATGATGTTAAAATTTACCAAGGTGTGACGTTGGGCGCCTTAAACGTGAGTAAAGATAAAGCCGAAGAAAAAAGACATCCCACGATTGGTAACAATGTGATCATCTATGCCAATGCAACCATCTTGGGTGGCGAAACGCATATTGGCGATGATGCTATTATCGGCGGAAATGTATGGATCACGCAGTCGGTTCCCAAAAAATCACTGGTTTATCACAAAAGTGAGATCGTCATTAAAAACAAAGCTCCCTTTCCGGAGCCCATCAATTTTGTCATATAAAACAACTAAAAAAAATAGAATCATGAAAGCAAATACAATTTTAGAAACAATAGGAAATACACCGGTTGTCCGACTTCAGAAGCTTTTTGGAGATCCCAAAAAAATATGGATCAAACTCGAAAAAAACAACCCGGGAAATAGTATTAAAGACCGTATCGCTCTGGCGATGATCGAAGATGCAGAACAAAAAGGCATCCTGAAACCGGGGAGCGTTATTATTGAACCAACTTCGGGAAATACCGGTATCGGACTGGCTTTGGTTGGTGCCGTTAAAGGCTATCGGGTCATTTTGGTCATGCCGGAATCGATGAGTATCGAACGTCGGAAATTAATGGAAATCTATGGTGCCGAATTTGAACTGACACCACGTGAGAAAGGAATGAAAGGCGCCATCGAAAAAGCCAACGAACTGGTAACGCAAATCCCGAATGCTTGGTCGCCACAACAGTTTGATAACCCGGCTAACGTAGCCATTCACGAAAAAACAACGGCACAGGAATTAATTCAGGATTTTCCGGAAGGTATCGATTACCTGATTACCGGAGTAGGTACCGGCGGACATATTACCGGTGTTGCGAAAGTTTTAAAAGCCAAATTTCCAAAACTACAAGTAATCGCTGTCGAACCGGAATTATCACCGGTGTTAAGTGGCGGCGAACCGGGACCACACCCGTTACAGGGAATTGGAGCCGGATTTGTGCCTTCGGTTTTACAACCGGAATTATTGGACGAAATTATACAAATCGGCAAGGATGAAGCTTTTGATTATGCCCGTAAGGTGGCAAAAGAAGAAGGAATTCTGGTTGGGATTTCAACCGGAGCGTCATTGGCGGCCGTAGCCCGAAAAATTCCGCAAATCCCGGATGGAGCTATAATTGTCACCTTTAATTATGATACAGGCGAACGTTACCTTTCGATCGAAGGGCTGTATTAATCCTGAAATAAACTAAGAAAACTAAAAAAACAATGAGTATAGAAAATAAAGGGAAAGTCATTTTAGCCGGAGCCGGTCCGGGTGATCCCGATTTAATAAGTGTAAAAGCGATCCGGTATCTGCAAACGGCAGATGTAATCCTGACCGATCGTCTGGTTGCGCCACAACTAATTGCCGATAATGCGCGTAAGGAGGCCATCATTATTTACGTTGGAAAACAATGTTCGAAGGGAATCCATACGCCGCAAAGCGATATCAATACGTTAATGGTGGAATTTGCGCTACAGGGAAAGTTGGTCGTACGACTTAAGGGTGGTGATGCATCGTTGTTTTCGAATATACTGGACGAACTGGAAGTGCTCAAAGCGAATGCGATTCCATATGAAATCGTACCCGGAATCTCCGCAGCTTTTGGTGCGGCAGCCTATACCGGCATTCCGTTAACGGCGAGAGGATTGGCACGTGGTGTGCGTTTCCTGACTTTATTCGATCTGGCATCGGTCACTCCGGAGCAATGGGCCGATTGGGGAACGACAGACGATACCCTTGTTTTCTATATGAGTGGCCAACGATTACAACAATTGGCCGGTTATCTGTTAGCCAACAATGTTGATCAAACTAAAGGACTGGCCGTGATTCAACAAGCGACAACGCCGTATCAAAAAACGAGGGTGTTTTCGTTTGCAGAATTAAAAACCAAGGAATTACCCGAGTTTGGTTATGTACCGACCTTATTAATAGTCGGGAAAGTGGTACAGTTGCACGAACAATTTGCCTGGTTCCGGGAGCAATCTAAAAACACTTCGTATTTCGATAATCATATAATAAACTTCCAACATGCTAGCTGAAAATAAATTAGAGGTACTAAAAGATCTGGTGCGACAGTATTCCCGTGAAGAAATTATTTGGACCAATGGTTATCTTGCCGGATTACTGGCGCAAAATGACGTACAGGGATCGAAAGAAACGGTAGTGCCTGTTTCGGTAAAACCAACGATTATTTATGGAACCGAAACCGGTAATTCTAAAAAATTGGCCACGCAGTTACAAACGGTTTTCAAAAAAAACAAAATCCAGTCGAAAGTGATCGATGCATTTCAATATCCGGTGGAAAAACTGGAAAAAGAAGACTTTCTGATTGTGATCATGAGCACGCAGGGTGAAGGCGATCCGCCACAAAATGCGGTTAAATTTTTTGACAATATCAGTAATAGTAATGCCAACCTTTCGAAAATCCGTTTTGCGGTTTTAGGATTGGGTGATTCGTCCTATCCGTTGTTTTGTAAAGCGGGAGAAGATCTAGACGAACAACTCGCACGACTTGGCGCACAACGCGCATTGCCGTTTCAAAAAGCCGATGTGGATTTTAGTCCGGTTGCCGAAAAATGGTTTGCCGAAATCCTGGAAAGTCTGCAACAAATAACAGTTGGAAAAGCAGTTGTGACTTCTTCGGTTGCTACTCCGGTAACACAAAAGAAAACGTTTACTGGTATTGTACGGCATAAGGTCGTTTTAAACGATCGCGGTTCGAATAAAGAAACGCATCATATTGAAATCGAAACTGACGAACCGGTAGTATACGAACCGGGCGATGCGATCGGTTTTTATCCGGAAAATGCCACAACGGAAACATTGGAAATTGCGACATTGTTACAAGCGGCTTCCCGTAGTGATGAACTGAAAACCAAAAATATCAGAGGACTTTCGAAAAAATCATTGGAGGCACTTTCGAACCTATTGGGTGTGTCTATTACCGAAACAAAAGCCGATTTACGGGATATTCTACAAAAATATCCGATCGATGCAAAAGTCACCTTCGATGCCGTTATCGGATTGTTATTGCCCATTGCGCCACGCTTGTATTCGATTGCATCAGCTGCCGAAGCGCATGACGGAGAAATCCATATAACGGTTAATCGCAATGTGTTTACAGTAGACGGTATTCCGAAATCCGGGTTGTGTTCGCAGTTTTTAGCCGATTTTCCAAAGGAGGGAAGTCTTCCGTTTTACATTCATAAAAATCCGAATTTCCGATTGCCCGATCCGGATAAAGATATCATTATGATTGGTCCCGGAACCGGAATCGCTCCGTTCCGTAGTTTTCTGGCGCACCGTGATGCTACCGCTGCCGAAGGGAAAAACTGGTTGTTTTTTGGCGAGCAGCATTTTGTATCCGATTTCTATTATCAGACCGAAATACAGGAATGGCTCGCAACCGGAGTACTAACGCGATTGGATACGGCTTTTTCAAGAGATCAGAAACATAAAATTTATGTACAGGATCGCTTAAAACAAAACGCAAAAGAGGTGAGTGAATGGCTGGATAACGGTGCTTATCTCTATATCTGCGGTCAAAAAGAACCGATGAGTACCGATGTCGAAAATACCTTGCTGGAGATTATCGCTACTGAAAAAAAGATCAGTAGTGCCGAGGCAAAGACAATTTTGGAAAACCTTGAGTCAGAAGGACGTTATCTAAAAGACGTATACTAAGCAAACATTAAATTGAACGATACTATGAGTAACGATAAATTATCCCCGATTGAAACGATTAAAGTGAATAGTGACGGACTTCGCGGGACTTTAAAAGAGAGTTTAACCGATAACCATACCGGAAACGTACGACCTGACGATGAAGCTCTGGTCAAATTCCATGGGATGTATGTTCAGGACGACCGCGACAGAAGAGCGGAAAGAGCCGAAAAAAAACTGGATAAACTCTATTCGTTTATGATCCGTTTACGCATTCCGGGTGGTGTTATCTCGGCTGATCAATGGTTGGCAACACACGCGATTTCCGAAGAATACGGTACCGGAATCCTTAAAATCACAACCCGTCAGACGCTACAGTTACACGGTTTATTAAAACACCAGTTACAACCTACAATACAGGGTTTTCTACTGGCAAAACTCGATTCGATTGCCGCTTGTGGCGACGTTAACCGAAATGTAATTTGTAGTTCGCATCCGCAGGTTTCGCCCTTATATCAGCAGATTTACGATTATGCCGATACCATTTCCACCTTGTTGTTGCCTAAAACGCAATCATATTATGAAGTGTGGATCGACGGTGAAAAAGCATACGAACGATCCTCGGAAGCCGATCCGTTATATGAAGACCGTTACCTGCCGAGAAAGTTTAAAATTGCAATCGCGATTCCGCCAACGAACGATGTGGATGTATTTGCCAATGATATCGGATTGATTGCTATTATCAAAGACGGGCAATTAAAAGGATTTAATATCGCGATTGGCGGCGGATTGGCCACCACGCACGGAAACCCGAATACCTATTCGCGGCTGGCAACGATTATTGGTTTTACCGATACGGAAGAAAAAACACTCAAAGCGGTATACGAGATTCTGACGATTCAGCGGGATTATGGAAACCGTAGCGACCGTAAGCTTTCCCGCTTAAAATATACCGTCGATAAACTTGGTGTAGAGGCGTTTAAAAAGGAACTGGAAAAACGAATTGGTTTCGAATTATTACCGGAAGAATCCTATACTTTTACCGAACGAAACGATCGCTACGGATGGCAGCAAAACCACGAAAATAAATGGTTTTATACCTTGTTTATCGAGCATGGGGTGATCAAACCCTATCAGAAGCAATTCCTTTTGGAACTGGCAGAATTACAGTTGTCCGATTTCCGGTTTACCTGTAATCAAAACCTGATTCTGGGGAATATCGAGGAAGCAACTAAAAGCAGGGTAGAAGCGTTGCTTGCTAAATATCAGATAGAAGAGCGTGATAGTGCGATGCGGAAAAGTTCGATGGCTTGTGTGGCATTGCCTACGTGTCCACTGGCGTTGGCCGAAGCACAACGGTATTTGCCGGAACTGGTTACTAAAATCGAACCGTTTCTAAAAAAATACGAACTGGATCAGGACGAAATCAGCATCCGGATGACGGGTTGTCCGAACGGCTGTGGTCGACCGTATCTGGCGGAAATCGGATTGGTTGGCACCGGACCGGGTCAGTATAACCTGATGTTGGGTGGCGACCGTTTGGGAAATCGCCTGAATCAGATTTATAAAAAACAATTAAACGAAAACGAAATACTAACGGAACTCGATATACTTTTTGATCAGTATACTAAAGAACGCTTACACTATGAGACATTTGGGGATTTTACATTTCGGAAATACTTTTCCGTCAATTAAAAAAGACAGGATACGAATACTCTTTTTAACCCTGTTATTTCCCCTGTTACTCGTGGCTCAGAAAAAAGTAACCCATCAGCAGTTATTGTGGTTTGCCTATCATAATACGATTCGGTTTAACGAAAACTGGGCGTTGCTGAGTGAAGTTCAGGAGCGGCGATTTTTTAACCCCGGAGCGCAACATCAATTGGTATTTCGCAGTAACATTCAGCGGAAGTTAATCGAAAACTGGAATGTTTCGGTTGGGATGACGTATTTTTTACAAAGTCCACAGGATCCGGAATCCGAAAGTAACCTGATTGTTCCCGAATTGCGTCCGGATATTGGTTTTGACAATAAGCAGAAATTAGCCTTTATGACGATCTCGCATCGCTATAAAATGGAAGCACGTTTTATGCACGATTTTGCCAATGACGAACTAACCGGCGGCTATCGTTTTTCGAGTTTCCGTTTTCGATACCAACTGGGATTGGACATTCCATTATGGCGACAGCAAGACACCCGGGAAGAACGATTAACGCTACGATTAAAAGACGAAATAATGCTTAATTCAGGAAGTAAAATTGTAAAAAACACTTTTGATCAAAACAGAATGTACGCGGGACTTAATTATCGGATCAATCCGGATTTTGCGGTTGAGGCCGGTTATCTCAACTGGTACCAGCAACGCGCTTCCGGAACGGACTATTACGACCGGGATATTATCCGTTTTTCGGTATTCCATACGCTATCATTAAAAACTAAAAAGCATGAAAAATAATTTGTTCCCAATATTCTTAAAAAGTGACTCGTATCGGTTTCTGATTGTTGGCGGCGGAAATGTGGGATTGGAAAAAGCTGAAACGTTATTACGGCAAAATCCGTTGACCACTTTAACGGTCGTGGCGCAAAAGATCAACTCCGGCTTACGTCAGTTACAACAAAAACACCCGCAACTCATTGTTCGGGAGCGGTCGTTTGAGGAAAACGATCTGGATACGACCGATTTTCTGATTATTGCCACCGATAATACCGCATTAAACCGGGATATCAAACAAAAAGCCAATGATAAAGGAATATTGGTCAATGCTGCCGATCAGCCGGACTTATGTGATTTTTACCTTGGCTCGATCGTAAATAAAGGGTATCTTAAAATTGCGATTTCAACCAACGGAAAATCACCGGTATTGGCACGTCGTTTACGCGAGCATTTGGAAGAGGCTATTCCGGAAAATATTAGCGATAGTATTGAAAACCTCAATGCTTTTCGCGAACAACATAAAGGCGATATTCAGGCCAAATTGGTTTCGTTAAACAAAGCAACCAAAGCACTGGTAAAGGAAACGGATAAAAGGGAAGGAAAAAAGTATAAGGAACTGACATTTGAAATTACCGTAGTTTTCCTGGCGGTCTTTTTTGGCTATGGATTGTCGTCGATCATTTCGGTTGATGAACTAAATGGGTATATCAGAGAGATTCCACCGGCTTTTTACGGAATGGTACTGGTTGGTTTTTTTGCTCAATTGGTCGATGGTGCCGTTGGTTTGGGATATGGTGTGACCTGTGCGACGAGTATGATGTTGTTCGGGATTAAGTTACCGGCGATTAGCGGAAGTATTCATACCGCGGAGATGTTTTCCAGCGGAATCAGTGGTTTTTCGCACTACAAATTCGGAAATGTCAACAAAAAATTATTGCTATGGTTGGCCATTCCAGGTGTAGTTGGAGCCATTAGCGGTGCCTTGCTGTTGATTTACCTCGGAAATAAATATGAAACGATTACCTATGCCGTTTTGGCTACCTATACCATGATCATTGGAATACGTTTGGTATTGATTGCTTTTCGAAAAAAAATCGTTCGGAAAAAAATAAAAAATACCGGTTTACTGGGATTTTCGGGAGGTCTTTTTGATGCTTTTGGCGGTGGAGGCTGGGGGCCAATTGTTACCTCAACCTTATTGGCCAAAGGACGCAAATCCAATTATGTGGTCGGAACGGTGAGTTTGGCGGAATTTTTTGTAACACTGGCGGCTTCGGCTACGTTTTTTGCCTCATTGGGCGTCAGTCATTGGTATATTGTAGTAGGACTGATTTTGGGAGGTTCCATTGCGGCACCATTAGCGGCACGACTGGCCGGTAAATTACCACAAAAAACAGCCATATTAGCCGTAGCATTTTTGGTTATCGTGTTCAGTATCCGAATGTTGTTTAAAATATTCTAATACTGTCTAATTAAAACAAAAAAAAGGTGCCGCAATAACGGCACCTTTTTCCTTTTCATAGCAATTATATAATAGGGGGATATTAGAACTGTAAGCTAACAGTTAAATCGAATTCGTCGTTGATTGCTTTGTCACCGATTGAACTGAAAATAGAACCAGAGTTGTACTCGATACCAAATTTCGTTCTGTCAACTTTAAAGCTTGTTGTAGCCGCGTTACCTTTAACAGTGATGTCGAAAGTTACAGGGTTAGTTTTGTCTTTAATTGTTAAATCAGCAGTAACAGTATACACATCGTTACCTTTGTCAGCGATAGTTTTGAAAACTAATTTAGACGTTGGGAATTTTTCAACTCCAAAGAAATCGTCAGCTTTTAAGTGACCGTCTAATCCAGCTTTTGATTTACCAGAAACGTCAGTAGCGCTGATTGTAGTCATGTCTACAGTGAAGTTACCACCTTTTAATTTTTTTCCTTTGAAAACTAAAGCACCTTCTTTTAAGTTGATAGTACCTTCGTGTTGTCCGGTTACTTTTTTACCAACCCAGTTGATTGTACTTTTAGAAACATCTACTTTTTTAGTTTGAGCTGATGCAGATAAAGTACCTAAAGCTACTACTAAAGCTAACGCAATTGATTTTAAATTTTTCATTTGATTTTAAAATGGTTTAATTAATTGATTATAAATTGATAAATAATTCTTCGTTTGATTTTCGCACTTTGGCGTAATGCTGTGTAGCATCTTCTTCATGTCGGTACCCTAAAGTAGCAATTAAGGAAGCATTTAATCCAAGCTCATTTAATCCAAGGATTTCATTTACCTTTTCCGCTTCAAAACCTTCCATAGGTGTGGCATCGATTTTTAATTCGGCAGCAGCACTTAAAAGATTACCTAATGCGATATAGGTTTGTTTAGAAGTCCAGTTGCTTAGTTTGTCGGCTGGTAAAGTGGTTAGCTTACTTTTCATAAAATCACCGTATCCGGCAATCGATTCCATCGGAATCTGACGTGTTTCCACAATATTGTTTAGGAAAGCATCAATTTGTTCTGCTCCAAAATCGGTCATGTTTGCAAAAACAAGCAGGTGAGAAGCCTCAACAATTTGTGATTGTCCCCATGAAACCGGCTGCAATTTTGCACGTACTTCCGGATTTTCAATGATCAATACTTTATACGGTTGCAGACCGTAAGAAGAAGCACTTAAACGGATCGCTTCTTTAAGGGTTTCCAAATCTTCGTTGGAAATTTTTTTGGTAGCATCAAATTTCTTTGTTGCATAACGCCATTTTAGCGTTTCTATTAAATTACTCATGTATATTTCTGATTATATTGTTCGATAACGTTCCAGTAAATCATTTAAAAGTTCCTGTTCTTCCTGACTCAGGTTTTGTGCAAACAGTTGTTCGTGATGATCCACTTTTGGATCCAGTTCTTCCAGTAGTTCCAGGCCTTTATCGGTGATGGTTACTTCCATTTTCCGACGGTTGTCCGGACAAACTTCGCGGGTTACCAGATCTTTTAATAATAACTTGTCAACCAATCGGGTCGTGTTACTGGTTTTGGCCAGCATACGTTCCTGAATCACACACATATTGGTTGGCTTTGCCTTTTGGCCTCTCAAAATCCGCAATACGTTGTACTGTTCGCTTGATAATTCATAAGGCTTTAATACCTCAGCGAATTTCTCGGAAACCAAATTTTGAGTGTACAAAATGTTTAGCACTGTTCGTTTGCCCAGTGATAATGTTTTTGTAGATTTGATGATGTCTTCGATTTTCATTGTGTTATTAAATTTGTAGGTACAAATGTAGTAATGTTTTTAATTGTATATACAAATGTTTGTTTAATTTTTTGTTAAATTTATTTTCGAGCCTGTTAGAATGCTTAATTTTAGTGGCCTAAACCCGATTTATACCATGAGAAAAATTATAATAATGCTGACTGTTTGCAGCTTTATGTCTTGTAAAAAAGAAACAACCACACCCGAAACAAACGTATCAGAACCGGAAAAAGCAGTTGTAGCCGATCAGCCAAAACCGATTAAAGTCTATGAAAAAGACGGAATTAAGGTAGCATCTTATGACTTTAATGCTTTTGAGCCGTTTTTAAAAAAGGATAACGATACGACCTATGTGGTTAATTTCTGGGCGACCTGGTGTGTACCGTGTGTAGCTGAATTACCGCATTTCGAAAAACTGAATGCGACCTATAAAGATCAAAAAGTAAAAGTTCTTTTAGTGAGTTTGGATATGCCGCAAAAAGTGGAATCCAATTTGTTGCCGTTTGTAAAAAAGAAAAATATGCAGTCGGAGGTGATCTACCTGAACGATCCGGATGCTAACGCCTGGATTAGTAAAGTCGATACGGCCTGGTCGGGTGCAATTCCGGCAACGGTGATTTATAAAGGGAACAAACGCAAGTTTTTTGAACAGTCGTTTACCTACGAAGCTTTAGAAAAAGAATTAAAATCCGTAATGAATTAAGCAACCTAAAAAACAAGTATATAATATGAAAGCAATTAAATTTTTAGCCTTGGCACTGGTAGTAGGTGTTATGAGTGCATTTACATTGATCAAACCAGCAGCCGGTTATAAGGTAGGCGATGTGGCGACTGATTTCAGTCTGAAAAATGTCGACAATAAAAAAGTATCATTAGCCGATTTCAAAGCTGCAAAAGGTTTTATCGTGGTGTTTACCTGTAACCACTGTCCGTATGCACAGGCTTACGAAGATCGTATCATTGCATTGGACAAAAAATATAAAAAATTAGGATATCCGGTTATAGCGATCAATCCAAACAATCCGGCAAAACAAAAAGACGATAGTTTCGAATTGATGCAGACACGTGCCAAAGAGAAAAACTTTACGTTCCCGTATTTATTGGATGAAGGTCAGAAAATTTATCCGCAATATGGAGCGACTAAAACGCCTCATGTGTATATCTTACAAAAAACAAAAGCTGGAAATGTGGTAAAATATATCGGAGCGATCGATGATAATTATAGCGATGCGGCTGCCGTAAAAGAAAAATATGCCGAAAACGCATTGGATGCTTTATTGAAAAACAAAGACGTAGCGGTAAAAGAAACCAAAGCGATTGGATGTTCGATTAAAGCGTAATAAGCATCTCAAAAATATTTTGAAAAGAAAGGAGTCGGTATATTACTGACTCCTTTTTATTTGATTTAAAGCCTTTTATAGGAATACGTTTTTCTTACGTAAAGGCAATGCTAAAAATTTTATATTGTTTAAATCGGGAAACCGATTAAAAGTAGCCGATTCGTTTAATAATGTGATTATATATTTTATTTTTGCGAAGTTTTAAATCATAATATTTAAAACAATAAAACTCTTAAAAATTATAATTATGTTTAAATTAAAAAACTTGTCTGTATTTGCAGCAGTATTATTTTTAGGTTTATCCTCATGTAGTAAAGATAACGATGACACTCAGGAAGTAGCCGCTCAAGTTGAAGGTACCTGGCAATTTACAAAAGAAGGAACCATCACCAATAATCAGGAAATTATAAATGATTATGAGCATACAGCCGGTTGTACAAAAGATTATATCGAAATATTTGCCGCTAACGTAATCAAAGATCATTATTTTGACAATCCAAACTGTCAGGAAACAATCGATACCGGAGTCTGGACTAGAAATAATAATGCGCTGACATTTGTATATCAAAACGGAACAACCGTTAACGCTGAGATTATGCAATTAACGAATACCACATTGAAATTAAAATTCCTACTTTCCGGAAATACGAATTTGGTGGTTTTAACGCGATTGTAATAGTAACATATATACTAAAAAAAATAGGGCTTAAAAGCCCTATTTTTTTGTTTATAAAAGTAAATTCGAAGTTACCAGAATTTAGTTATATGGTTATGGCTTTCCGTAATGCAAAGGTAATTTGATAAACTACTTTTGAGATGTGAAACATTAAATTTTCAAAGTAACATGAAAAAAGTAGTACTATTTATTTTACCATTAGTTTTATTAGGATGCACATCTGAAGGCGGATCGGAAGTGTCAACACCATCATCAGTTGTAACAAATCCAAGTTCCGGTTCCAGCGGCTGTGGGACCTATAATGGGAAAACATTATATAAAGGTTCTAATGGAGGTTGTTATTATATTAATTCGAGTGGAAATAAAGTATATGTAAATGCATCCTATTGTAAGTGCTAATACAATAAACAATATAGACTATTCCCGATAACTAATTACACTTTTTTGTCTACATTTGACTTTTAAACGCAAATCAAAAATGGACATTACACAAGAACAATGGTGGCAGGAAGCACAACAGGACAGCAATGCTGTAATCCTGGATGTGCGCACTGAAGACGAATGGAACCAGGGAATCATTCCGGGTGCCATCAACATCGATATTTATAAAGGACAGGGATTCATCTATCAGGTAGACGAATTGGACAAATCCAAAACCTACTATATCTATTGCCGATCGGGAGGAAGAAGCGGTCAGGCGTGTAACCTGATGCAACAAATGGGTTTTGCCAAAACCTATAACCTTGTGGGTGGAATTATGGAATGGAACGGACCGGTAGTGATGCCGGAAGAAAAATAAAAAAAGGGACTTTAAAAGTCCCTTTTTTAGTTTATATCCCTATTAGAAGTTAGGGCTTAAGTTGTATTTCTTATAGAAATTATCCAGTGCTTCCAATACCTCATCTTCGTTGTCTACGACTCTGAAAAGATCTAAATCGGCCGGATTGGCATTGGCATGTTTTTCAATGATCACGGTTTTAATCCACTCTAATAAACCGGACCAGAAATCACGACCTACCAGAATAATCGGGAATTTTCCGATTTTTTTGGTCTGAATTAAAGTGATAGCTTCAAATAATTCGTCAAGCGTTCCAAATCCACCCGGCATTACCACAAATCCCTGAGAGTATTTTACAAACATTACTTTGCGTACAAAGAAATAGTCAAATTGCAGGTTTTTATCGCGGTCGATATACGGATTGAAATGTTGCTCGAACGGTAATTCAATATTTAAACCTACCGAAGTTCCGCCGCCAAAATGAGCGCCTTTATTTCCGGCTTCCATAATTCCGGGACCACCACCGGTGATCACACCATAACCGGCTTTACTGATTTTATAGGCAATTTTTTCTGCCAATAGGTAATATTTATCTTCCGGTTTGGTTCGGGCCGATCCAAAAATCGATACACAAGGACCAATTCGTCCCATCGTTTCATAACCGTTTACAAATTCGGCCATGATTTTAAAAATCGCCCAGGAATCATTTGTTCGTATCTCGTTCCAGGTTTTTTGTTTGAATTTATCCTGTATTCTGTCGTCTTCGTTTTCAAATTGTTCTTTCATCATCTAAACTCTTTTCTATTAATTATTTATTTTATTTTCTATTGGAATTCGTAGATCGTATGCCATAATTATCCCGCAGTAATGCTAAATGCAACTGATATCCCGGTATAACGATGTAAATAGGAGTGTTGTTGTTTGTTGACATTTATTCGGAAACCGAACAAACATAGTCTAAAACTATTATCTTTTTTGACGTTATGCAAATTTAGCACTCCCTTTTTTTAAAATTAATGAACGAATCCAAATGGTTTTGTTGTAATGTATTGTACAACAGTATTTTGTTTTAAAAACAAAAGGCAACACGATATTGCCTTTTGTATTTTATAAATGCAATTCCTTTTTAAGGAATTTAGCGGTATAACTCTTCTGGTTTTTAATAACCTCTTCCGGTGTTCCTTTGCAAACCAGTTGTCCGCCGCCTTTACCACCTTCATAACCGATATCGATAATATAATCGGCCAGTTTGATCACATCTAAATTATGTTCGATGATCACTACGGTATTACCTTTGTCAACCAGTTTGTTGATCACTTCCATTAATACACGGATGTCTTCAAAATGCAATCCTGTCGTAGGCTCGTCCAAAATATAAAAGGTATTACCCGTGTCTTTTTTAGATAATTCCGTGGCCAATTTGATCCGTTGGGCTTCTCCTCCGGATAGGGTTGTACTTTGCTGACCAAGGGTGATATAGCCTAAGCCTACATCCTGTATGGTTTTTATTTTACGGTAGATTTTCGGAATGTTTTCAAAAAACGGAACCGCTTCGTCTACCGTCATCGCCAATATATCCGAAATGGATTTTCCTTTATAACGGATTTCGAGTGTTTCACGGTTAAAACGTTTTCCCTGACAGGTTTCACATTCTACATATACGTCTGGTAGGAAACTCATCTCGATGGTACGAACACCCGATCCTTCGCAGGTTTCGCAACGTCCGCCGGATACGTTAAAGCTAAAACGCCCCGGTTTATAACCACGAATCATTGCTTCCGGAGTTTGGGTAAACAAAGTTCGGATTTCCGAAAATACATCGGTATACGTTGCCGGATTGGAACGCGGTGTACGGCCAATCGGACTTTGATCAATATCAATTACTTTGTCGATATGTTCCAGTCCTTCGATTTTTTTATACGGTTGCGGTTTTTTAACGGCATTAAAAAAGTGCGTATTCAGAATCGGATAAAGCGTTTCGTTAATTAACGTTGATTTTCCACTTCCGGAAACACCGGTCACACAGATCAGTTTTCCCAATGGGAATTCAACGCTTACGTTTTTCAGATTGTTTCCGGTCGCACCACTCAATTTTAATACTTTTCCGTTTCCTTCACGGCGTACTTCCGGAATAGCAATTTCCATTGTCCCGTTTAAATAGGAAGCGGTTAAGGTTTTTTCGGATAACAATTCCTGCGGCGTTCCTTTACTGATGATTTCGCCACCAAAACGACCGGCTTTCGGACCAATATCGATCACATAATCGGCACGTTCGATCATGTCTTTGTCGTGCTCGACTACAATAACCGAATTGCCGATATCACGCAATTGTTCCAGCGAGCGAATCAGACGTTCGTTGTCGCGTTGGTGCAAACCAATACTCGGTTCGTCCAGGATATACAATACACCAACCAGTTGGGAGCCGATTTGTGTGGCCAGTCGGATTCGTTGTGCTTCACCACCCGAAAGGGATTTGGAACTACGATTTAGCGACAGATAGTTCAATCCTACATCGACAAGAAAACTCAAACGCGCGCGTATTTCTTTTACAATTTCGGTAGCGATTGCTTTTTGTTTTTCGGATAAATGGGGTTCAAGTTCCTGAAACCATAGACTCAATTCATCGATATCCATGGCCGAAAGTTCACCAATATTTCTTTCGTTGATTTTAAAGTATAACGCTTCCTTTCGCAATCGGGTTCCTTCGCAAACAGGACAATTAACTTCGTCCATGAATTCTTTAGCCCAACGTTTGATCGTTGCCGAATCACTTTCGTCGTGCTGGTTTTTGATAAAATTGGAGATCCCTTCAAAATCGATTTTATATTCTTTTGTGATTCCCATAACTTTCGAAACCACAGAGAATTTTTCATTTCCACCGTTAAGGATCATGTCGATCGCTTCCGGTGAAATTTTTTCGATCGGATCGGTTAGTTTAAAGCCAAACTTTTCACCGATGATTTCCAGTTGTTTAAAAATCCAGGAATTTTTCTGTTCCCCTAATGGTGCAAAACCGCCGTTTTTAATCGAAAGTTTTGGGTTTGGAATAATTTTATTCAGATTTACTTCACTCACCAAACCCAGTCCGTTACAATGTTCGCAAGCGCCTTTTGGCGAGTTAAACGAAAAGTTGTTCGGTTCCGGATTCGGATACGAAATCCCGGTTGACGGACACATCAGGTTTCGGCTAAAAAAGCGAACTTCCTGACTTTCCTGTTCGATTACCATCATGATATCTTCTCCGTGATACATGGCGGTTTTAATACTTTCGGTAAGTCTTTTGTCGTTGTCTTCCGTATTTTCAATTGCCATACGGTCGATCACAATTTCGATATCGTGGGTTTTATAACGGTCGACTTTCATACCGAATTCCAGATCGCGGATTTCTCCGTCTACGCGCACTTTAACAAAGCCCTGTTTGGAGATTTGTTCAAACAATTCGCGGTAGTGTCCTTTTCGGGAACGGATCACCGGCGCCAGAATATTGATGCGTTTTCCGTTGAAATTTTCAAAAATCAGCTCTTTAATTTGCTCATCACTATAACTCACCATTTTTTCACCGGTGTTGTAACTGTAGGCTTCACCGGCACGGGCATAAAACAAACGAAGAAAATCGTAAATCTCGGTAATGGTTCCTACGGTAGAACGCGGACTTTTGCTGGTCGTTTTCTGTTCAATGGCAATTACCGGCGAAAGACCGTCAATTTTATCCACATCCGGACGTTCCAGTCCACCCAGAAATTGGCGGGCATACGCAGAAAAAGTTTCAATGTAACGGCGCTGTCCTTCGGCATAAATGGTATCGAAAGCCAGCGATGATTTTCCGGAGCCGGATAAACCGGTAATTACAACCAGTTTCTCCCGCGGAATCACAACGTCAATATTCTTTAAATTATGCGCTCTTGCGCCTAATACTTCAATAGTTTCTTCTGTGTTTAGCATAAAAAATCGAGCAAAACGCAAAGGTACTGTTTTGAGCGCGATTTGAGACGTCCCGAAGAAAGAAATTTTTGTTATTTTTTAGTAGTGGAATGCCAGGTTGAGATCGCAAAACCAAACTAAAAAGCATTTGATTCCCAATAGATAACTATTCTTACAAAGAATCCGGAGCGAAAGTTTTTTTCGTTGTAAATGTTCTATAAAATCTTCTGAAGATCGGGTAAATAATGATGGGTTTTATGGCAATAATCGGCTATTATTCGATTCGCATGTCTTTTAACTTTTCACGATAGCTTTCCAGTACTTCGATTTTGGAAATATACCCCAGGTATTTGTTGTCTTTTAAAACAAAAAGGATGTCGGTATGATAGGTTTCGAATTTATCCATTACCGTTTCCATGATTTCGTCATAACAGATAACGGCTTCGGGTTTTTCGGTTACATCCTGTAAGGAGGTGTATTTGATTTGAAAAGGTTTGAAAATAATATTTCGGATGGAATCAAAATTAATCACGCCGGTTAATTCTTCTTTTTCGTTTAGTATCGGAAAAAGAGTCTGTCGGGTATTCGAAAGTAAATCGACAATATTTTCCAGTTTCGAATCGGAAGTAATCGTTGTAAAATCATTGCGGATATGTTTCGACAGGTCAATCGAGGAAAGAATGTTTTTGTCTTTATCACTGGTAAATACCTGACCTTTATCGGCCAGATTTTTAATGTCCATCGAATGAATTTCCATTTTTTTGGTGATGGCAAAACTGATAGACGAAACGATCAATAACGGAACCATTAATCCATAGCCACCGGTGATTTCAGCAATAAGGAAAATCGCGGTTAATGGTGCGTGAAATAGGCCACTTAATACGCCCGCCATTCCAACAATGGTAAAATTACTAACCGGAAGGTTGTCTGATAATCCGATTAAACTAAAAAATTTCGCGACGCAAAAGCCGAGATAGGAACCTACAAACAGGGAAGGTGCGAAGTTACCACCGTTTCCACCGCTTCCTAATGTGAGTCCGGTCGCAAAAACTTTTAAAAACATTGTAGCACCTACAAATACCAACAGAATGATATCGTTGTCTTTAAACGAGTTTAAAAGCGTGTTTTCGAGTATTTTACTCGGATTTCCGTTCGATAGTATTTTAATGCTTTCATATCCTTCTCCAAAGAGGGTTGGAAAAAAGAAAATCAGTATGGCCAGCATTGAAGCACCGATCAGTGCTTTTTTATAGGTTTTGTTTTTATAACGATCGAAAAAATGCTCGACCTTTCGGAACGTTCGGGCGTGGTAAACCGAAACCAGTCCGGCAAAAATTCCAATGGCAATATAATAGGGAATGTTGTGATAATCAAAAGTGAGCTGTTGGTGGAAGGATAAAAGGATATCCTCTTTTAAAAGCACATTGGTGACCAACGAACCGGTTGCGGCTGAAATCATAATCGGGATAAAAGCGGTAACACTCATATCGGCCAGAATCACTTCAATGGCAAACAATACACCGGCAATTGGAGCGTTAAACGCGGCAGCAATACCGGCGGCAACACCACAGGCTAATAAAAGCGTTCGGTCTTTGTAATTCAAACGGTATTTTTGCGCATAGTTCGATCCGAAAGCCGCTCCGGTAATGGTAATTGGAGACTCCAATCCGGCCGATCCTCCCAAGCCTACCGTAAGGGAACTCGTAATGATCTGTGCATACATCTGTTTCCGGGGCATGATACCCGATTTTTTAGCTACGGCAATCATAATCTGTGACGTACCTTTTTCGATACTTCCGTCCAGAAATTTTTTGATCACAAAGGCGGTCAGTAAAATCCCGACAATCGGCAGGATACTGTTACTATACGGTAAGTGAAGTATATTATCGATATAATTCGCAAAACGGAATACCGAGTGTGCAAACGTTTTTAGTACGATTACCGCTAAAGCCGAAGATAAAGCCACTAAAATACAGGATAAATAAATAAACTGTCGGTTGTTTAAAATAGCTTTTAAGAAAAATAACGAGGCTTCTAAACGCTTTAAGTTTTTTCGCAAAAAAAGGATTATAGGCGAGACGTTTTTATTCGGCATTGTAGCAAGGTTTAGATGATCCGTTTCGGAAACTTGAAACTGCTAAATTAAGCCTTTTGAGTCAGTATCATTTTAAAAACGTTATAAATTTTTTAAAGCTTCCCGTTTGCTTAATGGTTTTAAAGTGGTGTCCAAAACAAATTTTATAACGGCTTTCGGGTCGGTTTTGGCATATTCCCGTAGCGCCCATCCGATTGCTTTTTGGATAAAAAATTCGCCGGAACCGGAATGTTTTTCGCATAAGGCAAACAATAGGGCGACATCGGTTTTGTTTTTATAACCCAATTGAAAAAGTATAGCGGAGCGGTTTAACCACATGTTTTCGGAATCGGAAAACCGAGCCACGACGGTTTCGGTTTCTTCAGGAAATTGCAACAGATAATTGCCCAACAGGTATTTGGCTAGAAAATCGACGGTATCCCACCATGAATCGGTGATGAGGGTCTTTTCGATCAGCTCGATATCCTTTTTTACAAATTTTCCGCGCAGTTCCTTTTCCAGTATTTCCATAGCGGCATAATGAAACTCTCTTTGTTGCTGCTGTAAGAGTGTCAAACCAATTTCACGGGCATTGTTTTTGACTTCGGTTTTATGCTGCGACCCGATTTGTTTGGTAATCTGTTTTCGCAAAGGCGCTTTGATGCCGTAAAACTGAAAATGATGTTTCATATAGGCTTCCATAGGTCCGGCATTGTCTGCCGAAGCATTTTCGCGGAAAGCTTGTGTAAGATCAGTTAGAAAAGTCATGCGTAATTTCCGCTAATTTATCGGTTGCAAATTGTTTTATTTCTTCAAAGAAAAGGGTGAATTCGATTTCAAAGTTGACATAGTATTCCTTTAATTCCCGTACGGAATATTGCATACGGGAACGGTTTTTTGTACGCTGATCCATTTGGAAAAGTATGGTCGCAATACCGTCTATGGAGGCATAGCTAACCAACCAGTTCCGTTCAATCATATACGGCATTAGTCCTTTGGTTTTATCGGTTAGCAAATCATAATGCTCTTTTAAAGACGAATAAAATGCCGAAACATAGGTTTCCAGTGGGATTTCGGAATATCGATCCCAGTTTTTAGCTAGGAAATGATCATAAAAAACATCCATAATCACACCGGAATAATGACCGTAGGCTTCATGCAGTCGGTGTTTACTTTTTCTGAAAATCGGATGCGCATCGGTAAAGGTATCGATCGCACGGTGTAACAGTATGCCTTTTTGAATATCCGGGTTAAAGTTCCGGTAATCATTACCGCGAATACCATCGGCCATAAAGTTGCCAATTTTAATCAGATCATGATCTCCGGATAAATAGATATGGGCTAAAAAGTTCATTAGTGTTTACATTTCAGTCATTGTGGACTCTGGTTTGTAAATGTAACGATAACTTTTCTAAAAACAGTATCGAAAAAGGGAAGGTTTGCCGGATTCAACCGATGTCGTTTGCTTTACATTATTTCAGAATGGTACGTGCTTTTTTAAAACTAAAAAATGTTACAGAATAAAAAAAGGATTAGAATAGGGTACTACGCCGACAACTTTTTATATTTGTGATGATTTTGAATTTTAATCCCCAATAGCATATATGACACTGATAAAATCGATTTCCGGTATTCGAGGAACAATAGGAGGAAAAACTGGTGATAACTTAACACCGGTGGATGCGGTAAAATTCGCTTCCGCCTATGGAACGTTTTTAAAACAAAATAGCAATAAGGAAAAATTAACCGTTGTGATTGGTCGCGATGCCCGGATTTCAGGGCCGATGATTCACAATCTGGTCGTAAATACACTGATAGGTCTTGGAATTGATGTTATCGATTTGGGATTATCGACAACGCCAACTGTTGAAGTTGCCGTTCCGTTGGAAAAAGCCGATGGCGGAATCATTCTAACGGCTTCGCATAATCCGAAACAATGGAATGCGTTAAAATTATTAAATGATAAAGGCGAGTTTTTAAATGGCGCCGATGGTGCTAAAATTCTGGAAATTGCCGAAAGTGAAGCATTCGATTTTTCGGATGTGGATCATTTGGGAACGATTACCGAAAACGATGCTTATATGGACATTCATATCGATGAGGTATTGAATTTAGCCTTGGTAGATGCCGAAGCGGTAAAAAAGAAAAAATACAAAGTGGTTGTCGATGGTGTGAATTCCTCCGGAGGGATCATCATTCCGAAATTACTGGAGCAAATGGGCGTGGAAGTGGTACGTTTGTATTGCGAACCAAATGGTCATTTTCCACACAATCCGGAGCCGTTAAAGGAACATTTGGGAGATATCTGCGAATTGGTGGTAAAAGAACAAGCCGATTTCGGTATTGTAGTTGATCCGGAT
This sequence comes from Flavobacterium sp. CAU 1735, assembly GCF_039888695.1. Lineage (NCBI taxonomy): Bacteria > Pseudomonadati > Bacteroidota > Flavobacteriia > Flavobacteriales > Flavobacteriaceae > Flavobacterium > Flavobacterium sp. CAU 1735. The sequence goes on along the minus strand of NZ_JBDQQQ010000004.1, from coordinate 200,191 downwards.
GTAGACCGATTGGCGTTTATTTCCAATGACGGAGAAATGTTTGGAGAAGAATATACACTAGTAGCCGTGGCTGATTATGTGTTGAGTCGTACGCCCGGAAATACCGTTTCGAATATGTCGTCGTCCCGAGCGTTACGCGACATAACGCAGAAATACAACGGAACCTACGAAGCCAGTGCGGTGGGAGAGGTGAATGTTGTGGAACTGATGAAAAAGAATAACGCGATTATCGGTGGTGAAGGCAACGGAGGTATTATTTATCCGGAAGCACACTACGGGCGTGATGCTTTGGTTGGTGTCGCTTTATTCCTGACCTATCTGGCCGGACAAGAGCAATCGGTGGCCGAATTAAGAGCCGGCTATCCGCAGTATTTTATGAGTAAAAATAAAATCGAGTTAACCCCACAAATCGATGTAGATGCCATTTTAAAAGCCATGACAGCGAAATACCAACATGAGAATATTTCGACTGTAGATGGTGTGAAGATTGATTTCGCAGAAGACTGGGTACATTTGAGAAAGTCGAATACGGAACCGATTATCCGGATCTATACCGAAGCACCTACTCAGGAGCAAGCTGATAAACTGGCGTTGCGAATTATCGATGAAATCAAAGAAATCGCCGGAATCTAAAACCGGGATTATATAAATAAAAAACCTGTTCGCTTAAAAGCGGACAGGTTTTATTTTTTAGGAGCAAGCGTCCTTTCGTTTTATAACATCATTCCTCCGGAAACTTCAATACGTTGTGCGTTAATCCAGCGCGCGTCATCGGTACAAAGGAAAGCAACTACACCGCCAATATCGTCCGGTAAACCAACACGTCCTAATGCGGTTGCCGCAGCAATGTTTTTGTTCATTTCGGCATTATCGCGAACCACACCGCCACCAAAATCGGTTTCGATAGCACCCGGAGCGACCACATTCACGCGGATTCCTCGGGAACCTAATTCTTTAGCCTGGTATTTGGTTAAAGTTTCAATAGCACCTTTCATCGAAGCATAAGCGGCATAACCCGGAAATGAAAAACGAGCCAGTCCGGTCGAAATATTTACAATACCACCGCCGTTAGCCATAAGTGGTAAGGCTTTTTGTGTAAGGAAAAATGGCCCTTTAAACTGAATTCCCATTAAGGTATCAAACTGTTCTTCGGTAGTGGCTTCAAAAGAAGCATGAATTCCGATTCCGGCATTATTTACCAGATAATCAAAATGATCGGCTTGGAAATGGGTTTTTAAAGTCTGCTGAACGATTGTCCAAAAAGCGTCAAACGATGCGATATCGGATACATTTAACTGAACGGCTGCTGCTTTTCGGCCGTATTGCTCGATTTCTTTGACTACTTCGAGTGCTTCTTCTTTTTTACTGTTATAGGTTAGTACGACATCCAGTCCTTTTTGAGCCAGTTGCAGTACCATATTTTTACCAAGTCCGCGGCTTCCGCCGGTTACAAGTACTATTTTTTGAGCCATTGCTTTGATTTTTAAAGTTTTACTAGGCAAAGGTAAGCGGTTGTAAGAAGGTAACTATGGTGATAGTTTAAGTATTTTACAACAAAATTTTTGCAACATCCGACCAACTGTCTACACGCGTATGATTTTTTGTATTTCCGGAAATATTATGCGGCTGGGAAAACAACAGGGTTTTTCCGTCAAAATAATCCAGGTTTTTAAAGTGATCATCAATCATGATATCTCCTTTTACAACTGTTTTTGAACCGCACATCACGATTTGCTTCCAGTGGAGAAACGGAAAATGTTCTTCCAGCCAATAGAATTTGTCCGTAAGGCTTTTGGGAAATTCCATAGCAGCGCTCACAATAAACAGTTCGTATTTCTCATTGAGTTGTCGCATTACTTCGACACTACCTTCCATAACCGGTAGGTTTCTAAAAAAACCGTCACTAAAAATATATTCTAAAGCATTTTTAAAAGTGTCGACTTCTGATGTTCCATTCATTTTTTCGTAAGATTGGCGGATGCCAAGTTCCTGGTATTCGAATTCTATCAATTGGGCATATATATCGGCCAGGACGCCGTCCATATCCACTAATAAGCGTTGTTTCATATGGTATTATGATTTAAGCGATTTTACTAAATATTTAGGCACTTCGGTATACCCTTGTCGGTCATAAAACCGATGTGCTTCGGTTCTTCTGGAGTGGGAGTGTAATTCGATCCGATCACAGTTTCGTTCCCGTGCCAATGCCACACAATAGGCTTCCATTTCTTTCCCGATTCCTTTACTACGGGCGGTTTCGTCTACGGAAAAATAACTGATCCGCGCAAAATCGCCATCGAGTGCCAGTTGCGGAATAAAATGCATCGAAATAAAAGCGAGTACTTCGTTGGCTTCTTCATAAACGAACAAAACCGCATCGGGATGTGACAGTAGAATTTCTATTTTTTTTAGGATAAAATTTCCAGTATCGGGATAGCCCATTTGTGCCAGCAAATCCTGAATTTTTGAACTGTCGGCTAGAGTTGCTTTTCGAATGGGCATAGAAGATTGGCTAATGTGTGTTGATCAAATTTAACGGTTTATGGAAAAATAATGCTGTCGGTTGGTGTTAATTTATCTATAAATTTCCGATTGCCCAATTGGAAAATTCAGCCTGTAATACCGTTGTTTACAACTTGACTTTTGGGACATTACGCGTATGGCAATGAATACCGCCACCGCATAAATTTAGGGCAATACTGTCGATTGCGATGACTTTCCGATCCGGGAATACGTTTTTTAAAATGGCCAGCGCGGCTTCATCTTTTTCCTTTATGATATACGGCATACCTTCGCGGTAGTATTTTTGAGCGATAACCAGATTGTTTGTAATCAGAAAATTACAATAACTCAACGCCGGTAGTACTTTCATACGTTCCTGAGGAAACGGACTTCCGTCTTTGAGTTTGCCGTGGAGTAAATCATAAGGGAAATGATAATTTTCATAAACGTCGTCACCTTCTTTAACCGTAATATAAATGGGTTCCGGAACCGGCATTTGTATGATGTTAAACGGGTCTCCGTTTTGATCAGTTTCTTTTTGCAGTATCGTATAAGCTAAATCCAGTCGTTCTTTATTTAAGGCATGAATCGGACTTTGTAAGGCTTCTTCCGTTGTGATATGTGCCAATACGATGGTATTTCGATTTACAAAACGACACATTTCATCAATATGACCGTTTGCCGAAGCCGAACGATAGGCTAAGAATGCACCGTTTTCGTCCGGAATGGGTCCGGCATGCATATCTTCGTCGTCATAAGTGGCATAGGGTAACCAGATTACCTTATCGAGGTTAAAAATTCGTTTAAATTCATCTTCCACCTGTTCTTTAGTCCAGCCTTTGTTACGTTTTGTAACTTCGGTATCTTCAATGGTCATTAAAATGCCATTTCCGTTAAATTCCCGATCACCGCCTTCACTGGTTAATCGCGTAAAAATCAAACCTTCGATATCGATAAATTTAGCATGAACCCGGTCGAATTCTTCCATCTTTTTGGAAATCGGATGGTTGTTCGGAAAAAAACCGTAGGAATCGAAGTTAAAGTCAACCACAGCGCGTTCGCCTTTTTCATTGATAAGTATTTCGGCTCCAAAATCCCGCGGGTAAATAAAATCGGATGGGAAAACCATAAAACTGATTTTCCCGGTATCGATCGCGTGATTTTTCAATTCCTGTATGGCGCGTTCTTTGGCGGCTTCGTCATAACAGGAAACGATAACGGCTACATTGTCCAGTAAATGGGAAATAATGGAAATGGTTACGGCTTCGATGTCATAGTCTTTGGAAACAGTGGCATATTGTACCAATGGCCATATGAGTAAAACGGATTCCTGTGGGTCGAATTCACCAACGGTTTTGAAGTTATGTGCGCGCATCACAAATAATTTTTGGCTTATAAAGTTACAAAAATTATACGGTTTTTTTAGGAACCGGAGTAGGTAACGATATCAATTCCGATTCCGTTTGGATCCTGAATAGCAAAATGTCGGTCGCCCCAGGGTTCGTCCCGTAATTCGATTTCGATAGGAATGTTTTTGGAACGCATGTCCTGATAAATACTGTCTACAGCAGCCACTTCAATAGTAAGGTACATGCCGTTACCGGCAAATGCCGACTGGAATAACGGTTGCTGTGACGGATGGTTGGGAAGTAAAAAACTGACTTCGAAAAAACCGTCCGGGCTATGTAACAAGAGATAAAAATCGTTTTCGAAAGTGATACCAAATCCTAATACAGTAGTATAAAAGGCTTTACTTTCTGCAAGTTTTGTCGTGATAATACCAAAGTTAAATTTCATGATTGTTGTTTTAAATGTGCCCTACAAAGTTCCGTTGGGAAGTCTGGAAAAAATTGTAAAAAACGGACAATCGAAAGTGGCTCCTAAAATTTTATTGCTTTAGAGCATTTTTAGGGGTAAGCCCATACATACTTTTGAATTCTTTGATAAAATGCGCCTGATCATAATAACCATAATCCAGGAATGAATATTCATTTCGGCCATTCGGATTGGAATGCTGTTGTAATGCGTTTTGGAAACGTACCACCTTACAAAATGTTTTGACAGAATCGCCTAAGTAATATTTGGACAACCGACGTAGTTGCCGCGGACTGATACCGGTGTTGAGGTCGGTTTCCACATTCAGGTTTCCGGAATTTTTAAAGATTTTGTCGATCGCACTAAAAAAGCGAAAATCAGGTTGTAACACAGTACGATTGATTTGGTTCAGGTAGTAATGATCCAATTTTTGTTTACTAGTTTCGGTATCTTGATCAGAATTAAAATGCATTTTAAAATAGTTTGCTTTTTCCGGTAAAACCAATTGTAATAATTCGGAACGATGGGATAGTTCGGAAGCATCCATTTGAAAAAGAAGCGGAAACATGGCCGGGTAAAAACGAATACCAATATAATGGAATGTTTTTCCCAATGGAAATTCGGTGCAATGCGCACTAAATCCGCTAATGTAGGCTTCTGAAGGATTATCGAGTTCAAAATAAATATCCATACAACCGTCTGCAACCACTTGATACTTAAATTCGTCCTGGAGTTTACAATCGGTTTTCAATTGCCAGTAGCAATAAATATAAGCAGAAAGCCTGATATCGGGCGGAAATTCCCGGTAGCTCACACGGTCAGAAGTGGGCTGTATTGTAGGCTGAACCGGTGTGTATAACGCTTTTATGTTGCTATTTATCGTCAAAATGATTGTGATTTGCCGGAATCCGATTAATTTTAAATCTTTGTTACAGGTAAAAATAATGTCTTAAATTTAGAAATGAAAAAAATATACCTATTGTTGTTTACTTTTGTCAGTATGACTTCTATGGCGCAACATTTTACAAAAGAAGAAAAAGCCCGTATCCATTCCGGTGACAGAAAACAGAAAATGAAGGTTATTCAGATAACGGAGCCTTCGGAGTTGCTCATTCTACAATCGGTATCAAAAGATATAAATCCCAACGACAAAGATTTACCGGTATTACTGGACAGAATGTATCAGGCGGTTACCGATCCCGAAGAAGGTGGTGTAGGAATTGCAGCACCTCAGGTTGGAATTAACCGAAATGTAATCTGGGTTCAGCGGTTTGATAAAAGTGGTGAACCATTTGAAGCCTATATCAATCCGGTGATTATCTGGCGTTCCAAATTGCTTCGAAAAGGAAATGAAGGCTGTTTGTCGATTCCGGATCGAAGTGGCGATGTATTCCGTAATTATACTATCCGATTGTCCTATCAGGATATAAAAGGTGTGAAGCAGGAAGAAATTATCGAAGGTTTTACAGCGGTGATTTTTCAGCATGAAACCGATCATCTGAACGGTATTTTATTTACCGACCGACTGGAAGAACAAACAAAGAACACCTATCACAGCATTAACAATGAGACCTCGTTATATTTAGAAGACCGTTTAAAACGCCAGTAATTATGAAAGTCAGTTTGGGAAGGGTAATTCTCTTAGTGGAAGATTACGACAAAGCATTTGATTTCTATCGCAGGAATTTTTTCTGTAAAAAACTTTACGATGCGGTTATGCCAGACGGACAACGCTATGTTCATATTGGCTTTTCCGATAATACTACCGTTGGATTATGGCTGCTTAAAGCAGACGATGCGACCCAGTCGGAACGTATTGGTCACCAAACCGGAGGTCAGCCCACCATTGTAATTTATACCGATAATTGCGAAGACCTTTACCACTATGTAAAGACCAATACGGTCGAAATTATCGAAGGACTCACCGTAACGCCCGAAAGTAAGTTTTTCCACTGTAAAGATTTATACGGAAACCGACTTACGGTTGTTGAAGTGCTTCATTAACTTTTACTTTTTTTTGAGCTTCAGACGTTTCGATTGACTTCTTGTTAACGAAATGTTGTGTTTTTAACAGCTTATCTTTAAAATTGAAAAAAAATATTTTGTAAGGTATTTTTTTATAATTTTTTTGTTAATTTTATAGTGATAACAATTTCCCTTGTAAGGTAAATACCTAATACTTACAAGGCCCTAAATTCGTCACTATGAATAATAAAATTGTTAACGTATTACTTGCCAAAGCTTTATTTCTTTTTTTGCTGCCTTATAATCTGTTGGCTCAAAATGCCGATAGTCTAAAGATACCGCCAGCTCCGGCTCCGGTCGCAACTCCGGTAAAATACCCGCAACTTCAGTTTAAAGGCCTTTTTCAGGCACGCTATCTGGTAGGACTTACCGATAATGTCGACTTAAACGGTTTGCATCACTCCGATGGCAATGTTACCCAAAATTCGTTCGATATTAAAAGAATGCGGGCACAAGTCAGAGCCAAAATATCCGAACGAACGGAAGTCGTTGCCTTGGTAAATCTGGCCGACTTTAAATCGGATCCCAAAAACAAAGTACTCGAAAACGCTTACCTCAAATATACGTTTAATAACTATTTTGCGATTACCGTTGGCCAATTTCGTCCCTGGTTTGGTATCGAAGAGACCTATCCGGTCGATATTATTAAATCGATGGATTTTTCGAATCAGTATTATGAATTCGGAAAAAACGGCTGGACGAGTTTCCAGATTGGTGCTGCATTAAGTGGCGCGGTAGCTATAGGGACTTTACCGGTAACGTATGCTTTTTCGGTCGTAAACGGAAATGGCCGGAATCAGGAAATGGACAAAGACAACGGAAAACAATATTCGACTCGGATTGTAATGGGATTGTCAAAAAAGAACAATGTGAACTTCGGATTAAACGCAGGACTTGGCGAGGTTTTTAAAAAAGAAGTATACGCTTTTGGTGCCGATATCACGGCCGATTTTCAGTTGACCGATCGCTTGTTTTTCGAAACCCAAATGGAAGCCAAACAAGCCATTAATCACAATCTGTATTTTTCGCTACCGGTAGAAGAACGCACACCGTATATCAGTAATTACCAGATACGCGGTTTTTATTTTCTGCCCAATCTACGGTATGAAATCAAATATAAAAAACTGAGTGCTATCGAGTTTTCCTGTCGTTATGAATATATGGATTCCAATTTCCGAATCAATTCCAATGTTCGCCAGACACTCGTACCTATGCTGGGATTCGAGTTCCTGAAAGATTATGGTGCCCGGATTCAGTTGGGATTACAAATCGACCGTTACCAGCATACGATAGACGATACGACTACGCATAACAATAACCTGCTATTACTACAGGTACAGAGCCGCCTTTAAAAAATACTAATATAAAACTGCTCCCCATGAAAGAAGTTAACATTACCAGGGTTTTGATCACTTTGGCTGCCGGTATTGCTTTATGGCTTATTCCGCAACCGGATGGCGTTACTCCCGAGGCATGGCATCTGTTTGCCATTTTTGTAGCGACAATTTTAGGAATTATACTAAAGGCGGCTCCCATGGGAACGATGTGTATGATTGCTATCGGAATCACGGCATTATCACAGGTATTGGCACCGGGCGAAGCCGGTAAGTCCATCACATTGGCACTAAGAGGGTTTGGCGATAAAGTAATTTGGCTTATCGGAATTTCGTTTTTTATCGCTCGTGGATTTATTAAAACCGGATTGGGAAACCGGATTGCCTTTTTGTTTATCCGGATTTTTGGAAAAAGTTCCCTCGGATTGGCCTATGGATTGGGACTGGCCGATTTGTGCCTGGCACCGGCAATTCCGAGTAATACGGCACGCGGTGGGGGTATCATTTATCCGATTATGAAATCGATGGCCATTAGTTTTGGCTCCGAACCCGATAAACCCGAAACACACCGCAAGCTGGGTTCCTACCTAACGCTGAACAGTTATAATATGAACCTAATTGCGTCGTCTATGTTTTTAACCGGAACGGCCAGTAATCCGATGTGTCAGAAGTTTGCAGCCGATCTGGGTATTAAAATTTCCTGGATGTCATGGGCCATTGCGGCGATTATCCCGGGATTGGTTTCTTTTTTTGTGATTCCGTTTGTGTTGTATAAATTATATCCGCCGGAATTAAAGAAAACTGGCGATGCACCGCAAATGGCCGCCAAAAAACTAAAGGAAATGGGACCGGTTACCCGTAACGAATGGCTGATGTTACTGGCATTTTTCCTGCTTTTGTTTTTATGGATTACAGGGGATTTGTTTTCAATTGATGCAACAACAACAGCTTTTATTGGTTTGATCATGTTATTACTGACGTCTGTATTGACCTGGGAAGATATTAAATCCGAAAAAGGAGCCTGGGATACGATCGTATGGTTTTCGGTTTTGGTAATGATGGCCAGTTCGCTAAACGAGTTGGGTTTTATCGGATGGTTTAGTAACTTGGTAAAAGTACAAATTGGCGATTTAAGCTGGCAGATAGCCTTTCCGGTGATCATTCTGGTCTATTTTTTTAGTCATTATCTGTTTGCCAGTGCTACGGCGCACGTAGCGGCCATGTATGCCGCATTGTTGGGCGTAGGTGTTTCGCTGGGAATTCCGGGACTTTTACTGGCTTTTATGTTGGGTTTTATCGGTTCCTTATACGGAACACTAACACATTATGGTCACGGTCCGGCACCGGTATTCTTCGGAAGCGGTTATGTAGATTTAAAAAACTGGTGGCTCCGCGGACTCGAAACCGGTCTGATCTTATTGCTCATCTATATGACCGTTGGCGGACTATGGATGAAAATTATAGGTTACTATTAATTTAAAAGAATATAGCATGCAATCACTTACAAGAAAAATTTTTATGTGCCTGACGGGGCTGTTTTTGTGTTTTTTCCTGATCATCCATCTTTTGGGAAACCTGCAACTATTCCTGCCGGCCGAAACAGCACAATTACAGTTTAACGCCTATTCGCATTTTTTATCGGGAAATCTGTTTATCAAAATGGTTTCGTATGTACTCTACGCTTCGATTATGCTCCATGCGCTGTACGCTTTGATTATTACGATGAAAAACAAACAGTCGGGCGGAAGCTATACAACCGATAACCGCGGAAGAGCCAGTAAATGGTACAGTCGGAATATGGGTGTATTGGGAACGGTTTTATTACTTTTTCTGATCATTCATTTTAAAAATTTCTGGTACGAATATAAATTCGGAGTGTTACCTATGGATGCAAACGGCAATAAAGACTTATACACGCTGGTTGTAACGACCTATCAGGAGGGATGGTATGTGGTGATCTATGTTATATCGATGATCGCTCTGGGGTATCATCTTTTACATGGTTTTTTCAGTGCAATCCGAACTTTGGGTGTATTTCATCCCAAGTTTGTACGATGGATCCGCTATTTCGGAATCGGCTATTCGCTGATGATCAGCCTTGGATTTGCCATTATTCCGGTGTATGTCTACTTTCTAAATGCTAAATAAAAAATGATGGGATATGAATATGGATGCTAAAATACCGGGAGGACCGCTCGAAGAAAAATGGTCCAATTATAAAAAGAATGCCAAACTGGTTAATCCGGCCAACCGTAAAAAAATCGATGTGATTGTAGTAGGAACCGGATTGGCGGGAAGTTCTATTGCCGCTTCGCTGGGCGAAATGGGCTATAACGTAAAATCGTTTTGTTTTCAGGATAGTGCGCGACGAGCGCATTCTGTTGCGGCTCAGGGTGGTGTCAATGCGGCTAAAAATTATAAAAACGATGGCGACAGTGTGTACCGGATGTTTGTCGATACCTTAAAAGGAGGCGATTTCAGAGCCAGAGAAGCCAATGTATACCGTATGGCGGAATGTTCGCTAAATCTGATCGATCAGGCCGTAGCACAAGGCGTTCCGTTTGGACGGGAATACGGAGGTTATCTGAATAACCGTTCTTTTGGTGGCGTACAGGTGAGTCGGACGTTTTATGCCCGCGGACAAACCGGTCAGCAATTATTGATAGGAGCCTACCAGGCGTTGATGCGTCAGGTGCATAAAAAAACGGTACAATTGTTTACCCGTCATGAAATGCTCGATCTGGTGACAATCGACGGAAAGGCGCGGGGAATTATTGTACGAAACCTCGACACCGGCGAAATCGAAAGACATGCGGCACATGCGGTGGTCTTGGCTACCGGTGGATTTGGTAAAATTTATTATTTGTCTACGCTGGCAATGGGATGTAACGGTTCGGCTATCTGGAGAGCGCATAAAAAAGGCGCCCTGATGGCGAGTCCGAGTTGGACACAAATTCATCCGACGTCATTGCCGCAATCGGGCGATTACCAATCGAAACTTACGTTAATGTCGGAATCCCTGCGGAACGACGGACGTATATGGGTACCGTTAAAAGAAAACGAACAACGTGAAGCAAACGCTATTCCGGAGGAAGAACGTGATTATTATCTGGAGCGAAGGTATCCGGCTTTTGGAAACCTGGCACCAAGGGATATTTCTTCCCGTGCGGCCAAAGAACGTATCGATGCCGGATTTGGCGTAGGCGCGTTAAAAAATGCCGTCTATCTGGATTTTTCCAAAGCTATCCGGGAACAGGGTGTGGCTAAAATCAAAGAAAAATATGGAAACCTGTTCGATATGTATCGGAAAATTACCGGGATCGATGCGTATAAAGAGCCGATGATGATTTCGCCGGCAGCGCATTTTTCGATGGGCGGATTGTGGGTCGATTATGAACTGATGACAACCATTCCGGGACTTTTTGCCTTGGGTGAAGCCAATTTTGCCGATCATGGTGCAAACCGACTGGGAGCCAATTCCTTATTACAAGCTTCTGTCGATGGTTATTTTATTGCGCCCTATACCATGGCAAATTATCTTTCAGGTGAAATTCATACCGGAAAAATTCCAACGGATCATCCGGCTTTTGACGAAGCCGAAAAACAGGTAAAAGAACAGTTGGATCGCTTTGTCCATTCAAAAGGAACCAAAACGGTCGATCATTATCATAAGACATTGGGAAAACTGCTATATGACTATTGTGGACTTTCCCGAAGCGAATCGGGCTTACAGTTTGCAATTGCCGAAATCCGGAAGTTGCGAAAAGAGTTCTACGAAAATGTACATATTCCGGGAACAGCCGACACGATGAATGCCGAACTGGAAAAAGCCGGTCGTGTAGCCGATTATCTGGAAATTGGAGAATTGATGTGTTACGACGCTTTAACGCGAAACGAATCCTGCGGTGCACATTTCCGCGAAGAATACCAGACACCCGATGGAGAAGCCATGCGAAACGATGCCGAGTTTCAGTTTATTTCCGCCTGGGAATGGACCGGGAAGGATGATGAACCTACGTTGCATAAAGAGCCATTGGTATTCGAAAATGTAAAACCTATTGTAAGAAGCTACAAATAATTAAAGGGAAAAGACTATGAAATTACACCTGAAAATTTGGAGACAAAAAGATAAAAATACACAGGGAAAACTGGTCGATTATCTGTTGGAAGACGTTAATCCGCATATGTCGTTCCTGGAAATGTTGGATACGCTTAACGAAAAACTGGTGCTTTCGGATGAAACGCCCGTTGAGTTTGATCACGATTGTCGTGAAGGAATTTGCGGACAATGTGGCGTGATGATAAACGGACTGGCACATGGCCCGCTAAAAAACACCACGACCTGTCAGTTGCATTTGCGGGAATTTAAGGATGGGGAAACGATTGTGATCGAACCGTTCCGTTCCAAAGCCTTTCCGGTTAAAAAGGATCTGAAAGTCGATCGTGGTGCGTTCGACCGGATTATTGCTTCCGGCGGATTTGTATCGGTCAATACAGGACAAGCTCCGGAAGCGAATAGTATTCCGGTAAACCATCAAACGGCAGAATCCGCTTTCGACTCGGCCGCTTGTATCGGTTGCGGTGCTTGTGTGGCGACTTGTAAAAATGGAAGCGCAGCCTTGTTTACGTCGGCTAAGATTTCGCATATGGCGAAACTGCCGCAGGGTAAAGAGGAAAGAGAGCATCGGGTACTGAACATGATTCAGCAAATGGACCGTGAAGATTTCGGGCATTGTTCGAATACGGAAGCCTGCGAAGTGGAATGTCCGCAAAGTATATCGGTGCTTAATATCGCACAGATGAATTATGAATACAACCGGGCAAAAGTCCTGAAAAAGTAGACGCACACTGTTATATATTTCTAAAAAGGGGAAAGATGGAGGTTTTGGCTTCCATCTTTTTTTATGATTATAATTTAGTTATGATTATTTCGAAGCTTTTTTTAACAGTTTTAGTGCTTATAAATTATAAATTTGCACTTCAATAGTTTTTATAATGATAACAACAGCGACGGAACCCACAACATTAGAACAGTACTTCCAGCAATTCCGAAAAAATATTATCGGTATTGATCAGGAATTCGAATCTCCTTTCGGAAAACAAAAAATTATTTATACCGACTGGACAGCCAGCGGACGTTTGTATCGTCCGATCGAAGAAAAACTGATTAACGATTTTGGTCCTTTTGTCGCCAATACGCATACTGAAACGACTGTTTCCGGAACAGCCATGACAATGGCCTATCATGAAGCGCGTCATATTATTAAAAACCACGTAAACAGTAATCAGGATGATGTTCTGATTGTTGATGGTTCGGGAATGACGGGTGTAATTAATAAATTTCAGCGTATTTTAGGATTAAAAGTTCCTGAAAACTTACAGAAATACACGCAGATACCGGACGAGAAAAAACCGGTTGTTTTTATTTCGCATATGGAGCACCATTCCAATCAAACATCCTGGTTGGAGACCATCGCAAAAGTGGAAGTAATTCCGGCTTGCGAACAGGGATTGATTTGTCTGGATAGCTTCCGTAGTCTGTTGGAAGAATACAAAGACCGTACGTTAAAAATCGTTTCGGTTACGGCTTGTTCTAACGTAACGGGAATCCGTACACCGTACCACGAAATTGCAAAAATGATCCACGAATATAATGGTGTTTGTTTTGTCGATTTTGCCTGTTCGGCGCCCTATGTAAAAATTGATATGCATCCGACGGATAATCCGGAGGGTTATCTGGATGCCATTTTTATGTCACCACACAAATTCCTGGGCGGACCTGGTACGTCGGGTGTGTTGGTATTTAATAAAAAACTATACAAAAATATGATCCCGGATTGCCCGGGCGGCGGAACCGTAAGTTGGACGAATCCTTGGGGCGAACACAAATATTTAGATAATATCGAAGAACGCGAAGATGGTGGTACACCGGGCTTTTTACAAGTGATCAAAACCGCTTTGGCAGTGAAGCTAAAAGAGCAAATGGGAATTGATAATATCCTGAAGCGCGAACACGAAATTATTGAACAGGTTTTTGCACGCTTAAAAAGTGTACCGAATATCAATATTTTGGCCGGACAGCATGAAGATCGTCTTGGAGTGGTTTCATTTTATATCAATGAACTGCATTTTAATCTGGGCGTAAAAATACTAAACGATAAATTTGGTATTCAAACCCGTGGCGGTTGCAGTTGTGCCGGTACATACGGACATTATCTGTTACACGTTGATCAGGAAACATCGCATTATCTTACCGATAAAATTACTTCCGGTGACTTAATTGAAAAACCGGGATGGATTAGAATGTCCATTCACCCGACAACGACGACCGATGAGGTGGAATATGTTTGCAACAGCTTACAGGCTTTGGCCGAGAATCATAAAGAGTGGAGCAAGGATTATGAATACAACAAAAAATCAAATGAGTTTGTTCATAAAAACGCGTTGCACTCCGAAAAACAAATGGTCGAAAACTGGTTTCAACTATAAAAAACAAAGCCCTGATTAATTCAGGGCTTTTTTAATTCTTGGCGATCGATCCGATTGTTTGTCGCGGTGTTTCCAGCGTTTGTGTGTCCACAAATAAAATTCCGGCGCTTCATAAATTTGTTCTTCAACCATTCGTAAATATGTTGAGGTGATTTCGTAATTCGGAATTTCTTTTGGGTTTTCAGATAGCGGAACAAAAGTAGCCTGATAATGACCTCGTTTTACCTTTTGAACTTTTACAAAAACCAACGATAAATCCAGTTTTTTGGCCAACATTTCCGCACCGGTAAATACCGGAACATTGATTCCCATAAAAGTGTCAAAATAATTCGTACGGTGCAATTGCGGCGATTGATCACTGGCGAATCCGTAGAATCCTTTTACATTATTGATTTCGTTGCGACGAATTCCATCGACTGTTTCTTTGGCTTCAATTACAGTCGAATTAAAACGGGAACGAATATCGCGGATTAGTTTGTCAAAATATTTGTTTTGTATTTTTTTGTAAACGGCAAATGTTCTGAAATTAATGTATTTATCAATAATGATCAACCATTCCCAACTGGCATAATGCGCGCACATCATGATGATACTTTTATTTTTTTTCTCCATTTCCTGAACCAGCTCGACGTTGGTAAAAACAAAACGTTTTTTCATTTCGGCTTCCGAGATGGTCATTGTTTTTACCATTTCTAAAAACATATCACACATATGCTGGAAAAACTTCCGTTCAATACGAAGGCGTTCCTGATCCGATAAATGGGGTAAAGTATCGGCTAGATTTTTTCGCACGGTTTTTTTTCGGTATCCGATAACATGGTATACTATAAAATAAATACAGTCCGAAAGCAGATAAAAAACAGGAAAAGGAAGCATAGAGACACACCATAAAAACGGGTATGCTATTATATAAAGAATAAACTGCATTTTAAATTATTTTTTACAAATATACCTTTTAAAAATATTTTTACCATTCCAAATTAACATTACCTAAACAAACAATGTGTATTTTTACACAAAGAAAATAATAGAGTAGCATGAATCCTGTATTGTTAGTGATTATTGCGATTAATGTAATCGTAAGTTTTAAAGGATTTAACGATCCGGCTTTTTTTAGAAAATACGAATTTCATATCGGTAGTATTCGTGCCGGAGAACAGATCAGAATGTTTTCGTCTTCTTTTCTACATGCCGATATTGCCCATCTGGCTTTTAACATGATAACCCTTTTCTTTTTTGCACCTGTGGTACTACACGATTTGGGGACGCTTTCGTTTTTGATTATCTATATCGGGAGTCTGTTGTGCGGAAGTTTACTGACGTTGTATTTCCATAAAGACGATTATTATTACAGAGCAATTGGTGCTTCGGGTGCGGTAACAGGAATATTGTATTCGGCTATATTATTACGTCCGGACATGACATTGGGATTGTATTTTATTATTCCGGTTCCGGCCTATTTGTTCGGGATTGGTTATTTGCTGTATTCGATTTATGGCATGAAAGCCAAAAATGATAATATCGGACACGTAGCCCATTTTGGCGGCGCAATTGGCGGTTATGTGATCACAATTGCCAAAGTACCAGAAATGTTAACCGAAAATACGCTTATGGTAATCCTGTTGGCAATACCGATTATTATCCTGTTTTTTCTTGCAAAAACCGGGAAGTTATAAATTTTGGCATCACATTTGATTTATACTGTTTAACTTTAAAAGCACAAAAATGAAAAGATTAGTATTATTCGCAGTAGCCTTATTTATGGCAACCGTTTCAAACGCACAAGAAATGAAAACACAACCTCAGATAATTGTTTCCGGAGAAGGAAAAATTAAAGTTACTCCAGACTATGTGATTATCAGCGTAGGAGTGGAGAATACCGGTGATCAGGCCGCTGATGTGAAAAAGAAAAATGATATCGCCATCGACGCGGTGATCAAATACCTGAAAAAAGCAAAATTACCGGAATCGGATTATCAGACGAAACAGGTTCAGTTAAACAAAACCTACGATTACGAAAAGAAAAAACATTACTTCGTAGCGAATCAGACGATTTCTATTACTCTAAAAGATTTGTCTAAATACGATACGATGATGTTGGGATTAGTAGATTCTGGTATCAATGTGATCAATGGAGTGGATTTCAGATCGACTAAAGTAGCCGAATATGAATCACAGGCACGTGTTAGAGCGGTTCAGAATGCTAAGACTAAAGCGCAGGATTATGCAGGTGCTTTAAATCAGAAAATGGGGAAAGCGGTTTTAGTAACCGATAATTCATCAACGTATTATCCAAGACCGTATATGGCGGCAATGAAAATGTCAGCTGATACGGAAATGTCAAGAGAAACGTTGGCTATCGGTGAAATCGAAGTAACGGCAAACGTAACGATCAACTACGCTTTAGACTAATTAAAGCATCCTATATAAGAATAAAAACGGCTTCATTGAAGCCGTTTTTATTGTTTATAAACCTAAAAGAGTTATTGCTTTCGATTTGTTTGGATCTAATTCATAAGCCAAGTCTTCAATCAACCGGTTTTTACGATGCTGGTATTGACCTAGCATCATAGTGCTATCGTTATGATTCAAGTGTAACTGGATCATTTCGTTTACGGCACGGATTTCGTCTAGCAAATCGATGATTTTATATAGTTTCGCTTTATTCATACATCTAAGGTGCTGATTTTTTACGTATTAAAAGTGTATTTCTAAAAATCCTTTAGGACATTTTGACCATAATTATCCCGTTTTGTTTTACTGAAAAGAGTTATCCAAAATAGGTCTTTGTGAGTTTTAAACCTGACAGGTTTCGCAAACCTGTCAGGTTTAGATGCCGGGTTTAGCAGCGAAAACGACTACTACCGGGTAAAAATTTTTATGTAATCATTTGAATACGATTTCTTTACGTTTTTTTGCTCGTTTAAATTTTTCAATTTTCAAGAATTGTCTATTTTTGCACATGCAACACAACGTACTTATTTTAGATTTCGGGTCGCAATACACACAGCTTATTGCGAGAAGAGTTCGCGAATTAAATATTTTCTGCGAAATTTTTCCTTACAATCACTTTCCGAGTGATTTATCAAGTTATAAAGCGGTTATCCTTTCCGGTAGCCCGTTTTCCGTAAGATCAGAAGACGCTCCACATCCTGATTTGTCTCAAATCAGAGGTAAAATGCCATTATTAGCCGTTTGTTACGGTGCGCAATATCTGGCACATTTTAGTGGTGGAGAAGTAGCGCCTTCCAATATTCGCGAATACGGACGCGCCAACCTGTCTTTTGTTAAAGACGATGAATTGTTCTTTGATGAAGTAGCATTGAACAGTCAGGTTTGGATGAGCCATAGTGATACAATTAAACAATTACCAACGAACGGTGTACGTCTGGCCAGTACCAAAGATGTGGAAAATGCAGCCTACCGTATTGATGGTGAAACAACATATGCCATTCAGTTCCACCCGGAAGTATATCATTCGACCGATGGAAAACAAATGTTGGAAAACTTCCTGGTAAAAATTGCCGAAGTACCACAAACGTTCACGCCAAAAGCCTTTGTGGAGGAAATCGTGGAAGAAATGCGCGAAAAAATTCAAGGTGACAAGGTTGTTTTGGGACTTTCTGGCGGTGTCGACTCAACGGTGGCAGCCGTATTGTTAAATAAAGCAATCGGCGAAAACCTATACTGTATCTTCGTGAATAACGGACTTTTACGTAAAAATGAATTCGAAAATGTATTGGAACAATACAAAGGAATGGGATTAAATGTAAAAGGAGTAGACGCCTCGGCACGTTTTTTGAATGAATTGGCAGGAATTGAAGATCCGGAGTTAAAACGTAAAACAATCGGACGTGTGTTCATTGAAGTATTTGACGATGAAGCCAATCTGATCGAAGATGTAAAATGGCTGGCTCAGGGAACGATTTACCCGGATGTAATCGAATCGGTATCGGTAAAAGGACCATCAGCAACGATCAAATCGCACCATAACGTGGGAGGTTTGCCGGATTATATGAAATTACAAATCGTAGAACCGCTTCGTATGTTGTTTAAAGACGAAGTACGAAGAGTAGGAGCTACCTTGGGAATCAGTCCGGATTTGTTAGGAAGACATCCATTCCCGGGACCAGGTTTATCAATTCGTATCTTAGGTGATATTACACCGGAAAAAGTTCAGATTCTACAAGATGTGGATGCGATTTTTATCGAAGGTTTAAAATCACACGGATTGTATGATAAAGTATGGCAGGCCGGAGCGATCCTGCTTCCTGTAAATAGTGTAGGAGTTATGGGTGATGAACGTACCTATGAAAAAGTGGTGGCATTACGTGCGGTAGAATCGACCGATGGAATGACAGCCGACTGGGTGCATTTGCCGTATGATTTCCTAATGAAAATATCAAACGAAATTATCAATAAAGTGAAAGGGGTAAACCGGGTTGTTTACGATATCAGCTCCAAACCACCGGCCACTATTGAGTGGGAATAAAAAGAAAAGTAAATTCAGATAAGTCGTTATAAAATTCTAACTTTATAACGACTTATTCGCGTAAAAAAAGTAGTATGAAACATTTTGTAACTGTTGTAATTTCAGGATTATTCCTGTCGAATGTTGCCTTTGCGCAAACTAAAAATTACATCGAACATAAGGTAGAAAAAGGAGAAACGGTAGTGCAGATTGCCAAGAAGTACAGTGTAACGCCTTATGATATTTATCGGATGAATCCCGATTCGCAAAACGGATTAAAGGAAAATACGAAAATACTGGTTCCGACAGGTGCCGGCAAAATGCTTGCTGCTAAAACAGACGACAAAAAAGCACCGGTTAAAGAGGTGATAAAAGATAAGGTTAAAGAAGCGGTTGCTACTAAAACCATTACGCATACTGTAGAACCAAAAGAAGGGGTATATGGTATCGCAAAAAAATACGGAACCACTATTGAAGCGATTTATAAAAGCAATCCGTCTGTTGAAAAAGAAGGATTGAAAATCGGTCAGGTGTTAACGATTACTGTACCAAAAACAGACAAAGAGCCGGTTAAAAATACGGTTCAGGAAGTGAAACAATCACTTGCACCAACCAATGGTAAAACCTTGTACCATATAGTCGAAGCCAAAGAAACAAAATTTGGAATCGCTAAAAAATACGGACTATCGGTTTCGGAACTGGAAGACTTAAATCCGGGGATCAAAGAAAACCTGGAAATCGGGTACAATCTTAGACTGAGTAAAAATGTTCCGGCGGTTCAGAAAACAGTCGAAAAAGAAATCGAGAAAGTTGCTATAAACAATAAATACATGACCTATGAGGTAAAACCAAAGGAAACCATGTATCGTTTGACAAAATCGTCCGGTTTGTCGGAAGAACAGCTTATCGCGTTAAACCCGGAATTAAAGGATGGTGTTAAAGCCGGAATGCAATTGAAAATGCCAAATACGTCAAAGTTTGATGACGTTAAAGCGAATAAAGCATCGGTTGATATCGTAAAAACACTGAAAAAAGACAACGAAAAGGAACTGGTATTGTTTATGCCGTTTAATCTGGATCGTATTGCTTCTGACTCGGTTCGTACCACTCAGGAGCGATTGCGTTCGGATAAATTCCTGAACATGACACTGGATTTTTATGCCGGTGCTTTAATGGCTATCGATTCGGCACGCGCGCTGGGATTACCGGTAAAAGTCCGAATTTTTGATTCTAAAGAAACGAAAAACAACTCGGCTGTTGCTACGGTTATCGATAAAAATAACTTTTCGAATACCGATGCGGTTATTGGTCCGTTTTTCCAGTCGAATGTGGAAAATACTGCAAATTTGTTAAGTCAGTACAATACACCGGTGATTTCGCCATTGTCGAACGAAAAAGGAAAACCGTATTCGAATCTGTTCCAATCGATGCCTAATTCGGATGATGTGAAACGCAAGATGTTCGACTATATGCAGTCAAAAAACGGAAACATCATTGCGATTGTCGATCCGAAAAAAGGTTCTTCACGTCAATTCCTAAAAGAGAATTACCCATCGGTAAGACTGGCGGAATTAAACGAAAAAGGAGCTGTTACGTTGGAAAATATCAAAAGCTTAATGGAAGCCGATAAAGTGAATTTTGTAATTCTGGAAACCGAAAGCAAAACACTGGTGTTGAATTCGCTGAATGTTTTGGTGAGCGCCTTATCGCAATTCCAGGTACAATTGGTAACATTAGAGAAAAACGAAACGTTGGATTTTGATGAAATACCGTTGAGCCGTTTAACAAAACTAAGACTGTTGTATCCGTCGGTTACCAAAGATAACGAAACACCGGAGGCTTTGGTTTTTGCGAATACTTTTAAAAAGAAAAACAATATTTTCCCGAACCGTTTTGCAACCCGTGGTTTCGATGTAACGTTCGACGTAATTGTACGTATGTTCCAGGAAAACGGATTTAAAGAATCGGTAAATGAAAACGCTTCCGAACAGGTGGAAAACAAATTTGATTATACCAGTTTGGGTGGCGGCTATTACAATACGGGTGTGTATATTATGAATTATAACGACGATTTAACTGTTAAAGAAGCAAAATAATGACCTCAAAAGTAACCTATCTGGGCGATTTAAGAACATCGTCCATACATGTACAATCCGGGAGTGAAATTATTTCCGATGCGCCGGTAGATAACAATGGAAAAGGAGAAGCCTTTTCACCAACCGATACGGTAGCCAATGCTTTGGCAAGTTGTATGTTTACCGTAATGGGAATTAAAGCCCGTTCGATGGAGGTGGATTTTTCCGGATCGACAGCCGAAGTAACTAAAATCATGCAGGCCGAACCACGTAAAATTTCCGAAATTCAGGTGATTTTCCATATGGATATCAAGGCTGATGATAAGACCAAAACGATTCTGGAAAGAACGGCATTAACCTGTCCGGTGTATTTGAGTTTAAACCCGGATATCAAAAAAGTAATAACCTTTAACTGGAAATAATGATAAAAAAAGAACAGGATTACAACATGTTAGACTGGTGGAAAAAAGTAATGATTGATAATTATGCTACTTTTTCCGGCCGTGCCCGACGTGCGGAATATTGGAATTTTATGCTATTTCACATCGTTATTATGTTTGCCTTATGGATAGGGTTCTTTGTGGGACTTGGTGCCGAATCTGAAATAATCGGAGGATTAATTGGTGTTTTGTTGCTATTGTATATTGCAGGATCTATTCTTCCATCGTTGGCCGTAACGGTAAGAAGACTGCACGATGTGAATAAAAGCGGATGGATGTACCTGGTTTCTCTGATTCCGTTTGGATCTTTTGTATTATTATATTATATGGTATCGTACGGTGATCACGGAAGAAACGATTACGGAGAAGATCCGAAAATGCCGCTAGGCAGAAGTGCAATTTCCCAAATAGGAATGGAGTAATGTTTCCGGATAAACAAAAAGAATTACTAATAAAATTAGCTCATACAAAAATGCCCTTTGGAAAATACGAAGGGCGTTTTCTTATCGACCTGCCCGAATATTATGTCGTATGGTATCACAATAAAGGTTTTCCAAAAGGACAATTGGGCGAACAACTACAGTTGATATACGAATTAAAGCTAAACGGACTGGAAGAATTGGTACGAAACATCAAAAGGAATTTCCCAAAACCGTAACCGATTTATTAACGAATAATTGTCAGGGTACCGTTATTAATTCTCAATTTATAATTGTACTTTTGCCAAGTTTTTTACACAACTACAACAAACAACAACACAATGAATCAGACAAAATATATTTTTGTTACAGGAGGTGTGACTTCTTCCTTAGGAAAAGGAATTATTGCAGCTTCTTTAGCTAAATTATTACAAGCAAGAGGTTACCGAACGACGATCCAGAAATTCGATCCTTATATTAATGTGGATCCGGGGACATTAAATCCCTACGAACATGGAGAGTGTTATGTAACTGATGATGGAGCAGAAACTGACCTGGATTTAGGGCATTACGAACGTTTTCTAAATGTACCAACATCACAGGCCAATAACGTAACTACCGGTAGAGTCTATCTTTCGGTAATTGAAAAAGAACGTCGTGGTGAGTTTTTAGGAAAAACAGTACAGGTAGTTCCGCATATCACGAACGAAATTAAAGAACGCATGCAATTGCTGGGAAAATCCGGCGATTATGATATAGTGATCACCGAAATTGGAGGAACAGTAGGGGATATCGAATCCTTACCGTATATCGAATCGGTTCGTCAGTTATTATGGGAACTGGGCGATAACAACGGAATTGTGATTCACCTGACATTGGTTCCTTATTTGGCTGCTGCAGGAGAATTAAAAACAAAACCAACACAGCACTCGGTTAAAACCCTGATGGAAAGTGGAATCAAAGCTGATATTTTAGTTTGTAGAACCGAACACGAAATATCATCCGATTTACGTCAGAAACTGGCTTTGTTCTGTAACGTTAAAAAAGAAGCGGTGATTCAATCGATCGATGCTTCTACGATTTACGACGTACCGAACCTGATGCTGGAAGAAGGATTGGATCGCGTAGCGTTGAAAAAACTGGACTTACCGGAAAAAAACACCCCGGATTTGTCACAATGGAATGAGTTCTTACACAAACTGAAAAACCCGAAACACACCGTTAACATCGGTTTGGTTGGGAAATATGTAGAATTACAGGATTCGTATAAATCGATCCTGGAAGCCTTTATTCACGCCGGAGCGGCCAACGAAACTAAAGTGAACGTAATTAGCATTCACTCCGAGCATTTGGACGAAAGAACGGTAGCCGACAAACTAAAAGGTCTGGATGGAATTTTAGTAGCCCCCGGATTTGGTGGAAGAGGAATTGAAGGAAAAATAGAAACCGTACGCTATGCCCGCGAAAACAAAATTCCATTTTTCGGAATCTGTTTGGGAATGCAAATGGCGGTGATTGAATATTCCAGAAATGTACTGGGTTATGCCGATGCTAATTCGACCGAAATGAACGAAAGCACGTCCTATCCGGTGATCAGCATTATGGAAGAACAAAAAAATATTACCGATAAAGGAGGAACCATGCGTTTGGGTGCCTGGAAATGTACCTTAAAAGAAAACACATTGGCACACTCCATTTATGGAAAAACCAATATCTTGGAACGCCACCGTCACCGTTACGAATTTAACGGCGATTATATGGAAGTTCTGGAAAATGCAGGATTAAAAGCATCGGGTGTTAATCCGGACACCGGACTGGTAGAAGTTATCGAACTGGAAAACCATCCGTTCTTTATCGGAGTGCAGTACCATCCGGAGTATAAGAGTACCGTTGCGAATCCGCATCCGTTATTCGTACATTTTGTACAGGCGGCGGTTACGAATAAAGTTGGTTGCTAAAAAAGCAACACCGTAAATAGTAAACATTAGAATGGAAGAAAAGAAATTAGACGCAAAATCTATTGTAGGATTTGTTTTGATTGCCGGATTAATGATCTGGATGATGTTTAACAACATCGATAAAGAGAAAAAATCCATGGCTGCTGACGCTGAAAAAGCGAAAACCGAAAAAGTGGAAAAGGCTAGGGAAGCTGCTGTTAGTAAAGTAATAGCGGATACCACCAAAACCGATTCCCTTCGCGTAAAAGCGTTACAGAGTTCATTAGGTGCTTTTGCCTATAGCGCGTCATTGCCGTCGGCTAAAGAAAACGTTACGGAAGTATCCAATGGCGTTTTAACGTTAAAAATTGCGAACAAAGGTGGTTATATCACTGAAGCAACTATTAACGGGTTTGAGCAATTCAGCAAAGATTCTAAAAAACAGGTGGCCTTGATTCAACAAAACAATGCCAACCTGAATTTACAAATCCATACGCAGGACAATCGTATTTTAAATACGAAAGACCTATATTTCGAACCAACTGTTACCAAAGAAGGGGCTAACGATGTCGTAACCATGCGTTTAAAAGCGGGTGCGAATCAATTCCTGGAATACCGTTATGTATTAAAACCAAAAGAATACATGATGGATTTCGCGATCCGTTCGCAAGGATTGAGTTCGGTAGTGAACACAGCGAAACCGTTGGATATGGAATGGCAGTTAAAATCATTCCGTAACGAGAAAAGTGTAAGCTACGAAAACCGTTATACTGATTTGGTATATGAATACGAAAACGGAAAAGACAACTCGCTAAGTGCGACAAGTAAACTAGACGAAAAATCGGCGGAAGCGGTAACCTATGTAGCGTTTAAACAACACTTCTTTACTTCGATTTTATTAACCGATACACCGTTTAAAACGGCACAGTTAAAATCGGAAAATCTGGTTCACGACGAAAAAATTGACACGGTTTATACCAAAAACTTTGTAGCAAAATTACCGTTGGATTTTAAAAACGGAGAATTGAACTATAATATGAACTGGTATTATGGACCGTCGGATTATAATATCTTAAATTCATACAATAAGAATTTAGACGAAATCATGCCATTGGGATGGGGAATCTTCGGTTGGATCAACCGTTATGTATTTATCCCGGTTTACAATGTGTTGAGCGATTTTATTCCACACGGAATTGCGATCATTATCTTTACGATTTTAGTGCGTTTGGTAATGTCACCGGTAACGTATAAATCGTACCTGTCGCAGGCGAAAATGAAAGTATTGCGTCCGGAAATTGCCGAATTAAACGAGAAATACGGTAAAGATCCGATGAAGAAACAACAGGAGACGATGAAACTGTACAATAAAGCAGGTGTAAACCCAATGGCGGGTTGTTTGCCGGCGGTGATGCAGATTCCGGTTTTCTACGCCCTCTTCCAGTTCTTCCCGTCCTATTTCGATTTAAGACAGAAGAGTTTCCTTTGGGCAGATGACTTATCATCATACGATTCGGTATTACATTTACCATTCTATATTCCATTCTATGGAAATCACGTGAGTTTATTCCCGATTCTGGCTTCTGTTGCGATTTTCTTCTATATGAAAATGACAACCGGCGATCAGGCGATGAGCACACCGCCACAGGAAGGGATGCCGGATATGAGTAAAATCATGAAAATCATGATCTATGTTTCTCCTATCATGATGTTGTTCTTCTTTAATAACTATGCTTCCGGGTTGAGTTTGTACTATTTTATTTCAAACACAATCACGATCGGTATTATGTTGGTTATCAAGAATTACATTGTTAACGAAGAGAAGATCCATGCTCAGATTCAGGAAAATAAGACGAAACCTCAGAAACAGAGTAAGTTTCAACGAAAAATGCAGGAAATGATGGAGCAGGCTGAGGCACAGAAAAATGCCAAGGACAACAAAAAATAAAAAAAAGCATCCATCACGGATGCTTTTTTTGTATAATCTTTTGATAAATTAGCGAACCGACTTTATAAAATTATTTTCAGAATTATACGTTTTAATTTTGGATAAGCCCAATAACTATGAAAAAAACGTTTTTAGCGCTATGCTCTTTATTCTGTGCTGTAGCTTTCGCACAGGAAATCAATAAAACCGACGATAAAGGTCAACGTCACGGATTGTGGAAAGGTGTTTATGAAGATACCAAATACCCGCGCTATGAAGGAACTTTTGATCACGGTAAAGAAACAGGTGTTTTTAAATATTTCGACAACACCAAAGCAGGACCCGTTATTGGAACCCGTGATTTTTCGGCCAATGATGGTTCCAATTACAGTATTTTTTTCGATCAGAAAGGAAATAAGGTAAGCGAAGGGAAGATCGTAAACAAAGAACACGAAGGGGAATGGAAAATTTACCATAAAGGTGGGAAACCGGTGATGACGCAGGAGTATTATAAAAACGGAAAATTAGATGGTACGCGTAAGACCTATTATCCGAATGGTGCCATCGCAGAAGAAGCTACCTATGCAAACGGTCTGAAACAAGGTATCTATAAAAAATATTCCGATAAAGGAGTGGTTATTGAAGAGACGACTTATGTTAATGATCAATTCGACGGACCGTCTATCTATCGCAACGCAGCCAACGAAGTAACAGTTCGCGGTCAGTTTAAAAAGGGTAAAAAATCCGGAATCTGGAAATTCTACGAAAAAAACAAACTGGTTAAGGAAGTCAACGCGAAAAAAGTAAACGATATGACTTTTAAAATCGTTACCGATTCGGACGGAAAGAAGAAACCAACCGAATTAAAAAGCAAAACCGAATAATATCGTACTTTTGCGTAAAATAACTGAAAATCAATATAAAAAGAAGGAGAATAAATAAATGAAACGAGTAGTCGTAGGACTTTCCGGTGGTGTGGATTCGAGTGTGGCAGCCTATCTTTTACAAGAGCAGGGCTATGAAGTGATTGGCCTTTTTATGAAAAACTGGCACGACGATTCGGTAACAATATCGAACGAATGCCCTTGGCTGGAAGACAGCAATGATGCGCTTTTGGTAGCCGAAAAATTAGGAATTCCATTTCAGACAGTCGATCTGAGTGAACAATATAAAGAACGTATCGTAGACTATATGTTTAACGAATACGAAAAGGGGCGAACCCCAAATCCGGATGTACTTTGCAACCGCGAAATCAAGTTTGATGTCTTTATGAAAATAGCCTTAAGTCTTGGTGCCGATTATGTGGCAACGGGACATTATTGCCGTAAAGGAATCCTTGAAAAAGACGGAGAAGAAGTATATCAATTGCTGGCGGGTGTCGATGGTAATAAAGACCAGTCGTATTTCCTATGTCAGTTATCGCAGGAGCAACTGGCTAAATCCCTGTTTCCTATCGGAGAATTAACCAAACCACAGGTACGCGAAATTGCAGCACGTATGGAATTGGTTACAGCCGAAAAGAAAGATTCACAAGGACTTTGCTTTATCGGAAAAGTACGTTTACCGGAGTTTTTGCAACAGCAATTACAACCCAAAGAAGGATTGATTTTTGAAGTTGCTGCCGATAGTCCGGTTTACAATCAGGAACAACCAACATTCGCTTCGCAAAAAGAGGAATTGGCCTATTTATCTAAAAATATAGCCTATACGCCCGAAATGGGTAAAGTGGTTGGAAAACATCAGGGGGCACACTATTTTACAATTGGTCAGCGTAAAGGTTTAAACGTCGGCGGAACAAAAGAGCCGTTGTTTATTATTGCTACCGATGTGACGACAAATACGATTTATACCGGTCAGGGAAACAATCATCCGGGCTTGTTTAAAAAAGCATTGTTTATCCAACAGCCGGAAGTACACTGGATCCGTGAGGATTTAAAATTAAAAGCCGGAGAGAAAATGGAAGTAATGGCGCGTATTCGTTACCGTCAGCCGTTACAAAAAGCAACCTTATTCCAGTTCGAAAATGGGATGTATGTCCTTTTTGAAGAGCCGCAATCAGCTATAACGGAAGGGCAATTTGTTTCATGGCATATCGGAGAAGAATTAGTAGGTTCGGGAGTAATTTCTTAAATTGCGTTTTCAAATCCCCGAAAACATGAAAAAGTACTTTACGCTACTTATACTTTTATTATATAACGTATCCTTTTCACAAGAAGACGCATGGGTTTATTTTTTGGATAAACCCAATGCGCAAACGTTTCTCAATAATCCGCTGTCGATACTTTCACAACGCGCTTTAGACCGTAGAGCCGCACAGGGAATCGCACTCGATGTGATGGATGCGCCCATTCATCAGCCCTATATTGATCAGATAACGACAATTCCGGGGATTACGGTTATGGCCAAATCCAAATGGTTAAATGCATTACATGTTCGCGGAACACAACAGGCTATTACTAATTTAACAAGCCAGCCGTTTGTGAGCAGTGTTGATTTTGCGAATAAAACATTAAATATTACTGGAAGAACAGCACAAAATCCGACTTCCGGTTTGTTCCAGAAGGCATTTAGTGTACAGGCGGATTTCCCTTATGGACAATCGGCGACACAAATACAAATGCTCAACGGACATTTACTGCATCAACAAAACTATACCGGTAGCGGAAAAATTATTGCCGTATTGGATGCCGGTTTTCCCGGAGTTAATACGACCGCTCCGTTTGCCCGTATCCGTAATAACAATCAGATTAAAGGCGGCTATAATTTTGTAAACCGCAACGATAATTTTTATACCGGATACCAACACGGAACTCAGGTATTGTCCAATATGGCGGCCTATGTCGAAAATCAGTTGGTGGGAACTGCACCGGATGCCTCTTATTATTTATTTGTAACGGAAGATTATAATACCGAGAATCCATTGGAGGAAAGCCTTTGGGTAGAAGCGGCAGAAATGGCCGATAGTCTGGGTGTGGATATCATCAATTCATCTTTAGGCTATAGTCAGTTCACAAATGCCAGTTATAATTATACTTATCAGGATATGGACGGTAATACCACCTTTGTGACTCGCGGTGCGAATATCGCTTTTACCAGAGGTATGATTGTAGTGTGTTCTGCCGGTAACGAAGGCGCAAAACCGTGGAAATATATTACGGCTCCGGCTGATGGACCAAATGTACTGACTATCGGTGCCGTTAACTCCTCAGAAGTACGATCGTCTTTTAGTTCGCAGGGACCTACTTCAGACGGAAGAATCAAACCCGATGTAATGGCAATGGGTGCCGGTTCGGTAGTAACTACAGAAACCGGAGAATTAGGTTTTAATAACGGAACATCCTTTTCGTCACCAACGCTTGCCGGATTGGTAGCTTGTTTGTGGCAGGCATTACCCGATAAAACGAATCAGGAGATCGTACAACGAATAAAACAATCAGCGGATCGTTACACCAATCCGGATGATTTTTACGGCTATGGAATTCCGGATTTTTATTCGGCCATAAGTCTTACATTGGCAACCGATTCATTTACATTAAATGGATTTAGCCTATATCCTAACCCTACAACTGCCAACCTGACCATTTCGGCTTCGGGACAAAGAGAAGCTAGTTTTGTACTTTACAATAACCTTGGGCAGGAAGTAATTCGCAAAAAATTAAATGATATTCAGGAAACCACGATTTCGATGGAAAACCTGAAAACCGGATTTTACCTGTATACTATCGTATCCGGTACTGCGACTTTTTCCGGGAAAATAATCAAAAAATAGCTGTATTTTCCAAAATTTGGAAAAGAATAAAAGCGTCATATTTCTATGATTGACTCCTATTATGAGTTAGTTGTCCTATAATGTTAAAGGGGAAATAAGCTGATTTAGAGTAATATTACAAAATACTTTTTTAAAATTAAAACATGAAAAGAATTTTTGTATTATTTATACTCTTAGTGTACAATATGTCTTATTCACAAACAGAAGACGCATGGGTTTATCTTAAGGATAAACCAGATGCGGAAACTTTTCTGGATAATCCGCTATCAATGCTTACCCAAAGAGCTTTAGATCGTAGGCGGGTGCAAGGGATCCTACTTGATGAAATAGATGTACCCATTCACCAGCCGTATATTGATCAAATAGCCGCAGTTCCGGGTATTACGATTATGGCCAAATCCAAATGGATGAATGTGTTGCATGTTCAAGGAACGATGCAGGAGATTAAAGGATTGAAAACATTGTCTTATGTGTCTGATATTGATTTTGCGAATAAAGAAAATGAAGAGAATCCTCCCGTAATCGCAGCACTGAAATCAGTATCCGAATTTTCAAAAGGGTTCCGGAAAAATGGTAACATACAGGCTCGTCTTCCGAATAAACAATCGGATACACAAATACAAATGTTAAACGGACATTTACTACATCAACAAAATTTTACAGGAAACGGAAAAATTATTGCTGTATTTGATAAAGGGTTCGTCGGGGTAAATACCGGAGCACCTTTTGAACGGATTCGAAGTAACAACCAGATCAAAGGCGGCTATAATTTTATTACCCGAAGCGATGATTTTTATAGCGGAAATGATCATGGAACCAAGGTGTTGTCCATTATGGCAGGCTATGTCGAAAATAAGTTGGTCGGAACCGCTCCGGATGCCTCCTATTATTTATTTGTAACGAAAGATATTATTACAGTAAACCCGTTGTTAGAAGAAACCCTTTGGGTGGAAGCCGCGGAAATGGCAGATCGTCTGGGGGTCGATTTGATCAATTCTTCTTTGGGATATAGCAATTATAACTATGAACTTCTGGACGGCGATCATGCTTTTGTATCACTAGGTGCTAATATTGCGTTTACCAGAGGAATGATTATAGTAGGATCTGCTGGTGACGAAGGGGCTAATCCTTGGAGGTATGTTTCTGCTCCGGCCGATTCACGTTATGTATTGACGGTGGGTGCAGTAGATGCATCCAAAGTACGTGTCAATACCAGTTCTGAAGGACCTTCAGCAGACGGAAGAATAAAACCGGATGTAATGGCGATGGGTTCGGGAGTGGTAGTCGCTACTGAAGAGGGAGAACTTGATTTTGAAGATGGAACATCCTTTTCGGCACCAATTTTAACCGGACTTGTGGCTTGCCTGTGGCAAGCTTTGCCTAACAGATCCAATGACAACATTATACAGCATATAAAAAGATCTGCTGATCGGTATAACCATCCGGATAATTTTTACGGTTACGGGATTCCCGATTTCCAGTTGGCCTTAGATCCGACACTGGCAATCGGGGTTTATTCACCAAAAGTAGATGCGCGGGTTTATCTTAAGAATAAACCAGATGCGGAAACTTTTCTGGATAATCCGCTATCAATGCTTTCCCAAAGAGCTTTAGATCGTAGACGGGAGCAAGGGATCCTGCTTGATGAAAAAGATGTACCCATTCACCAGCCGTATATTGATGAAATAGCCACAGTTCCGGGTATTACGATTATGGCGAAATCCAAATGGATGAATGTGTTGCATGTTCGAGGAACGATACGGGAGATTGAAGGATTGAAAACATTGTCCTATGTCTCTGATATTGATTTTGCGAATAAAGAAAATGAAGAGAATCCTTACGTAATAGCAGGACTGAAATCAGTATCCGAATTTTCAAAAGGGTTTCGGAAAAATGGTAATATACAGGCTCATCTTCCGAATAAACAATCGGATACACAAATACAAATGTTAAACGGGCATTTACTACATCAGCAAAATTTTACAGGAAACGGAAAAATTATTGCTGTATTTGATAAGGGGTTTGTTGGGGTAAATACCGGAGCTCCTTTTGAACGGATTCGAAGTAACAACCAGATCAAAGGCGGCTATAATTTTGTTACCCGAAGCGATGATTTTTATAGCGGAAATGATCATGGAACCAAGGTGTTGTCTATTATGGCAGGCTATGTCGAAAATAAGTTGGTCGGAACCGCTCCGGATGCCTCCTATTATTTATTTGTAACGAAAGATATTATTACAGAAAACCCGTTGTTAGAAGAAACCCTTTGGGTGGAAGCCGCGGAAATGGCAGATCGTCTGGGCGTCGATGTGATCAATTCTTCTTTGGGATATAACAATTATAGGTATGAACTTCTGGACGGCGATCATGCTTTTGTATCACTAGGTGCTAATATTGCGTTTACCAGAGGAATGATTATAGTGGGGTCTATTGGGGAGAATGGGGTTAGACCCTCGAGGTATATTTCTGCTCCGGCCGATTCACGTAATGTATTGGCGGTGGGTTCAGTAGATGCATTCAAAGTACGTGTCAATACCAGTCCTCGAGGACCTTCAGCAGACGGAAGAATAAAACCGGATGTAATGGCGATGGGTTCGGGAGTGGTAGTCGCTACTGAAGAGGGAGAACTTGATTTTGAAAATGGAACATCCTTTTCGACACCAATTTTAAGCGGACTTGTGGCTTGCCTGTGGCAGGCTTTGCCTAACAGATCCAATGACAACATTATACAGCATATAAAAAAATCTGCAGACCGGCATAATAATCCAGATAATTTTTACGGGCATGGAATTCCTGATTTTTATTCGGCCATAAACCTTACATTGGCAACCGATTCTTTTGCATTAAATGGATTTAGTATATATCCTAACCCTGCAACTGCCAACCTGACCATTTCGGCTGCGCAGCAAAACGAAGCAACTGTAGTGTTTTATAACAGTTTGGGACAAGAGGTAATCCGAAAGTCACTCAATGGTAGGCAGGAAACAACAGTGTCTCTCGAAAACCTTAAAGCGGGAGTCTATTTTTATACTATTGTTGCTGGCGAAGCCACTTTTTCGGGAAAGATCATTAAAAAATAATCAAGTAAGCTTATAAAAATAGCGGAGATCATAATTGACCATTTAAACGAGCAAATTGTCCATAGTAAATGTAAAATGGATTAATTATTATATACTAATATGGTAGAATTATTTTTAAACGTATAAAATATGAAAATAATTTTTACTTTTTTAGTGGTATTTGTTCAAACGTTTTTATTTGCTCAGGAAGATGCCTGGGTTTATTTGAACAATAAACCTGATGCTCCGTTTTTTTTGAATAATCCATTGTCCATACTAACGCAACGGGCATTGGATCGAAGAGCTTCACAGAATATTGAGCTTGATGATATGGATGCGCCAGTTCATCAAGCTTATATAGACCAGATCAGTGCTAATGCAGGAATACAGATAATGGCAAAATCCAAATGGATGAATGCTTTGCATGTTAGAGGCGAGGAACAAGCCATAAGAGAATTGACAGTTTTACCGTTTGTAAATAGAATTGATTTTGCCAATAAAACTTTAAATGGGAATACTGGAATAGTGGCAAATAAAAACGAGAAAAAGAGGCCGGAAGCTAAAGTTGATGAAATATCAAATTTAGCTTCCGGTTCCTTATTAGAGCTATTTACTGATAGTCAAATAGAAGTGTTAAACGGACATTTATTACATCAGGAAGGGTATACCGGCAATGGGAAAATCATTGCACTTATCAATTCTGGATTTAAGGGAGTAAATACAATTCCACCATTTGAGAGAATTCGAAATAACAACCAAATTAAGGGTGGATATAATTTTGTAACTCGTGATGATAATGTTTATACGGGGACGGATTTTGGAACAAAGACGTTGTCTACTATGGCGGCCTATATAGAAAATAATTATGAAGGAACTGCTCTAGATGCTTCGTATTATTTGTTTGTGAGTTATGGAGAAAATGGGAAATCGCCTTTAGAAGAAAGTTTATGGGTAGAAGCCGCTGAAATGGCAGATAGTTTGGGTGTCGATATTTTAAATTTCCCTCTTGGATTTTATAAATTTGATAATCCGAATTATGATTATACGTATCAGGCTATGAACGGTGAGACTACTTTTATTTCGAGAGGAGCGAATATTGCTTTTAGCAGAGGAATGATAGTGGTGAGTCCCGCTGGAAATTTAGGAAATAAACCGTGGAGATATATTACTGCTCCAGCCGATGTCGCTAATGTACTAACAGTTGGTGCTATTAATCAGATAAGGGAATGGGCATCTTTCAGTTCTGTGGGACCAACCTCTGATGGAAGAATAAAACCGGATGTTATGGCAATGGGATCTGCTACTAGTGTAATAAGCGGTGAAGGTACTTGTGAATTTAAAAGCAGTACGATGTATGCCTCATCACTAATAGCTGGAATGGTAGCCTGTTTGTGGCAGGCATTACCCAATAAAACGAATGCTGAAATATTACAGTTGATCAAAGAATCTGCAGATCGGCATAATGATCCGGATAATTTTTACGGGCATGGTATCCCGAATTTTCAATTAGCACTCGAACAAGGAATGCTGAAAACGAATAGTTTTACAATAAAAAGACCTGTGCTTTATCCGAATCCAACGAGTGGTAAACTTACAATCACCGGATCAGATTACGGTGAAGCGCGGTTCCGCTTATATGACACTATGGGAAAAGAAGTTATGGACGAACAGTTAACGGGACTTCAGGAAGTTGAAATATCCACGAAAAAACTAAAATCCGGTATTTACCTGTATACAATTATCACCGGTGATACTGTTTTTTCCGGTAAGATAATTAAAAAGTAGTTTTATTGGCATCCGTTGACTCAGATCGGAATACTGTTTTTTGATTGTAATGTTACTTTTATAGTGCTAGACTAACCCCGATACCTTATCTTTGAAAAAGACTTCTATTTTACAGCGGTCATTACATTTTAGAGAGCCAATAAAATTAATGTTACTATATAATGAACAGAATAACGCAACTTTTTAATATTCAGTATCCCATTATTCAGGGAGGAATGATCTGGAACAGCGGATATAAATTAGCCAGTGCAGTGAGTAATGCCGGCGGTCTTGGACTAATTGGTGCCGGATCGATGTACCCGGACGTATTGCGCGAACACATTCAGAAATGTAAAAAAGCAACCGATAAACCTTTTGGTGTCAATGTCCCGATGTTATATCCCAATATCGAGGAAATAATGAATATTATTGTTGAAGAAGGTGTGAAAATTGTTTTTACCTCTGCAGGCAATCCCAAAACCTGGACGGCATTTTTAAAAGAACACGGCATTACCGTAGTGCATGTTGTGAGTAGCTCCAAATTTGCTTTAAAAGCACAGGAAGCCGGAGTGGATGCAATTGTTGCCGAAGGTTTTGAAGCCGGCGGACATAACGGTCGTGAAGAAACCACTACTTTAACACTGATTCCGATGGTGAAGGAACAAATCAGTATTCCGTTAATTGCTGCCGGAGGAATTGCTACCGGAAGAGGAATGTTGGCGGCTATGGTTTTAGGAGCCGACGGCGTGCAAATGGGATCCCGTTTTGCCGCTTCCGAAGAAAGTTCGTCGCATGACAATTTTAAGCAAACTATACTAAATGTAAAAGAAGGGGATACACAGTTAACGCTAAAAGAGCTGGCTCCCGTTCGACTGATTAAAAATAAATTCTACGAAGAAGTTCAGACTTTATATACCAAATGTCCTACACCGGACGAGTTAAAAGCCTTATTGGGGCGTGCAAGAGCCAAACGAGGTATGTTCGAAGGCGATCTGGAAGATGGAGAACTGGAAATCGGACAAATTGCAGGATTAATCCATGATATTAAACCGGTTTCGGAAATCGTTGTGAATGTAATAGAAGAATTTGAAGCTGCTAAAAAACAAGTAGCGATATTGTAATAAAAAAACCGGTTGTACAACCGGTTTTTTTATTTATTCTGCCATTTTACGCAGTTGATTTTTGTCTTTTAAACTAATTTTTTTCCCGGTTAAGGTTATTAACCCGTTTTTATTAAAGTCGGATAGTAAACGGATACAGCTTTCGGTTGCCGTTCCGATAATACTACTCAGTTCTTCACGGGAAAGCTGAATTTTTAAAGTGCCATCGGCATTCACACCAAAGGTATCGTGCAGATACAATAAAGTCTCGGCCAAACGTTCCTTTACACTTTTCTGAGCCATCGAAACCATATGATCATCAGCTTCTTTTAAATCGCTGCAAATCGTACGCATCACGTTCATCGAAAACTGATTGTTATTGTTAAAAAAGGCCAGAATTTCACTTTTTGGAATAAAACAAACCTGCATATCTTCAAGTGCAATTGCACTTAAGTTGGCGGGTTCGTCACTAATCATCGAACGTTGGCCCAAAAGTTCACCCGGTTTGACCAGTTTTACAATATGATCCTTACCGTTCTGACTGAGTTTGGATAATTTACAAACGCCGTCTTTGACACAATAAATGCCATTGGTAACTTCTCCTTCTTCAAAAAGAGGTTCTCCTTTTTTTATGGTATACGAAGTTTTACAACTGGCTATTTTCAGTAACTCCTCCTTATTCAAGGCCTTAAGTGAGCTAAATTCCCTAACGATGCATTGTTCACATTTCCCCATATAACTATCCTTAGCGTTTCATACAAATATAGCAAAAGTATGACAAATATCATATTTTATCTGTATGCGAATTCCAACCTTTGTCATAGGTAAAAGAGCAAATTATGAATACGCAAAATTGTTTCCATTGTGGTAACGATATTGTAAAAACAGAAGAAATCCTTTTTGAGGATAAATCTTTCTGTTGTCTGGGTTGTAAAACGGTATATGAAATTTTCAGCCAAAACGACCTGACGAGTTATTACGATTTCGAAAAAGCGCCGGGTGCGACGCCACAGGAAGTTCACGGAAAATACGATTTTCTCGATAATCGGGAAATCATTTCCAGATTGTTGGAGTTTGAAGAGGAAACGATACATATTGTATCGCTTTATATTCCACATATACATTGCAGTTCCTGTATTTGGATATTGGAAAATCTGCAAAAATTACAAAAAGGGATTAGCCAGTCACAGGTAAATTTTTCGCAAAAAAAAGTGCGGATTACCTATGATCCGCAGATTACCGATCTGAAGACAATCGTACTCCTTTTAAATGCTATTGGGTACGAACCATATATAAGTCTTGAAAATTATGAAGGTATCAGGAAAACCGTCGACAGGAGTTTAATTTACAAAATAGGGGTAGCGTTTTTTTGTTTTGGAAATATAATGCTCCTGTCTTTTCCTGAATATTTTGAAGTTGGCGAATATTGGATTGATCAGTATAAAGATTTCTTCCGTTGGCTGATCTTCGCACTTTCACTTCCCGCATTTTTCTATTCCGGATGGGGATACTATGTATCGGCCTGGAAAAGTATTCAATCGCGTATGCTTAGCATTGATATTCCAATCGCATTGGGAATCATTGTCATGTTTGTCAGAAGTACGGTCGATATCGTGTTCGATTATGGTCAGGGCTTTTTTGACAGTATGTGTGGTCTGATCTTTTTTATGCTACTCGGAAAATTATTTCAACAAAAAACCTATAGTTTCCTATCGTTTGAACGCGATTATAAATCCTATTTTCCAATAGCCGTTACCAAAATTAATCGCGATGGAAGAGAAGAAGCAACACAGGTATATGAGGTTGAAAAAGGAGATCGCTTGCTAATCCGGAACCAGGAGCTTATCCCGGTTGATGGTATACTAATCTCCGAAAATGCCTATATCGACTATAGTTTTGTAACCGGCGAAGAAGTGCCGATTGCCAAAAAATCGGGCGATAAAATTTTTGCCGGCGGGAAACAAATCGGAAAAGTGATCGAAATGGAAGTGCTACATTCCGTTTCACAAAGTTACCTGACACAATTGTGGAGTAACGAAGTTTTTCAGAAAAAAACGAATTTAAAATATAAAACCATTACCGATACCGTAAGCCGTTATTTTACTCCGGCATTGCTATTACTGGCGTTTATCTCGTTTGGTTATTGGATTTTTATAGATACAAACACTGCTTTTAATGTTTTCACTGCCATATTGATTGTAGCCTGTCCTTGTGCGCTGGCACTTACGGCTCCTTTTACACTAGGAAATGTATTGCGGATTATGGGGAATCGGAAACTCTATCTGAAAAACGCTACTGTAATTGAACAAATGGCGAAGGTCGATACCATTGTATTTGATAAAACCGGAACGATTACGTCCAATAAAAAATCGGCAATTGCCTATGAAGGCACACCATTACTGGAAAAAGAAATCGGCAAACTAAAAAACGTACTTCGGGCATCCAATCATCCGTTGAGCAGAAGACTATATGATTTTCTACCGGTTATGGAACTATTGGAAATCCGTGAATTTGAAGAGATCACCGGAAAAGGGATACGGGCTATCGTTGCCAATAGTGAAATCCGTTTGGGTTCGGCAACATTTGTAGGATTGACAAAAACGGAAAAATCAAAACAAACCAATGTCCATGTTAGTATTAATGGTGATTATAAGGGAAAATTCACCTTTGATAACCAATACCGGGAAGGACTGGAAAAATTGTTTGAAAAGTTAAGTCGTAACTATAGTCTTACCGTTCTTTCCGGAGATAATGAAGGCGAACGGGAAAACCTGACGCAATTATTACCGACTGGTACAACCTTGGTTTTTAATCAGAAACCCGAAGAGAAACTCGCTTATATAAAGGAGTTGCAGGAAAAAGGATCCAATGTAATGATGATTGGCGACGGATTAAACGACGCCGGAGCTTTGGCGCAGAGTAATGTGGGAATCTCAATTTCCGAAAATGTAAATGTCTTTTCACCGGCTTGCGACGGTATACTCGATGCCAGTCAGTTTTCTAAAATCGGTTACTTCCTGAAGTTTTCGCATAACGCTATGAAAACCATTATGATGAGTTTTGGGCTGTCACTGTTGTATAATGTTGTAGGACTGAGTTTTGCGGTTACCGGAAACCTTTCGCCGTTGGTTGCCGCGATCATCATGCCGCTTAGTACCATTACGATTGTAAGCTTTGTAACGGTGATGAGTAATTTATATGCCCGGAAAAACAAAAGCTAAAAATGAAAAATATTTTTAAAGTACTGAAAAACAGTATTTTAGAATATTGAAATATATAGGATTACATGATAAATATCATGTTTTTTAATGAGCAGCTAAAGTAATTTTGTTTAACACAATTTTAAGGTATGAGTGTCATTTACATTTTAATCTCCATCAGTATAGTAGTCGCTGCAGTATTTCTGTATGTCTTTATAAAGGCAGTCAGAAGCGGACAGTTTGACGACGATTACACACCATCTGTACGAATGCTTTTCGACGATGAGTTACAAAAGG
Organism: Flavobacterium sp. CAU 1735; assembly: GCF_039888695.1. Taxonomy (NCBI): domain Bacteria; kingdom Pseudomonadati; phylum Bacteroidota; class Flavobacteriia; order Flavobacteriales; family Flavobacteriaceae; genus Flavobacterium; species Flavobacterium sp. CAU 1735. The sequence goes on along the minus strand of NZ_JBDQQQ010000004.1, from coordinate 161,568 downwards.
ATAACAAGCAAAAATCAGAAACAAAAATAGAAAAACAGAACTAATTATGGAAGTGCAACAATTTTATTACGACAACAAAATTGTAAAGAAATTCCTGTATGCCTCAATCGTTTTTGGGGTTGTTGGAATGCTCGTCGGGCTCCTTATTGCTACGATGTACCTGTTTCCGAATTTAACCGATGGAATCTCTTGGTTGAGTTACGGACGTTTAAGACCGTTACATACAAATGCCGTTATTTTCGCCTTTGTGGGTAATGCCATCTTTGCCGGGGTCTACTATTCTTTACAGCGATTATTAAAAACCAGAATGTACAGTGATGTACTGAGTAATATCAATTTCTGGGGTTGGCAGTTAATTATCGTTGCCGCTGCCATATCATTACCATTAGGATATACAACATCTAAAGAATATGCAGAGCTGGAATGGCCCATAGATATTGCCATTGCAATTATTTGGGTAGTATTTGGTATTAATATGATAATGACCATTTTGCGAAGAAGGGAGCGCCATTTATATGTCGCAATCTGGTTTTATCTGGCAACATTTGTGACCGTTGCAGTGCTGCATATCTTTAATAGTCTTGCATTACCGGTGAGTGCCATGAAAAGTTACTCGGTTTATGCCGGAGTTCAGGATGCACTGGTACAATGGTGGTACGGACATAATGCGGTGGCATTTTTCCTAACCACACCATTCCTGGGACTGATGTACTATTTCGTTCCAAAAGCAGCAAATCGTCCGGTATATTCCTACCGCTTGTCTATCATCCACTTTTGGTCTTTAATTTTCCTATATATCTGGGCTGGTCCACACCACTTGTTGTACACGGCTTTACCGGATTGGGCACAAAATCTGGGTGTTGTTTTCTCTGTAATGCTAATTGCTCCTTCATGGGGAGGTATGATCAACGGATTACTGACACTAAGAGGAGTTTGGGATAAAGTACGAACCGAACCGGTTTTAAAATTCTTCGTCGTAGCGATCACCGGATACGGTATGGCAACATTCGAAGGGCCAATGTTATCCCTTAAAAATGTAAATGCCATTGCACACTTTACCGATTGGATCGTGGCACACGTACACGTTGGAGCTTTAGCCTGGAACGGTTTTATGACCTTCGGTATGATTTACTGGCTAATCCCGCGTATGACCAAAACACAATTGTATTCGACCAAACTGGCCAATTTCCACTTCTGGATTGGAACGCTAGGGATTATCTTATACGCTTTACCACTATATGTAGCCGGGTTTGTTCAGGCGCAAATGTGGAAACAATTCAACCCGGACGGTTCATTGGTTTATGGTAACTTCCTGGAAACGGTAAAAGAAATCATGCCAATGTATGCGATGAGAGCCGTTGGGGGAACCCTGTTTGTAATTGGTTTACTGGTACTGGTATACAATATTATTATGACCATCAAAGTAGGTCAGAAAATTGAAGACGAATTAGCGGAAGCACCGGAATTACAAAGAATTTCTAGCAGCCGATTAAAAGGTGAAAAATTCCACGGATGGTTGGAAAGAAAACCAATCCAGTTAACAGTTTTGGCAACCATTGCGATTCTAATCGGTGGTATTGTTCAAATCATCCCAACATTGGTGGTAAAATCAAATATCCCGACGATTACAAGTGTAAAACCGTATACACCACTGGAACTGGAAGGACGTGACCTGTATATCCGCGAGGGTTGTGTAGGATGTCACTCTCAAATGGTTAGACCATTCCGTTCGGAAGTTGAACGTTACGGCGAATACTCCAAATCCGGAGAGTATGTTTATGATCACCCGTTCTTATGGGGATCCAAACGAACCGGTCCCGATTTGATGCGGGTAGGAGGAAAATATTCTGACAACTGGCACTTTAACCATATGTGGGACCCACAAAGTACCTCATCAGGTTCCATCATGCCAGGTTATAAATGGCTGTTCGACAACAAACCGATGGATTATTCCAAAACGGAAGATAAAATGAGAGTCATGGTAAAACTGGGTGTTCCATATACCGATCAGGAGATTGCCAATGCGCAGCAAAGTATTAAAGAGCAGTCGCAAAAAATAGAAAAGAATTTACATGCCGATCCGGATTTTGTAAAAAGCTATGAGGAAAGTAAAAAGAATGCTGCGGCCAGAGGCGAAGCTTTTGTACCTATGCACGACCGGGAAATTGTAGCCTTAATTGCCTACTTACAGCGTCTGGGAACAGATATTAAAGTTAAAGATGTAGCAGAAAACCAAAAATAATTTGTCATGCTAAAATTCATCAAACACAATATGGAGACCATTTCAGGAATTGAAATCTATCCGATCATTTCACTACTTATCTTCTTCCTGTTTTTTATAGGGTTGTACGTTTGGGTATTTACTTATAAAAAAGAGAAAATCACCGAAATGAGTAATATCCCTTTTGAAGATCAGGATATGGCCAACAATCAATAATTGTAAGAAATATGAAAAAGTATTTTCCAGTATATGTTCGAATTCCGGTTTTATTTGCCATCTTTTTTATGGCCATGGAATTCTTTATCGACTCCGGCGACAGACCCGCTTTTATCAAGTATCCTATAGTATCGCTAATCTTGTTATTGTTCCTTTTTGTATTGATAGCAATGGAAATTGTCTTAAAAGCGACCAATAATATTCTAGATGCTTTGTTAACGGAAGAACAACGCAAACAAAAAGAAATCGAAGAAAATCTTCCGTTGGCTGAAACACCGTTTGTAAAAAATCTGATGCAAAAACTGACGCGCTCCCGTAAAATGGAAGAAGAAGGCGAGTTGATGATGGATCACGATTACGACGGTATCAAAGAGTTGGACAACGTATTGCCGCCATGGTGGGTGTACCTGTTCTATGCCTGTATCGCTTTCGCCTTTATTTATCTGGTAAAATTCCATATTCTGGGCTATGACGATCAGACTGCGGAATTTGAAAAAGAAATGGCTGAAGCCAAAATAGCAGTGGAAGAATACAAAAAAACGGCACCGGATTTAATGGATAAGGAAAAAGTAACACAACTTACAGATGCTACTTCACTGGCTGCGGGTAAAGCAATCTTTGAAACCAATTGTATCGCTTGTCACCGAAATGATGGAGGTGGTGGTATCGGACCGAATTTAACCGACGATCACTGGATCCTTGGTGGCGGAATCAAAAATGTGTTCAATACCATTATGGAAGGTGGACGTGACGGAAAAGGAATGGTATCGTGGAAAGCGATTATCAAACCATCCGATATTCAGAAAGTGGCCAGTTATGTGTTGAGTCTGCAAGGTTCCAATCCAAAAGATGGGAAAGCACCGGAAGGTGATGTTTGGAAAGACGACAGTGCTCCGGCTACCGACGCTGCCAAACCGGCTGACAGTCTTCAAACGGCTGCTGTAACCCTAAAATAAAACAACACCTCAGGGTTCATAACCCTGAGGTCAAATCAAAAATATCATGTCTAGTTTACCCGATGAAAGTTTTAGAGATAGTATCGGAACTATCGATAAAGAAGGTAAAAGAGCTTGGGTTTTCCCTAAAATTCCGAAAGGAAAATTCTACGAAAAAAGAAAGCTGGTCAGCTATTTTCTGTTAGCCTTCTTGTTTTCGGCCCCTTTTATTAAAATTAACGGAAATCAGTTTCTGTTATTTAATGTGTTGGATCGGAAGTTTAATTTTTTTGGATTTCCATTCTGGCCACAGGATTTCCACCTGGTGGTGATTTCCATGATCGTTGGCGTTGTATTCGTAACCTTGTTTACCGTTGCCTTCGGACGTATTTTTTGTGGATGGATTTGTCCGCAGACCATTTTTATGGAAATGGTTTTCCGACGAATCGAATTCTGGATCGATGGCGACAGAGGGGCACAAATGCGTCTGGCCAAACAAGAGTGGAATGCCGAAAAAATACGAAAAAGAGTTACCAAATGGATCGTGTTCTTTATCATATCGTTTTTAATTGCCAATGTATTTCTGGCCTATCTGGTTGGAAGTGACCACGTACTCGAAATGGTAAAAGAAGGGCCGTTTCACAATACAAATACATTGATCGCCTTGCTGATTTTTACAGCAGTGTTCTATTTTGTTTTTGTATCATTCCGGGAACAGGTCTGTATCATAGCTTGTCCTTACGGGCGTTTACAGGGCGTGTTATTGGATAATAAGTCAATTGTTGTGGCCTACGATCATGTGAGAGGAGAAGGTGAAAACGGAAGAGCCAAATTCCGTAAAAATGAAGACCGATCACAAGTCGGAAAAGGCGATTGTATCGATTGCCGACAATGTGTAAACGTATGTCCAACCGGAATCGATATCCGAAACGGAACGCAATTGGAATGTATCAATTGTACCGCTTGTATTGACGAATGTGATCACATCATGGAGAGTGTCAACCTGCAAAAAGGGTTGATTCGCTATGCATCCGAAGATGAAATTGTAAAAAAAGAAAAATTCGTCTTTACGGCGCGAATGAAAGGTTATGTATCCGTTCTGATAATATTAACCGGTGTTTTTATTGGAATGTTATTCCTGAGAAACGAAGTAGAAGCCACCGTATTGCGATTACCGGGACAATTGTACGAACGAAAAGGGGAAAACATTAGCAATGTGTTTACCTATAAGATCGTCAATAAAACCGTAAAAGATTTTAATAAGGTACACTTTAAATTAGTAGATCCTAAAGGAAAAATTATAGTAGTGGGAAAACCACAGTTCCAGATTAAAAAAGAAGGAATGGCTCAGGGAACATTGTTTATCGAGATCCATCCGGCTTTTCTAAAAGGAGATAAAACCAAAATAACGATTGAAGTCTATGACGGAGACGTATTGATTGAAACCACAACGACCAATTTTTTAGGTCCGCGGAGTTTTAACTAAAGAATCGTTTATAAACCCTTAAAAAAAAACGCACCATGAAAGTAAATTGGGGAACCAGCATCGTAATCGCTTTCGGATTGTTTATCACTTTTATCATGTACTTCGTATTTAAAGTACAGTCTGATAAAAATTATGATCACGAAATGGTTACAGAAGAATATTATAAAAAAGAAATGAGCTTTCAACAACAGCTCGATAAAGAACAAAATGCGGCCGACTTAACCGAAAAAGTGACAGTCTCCGCAACACCAGAAGGTATTATGATTGCTTTTCCGGCAAGTTTCAATAAAGACAAAATCAAAGGAAAAGTGTCCCTTTACAGACCGTCCAACCAGAAACTGGACTTCGAAGTTCCGATTTCGTTGTCTGCTTCAAATTTGCTCATACCTAAAACAAATTTGGTGGACGGTCGCTGGGACATTGCTATCGATTGGGAATACGAAGGAAAAGCCTATTTAAACAAGTTAGTAGTCAATTTGTAATTTTTGGTTTGTAGTCAGGAGGTTTTTTAATAGTTTTTTGGTTGTCTTCTGGCTACAAACTAAATTAATCCGGAATGGTATGTTGCTTTCTGCATTTATATTCGGTTTGGTAAGTAGTTTGCACTGCATCGGTATGTGTGGTCCTATTGCCATGATGTTACCGGTAGACCAACACAATCCCGCAAAAAAAGTCATTCAGATATTGTTGTACCATAGTGGTCGCTTAACGGCCTATGCGGCATTGGGATTAGTTTTCGGAATTGTAGGGAAAGGTCTTTATCTGGCCGGACTACAACAACAAATGTCTATCATAGCCGGAATACTAATGATTATAGTCGTTCTCGTTCCGGAGAAAATCCTCGCGCGCTATAATTTTTCAAAACCGGTTTATCGCATGCTTTCCAAAATCAAAAGTAGTTTAGGAAATCAGTTTAAAAAGAAAAGTTATAAAGCACTTTTTACAATAGGATTATTAAACGGATTGCTGCCTTGTGGATTGGTATATGCTGCTTTGTTCGGTGCCATTGCCATGCAAAGCGAATCACTCGGAGTAGTATACATGCTACTTTACGGATTGGGAACAGTCCCAATGATGAGTACGGTTGTATATGCTTCCAATTGGATAAGTCAGCCAATACGGAACAAAATAGGAAAAATAATTCCTTATGTGGCCGTATGTATCGGCATGCTATTTATATTAAGAGGACTTGGACTTGGAATTCCGTATGTTTCTCCAAGTAATATGAGTCTTTTTGTTAGAGGTGAAGCGCATTGCGGCTAAGAAACCAAAGCTTTTCGGACTTGTTTTCGCAATTCCGGGATAACCTCTTCTTCAAACCAGGGATTCTTTTTTTGCCAGATCCGGTTTCGCGGTGAAGGATGAACCAAAGGAAAATAATCCGGTAAAAAATCGCGATAATGCGACACATTCTCTGTCAGCGTTCGATAGGAGCGCTCCTTAAGATAGTACGACTGAGCATATGATCCGATCAACAAAATAAGTTTTATATCCGTAAGTGCCGTAAAAAGCTGCGGATGCCAGGTTGGAGCACATTCCGGTCTTGGTGGTAAATCGCCCGATTTGCCCGTACCCGGAAAACAAAAGCCCATTGGAACGATACCAAATAATGACGGATCATAAAATTCTGCCGGTGCTACAGCTAACCAACGTCTTAATTCTTCTCCACTAGCATCATTCCATGGAATTCCGCTATCATGCGCCTTTCTTCCGGGTGCCTGTCCGATAATTAAAATCCGGGAGGTGTCGGAAAATGAAAGGATGGGCTTGGGTGGATACGGTAATGATGCCTGGCATATTGTACAGTTAGTAATTCTATTTAATAGCGAATCCATAATAATTGATTTAGATCGGAGTGCATTACTGTATAAAAGTACTATTTCTAACCGTATTTTGATTGAATGAAAGTTATATCGAATCCAAACTTTTAAAAATTTGGAGTAATGGAAAGACAAAAGCCGGAAATACCGGCTTTAGAGACTTTATTTTAGCGACGAATTTTTTAAATGGTCATGGAAAATAATTGTGTTTCGGGTGCTTTTCGTTTTAAACGTAAATCAAAAGCCATACATATATTGCGAACAAACGGTTTCCCTTTTTCGGTAACGGTAATACCGTCATCGGTGATTTTTAATAATCCGTCTTTTTCTATTTCCTGTAAAGAGGCGATGATGCTCTCTTGTTCCGGAAATTGTTCTTCATTGTCCCATTTGGTCTGAAACCGGCACATCAGATTTAAAATATGACGACGAATGATCAAATCTTCATGAGTTAGAATATGACCTTTAAAAACAGCCAGTTCGTTTTTTTCCAGACGGGCATAATAGTCTTCCAGTGTTTTCTCATTTTGAGCAAAAGCATACCAGCTATCACTAATGGACGATACGCCTAATCCAATCATCAATTGTGTTTTGGAAGAAGTATAACCCATAAAATTGCGATGCAGTTTTCCGTTTTGAAACGCATCATACATAGTATCGTCTTCAATCGCAAAATGATCCATACCGATTTCATAAAAACCGTTTTTTTCCAGCATCATTTTCCCGACCTCATAAAGTTGTCTTTTTTTCTGGTCTTTTGGAACATCTTCATCTTTAAAACCGCGTTGCCCGTTTCCTTTAATCCACGGTACATGAGCATAACTGTAAAATGCCAGTCGATGAGGTGCCAGTGATTTTGTTTTTTCGATCGTATCGATCACATCTTCCAGTTTTTGAAATGGCAAACCAAATACCAGATCGTGTGAAATAGAAGTATAGCCGATTTCTTTGGCCCAAAAAGTTACTTTGGCCACATTATGGAACGATTGTTCGCGATGGATCGCTTTCTGAACGGCAGGACTGTAATCCTGAACACCAAAACTTACCCGGCGAAATCCCAGTTCATAAAGCTTTACAAGATGTGCCCGGGTTGTATTGTTGGGATGTCCTTCAAAGCTGAATTCGTAGTTATCCATACGGTTGGCACGACTCAAAATTCCATTGATCAAAAGTTCAAGGTTTTCCGGAGAAAAAAAGGTAGGTGTACCACCGCCCAAATGGATTTCCCGGATATTCGGTGTTTCCGGAAAGGTATCGCAATACAATGCCCATTCCTTTAAAACGGCCTGAATATAGGTGTCTTCAACATCATGACGTTTGGTAATCCGTTTGTGACATCCGCAAAAAGTACACAGACTTTCGCAAAACGGTAGATGAATATAAAGACTAATGCCTTCGGAAGTATTGCTCTCCCGAAACGAACGGATATACGTATCGCGCCATGCCGCAACAGAAAACTGCGAATCGTCCCAATACGGAACCGTTGGATAGCTTGTATAGCGCGGTCCGGGAACATTATATTTTTGAACTAGTGAAATTGCCATAACCTAAAACTGAATTTTCAACAAACAAAATTAAATTATAGGACTTCGAAAAAAAATGATATTTATCATACGAAAACATTGGCAGACGATTACAGACATTTTTTGTACTTTTAGGCCTTTAATATTGGACGATTATGAAACTGAAAATTTTTAAACTGTTATTTTTTGTATTGTTTTTTACCGCTTGTCAGGCACAGGTAAAACAAGGAACCCAATTGGTTAACCCGGAAGTTTTTGAAAAAACAATTACAGCCAATAAAGGACAACTGATCGATGTGCGTACTCCAAAAGAATACCAGTCCGGTCACTTGAAAGGTGCTAAAAACCTGCATATCTACGAAAAGAACTTCGGAGAGGAAGTGGACAAATTGGATAAAACAAAACCGGTTTATGTGTATTGCAAAGCCGGAGGAAGAAGTGCTGAAGCGGTTGAAATCCTACAAGAAAAAGGGTTTAAAAAGATCGTGGAACTGGACGGCGGTATCGACGCATGGAATGATCAGAAAAAACCGGTGGAAAAATAAGACTTTTACTACATGACAAACCTGGATTATATATTTTTATTTTTGTGTCTGCTGATCCTTTGTATCGCTGGCTATCTCTTGTATAGACTGCAACAGCTGGAAAAAGAGAAAAAGTATATGCAGGTTAAATATGTGGATTTTGAAGAGCGTTTCAACCATTTGCAATTGGAAACACTCGAATCCAAACTGAATCCGCATTTGTTTAAAAATATATTAAATTCGATACAATCACATGCCTATCAAACGTATTTTGCGATGGATAAGCTGTCGAATGTTCTGGATTATATCTTGTATGAAAGTAGGAGGCGTTTTGTGAGCCCAAAAGAAGAAATTGATTTCGCTTTAAACCTGATTGAGATTAATAAAATCAAAATTAGTCCACTGTTTGCCCTTACGGTAAAAAAGAAAATCGACGAAACGGATGCCTCGTACCAACAACAGTTAATGGCTCCGCTAATTTCGATTGATCTGATTGAAAATGCATTTAAACATGCCGATTTACAAAGTGCCGATGCTTTTATTACGGTTGTTATCGAATTAAAAGGTCAGGTTTTTTCAATGACGGTGACCAATAAAATATCCAGTAAAGCGGCCTTTAAAAAAGACAATAGCGGACTAGGATCGGAAACCTTGGAACAACGATTAAAGATTATTTATAAAAACCATTATAAACTGGACAAATTCATTGAAGGAGATGTCTATGTTGCACAATTAAAAATTGATTTACGTGAGTACAAAACTCAAATGCTTGCTTCTTGACGACGAATTACCGGGATTAACCTATCTTAAAATGCTTTGTGAGCAAATTCCCGAATTGGAAGTGATCAAAGCTTTTAATAACCCGGAAACGTTTCTTGCCGAATGTAATAAGTATGATTTTGACCTTTTGATTTCCGATATTGAGATGCCGGGAATGAATGGATTACAAGTCGCTAACTTATTGGAAGGGAAGGCAATTATTTTTACGACAGCCTACAAAGACTTTGCGGCCGAAGCATACGACCTTGATGCGGTGGATTATGTCGTAAAACCAATTAAAAAAGAGCGCCTGCAACAAGCCATTCAAAAAGCGTTAAAACGTTTTGAGACTACAAAAACGACTCGAAAACACCTACAGTTAAATACCGATAAAGGTAAAACCATATTGTCGATCGATCAGATTTTCTTTATCAAATCGGCAGAAACCGATAGCCGGGATAAAGTGATTTATCTACAGGATCTTACCAATTTTGTCGCTAAAAATTACTCTTTTGACAAGTTGTTAAAACAATTGCCTGCGGAAGAATTTTGCCGGATCAATAAAAAAGAAGCTTTGGCCATTAAAAACATACAGTTTTATTCGCACGACGAGATTACTGCGAATGTGATGATGGCAAATGGTAAGCCGTTTAGTTTTGGTTTAAGTGAAAGTTACCGACCGGAATTTGTAGAGAAAGTGAAGCTATAGTATTTCGTTACAATTTTTGCCGGCTTCGTTACAAGAGGCGTTTTTAATATTACGAATTCATTTTTTTTCAAGGCTTTATATAGCATATTTGCACCAAAATAAGTGTAAGCCAAAATGATAACTTATGAAAAATTTTAAAAATAGCTTTTTTTATGTCGGCGTATTGGGAGTCGCTTTTGCGGCCATGTATTGGACCGTCCAAAACGGAAAGGTTCTGGAAGGTGGCCGTCATATTGTATTGCCCAATTCCGGGAATAGCCAATGGCAGGAATTTTTGGCATCTCTAATTCATAATCTGACACATCCGTTAGCGATTTTATTAGCACAAATTGTGACCATTGTTTTTGTGGCACGTTTGTTCGGAGAGTTATGTAAAAAAATAGGCCAACCAATGGTCATCGGTGAAATACTTGCCGGTATCGTACTAGGTCCCTCGCTTGTAGGAACCTATTTTCCGGAGTTTTCCAATTTATTATTTCCGGAAGCCTCATTAGGGAATTTACAGTTCCTGAGTCAGATCGGATTAATCCTTTTTATGTTTGTGGTCGGGATGGAACTCGATCTGAAAGTACTCCAAAATAAAGCCAAAGAAGCAGTGGTTATCAGCCATGCGAGTATCGTAATTCCGTTTACCCTCGGTATGGTTCTGGCTTATTTTATTTACACCCAATTTGCCCCGGATGGTGTAGAATTCCTTTCGTTTGCTTTGTTTACCGGTATCGCAATGAGTATTACGGCTTTCCCGGTATTGGCACGTATTGTACAGGAAAGAGGATTACATCGAACCAAACTTGGTGCAATGGTAATTACCTGTGCCGCAGCCGATGATATTACAGCCTGGTGTATTCTGGCCGCTGTAATCGCAATCGTTAAGGCCGGTTCGTTTTTAAGTTCCTTATATATTATAGCATTGGCGATTATCTATGTGATTCTAATGCTAAAAGTGGTGCGCCCGTTCCTAAAAAGAATCGGGGAATTGTACACCAGTAAAGAAAGCATTACCAAATCGGTTGTAGCAATATTTTTCCTGACGTTATTAATCTCATCATATGCTACGGAAGTAATTGGTATTCACGCTTTATTCGGAGCTTTTATGGCCGGAGCGATTATGCCGGACAATATGCGTTTTCGAAATATCTTTATCGAAAAAGTGGAGGACGTTTCGCAGGTAATGTTACTACCGTTGTTTTTCGTTTTCACCGGATTACGTACGCAAATCGGACTTTTGGATGATCCGTATTTATGGAAAATCTGTGGTTTGATTGTATTAGTAGCGGTTGTTGGAAAATTTGTAGGAAGTACGATAACGGCCAGATTCGTAGGTCAGAACTGGCGCGATAGTCTAATGATTGGCGCGCTGATGAATACCAGAGGATTGATGGAGTTGGTCGTGTTAAATATCGGATATGATTTAGGCGTGTTAAAACCGGAAATCTTTGCGATGATGGTTATCATGGCCTTGGCTACAACCTTAATGACCGGACCGGCTTTAGATTTGATCAATTTTATATTCAAGACCAAAGACGAGATTATCCCGGCTGAAATCAGTCAGGTAAGTAAATATAAGGTATTGGTGTCGTTCGATACGCCCGAAGAAGGAAAAGGTTTATTACGACTTGCGAATACTTTTGTTAAGAAGATGAAGAAAAATGCGATGGTTACAGCCATGCATATTCCGTCGAGTAATGAAGTACATCCCTTTAATGTGGAAGAATTCGAAGAACAATGTTTTAAACCGGTATTAGCCGAATCGAAAGAGTTAAAACAAAAGGTGACTACTTTGTTTAAAACCTCAACCGATGTGGATTCGGATATTATCGAAGTCTCCAATAAAGGTGAATTTGACCTGGTTTTGGTCGCTTTAGGACAATCTATTTTTGAAGGCACACTATTGGGAAAAATCCTTGGATTTACAACCCGTATCATCAATCCGGAAAACCTTTTGAATAAGTTTACCGGTAAGGAAAAACTATTCGAAAATTCACCGTTTGACGAACGTACCGAGCAAATTCTGGCAAAAACAGAAGTTCCGGTAGGGGTGTTGGTGAACAAAAATTTTGAAAAAGCCGATCGCGTTTTTGTGACCTTATTCGATGATTCCGATGCTTTCCTGATCGAATACGCCCAAAAGCTTATCGCAAATGTCGAATCGCAGGTAACGGTTTTGGATGTGGTTGGAAATATTAAAAATAATGCGACAATCAAAGAAGGTATCCGTGCAATCGAACAACAGGCGCCCAATCATATTAAGTTATTAAACGAACGCAAAATAGAAAAGGACTTTTTACAGGATCAAGATTTAATGATCATTAGTGTTGATAGCTGGAAAAAACTGGTAGAATCCAGAAGTACCTGGCTAAATAATACACCATCATTACTCATCTTAAAACCTTAAAAAGAAGTTAAGAATTTAAAATACCGTTGGCAAATTGTATTTTTGACAGTATATTTAGAATATGAAAATAGCTGTTAAAAATATGGTTTGCCAACGTTGCGTTTTGGCCGTTACCCAAATCCTGGATCAAATGGATCTTCCATACCAACAGGTTACGATGGGTGAAGTGACACTTGCGGATTCCGTTTCGGAAGAAAAACGGCAACAGTTTTCGGAGGCTTTGGAGGCGATTGGTTTTGAAATTATCGATGACAAACGCAAGCAGCTTATTGAAAAAGTGAAAACAACGATTATCAATTTTATTCATCACGATCAGGAAAAAACAAAACTGACGTTATCGGAATTCCTATCGGATAAAGTACAATACGACTATAATTATCTGAGTGGTCTTTTTTCGGAAATGGAAGGGATTACGATCGAAAAATACCTGATCAACCAAAAGATCGAGAAGGTAAAAGAGCTGATTGTTTACGATGAATTGTCGTTAAAACAAATTGCCGATTTGTTAGGCTACAGTAGTGTAGCGTATCTGAGTAATCAGTTTAAAAAAGTAACGGGATTAACACCGTCGCACTTTAAGAACATCCGTTCGGAAAAACGAATTCCGTTAGACAAAGTGTAAATCTTACAACTCCATTATAAAATTCTACAATAGTTTTCTGCGCATTCCGGTCTAACTTTGTTCTAACAAAAACAAATAACGATATGGAAGCCATTACTAAAAATTTTCCGGTAACCGGAATGACCTGTGCTTCATGTGCGGTAAGCGTGGAGAGTATGTTGAAACATCAAAAAGGTGTTATTGATGCCGCAGTTAATTATGCGAATGCCTCTGCCAAAGTAGAATACGATTCGAATGTTGCTTCGCTCGACGATTTTAAAAAAGCAATGCAAGCCATTGGTTACGATATGATCATTGAAGAAGATGTCAATGTAAACGTGCTAGTCGAAACCCAACAAAAAAATCATTACGAAGAACTAAAAAAGAAAACGATAGGCGCGTCGCTACTAACCCTTCCGGTTTTTATCATCGGGATGTTTTTTATGGATATGCCCTACGGAAATGAAATCATGTGGTTTTTTGCCACACCGGTTTTGTTCTGGTATGGAAAAGATTTCTTTATAAATGCCTGGAAACAGTTAAAACACCGTTCGGTCAATATGGATACTCTGGTCGCACTGAGTACCGGTATTGCCTATATTTTTAGTGTTTTTAATACCCTTTTTGCCGATTTCTGGCATCAAAGAGGACTACATGCCCATGTTTATTTTGAAGCGGCTACGGTGGTGATCGCGTTTATTCTTTTGGGTAAATTATTGGAAGAGAAGGCTAAAGGAAATACGGCTTCGGCAATTAAAAAACTGATGGGATTACAACCCAAAACGGTAACCGTGGTAAAAGACAACGGGGAGTTTATGGAAGCGCCAATCGAATCGATTGTGTTAGATGATCTGATTCTGGTAAAACCCGGAGAGAAAATTGCCGTAGATGGGGAAGTGGTTTCCGGAAGTTCGTTTGTAGACGAAAGTATGATTTCCGGAGAGCCGGTACCGGTTGAAAAGGGAATCGGAGCGACTGTTTTTGCCGGAACACTCAACCAAAAAGGTAGTTTACAGTTCCGGGCGCGGAAAGTAGGCGGGGATACCTTACTGGCGCATATCATTAAAATGGTACAGAATGCACAGGGTAGTAAAGCACCGGTTCAAAAACTGGTCGATAAAATTGCCGGGATATTTGTACCGATTGTGGTAGGAATTTCAATCCTGACCTTAATTATATGGCTGATTTTTGGCGGTGAAAACGGATTTACCCAAGGCTTAATGGCGATGGTAACGGTATTGGTAATTGCCTGTCCGTGTGCTTTAGGATTGGCTACACCAACGGCTATTATGGTTGGTGTTGGAAAAGGAGCCGAACAGGGCATTCTGATAAAAGATGCCGAAAGTCTGGAATTGGCTCAAAAAGTAGATACCATTATTTTGGATAAAACAGGGACAATTACGGAAGGAAAACCAAAAGTTACCGCTACAAAATGGTTACACGATAATGCGGCTAAAGCATCGATCTTAAAAACCATTGAAAAACAGTCAGAACATCCATTAGCACAGGCGGTGGTTGAAGAATATGCCTTGTTGGATACTGTTAGTCTGGATCATTTCGAAAGCATTACCGGATTTGGCGTAAAAGCAATAGCCGGCGGCGAAACCTATTTTGTTGGAAATCAGAAATTGATGGAAAATGAAAAGATTCGCATTTCAGACGAATTACAGCGATTTGCAGACGAATATTACCAAAATGCAGCTACGGTATTGTTTTTTGGTTCGACTCAGGAAGTGTTGGCTATTATCGCGGTTCAGGATGCGATTAAACCAACATCGGTACAGGCTATCGAAGAATTGCAACGCGACGGTATCGAAGTGATTATGCTAACGGGTGATAATGAGGCAACGGCTTCTTCCGTTTCCAGACAACTCAACATTAAGCGGTACAAAGCGGGTGTATTGCCACAGGATAAATCGGAGTTTGTAAAACAATTGCAACACGAAGGTCGCGTGGTGGCTATGGTTGGCGACGGAATTAACGATAGTGCGGCACTGGCGCAGGCCAATGTGAGTATTGCGATGGGTAAAGGATCGGATATTGCGATGGATGTTGCACATATGACGATCATTTCGTCCGATTTGAAAAAAATCCCGGTGGCGATTCACTTGTCAAAACAAACCGTAAAAACAATCAAACAAAACCTGTTTTGGGCGTTTATCTATAACGTTATCGGAATTCCGATTGCCGCCGGCGTATTGTTCCCGATTAACGGATTTTTACTAAACCCGATGATTGCCGGAGCGGCTATGGCAATGAGCTCTGTGAGTGTGGTGAGCAACAGTTTACTTTTAAAATTTAAAAAATAAATACAATGAAAACGATGAAATTTAAAACCAATATTAAATGTGCCGGATGTATCGAAAAAGTGACTCCGGTGTTAAATCCGCTTGTGGGTTCGGATAACTGGAAAGTGGATACCGAAAACCCGCAAAAGATTCTGACCATTAACAGCGATACGGTTTCCGAAGCTACGTTAGCGGAACAATTAAAAAATGTAGGTTATATAATTGAGAAAGTAACCGAATAAAAAAACAGCTGTCGGATTCTTATGATCTGACAGCTGTTCCGGATTAATCTTTAATTTGTACACCTGATCTGTTTTTAAAATGGGTCGGGTGTTTTTATTTTAGGATTTATTCACCGTTTTTATCCACTACGATACGGTTAGGGCGATTGGCCAGTTCCCATGCGGTAGCAAAAGCCAGTTTGGCTCTTTTTTCCAGTAAGTCGTACTCAATTTTGTCCGGAGTGTCACCCGGTTGGTGGTAATCTTCATGAACACCATTAAAGAAAAAGATCGCCGGTACACCGTGTTTCGCAAAGTTATAATGGTCGGAACGGAAATAGATTTGTTCCGGATCGTTTCGGTCGTTGTATTTGTAATCCAATAACAGGTTTACATATTTTTTATTGGCCTCTTCGTTGATGTTATGCAAATCCGTACTCAAACGGTCGGAACCGATCACATACACATAGTTACCATTGTCTTTATGTGCCGGATCACGTCGTCCGATCATATCGATATTGATATCGGCAATCGTGTTTTTTAATGGGAATAACGGATGTTCGGAATAGTAGCGGGATCCGTGTAATCCGTGTTCTTCTCCGGTCACATGTAGAAAAAGGATCGAACGTTTTGGTCCGTGGCCGGCTTTTTTGGCATCCATAAAAGCCTGAGCGATTTCCAGTAACGCTACCGTTCCGGAACCATCATCATCGGCACCATTATAAATCTCTCCGTTTTTCATCCCTACGTGATCATAGTGCGCGGAAATCACCAATACCTCATCCGGTTTTTCAGAACCTTCGATATAGGCCCAGATATTTTCCGAGTCTCCTAATTTAGGACTAAAGGGACGCACCATAAATTCGGAAGGAACTTTCTGATAAAAACTATCAGCTCCTTTTGGATAGGAAATCCCCATTTTTTTGTACTCGGCAATCAGGTATTCGCCGGCTTTTTTCTGTCCCGGTTCGCCGGTATTACGCCCCTGCATCTCGTCGGAAGCTACAATATAAAGGTGTTTTTTTAATTCTTCCTTATTAATTGTGTTCATATACTTGGATACATAATCCTTGGAGGAACTATTCTTCTGGGAAGAACAGCTGCTCAAAAACAGGGAAAGTGCGAGACCGCAAAGAAATATTTTTTTCATTGGTTTTGGAGTTGTAGGTTGTATGCTTATTTATATGTAGCCTAAAATACTATTTTGTTTCAATTGAAAAGTGAATTTTATTTATTATTTATTTTTAAGGTTAAAAAAGTAAATAATAAATACTAATCAAAACATTCCATTAGTAATAAATCACCTGATGTGTGTTCGATGCAAACCAGTCCGTCTTCATTTACATGATTACTGCTTCCGGTTCGATAACCAATGGTTAAGGTATCGTTTTGCAATGGATAGAATAGGTTTTTAGAGTGGATACCTGCTACGGTTCCTATCGGAATTAAGGAAAGTATCGTATGGGCCGGATACCATTTTTCAAACTTTTTTGGTAGCAGGAATACTTTTGAATGATCGTCCAGTATTACAATCTTCAGAAGGTTGCGGTAGCGGACAATATTGGTGATGTTGCTAATGGTATGATCAGCTCTTCTTCCGGTAGCCCAAACGACATTAACAGCCGGTATTTTTCGTTCGATAAGATAGTCAAAGGCCTTTTCCAGATCGGTTTTGTCCTGGTCGGGTGTATGAACAATTTCAATCGGATATTGGGTTTGACGGTAAAATTCCGCATCAAAATCACGGTCGAAGTCCCCTAAGAGTACATCTACTTTGATTCCGAGATCCAGAACGCGTTCCATAGCCGAATCGAGTACGATGACTAAAGGCGACCATTCCAACAGCTGTCCGAGCAATTCGTCGTTACAGGGCGCTCCGTTGGCAATAATTAAGGCCGGTTCCTGGTCGTCGCGGACAATATGGTGTGAAGACATTTGTTTACTTTTGAGTTATTCCAAAAGTAAGCAATGATTTTAAAACAAAAAAGACAACCGGTGAAAGTTGTCTTTTAGATTTTTATTCAATAACATAATTGGTTTCGGCGACTTCCGACAGGCTAAAATACCCGAGGGGATAATTGGCCTGATTGTTTTGGTTGATCACATTACCGCGTACGGTAGCCGGTGGCGTTTGGAACGGTCCGCCGCCGCCTTGTGCCACACTAATCAAAATGTTCATATAATTGTAATATTGTTTGGAAATCCCCATTAAACGGATGTTTACGTTATCGTTAACTTTCAGATCTTCGTGCGAATAAATATCGAAAGTCGTGTTTCCCTGTACAAAACGGTCGTCGCTGGAACGGAAAACAGCCAAAGTATTATTGCGAATATAACGGAATAAATAGTAGTTGTCTTCGTCTCCGGGATCGTTATAAAAGGTCTTTAACTCAATTTGATCACCGGTAAAACCACCGTCGTTTTTCTGTTCGATATTCAGAATATCGACAACGCTTTTTAAGGTTTCGGTCGCTTTATAGGTTACGCCATTGCTAACGATGGTCAGGGTATAGGTTTCTCCTAAAACCGGTTGGAAATTGGTACAGATATATTCACCGGGTACGGCTTCCAAAAAGTTAAAATCAACGTTACTGCTGTTGGTTACGACCACAGTGGCACCGCTTACTTTCGGAATTTCCGTACCGAAATAATCGGCGGTGGTGGTTAAATAGATTACCTGATTATTACCTGTTGTCCCTTTAATCCAGTTAAGGGCGGCATCCACAACCAATCGGGGCGGAGCACTGTCCAGTTTAACATCGACAACTTCTTCGCAGCTATTCAGCATCAGAATTGCAAACAGGAATGTGAAATATTTTAATATGGTTTTCATAATGATACGTTCTTAATGGATACTTTAGAATTTGAAGTTATACGTTACCGATGGTACAATTCCGAAAATAGAAAGTTTTATCGCTTCGTTTCGGGCCGTATCTTCGTTTTGACGGAAACTGATTGAGGCTGCGTTTTTGCGGCTGTACAGGTTGTAAATACTAAATACCCATTCGCCTTGCCATCCTTTTTTCTTTTCCGGTTTCGGTGTATAGGTTGCCGATACATCCAGGTGGTGGTATAACGGAAGGTTATTGTCGTTACGGCTACCGTAGCTCGGTACCGAAATTCCCTGATAAATATACTGTCCGTTTGGATAGGTTACCGGTTGACCGGATTGTAACGCGAAGATGGCTCCGAAAGTCCATTTTTCGGTATGGGTATACGATCCAGTGATCGAAAGGTTATGGGTTTTGTCGTATCCGGTACGGTACCAGTCACCGTTATTGATTCCGGTTTCGTTTGGCGTTCTTCCCGGTGTTTGCTGTTCGGAACGGGATAAAGTATAGGATACCCAACCGGTTAATTTTCCGGTGTTTTTGCGTAACAATACTTCCAAACCGTAGGCGCGGGCTTTTCCGTTAAGGATTACCTGTTCGATTGCGTTATTGGCAATTAGATCGGCTCCGTCAATATAGTCGACGCGGTTTTTGATGTTTTTGTAAAAGGTTTCCACTTCAAGGGAATATTTATCCTCATTGAAATTACGGAAATAACCAATCGCATATTGATCCAATGTCTGCGGTTTTAAGAAATTATCACTTGGCGCCCATACGTCTAAAGGCGTAGGAGAAGCCGTATTGGAAATCAAATGCAAATACTGACTCATACGGTTGTAACTCGCCTTTATGGATTGATCATCGTTTAAAGCATAGGAAACGGCGACACGAGGTTCAAAATTATCAAAGCTGGCGATGGTTTTATTTCGTCCGAAGTATTCGCTTCCGGTAGGTGTTGCTTTTTCGTAAATCTTTAAATCGTCGTTAAAAATAACCGCCTGATTGTTTGCGTAGGTGTTGATTTTTTGTTGTCCCAAACGGTAGAACATCGAATAGCGCAAACCGTAGTTAACGGAAAGGTTTTCGGTTAGTTTTTGTTCGGCATCGATATAAAATGAAGGCTCAAAGGCATATTTTTTATCCAATTGATCTGCGTTGATACCGGAATTCGGTTTGTTTGGTTCAATAGTTCCCGGGTTAAAATCATAATAAATAGCATTCACACCGTAGCTCAATTGTAGCTTATTGGAAATATAGTGTTTCAGATCGTATTTAAAGTTATAGTTTTTAATACCCGAATCCCAGTTAAATCCAACAAAGTCTAGTGTTAGTCCATAATAGTAGTCGCTATAAATCATTGACATATTGGAGAATAATTTATCGGAAAACAAATGATTCCAACGCAGATTAACCACGGTATTACCATAGGTATTCTTAAAGCTATCATTTAAATCAAACACATCACGACCAAAATAACCAGATAGATACAGGTTATTATTATCGTTTAATTTATAGCTTAGTTTGGTGTTTAAATCATAGAAATAAGCGGAGTTTTTATTGTCCGTCATTTTCAGGAATAAATGCGCGTAGGAACTTCTTCCGGCTACCAGAAACGAACCGCGGTCTTTGGTAATTGGCCCTTCGGCCAATAGACGGCTGGAAATTAATCCGATACCACCATTCATGTGGAATTCTTTACTGTTTCCTTCCTTTTGGTAAATGTCTAAAACAGAGGATAGTCGGCCACCAAATCGAGCCGGAATACCGCCTTTATACAGTTTCAGATCTTTGATCGCATCGGAATTAAAAACCGAAAAGAAACCGAAAAGGTGAGAGGAATTGTAAATAGTAGCCTCGTCCAGTAAGATCAGGTTCTGATCGGCTGCGCCACCACGTACGTTAAATCCTGAGGCGCCTTCACCGGCATTGGTTACTCCGGGAAGTGTCAGAATTGACTTTAAAACGTCGGTTTCTCCTAAAACAACCGGCATTTTTTTGATTTCTTTAATGGAAAGTTTGTTAACACTCATCTCCGGTCGGCGAATATCGACCTTTTTCTTGTTTTCGGTGATAACCACTTCCTGTAGTTCTCGTGAGTTTTCGCCTAATGCGAAGTTTTTACGGGTGTTTTGGTTCAGATTAAGCGTTTCTTCAACACCTTGATACCCCATATAGTTTATCTGTACGGTGTAGGTTCCCTTCGGAACGGTAATCGAGTAGAAGCCATACTCGTTTGTTGTAGCACCTGTTTGCAGGCTTTTGATGTAAACCGTTACCCCAATCAGGGTTTCGTTGTTCCGGGTATCCGAAATGGTACCGCTTAATGTCACTTTCTCCTGGGCAAATATGCCGACTGAGCAAAAAAACAGGCAAATAAAAAGTTTAAAGTTCATTTTTTTTGATAATTGTCGTTTTTTGATTGATGATTAAAAAATTACTGCAAAGATATCTTCTGCAAGAAAAATTAAGTTAAAATTTATATAAATTATTCGATTTATTATACTAGTGGCGTTTGTATAAAAAATAGTGCTAAGGAGTTGAAAATAGTCCGTTTACTCTATTTTTGTAATCATGAAAATACGCCTTGCCTACGAAAACTTCTGGTTCCGGAATGTTACCTTTTATCTGCTCCTTTTGGTCCTATTCCTGTATAATGAATACGCCGACAGAAAGCAGGATAAAACTCCGGAATACATATTCATTGAATTACTACTGATTTTAACAACCATTTATGGGGCAGTCATGTTTAGTAACGTAATTCTTGTAAGAAAATTTCTTTTGGAGAAAAAATATTTTACTTTTTTTAAATATTTTGCGCTTTTTTGGTTGTTTTATATCATCGTTCAGGTACAGGTTACGCAGAATTTTGGGGAGTATATTTCGCTTTTTAACGAAATACTCGGAACACTTTTTATGCTTTTTATCGGAACCGGGATTTATTTTATTAATTTATGGGTATTACAAAATGTTTTCCGAACCCATAAAAAGCTCCTGAATTCCCAGGCGGAGCTCACTTTTTTAAAGCAGCAACTCAACCCGCATTTCCTGCTTAATGCGATGAATAATCTATATGGAGACGCATTGGCCGAACCTCAAACGGTGGCTGAAAAGATATTAAAGCTTTCCGGTTTGTTGCGGTATCAGATTGAAGCGACCAAAAAAGAATATGTTTGTTTGACGGAAGAAATCGATTTTGTACAAAAATATATTGGTTATCATCAATATAAGAGCCATAATCTCAAGGTCACCGAACATTCGGAAGGCGATTTTGAAGATTTTTTTATACTACCGCTTGTATTTATGACGTTAATTGAAAATGCCATCAAATTCTCGTCAGAATGCGAACAACCTTATGTCGATATCCACTGGAAATTTATGGAGGATCATCTTATTTTTACGATTGAGAATAATTGTCTGGCAGAAGGCTCATTTTTGGAAAGTACGGGACTTGGACTGGAAAATTTGAGACGAAGGTTGATTGTATCGTTTGTAAAACATAAAATTACCATTGATAAAAATGTCATTGGTGTTTTTAAACTGGAATTACAATTATGGAAATTAAATATAAATGCCTGATCGTTGACGATGAAAAGCCGGCACACCGGGTTATAAAATCGCATATTGAACAGTGTCCGGAGCTATTATATGGTGGAAGTGCTTATAATGGTAAAGATGCTTTGCAAATGATTGTTAATGAGTGTTATGATGTGATTTTTCTGGATATCAATATGCCGATACTCACCGGTGTTGAACTCATGGAGCGTATGCCAAAACGTCCTGTAACGATTGTTACAACGGCCTATTCGGACTATGCGTTGAAATCGTTTCAGTATGATGCGGTGGATTATCTGTTAAAACCGGTTTCGTTCCCTCTTTTTGCCAAAGCGGTAGAAAAGGCAAAGCTATTTTGTAATGCCAATAGTCAGAAAACAGAAGTTAAGGATATAATACGCCTGAAAGTAAACGGCGATATAACCGATATTGCACTGGCTGAAATTGTTTGTATTGAGAGCGTAGGAAATTATCTAAAGGTATATATCCGGAATACGATTGTTCCGATTGTGGTGTATGGCAGTCTAATCGAAATAATGGATAATCTCGATAGCCGTTTTGTACAGGTGCACCGTTCCCATATTGTTAATGGAGAACACCTTATGGTTAATCATAAGCACAATCTGAGTCTGACAGACGACCGGATTGTTCCGGTTGGGCGAAAGTACCAGATTCTGGTCGATAAACTCAATTAAATCATTCTAACAAAAAGACAGTCAGCAGGCTGTCTTTTTTGATTAGAGACCTTAGGATATTGTTTTTGTATGTGGTATTGGAATGCCCTTTTTTTTGAATTCTTCCAAATTAGAATTTTGTAAGGGTATTAATTATACTATTTAAGACATTAAAAGGACAATAAAAATCCAACCGGAGCTGTATTCTCAATTTGCACTTAAGTTTGTTTAATGTTTTACAAAAGTGTTTAACATGTTTTGCAAAAGAGGTTGTTTTTACGACTTCTCAAAAACAAGAAACAAAATACTGAGTCACGATATGAAAAAGCTTTTACTTACCGTTTTACCCTTTATTTTTTCCGGTATAATGCAGGCACAGAACCGACCCAACAATTGTATTAATGCGATTGATATATGGGGAAATGATCATTTTATTTCCAATAGGGATAGTGCCGGAACAGCAGTTGATGAAATAACCGGAGATGAAAATTCAGTATGGTTAAAAATCAATGTGATTCAATCCGGCACATTGGGATTCGATATTACTCCTAAAAATCAGAAAGTAGGTCTTTCGTATAATTTTTGGGTATATGGTCCCAATAACGATTGTTCCAATCTTGGAAAGCCCATACGTTCTTGTACTCCAAAACAGAAAGAGGTGTATCCTAGTACCAATCGTATTGGAATGAATGGAAACACAACGGTGACACAAACGGATCGTGCCACCGGAAATGGATCTGTTCGATGGTTAGACGTTACAAAAGGAGAGTTCTATTATATTAGAATTGACAAGCCGACCAAAGATGCTGATTTTGATTTGCAATGGATCGGAAGTGCTGTCAATATAGATAATGCTACGGACAGTAGAAATGCTTTCGCTTTTGCTCCGCCGCCAGGTATCATAGATTTGGAGGCAACTATTAGTTCAAGTGCAACAACGATTTGTTCCGGTGATGCAGTAACCATTACGATTACCGGTACTCCCAATGCTACAGTGCTATACCATATAAATGGGGGAGCAGAACAAACCGCAATTTTGGATGCTTCGGGAACATTTTCGTTTTCGGAGAGTCTAACAACAACAACAGTGTATACTTTAACGGCTATAAAAATATATGATAGCATCGGAGTTTTGTTGCAGGAAGAAGCACTAAATGAAGCTGTAACGGTAACGGTTGGATCATTACCAACAGCTAGCATATCCGGTACTGCTACCATCTGCTCCGGAGAAACAACTCCAATAACTTTTAGTGGTACACCGTCGACTACAGTTACCTATACTGTTAACGGAGACGCTGATCAACAAGTTGTTTTGGATGCCTCCGGAACAGCAATTATTTCGGTAACACTTGCCGGAACGTATACATTGGTTCGCGTAACAACTCCGGGTACACCTGGTTGTTCGAAGGAACTGAGTGGTTCGGCAACAATAACGGTACTACCATCACCAACAGTCACAATAACTGGCACCGCCACTATTTGCATGGGTGAAACAGCTACCGTTACACTTACAGGTACACCGGATAGTACGGTTACCTATACCTTTAATGGAGGTTCTGAACAACAGCTAGTTTTGGATGCTTCGGGAACCGCAACACTTTCGACCACAACAGCCGGAACATATGCTTTAGTTCGTGCAACATCAGCCGGAGCGTTGGTCTGCACACAGAACCTGACGGGTTCTGCAACGATAACGGTAAAAACATTACCAACAGCCATAATAGGTGGTACTACAAGGATTTGTACGGGAGAATCGGCTAACGTTACGTTTATTGGTACGCCAGATAGTACGGTTTACTATACTATTAATGGGGGTGCTGAACAGCAGATTGTATTGAATGCTTTCGGAACAGGAACTGTTTCGGCAACAACAACCGGAATCTATACATTGGTTCGCGTAACGAGTTCGGGCACAACCGCTTGTTCTCAAGCGCTGAGTGACTCCGCAACGATCACCGTTATACCACCACCAACCGCTACAATAACCAGTACTGAAACGATCTGTTCGGGTGAGTCAGCTACAATTACATTTACAGGTACACCGCTTGCCACGGTTACTTATACTGTTAATGGCGGTTTAAATCAACAGGTTGCACTGGATGCTTCCGGAACCGCAATTCTTTCGACCACAACAGCCGGAACTTATACATTGGTACGCGCAATAACTTCGGGTACACCTGTCTGTTCTCAGGATCTGGTCGGTTCTACGACGATAACGATAGGATCGCTACCAACCGCTACAATAGCAGGTACTGCAACGATTTGTTCGGGCGAAACAGCTACCGTTACCTTTACCGGTACACCGAACAGTACGGTTACCTATACTATTGATGGAGGTTCTGAGCAACAGGTTGTTTTGAATGCTTCGGGAACAGGAACTGTTTCGGCAACAACAGCCGGAACCTATGCATTGGTTCGTGTCACAACTTCGGGTACACCTGGTTGTTCGCAGAATCTGACCGGTTCCGTAACAATAACCGTAAAGCCACTACCAACGGCTACAATAACCAGTACTGAAACGATCTGTTCGGGTGAAACAGCTACTATTACCTTTACCGGTACGCCACTTGCTACGGTTGCTTATACTGTTGATGGAGGTTCTGAGCAACAGGTTGTTTTGAATGCTTCCGGGACGGGAACTATTTCAACCACAACAGCCGGTACTTATGCATTAGTTCGTATAACAACTTCGGATACACCTGTCTGTTCCCAGAATCTGACCGGTTCTACGACGATAACGATAAAACCATTACCAACGGCTATAATAGCAGGTACAGCCACGATTTGTTCCGGCGAAACAGCTACCGTTACGGTTACCGGTACACCAAATAGTACGGTTACCTATACTATTGATGGAGGATCTAATCAGCAGATTGTTTTAGATGCTTTGGGAGCGGGAACAATTTCAACTACAACAGCCGGAACCTACACATTAGTTCAAGTAACGAATTCGGGATTACCGGCTTGTTCACAGAATTTGACAGGTTCCGCAACGATAACGGTAAAACCACTACCAACAGCTACTATATCAGGTACCGCAACGATTTGTTCGGGTGAAACAGCTACTATTACCTTTACCGGTACGCCACTTGCTACAGTTACTTATACTATTGATGGAGGTTCTGAGCAACAGGTTGTTTTGGATGCTTCCGGAACGGGAACCATTTCGACAACAACAACCGGAACCTATGGATTGGTTCGTATAATAGCTTCAGGAACGCCAGCCTGTTCACAGAATCTGACCGGTTCCGCAACAATAACGATAAAACCATTACCAACCGCTACAATAGCAGGTACAGCTACGATTTGTTCGGGTGAAACGACTCCGATAACTTTTACGGGTACACCGAATAGTACAATTACCTACACCTTTAATGGAGGATCCAATGAACAAATTGTTTTAGATGCTTCCGGAACGGGAACAGTTTCGGCAACAACAGCCGGAACCTATACGCTGGTTCAAGCAACGACTTCGGGATTACCGGTTTGTTCACAGAATCTGACCGGTTCCGCAACAATAACGATAAAACCATTACCAGAGGCTACTATATCCGGATCAACAACGATCTGTTCGGGTGAAACGGCTCCGATAACTTTTACCGGTACTCCAAATGCCATTGTGACCTATACGGTCGATGGCGGTACAAATCAAACCATAACATTAAACGGAACCGGAACGGCTTCTTTAACCACTCCGGGTTTAACAGCCAGCAGTATTTACAGTTTGGTAAGCGTAACCGGTGTTAATGCCTGTTCACAAAACCTAACTGGCTCCGCTACGGTAACAATTATGCCACTACCTACAGCAACAATTTCAGGAACAAGGGAAATCTGTTCGGGTACGGCTACAACGATAACTTTTACCGGTACTCCAAATGCCATTGTGACCTATACGGTTGATGGAGGGGCAAATCAAATCATACCGTTAGATGAGAGCGGAGTTGCATCCTTAACGACTCCGGCTTTAACAACCAACAGTGTCTATACTTTGGTGAGTGTGGTAGGTGTCAATACGTGTTCGCAAAATCTAACCGGTTCTGCTACTATTACGATTAACATAGAATTATTAGCAGGAATTTCAGCGACATCTCCGATTTGTTCCGGATCAACGGCTACAATAGCTTTTTCGGGTACTCCAAATGCCGTTGTGACCTATACGGTTGATGGGGGAACTGATCAGGAAATAACATTAGATGAGAGCGGAATAGCATCTTTGATCACTCCGATTTTAACAGCCAACAGTGTTTATAATTTGGTACGTGTTACTTTGGATGCTGCTTGTTCACAAGATGTGACCGGTTCCGCAACAATACTGATTATGCCGCTACCAACGGCAACAGTTTCTGGAACAATAGCCATCTGTTCGGGGTCGACCACAACAATAGCTTTTTCGGGTACTCCAAATGCTGTTGTGACCTATACAGTTGATGGCGGTATAAATCAAACGATAACATTAGATATAAACGGTGTAGCATCTTTGATGACTCCGGCTTTAACGGCAAATAGTGTTTACACTTTGGTAAGTGTGACAGGTAGTAATATGTGTACACAAAACCTGACGGGGTCAGCTATAGTAACAATATATCCATTATTAAATGCAACGATCTCAGGAACAACAACGATTTGTTCTGGGAAAACAGCAACAATCGTTTTTAGCGGTACAGCAGGTGCAATTGTAACCTACTCCGTAAATAGCGGTTCACCACAAACGGTAACACTTGATTCCAGTGGAACAGCTACGATTACTTCTGGAAATGCAAGCGTATATGAATTGCTAAGTGTTGCAAATGAAAACTGTGACCAGTCGATAAGCGGTGTAGCAACGGTAACGGTAATCCCACTGGCAGTACCAACGCTAACATTTACTTACGATTCAGTTTGTATAAATGCATTAGAAAGTCCACAGCCAATAACAGTCGATGGATTTACAACAGGAGGAATATTTAGTTCTGCTACAATTACAGTTGATCCTGTAACCGGAGTATTGGATCTTACAGGTGCTACAGTTGGCACTCATACCATTGTCTATACCGTTTCAGAGAATATAGAAAACTGTACCGGAGGAGGACATTCTGAAGCATCAATTGTAATAACAGAATCATCACTTATAACAACCATTGAAGGAGGTTGTGAGAATGCTACATTGTTATTAAAGGCGATTCCGGTTAACGGGTCGTATGATCCGGAAGCTGTGACCTATATCTGGAAAAATCAGAATGATATAACTGTAGGAACAAATAAAGCTTCATTTAATGTTGATGCATATATGGCACAAAATCCAACAGCTACTTTACCACAGGTATTTAAGGTGATCGTTTCAGATAACTGTATTGGAACCGCACAAATTTCTGTGACAAGTAATACATGTCGTATGATACCAAAAGGAATTTCACCAAATAATGATGGTTTGAATGATACTTTCGACCTAACAGGAATGAACATACAGGAACTTTCAATCTTTAACCGTTATGGTAGAGAAGTCTATAAATTCCATGGTAATTACACCAATCAGTGGAACGGAATATCCGACAAGGGTAACGAATTACCGGATGGCACGTATTTCTATGCGATTGTAAAAGAAGACGGAACAAGCGTAACCGGTTGGGTATATATTAACAGACAACGATAGACAACCAAGTAACAATACATTTAGTCTGTTTGTTTTTTAAGCAAGTAGCATATTCCAAAGAAATAAGTACTATTATGAAAAAAATATATTTGACCTCCTTGTTAATAGCGATATGTATTTTTGAGACCAATGCGCAGCAGGATCCTCATTATACACAGTATATGTATAATATGAATGTGATGAATCCTGCTTATGCCGGTTCAAAAGAAAGTTTGTCAGGAGGGATATTATACCGCCGACAATGGGTGGACATTGAAGATGCGCCCAAAACGGCTACTTTGTCGGTGCATAGTCCGGTCGGGAAAAATGTAGGTTTGGGAATTTCGGCTATATCCGATAAAATTGGCCCGGTAGAAGAAAACAATGTGTATGCAGATTTTTCCTATACATTGAATTTGGGCGGAGAACATCGTTTGGCATTGGGATTAAAAGCCGGAGCGACTTTCCATAAAATCGGATTATTCTCTGAAATCGGAAACGGATTTGTACAACATCAGGGTGATATCGCTTTTAAAGAAGATAGCAATACTACCTATTTTAATGTAGGGACCGGATTTTTCTATTATACTCAAAAATACTATATGGCCTTTTCGGTTCCAAGTTTGTTGAAAAAAACATATTTGGATGTGACGCAGAACGGACAGGAATATCAATTCGGAAGTGATGTACAACATTACTTTTTAACGGGAGGCTATGTATTTGAACTATCAGATAACACTAAGTTTAAACCATCTTTTATGTTGAAATCGGCTTTTAAAGCACCAACATCATTGGATGTATCGGCTAATATGTTGTTTTTCGAGAAATTCGAGATTGGAGCAACCTACCGTTTGGACGATTCTTTTGGCGGAATGATCAATTATGCTATTCTGCCGGGACTTCGTATCGGATATGCATACGACCATATCGTATCTGATCTTAAAATAACAACACCAGCTTCACACGAGTTTATGTTGTTATTTGACTTGAATTTTTTTACAAAAGTATCCCAGTCACCGCGATATTTCTAATTCCAAATCAGACATATGAAAAAACAATATATAACATTAGGACTATTGTTGCTTATGACAGCCAGTTATGGACAAGATAAGTTTACAAAAGAAGCAGATAAATTATTTGAGAATTACCAGTATATAGAAGCCATAGACGAATATTTAAAACTAACAGAAAGTAAAAATGCGAATGCATATGTTTTTACAAAACTGGCTGATAGTTACTATAATATTTCCAAAATGGATGAGGCTGAAAAATGGTATGTCAAAGCAATACAAAATCAAGCAAATGCAGCTGTTTATTACCGATATGCTCAGACTCTTAAGGCTTTAGGTAACTATCCGGAAGCTAATAAACAGATGGATATTTTTGTGTCTTTATTACCTAACGATGTCCGGTCTCAGGAGTATAAGGCAAATCCGAATTATATTCAGAAACTGAATCGTCAGTACAAAATGTTTGATATCGCAACAATGGATATCAATAGTAAAGATCAAAGTGATTTCGGAGCCGTCTTAACGGATGATAATACACTTTATTTTGTCAGTACCCGAAATACATCCCAAAAAATAGACAAATGGGTAGACAGACCCTATCAGGATATTTATGAGGCTATTCGAAACAGTAATGGTACCTTTTCGGAACCCAAACCGGTAAGTGAATTAAACACACCTTTCCACGATGGACCGGTAACGATTAGTAGCGACGGAAAAACCATGTATTTCGCAAGAGACGGACATAGTTCCAAATTATACGAGCGTAATAAAGATAATGTAAAAATAAGCCAACAGGGCATTTATAAAGCAACAAAAATAGATGGTAAATGGACCAATATCGAAGCATTACCGTTTAACAGCACTGCCTATTCGGTAACGAATCCGAGTTTAAGCAGGGATGGGAAAACGTTGTATTTTGCCTCGAATATGCCAGGAGGAATGGGAGAATCCGATATTTGGAGAGTCCGTATTGATGCCAATGGATATGGAAAACCGGAAAACTTAGGATCGGCTGTGAATACACAGGAGAAGGAAAACTTCCCTTTTATTGCCAACGATGATATTCTGTATTACGCCTCTTCGGGAAAACAGGGTTTTGGAGGCCTCGATCTTTTTAAAATTGATTTAAAATCTATGGGACAGGCTGTAAATCTGGGGAAACCAATAAATAGCGGGAAAGACGATTTTGCTTTAACGATCAATGAGAACAAAAATATCGGTTTTTTTGCTTCTAACCGAAGTGGGAAAGATGCTATTTATACGGCGATTCCAATCTGTTCCGTTGAAGCTATTGCTATGGTGACAAACGAAAAAACAGGAGATCTGATAGCAAATGCTTCGGTTGTAATACTAGACAACAAAGGAAATAGCATTGCAACAAAGCAGTCGGATTCCGAAGGGAAAGCACGTTATAGAATAGACTGTGAAAAGGCTTATGCGTTTCTGGTGACGGCACCGAATTTCGAACCGGCTTCTTTTCCGGTACAAAAAGTAAAATCAAGAGAAGTTCTGGTGAAAGCACCTTTGAGCCCTATTGAGGAAATCATAGCATTCAATCCTATTTATTTTGATTTCGATAAAAAGAATATTACGAAAGAAGGAGTTAGCGAGTTGGATAAATTAATAACCGTGATGAAAAATCATCCGGCATCAATGATTTTGATAAAATCGCATACCGATTCCAGAGGTAATGCAGAATACAATCAAAAGTTGTCCGAGAAAAGAGCACAATCGACTATGCAATATCTGATTTCTAATGGGATAGAAAAAGAACGTATTTCAGGTGAAGGTTTGGGTAGTTCAGAACCTAGAATTAATTGTACCAATTGTACTAAAGAGCAATATGCAAAAAACCGACGTTCAGAGTTTATAATTATTAATAAATAGATCTGAAATGTCTCCCAATGAAAATAAGTATACTGACTCAAGTCTCATAGCTTTTGGAAGTTAATAAATGTTATAATTCATATTTTCAGGGAGATATCAAGATCTTTATGTTGAAGTTGAAGCCGTTTCTACTTCGGATTCGACTGTTTTATCAAAAAAATACAAATAAATGAATAAACTATTTGTAGTAGTACTCTTTGTTTTTTCCGGTATAATACAGGCACAGAACTTATCTGACGACTGTTTCAATTCTGTGAATGTTTCTGTAAATGGCCTTTTTACCTCAAATGTTAGTGATGCCGGAACAATTGTTAACAAGATAACCAGATTCGGGAATAGAGATGAAAATTCAGTATGGTTAAAAATCAATGTGATTCAATCCGGAACGTTAGGATTTGATATTATTCCAAAAAATCAGAAAGTAGGTCTTTCGTATAATTTTTGGGTATATGGTCCCAATAACGATTGTTCCAATCTTGGAAAGCCCATTCGTTCTTGTATTCCAAGACTGAAAGACGGTAACCAAAGTACCAATCGTATTGGAATGAATGGAAACACAACGGTGACACAAACGGATCGTGTCATCGGAAATGGATCTGTTCGATGGTTAGACGTTACAAAAGGAGAGTTCTATTATATTAGAATTGACAAGCCGACCAAAGATGCTGATTTTGATTTGCAATGGATCGGAAGTGCTGTCAATATAGATAATGCTACGGACAGTAGAAAAGCTTTCGCTTTTGCTCCGCCGCCAGTTGGTATCATAGATTTGGAGGCAACGATTAATTCAAATGTAACAACGATTTGTTCCGGTGATGCAGTAACCATTACGATTACCGGTACTCCTAATGCTACAGTGCTATACCATATAAATGGGGGAGCAGAACAAACCGCAATTTTGGATGCTTCGGGAACATTTTCGTTTTCGGAGAGTCTAACAACAACAACAGTGTATACTTTAACGGCCATAAAAATATATGATAGTATCGGAGTTTTGT
Organism: Flavobacterium sp. CAU 1735; assembly: GCF_039888695.1. Lineage (NCBI taxonomy): Bacteria > Pseudomonadati > Bacteroidota > Flavobacteriia > Flavobacteriales > Flavobacteriaceae > Flavobacterium > Flavobacterium sp. CAU 1735. The sequence goes on along the minus strand of NZ_JBDQQQ010000004.1, from coordinate 129,310 downwards.
TGCAGGAAGAAGCGCTAAATGAAGCCGTAACGGTAACGGTTGGATCATTACCAACAGCTAGTATATCCGGTACTGCTACCATCTGCTCCGGAGAAACAACTCCAATAACTTTTAGTGGTACACCGTCGACTACAGTTACCTATACTGTAAACGGAGGCGCAGATCAACAGGTTGTTTTGGATGCCTCCGGAACAGCAATGATTCCGGTAACACTTGCCGGAACGTATGCATTGGTTCGTGCAACGACTCCGGGTACACCTGGTTGTTCGAAGGAACTGAGTGGTTCTGCAACAATAACGATAGTACCATCACCCACGGTCACAATAACTGGCACCGCCACTATTTGCATGGGTGAAACAGCTACCGTTACGCTTACAGGTACACCGGATAGTACGGTTACCTATACCTTTAATGGAGGTTCTGAGCAACAGCTAGTTTTAGATGCTTCGGGAACCGCAACACTTTCGACCACAACAGCTGGAACGTATGCTTTAGTTCGTGTAACATCAGCAGGAGCGTTGGTCTGTACACGAAACCTGACGGATTCGGCAACGATAACGGTAAAACCATTACCAACGGTCATAATAGGAGGCACTACAAGGATTTGTACGGGAGAATCGGCTAACGTTACGTTTATTGGTACGCCAGATAGTACGGTTTACTATACTATTAATGAAGGGGCTGAACAGCAGCTTGTATTGAATGCTTTCGGAACAGGAACTGTTTCGGCAACAACAACCGGAATCTATACATTGGTTCGCGTAACGAGTTCGGAAACACCTGCTTGTTCTCAAGCGCTGAGTGACTCCGCAACGATCACCGTTATACCGCCACCAACCGCTACAATAACCAGTACTGAAACGATCTGTTCGGGTGAGTCAGCTACAATTACATTTACAGGTACGCCGCTTGCCACGGTTACTTATACTGTTAATGGTGGTTTAAATCAACAGGTTGCACTGGATGCTTCGGGAACCGCAATTCTTTCGACCACAACAGCCGGAACTTATGCATTGGTACGTGCAATAACTTCGGGCTCACCTGTCTGTTCTCAGGATCTGGTCGGTTCTACGACGATAACGATAGCACCATTACCAACCGCTACAATAGCAGGTACTGCCACGATTTGTTCGGGCGAAACAGCTACCGTTACCTTTACCGGTACACCGAACAGTACGGTTACCTATACTATTGATGGAGGTTCTGAGCAAGAGGTTGTTTTGAATGCTTCGGGAACAGGAACAGTTTCGGCAACAACAGCCGGAACCTATACATTGGTTCGTGTCACAACTTCGGGTACACCTGGTTGTTCGCAGAATCTGACCGGTTCCGCAACAATAACCGTAAAGCCACTACCAACGGCTACAATAACCAGTACTGAAACGATTTGTTCTGGTGAAACAGCCACTATTACCTTTACCGGTACGCCACTTGCTACGGTTGCTTATACTGTTGATGGAGGTTCTGAGCAACAGGTTGTTTTGAATGCTTCCGGAACGGGAACTATTTCAACCACAACAGCCGGTACTTATGCATTAGTTCGTATAACAACTTCGGATACACCTGTCTGTTCCCAGAATCTGACCGGTTCTACAACAATAACGATAAAACCATTACCAACGGCTATAATAGCAGGTACAGCCACGATTTGTTCGGGCGAAACAGCTACCGTTACGTTTACCGGTACACCAAATAGTACGGTTACCTATACTATTGATGGAGGATCTAATCAGCAGATTGTTTTAGATGCTTTGGGAGCGGGAACAATTTCAACCACAACAGCCGGAACCTATACGTTGGTTCAAGTAACGGGTTCGGGATTACCGGCTTGTTCACAGAATCTAACCGGTTCCGCAACAATAACCGTAAAGCCACTACCAACAGCTACTATATCAGGTACCGCAACGATTTGTTCTGGTGAAACAGCCACTATTACCTTTACCGGTACACCACTTGCTACAGTTACTTATACTATTGATGGAGGTTCTGAGCAACAGGTTGTTTTGGATGCTTCCGGAGCGGGAACCATTTCGACAACAACAGCCGGAACTTATGGATTGGTTCGCGTAACGAGTTCGGGAACACCAGTTTGTTCTCAAGCGGTGAGTGACTCCGTAACGATAACTGTTATACCACCACCAACCGCTACAATAACCAGTACTACTGGAGCGATCTGTTCGGGTGAACCGGCCATTATTACCTTTACGGGTACGCCGCTTGCCACGGTAACTTATACTGTTAATGGCGGTTTAAATCAACAGGTTGTTTTGGATGCTTCCGGAACGGGAACTATTTCAACCACAACAGCTGGAACTTATACGTTGGTACGTGCAATAACTTCGGGTACACCTATCTGTTCTCAGGACCTGATCGGTTCTACGACGATAATGACAGGATCGCTACCAACCGCTACAATAGCTGGTACTGCAACGATTTGTTCAGGCGAAACAGCTACCGTTACGTTTACCGGTACATCGAATGGTACAGTTACCTATACTATTAACGGAGGTTCTGAACAGCAGATTATTTTGAATGCTTTGGGAACGGGAACTGTTTCGACAACAACAACCGGAACCTATACATTGGTTCGTGTAACGAGTTCGGGTATATCAGCTTGTTCACAGAATCTGACTGGTTCCGTAACGATCACCGTTATACCACCACCAACAGCTACAATAACAAGTGCTGAAACGATCTGTTTGGGAGAATCGGGCATCATAACCTTTACGGGGACACCCCTAGCTGCGGTTACTTTTACTATTGATGGAGGTTCTGAGCAACAGGTTGTTTTGAATGCTTCCGGAACGGGAACTATTTCAACCACAACAGCTGGGACTTATGCATTAGTTCGTATAGCAACTTCGGGCATACCTGTCTGTTCCCAGAATCTGACAGGTTCTACGACGATAACGATAACACCATTACCAACAGCTACTATATCAGGAACAACAACGATTTGTTCCGGTGAAACGGCTTCTGTAACTTTTACGGGTACACCGCTTGCTACGGTTACCTATACTATTAATGGAGGTTCTGAACAACAGATTATTTTGAATGCTTCGGGAACGGGAACTGTTTCGGGAACAACAACCGGAACCTATGCATTGGTTCGTGGAACAACTCCGGGTGCATCTGCTTGTTCACAGAATCTGAGTGGTTCGGCAACGATCACCGTTATACCACCACCAACAGCTACTATATCAGGAACTACAACAGTCTGTTCAGGTGAAACGACAGTTATAACCTTTACGGGTACACCGCTTGCTACGGTTGCTTATACTATTGATGGAGGTTCTGAACAACAGATTATCTTGAATGCCTCGGGAACGGGAACTATTTCAACCACAACAGCCGGAACTTATGCATTGGTTCGTGCAACGACTTCAGGAATACCAGCCTGTTCGCAGAATCTGACCGGTTCAGCAACAATAACGATCAAACCATTACCAACGGCAACTATATCAGGAACAACAACAGTCTGTTCGGGGCAAGCGGCAGTTATAACTTTTACCGGTACACCGCTTGCTACGGTGATGTATTCGAAAAATGATCTGTCAACTAATGAATTTATAACGTTAGATGCCATGGGAACGGCAACAATAACTTCCCCGGAAGTAACAACTACTGTTACGTATAGATTAATCAATATTATTTCGGCCGGTTTACCAGCCTGTAGTCAATCGATAACAGGCAGTCATTCAATAAATATAATTCCAGTACCAGAGATTCCGGTACTGCCACCTTATAGAGTCTGTGATAATGATGCAAGTGGACATGCTGTTTTTGATTTGACAATCAAAGAGAATGAAATTAAAGCCGGTAATACGGAACTATCGGTGACATTCCATGTCTCTGAGATAGATGCTGATTTAGAAAAAAATGCATTACCCATGTCCTATATATCCGGCTCGACCACGATTTATGTACGGGTAAAAAATACGACTACCGGATGCTATTCTGTTGCACCAATGAACTTAGAAACAGGGGAGGGATCGGTATTAATTATGCCGGTAACACCAGTAGTGAGTTGTGATGGAAGTGATGGTAATGGAATCGGAAGTTTTGATTTAAATGCATTAATTCCGGGTATGGTAAATGGACAAACGAATATTGATGTCAGTTTCCACGAAACCCAGGAAAATGCTCAAAACGGATTGTTTCCGATTACGACTCGACCGTACCGTAATAGTATTCCATGGAATCAGACACTATGGGTGTTGGCAAGTAACACAGTAACCGGATGTCAAAAGGTTTATTCATTCCGATTATCCGTTGAACGGGAACCAATGCTGCCGACGGTATTGGATTTGGATGAATGTGATACAGATTCTAACCCGTATGATAATCAGACGACATTCGATTTAACAGTAAATACAGCTGCGATCCTTGCAGCACAAACCGATTCATCTATAGCGTATCAGGTAAAGTACTATAACTCCAAAAGCAATGCGGAAGCTGATATACCGATCCTATCAGACGGAAACGTTATCGGTACCAATGGTCAGACGATCTGGGTACGCGTAAAAAGTAAAATTGCAGGATGCTATACTATTGGAAGTTTTAAGTTGATTATAAGGAAACCGTTATTGTTGATACATCCCGATGACATTATACATTGCGGTCTTACTCAGTCCAATAACGAACAACAACTCTTTGATCTAACGATTCGCGAAAACCAGATCACTGGAGGAGCAACAGGTTATATCTTTAATTATTATACCAATACAACTTTACCACCAGATGCGACTACGTTGATAAATACTCCAACGGCATTTCTAAATACAGATACACCACAAACTTTATTGGTAGAAGTGATAAGTGAAAAAGGGTGTAAGAGCTATGAAACCATAACGATCATTGTGGAACCATTAGAAAGACCGATATTAAATGCCGGTTTTGTTTGTATTGATAGTGCTACCGGTAGCACATTAAGTACACATACAATTAACAGTGGACTTGATGCAGCTACGTATACATTCCAATGGTACAAAGATGCTATAGGCGGAGTGCCGCAATCTATTGCGGGGGCTACAGGAATGACTTACGAAGTAAACCAACCGGGTGTTTATTCCGTAATAGCTACTAATATAATTTCCGGTTGTGTCTCTTTACCGGCAGAAGTGACGATTGAAAAATCGGAACCCGCCAAAGTAAGAGCTTATGCATCGAAAGCTTTTAGTGATGAACAATCGATTACGGTAGAGGCAATTGGAATCGGTGAATATGTATACCAACTGGACGACGAAAGTATCCAGTCGAATCCGGTATTTACTAATGTAAGTTCAGGATTGCATTGGATAACGGTTTATGATAACAACGGATGTTCGGTCGTAAAGATTCCCATAAGAATTATTAATTATCCGCATTATTTTACACCAAATGGTGATGGTTACCACGATTTCTGGAATATTGGTGATTTAGTGAACGATCCCAATGCAAAAATTTATATTTTCGATCGTTACGGGAAATTATTAAAACAGATTAAACCTTCAAAATCAAGTGGATGGAATGGAATGCTTAACGGTAGGCCATTACCAGCAACAGATTACTGGTTTACCGTGACCTATACTGAAGATGGAATGATTAAAGAATTTAAGTCGCATTTCTCATTAAAACGATAATCACAAAACACCTGACAGGTTTTTAAAACCTGTCAGGTGTAGCGAGGAATGGTATATAAAAATAAAGGCAACCCTAAGGTTGCCTTTGTAATTCTATAGAATAAGATAATTATGCTAATTTGGATAAAATCGCATTCAATGTTTCGCTTGGACGCATAGCGCTGTCTGTTAGCGATTGTGTTGGTTGGTAGTAACCACCGATATTTTGTGGTTTACCTTGTGCTCCGATTAATTCGGCATCGATTTTAGCTTCGTTTTCAGCAAGTTCTTTTGCAATAGGTGCAAATTTAGCCTGAAGTTCAGCATCTTTGGTTTGTGCAGCCAAAGCTTCCGCCCAGTAAAGCGCTAAATAGAAATGCGAACCTCTATTGTCGATCTGACCTACTTTTCGTGCTGGTGATTTATCGTTAGCCAGGAATTTCTCAGTTGCCTGATCCAATGTTTCAGCCAATACCAACGCTTTATCACTGTTAAATACATTTCCTAAATGTTCTAACGATACGGCCAAAGCCAGGAATTCACCTAAGGAATCCCAACGTAAATAACCTTCTTCCAGGAATTGCTCTACGTGTTTTGGAGCAGATCCTCCGGCACCGGTTTCAAACAATCCACCACCGTTCATTAACGGAACGATAGAAAGCATTTTTGCCGATGTACCCAATTCTAAAATAGGGAATAAGTCGGTTAGGTAGTCACGCAATACGTTTCCGGTTACGGAAATCGTGTCTAATCCGTTTTTGATTCTTTCTAAAGAGAAAAGTGTTGCTTCAACTGGAGAAAGGATTCGGATATCCAACCCGGTTGTATCGTACTCTTTTAAATAGGTGTTTACTTTTTTGATCAACTCTCTGTCGTGTGCTCTGTTTTCATCCAACCAGAAAATAGCAGGAGTATGGGTTGCTTTCGCTCTGTTTACAGCCAATTTTACCCAATCCTGAATTGGAGCATCTTTAGTCTGACACATTCTGAAAATATCACCGGCTTCTACGTTTTGTTCCATTAAAACAGTTCCGTCTACCGTCACTACACGGATTACACCGCTTGCCGTAGCCTGGAACGTTTTATCATGCGAACCGTATTCCTCGGCTTTTTGTGCCATCAAACCTACGTTTGGAACACTTCCCATTGTTTTTGGATCGAAAGCACCGTTCTTTTTACAGAAATCGATGGTAGCCGTGTACAATCCGGAATAACATCTGTCCGGGATAAGTGCTTTAGTGTCTTGTTGTTTGCCTTCAGCATCCCACATTTGTCCGGAAGTACGGATCATAGCCGGCATCGAAGCATCTACGATCACATCGGATGGCACGTGAAGGTTGGTGATTCCTTTATCGGAATTTACCATAGCCAAAGCCGGTCCTTTTTTGTAGGTGTCTAAAATCGCAGCTTCCACTTCAGCTTGTTGCGGATGTCCGGCAATTTTAGCGTATACATCGCCTAAACCGTTACGGGTGTCGATGTTTAATTCTTTAAATAAAGCCGCATATTTTTCAAATACGTCTTTAAAGTATACTTCAACGATCGCTCCAAAGATGATAGGGTCAGAAACCTTCATCATAGTCGCTTTTAAGTGTATGGATAACAATACGTTTTTCGCACGGGCATCTTCGATTTCTTTGGAAACGTATTCTTTCAATGCTTTTAAGCTCAACACCGAACTGTCGATGATTTCACCGGCTTTTAACGGCGTACTGGCTTTTAAAACAGTTGTTGTTCCGTCGTTAGCTGCAAATTCAATTTTAACATCAGTCGCTTCTGTTACCGTCACCGATTTTTCACTACCGTAAAAATCACCGTGATCCATACTCGCAACATGTGTTTTGGAATCAGCAGACCAGGCACCCATAGAATGAGGGTTTGCTTTAGCGTAATTTTTTACCGCTTTTGGCGCTCTACGATCGGAGTTTCCTTCACGTAATACCGGGTTTACAGCCGATCCTAATACTTTAGCATATTTAGCTTTAATTTCTTTTTCAGCATCATTTTTCGGATCTTCCGGGTAATCCGGTAGGGCAAAACCGTGTGCCTGTAATTCTTTAATCGCCGCTTTTAATTGCGGAATCGAAGCCGAAATATTTGGTAATTTGATGATATTGGCTTCCGGTGTTGTAGCCAGTTTTCCTAATTCGGCCAAATCATCATTAATGCGTTGTCCTTCTTGTAAAAATTCCGGGAAGTTGGCTAAAATTCTTCCGGCAAGAGAGATGTCTCTTGTTTCTATTTCAATTCCGGATGGAGCCGTGAATGCCTGTACAATTGGTAAAAAGGAATGTGTCGCCAACATCGGTGCCTCATCGGTGATGGTGTAGATAATCTTTGATTTTTGTGACATCGTTTGAATTTTTTAAATCGTATCGAAATAATGTTAGTAGTGTCGGGCTTTTAAAAAGCGTAGCAAAGATACGAAAATCAATAGAAAATGCGGTTGTAATAAGTGGGTTAACAGTGGAATTAGGATTTTATTAATTTGACGTTTAAAAAATGCTAAAATGATAATTTTGAGTGTTGAATTTTAGCGAAAAAAAAAGTCCCGACATGGCCGGGACTTGTTCTATAAAACATCGAAATAGAATTATCTTCTTCTTTTTTCTTTGATTTTTGCTTTTTTACCAGTAAGTTCTCTGAAGTAGAAGATACGAGCTCTACGAACTTTACCTCTTTGGTTCACTTCAATTTTTTGTAAAGCAGGCATGTTGATAGGGAAGATACGCTCAACTCCTACAGATCCTGACATTTTACGGATAGTGAAAGTTTCAGTTACACCAGCACCTCTTTTTTGGATAACAACTCCTTTGAAGAACTGTGTTCTTGTTTTTTCACCCTCTTTAATTTCGTAATAAACAGTGATAGTATCACCAGCTCCAAATTCAGGGAAATCTTTTTTCGCTACGAATTCGTCTTGAACAAATTTTAATAAATTTGACATGATTGTTAATGTTAATTGTTTTGAATCAGAGCAACATTCACGGATATCGTCAGAGGTTGGTCCAAATATGGGCGCAAAGATAGTGATTTTACATTATTTTGCAAGTGTTTTTGTAGTAAAAAACAATAAAAAATGCAAGTAGAATAAAAAAGCTATTCACCTGATTATTAGTCTTCCAGTAAATCCGGACGACGGGTTTTGGTGTGTTCGTATGCTTTTTGTTCCCGCCATTTTTCGATTTCAGGGAAATTTCCGCTTAATAAAATATCCGGAACTTTCCATCCTTTGTATTCCGCCGGACGTGTATAAATCGGTGGCGATAATAAATTATCCTGGAAACTGTCGGTTAAGGCCGAGGTTTCGTTACTCAATACACCCGGAATCAATCGGATGATACTGTCGGCTAAAACGGCCGCACCAAGTTCACCACCGGATAATACATAATCGCCAATAGAAATTTCTTTTGTGATAAACTGATCGCGCACGCGTTGATCGACACCTTTATAATGCCCGCATAAAATGATGATGTTTTTTAATAACGACATCGAATTGGCCATTTTCTGGTTTAATGTGGCACCATCCGGAGTCATATAAATAATCTCGTCGTAGTCGCGCTCACTTTTTAATTTTGAAATACAAGCATCAATCGGTTCAATGCTCATCACCATTCCGGCGCCACCGCCAAACTGGTAGTCGTCTACGTTTTTGTGCTTGTTGGTGCTATAATCGCGTAGATTGTGAAAATGAACTTCTACCAGACCTTTGCTGATCGCTCTTTTTAAAATAGAAGCTTCAAACGGACTCCTGATTAATTCGGGTAAAACGGTGATGATATCAATGCGCATATTCAAAAATTTTCGCAAAAATAGTCTAAAAAATAACAATGAGATTATTTCCCGGTTTTTTTAAGAATAAAGGCCTTTTGAGTAATTCGTTGTCCGCCTTTGCTATCCGGTATCGGATCGGAAACGCGATACAGTTCGAGTGTTTGCTGCTGACCATTTTGCCAGCCAAAGATAGCGGTAGAACCATCCGGTCGATTTAAAGAAATACTATTAATGGTGTCGGTGATCATTTGCATACAATCGCCGGAATAACAGAGGTTATAGCGATTGTAATCCGGAAGCCCGGTAATGGTAAAAGCCGAAAAAGTAACACGAGTGTTTTTTAACGTTTCCGGATATAGTATTTCGTAGGTACCGTCAATTACTTTTTTTGCCAGTGCCGACTCAAATGTTGTTTTGGATTTTGTAAAAACCGAAGGCGTGGTAGTCGTAGTGTATTCGGTATCGTTTAGGGTAAAAGTAGTATCGGAAGTCGCTTCCAGAATCATATCTTTTAAAACACCGTTATTTTGATAGGCTTCCTTTAAAACATACTGATTTCCTTTTTGTGTATAGGCCAGTTTTCCGGTTTCAAATCCGTTTGAAAATAGAATGCTGTCTTTTTCAAACGTTATTTCGGTACCATAAAAAGGAATATCCCGTAATCGTTTTGTTTTAGATTGCTCTAAATAGGATGTATTAATAAACGTCCCCGATAGTTTATAGCCAGAGTCACTTTTTGAACAGGAAAAAAGTGTCATACAACTAACTGCCAGAAAAATTCTATTCAGAGCAATCATAATCAGTTCGGTTAAACACCAAATTGTCTTAAATGATGATCAAGGTGTTTCCACTGTGCAATATCCCATTCTTCTGCCGTCATTGGTCCGAAAAATGGATGCTTTAGATTTTTAATCACCGAAGGTCCATTTTGAAAACGGCTAACATGTTCTATTAAGGTAGTCCTCGCAGCATCAAAATCGGGTTCGTGTGTGATGATAAATTCTTTTGCTGTTGGGATATTCGGATCAAAAGGTTTATCGTTGATTAATTTCTTTTTTGCCATTCGGCCAAATAAAAAGCCGATCAGACTTTGTTGTATCGTTAATTCCCCAAAAGCCACTTTTAACGGCGCCTGACAATGTTCCATCATCTGACTAACAGTCATTTTTCCCCAATGCGATAGGGAATGGGGCGACAATTGGTTGATTCGATCAATGATTTCCTGATTGGAATTCGTGTTATATAAGCTTTTCATAGGTTATTTTTTTGTGGCGACAATAGCGTAAACCATTGGTATTTTGTTATCCAGATGTTTGATACGGAATTTGTTTGGCGCAAATTCTTCTACTTCATTAAAACAGCTGTATGGCGAATAATCGTACTCTTCAAAGGTATTAATTTCCAGTGTATTTTTAATAAGCGATTGGAATACTTCTGAAAGCGGATGATTCCAGCTTACCGACTCGTTTTTTAGAGGTGCTTCTTTGTCGGCATAAGTACCCTCAGTCGTTTCAATAATCGTTTCGGTATTAAAATAACTGTATTCGATTTTTGTAAAATCATAATCAAACATCCATACCATCGGATGAAACTCGGCAAAAACGAATTTTCCACCGGGTTTTAGAAAATGATGGATCACTTTCGCCCATTTATCCAGATCGGGTAACCAGCCAATGGTTCCATAACTGGTAAATACGATATCGAATTCGCCTTCCAGCTGATTGGGTAAATCGTATACATCGGAACAAACAAAAGTAGCATCGAGATTGAGCTGCTCGGCTAGTTCGCGGGCTTTGGCAATGGCTTTGTCGGACAAATCCATACCGGTGGCTTTGGCTCCCATACGGGCCAGCGAAAGAGTATCCTGACCAAAATGGCATTGCAGGTGTAATATTTTTTTTCCGGTTACGTCGCCCAATAAATGAAGTTCAATATCATTTAATGTTGATTTTCCGTTTAAAAAGGCTTCCATATTATAGAAGTCGGAATCCACGTGGTAGTCCACTTTTTGGTTCCAGGTGGCTTTATTGGTTGCTAAATAATCTTTTGGAATTTCCATAGTGTGTTTTTTGATGGATGCTTTTCGGAAAAAGTCAGAAAAGTGCTTTACAAATATACTGTTTGTCCGTTTTTCTCAACATAGGTTGTTTATCTTTTCCTGTAATTTAAGATTTAATTAAGACATATCGGATTAATTTTGCGGCATGAACTTATCCAAAACAGATGTTGGCTTTATGGCCATTGCAACAGGTTTAATTGTCGCAAACCTGTATTATTGTCAACCCCTAATTATTCTTATCGCAAAAGAATTCGCTATTCCCGAAGATCAGGCTGGTACAATTACTTATCTAACACAGGCCGGATATGCTATCGGAATGTTTTTTATGGTTCCGCTAGGCGATAAACTGGAACGTAAAAAACAAATCCAGTTTACAACATTGGCGGCAGTTGTAGCGCTTATTATCGCGGCTACGGCTTCCAATTTCAGAATGCTGCAAATAGCCAGTTTCCTGATCGGAGCTGCTTCGATTGTTCCGCAGTTGATTTTACCGTTGTCGGCCAGTTTAGCCTCGCCCGAACAAAGAGGAAAAGTCATCGGTACAGTGATGAGTGGTTTATTGGTTGGAATTCTGATCTCGCGAACCGTTAGCGGTTTTATTGGAGCATGGCTCGGATGGCGCGGTATGTTTTGGATTGCAGCCGTATTGTGCGTGCTGATTGTAGTAGTGATTCAGAAAAAATTCCCGGTAAACAAACCCGATTTTAAAGGAACCTATGGCGAATTATTGCAGTCGTTGTTTTCGTTGATCAAAACACAACCGATGTTACGTGAAGCCACTTTGATCAATGCGTTAAGTTTTGCGCAGTTTGGTGCTTTCTGGACCACGATGGTATTGTTGTTATCCGGTGATCCGTTTAATTTTAACAGCGCTACAATCGGACTTTTCGGTATCGTAGGTGCTTCCGGTGCTTTGGCGGCTCCTTTGGTTGGTAAACTGGGCGATAAAGGAAATCCGAGAGTGGTGATTGGTTATGGTTGTTTGTTATTATTGATCAGTTTTATAGTATTCTACTTTTCTTCAGAAAGTATGATCGGAATTATGATCGGAATCGTGTTTATCGATGTCGGATTACAGTCGGTACATATTTCCAACCAGACGCGGGTATATTCGTTATTACCCGAAGCGCGTAACCGGATGAATACCGTATATATGTCGTTTAGCTTTTTAGGAACGGCACTTGGATCGGCTTTTGGACTTTGGCTATGGAATTTCGGAAAATGGCACGCCTTTTCAATTGGTGGCGCGATGTTATCGGTAGCCTCAATTATTATTTATGCACTCACGTACAAGCGTAAATAAAGAAATTCACATTTTGTAAAATAAACTTATATTTGTTGCTCATTATATTTAAAATTAAAAAAAATGCAAGACGGAATTTACGCAAAATTTAATACGAACAAAGGTGTTATTTTAGTGAAACTAACGTATGATAAAACACCTGGAACAGTTGGTAACTTTGTAGGACTGGCTGAAGGAAATTTAGAGAACGATGTAAAACCTCAGGGAAAACCGTATTACGACGGATTAAAATTCCATAGAGTTATCGCCGATTTTATGATTCAGGGAGGTTGCCCGCTTGGAAGTGGTGTTGGTGGACCTGGATATCAGTTTGACGATGAATTTCACCCGGAATTAAAACACGATACACCAGGTGTGTTATCGATGGCAAATGCCGGACCTGGAACAAACGGATCTCAGTTTTTTATCACGCATGTGGAAACGCCTTGGTTGGATAACAAGCACACGGTTTTCGGACATGTAGTGGAAGGTCAGGATATCGTTGATGCAATCGCTCAGGATGATGTTATCGAAAGCCTTGAAATCGTAAGAGTAGGTGACGAAGCACAAAAATGGAATGCTATTGAATCGTTCCGTACTTTCGAAGGTTCCCGTGAAAAACGTTTAGCGGAGCAAAAACGTCAGGCGGAAGAAGCATTGGAAAAACTGGCTGCCGGTTTTGAAAAAACAGAAAGCGGATTGCGTTATAAAATGATCCAGAAAGGAAACGGAAAACAAGCTGAAAAAGGAAAAACGGTTTCAGTTCATTATTCCGGATCTTTGGAAAACGGAATGGTTTTCGACAGTTCCTATAAAAGAAAACAACCTATCGAATTTCCATTAGGAAAAGGTCACGTTATCGAAGGATGGGACGAAGGTATTGCCTTACTACAGGTTGGTGATAAAGCGCGTTTCGTGATTCCTTCTTATTTAGGATACGGATCTCGTGGTGCTGGTGGCGTTATTCCACCGGATGCAACCCTTATTTTCGATGTGGAATTAATGGATGTAAAATAATATTCATTTTATACATATAGTAAAAACTGCCTTATATGGCAGTTTTTTTTGTTTTTAATACTAGGCGATTTGAGTGGTTTTTGTCCTTGTTATTCTTTTAGAAGTGTTAAAATGTCCTTTTTTAATATGCATGCATATTAGAATTGTGTTAAATTTAACAGTTTTTTATTAAATTATAACTTTTGTTAAAAGGTGTAATGTTCTTGTAACCAGTTGTTTGTTTTTATTTTTTATATAAACTGATTTTTTTTGCCTAAGCGATAAAAAAAATAGTATTTTGGGAATGTCAATTATTTGCAAATAACACTCGACAACTCAATTAACTTTAAAAATTTAGTAATTATGAAAAATAATAAAGACCTTAAAAAGCCTTTTTTTGCGAATTTCTTAGAGAACCAATTGTCTAACGAGGAAAAAAGCACCGTTCAAGGTGGTGATATCATCACATTGAAAACTGCTGATACGATCTACGTTACATTAAAATATCCATCAGATAACGAAGACGGACCTGGGCCAATCGTTACTTCTAAAAACTTGGATATGATGCAAACAATGAAATATCCATCGGATAACGATGAAACTGGAGGACCAATCTTAGTGCCAGACACAGATCCTACTATGTTGTAATAAAATTTACGGGCAATGACCTCTTTTGGGGACATTGCCTGTTTTTATTGTATGCCATGATATTATGTATAAGCCACAGTAATGATTTCTATACGATCGATATTGTAATAGAACGTTTAAAAGAACTGGGAAAAGAGGTTTTTCGATTAAATTCCGATACTTTTTCCGATCAGCTGGAATTTGAATATACAGTTGATCAAAATGGATACACTGTCCGATTAAAGCAAGATGGAGTATTGGTTTCTCTCGATACTGTCGAGGCCGTTTACTATAGGAAATTATGGTACATTGGTGTGCCGGACGATCTTGACGACGCCTTTAAAAATATGTATCTTCAGGAATATACTACCATGCGTAGTCTTTTTTTTGAATCCCTCCGTCATCTTCCCTGGATGAATCCTATGGAATTGGATCACCGGATAGGGGAAAACAAACTGGAACAACTGGTCTTTGCCCGTAAATCGGGTTTAAACATACCGGAAACGCTTATGACCAATGAGCCTGAAAAGGTAAAAACGTTTTTCCATACGGTTTGTAACGGCAATATGATTGCCAAATTACACGGCTCTTTATCCCGTAGTATGAAAGGGGATACTCCTTTTTTTCCAACGACCCGAATCGAAGAATCGGATCTGGAGCGTTTGGAAACTTTAGCGTACTGTCCGATGATATTCCAGCAAAACATTGAAAAAATGTATGAACTGCGAATTATCTATGTCGACGGTATTTTTTTTACCGGTAAAATTAATGCCCAGGCTTCAGAAGCCGGAAAAACCGATTGGCGTGCGGCAAAAGATATTATGCCGTCCTGGGAATTATATACCTTACCGGAACCGATCTGTCTGGCGCTGGAAAAAATGATGCGCGACATCGGTCTGTATTTCGGAGCGATTGACATGATCCGCCAAAAAGAAGGGCAATATGTCTTTCTGGAAGTAAACCCTCAAGGGGAGTGGGGCATGATTCAACGGGATTTAGGTTACCCGATTGGGCAAACCATAGCCGAAAAACTGGTAGCAAGAATCTGCTAAGGCAGCTCTGCTTTGTATTTGAAAATTAGTAATAACTGTTATAGTGAAACGCCCGGTTCGGGTCTGTAGATAACAAAAAAAAATAGTTATGGGAAAAGTATTGATCATTACGCATTCTCAGGATAATGAATGCATCGACATCGTATCGGGAAAAATTAGAGAACACGGCGGAGAACCGATCCGTTTTAATGTAGATGAATACCCGCTTAAATATAGTTTAAGCAGCTGTTTTGAAAACGGAGAATGGAAAATATATCTGGATTATGAAGGAACCCGTGTGGGTCTTCATGATTGTGCGGCCTTATGGTACAGACGCAGTATGAACTTGGGGGGTAACCTGAGTGAAGTGCTGGAAAGAGAATATCTGAGTAGTACCTATGGCGAAATCCGCGCTACTTTGTTTGGATTTTTAGAAAGTTTACCTTGTTTCCAGATTGGAAAATATAGCAAGTACAGACGTTTGGATAGTAAAGAAGAACAAATGCGTGTTGCCGATTTTCTAGGGATGAAAGTTCCGGAAACCTGTATTACCAATAGTCCGCAAGAGGCAAAACGTTTTGTAAGAGAACATCCGAAAGGAGTGATTACCAAAATGCAAAGTTCTTTCGCGATCGATAGAAACGGAGTGGAAAATGTGGTATTTACCAACCTGATCAAGGAAGAAGATCTGGACGAAATTGACACCTTACAATATTGTCCGATGCAATTCCAGGAAAAACTGGAGAAAAAAGTCGAATTGCGAATTACAATCGTAGGCGATGCGGTTTTTGCCTTCGAAATCGATTCCCAAAAACTGGATAATGCCCGATTAGACTGGCGTCGTGAAGGCGTTGAGTTGTTAAAAGATTGGACACCGTATGAATTGCCTTCGGATTTAAAAGATAAGTTGCTACAACTTATGGATATGTATGAAGTGAACTACGGCGCGATCGATGTTATTGTAACACCGGACGATGAGTATTATTTCCTTGAAATCAATTCGGCCGGAGAATTTTTCTGGTTGGACCGACTAATGGAAGGTAATCCGATTTCGGAACAAATAGCTAAGGTGCTTTTAGGTAAGGCAAACCGTAGGTATACACCGGTTTTTGAAAGAAATACGATGACTGTTTAGAGTCATATTATAAATTATCTCATACAAAAATTAAAAGCTCTCATTCGGGGGCTTTTTTTATTTGCTTTTGTATTTTTACAATCCTTATTTAATGATTATGCGTTACCTATATATATTACCGTTGTTTTTTAGTTTTTTTACTGCCAAAGCGCAGGTTGCCGCACAACATTGCGGTTACGATTTTACGTCCTATCTGGTGTTGGACGTCCATGAAAATGGTAAAAAAGAAACCATCAAAGATTTAAAAATTACAATTGTGGATAGTGCGGGAAATGATGTGATCAATCTGAATAATGTCTATAGTTGGACCAATGCAAACAAGGCGTTGGTTTTTTCCCTGAATTATAAGATTGACGATACCGGTAAAAGAATTACCGCAGAAACCGATAAAAATGCGAAGAGTCGTTGGTTTTTTCCTTTTGCAAAAGAAAATTATCTGCTTTCGGTAGCAAACACATTTCCGGCTGAAAACTTTTCGATTAAAGTAGAAGATATCGACGGCAAGGCAAACGGTGGCTTGTTTAAAACACAAATCGTTCCGTTAAACAGCTACAATATGTATGTGTTGTGTTCGGCACAAAACGAACGACAGGCAATGCAGTTCGGACCAAGAACCAACCGACCAGTGGAGATTATTCTGGAACGTTAGGCAGTAGGCATAAAAAAACACCGTCAGTATAGGAAGGTGTTTTTTTTTGGATTATTCTTCAATCGGGTTGGAAACCGAAATAATTCGGAGCGATTTTACTCCGGCCGGCATTTCCCAATCTACTTCGTCATTTTCTTTAAAACCGATCAGCGCGATACTCAGCGGTGCAATTACCGATACTTTTCCTTCTTTGATATTAGAAAGTTGCGGCAATACAATCTGAATTTTCATACGTTGTTTGGCTTTTGTATCTTCAATTTCCACAAAAGAATTGATACGTACAATATTGTCTTCCAGGACATCGTTTTTGTTTACAATGGCTCGGTCCAACTCCTGCGACAATTGCATTATTTCTTTTTTACTGGTACTGTTCTGACTACTTTTTGTCAATTCACGAAGTAACTGATAATCGGTCAGTGTTAATACAGGTATTGGTTTCATAACTATTATCTTTAAAAATTAGACATTTCCTTTTTACTATTCGTTTCTTTTTCTTTAAAATACAACTCGGCGAAACTCTGGTTGGAATTCCCCGATGTTCTGCGGTAAAATACACCTGGTGTAATCTCTTTCGGGTTTTCAAAACCACAGGCTCCGATAAATTCACCTAAAGCTTTCATCGTATTTTTATGGAAATTCGCAACACGTACACTCTTATCGGTAATATCAATTCCTTTGTATAGCGCTTTATCCTGAGTCGCAATTCCTACCGGACATTTTCCGCTGTCACATTGTAATGCCTGAATACATCCCAGAGAGAACATCATTCCACGCGCACTGTAACATGCATCGGCACCCAAAGCAAGCGCTTTTGCCATGTCGAAAGCAGAAATTACTTTTCCGGCCGCAAGAATTTTGATTTGCTCGCGAATTCCGTATTGGCGTAGGGTAGCGCTCACAAATACCAGTGCATCCGATAAGGCCATTCCCATATAATCGATAAATTCCATTGGAGCAGCTCCGGTTCCGCCTTCGGCTCCGTCAACAGTGATAAAGTCCGGGAAAATCCGGGTTTCCATCATGGCTTCTACAATGGTTACAAATTCGTCCTGACGACCAATACAGATTTTAAAACCAACCGGTTTTCCATTCGATAACTGTCGTAGCTGATTGATAAAATACAACAGTTCGATAGCATTGCTAAACGCCGTATGTGCCGATGGTGAATGTACCGTGGTATAGGGTTCGATACTACGAATCTTGGCGATTTCAGGCGTGTTCTTTTCTGCCGGTAATAAGCCACCGTGGCCGGGTTTGGCACCTTGTGACAGTTTTAACTCGATCATTTTTACTTCCGGATAGGCAGCTCTTTCGGCAAATAATTCATTCGAAAACGTACCATCCAGGTTACGACAACCAAAATATCCGGTTCCGATCTGCCAAATCAAATCACCTCCCTGACGGTGGTAGTCACTAATACCTCCTTCGCCGGTGTTGTGCGCAAATCCACCCATTTTGGCGCCTTTGTTTAGCGAAGTAACGGCCGTTTTACTCAACGCTCCGTAACTCATCGCGCTGATGTTTAAAATACTGGCGCTATAGGGTTGTAAACATTGCGTATTTCCAATCGTAATACGGAAAGTTGATTCATCTGCTTTTTTAGGATATACGGAGTGTGCCGCCCATTCGTATCCGATACGATTCGGGTCGTCCTGCATTCCAAAGGATATCGTTTGTTTTTCGTTTTTGGCACGTTGGTAAACGATAGATCGCTGACGTCGGTTAAAAGGTTTTCCGTCCAGTTCGCCTTCAAAGAAGTACTGTCGGAATTCGGGGCGAACCGATTCGAACAGGTAACGCATTCTACCAATTAACGGGTAGTTACGACGAATGGAGTGGCGCGGCTGAAAGGTGTCGACAGCAATGATGATCATTAGGGCTATCGGAAGTAAGAGGACTTCCCAGGCCAAACCGTGGAATTTTACAAAATACAAACCTGCGATTAAAGCGGTAATCGCTACAAACCAAATAATTTGACGTGCAACAAGGGATGCAAAAAACTTTTTAGATGTCATGATAAATATACAAAAGAGTCCGGCAGCGTTTATCGGCCGAAAAAAATTAATTTACTGTATAAAGTGTAAAGGATGTACCCGCGTATATATGCAAAAAGAAAAACGAACTATATACGGGGCCTAATTGATGAAGGCTTTGTTGTGCGAAAATAGAACAGCCAGACTGCGTTTCCTTACAGAAAGCAATGGCCTGATAACCGTTAATAGAGGACTACTTAACATGGTGTTCTTTTTGTTTACACAAGGCAAAGGTAGGTATTTTTTTTATATCTGCATTATTTCCACTTAATATTGCAGCCCAGACTGGGTTTTTGAATCGGATTGATCACCCTGTTATAAACGATTCCGTCGATAGCGCCACGTAAATCACTTCCGCTTAATGGAATACCGTTTCCGGGTCTGCTGTCATCCAATTGTCCACGGTAGACCAGTTTATTCAAACTGTCGAATAAATAGAAATCGGGTGTACAAGCCGCATCATAGTCGCGCGCAACTTGTTGGGTTTCATCATACAGATAGGGAAATTCGAATTTGTTTTCAAAGGCAAATTCGGTCATTAATTCCGGGGCATCCTGCGGATAATTGACAATATCGTTACTCGAAATCGCGATAAAGCCAACGCCTTGTACGCGGTAGTCATTAGCAATTCGGACCACTTCTTCGATAACATGGTGTACAAACGGACAATGGTTGCAGATAAACAGCACCACAGTTCCTTTTTCGCCTTTTAAATCGGAAAACGAATAAAACGTATCCGACGAATTGGTGTCTTTTAGGTGAAATTCAGGAGCAATAGTGCCTAACGGTAACATATTTGACGGAGTACGGGCCATTTTTATCGGATTGTTAAAAGTGCCTAAAGATAAGAATTTACCGAATGATTTGCTAATTTTGAAAAAACGAATCTAAAAAGAAAATGAACCAAGAGACTATTTCGTGGGCCGATTTTGAAAAAGTAGAAATGAGAGTCGGAACCATTCTGGAAGTTAACGATTTCCCCGAAGCCCGTAAACCGGCCTATCAACTAACCATCGATTTTGGAGCCGAAATCGGAATCCGAAAATCATCGGCACAAATCACCAAACACTATACTAAAGAAGCCTTAACCGGCCGACAAATAATTGCAGTTGTGAATTTTCCTAAAAAACAAATCGGAAAGTTTATGAGCGAATGTCTGGTTTTGGGTGCTGTTGCCGGAGAAGGTGACATTATATTATTGTCTACCGATTTTAAAGTAGAAAACGGATTGCGAATTGCCTAATCAGGAATTCGCCCATTTCGAAAACGAATAGGATTTACTATCGCGATATAAGTGGGCTTTTTCCCGAAATTGTAATGGCGTTAACCCGGTGTGTTTTTTAAAAAAGCGGCCAAAATAGGAGGGATCTTCAAATTGTAAATTATAAGCAATCGTATTAATAGGCTGGTCTTGTAACAATTGCTTTTTGATTTCCAACAGCAACTGCTGATCCAAATGCTGCTTTAAGGTTTTACCGGTAGCCGATTTTAAAAGAGTACCCAGATATTTTGGCGTACACTGTAATTGGGTTGCATAAAATCCGGGTTCCCGTTCGGTAGTAAAATGTGTTTTGATCAATTCAAAAACAGGATATAACCGGTCGTTTAGCTTTTTGTTAGCGGTCGGTTTATAGTGTTTGTCCAAAGCGAGTAAAAGCGCCTGCAAATAATGTTTGATCAGATTAAAGTTGATCGTTTCACTTTGTTGCTCCATTTGGATTAGCTCCAACAGTTTCTTAAAAACGGGTTGGGATTCAGATGTGCTATCTACAAATTTAGGTTCCTGAAACGGAACAAACAATTGCAATTGTAAAGCGGCAATATCCAGAAAGTTTTTATCAAAAAGCAACGCCTTGGCGCGAAGCGAAGTGTCGTTTAGATAATGTATTTGCCCGGGTAGAAGCCTATAAATCCGGCCACTACAAACCGGTAGAGCTTCAAAGTCAATATAGTGAGTGCCGTTGCCGTTTTCAAAAAAAAGAATTTCATAAAAATCGTGACTATGCGGTGGCATTTCAAACAATATAGGATGTTGCTGGTAGTTGTAATCACATAGAATAACCGGACGTGTATCGTCCGGAAATTCAAGGTTGTGTAGCATTATTGCATCTGATGTTGCCATTGCATTAAACATTCGATTTCCCCGGTACCAATTTCCAGACTTTCTTCTACAAGGGTAAATCCCTGTTTCTGATAAAAATGGATACTTGGGGCGTTCTTTTTATAAACTTTTAATTCGATAACGGACTGTTGCTGTTTTACAAAATCGATCAGTTGTTTTCCGATTCCTTTACCTTGCTGGTCCACAGCTACAAATATAGCAGCCAAAAAGGAATCGACCATGGAAATAAATCCCCCGATGGTATTGTTTTCGATAAAAATATAGGTGTCGGAGTTGGGTAAATAGGCGGTGGCCATTTCCGTTTTATGCGCTTCCCAGTATTCGGCAGGAATAAAATCGTGCGCTTTTACTGAGGCGGTATACCATAAGGCAACGGTTTCTTCGATTTCGGAAGGGTGTATTTTTCGTATCATTTTGTTTTTAAATTATTTGCTGACAAAAATAGTACGGTCTGAAAAATACCTTATCGGACAAATGGAAGATAGTATCGGACTTTTGGACAATAACCTATAGTTATTGAAACACGATTTAGACGATGGTTGTCCAGATCACAGCCAAGGACACTACGGAGATAAACAGCCACAACAGTATTCCCTGTAATAAGGGGCGTATTCCGGCTTTTTTAAGCGATTCGCGGGTTAATCCGGCTCCGATAAGAAATAAAGTGACCACCAAACCTTTTTTGGCTATCAGTACAATGGTGTCGTTTAAAACCCGGAAATCGGGAAAGTAACTGTTCCAAAGCATGGCTAATACAAAAAGAAAAATAAAATAAGGAATTGAAATCCGACTTTCCTTATTTTTAAAAACAAAGGAAGTGACCAGCGATAATGGGATAATCCAAAGTGCCCGTTGTAATTTTACAGTGGTGGCAACCTGAAGGGCCGTATCACCAAACCGTTGCGCCGCACCTACAACCGAACTGGTGTCGTGTATGGCAATGGCACACCACATTCCAAATTGGGATTCACTCAGTCCAAATAAATGTCCTAAAAACGGAAACAGGAACAGCGCAATTGAATTCAGAATAAAAACGGTTGCCAGTGAAACTGATATTTCGGATTCGCGGGCTTTTATAATTGGTGTTAGTGCGGCAATCGCGCTTCCGCCACAAATTGCCGTTCCGGCCGAAATCAGGAAACCGGTTTTTCGCGGAATCCGTAAAAATTTACCAAGGATAACGCCAAGGATAAGCGTCGCCGTAATGGATCCGATTGTAAAAAGAAAACCTTCTTTACCGGTTTGTAATGCATCGGTCAGATTCATCCCAAATCCCAATCCGACTATGGAAAACTGCAATAGGATTTTGGTGAGTTTATGACTGATTTTTTCAAACGGATTGCCAATAAACTGGGTTAAGATAAAACCGAATAAAAGTGCTAATGGCGCACTGATAAAAGGAAAAAGACATAACGTAATACCAAACAGGTACAGTCCTTTTTTGTAGTTAGCAGTAAGCGAAGTAAAGGTCATAGTGTTTTGTTTTGTTTGTCCGACAAAGTTCCGTCAATAAACAAGGTGACACCAATGATAAATAGTTATAAGCTATAACTTTTGGTTATACTGTTTTGTGCAAATCGTAAAAACATTTCCGGTATTTTTTCCAATTGTCCTTGTAAATGCGTAAAGTAAAAGACACGCTTAATGTCAATGTCATCAATATCGATAACTTTAAATTGTCCGTCTACGATTTCTTTACTAACCGCCGAAATCGAAAGCAAAGCCATACAATTGGAATTTGCCAGAAACGATTTAATACTTTCCGTACTGCCGAGTTGCATGATAAGGTTTAATCGGTTTAGCTGAATATCGTGTTTTCGGAGTTCGTGTGCGATGATTTCTAAACTTCCGGAGCCATTTTCCCGCAACACCAATGGAATACCATGAAATTCGTCTTTACTGATCCTATCTTTGTTTGCTAATTCCTGCGAAGTATGTACAACGGCTACAATTTCGTCTTTTAGGAAAGGGACATATTTTAAATCCTTATTTTTTGATTTTCCTTCCACAATCCCCAGAATTACTTTTTTCTGTAATACGGCTTCTTCTATTTTTTCGGTATTGGCATCAAGTAACGAAATTCGGATATCCGGGAAATGTTTGTAAAAATTTGCCAGTATCGGAGGAAGGATATAATGACTCAATGTTGTACTCGCGCCCAATAACAATTCGCCGGCCTGTTTTTCTTTGAGTAATCCCAAATCGTATTGGATTTTCCTATAAATCTCAAAAATCGACTCCGCATGTCGGTATAGGATTTCTCCGGCTTCCGTAAGGGTTATTTTGCTTCCCCGGCGTTCGAACAAACGGATGTTCAGTTCGGTTTCCAGTTCTTTAATATTTTTGGTAACTGCCGGTTGGGTAATGCATAAGACGTCTGCAGCCTTGGTAAAGCTTAAGTGACTGGCAACAGTATAAAATACTTTTAGGCGTATATCAGACATATCCGGAATAATTGCATTAGTTCAAAGATACGATTTAATAATCGTTTAACCGTTTATACTCCGTAAGGCTCTTTTAATAATAGAAGCGGTTTCTTTACTTTGACTTTCTTTTTCCCACTTTTTACACAGATTGACCACAAAATCCGGTCGGGTTTTGGAAGCATCATTTAGCCAGTTAGCCACACTGTCGCGGACATATTTGGAAGTATCCGAATGTAATGGTTCCAGAATTACGATTGCCGGTTCGGGTGTTTCTTTTAAGGCTTCGATATGTTTGCACCAAACGCCTCTTGGTCGAATGGATTCGCAGGCAAACCTACGGATATATTCGTTTTCGGATGCGGTCCACGGCGTGAGTAAACGAATGGCCTGTTCCAGATTTTCGGTAATGTCGGCGCGGAGTGCAATCCAGCTGATTTCCCGTACGCCGAAATGGCTATCCGCGGCAAATGGACGCATCCGTTCCAGTTTTTCTTCCAGTGAATGGTCACTTTTTCCAATAAAATAAGTCGCCCAACAACGTACGGTATCCGACGGATGTGTGGCGAGTTTTTCAAACAGCGTCGTATCGTTGTAAAGATAACTTTGGGTTAAAAGACTCACACCAATCGTTTCGTTGACAACCGTAACGGTTTGTTTCTTCAAATTGGCAATATCGGTCAGAATATCGTTGAGGTAGTCTTTGCGGTTCCATTGCGTGAGTACCGTTTCCAACAGTTGTTTCGGATTGATGGCCAGCCATTCGTTTAGGTTGGCCGATTCGATACTGCCATTGTTGAGTTGTTCCAGTATTTCCGGAGGGATTTGAGCGATGGTTCGGGCACCTTTTCGTACGGTCATAATTGGGCTGTTAGTGTTGCGATTTCAATACGGTTTCGATAGTCGGGATCAAGGTAAATGTAGCGGATCTGAGCGTTGCGATCGATAACAAATATAGCAGGAATTGGTAAAATACCACTGCTGTCGGCATTGAAATCCTCCAGTTGGATACCTAATTTTTGGTAATCGGGACGTACAAAATCCTGTAGACGAAAGGTAATGCCCAACTGTTGTGCAAGTTTGTTTTCGGAATCGGTTAACAGGGGAAAGGATAACCGATGGGTTTGTTGTTGGTTGTCGTTATAAACGGGGCTTTGCGGACTAACGGCAATCAGTCGGGATTTTTTTGCATGAAAAAGAGGTAATGCCTTTTCCAATGCTTGTAATTCGAGATTGCAATACGGACACCAGGAACCTCTGAAAAAGGCAATGATCAGGGTTTCTTCCGTATGAATATCTTGTAAATGAATTGTTTGTCCCGATGGATCGGTAAGTTCAAATTCCGGAAATGCAGCACCGATTTTAATAGTATCCTTTTCGGAATAGGTCGTTTGTAAATCGGTTATGGAGCGTTGGAAGTTTTTAAGGGTTTCCAGCGGAACCTGTGTGACGAGTTGTTCGTTCAGGGCTTTGATCTGTTCTTGTAGTGTTGGCATCGTATTTTCTGTTATTTTTGTAAAGATCATCGCTTTAAATGAAGCACACAATACCGCATTTTTTTACCCCATAGGGCGAAAAAGGACACTTTTACTGAATTTCAGTATCGTCCGTAAAATAAAAAATCTGGAAAAAACATGAAAACCAAAATACGCATTACCGAAAATAAGATTTGTCCGTTGGAAGAAGCCGTGAATACCATTAGCGGAAAATGGAAAATTCCGATTTTATGGCAGATGAATGAAGGTATTCGCCGACCGAGTGAATTGCTGAGAGGGATTGCCGTAGTCGACCGTCGGGTTTTAAACCAACAACTACGGGAAATGGAATCCGACGGATTGATACAAAAAGAAGTATTTCCGGAAGTACCACCACGAGTGGAGTATACGCTCACACCTTTAGGCGAAGATCTGGTTCAGGTATTATGGTCGTTAAATAGTTGGGGCGAAACCCTGATTGCGCACCGGGAATCACAATATACCATTTGATTTTACGTTAGAATCTTGTAAAAATAAAACTACATGACAGCTCCCCAATGGCTCCTGCTTTTACTATTTTTATCCGGAATACCAACTGTAGTCGCACAGGTTGACAGTACGTATATCGGAAAATTCCCTCAGGAATATTCGGTTCGGACCTATTTATCCCGAAAGTTTGTGACGCTAAACAGCGAATACCCGGATGCCGATAACAAAGAATATACAGCCAATAGTCCGTTTGCCATTGGAGCAGGTTTTACCTGGGGCAATTCCGGATTGAGTTATAGTTACGGGTTTGGTTTCCTGGCGGATAAATCGAAAGGAGAAACCCGGTATTTTGATTTGGAATACCATTATTACGGACGGAAAATTGTTCTCGACTTCTTCGGATTGGATTATAAAGGATTGTATTATCAGGATACGGAAAATGACGTGCTGAATATGTATCCCGATGCACAACTGACCAATATTGGCGTTTTTGGCCAGTATGTGTTTAACGGAGAACGCTTTTCCTATCGCGCGGCTTTCGATCAGGTTCAGGTGCAGTTAAAATCGGCGGGTAGTTTTTTACTCGGCGGAGGAGCGTATTACAACCGGGTTCGCGCCGATAATGTATTTGGTTTCCGAAAAGAATTGTATCAGATCGGACCAAGCCTTGGGTATGCGTATACATGGGTGATCAATCCACAGTTTTTTGTAACAGGGTCTTTAACACCGGGCGTTACCATGGGGTTTAAAAACTTCGAAGATAAGATTGACTGGAATCCCAGTTTGTTTTTCCGTTTTGCGTCTGGCTATAATATCAATGACTGGTCGGTTAATCTTTCTTTCCTGATGAACCGATTGTATGTTTCTTATGAGCAAAGCAACCAGGTCGGTGTAAGCACTGCTACGTTACAGCTCATGCTGGTGAAGCGTTTTGACAGTTCTTCCCGGTTGCTTAAAAAATTGCCTCGACTTTAGTGGATATAAAACTATAACCAGCTGCCAAATTTGCGGATAAAGCGTTCTTTAGCGAATTGTACCAGAAAACAATACCCAATTAATATTCCGATTAACCAAGGGAAATAGGCTAACGGTAATGGTTGCAGGTTTACCGAATGCGCAAACGGCGTAAACGGAAGTAGCAACCCGATTAGCATTACCAATGAGGTTAACGCAACTACCGGAGCGGTGGCCCAACTTTGTAGGAACGGAATTTTTCGGGTACGAATCATATGAACAATCAATACCTGTGAGAGCAAGCCTTCTACAAACCATCCGGTCTGAAACAGATGTTGGTGTTCGGGTGCATTCGCTTTAAAAACATAAAACAAAACGGCAAAAGTAATATAGTCAAATACGGAACTTACCGGTCCGATATATAACATAAACCGACTAATACTGTTGGCATCCCATTTTTGCGGTTTTTCCAGAAAGTCGTCGTCCATTCGATCCCATGGGATGGAAATTTGCGAAATGTCGTATAACAAATTCTGAATCAGTAATTGTATCGGTAGCATCGGTAAAAATGGCAAAAATATACTGGCGCCAAGCATACTAAACATATTGCCAAAATTGCTACTGGTGGTCATTTTGATATATTTGATGATATTCCCGAAAGTCCGGCGGCCATAAATCACTCCTTTTCGCAACACCATCAGATCTTTTTCCAATAAAATTATATCGGCACTTTCTTTGGCGATATCAACAGCAGTATCCACCGAAATACCCACATCGGCGTTGCGCAATGCCGGTGCATCGTTAATTCCATCGCCCATAAAGCCAACGGTATGACCTTGTTCCTGAAATAAGGTAACGATTCGGGATTTCTGTACCGGATTTAATTTAGCGAAGATACTGGTGGTTTCCAAACGTTCGATCAATTGATCATCTGTGAGTTGTGCCATTTCATTTCCCAATAAGACCTGATGAAACGGAATCCCTACGTCCCGGCATATTTTTTTGGTAACGATGTCATTGTCACCGGTTAATACCTTAATCGAAACACCGAGTTTCTGTAAACTTTCGATGGCTGGTTTGGCCGATGGTTTGGCCGGATCGAGAAAGCCGATAAACCCGGTGAGTACCATATTGCTTTCGTCGGCGATACTATAATTCGCACTTCGACTGTCGTATTCTTTAATCGCAACCAATAAAACGCGTAAACCGTCTTCGTTGAGTTTTTTAGAGGTTTGCATAACCGTAGCCCGGATGCTATCGTCCAACGGTACTATGGCATCGTTTTCAATATGAATCTGCGCATTTTCACCGGGATAAAAGGCATGGGAACAAAGTCCCAACAGTTCTTCCACGGCACCTTTGCAAATGAGTAGCTGTTTGCCGTTTTTTTGTTCCAGAATAACACTCATACGTCGGCGTTGAAAATCGAACGGGATTTCGTCTACTTTACGGTAGTTTTCCTCCACTTTTAAATAATCGTGCAGTTCAACGTGTTCGAGTACGGCTACATCCAACAGGTTTTTAAGTCCGGTTTGGTGAAAGCTGTTAAAATAGGCCCATTTTAAAACTTCGTCATCTTCGTTTCCCAAAACGTTGAGGTGGCGTTCCAAAATGATTTTATCCATGGTGAGCGTACCGGTTTTATCGGTACACAAAATATCCATCGCGCCGATGTTTTGGATTGCGTTAAGCCGTTTGACGATTACTTTCCGTTTGCTCATGTTTTTGGCGCCTTTTGCGAGATTGGCGGTTACGATCATCGGAAGCATTTCCGGGGTTAATCCAACCGCAATCGCGATAGCAAAAAGCAACGCATCCAGCCAGTTGTTTTTGGTTATACCATTGATCACAAAAACCAGCGGAACCATAACCAGCATATAGCGAATCAATAGCCAGCTTACTTTATTAACGCCTTTGTCGAAACTGGTTTCCGGACGTTTGCCGCTAAGGGCTTTGCCGATTTTGCCTAAATAGGTGTCTTTTCCGGTTGCGATAACAATAGCGGTTGCCGTACCACTAATAACATTGGTTCCCATAAAACAGCTATTATCAAATTCCAAAGGCGATTTGGAATCTTCGGCCATTATCGGGGTTTCATTTTTTTCCAGCGGAAGCGATTCTCCGGTTAAAATCGCCTGACTCACAAATAGGTCTTTCGATTGCAGAATGCGAATATCGGCCGGAATCATATCACCCGCGCTTAGATACACCACATCACCCGGTACGATATCTTTAAAATTAACTTCCTGTTTTCCGAAAGTACCACGCAATACCGTAGCCGTTGTTTCGACCATATTTTTAAGTTCTTCGGCCGCCTTATTGCTACTGAATTCCTGCCAGAAACGAAGTAAGGAGCTTAAGATAACCATAACGCTCACCACGACTATGGTTTTATAATCCTCTTGTCCCGGTTCGACCAGAATAATGTCCATCACAACCGAAATCATCAATAACACCAATAGTACAATGATAAACGGATTGATAAACGCACTTAATAATTGGTTGTACCACGGATCGGGTTTTTCATGTAGAATCTCGTTTGATCCGTAAACTTTTCTTTTTTCGTCGGCCTGTGCTTCGGACAATCCTTCCGGCCGACTTTCCAATAAGGCGTAAATAGTAGTGGTGTCGGCTTTTGCCACTTCGCAAAGCCGATTGGTTTCAAAAACCGGAAAACCCTTTGGGGTAATTTTTATTTTTGAGCTAAACATTCGGATACTTTTTTAAGGTTGGTTTTGTTACAAGCGGATTTCGTTCGAACACGATTTCCTGCCTATGGTTTCAGCCAAAAAAGAATCCAGGTCAAGTCCTAGAAAAGTATCGTAATTTTTAACCGGTAACTCTCTTTTAACCGGTCTGAAAAAGCTAATGATTGAAAAAAAGAATTTCATGACATCCATGTTTTTGTCGCTATAAGACAAACAACATCGGCTTGTCTTTATAGAGAAATGTTAGTACTTAATTCGGGATAATCGTCCATGATTATAATTATTATTAGGGCAAAAGTAAGACAAGAATTCGAACAGGGCTGTTAGAGACACTTTAGAATATTATTAGAAAAATATTAGAGTGGCTATTTATACTGTAAAAATGCAATTAAGGAATATTGTTGTTATTCAGTAATATAAACCTTAATTTTTTATTTTTAGTTAAAATTAGGATTTAAAAAGTTAGCAAAACGGTGTTTTTTTAGTAATTTAGGTAGCACGATCCCCCAAAACCCAAATTCCTATGACCGCAACTATTTTTAGCAATGCTATTCCTGGCAGCATCCGGTATTTTAAAACCGGAAATGATTCCGATAACCTATAATTCCAAAGTAGTATGAAAACGGCTTTGTTATGTTATCAGGACGGAGCTTTTACCAGTATTAGAAACGATGAGGTACTCGTTTTTTCCGAAGCACAACTGGTAATGGGCTTTGGCGCACCCGAATTGGTTAGCGCCCCGGAATCCTACGATTTTTTAAAACAACAGTTTCCTGCTGCCAATATCGTTTTGTGTTCGTCTTCCGGAGAGATTTACGACAAGGAAGTGTGCGACGGGACGATTACCATTAGCGCCAGTGCATTTGCATCTACAACGATGACAACGGCTATGGTGGCTATCGATGATTTTATATCGGCCTATGAAGCCGGAAAGGCACTCATCCAACGTATGCCGGTTGCCGGCTTGCGACTGGTGTTGGTGTTGTCCGATGGCGGAAAAGTAAACGGCAGCGAGCTGGTAAAAGGGATGAATGCGGTGAAACCCGATCATGTATTGATCACCGGTGGATTAGCAGGCGATGCCGATCGGTTTGAAAAAACTTATGTCGGATTAAATGGTTATCCCGAACCGGGAAAAATTGTAGCTATTGGTTTTTATGGCGAAAAACTCGTGTTATCGCACGGTTCGTTAGGAGGATGGGAGGCTTTTGGACTGGAGCGTATTGTAACCCGGTCTGAGCAAAACATCGTATATGAGATTGATCATAAAAATGCCCTGGATTTGTATATCAATTATCTCGGGGAATATGCCGCCGAATTACCGGGATCAGCTTTACTCTTTCCATTGTCGCTTACGTTGGAAGGTGGCAACGAAACCGTGGTGCGGACCATACTTTCTATTGATAATGTAGCTAAAACAATGACGTTCGCCGGGGATTTGCCCGAAGGCGCTAAGGTGAAATTTATGAAGGCAAATTTTGATAAATTGATCGATGCTGCCAGTGATGCCGCCGGTTCCTGTCTTACGATAACTCAGGCCAGTCCTAAGCTAGCATTATTGATCAGTTGTGTGGGACGGAAAATAATATTAGGAAATAGAATAGACGAAGAGGTCGAGGCCGTAGCCGAGATGTTTGGCGCACAAACATTATTAACCGGATTTTATTCCTACGGGGAAATATCGCCTTTACAGCCTTTCTCAAATTGTGAATTTCATAACCAGACGATGACAATCACAGGACTTAATGAAATGGAATGACTATGACGTATCATAAACTATTACAACGACAAATCAATAAGTATTTGCCTAAAGCACTTCGGCATAATAACGATTTGAACGATTTTCTGGCGGTTATTGATGCGACGTACCGGAGTTATGAAAAAGAGAAGAATATCATGCATCACGCTTTTCAGGAAAGTGAACGGGAATATAACGAAGTACACGACAGCCTGAAAAAAGAATACGAGCTTAAAAAACGATCGATCGATAATTTGTATGATAGTTTGCAACAAATTAACGAAGAACCGATTGCGATTAGTGATCAGGAAAAAAACGACCTGTTGTTTATTTCCGGTTATCTGAGCGAACAAATCAACAAAAGAAAAGCATCCGAAGAAAGTCTGAACCATACCATTCAGTTGCTTAAAACACTCCTGGCGAATCTTCAGTCCGGGATTATGGTGGAGGATAAAAATCGAAACATACTATTTGCAAATCAGTTGTTTTGCGACTTTTTTGCATTGGGAAAAACGCCCGATGACCTGATTGGAGCGGATTGTAAAGCCATTATGGCCGAACGTTGCCATTTGTTTAAAGATCCCGTACTGTTTAAAAAACGTTTCGAAACTGTTTTTAAAAACAAAATGATGGTTACCAACGAAATTATGGAAACCACCGACGGACATTTTTTTGAGCGGGATCATATTCCGATTCTGGTTAACGGTGCTTTAATGGGACATTTGTGGAAATATACCGATGTGACCGAACGGGAAAACGCCCTTTCTCTGATCGAAGAGAGTGAAGCACGCAATCGTTTGATCATGAACGCGTCGCTGAATGCGATTATCAATATCGACAGTAAAGGGAAAATCACCTTTTGGAACCGACAGGCGGAAAAAATGTTTGGCTGGTCGCAGATTGAGGTTCGGGGTAAAAATCTGGCCGAAACCATTATACCGGAACGCTATGTAGCCAAACACAGCGAAGGATTAAAACGCTATCTGGAAACCGGAGAAGGACCGGTGTTAAATAAACGCATCGAACTGAGTGGATTAAACCGCGCCGGAAATGAATTTCCTATTGAGATTTCGATATTGCCAATCGAACACAACGGGGAAAAGTTTTTCTGTGCTTTTATTCAGGATATATCCGAACGGAAAAAAGCCGAAAACAGTCTGAAAGCACAGGAAGAAAAATACCGGAATATCATAGCCAACATGAATATGGGGCTTATCGAAGTGGATCGCGATGAAAATATCCTGTATGCGAACCAGGGTTTTTTGTCGATTTCGGGATACGAACTGGATGAAATCCTCGGGAAATATGCCCCGGATTTATTTATGTTTGAAGAGCATCTGGAACTGGTTAAAACCAAACGGAAATTGCGGGAAAACGGGATTTCGAATTTGTTTCAGTTACCGGTTAAAAATAAAAAAGGCGAAAAACGCTGGTGGGCGATTAGCGGCGGACCAAATTATGACGATAACGGGCAATGGATCGGTTCCATTGGAATCCACCTCGATATTACGGAACAGAAACGCTTGGAGATTGCACTGAAAGATCAGAAAATAAAAGCACAGCAGGCTTCCAAATCCAAGGAAGCATTTCTGGCGCAAATGAGTCACGAAATCCGGACGCCTTTAAATGCGATTGTCGGATTTCTAAGAGAACTGGGAAAACAACAGCTCACATCAACGCAGCGGGATTATATCAACAACAGCGAGATTGCGTCCAAGCATCTTTTGGCGATTATCAATAATGTACTGGATATTTCGAAGATTGAAGCCGGTGAAATGACGTTGGAAAATACCGATTTCGTTTTGGAAAATACGATCGGAAACGTGATTACCGTTTTAAGTCCGAAAGCACGGGAAAAAGGACTAACCGTTAATAAAAACGTAGCTCCGGAGGTGAGTAAGGTTTTAAAAGGGGATGAGTTGCGACTCGAACAGATATTGTTTAACCTGTTGGGGAATGCTATTAAATTTACCGCTAGCGGAGCCATTAACATCAACTGTGTTCTGGTCAAAGAAGAAACCGGATGGCAAAAAATTAGAATATCGGTACAAGACACCGGAATCGGGATGGATGCCGGTTATATGAAAAATATCTTTAAAAAGTTTTCGCAGGAAGATAAAGCTGTGACGACCAAAAAATATGGTGGTACCGGATTGGGAATGTTTATCACCAAAGAATTGGTGGAACTGATGAAAGGTCGGATCGAAATTGAAAGTGAAAAAGGAAACGGAACAACGTTTCACGTATACCTGAAACTGGAAGAAGGAAATCCGGAAAAAATACAGACTGCCGGACGAAAAATGGAACCCGGAAGTCTAAAGGATATTTCGGTTTTATTGGTGGAAGACAACATACTAAATCGTATGGTGGCTCAGAATTCACTCAAATATTACAACTGTAAGGTAGAAGAAGCCGAAAATGGTTTAAAGGCACTGGAAATTTTAAAACAGCGAAAATTCGATATTATCCTGATGGATATTCAGATGCCGGAAATGAATGGAATCGAAGCGACACTGGCAATCCGTAATGAATTAAAACTGAATACGCCAATTATTGCGTTAACGGCTAATGCTTTTAAAACCGAAATAGACCGTTGTTATGCCGCGGGAATGAATGATTATGTTACCAAGCCGTTTGACGAAGAGTTATTGATCGGGTTGATTGCTAAATATACCGTACACGATCGAACGCCGGTAAAAGAAGCGCCGGAACGCCGGTTATACGATCTGGACATGCTACGGGAATTGTCCGGTAACAGTAGCGATTTTATCCGGGAAGTTGTAAACGTTTTTAGAGCGCAGGTTGCCGAACTGATCGAATGTGGGGAAAAAGCGATGGAAAAGCAGGAATTTGCCGAATTGGGTAAACTGGTTCACAAGATCCGACCTAGTGTGGAAAGTTTAAAAATAACCTCAATAGCAGACGAATTGAAATTACTGGAACAAATGGCAAAAGAAACGAACGACTACGAATCGCTTAGTGCATTATATGTTTTTGTAAAACAGGAACTGCAAACGGTGGTCGCACAATTGCAACAATACGAACTCGATTAAACCATATTGTTTTTAAAGGTTTCGTTGAGGTAATCGCAGAAACCCTTAAAAACGTTGCATCAAAAAAAGCTAGTTATGGATCGTTTTAAAATTCCAGTTGCAGGTTCCACTGATGGGTGTGGTTATAATAAAAAACAGCATTCGAATGCTCCTCGAGTTTCCCGTCATGAAGCACAAACACCTGATCGGCATTTTTGATCGTTTCCGGATTCCGGGTAATAATAATAACGGTTTTGTCTTTTATTAGCTCCTGTTTGGCTTTTTGAAGGTATAGCATATCCATTGCTCCGGAAGTAGCAACGGTTTCGTCCAAAAGCAGAATAGGCGCATTTTTCAGCATAGCCCGTGCGATCTGGATACGCAGTTTTTCCGGATCGGAAAGATGGCATTCCGGATGTCGTAATTGCGTATGCATACCATTGGGTAATTCCCAGGCGAAATCAATAACACGCGCGTTTTCGAGTACTTCGAATACCTGTTCGGGACTGGCTTTCGGATTGGCCGACCAGATGGCGTTGTACAGCGTATCGTCCGGTAGCGGAGTGGTAGCCGAAATAAGCGTAACATAGTTCGCTAACTGTTGTTGTGGCATACGGGAAATAGGAACACCTCCAATTTTAATACGTCCTTTTTTGGGATCCCACATTCGGGAAATTAAACCGGTAAGAGTGGTTTTACCCGAACCGGTAGCACCTACCAAGGCCACAGTATTTTGATCTTTTACGTAAAAAGACACACGGTTTACAATGTTATGATCTTTGATATAACCAAAGGAGACGTTCTCAAATCGGATATCAAATCGCGTAATAGTGGTAGTGGCTGTTTTAAATAGTTTCATGATTGCGTGTTAGGGTAAATTCCTATACGGATTGGTGTTCTGCACGGCGTTCTGTAGCCGATTGCTCTTCGCTTGTTCCGAATTTCCAATAGGAATAGGCATATAATTCTTCTTTTGTCCAGTTTAGTTCTTTGCGGAGGTAATTGCGTATGGCTTTAACAGCCGAAAATTCGGCAGCGACATACCCAAAACGACGCGTAGTGGCTTCGGGCAACGCTATTTCCCGAATACGGTCTTCGAGGATGGTATTTTGCAAATTTTCACCGTAAAAATGCCAGTTCAGAACCACTTTCGAACGGGTTTGAATCGGTTGGATTTCCTGTGGACTTTCAACCAGAATATGGGCTACGCCTTGGGTATTTTCCGGAAGGTCTTCCAGGATCGCACTGATTACCGGAATTGCGGTGGCGTCACCGGCCAGTAAATACCAGTCGGCTTCCGGATAGAGTTCCGTTTTTAAACCGTACATGGCTATTCCCAGCGGATCGCCTTCTTTGGCATGCATCGCCCAGGCCGATGCCGGTCCGTTATCACCATGCGCTACAAAATCGATATACATCTCGTTTTTTTCCAAATCGATGCCCCGATGTGTATAGGTGCGCACAGCCGGACTAACTTCAGGCGGTAACGGTAGCCATTTACCGTTTTCGAAGGTTGGAAAATGAATTTCCGTTACACCAGCCGGCGGGATAAAAATTTTATTGTTTTCTCCAACAGTCGCGGCAGCAAATCTTGGGACATCCACGCCGGTTAATGTAATTCTCAGATAATGGGGTGTTATATAGGTTTTGTGCTTTACTTTTAACGTAGCATTAATAATGTGTTGCGCTTTATTTTCTTTCTTTGCCATACGTCTCGCGGTTATTTAATTTATTATTTAGATTGTTTCTAAATAAATTATATCTTTGACAAAGTTCTGTTTTATCTGTTTTTAAGGTGTACTCAAAACGGATTATCAATTACTCAAAACGGATTATTTATGAAAATGACGATTACCAATACCGATCTGAACGATATATTGTTGGAACGGGAATTACCTCAGAATTTTAAAAGTGAAGAAGCATATAATGAGAAGCGTATTTCGATCGAACATCCGAAATTCGGTTCTTCCGATA
This sequence comes from Flavobacterium sp. CAU 1735, assembly GCF_039888695.1. Taxonomy (NCBI): domain Bacteria; kingdom Pseudomonadati; phylum Bacteroidota; class Flavobacteriia; order Flavobacteriales; family Flavobacteriaceae; genus Flavobacterium; species Flavobacterium sp. CAU 1735. The sequence continues at coordinate 93,209 of NZ_JBDQQQ010000004.1, read as the reverse complement.
TTCTGGATTTGTGGTTTGAAGGCATTCATATAACCAAAGGACATACGCGTGTTAAAGAAGATCTTTCGTTAAAGGTAGAGAGTAATTATTCGGTCGTGGAAATGCATTTTGCACTTACCGGAAACAGTATGGCTACGACAAAACATTCCCGTGAGTTATTCCATTTTAAACCGCAGGAACACAATCTGATGTATGCCAAAGATTTCGAAGGGTTCTTTAATTTTAAAAAGCAAAATGAAACCAACGAGTTTTTTGAGGTTCATTTTACGGAAGATTATTTTAAGCGTTTTGCGAGTATCGGAAATCCGGGTATGGAGGCTTTTTTCTCAGCTATAGAAAAAGGCGCCATGACGATGGTGAGTAAGCAGAATATGAGTATTACACCACAAATGAACCGTATCATTTCGGAGATCATCAACAGTAAGCATTCCGGTTTGCTCAAAAGGTTGTTTATCGAGTCAAAGGCAATCGAATTGTTTATGTTACAGGTAGCGCAGCTGGAACAACAATCGTCCGAAAAAAAGCAGTCGATGAAAGCGCAGGATATCGAAAAAATACATTACGCGAGGACGTTACTGGAACAGAATATCAGTAATCCGTATACGTTGGTCGAATTGGCGCACGAAGTGGGCTTAAACGATTTTAAGTTGAAAAAAGGGTTTAAAGAGGTTTTTAATACGACGGTTTTCGGATATCTGCACGAGTTGCGTATGCAAAAAGCAAAACACCTTTTACTGGATCAGAAACGTACTATTGCTGAGGTGGCAGATTATTGCGGCTACGAGTACGTTCAGCACTTTATAACCGCTTTCAGGAAAAAATTTGGAATCACGCCGGGGAAATTTGTTTTAGAGTAAAGAGACAAGAAAAAAGAGAAAAGAAGTTTGTGTTATTTTGAATGTTGGATTTTAAATTTTGAATGGTTGTACCGGATACGTTTGTGTTATTTTGAATGTTAGATTTTAAATTTTAAATGTGCTGTGCCGGATAACACTTTGGGCTGTTTTAAATTGGAGAGACAAGAGAAAAGAAGTTTGTGTTATTTTGAATGTTGGATTTTAAATTTTGAATGTGCTGTACCGGATAACACTTTGGGCTGTTTTAAATTGGAGAGACTAGAGAAAAGAAGTTTGTGTTATTTTGAATGTTGGATTTTAAATTTTGAATGTGCTGTACCGGATAACACTTTGGGCTGTTTTAAATTGGAGAGACTAGAGAAAAGAAGTTTGTGTTATTTTGA